>RAYR01000014.1 GCA_003612405.1 bacterium 0.1xD8-71
GCATTTGTGGGAATGTGTATAACAGGCTATCTTATGGAATTGTGGGTAACTCTGTTTGCAGGACGTGGGAAAGCTGCACTTTAGCTTTTCCATGTGCTGTGAATAGAGTTATCCATGATTCCATAGCCTGTTATGCACATTTCCACAATGCTTGTCTTTTGGTCTTTGATTTCTTTGGTTCGGAATAGTGTGGTGCTGGCGGTCTATCTCTTGTTTTCGGTTGCTTGCTTCTTTACCGTACATGAGCATTATATCAGGGATCATCTAGCTCCTGCTCCTGACAGTAAATTGTCTGATGGGAATATGGAGCCAGATGATCCCGCTCTTTCAGAACCACCTATTGTTCCGATAGAGCCTGCCATTCCTGGAGAAATCACAATTCCTGATTGGATCCTTCAGGACATCTTGCCGGTCAATGAATACTCCCGGCCTGGAATTGTGTTGAGCGAGGTGAACGGCGTTGTCGTACACTACACCGGCAATCCGGGAACAACGGCGGAACAGAATAGAAGCTATTACAAGAACTTGGCTGAAACAAAGGAAACATATGCAAGCAGCCATTTTGTCATTGGGATGGATGGTAAAATTATTCAATGCGTTCCCTTGGATGAAATTGCATACTGCTCCACTCAGAGAAATGACGATACGATTTCTATTGAGTGCTGTCATTCTGATGATACCGGCCAGTTTTCACAGGACACGTTATTGCGGCATAATCTCCTTCATAAAAATCATGGGCAATCAATGGAACAGCGAATAATCTGCCTGCTCGCAAAGCTCCGTGGCAGTGATAGAAGATATGCAGTAGAGCTATTCTAACAAAACAGTTTTAATTAGGGCCGTTTGGCATAATTTGTCTTTTTTGCAGTACAGTCTACTAATATTAGCAGAAAAATATTGAAGAAAAAAAGGAAAACCGCTATAATATCCACGGGCTATCCTATATCGGCTGCTGTCCTGAAACACGCATCCGGGACCAGCATCAGCACTGTATCCTGCTTATCGCACAGCTGATAAAGGACGCCGTAAGCTGCTCTGACATGGAGGGACCTATGAGAAAGAAAATCAGCACTTTTTTAATAACTGCCGTATTGGCTGCATCATTGTCTGGATGTGCCGGAACAAATGGAGAAAGCAAAATTACCGATGCTGATACGGAACAGCAAAACAATGGTGAAAACCCAGACAAATCAGAAATATCGGCTGACACCGGAGATGTTGAACTGACTGTCTGGGGAGCCGAAGAGGATGAAGCGCTTTTAACCCAGATTATTGAAAGTTTTCAGCAGGAATACAAGGGACAGGCAAATTTCCATATTACATTTACAGCCCAGAGCGAATCTAACTGTAAAGATGTATTAATGGGGGATCTGGAAGCAGGCGCTGACGTCTTTGCTTTTGCAGATGACCAGCTAAATACACTTGTAGCTGCTGGTGCACTGGAACCGGTCGAGAACGCGGAACGCATCAAAGCCGAAAATCTGCCCGGTGCAGTAGAGGCCGCTTCCGTGGGAAATACACTCTATGCTTATCCTTTAACGGCGGATAACGGTTATTTTCTATATTACAACAAACAGTTTTTCAATCAGGAAGATATTAAAACCTTTGACCGTATGCTACAGATTGCAGAAGAAAACGAAAAGAAAATTACCATGGACTGGTCTTCCGCCTGGTATGTCTATTCCTTTTTCGGCAATACCGACCTGGAAGTCGGGTTAAACAGTGACGGCATTACCAACTTCTGTACCTGGAACCAGACGGAGGGCGACATCAAAGGAGTGGACGTTGCCAATGCCATGCTCGCCATTGCGAACAGCCCGGCCTTTCTCAATACAGTGGAGGACGGCTTCCTCGAAGGAGTCCGGGACGGTTCCGTGATTGCCGGAGTCAGCGGTGTATGGAACGCAGTCGCCATGCAAGAAGCATGGGGAACAAACTATGGCGCCGCCAAACTCCCAACCTATACCTGCGCAGGGAAGCAGATTCAAATGGCATCCTTCTCCGGCTATAAGCTGATCGGTGCCAATTCTTACTCCAAGCATTATGCATGGGCTGTCCGACTGGCTGAGTGGATTTCCAATGAAAAAAACCAGCAGCTTCGCTTTGAAATGCGTGGACAAGGGCCGGCCAACACAAACGCCGCTTCATCCGCCGACATACAAAGTTCCCCCGCCATCACCGCCCTGCTTCACCAGTCGGAGTTTTCCCGCCTGCAACGCATTGGCGGCAATTTCTGGGATCCGGTATCTGCATTTGCCCTAAATATGGCTTCAGGAAACCCGGAAGGAAAGGGCCTTCAGGAGCAGCTCGATTCCATGGTGGAAGGGATAACCGCGCCATAAAAGCATATATTTCTTTTGGAGGATACAGGGATTATGAAGAAAAAATTAAACATCAAGTATCGTTTAATACTGCCCATTGCCCTGCTTGGAATAGTAGCGCTCATATCCAATCTGCTGGCAGTGATAAATATCAAAAATGTCAATGACAATGCCACAAATATTGCTGACAACTATATGGAAGGAAAAAACCATCTGGCTCAGATTCACCAGTCCGTTATGAATATACATAAGATGGCACTGTCCCATATCGTGGCTACCGATTATAACACTATGATTACCCTTGTCAACGACATAAAGGATGCAGAACAAGAGCTGGACGGCATGCTGTCGGATTATGAAATCTATATTAGTGATGACGACAGGGAAACGTACAATGCCCTGCTCTCTGATTATGATTCTTTGAAACATTCTCTCGTTTTCCTTGTATGCGCCAGCGCTGCCAGCAAAACACAGGATGCCTATGCCTTCGCCAACGGTGATGTGGCCTCCTGCAACACTGCTGTGGAAAACAGCATCCGTATTCTGGATGAATCCATCAGCACACGGACCGAGCAGGCCAGAACGCAGCTTGCTTCTGTTTATCTCAGTTCCATGATTACAAACAGCGCTTCCACCCTTGCCTGCATTATCCTCGTCCTAATTACGGTCTCCCTTATTTTAAAGTCTGTAGTCAGACCCATTGCAAGTATCCTCGATACGCTCCAGGCCTGCTCCGGACGCATCAGCGGCGTAGTAAAGGAAGTATTATACCGTACGCATACTTCCAGTAAAAATGCTACCGATTTATCTGCCCTTGCCGAAGAACTGTCAGCAACCATCCAGGAAGTGTCAGACAGCGCTTCCCACATCAACCAGAACGCCAAAAATGTGCAGGCGGATTCCGAAAACATGGCCGACGAATGTGAAAAAATCACGGCTTACTGCGGCGCCATGAATACGCGGGCTGAGGAAATGGGACAGTCTGCACAGAAAAGTCTGGATAACACCACTGCCAAAGTCAGAGAAATTCTGGATGTCTTAAATGAGGCAATCGAGGGAAGCCACAGCGTCGATCAGGTAAACCTCCTTACACACGATATTCTGGAAATTGCTTCCAAGACCAACCTGATTGCCTTAAACGCCGCCGTGGAAGCGGCAAGAGCCGGAGAAGCCGGCAGAGGCTTTGCGGTAGTGGCAGAAGAGATCCGCCAGCTTGCAGCTTCCAGCAGCGAAACGGCGAACCATATCCAGAAGGTCAACACTACCGTAACCCACGCCGTTTACAATCTCTCCGAAAACGCGCAAAATCTGGTCACATACATAGAGGAGTCCATCTTAAAGGAATTTCTCTCTTTCGTTGCTTCCGGAAAGCAGTATCAGGATGATGCCGCCTATATCCGGCAGACCATGGATTCGTTTAATGCAAGTACCCGCGGCCTAAAGAGCTCCATGACTGAAATCGTTGACGCCATAGAAACCATCACAACGGCCATCGATGAGGGAGCAGCCGGCATTTCCGGCGTAGCCGAAAGCACGCAACGTCTGGTGACCGACATGACAGAAATTACCAAGCGGATGGACACAAATCATAAAGTGGCATCCGAGTTGGAAAAGGAAACCATAACCTTTGCCAATCTATAAACTTCAACATATTTGAGTTGCAATCATTGTCATGTACCCATGATGCTTGCCAACGGCGGCTTAATCAGTGCATTCATGTCCATTTGGACTCCCTCCTGCATAGCAGGGGGGATAAAAGATTGCCCTACAAAAAAGAGCCGGTAACAATAGCTCAAAAATGCCGCTTGTTATCGGCTCTGCATTTTATACATCCGGTTCTTTGATGACAATTATATGTAATTTCCACGGATAAGCTCGTCAACCGTTTCCATAAACATATTAAATTTCTCGTCCATAAGTTCCTCCGTTATCCCTTTTTCTTTGTCACGGGTATCCACACCTCATATTGCGCGTTCTGTGGGTCTGGATTTAAGTAAACTTCAATATCAGGAGCGTTGGCATATTCATACCCGGAGGTCGGAAGCCACTCTGTTACAATGCATTGTTCTAATTCCTGTATCGACTGGTTTGTCCCTGTTCCAGAAAAGATTGCCCAAGTAGACGCAGGCACGGTATATTCTTCAAACTCATCACTTGTTTTTGTACCGGAAACAGCAATAAAATATTTCCATTGTTCTTCATCATTGCAGACACTCACGCCCAAAAGTCCCATTGGCGGCGTGTCCATCATTCCTGCCAATTTCTGTACTGTTCCATTTACAGCGGCATCCTGCCACATCTTAGGCACAACCATAAAATTATTTTCGATTTCCTTATCAAGCGGTGCGGATACTCCAATAATGCGGAATGTTTCTTTTGTTTCGATTCTATAATTCATTTCTGTCGCTCCTTTCACAGCAATTCTAAACACAATGGGGGAAAAAGATCTCACGGATACGCCCTCATCTTTCACAGACGAGGGGGCTATTCCGTGAAAAGACTGAAACGCCCTGTTAAATGCAGTTGGGGAACGGTAGCCGTACTTCTCCGCAATATCAATAATTCGTTCACTCCCACCCTGCAAGTCTACCGCCGCTAAGGACATTTTTCTTCTTCGGATATACTCTGCCAGAGTGATACCCGCCATATAAGTAAACATCCTCTGATAGTGATATGTTGAGCAACAGGCAATCCGCCCAAGTTGCTCATAGTCTATTTCGCCTGTCAAATGTTTTTCAATATAATTCATGCTTTGGTTTAATCTTTCAACCCATTCCATGAGACACCTCCTATCCGCACATACTGTTCTTTGCGGCCATAAACTTGCTTTTATTATAAGAGTTATTCTTAACTTTCTCCTCTCTATTCTTGCACAAAAAAGAGAGGCAGCTATTCAATAATTGATATTTGCTTTTCTCGCCTGACTGCATAAGTCACGAGTAGATAACGTGTAATTTTTTCCGTCCTTAATAAAATGTGTCCCACACTGCCGAAACTCAAAATGTACTTTGTGGGCGATACATTGCTCCCGTATGGAAAGCACCCACGCATAGTCAAGCGGTCTGGCATTTTTATCAGATTCCCCTCCAACAACAACTAATTCTACATCGTGTAAATATGCAGAAAGATTGATATTTTCAATCAGTGGTTGACAAACGATATTTTTATGCTTAATAGGCAGATTAGAAAAAATACCTAATCGGTAATCTGCATTTTCCTGATTTTCAACAGTGCAACCAACAGTAACATTTTCATACCCATTATTCCAATCATTAGGAATACAATCTAAGAATCTTTCGATTCGCTTTGTTAGAAAGAGAAAGTGTAAGTCGGAGCGTTCCCGTATCATTTCCCAACATTCTGCACGCCAGCCATCAGCGTCTTCTATTAAGAAATCTGATGAAAAACACACATAAACCATTTGACCCGATTTCATTTTATAAGTTCCATTTTTTGTTTTTTCAATAGGGGCGTAAAATTTTTCTGTTTTCTGAACAGCATTTGTATCAATTCCCTTTTTATAATCCCCTTTATGTATATAGCAATATTTACAGCCTGTACTGTATCTATGACAACCACGCCAAGGGTTCCATATTCCCATAAATATACCTCCCGTTTTAACTTCGTCTTTTACATTTGTCAATCGGATTTTATCGGTACGATTATACTCATATACCCTAATAATATCAAGTGTCATATTATAAATTCTTCTGGCTAACTAATAGAATCGTGTAGGCATATTTTTCTTGATAAATTTTTCTGCTGACACATCCGGCGATTGTAATAAAACCTTTTTCCAGTTCCTCATTTATCTGTGGTACTAATTTGTAAGTAAATGATTTGGAAACGCCCAACTCCTGCGCTACCTTCCCGGCAGTTACAAATAGTTGATTCTTTATTCAATGCCCTCCTTTTGTTTAGCGTTTTTAATAAGTTTTTGTTGTATTATATGAATTATGCTAGAATATATTAGAACACACAATTGAGAGGTCAGCTATGAACGTAACGATACGGGAAATACAAAATGTTGAAAGAAATTCCTGCTCTGCTGAAAGCACATAGGTACAGCCGTGTTTCTCTTCCCGTTCAAAAAGCCAATTATGCGGCAAAACTTTATTTAAAAATTGGTTTTGAGATTGTAGGGGAGAACGAAGAAGAATATATTATGGTGTATTACCTATAATCAAAGAAAGGACATTCCGTTTATGAGAATCCGACCGTATATACCAAGCAAAGATCACGAATATGTATCAAAATGGATTGATGACGAAAGAACTCATGCCTTTTGGTGTGCAAATCTTTTACCATACCCCATGACACAAGAATCTTTCCATGATTTATTAGAGAAAAATGCAATGGACTGGACAGCCAGTGCTTATGTAGCAACTGAAGATAACGGACAGGCAGTGGGCTTCTTCTGTTATTCTGTCAATACAGAGGATAATACTGGTTTCCTTAAATTCGTAATTGTTGATAAAACAAAACGTGGGAAAGGTTACGGAAAAGAAATGCTGAATCTGGCTCTGCAATATGCCTTTCAGATAACCGGCGTAAAAGCGGTTCAACTCAATGTTTTCAATGAAAACGCATTAGCGAAACAATGTTATGAAAAAGTCGGCTTTGTTGAAAGAAATATGGATAAAGATGTATTTTCATATAAAGACGAATTGTGGAGCAGATGTAACATGACAGCTTCAAAACAATCATTCTGATTTTCAGAAATGACACATGCTTATGGTATTAGGAGAACGGATAAAGAAAATACGCACCTTCCGGGGCTTGACACAGCGTGAATCGGGCTTAAAATTGGGATATGCGGAACGAACGCTGATGTTCGTATCGCACAGAATGAGACTATCTATCATGTTGCCCCAAAACAACACTTTAAATGGAAATGGCAAAGATACTGGAGGTCAATTATATCCATTTTATGGGTGTTATCCCCGGTTTTACCGGGGATATTATGCTTACATTTCTTTGGCTTGATGAGGATGACCGCATAAAAATGATATTGCAGGTTGCTGTACTGTTGCAAAGTTAAATTTCCGTTCTCAGTAAAGAATACATCTTCATATCAATAACTTTACCATTCTTAACAGCATTGCTTCTCAATGTACCCTCATACTGGAATCCTACTTTTTCAAGCACTCTGCAAGACGCTGCATTGTATGCAAACGGTTCAAAGTTTCATTTTCATCTGCGGAAATCATGGAAGAAATATAATACATTCCGTCCTGCTCTGTATAGGGATAGGGCAATCCATCCCGAAGATTATCTTGTATCTTTCTATTGGAGAGAGCTATTGCCAAATCTTTTGCATCTGATAATTTCCATTTTCTTATTTTACAAATCATTTTCCATTCCCCATTTCTTTTGCAAACGAATTTTTATTCTGCATAAGTTCTATAATCAAGTCTGTGTTCTCATTTCTGGATTCTACAACGCGGAAAATTTTTCTTCCTGCTCAAACAAATCCCCGCCTGATAACATTCTACTACCAAACTTCTGAAAAGAACGCTCTTTAACTCGTTGCAGTCTAATATCCCGTGGAACATCAGGCAATATGGCATACTGAAAAAATGAATGTATATCTTCCCCATAATCTCCTTTAACAGAAGTACGAATAAAGTTTTCATGTGTTCGTATCTCACAAAGCAAACGCTCCGCTACATCTTCACGGGTACGTGGAGAAGCATATATATAATTAGGGCAAGAAATAATTCCCATAAGCTCATTTTATTCCTATTCCTTTCAAGACTTCTGTTGTTGTTTTACTTACATCAATGTATTCCAAATCACATTTATCATATTGCAATAGCTAATTTTTTCTAACCGTATCAATTCGTAATTTCTTCTAATTCTGTCTGTATTCTCTATTATTGAATTTTTTATAGACGGCTTATCTGTATCTTTGTCATTACGAACAATATTTTCCATTTTACCGAGCAACTTATCCATATATTTTCTCGCCTTTCCTGTATATTACTTACAACCCAAATACATGGGGTAAGTTCTTCCGTTTTCATTCTATATAAATTCCAGTTAGCATGTTTTATCATATCACTTCCCTACTCCATCTACCATAAATATATGGGGCGAATAAAATGATTTGCTGCATATTTTTTATTGTTATAACGACTTTTCAATCTTCTGTTTCTGCCTTTTCTGCCTGTTCTAATGCTAACTTAAAGTTTTCTTGCCTTAATACAGAACGAAATAGGTAGCATTTTAGCCTTCTTTGTTTTAGGGTCAACATCTCCCATAGCATTTAATGATTTATTATCTGACTCTTCCACTAATTGCTCTACTATAAATCCTGCTTTTGCCAATGCATTAATATATGTTGATATCTTCCTGTTACATAAAATAATTTCACTATCATGCACAGGCATTTTGAAGTATGATTCGTCAAAGTAACTCTTCATCATTACCAACTTTTCATCTTCAAAAACATCTTTACGTTCATCACATGACCATGCGACACAATAATTCAATGTATGATGCCAACTAAATATAAAAATGCCATCCTTCTTCAAGTAAGAAGCAATCTTATCAAATGTTCCCTGTAAATCGGTTGTCCAACCAATGCCGTATATGGAATATACATAATCAAAATACCCTTTAGGCACATCAAGTTCATCCTCCATCTTTGAGCACAATAACTTTGCCGAATATCCACTGTCCCTTAAAAGTTTTGCTGCATTGTCAAGCTGCTTTTGGGACAGATCAACCCCCCATAACTCCCCTGCCCCTTTTTCAGCATTATACTTCAAGGAATGTCCACTGCCACAGCATATCTCCAACATTTTCTTTCCAGCAACATCACTGAATAAATGTAAGTCATCTTCTGTTGGAAATCGTACCCCATACACCGGAAGTGCCGTTGTTCCAAACCACAAATCAGCATGATCATTCCAATATGTTTTATTACTCTCAATTATCTCATCACGTTTCATATATTCCTTCTAAGCAATTGTACTTTTTTATAAATAGAGCCATTTTAGAGCCAACAGGCATAAAGCAATCCCGGAAATTAGCACCACCTTTTTGAAATGTTGCATACCCAAAACCCACTTTTCCCTTAATCATTCTTATTACATGGTGCTAGCACCATGTCTTTCATATCACTAAAGAAAAACTGACAGAACATTCTATTGTAAATTGACTAACTGAATATAATAATCTATAAGTTCATATATCCAATCTCCAAGTACTGAAAATCGAAATCCTAATGATTCTGCCTTTTCCGTATTGATACTATTTCCGGTTCTCCATTATATGGAGCATTTTCGTGATGTGTCACAACTTTTTAAAGAAATCCATGTTATAACAATTGGCTACACACTGTGTAGCCAATTCACGTTTTCCTTTGCATCATGACCGCATCATAACCATTTTAGTCATGATTAGTCACGTTAGCTTTTACTGCTCCATAATTCTTTCAATCGATGTTCTATCATACTTATTCCCCACTCTATCCAATTCGCTACACGCGTGTATCGAATTTCCATTTTCCTTAAATTTATATCCTGTTCATCATCTTGTTCATTTTGAACAGGATAATGAACAAGATAATTTCTTACGAATAATACTTTTGATTTCTGCTTGATGGTTTATCAGGCAATGTCATCTTCAATTTTCTTTTCATTAACATTTCATCAAGAAAATGCCTTTTAAGGTACAGTCTATTGGGAAAAGCAAATTTTTCTACGATTTCTTTTGCTGATTTAGGTTCTGCACAAAAAGTAATAATAGCTTTAACTATATCCTGTTCATCATCTTGTTCATTTTGAACAAGATGTAGTTCATCATGCAGTAATTCCAAATACTTATCACATGCCTTACACAGCACCATAATTCCAGATGCACTGATATTGTATTCGGGCAGGCGTCCATCGTACTTTGCACAAGCCTCCTTGATTTTGTCAAATCCTCTGCCCCATGCCTCTATCATACCACTTTTAAAGAAAACATTTGCCAACTTGGGATTATACGGTTTGGAAGAATGCTTTTCAAACAGTTTCTCCGTTGAATCCAGCTCAGACGGCATCTCTCCATCATTCCAGATATATATTTTATCCTCATATACACTAATCTGGATAGGATTGCATGCGCTATAATCCTTGTGAACCACCGCATTCAGCAATATCTCACGGAATGCCTCCTGCGGAAACATAAACTGCTCAATCCTCTGAATCCCATCATAATAAATCAACGCTTTCAAATATTTCGTATAAACCAAATCAACTGTCTTATCAATCTGTTCAATCAGGGAGCCATGCACCTCATCCTGATATTTCAAATCAGAATCGGAATCACCAAAATAACCAATCTTGATATAAGAACCTGTAACCCATTTCTCTGGATCTTTATAAAAGGCAAGCATTGCCGCTCTAATTAAATACCCTTCTTCATCAATCAGATGAAGGTTCTCCATCAGTATGGTATCATCAACTCTTGTTTCTTCCTCCGTCAGCCTGTGCCTTCTCAAAGCCTTTTCCTTAAATAGCTCAATCGCCTCTCTCCTTAAATCCGTCACCTGTAATTTGGGTATCGGCATACCGTCCCATGTTCTTCCCTGTGATTTTAAGATAGCTTTATCCAGTTCTTTTCCCGTTATTGTTCTCATCGTGCTACCGGAACGATAAAAATATTTACCATGATAGCTGATAAGGGACGGGTACTTGTCTACAATAATCTCAATGTATTGCAAGTCATTTTCGTATAGCAAATTGACATCTGCTACAATACCCATTGTATCTGTAATCTTATTTGGAATAGATTCCAATAGCTTTTTCCCATCTTTATCGCTGAGTCCGACAACATCTCCATTGTCATTCTTACCAATATAAAGCGTTCCGCCATATGCATTTGCATATCCGCAAATCCACTCTAAAAAATCATCATGCCATGATTCTTTGTATTCTATTGTCTGATGTTCTGGCATACCTTCTACCTGCTTTCTATAGCCATATTTTATTATATACAGTTTCGTTCTTGTCTCATACATTGAACAGTAATTCTCTACCAGTTTCTTTAACCGCTACCAATAATTTCTTCTTTCCTCAAGCTGCACCATCGCATCAAGCAATTGTTCCTGAAGTTCCGTTTTGGAAAGACTTTTTACATACTTTCTCATGTCTTCATAATGTTGGCGCTCTCGTTCTTCCTCCTCAGTCTCCCACTTTTCCACTTCCTTTAGGAAATCTTTTGACACTTTAGGCTCTGCTGTAAAATACAGCGCTATCATATGCTTGCACACAACACGCCTAGCATCCGCGAAGGGACAATTGCAAAAAGATTTCCTTGGATGTTCTGTATCTATATGTACTGTATACGTATTACCTTCACTACCAGAAACCATTCCCTCATAAACACCATTTTTGAGAGTTTTCCATGAAACGACTTTTTTGTCATTATAATAATCCATCCCACGCCAAACAGATTTGTTACTGGCTATTTCAATTAATCCCATACAGATTTCTCCCTTTCGATTGGGTACAAAATTTCTCTCCAATTTTGCAAAATAGGAATCACCTAAATCATAGCAGACAATTATATAAACTAACTGTCATTTAAGACACTACATACAAAATAATCGTTACTCGAACTCCTCGGCGGATAGCTTGAACTGGCTACTTTTTCATCATTTTTCAAGCATTTATTATCCGTATTATTTAAAAATTGCTCTCGTTTTTGTGTCAGTCCGAATTTTTAGAGCCAAAATAGAGCCAACTTTATTGCCCATAATCAGTTCCAAACAAGGCATGAAGTACATAACATAAACTGCCATTTACATTGAAAAGTTTAATGCAATCTTCCTCTGAAACCTCTCTATCTGTCATTCCATGCATAAGCCAATTTCTTTCCATAAACTGTGGTTCTATTCCTTTATCAAAAGTATAACCACTATTATAAAAAGATTCTATAAATCCATCTAAAGATGGGATTAGCAGTAACGTATCTATATATCTACTAATAGGCTCTATTCTATCGTCGCAGTAAATTTGAGTTATTTTATCTGAAATTGAATCTTTAAAATATCGTGTAGTTTTATTCCTCCAATTGTCAATTGGACATTTTCTAATTTCTCTTTCTAATAATGCCGACAAAACCAAAGCACAGCTAAAATACAATTTCTTATCAAATAAATTTTCAGCTTCCGTCCACCAGTTATATTTCTCTACTTCAAATCTTGTATATCCCCTTATATAATTTAATAACTGATAGTTATTATAGACAAAAAAATCTTTTATCTTCTCTCCTTTCCCACTTTTCAGTAATTGATACCATGTTTCATACCAAGTTTCATCATTATTAGGTTCCCAAAAGGGAGAAATAACCCACCCATTCATCCCTAATTCTCGACATTTATTTCGTATCCCATTTGAAATAGCATTTGAAAAATCTATATCTATGCCTATATCCCTCAAAAGTTCATTTTGTTTTTTTTACTCGATCTTTTCCGACAAATTTATAATCAACCAGACTTCTAAACATATACAGCGAATCTAACACCTCACCCCTCCTATCTTCTGTTCCTTTTGATACCCTTCTACATTGTGCTAAGGTAATGTAATGCTGTACCAATAAGACGATATGTAATTTCTTGCTTCATACAACAAGAAAATTTTTATAATATATACAGGGAATTATCCGTCATCATCTTTTTTGTTTCAAGCCCCTATAAATTAAGCAACTAAGACATAACAATATCTCTACATACTTTATCAAGAAATGCCAACCCAAATTTAAACTGCCCTTATACT
Source organism: bacterium 0.1xD8-71 (assembly GCA_003612405.1). GTDB lineage: Bacteria > Bacillota > Clostridia > Lachnospirales > Lachnospiraceae > UBA3282. The sequence goes on from RAYR01000014.1 coordinate 13,091, forward strand.
TTCCTTTCTTACTTTATCTTTATAAGAAGCCTCAAAAAATTTCCAGTTAAATATATCAAAAAATCTAATTCTTCTTCGTTAGTAGAATCATCATGTTTTGCATGTTCATTATTGTATTTTTCATAATAATCCAATAGTTTTATGAACATATTTCTTACTTCCACAGAAATATTCTTTTCTGATAATTTTTTCCCCAATATATCATGCTGATTCTCCAAAGACTTGCTATTATTCAAGTATTGTTTCAAAAACAATTCTAATGACAATCTTAAGCAATCAACTACCTGTCTGCAATTTTGTCCCTTAAGTGTAAGTTGCAATGCCTTTTCAAATTGTTCTTTCGCTTTATCATACTTACTTAACCAATTTAAAATATCAATTACTAACTTTTCATCCAAAAATCTTTCACTTGCAGGATAGAATTTATATCCTGATGATGTACTGCAAATAACTGCATTGACTCCTGATAGTTTTAAAGCAGATGCAATATCTCTGACAAACCAGATTTGTTTGCTATTATCATCAGATGAATAACAACTATTGGCAATCAACTCCAAAATTTGTAACCAAATATACAGATTAGATTTGCTTTCCTCAATATCTATTGCTTTTAACACCGCATTCAAATCAGAATTAACAAAAGACAAATTTATCTTATCAACAAATGGATAAGCAACCAAATCAAAAATTTCTCTTGAATAATAATTTATATCATACCTATCATTTCCTATAACACTTACAATAGCTGATAAAGTACGGTTTTTAAACGCTTTTAAACTCTCTTTCTGCATTTCATATCCGAATCTATAAGCAAAATTTTCTTTTATCTCTATTATTTGTGAAGTTTTCGCTGTTGCCTCAACCTCTTTAATCTTTTTTCTTGCCATAAATATTCTCCCCTATATCATCAGCACTTCATAAAGCACTGAATCGAATAATTCCATTCCTCCAAAACCATTTACAATTAATTCAAAATAGCTAGAGCAGGTATTACCTGCCCCTACGCTTTTCTTTCCTTTTCTGCTGTTTCAGTTCGAACTGCCGCTGTTTCTCCGCTTCCCGCTGTTCCCGGCTCACAATCTTACGTTCAGTTTTCAACTGCTCCTGTTGTAATTTCAAAGCCTGTTGCGATTTTGTACCTATCCCGGTATTCTGTACCTGTTTCCGTACTTCACGTTGTACCCGTTTAGGATTGCGACCAGCTTCTTTTACATCCGTTGCCACAGTCGGACTAAATCGTAACCGATAGTAATTTTTCAGAACGAAGTCATATACCTCATAGTCTTTTGGTTCTGCGCCAAACGTAACCTTACACACAGATAACTTTCCGTCTGATACACGTTCAAACACTCCCACCCAAAAGGGTTCTTCAAAAAATACTGTCAACTTTCCTGATACTTTATCCATGACAATTCCTCCTTAAAATAATTGTAATGAACAAAGAACGGACGACCCTAAGGAGGGAGGGCTACTTACACCAAATCGGTGCGACTGGACTACCTACCAGTTCTGCAAGATTGTCTTGCGTTGTGTTTTTATCTTTGCCCCTATATCTTATTGGACATTAGTAGTCCAATAAGCATATATTACCACATAAACGCCCATTTTTCCACAAAAATATGGCAATCCGCCTATAACTGCAAATTGCCATATTATCATTTCCCTTATCTGCTCTAACTAACATGGTGCTAGCACCATGTGTCAATCATCACCAAAAGAAACATTATTTATGCCACAGCCTACTTCCTATAACCATACTCCCCAATCCCCATAATTAAATGTTCCACTTCCATGATGAAGTTTTCCGTCTGCCTTGAGATTTCTAAACGCTTCCCGCATACGGATTAAGATTTCCGGTTCTATATCCAGTGAATGGTGTGCCGGAAACACTTTCTTCACAGGCAATGTCAACGCCTAAACAAATTTGTTTGGAAACCGCATAAACACTAGGTTCTAAAAGCCCGTTTCATCACTCGAACTCCCTATAACCATAACATAATTGTTAAATATTCGATTGCTTTTTAAGGGTTTTAATCGTCATAATATCTATATTTTATGTCTTATTTACAGTTTCAGAGCAAACAGGTATCATACGGGTATCACAGATTTTCTCCTTGACTGCCATATCTACATGGTGCTAGCACCATGTAATTAACGCCCCTAAAGAACAACTATTTGCTCTGCTTCAACTTTTCTAATATGGCTATCACATTCGGCTGCGTTGGCATAAATTTTACACCATGCTTCAGCATACCCATAACCTTTTTTGCTTTCTGTTCAATCTCTTTAGCAGTATGCTCACTTGTCAGCATCAAATGATTTCCGGCTATGGTATATTCTCGCTCTATGTACTCATCTGTTATTGGAAACATATCCTGTATCAAAAACGCACTTTGCCTGCTATCATCCAATTTCACAATATGGATAATATCACAGGGCTTTCCTGCTTTCTCTTTCTTCTCTACAATTCGCTTATATTTATCAATCTGGCTGGACAAGGGTATCATCCAATAAATTCCTCTGCTTGTATCTTCAAAGCAATAATAGTGTGGTCTATTTCCTGCCTTATTGCCTTTGAGATATGGATCAGACATATCCTCAAAAAACTTGTCTTTTATAATATAAAACCCTGTTTTCTTCATTCGTTCCAACCTCACTACGGAAAAAGTCCCCCACCTTGCGGCGAAGGACTATACTTTCAACCCAACCACTTATATACCGCATATTGGTCAGCGGTAAACTTTCAACCCGACCATTTATATACCACATATCGGTCAGTGGTAAACTTTCTTTGTACCTACATTCTAACAAGCACAAAGAGAAAAGTCAATAAAACTTTCCATTAAAATTTTATGCCAATACTACATAACTTATGATAAATTTACAAATTTTGTTTCTGGATCATCTTTTAAATATTTTTCAACACCATATTTCTGGTAAATTCCATAATTCCGGCAATTCCCTGAGCCATAAATATCTGTTGTGCTTCTGTGCTAGCTTTCTTCTTATTTTGCATTACAAGTTATTGTATTCATGCAGAATTTCTTCTGCTTTTTGAGAAAATTTTGTCCAAAATTTAATATATTCTCTCATTTCCTGCGTTTGGTCATTCATAATACTCAATTCCTCTCATTTCACATACCGTAAACTATTGATGTTTCTTTATATATTCTTCCTTGACTATATCAATCGTTTTGCCACCTATACCGAAATTTTTATCAGATACCTCTTTAATTGTGGTAACAAAAAACTCCTGCGGTACTTTCATAATCTCAGAAGAAACTTCTGTCAATCGCTTAATCAGCAGCTCTTTTTGCTCGTCTGATAACGCTCCACTTTCGACCGTAATATATGGCATTTCCACTTTCCTCACTTTCCAATTATAAATCTAGTGCAATTAGGGCAATATTACCTGCCCCATGTTTTTCTTTCCTTTTCTGCCGTTTCAGTTCAAACTGCCGCTGTTTTTCTGCTTCCTTCTGCTCCCGACTCACAATCTTTCGTTCCGTTTTCAACTGTTCCTGCTGCAATTTCAAAGCCTGTTGTGATTTTGTTCCTATCCCGGTATTTTGTACCTGTTTCCGCACTTCACGCTGTACCCGTTTAGGATTGCGACCTACTTCTTTTACATCAGTTGCCACAGCCGGACTAAATCGCAGCCGATAGTAATTCTTCAAAACAAAATCATAAACCTCATAGTCTTTTGGTTCTGCCCCAAACGTAACCTTACACACGGATAACTTTCCCTCTGATACACGTTCAAACACTCCCACCCAAAAGGGTTCCTCAAAAAATACTGTCAGTCTACCCGATACTTTGTCCATGACAATTCCTCCTTAATGCCTTACGGCTGTCGCGGTATTCGTCAAATGCTCCTGCAAGCAGGGCATTTTCCTCATTACTCGCGCAAATAATTGTAATGAACAAAGAACGGACGACCCTAAGGAGGGAGGGCTACTTACACTCAAATGGTGCGACTGGACTACCTACCAGTTCTGCAAGATTACCTTGCGTTGTGTTTTTATCTTTGCCCCTATATATTACCACATAACCGCTTATTTTGCTATAAAAATGTGGCAATTCGCTTAATAGTGTGAACTGCCACATTATCACATTTTCCTTATCCGAATTAACTTACATGGTGCTAGCACCATGTTCAAATCATTACTAAGGAAAAATATTCTGCCTTTCTTACAGACGAAAATTTGATGCTCATTTTTCAGCTTTAAGAAACACCCCTTTTCCTTTCCTATAAACCTGCACTGTTTTAAATCTACAATTGTAAAAGATTTCCTCTAACTCTTTTTTGCTGTATATTCTTACATCTCCACTTTTTGAAAAGGGAAACCATAATTTATTTGCTATAAATCTGACTACTGCTCCAAAATTAGGATCAGCTATATACACTGTACCGTTTTTCTTTAAAACTCTTTTGCACTCGTTAACAAAACCTTGCGGATTGTCAAAATGATGAAACGCACAACATACAGTTATAATATCAATACTTTCATTACTCCATTCAAGCGGATAGCATGGTTTGACCTCAAAACTCATATTAGGATATCGCATCTTTGCAGAACAAATCATGTTCTCAGATATATCTATTCCATTTGCTTGGATTTTTGCTTTTTTCGATAATTCCCGCAACAGAGTTCCATTTCCACATGCAACATCAAGGACAACATTACCCTCATGCAAATCTATAGTGTTAGATAGTTCCATAATATGAAATCTTGTATATTGTCCTTCCCTTGACGCATCATATTCAGATGCTATTTTATTGTATGCAATTCTTGATTCTTCTGTCTTCTTATTCACGTTATCCCCTCGCTCCTGATCTCTCCATTTGATTATACTACTTCCATTCTCTGTTTGCCATTATAAAATTTAGGGCATAGCAACCGCCACGCCCCACATTTCTTATCGTTCCAACGATTTTTCTATTTTGTATTTCTGTCCTTTTAAATCGTTCTGTTTTTCATACAGATTATTTCGTTCTTTGCACAGTTCTTTCATGCGCTCCAGCTGTGCCCGCACTCCCTCATCTGTTTCGTAAAGGTCTGTTTCTGCTACGATTTTAGCGCACAGCCGTATCATAACTTTTTTCTCCATGTCCGTCATATCCTATCAATCCCCTTTCCTATCGGCTCACTTCATAGGCACGTTTCGGGCGTTTATTTACCCTTTCTGCCTGTTCTAATGCCTTTGACCGTTCTACTATCGACTGTACTTGTTCCCTGCCTAAATGACGCTCTAATCGCCCCAAATCAACTGCTTTTTCTTGCAATCGGTCTATGGTGTCGCTCTGTTCCATAACCTTGTCCGTCAAGCAGCTAATCTGCTTTTGTTGTCCGTCCACTTTGGCGGTCAGCTTCCTACCCTGCTCTGTAAGCTGTACGCATTTGATAGTCAGATTTTTTATCACCTCTTTCAATTTCTCCACAAGCGGAAGCGCCTTTTTATCCCGATAATTCTTTGCACTCACTCCCTCCCGGCAATCCGGCTCTATCTTTTTATACTCCCCGGTCAGATTGCGAATTGTATTATTGTTTTCCTTTATCTGCTCCGAAAGGCATACCCAGTCTATCAGATTTTGCACTTCCCTGTCCGTTTCGTAAAGGTCTGTTTCTGCCACGATTTTAGCGCACAGCCGTATCATCACTTTCTTTTCCATATCCGTCATATCCTATCAATCCCCTTTCCTATCGGCTCATTTCAAAGGCACGTTTCGGGCGTTTATTTGCCTTTTCTGCCTGTTCTAACGCCTTTGACCGTTCCACTATCAACTGCACCTGTTCTCTGCCTAAATGACGCTCCAAACGCCCTAAATCAGTCGCTTTTTCCTGCAATCGGTCTATGGTGTCGCTCTGCTCCATGACCTTATCCGTCAAGCGGCTAATCTGTTTCTGTTGTCCGTCCACTTTGGCGGTCAGCTTCTTGCCCTGCTCCGTAAGCTGTACGCATTTGATAGTCAGATTTTTTACCACTTCTTTCAATTTCTCTACAAGCGGAAGTGCTTTTTTATCCCTATAATTCTTTGCGCTCATTAATGCTCCCGGCTCTGCCAACTGCCATTTCACATCTTCATCATAAGCGTGTATATTGCGCTCCATGACTTCTTTTGACTGTACCATTTTGTTAATGTCCTGCTGTAACTTTTTCTGCTGTTTCTCCAACTTTTCATTTTCCGATAACAGCTTTTCTTTATCCTCCGTCAGCGTTTCCGTCTGCTCTTTCAGCAGATGATTTGTTGCGGTAATTTCCGATACTTCCTGCCGGATCGCTTCGCCCTCTTTGCGTATCTGTTCCGTTTCCTGCCCTGCCGCTATCTGCTGATGAAGAATATCAGATAATTCCTCTTTACTGCCGGAGATTGTCTGTTCCAGTTCCGCAACCTCTTTTTGCCGCTCCTGCTTTTCAAAATCCAAAACCGATAAATGCTTCTCATGTGTACCCTTTTTCTCCCACTCAATACCATGCTGTAGCATAATTTCCGCAAGCCGTTCTTTCTCTGCCGCTACCCACTGGTTACGCTCCGTTCCGCTCCTTGTGCCACCCTTAAATCCAAGTTCCGCAAGTGCCTTTTTTAATGATACCCTTGTTTCAAGCCCCCGCTTGCTTCCAGTCGTATAGGGTATAAAATCTATATGCAGATGTGGCGTGGCTTCGTCCATGTGGAGATGCGCCGAAAACACTCTTAATGTAGGATTGCGCCGTTGGAAGTCCTGCATATATTCATCAAGTATTTTTGCCGCAAGCTGTCCGTCCTCTGTCTTTGCTCCCATATCGTCCTTGTTGCCTATCTGCAAAATAATCTCATGGAACGGCTTTTCCTGCTTGCCGGAACAGATTTTCTCATAATAATCATCAATCCGGCGGTCACTTCTGGTCTGCTTCTCATTGTACCGGGCAAGTGCTTCATCAAATAATTCATGGTATACGTCCTTGATATTTTCATTGCAGTATTCCACATTCAGACAGCTCCGCTCCGGGGCAGTATTCTTTGCATGGAATTTTCTGCTGTTATGGTTGACAGAGCCTTTCCCTGTCATAACGCTGATAGTCCGCTTCAATCAATTTCCCTTTCTCCCTGTCGGGTAATGAGCGCCGGATACGGCGCATAGCCTTTGTTACTTTCTGCGAAAGTAAAGCAAAAGCACTTTTGTCAGCTACGCCAACAAAAATGCAACCCGCAAGCGGGTTTTGCGCCCTGCCGGGGGCTTTTCCGTCCTATCGGACGGGGCGGCTTCTCGCCGCCTTGATACCGCCGCTTCCCGGCTTCCTCCCAACAGCGCAACATTGCAATGTCTATAATTTTTGCAACCTTGCAATCTTCAAGAGCGCAATTCCAAGACTGCAAAATTCTAATACCCTGCATTGTTGCGCTGTTACCTTTCTCCGTCACTGTCTGATTTTATCCAGTTCCCAATACCATGTGTTGTTTATCCGCTTCGCCCGGACACTCAACTCTTTCTTCGCATTTTCCAGTGTCCGCTTCGATATGCCCTGTTCGTCTGCAAGATTGAAAATCTCATTGCTTTGTATGGCGTTATTTGTTTCTGCCAGTTCCCGAAGCAAACGCTTCGCCTGTTCCATTTTATTTGCTTTTGGAGCAATGCCGCCTAAGACTTCATCAGCGGTAATCTCATAATCTCCTAGCCACTCAAAACCGTCCTCCGACAGTGCAAATGCTTTCGGGTGTCCGAACGCCGCAAGGTTGTTTTTAATCTGCACCACAGCCCTTATATTTTCTTCTCCCTCAACCCTGCCGACCAACAAAACACTTCTAGCAACTGCAAAGAAATCAATCGAACCCATGCCCCTGTATGCCGCCTTATTTCCTGCCGCTGATGCGAACTTTGTTCGCATTGTTCATTATGCCCAAGCCGATTGTTCCAATCGGCTTCAAGGACAATCGCACACTGGTATTTCTCTGCCAGTGCCGCTAATTTCTTCGTCATATCCCTTGCTTCGTTTGCCAATCCAACTTGTTGGATTTGTTCATAATCCATACCGCCGCCCAAATAGGCTTGTATTGGGTCTAAAATCAGCAGCTTTGCGCCTGTCTTTATAACGGCTTCTTCCAGCCGTACATCTATCATAGAAAGTGATTTTATCTTTTCATCAATAACCGAGATTTTTTCACAGTCTGCCTTTGCCTGTTCCAATCGGGGCTTTACCGTATCGGCAAGACCATCCTCCGCACTCTGATAGATGACATTCAAAGGCTCTGTAAAACTCATTCCACTGTCTAAACTCTCTCCCTTAGACAGCTTCGCCGCTATGTTCAATATAAATGTTGTCTTTCCGTCCCCCGGATCGCCTTGTACGATTGTCAGCTTGCCATGAGGAATAAACGGAAACCACAGCCAAGAAACTTCCTGCGACTGTATTTCTGACAATTTAATTAACTGTAATTCTGTTTTTGTTTCTTCCATAAATGCCCTCCATTTCTGAAAAATCGTTGTCACTGGAAGAAACCTCTGCTATACTTGTATTGTGAGGTTGATAACAGAGGTTTTCCAGTTATCACAGCCCTAACAGTTGCCGCTGTCGGGGCTTTTTTCTTCTCTATTGACGTTTCCCTGCCACAGATATTTTGCTCCGTCCAATACCCACAAGATAGCTTTCAGCATATCAAGACAGTCATTCCGCATATCTTCCAATCCCTCCGGCATTAAATCAACATCTGCCTTTTCAAACTGTTCCGTCACTTCCCGGATATTTGTCTGCATTATCTTTAGTTCCTCTACTAACTGATAAACCAGTTCTTTTTTACCGACCACGCACACCCGGTTATAAATACAGGAACGGACAAAATAATCTTTCTTAGAAAGTCCGCTTGCTAAAATCTTCGCTTCGATTTCTTCCCTCTCTCTGGGGGAAATACGAAAGCTGATTGTCGGGTATTTATGCACTCCACTCATTCTTCTTCCTCCCTGCTGTTCTCAATCTCCAATTTATCTGCAAGTTCTCCCTGCTTATTGGGATATAAATGTGAATAAGTATTTAATGTTGTTTCGATTTTCTCATGCCCCAGCCGTTCCGCAATCGCTAATGGCGTAAAACCCATTTCCACGAGCAACGAAGCGTGGGAATGACGAATATCATGCAAGCGTATTCTTTTCACTCCCGAAGCCTTGATACCTCTGATAATCTCATGCTCCATATAGGATTTTGTAAAACGGAACATTCTTTCATCTGCCATAATTCCGTATAAGTGCGAAATATACTCTCTTAATTCCTCTGTCAGAAACGGCGGTATCGTTATGATACGCTTGCTCTTTGGCGTTTTGGGCGGTGTGATAATATCCCTGCCCTCTATCCGCTGATAAGATTTGTTTACGGAAATGGTACGCTTCTCCAAGTCAATATCATTATAGGTTATAGCAAGTAATTCCCCAATCCTCATGCCCGTCCAGTAAAGGAGCAGGAACGCCATTTTTGTTTCCGGCTTGTTCTCCACAGTCACAAGAAACTGCTTAAACTCCTGCTTCGTCCAAAACTCTTTTTCCCCGGCGTGGCTCTTTCCGATACTCCCGGCTTTCCTGCAAGGATTGTCTTTCAAGTCATAGTACCGAACCGCATAATTGAAGATTGCCGACAACTGATTATTGACCGTTTTCAGATACGTTTCCGAATATCCCTTTTTCATCAGTGCATTTTGCCACGCCCGAATGTCGGAAGCCTTAATCTCATTCATGTTCTTTTTCTTGAAATACGGAATGATTTTCAAATCAATAATGAATTTCTTTGTACGCATGGTATTTTCACGCAGACGGTGTTCCATATCCTCATAATAGATCTGTACAAAGTTTTCAAAATTGATGTCTAAATTTCTCTGCTGCTGTTGCAAAAAGTCACGCTCCCACTGTTCCGCTTCCGCTTTTGTCTTAAATCCCCGCTTGTTCTTTTTGTGGCTTACGCCCTGCCAGTCCTTATAATAGAACTGGCAACGCCACATCTTTCCGTCCCTTGTCGCTGACATAAAATCTCTCCTTTCCTACATGGCTACGGTCAGACCGTAGAATTTTTCTTCAAAGTATTTTGTCGGGACTTTACCGCAGATTGTCCGATAGCCCTTTGCTTTCAGTTCCTCATTCAGCCCCCGGATAATCTTGTAGGCATAACCCGTTGATACACCAAGCATTTCAGCCGCTTCCTCTGCCGTTACATACATTTTCTTTCCATTCTCCATATAGTCCTGTCCTTTCCTTTTTTACTTTAGGTACACATATGTGATCTTTGTGTTTTTATTATACGGTACACTTTTGTGAACGTCAAGTATTTATTTTAAATTTTTATACACAAATGTGTCCTAGTGTGATAGAATTGAACTAAGCACTAACGAAAATCACAATAATCGGAGGTATTGGCATGACTACCGGGGAAAAGATTAAACACTTTCGGAATTTGCGCGGCATATCACAGGAAACGCTCGGTCAGCTTTCCGGCATCAATTCAGCCACAATAAAAAAATATGAATACGGCATCCGCAATCCCAAGCCCGACCAACTGCTGAAAATTGCAAATGCTTTGGGTATCAGTATCAATGTTTTCATGGATTTTGATATAGAAACAGTGTCAGATGTATTGTCTTTAATTTTGAAAATGGACGAACAATTAGATATGAAATTTGAAGCAGAGAGATACGAGGACGGAAGTTTCAATCCCGCCACAATCAAAATATCCTTTCAGAACTCTTTGCTCAACCATAAATTGGGCGTATACATGAAAGCAAGGGAATTGCAGGAGAACCTTTTAAATGATACGGAACGCTTCTCGTCAGAGGAAGAACACCAACGGGCGATTGAAGCACTATCAAAGGATTTAGACGCTGTTAAACAGAGTATTCTTGATGACAGTAAGATTGTCAAAAAGGGCGTTAGAGGTATATCTGTAAAAATATATCCCGAAAATGAGTGATAAAAATTTTGAGCAAAAAGTATTGACTTCCACGTAACGTGATACTGTATTCTTTTCTCATAGGAGCAGAATAGAAATAAGCCGGCAATCTCTGTCTTGCTTCTTCACAAATTTAAGGAGCTGATAAGAATGCGAACCATAAGCCAAGTTGCAGAATTAACAGGCATAAGCACCCGAACACTACAATATTATGACGAAATTGGATTGTTAAAGCCAAGCGAATTGACCGAATCCGGCTATCGCCTATATGATGATGAAGCCTTGCAAAAGCTACAACAAATCCTATTTTTTAAGGAATTGGGATTTAAGCTGAAAGAGATTAAAGAAATTCTGCAAAAACCCGACTTTGACAAAATTAAGGCTTTCAAAAGGCAAAAAGAGTTGCTTTTGCTGAAGCGCAATCGGACAGACAAACTTATACAGCTTCTTAGCCGCTTAGAGAAAGGAGAGCAATGTATGAGTTTTAAAGAATTTGACCTGTCTGATTACATCACCGCATTAGAGGATTTTAAAAATAACAGCACTGATGATGTTATCAAGCACTGGGGAAGTATTGAAAATTTTGATATGTTTATTCAAAAAATTAAAGATGATGAAGCAGAGGTAGCTAAACTTGCTATTCACCAATTCGGCAGTATTGAAAAATACACCGAAGCCATGAAACATAATTTAGAGCATTTCTCTGAACTCATGGAAACACAACTAACGGAAGAAGTGAAAGAAATTGGAAAACAATCTGATATTCTGTATGGCAGACTAACCACTAATTTGTCAGAAGATGTTTCCTCCCCTAAAATACAATCCATTGTACACGAACTATTGCGGCTTATACAGGAAAATAGCACCAGCGTATCCCTCGATAAGCCCTATATCAATGTTCTTATCGACACATATTCAAGCAATTATATCAAAAACATGACTGATAACAAATATGGAGAGGGGGCTTCTGATTATATCGTAAAAGCGTTCCATTACTACTCGGAGAATAACGCTTCCGAAAACAATTAGAGGCAACAGGCTCTCTCTAAAAAATATATCCCGACAACTAATCATTCTCGCTATGCCGAAAAATAACTTGCCACACTTTAGAGAGCCTTAGTGACATTTGAATTTTCTTGTGGTATAGTGGACTTCCACTTTTAAGAAAAGGAGTTGATGATATATGCCACAGATGAATAAAGGCGGTAAATTTATTTTCGGAAAATCGCTGATACGAGATGACTTGACAATCCATCTCCCAACACAGGCTCTTACAGAGTACAACGCCACAGCAGAGAGAAAAGTCTATCTTTTTACTGGAAGCAGGGTCACTGGCGGCTTTTGTGTGACAAGAAAAGGATTGTTAGAACCATCAAAGTTAGGACACATTCTTACTGATAATCCGGCTTTACTGAATTATCAGACCGCAGAGGGCGAATTTGTCAAATACAAAGGGCGGTCATACTGTTGGGTAAATATTTCAGAGAATGGTGTAATTCAGCTTAATCAGCAGATATTAGATTTTCTTAATCTGAAGATTGGAATGGAACTATTGTCTATCCGAAGCAGTGATATAGCTTTTACAATGGGTGCAACCGGTCCCCTGTTGGAAAGAGCCGATAATTATGAGGGGGAAATCAAAATTTACTGAACAATATCTACAGATTTTAGCAGAAATCCCTTGAAACATTTCACATTCAATGGTATTATAACAATACAAAGGGAAAGCACCCACTCCAAAGTGGATGCTCCGAGTTTAGGTTAATGATTGTCCTTACGGACACCGCCTATCCTGTGGATCAGACAGGATAGGCATTTTTATTTTCGCTTGTTGTTTCTCTTATCGAGAAAGGCAAGCAACGCAACAATTAAGCTACCAAAGGACATCAGCAATGCTAATATTCCAATGAAAATCGAAATGATTTCAAAAGCTGTCATCGGCACCACCTCCCTTCCTATGTATTCCGGCACGCCGGTTTTCATAAACTCGGGAGGCTACCACCCTGTCATGGGTACTTTCCGTAGATGTATTGTAACACGAAGATATATGAATGGCAATTAGTTCTTTAAATTTGTTTGCAGGTATCACGATACCCGCCCCAAATCCAGTATTCATCAAATAATTAGAGCCATTTTAGAGCCAACAGGCAAAAAGCAATCCCGGAAACGCCTATTTTATCAGCATTTCCGGGATTTTATCCGTTACTCGAACTCGGCGTGTTCTTTATTATTATTAACTGTATTTGTTTAGGTTTTATGCGAATACACGCCCATTTTTACATCAATTACATCATTTATTATGGCTTGCTGATTTTCTGTTGCCAAAATGTTGCCACGCATTTATTATAGCAAATCCCGGTAATTTGGCAACCTATTTTTGAAATGTTACGGATTAAAAGCCGTTTTCAATGATAAAAGTACAGAATATCTCCTACGTTCATTTTATAGTTGTAAGTTCACGCAAAATAAAGCTCTCATAACGTCTAATGCGTAACACGACGATACCTCTTTTCTCCTTATCTATCCTTAATACATGGTGCTAGCACCATGTATATATAATCAATAAGGAAGAACAATTTTCCGCTACCATCACTACACTATAAACGTGAAGCTATATTTCCGTTCTCAGTAAAGAATACATCTTCATGTCGATAACTTTACCGTTTTTTACAGCATTGCTTCTCAATGTACCCTCATACTGGAATCCCACTTTTTCAAGCACTCTACAAGACGCTGCATTGTATGCAAATGGCTCTGCGTAAATACGGATAATATCACTCTTTTCAAAAACATATTCACACATTTGCGTTACCGCTTCAGTCATTAAACCTTTACCCCAGTATTTCTCGGCAATATAGTATCCCAACTCGGCAGTCTGCCTATGAATATTGTCCTGTCGAAAAACGCCAATGCTTCCCACCGCCTTGTCATCTACTGTAATAGCAAAAGCAAAAGTTTCATTTTCATCTGCGGAAATCATAGAAGAAATATAATCTATTCCGTCCTGCTCTGTATAGGGATAAGGCATTCCGTCCCGAAGATTATCTTGTATCTTTCTGTTGGAGAGAGCCATTGCCAAATCTTTTGCATCTGATAGTTTCCATTTTCTTATTTTACAAATCATTTTTTATTCCCCATTTCTTTAGCAAATAAATTTTTACCCTGCATAAGTGTTATAATCAAGTTCGTATTCTCATCAATGGACTTTGTTCCATCAATCCGCATAACCGGGCATTTCAAGGACTTTACCCATTCTTCAACAGTACTTTCATTTCTGGATTCAACAAAGCGAAAAAATTTTTCTTCCTGCTCAAACAAATCCCCGTCCGATAACATTCTATTACCGAACTTCTGAAAAGAACGATCTTTCACTCGCTGCAATCTAATATCCCGTGGAACATCAAGCAATATGGCACATTGAAAAAATGAATATAACTCTTCTCCATAATCTCCTTTAACAGAAGCAAGAATAAAGTTTTCATGTGTTCGTATCTCACAGAGCAATCGTTCCGCTACATCCTCACGGGTACGTGGAGAAGCATATATATAATTAGAATTTGTTTTAGGGAAATACAAATTTTCAATATCAATAAAATGGAAATGTAACTTCTCTGCAAGAATTTTACCCAATGTACTCTTTCCACTACCATTTAATCCACATATAATAATTCCCATAAAATCTCCTTAAGCAACTTCTGGGTTATCAAGCTCTTTGCAAGCTCAAATTTGGCACTACACATATATCCTCTTATTCAAGAACATACTCATAGCAACAATCCTCTTTTGTAGTACCTTCTATTATGCACATTTTTCCACTATTGACAAAGCCATTATCTTCATAAAACGTTCTAGCTTTTATGTTATCTTTTATAACCCATAATACTATTTTATGAACTCCTTTTTTTCTTACTTGCTGAATCAGATATTTTATTAAAAGTGTTCCTATCCCCTGTCCTACAAAAAAAGGTTCAACATAAAAATCCGTAATCTCAATTGTCTTATCACCTATAGAATGTCCGTTTATTATCCCTTTGATAATTCCATCATCATATAATAGCATTCCATCTAATCTATCTGGATTATTTTTATATTCTTCATATAAACGAACAACCTGCAACTCGTTAAATGACACATAATCATTTTCAAATATAGGTCTATATGCAACCCTTTTTCCAAACACAATAATCTCGGCTATCCTTGAAATATCCTGTTTATTAGCTTGTCTAATCATGTATGATTACCTCATTACTTGTACAAATTTCAAATTATTTACAAATAGACATATGAATGTTTCTATATTTCGCTAAACAGATAAACCATTTCTATCATATTATCCTCAATAATTCCTGTTTCCACAAATCCGACAGACGTGTATAAATGTTTTGCAATTTCATTACCCAAGAGAACTCCTGTATATACTTCTCTTACATTGAATTTTTCTCTCAAATATGTAATTCCGCACGTCAACGCTTCTTTGCCATATCCTTTTTTCTGATATTGTTTATCTATCATAAATTTCCATAACGTATATTGGCTTCTAGGTTTATAATATCCTAACATAATAAATCCAACTAATGTATCACCAACATATGCTGCAAAAGGAAAAGCTGTTTCACGATAAACATATGCCTGCGCTAATGCATGAGCAGTTGATGATACAAACTTGTCTTGATATTCAAATATCTGTAAATTTAACACATCTTCAAGGTTATCCGATGTAATTTCTCTAAGTTCAACCATATTGTTACTCCTATAACTTCTTATTTTGCAGTTTCGTAAATTCATTTATTTGAGTATACCACTTCTTATTTTTATTTTCCACAAAAATATAGGGCATAGCAACCGCCACACCCCATATTTCTTATCGTTCTAGCGACTTCTCTATTTTCTCTTTCTGCCCTTTCAAATCATTCTGCTTTTCGTACAGACTGTTACGCTCCTTGCACAATTCTTTCATGCGCTCCAACTGCGCCCTCACTCCCTCACGGCAATCTGGCTCTATCTTTTTATATTCCCCGGTAAGATTACGGATTATATTATTGTTTTCTTTTATCTGCTCTGACAGGCATACCCAATCTATCAGATTTTGCACTTCTTTGTCCGTTTCGTAAAGGTCTGTATCTGCCACTATTTTAGCACACAGCCGTATCATAACTTTCTTTTCCATATCCGTCATATCCTATCAATCCCCTTTCCTACCTACTCATTTCATAGGCACGTTTCGGGCGTTTCTTTGCCCTTTCTGCCTGCTCTAATGCCTTTGACCGTTCCACTATCGACTGCATCTGTTCTCTGCCGAAATGACGCTCCAAACGCCCCAAATCAGATACTTTTTCCTGCAATCGGTCTATGGTGTCGCTCTGTTCCATAACCTTGTCCGTCAAGCGGCTAATCTGTTTCTGTTGTCCGTCCACTTTGGCGGTCAGCTTCTTTCCCTGCTCCGTAAGCTGTACGCACTTGATAGTCAGATTTTTAACGACTTCTTTCAATTTCTCCACAAGTGGAAGTGCTTTTTTATCATGGTAATTTTTTGCGCTCATCAATGCTCCCGGCTCTGCTAACTGCCATTTCACATCTTCATCATAGGCGTGTATATTTCTCTCCATGACTTCTTTTGACTGTACCATTTTGTTAAGTTCCTGCTGTAACTTTTTCTGCTGTTTCTCCAACTTTTCGTTTTCGGATAACAATTTTTCCTTATCCTCTGCCAATGTTTCCGTCTGCTCTTTTAACAGATGGTTTGTTGCGGTAAGTTCTGATACTTCCTGCCGGATCACTTCGCCCTCTTTGCGTATCTGCTCCGTTTCCTGCCCTGCCGCTATCTGCTGATGAAGAATGTCAGATAATTCCTCTTTACTGCCGGAGATTGTCTGTTCCAGTTTTGCAACCTCTTTCTGCCGCTCCTGCTTCTCAAAATCCAGTACGGACAAATGCTTGTTATGTGTGCCTAGCTGTTTCCACTGTACGCCATGCCGCCCCATGACTTTTGAAAGTTCCTGCTTCTCCGCTTCAATCCATTCATTCCATTCCGTCATTCCCCTTGTGCCGCCTTTGAAACCCTGTTCCGACAATGCGCCTTTGAGGGAAACTCTCGTGTCAAGTCCACGCTTGCTGTTACGGATAAAGGGGACAAAATCAATATGAATGTGCGGTGTCTGCTCGCCCATGTGCAAGTGACTTGAAAAAACGTATAAGTTCGGATTTCTTTTCTGAAACTGCTCCATAAACTCGCATAAAATCTCTTTCGCCAACTGTCCCTCATTGCTCTGTACGTTCATATCGTCCTTGTTGCCGATTTGGAAGATTACCTCATAAAATAATTTCTCTTGCTTGCCCCGGCGTATCTTCTCATAGTAATCATCTATCTTTCGGTCACTCCGTTTCTGCTTTGCGTTGTAGCGTTCCAGTGCTTCATCAAAAAGAGTATGGTAGACCTCTTTTATATCCGAGTGGCAAAATTCCACGTTATCCCGGCTTCGTTCCTTATCTACATTTTTAGCTGTAAAGGCTCTTGTATTGTGGTTGACCGAACCTTTCCCCATCATACCGCTAATCGTCCTTTCCAATAGGCATATCCTCCACATTCTATATACTGATTTTACTGCGCCGACAGGCGCAAGGCTTTGTTACTTTCCCGAAAGTAACGCAAAAGCACTTTCGACAGGCTACGCTCTATCAAAAGTGCCTTTGCGCCCTGCCGGGGGCAAGCTGTCCGTTGGACAGCATACCGTCCTTGCGGACGGTGAGCGGCTTTTCGCCGCTTTACTGCTCCCCCATGCGTCGGTTTGCGTCGATAGCGTCGGTATTTTCTACACCGCCCCGCTATCAAAAATACCGTCGCACTTTACGCTTTCGGCTCCAGCCGTTTCAGAATGATTTTTCTCTCATGCCCCCGCTTATTGTCATAGAAAATGCCGTAGTCATTAAGCAACTGGCTGTTCACTACATTTAATC
The DNA here is from genome assembly GCA_003612405.1 of bacterium 0.1xD8-71. Taxonomy (GTDB): domain Bacteria; phylum Bacillota; class Clostridia; order Lachnospirales; family Lachnospiraceae; genus UBA3282. The sequence continues at coordinate 30,950 of RAYR01000014.1, forward strand.
TCCGGGAAAGTACGTTAGCCGACAACTGCATATCCGGCAACTGTTTCAGAAGTTCCGTTGCCGTCCCCTCCCATTCCTGCATTTCCTCTGTCAGAAATTCGTTGATTGCTTCCAGTAATGGATTGGGCGGCTGTTTCCACAATTCCGTTTCCGCTTTCTGAAATTTCCAAATACACTGTTCACGGTCAAACTCTATAGTCAGTTCTTAATCGGGCTGGTCACGCCCTACAATATCCATGACTGCCGTGTTATCCGTGCGCTTTTTCTTGTGCATGATAAACGCCCCGTCTGCCGCACCGAGAAGCCCGTTTGTGCCGGAAATCATATCGAAGCTGTCCTCTGACTCCAGCTTGCGGGTATGATGAACCACCAACAGGCAGACACCATATTTATCACTGAATGATTTTAACTTTGTCACTATCTCATAGTCACTGGAATAGCTGTACCTGTCCCCGCCGACCTCACGCACCTTTTGGAGCGTATCAATGATAATCAGCCTTGCGTCCTTATGCTCTTTTATAAATCCCTCTAATTCGCCGTCCAGTCCCTCATTCAGTGTCTTTGCCTGCGTTGCAAAAAATAAATTGTCCGCACACTCCACGCCAAACATGACGGACAGCCGCCGCTGAAGCCTTGCGTAATCATCTTCCAGTGCAAGGTATAATACCGTCCCTTTTCGGACGGGATAATTCCACAGCGGAAGCCCCATAGCCACATGATAGGCAAGCTGCCCCATAAAGAACGATTTCCCCACTTTCGGCGCACCAACAAAGAGATAAGTGCCGCTATACAGAAAGCCTTCCACCACAGGCGTTCTCGGCGGGTAGACCGTATCATACAGTTCTGTCATGGAAACGGTTTGAAGCCCGCCGCCCCGCCCGGATTTCTCCGGGCAATTTGTGGCTTGCAGATTGTTTTTTGCTGTTTCATTTGTTATAATTTCAGTGTGATTTTTCATATTCGGCTGTTCCCCATCTGCGCCAACAGATGATACGGGAGCAGTCGTTTTTATTTTATTTGTCATTCATCTTCCCCTTTCAGTCCGTCCAAAGTAATTGCGATTACCTGTAACGTGTAGAGCAGTTCGTCATTGTCCGGGCTTACGCTTTCGATGCGCTTCAATTCCTCATAAATTGCCGTCATCTGATTTTTCAGTGCTTTATACACCCTCGGATTGCCCTGCACCACAACGTCCCGGCATAAGAGCCGCCTTGTGATGTAATCCTGCTTTGTCAGTCCCGACAACGCCACCAAATCATTCAATAGCTTTGCTTCTTCATCAGATACCCGGAACGCCACCGTATGATTGCGCCATCTTCCTTTGTAATCCAGTGATTTTTCCATGTTCCTAATCCTCCCTGTTTTCCGCAGGAAAATGCGACTGCCCTTGCAGGAGCAGAGGATTTTCCTCCTTTGTCATTCTCTCCATTTCCAATTTCTCCGCCATTTCTGTCTGCACCGTGGGGAACAGGTGGGCATAACGGTAAGTGATTTTCTCCGCTTCATGCCCCATGCGCTCCCCAATCGCCAGTACCGAAAATCCCATGTTGATTAAGAGTGAAACCGCACTATGGCGAATATCATGGACACGGATTTTCTTAACGCCCGCCTGCTTCGCCCCTCGCTCCATTTCGTGATTGAGGTAGGATTTTGTAACTGTAAATAATCTTTCGTCCGGCTTGATGTCATAAAGCATTTTGATGTACTCCTGCATTTCCTCACAGAGAAACGGCGGCATTTTGATTGTGCGGTTGCTCTTTTTCGTCTTAGGGCTTGTAATAATGTCCCGCCCTTTGGAACGGTGGAAAGTCTTGCTGATTGTGACCGTCTGCTTCTCAAAATCAATATCAGCAGGCGTTAAGGCAAGGAGTTCGCCGGAACGCATACCGCACCAGTAGAGCATTTCAAACGCATAATAGGAACGGGGCTTATCCATCATGGCTTCGGAGAATTTCAAATATTCCTCTTTCATCCAAAAGTCCATTTCCTTGACGGCTTCGCTTCCAATCGTCCCCGCCCGTCTTGCCGGATTGTAAGGCAGGTTGTAAAAGTTTACCGCATGGTTGAATATCGCCGTCAGTTGTGCGTGGATTGTCCTCAAATAATCTGCGGAATAGGGCTTGCCTTTCTCGTTCCGGTAAGCCATCAACTCATTCTGCCACGCAATCACGTCCTTTGCTTCAATTTCTACAATCTTGCGGTTTTCAAAGTACGGTAAAATCTTTGTCCGTATCACATGGCTTTTGGACTCCCAAGTGCTTTCCTTGACACGCTGTTTCTTGTCAGCTTCGTATACTTCAAAGAAACTGCCGAAAGTCATATCCAGTTTTGCGCCCTGCTTTAACATGGCTTCATGCTCCCACGCCTGCGCTTCTCTTTTGGTTGCAAATCCCCTCTTTTGTGTCTGTTTCCTCTCCCCTTTCCAGTTGGTAAAGCGGTAGATAACCCGCCACGTTCCCGTAGCGTTGTCCTTGTATACAGCCATTCCATCATCTCCCTTCCGCATATAGCATGGATTTTGTTAGGCATCGTCCTTTGATGCCTTATAAAATCCCTATATGCTTTGCTGGTAACATACTTTTTTATGAAAAAATGTAGCGTTCACACGTCCTGCCACGGTCAGATAGCCCTGTTTCTGCATTTCTGCGTTCAGTTCCCTTACAATCTGATAGGCTTTTGACTTCGACACACGCAGTTCCGCTGCCACTTCCTCCACTGTCATAAATGATTTCTCTGTCATTCAGATACCCTCTCCCTTCTTTCCCTTAACTCTTTTTAGTTAAGTTATGTTGATATGATACTAAATAAATTCCGTTAAGTCAAGTGGCTTTCAAAAAAATCTTAACTTTTTTTATTTAAGTTATTCTTGCTATTCCTATTGCACCATGTTATACTAAGTTCAACAAATTTGTTTAAGTAAAGCACAGCCTACTCAAACTGGCGCAACTTTACAACGCAACTACACTTCACAATAACGGAGGTTTTATTATGGCAATCGGCAAACGCATCCGCTTTTTTCGCAACCGAAAAGGCATGACACAGAAACAGCTAGGCGAAATCCTCGGTTTTCTCGGAAAGACCTCTGATGTCCGTATGGCGCAGTATGAAACCGAATCGAGGACACCAAAGCACGACCTTGTAAAAGAAATGGCGGGTATCTTTGATATAAGCACCCACGCCCTCACAGTGCCGGATATTGATACCTATATCGGGCTTATGCACACGCTCTTTGCGTTGGAAGATATGTACGGGCTGAAAATCGGGGAGATTGACGGGGAAATCTGCCTGCGCCTTGACAAGTCCGACTATTCCACTTACACGTCCATGTTCGATATGTTCCACGCATGGCAGGAGCAAGCCGCCAAACTGGAACAGGGCGAAATAAGCAGAGAAGAATACGACCAGTGGCGGTACAAGTACCCGGAACTGGACACCTCAAAGCATTGGGCGAAAGTCCCCTCACAGGCGGTCAGTGATATGCTTATGGAGGAATTTCAGAAAATCGAGAAAGAAGAAAAGAAAACAGCGAAAAAGAAAAAACAGAAATAAGCATAAAAAGACCTTGCCGATATTCAGTTTCCATATCTGAAAATCAGCAAGGTTTTCTTATGCTAATGATGTAATTATTTAGTGCGTGATGTTGAAAATGTTGCCAAATCGTTACCAGTTCCTAAACAAATTTGCTTGTAACCCGCATAAACACTGGGTTCTTGAAGCCCATTTCATCACTCGAACTCAATCGTCGCCGGGGGCTTCGGACTCATATCATAGCAGACCCGATTCACATTCTCAACCTCCGCCAGAATCCGCTCCGTAATCCTCTCCAACACATCCCAGTCAACCTTCTCTACCGATGCCGTCATCGCATCAACCGTGTTGATAGCCCGAATGATCACCATATACTCAAACACCCTGGCGTTATTCTTCATGCCCACTGACTTAAAATCCGGAACCACCGTAAAGTACTGCCACACCTTCTTATCCAATCCGGCTCTGGCAAACTCTTCCCGTAAAATGGCATCCGACTCACGGACTGCTTCCAGCCTGTCCCTGGTGATTGCTCCCAGGCATCTCACGCCAAGGCCCGGACCCGGAAACGGCTGTCTGTATACCATCTCGTGAGGCAGCCCCAGTTCCACGCCGCAGGCGCGTACTTCATCTTTGAAGAGCTGTTTTAATGGCTCCACCAGTTCAAACTTCAAGTCTTCCGGCAGACCGCCTACATTGTGATGGGACTTCACCATCTTTGCCGTTTTTGTACCGCTCTCAATGATATCCGGATAAATAGTTCCCTGTCCCAGGAAATCAATTCCTTCCAGTTTTCTGGCTTCTTCCTCAAATACACGGATAAACTCTCCGCCGATAATCTTCCGCTTCTGCTCCGGATCTGCCACATTTTCCAGCTTACCCAGGAAACGTTCGGAGGCATCCACATAAATCAGATTGGCATGAAGCTCATCGCGGAACACTTTTACCACGCTTTCCGATTCATTCTTACGCATCAGGCCATGATTTACGTGTACGCAGACAAGCTGCTGCCCGATGGCTTTAATCAGCATCGCCGCCACCACAGAGGAGTCCACGCCGCCTGACAGCGCCAGAAGCACTTTCCGGTCACCCACCTGCTGTCTGATCAGCTCCACCTGGTCCTCAATAAAATTCTTCATATTCCAGTTTGCCTCAGCTTGGCACTCCTCGAAAACAAACTTTTTCAAGGTCTCCTGATCAGGCAGGACTGTTAGTTTCGTCTCACATTTGGACTGGGGATAATCTATGGAAAGCATGGGAATTCCCATATCGTAAAGCTCCGGTCTTACTTCCACTTCCTTTCCATCAACCACGCGGTTTTCCCCGCCGTTTAAGACAATTCCCTTTACATTCTTCAGCGCCTTCAGCTCGTCCACCGTAATATCATGGGGATGTATTTCACTGTATACACCGAGATCACGAATTGCACGGGCGAGCACGGTATTCTCTGTACTGCCCAGATCCAAAATGACAATCAAATCCTGTTTCATAGGGTATAGCCTCCTTATCCTTCGCTTTGCTGCTCCATTTTAAATTATATAGTAATCTTCTCAGGAAATGCAATAAAATTATAATTCAAACAGGGTCAATAATCTCTTTCACCCAAACTCCCTCCGCGCAAAATCCCGGCTCCATGGCCTCCTTAATCATAAGAAACTCCTTCGGATAAACACAGCTTACAAGCGTCCCTTTCTGTATCCCCGCAAGCACTTTCTCATAATCCATGAATATCACGCTCTCCACTTCACTTTCCTGGATCTTGAGGCACGCTTCTTTCACAGGCTTATCATAAAGATACACGGCACTGATCTCCCAATCTTTAAACGGCTGTCCCCAGAAATTATTCTCCACATATCCCTCATGGAAACCGATAAATCTTAGCTCCTCTTCCTTCGCCGTAATGCCAAGTTCTTCCTGCAATTCTCTTACCGCAGAATGAACAAAATCATCCCCGGCCTGCACATGACCGGCGGAAGAAACATCGTAACATCCCGGATAAGCATCCTTCTCTCGGCTGCGCTTCTGTAACAGTACATCCAAGCTGCCATCAGTTCCCTGTCTGACCACCCATATATGCACCGTCCGGTGTAAATCACCATCACGGTGAACCATGCTTCTTTCCTTTACATGACCCGTGGGCGTTCCATCTTCTCCACAGATATCAAACAGCTCCAGTTGTTTTCCGTTCAGTACACCGCTATACCAACTGCCATCCTTACGATAACAAAGTTTCAGAGAAAAAAAGGGAATTTCCTGCCGAAGCAGCTCCAGAAACAGCAGATCACCGTCCCAGAGATTCAGGTTTCGGACATCACTCTTATCCACCCACTCCAATTTTCCCTCATCGGACTCTCTTAAAGTTCCCTCAAATGCATCACTGGTATAAAGGCACATATACTCGGTGGGATAATCCTCACAGACAAAGGTAATAATTCCCCGGAATCTGTAAGCGGTAAGGGTAAGTCCGGTCTCCTCCAGCACCTCCCTCAAAAGGCAGTCTTCCGGGCTCTCACCCTCCTCAAACTGCCCTCCCACGCCAATCCATTTGTCCTTATTCACATCATTCTTTTTTGATATTCTGTGCAGCATCAAATATTGATTATCTCTCTCGATGTAACACAGTGTGGTCAGTCTGCTTTTCATGATCAGCCAAGCATCTCCCCGACAATTTTATTGACCAGGCCTCCATCAGCCTTGCCCTTTACCTTCGGCATCAGTTCCTTCATCACTTTACCCTTATCTTTACCTGAAGGTTCTGTGATGCCCAGTGCCGTAAGCACTTGCTTCACCTGCTCACGAATAGCCGCTTCGCTCATCTCCTCCGGCGCAAACTCCTGATAAACCGCCAGTCTGATCTGGCAGGCCTCCTTGATATCCTCTCTGTCATCAGGTGCCAGTTCCATGGTCTCCTTCGTCTGCTTAATCTCTTTCTTGACCACCTCAAACTCTTCCGCCTCCGTGAGATCTGCCCGCTTATCGATTGCTTTGTTCTTAAGGGCCGAAAGCAGCATGGACAACGCATCCTTTCTATCTTTGTCTCTTTTCTTCATGGCTTCCATCATCTGGGAGCGCACTTCTTCAATCATACTCATTGTGACATACCATTCCTTGTATCTAAAGTAGTAGTGATTATCGTCCCTCTCCAAGGACCTGCGCTGTGAATTTCAGCACATTATATTTTTATATGTTACCACATAACCACAGACTTTTCCATTATATGTAATGATTGACAATATCATATTTGGGAATGATAATAAAACTGTGAGTGTTGGTTTTATAAAAACAGAAACTGAAAATTGTAGAGGCGAGTGATATGTGGTTTTGGTGGTTTATGCTTTGCTGCGATTTAATAATTCCGTTGTTAATGATAGTTATTGGACGGTTCATGTGGAAGTGTCCGCCACAAAAGATAAATTCTCTGATTGGATATAGAACCTCTCGTTCTAAAAAGAATATGGATACATGGCTTTTTGCTCATCATTACAGTGGAAAGCTTTGGTGGAAAGTTGGCTGGGTTATTCTGGTTCCCTCAATCGTTATCCATCTTCCATTTTACGGATCTCCAGATGATGTTATTGGAATTGTCGGTTTGATTTTGACATTTATGCAAATTGCTGTTTTGACAGGTTCTATATTTCCGACAGAAAAGGCGTTAAAAAATACTTTTACAGAAGAAGGGCTTCGTAAATAATTCCAGTTTGTAGAATTATATCCAGTTAAAAACTGCGCTCGACACAATCAAATAAAACTAAAAACGGAGGAACAACTATGTTAGAAATCGGAACAAAAGCGCCGGCATTTTCCCTGCCGGACCAGAACGGAATCATACACACTTTGGAGGAATATCGTGGGAAAAAGGTAATCCTGTATTTTTACCCGAAAGACAATACACCCGGATGCACCAAGCAGGCATGCGGTTTTGCCGAGCGGTATCCGCAGTTTGAAGAAAAGGGCGCTGTCGTCATCGGCATCAGTAAGGACAGCGTGGCATCCCATAAGAAATTTGAGCAGAACTATTCCCTGCCTTTCACCCTCCTGTCAGATACGGAACTGACAGCAATTAAGGCATATGATGTATGGCAGGAGAAAAAGAATTACGGCAAAGTATCCATGGGTGTGGTGCGCACCACCTATCTGATTGATGAGGAAGGGATTATCGTCAGCGTGAATGATAAGGTAAAAGCGGCAGATGATCCGGAAAAGATGTTAGGGGAGGTCTGAAGAAGATTACCATTTTCAGGACGCAGACTCATAAGCCTGCGTCCATATTTTCATACTCTATATTTTAATCATAAAATGATTCACACCATCCGCGAACTTATGCTCCATCTCCTTACTCATTCCTTTTATCATCCTGCCGGACAGATCTTCTTGGCTGCCAAAAGGATGGAAAGAAGCCCCGCCATAGGTAAAAAGTATCTGCGTCTGATTCTCCCGTTCACTGTATTCCACATCCAGGGAAATATCCATATCACCCTTTTCCACCGCCACAGGCAAAAGTTTCATCAGTAACACTTCTTCCACCGCAAGCTGCATGGTATAAATCTGCCTCTGGGAAAACTGCTGCTTACGTCCAAACTCTTCAAGCTGTGTCATAAAGGCCGGAACATCAAAATCACGGGTAATCTTTTCTATATGAAGCACCTTAAGCTGCTGGATAAATATCCGGGTTCTCTCCCTCTTTGGATGTTCAAAAATCTGCTCCGGTGTTCCCTCCTCATAGATTTCTCCCTGATCCATATAAAATATCCGGGTAGATACATCGCGTGCAAACTTCATTTCATGGGTCACAATCATCATGGTCATTCCCTGTCTGGCCAGTCCACGGATAACCGAGAGAACTTCTCCCACCATGGTGGGGTCCAGAGCGGAAGTGGGCTCATCAAAGAGAATAATTTCCGGCTCCATGGCCACGGTCCTTGCAATCGCCGCACGCTGCTTCTGGCCTCCCGAAAGTTCATCCGGATAAGCAAGCGCTTTGTCTGCAAGCCCTATGGTACGAAGCAGCTCCATCCCTCTGTCATAAGCTTCCTGTCTGCTCCTGCCAAGGAGATCAACCTGCCCCATCATGATATTTTCAATAATCGTTTTGTGGGCAAATAGGTTAAAGGATTGAAACACCATGCCCAATTTCTGCCGCACCAGATTTACTTTACACTTTTTATCTGTCGTCACCACCCCGTCTACTGTAATCTCGCCTCCTGTAGGAGTCTCCAGAAGGTTGATACAGCGTAACAACGTTGATTTCCCGGTGCCAGAAGGCCCTATAATGGAAATCACCTCTCCCTTTTTGATATCCACACTGACATCCCGTAACGGGGTTACCGTTGGATACTCCTTGCACAGATGCCGGATAGATATCATACTTTTTTCCATACCATCCAAGGCTCTGATATTCTGAACGTCATACTTATCTGCCATCACATGCACACCCCCTCGTATTATAAGTTTATAGACCTCAATCAAAGAGTCTATAAACTTATTTTTATGATGCAGGTATTGGATGAATTGTTGGACATCCTTTTATACCCACATAGTTAATAAGTTACTTTGTAATCATAGTCCCAGATGTTCCAGCAGGGTATTTCTTACCAGATAATGCTAATAACGCGAGGTTTAGGTCAGCGTAGTGATCTGGGATAAGCCATGGTTGCATCTTCTTTTTCATTCCTGCTATGAAAGGTGGTGACTATCCGTGAAAGAACATATCGATTACCTCTCAACTCTTTTTGTCGGGATTGACATTGCATCCCGTATTCATGTCATTTCTGCACTTGATTTCAATCAGGACTTTTTTATCAAGATGAAACCTTTTGATAACACGAAAGAAGGTGCAGGCATTGTTAAAAAAATGATTGCTGATGTCCTTGCTGACCATCATCAGTTCAAGTACGTTGTCATTGGCATGGAATCTACCGGCTTCTATGGAGTACATTTAGCTAACTATTTATCAACCAGTGAATTACTTGCTCCATTCTCTGTCCGTGTTTACTGCCTTAATCCTAAAGAAGTTAAGAACTATAAGAAGTCCTTTAACGATATCGGAAAAAATGACGGTATTGATTCCTTTGTAATAGCTGATTCCGCCCGCGTTGGACGTATCGCTATTAAGCCATGGCGGGGTTCCCAATACCTTACCTTACAACGTCTTACAAGACATCGCTTGCACATCACTGATGCATTACCAGAGAGAAAACTTACATGTTAAATAACATCTATCTCAAGTTCAGTGAGTATGCTTTACTCCGAAATGGGGAACACCCATTTTCAAACAAATTTGGCGCCACAGCAGAGGCTGTCCTTACTGAATACACTACTAATGAGGACATCGTAAACTCATCCATTGAGGAACTGGTCGGATTCATTAATTCTAAAAGTAAGGGGCGTATTGCTGATCCTGAAGAAACAGCAAAAATAATACAGGCTGCAGCCCGTAATCCATACAGACTTGATAAATGTCTTTATGAACCACTTACGATTTCAATAGCTTCCTCTTTCAACTGCATCAATTCCTTTGAAAAGGAATTAAAAGCTATTGATAAAGCAATCCTTCAAACAGTTCGTGGCTTAAACCCTGAAGAATATACAGTGCTCAATTCCATTCCCGGAATAGGCAAGGTTTATTCGGCTGGCATTCTCGCAGAACTCGGTTCAATCAAAGCATTTCAAAATGCCAATCAGCTCGCCAAGTACTGCGGTATCGTTTGGAACGATAACGACTCAGGCGACTTTGAATCCGAAGACTCTAGGATGAGCAAGGCCGGAAACCGCTACCTGCGCTATTACATTATAGAAGCCACTGGCAGTGTGATTAACCACTTAGGTCTATTAAAGTTACCCTTTTGTCTGAAAATCATTTCAAAATACTTCTTGACTATTTACCAAATTGCTTTACACTGCGTTTGTTCCGCTTCGGCGCAACTTTTCTCTCCGCAAAAGATAAAGCCGCCGTCATGATATTGGCAATGGCAAAATAAATCACCGCCGTCACAATCAACGGGAAGAAGGCCTCCATGGTTCGTGAACGGATAATGTCAGATACTTTCGTCAGATCCTGCACGGCAATATACCCTACCACAGAAGTCATTTTTACCATGGAAATAAATTCGCCTTTCAGCACAGGAATAAAATTCCTGGCCGCCTGGGGAAATACAATCTTAAAAAATGTCTGTCCTTTCGTATAGCCCATGGCAAGGGCCGCCTCGCTCTGTCCTTTATCCACCGTTTCAATGCCAGTCCGCATCATCTCGGAAGAATAGGCTGCAAAGTTAATGGAAAAACCAATGATTGCAACCAGAATTTCAGAAATATCCATGGAACCAAAAATGCCATAATACAAAATCATAAGAAAAACCACAATCGGTGTTCCCTGAATCACCCGGACAAAAATCGCCCCAATGGTCTGTATTGTCTTATATCCGGTCCGACGCAGCATACATATCCCAAAGCCGAGACACAGACCGAAGATTCCTGAAAAGACCGAAATCAGTATGGTAACGCCAAGTCCTTGCAAAATCAAGCGCCATCGTCCCTCCACCACAAAGGTACTCCGGAAACTTTCCTCCAGACCTGCCCAGAATCCTTTCTTCGCCGTATTGTCTGAATCACGCACTAAAAGCACCATAGCAGAATCATAGTGGGTATCTGCAAAATCTACCCTTTGTGCCCTCTCTTCTGTGATAGACATACTCCCGCTGACCACATCTGCCTTCCCACTTTCCAGGGCAACAATCAGCGAAGCGAATTCACAGGTTGTCATCTCAACCTTCATATCCAGTTCACGGGCAATCAGGAGCATCAGGTCTATCTCAAGCCCCAGTGGCTCACCGCTGCTTCCAAGATAGGTCATAGGCTCATGGGTACCATCATAGTAATAGCGGATAGTTCCCTTCTCACCCGGCCAGTCCTGCTTTGTCAATACTTTTACACTGTCATCTGCACCAAGCCATTTTTCCTTCAGGGATGCAATCGTCCCGTCCTCTTTAAATCTGGCAATCTCCGTATTAAATTGCTCCCGCAGCAGACTCCCCTTCGGGAAAGCATATCCATACTTATCACGGGTGACGGCTTCCTGAAAGATTTTCAGTCCCTCATTCTTCGCCACTGCAAGCTGCGCCAACGGCTCATCCAGCACCCCGGCATCCACACGATCCGCCTTAAGGGCCGCGACAATATCAGGAACAGAATTATAATAGGAGAAATCCTCCGCCCCCGGAATCAATTCCTGTGCAAGCTGATCGTAAATCCCGCCATTTAATACAGCAAACCTTGCGCCGGCAAAATCCGAAAGCGCCTCATATTCTTCTTCAGTCTGTCCACCTTGTTCCGACCTTACCATAACGGCAGTCACCGAAGGATACACACAATCAGAAAACGCAATATGCTTCCGTCTTTCTTCGGTGGCATTTAGATTCGCCATAATACAGTCAATGTCACCTGCCTCAGCCGCCGCTATAATACCGTCATAATCGTAAATCTTAATTTCCACTTCCGCATTTAACCACGCTCCAAAGCGGTAAATCAACTCCACATCATACCCTGTGAGCGTCGTCCCCTCATAGTAACTGAAGGGCTGGACCATTCCTGTGGTTCCCACCTTTAATTTACAATCCGGTGCCTGCGGCGTTGGTATTTCCGGCATGGTTGACTCCGCCCTGCTTACCCAGCGGTCATACATCTCATCCAGTGTCCCTTCCGCCTTTGCTTCCGCAAGGAACCGGTTCACTTTATCCTCTAAATTGTCAATCTGACTTTTCGGAGAGATTCCCACGGCTACATCCATGCTCTCTCCCAAATCTTCCTCCAAAAGCTCCACGTTCTCAAGCCCGCTGGCAATGGCAAATTCCATCATCACCCGGTCATAAACAAAGCCGTCAAGTTTCCCCTGTGAAATGGCAAGATACCCTGATGAATTGCCGGAATATGTTTTATGCTTCGCGTCAGGCAGATATTTTTCTGCCATATACATGCCTGCCCCGCCTTCCGGCACGCCTATGGTATAGGCGGGATTGTTAAGCTGTTCTATGGTGGTGATCTTCTCATTTTCCTGCTTTTTGCATCCTTCGAGACAAAGCATCCCTAAAAGGACAACTATCAGAAACGCTGTTCTTTTTTGCAATACCTTTTCCTCACTTTCCGCCTGTCATAATTCCTCTGTCCCGACACAGGGCTTCCCATATCTTGGACAATCATAAGTACATGGACAAAATCCCCTGTTATCACAATTTTCCATAAATATTCTCCTATCTCGTTTTAATTTTTCGCGTTTTACTTCAGTTTCCAACGAAATTATTATAACAGATAGACTTTTTGATTTTCACCGTATGGTACAATTCGTCTTTTTGGAGGTACACTTTACAATTATTGTATCCTGCAGACAAGCTTCCGTATTATTCAGTGCAATTTTAAAAGCGAAGGGAATTCTCTGCCGTTCCAGGGCCGGATTTATGGATTTTGGTAATACAGGTGACAGCTATATGGAACATTGGGTCAATGAGTACCAGGATTTCAAGAAAAACAGATGGATTCTGGCAGAACTGTTGACGGAAGCTGACAAAAACATGGATCAATTAGAATAATTGTATACTACAAATGAGAAGTTTTCTGTTATAATAAATAATACACTGAACATCTATTATGATACTTTTGGTTAATACGATGTTGGGAAATAGATGATACGAATGAATGTCCCTAAAAGAAGAACTTATTTAAAATCATGACCACCCGTCAATAACAGATAATTTCCTGTTTCGCACTCCTACGTTTCTCTTTTAAGAAACTCCGGCGCACTCAACTGACTAAAACCATTAAGGAAGAAGACCTTGTAAGAACGAGTCCTACAAGGTCCTGAATTTTACTGTTTTTTCTTGTTGCTTCTGTCGCTCTTGGCAAAAATTATAATCTGCATGGAGCAAAAATGTGGTCTGCAAAAACATAGTACATTTTGGGGACAGACATCTGCAGCAGAGACATCGGTTTCCCTTCTATTCATGGCAACAAACAATTTGCAAATCTATTATCTAAATGATTCGATACACTCCCCTCCGGGAAACGGTAATTTATAGAACGGTCTTTGCTCTGCCCCTAAAGGGCTACCTTATTTGCTTTGTTTTACCGGCCACCCGTAAACGGGTCTATATACTCTTTTAGCTGATTCTGGATATACTCTTGTATCTTCTTCGCATTTTTTCCTACTGTATCTACGTAATATCCTCTACACCAGAAATGTCGATTCCCATACTTATACTTCAGATTGGCATGTCTCTCAAATTTCATCAGCGTACTCTTCCCTTTCAGATATCCCATAAAGCTTGATACGCTTATGTTGGGTGGTATCCTTACCAGCATATGTACATGATCTCTGCACATTTCCGCTTCTATGATCTCCACCCCTTTTCTCTTACACAGCATACTTAAGATATTCGCTATGTCCCGTTTGAGCTGACCATATATGACCTTTCTCCTGAATTTTGGTGCAAATACCACATGATATTTACACTCCCACTTTGAATGTGATAAACTATTCATGTCCATTTGGACTACCTCCTTTGCTACTTTTTGTGCGGTTGGCGAACCTGCACTTATTATAGCACTGGAGGTTTTTCTTGAAGCTAAAGCTGTCCGTGGACACACCTGCATAGCAGGTGGTTTATTTTAAGATGTTTATACAAAAATATGCACCATGTTAATCTTCACATGGTGCATACTCTCACAATAATTTATGCACAACAAAATCATTTACTACGCAAAATACCTCTGTTGATTGCGCCGTACAATTCTGTTCCATTTTGTTCCTTCTTCCCTGTCAGCAGCTTTTCCAATTTTTCGAGAAAAGATACATAAAACTGCCTTTCCTTTACAAGTGCCTGTTGTTCTTCAATACTTATAGCCCGATTAGGTTCCAGAGGATGGTCAAAATCATATAAAGCTTTTTGGGTAGCCCGCATTGCGGACTCCATGGAATTACCCAAAATATCCGTACTATTTGGCTACATATTGTGAAAATGTAGAAGTCCCGTTACTTTTCTGCTTATTTTCATATGATATGATATTCTGCTGATAATTAGAATTAACCTGCATTTGCGCTACCCCCTCTTTTCTCACACATCCCACAAATATAAATATGCATAACTGAATGGTTTACTTTGTAATTATCCACTATCTCACTTTATACTCATATTATTTATCGGTCAAAAATTGAATATTTTAATATATTCCACCTCAAATTTACTTTACAATGACATATCATGCCCCTTTGACTTCTCCTTTCTCGACTCGGTTATCTGTTCCACACAGCATAAGAAGGACGATAAGGGGAAAGGGAAGAGGTAGGAAGGTTGAGAGAAAAGAAGAGGACCCTGTAAGAACGAATCCTACAAGGTCCTGAATTTTACTGTTTTTTCTTGTTGCCTCTGTCGCTCTTGGCAAAAATTATAATCTGCATGGAGCAAAAATGTGGTCTGCAAGAATAATAACATCTTTATTCCAGTTCAATCGTCCCGGGAGGCTTACTCGTCAAATCATACATTACCCGGTTAATCCCCTTAACCTCATTGATAATCCTGTTCATAACCCCCTGTAGCACTGCCCAGGGAATCTCCGCACTCTCCGCCGTCATGAAATCAATGGTCTTGACCGCTCGCAACGCCACAGCGTAGTCATATGTTCTTTCGTCTCCCATAACGCCAACACTTCGCATATTGGTAAGCGCCGCAAAATACTGATCCGGTTTCCAAGGCGCCGCCGTGCCCTGCTCTTTGACATACGACACAGCCGCCCTGTCCACCTCTTCCCGATAGATTGCATCCGCATCCTGCACAATCCGCACTTTTTCATCCGTCACTTCCCCAACGATCCGGACGCCCAGTCCCGGACCCGGAAACGGCTGTCTGTTCACCAGATATTCCGGAATACCAAGCTCCAATCCTACTTTGCGCACCTCATCTTTAAAAAGATCCCGAAGAGGTTCAATAATCTCCTTAAAATCCACATAATCAGGGAGACCACCTACATTGTGGTGGGATTTGATAACCGCGCTCTCACCGCCAAGGCCGCTCTCCACCACATCCGGATAAATCGTTCCCTGTACAAGAAAATCCACAGTACCAATTTTCTTTGCCTCTTCCTCAAACACACGGATAAACTCTTCCCCGATGATCTTTCGCTTCTGTTCCGGTTCTTCCACGCCGGCCAATTTCTCATAAAAACGCTCCTGAGCATTGACACGGATAAAATGCAGATCATAATTTCCTTCCGGCCCGAAAACTGCTTCCACTTCATCACCCTCGTTTTTACGAAGAAGGCCATGATCCACAAAAACACAGGTCAGCTGACTTCCGATTGCTTTCGATAAAAGTACTGCCGCCACAGAGGAATCCACGCCGCCGGAAAGAGCACAGAGCACTCTGCCGTCTCCCACTTTATTACGGATTGTTTCTATAGACTGTTTCACAAAGGAATCCACCTTCCAGTCGCCCGCGCAGCCGCATACCTGATAAACGAAGTTAGACAGCATCTTCATACCCTCGACAGTATGAAGGACTTCCGGATGAAACTGAATGGCATACAGCTTCCTGTCCGGATTCTCCGCCGCCGCCACAGGACAGTCTGCGGTATGGGCGCAAATGCCAAACCCGGGCGCAATTTGGGCAATATAATCGTTATGACTCATCCAACAGACTGTCTTCGGCGATACATTCTGAAAAAGGGCGCTGTGATTGTCCACCATGACTTCTATCTTGCCATATTCCCTGACAGGCGCCTTCTCCACTTTACCGCCCAACACCTGCATCATAAGCTGTGCGCCATAACAAAGTCCGAGCACGGGAACTCCCATCTCAAAAAGTTCCGGAGAACAGGTCGCCGCCCCCGGTTCATAACAACTGTTAGGGCCTCCGGTCAGGATAATTCCTTTCGGATTCATCTCCCGTATCTTCTCAAGATCTGTCTTATAAGAATAAATTTCACAATAAACATTACACTCTCTGACCCGGCGCGCCACCAACTGGTTATACTGTCCACCAAAGTCAATCACTATGACGGTTTCTCTGCTCATGTTCTCAACCATGCCTTTCTCTTTGTCTGTCTTTCCTAACATCTGGCCCTGCCCATAAAGTATACTATCAACCCATCCGTATTGCAAGAAGCACCCTCTATTTCCCGGCCGCCTCCCGCCTGCGCATAATGGTCTCCCACTTGCCGCCGCGGTAACGCAGCGTATAACAAATCGCCCGGAAAGTCCAGTCTATGGTCATGGCAATCCATATCCCCATCAATCCCAAATGGAACGCATAGCTGAAAACATATGCCGTAATGATACGGAACGTCCACATGGACAGAATCGCTATAATCATCGTCCACACCACATCCCCGGCTGCTCTCAAAGTATTGGGCAGGGAAAAAGACGGCACCCAGGAAATCATACACATGACTGCATGGAAACGAATGACCTGTACTGCAAGCGTCGTGGTCTCCGGTGTCAACTGATAAATCTTTACAAAAAGGGGTGCTCCCACAATCATAATCAATGACACGCCGCTCATACAAAGCCAGACCAGGCGCATCATTTTTCTGGTATAATATCTGACCTGTCCGATTTCGCCTGCCCCGATGCAGACACTGCTTACCGACAGAATCGCCATTCCTATGGCCATACCGGGGAGAATATTAAAGTTGGTGATGGTGCCGCAGACTGCGTTCGCCGCTATGGCGGAAGTGCCGAAAGTGGATACCAGACTTAAGAGCAGAATTTTACCCAGTTGAAACAGACTGTTCTCCAAGCCGTTGGGGATTCCGATAAAAAGAATCCTTTTGACCAGCGGGAAATCCATACGTACCGTCAGCCTGCCTTTAAAGTGAATGTCTCTCTTTTCATCCAGCATCAGCCTGAAAATAAGAACTGCCGACACGATTCTTGCAACCAGCGTTGCAATCGCCGCCCCGGCTACGCCCATGCCAAATCCAAAGATAAGAATTGCATTTCCCACCAGATTAATCAGATTCATCAACAGGGAAATATACATGGTTGTCCGTGAATTTCCCATGGCTCTGAAAAGTGCGGCGCACCCATTATAAAGCGCCAGCGGACAGATAGAAAGCCCGGTGATGATCAGATACGTGGTGGCACTGCTCATGACCGCCTCTTCCACCTGCCCGAACACTGCCCGCAGGATAACTTTGTGTGCGCCAAGGAACAGTATCGTCGTTGCAAGAGATGCATAAAGCAAAAAGAGCACCATCTGCCACGCCGACCTGCCCGCCTGTTCTTTATTCTTTTGTCCCAGAGCATGCCCCGCCACAACGGCACCGCCCGTAGCCAGTGCCGCAAAAATATTGATCACCAGAATATTGACACTATCCACCAGGGACACGCCCGACACAGCCGCCTCCCCCACACCGGAAATCATGACCGTGTCAAGCATACCCACTAAAATAGCAAGAAGCTGTTCCATGATCAGTGGCAGGATCAGTCTCCTTAAATCCACATTGCTATATAAAGTTCCCTGTATTTCTTCCCTGGTTACATTTCGTGTTTTCATCGCTACATTCCCTGCCGAAGACAAGCCTGTTGTTCATAAAGAATACTGAAAACATTCTATGCTCATTTTATGGGAATGTAAAGTCAGTTCATATGTTGATGCAGATATTTTTCTCTGGTTGCCAGGCCGCCGCGTATATGCCGTTCTGATTTATTGACATCCAGCACTTTCCTTGCTTCCGCTGCGAGGCTCGGATTCAGTTGTACGAGACGGTCTGTTACGTCTTTATGTACTGTGGACTTTGAAATCCCAAACTCTTTCGCCGTCTGTCTCACCGTAGCATTATTCTCAATGATATAATTGGCAATCTGAATTGCACGTTCCTCAATATAATCTTTCAAAAGGAAACCCCTCAGAACACTTTTTTACATTGTATGAGGGGTTGGGAGGGGTTATGACTGTTTGTATAAAACGTATTCATCTGCTCTCGCAGCGTTCCCTACCGCGTCGGCATCCGGAATCCCACAAGCGCTTTATTCAAATAATCATTGAATGGTTTCATAACCCGGAAAACCTCTGCCGCCTTTGCAAGAAGGGCTTCTGCGTCATTCCATTCTTCATCCCCTATGGGATATTCCAGATACCAGCTCTTATATTTTAAATACTCTGCCTGAGGATGTGTTTTCTCATATCCCGCAGGGACATTTTTTAATGCTGTTCCCTGTACTGTGAAATACCTTTTAAATTCCGGATCATGTATGATTTTTTCCCATTCCTGTCCATTTTGTGCAATATAATCCCGTACCATTGCCGTCGCATCCTTAAACATATCTGCAAACAGGCCGCCGCCTAAAAAGGACTGGTTGCCAGGCTTTATCATAAGATAATATCCCACAGGAACCGGAAGTTTCCCCTTAGAGGAAATATGGGCCCGGAAAGCAGGATTATAGGGTGATTTGTCATGACTGAAACGGGTATCCCTCACCATCTTAAAGGTAAGATCTTTCGGATTGTTATGTAAGATACCGCTGTCAAATTTTCCGATTTCCATCATCAGAGCCTGCAATAATTTTTCAAATTCTTCATTCGCCTTTTTATACTCATCTTTGTTGGCGTGATACCATTCGCGGTTGTTATTCTTGTCCAATGCCGATAAATAATCGATCATAAGCTGTGTATTCATCATCTGGTCTCCTTTATGAATTCTGTATAATGGAAAACTGTGTGGAATCCAAAAACTCCTGTATCAAATGTTTTACACGTTCAGGGGATTGGTAAGGTTTACAAAATGAGAAATCCTGTGATAAGTCATCAATCTCTTCCATGGCGTTTTTTACATCTATCATAGTCTGTACGGAAATTTCCGAAGCTCTCGTAAAATCCAGCTGCAACGGATTTATTCTATGGCTCTGTATTGCATAGTTTACCCTGTCTTTACATTTACATCTGCCACTGCCGTATTCTCCGCAATATTGTCCGAGAAATTCTGCCATCTTTTTGCGTATTCTGGAAAGCCGCTGTCGGTACGCTTCCGGGGTCATGTTCAAAATATCCCCTGCAATGCGGCTGTCAACTTGAAACATCGTTCCCAATATGAAAATGCATCTGCTTTCGGTATCAAGGCACTGCAACATCACATTGGTACAGGACAGTTTCAGTTCCTCTGCCAGGATATCCTTCTCTACGTTCTGCGTCAGATCCGGTATATCCTGTATCTTACTGTTTTGTATGTCGTTGGCATAATACTCAAAGCTCAAAGGATAGTGGGCAAACATATGCTTTTTATAAACTTTCAGATGATTGACAGCAATGCTGAATACCCATGTCGTAAAGGAACTGTCACCTCTGAAAGTAGACAGATGCGTGATCATTTTCAACAGAATATCCTGCGTGGCATCCTCTGCATCTGCAAATGTGCCAAGCATCCGTAAAGATAAGTTGAAAACCATATCCTGCACCCCTGCAACGAGTGTTTCAAGGGCTTTTTTGTCCCCTGCTGTGGCCTGGTTAATCAAAGACTGTAATTCTTCATTTGTTTTTTTCATAGACTTTTCCCTCCTGTTTAATTAGACAACGCTCTCTTGTCCGTGTGACAGAAAATAAAATTAATCTCCCTCCTGCACTGCACATAGGTCAACCCAAAATACAAAACATACATCCCAAGGAAACCTATGCACGAAACACCAAAATACAATCCTCCTGCCGTCCGGATTCCCGTATGGACTACGAATTGTCTTCCAATATAGAATACAAACGGCGCACTGATTGCAACAGCAAGAAACACCGGGCATAAATAGTAGAGAAACATCTGCTTTGCCAGCAGCTTTTCTATCTTCCTCCTTCCCATACCCAGCTGATACATAATCTGACAGCGGAATTGATATTTACCGGAATCGCTTACCTGTTGAACGGAGAGGACCGTAAACGATACGCACAAAAATACCAGGCCGATATAAAATAACGGAAAAGACAGAGTACTCATTAAAAACTTCAGTTCCAGGACCTCCCGGCTTTTCACCTGTATTGTGGCGGGCATTAAGAAAAGCTCCTCGCTTCCGATTTTGATATAGTCTGCCAGTTCATCATAGCCCCTTGTTTTCCCTGCCAGATCATACAGGCCTTCTGATAAACTTTCCGGTACATCTCCATTTGCCATAACTGCCATAAGCGCAAAATACTTTTTCATTTCCTTTAGTTTTGTATCCGGTACAATCAGCAAATAATCTGTTCCATTATGCCCGTTTTGTGCAAATCCCTCTGTTTGGAAGCCGGCAAAAGCAAGCCCTGTATGCAGACTGTTTTGTAACCGGGTGCTCCTGTCTTTTATTTCCTGATATACCCGGTTTGGTATATGAATCAGGTACTGGTCATCCCGCAGGGTAACAGGCATGAGACCCAACATTTCCCGTAAATTGTTATAATCACTGACTCCCATATACACATCATAATCATAATAGGCAACAGCCCTCTTCCCCTCCGCCACAGCCGGATCGCTGTCCCTGTCAGAAAACAACCTTAGGTTCTGATACAGATAATCCCCCATATCACTTGTTCCATTTTGATAAACATGGTATTTCAGCATATCCTGTACAGTTACGTGGTCATCTATCAATGCTTCTTCTTTAGAGAAATCATTGTCTGTATCGTCACTTATCATAATAATATCAAAGGGATATTCCACATCTAATTGTTTATTCTGATAGTCACTCAGCATAAAAGCAAGGGAGCTTCCCACCAAAGCAACCATAAATAAAAGGCTCAATGTCCCAAGTACAAAACAGGTATTTTGCATTTTGGAGGAAAACTGCCTTATCAGAAATAAATATTCCTTCTGATATAGCAGACGTCCTCTATTTCTCATATAATTTATCAGGAAAGCGGAAAGTCCCAAATAGAAAAAGTAGAACGTAAAAGTCAGCCCGATCAGCTCCAGAATTGCCGTCCATTTTGTTATCCTGCCTGTCAAAAGCAGAACATACAAAAGCAATATATTTCCTATGGAAAGAACAAACAACCACTTCCATACAGCACTTCGGTTTTCCTTTACGGTTTCATTCAGCCTGTCCATGTTAATCAGCCTGATAATTTCCATCCGGGAAAACTTCCTTCTACTCCGGGCAAATGCCGCCAGAAGACACAATCCATACAAAATAACTGTCAACACGAAAGCAGACAGGTTCTCCCGGAAACCATGCCCCGCAAACTGATAGTTTTTCCCAATACTTTTATAAAAAATGAAAAACAGTACCTGTCGTAATCCACTGCCCAAAAACAGCCCCGCAAAAAGAGCGCCTGCACCAAGGCAAATATTTTCTTTTATAAAAAGACCTGCAATTTGTCTTTTCTTCATGCCCGACAGTAAGTAAACAGCAAATTCCCTGCTTCTCTTTTCTAAGATAAAATGGGTCATATAATTGATCAGCCAGGCCGCTATAATGAGAATCACTCCTGTAGAAACCGCCATAAAAGTAACCAGCATCGTTCCCGCCGTAGATAATTCTTCCTGATTTCCATAATGGATCATCTCGGCAATATCTTTTGCAAAGAGCAGTGAATGAAAGGAAAACGTTAATGCCGTTATCATACACAAAGTCAGAAAATAATTGAGATAATCTTTCCACAATCTCCTCACATTTGCCGCCACAAGTTTATTCAGCATAAATATCCTCACTTCCCATTTCGGACTGCATATCAAGAATACGGTTCAGGTAATCTCTTTTGTCCATATCTTTCCGGTATAATTCGGCACTTATCTTCCCATCCCTTAAAAATAAAATCCTCTCACAATAACAGGCGGAAAACACATCATGGGTTACCATTAAAATCGTTGCGCCTAATTCTTTATTCATAACCTGCAAAGTACGAAGCAGCATGGCAGATGATTTTGAATCCAATGCTCCGGTCGGTTCATCTGCCAGAATCAGTTTCGGCTTATTGACGAGTGCCCTTGCACAGGCGGCCCGCTGTTTCTGCCCGCCAGATACTTCATATGGAAATTTATCCAGAATATCATCAATCCGTAAAGTGTCCGCGATTTCCTTTATTCTTCGCTCTATTTCCGTTCTTTTTTCATGATTTAATATCATGGACAGCATAATGTTTTCTTCTACGGTCAGTGTATCCAGAAGATTATAGTCCTGGAAGACAAACCCAAGATTTTTCTGCCGGAAGTCAGACAATTCTTCTTCGTTCATTCCAGAAATATCAATCCCATCATAAAGAATCTGTCCTTCAGACATGGTATCTATCGTAGAAAGAATATTTAGGATTGTGGTTTTGCCGGAGCCGGATGCTCCCATAATACCGATAAACTCACCTTGCTCTACATAGAAGCTGACATGATCAACGGCACATACTTTTACTTTCCCTGTGTCATAGTTTTTTACAAGATTATGCACTTCGATATAATGATGGTCTGTCATAGATGTTACCTTTCCTTCCGTTTCCTTTAGAGTGTCTGCCCGTGCTGATTTCGGAGCAATACGGCATAAGACCAGTATACCCCCGCACAAAAAATCATCACAAAGGTACATGCACCCACAAATACCATGTATAACACGTTATCGCGCAGCATTTCCGCTTCACTCATAAGATACATGTTCTCCCATGTGATACTGATATCGCGGGCAAAATACATTTCGCTGACACCCACAGCCGCCAGACATACGATGATACCCGAAAGCAGTACCTTTTTCATTTTAGAAAATTCATCCCGCAGCTCTCTTCTCACCTCTTCCGAAAATACCAGTTCCTTATTTCTAAGATTTCTGTAGGGATTCTGCTTTAAAATAACGTAAAACACAATCGCCAACAGGACTATCGCTGACAGTGTGCCAAGAAGCGGCTGTACTGTCAATTCATAAAATCCGGGCTCCGTTGAGGAATAGGAAACGCCGTTACAGCCTATAATGAGTCCGCAGGCTGCTGCTATCCATAAAAATTTCTTTCTATAATAAAGCAGAAATCCATTTACTGTTTCTCGGTTTACATAATATTCATTTTCTTCTTTTCTTTTGTCACTGCACTGAACTTCCAATTCTCTTCCGACACCATAGCTCTCTGTATCCATCTTTCGCTCTTCCATCAGCAGATTATCCAGACTCACTTTAAAAAGCTTCGCAATCAGAATAATCTTTTCCGTTTCCGGATAACCGTTATCATTTTCCCACTTGCTGATTGCCTGTCTGCTGGTATGCAGTTTTTCTGCCAATGCTTCCTGGGAAAGTCCCTGTGCCTTTCTCAATTGATACAGCTTTTCTCCAAATGTCATATTTACCTCCATGCCGGAACTCTTTTTGCACATCCTTGCTTCATCATAGCAAAAATGCAGGGAATGTCTATCATTTTATTGTGACAATTCCGCAACTTTGCGTTGCAACGACAAGGCAGATTATTTCTGACAGCTCAAAACATCCAACCTTACACAATTGTAAGTTACGGCACATAAATTGTAAGTTAAATCGATGGATGCAGATCATCCCATTTGATATCCTTATTTCAGATAAAAAAACACCTCGCAGTAAAACAAAGAAAAGGAGATAATACAATATGAAAAAAATAATTATCGCAGCAGCTTCCATGATAGCCATTATTGCAGTACGTATGGTACTGTCGGTCGCTTTTAACGAACAGGCAGCCGAAGTATTTGGCAGAGTATCCGTCAGCTTTCTGTTCTTTTATTTTATCTGTCAAATATCCAAAAACAAATATAAGAGCGCCCAGAGTCACTGAGCGCTCACAAATCCACCTTTAATCAAAATGAAAATTTCCGCTTCCCGATAATGCATTGGACACCCATCTATTTGCCTGCTCCAATGAGATTGGGTTATCCGAAGTAAACACGGCCCGGAAATGGTTTCCCACATTATCTGTGGACGTTACCGATATAATCCTCATCGTCTATATCCAATTCCATTTCTTTTTGGCCCAGTTTTTCAATTGTTTTACGGTATCTCTGTTTCTGATCCTCATACACCTGGAGATCGTTTAGTGCGGACTGCTGCTTTCCTTCCTGAATAGAATAGCATACCTTGAAAACAAAGATGGTCTGAATAATCGACTCATTGGTAAAAAACTTTTTATTGGAAAATGAGTTGTTTTCCACACCAATAAACAGGGTCATCCCCGGTGCAATCGGTTTGGCATCCGATTTCTTCTCCACAGAGGTACTGGTGGAACTGCTGAAACTCCCCACAATCGCCTGCACAACCGCAAATGCTTCATTGGCAATATAACGTTCCCTTTCTTTCAGAGCCAGGATAGACTCGTTGGTAGTCTCATCCACCTCTTCCACTTTACTTCCCTCCGGCGCGCTCTTCTTCGTTCCCAGGAGGGCCTTGCTGCAACTGTCAATGATTGCACTGACAGAATTCAAAGACCATTCGCTGACCGTTGTCAGATGGCTGTATCTGCCTTCTACCAACAGCTTTTTATCAGAAATGTTTTCATAATGCTTTGTTTCCATTTCCGCAAGCTCCTGTTGCAGCGCCTGCTGTCTTTAATCCATATCGCTGTTCATCTTGGTTACATGCTCCTGAAACTCTGTGTTCTTTACTTCCTGTTGCTGGACTGAATTTGATTTTCCCATGTGTTTTCCTTTCCTTATAAATGTTTTGGGTTTACAGGTAACTATGTACTAAGTATATCAGATGACTAAGCATAACAATGCTTAGTGGCAATTTATCGCCGCTAAGCATATGTCAATGGTATTTTTTAATAAGGTAACTTCGCATCAAAACGATGAATTGTATACCGGCTATCTGCTTACATACTTACGGAATGCCGTAGCCGTGTGAGACCCATACCAATTATTAACGCTCTTTACCGTGGCGTTCCAGGCTATGTCCTGCTCTATGAGCAGGCGTGCAGCCTGCGCCTTTCTTTCTTCTTTATCTCCTATGTGCTGTATATCCAACAGTCCTTCTACAAAGGCCCGGAAACGCCCTTCCTCCATCCGCACAAGATGGCTGTCTTCATAACGGCACTGATTCTCCCTTATGACATCTTCCGACGCATTTTCCAGATCCTCTTGATAGGTACGTAGTTGAAAGACGTTTGTATCCCCCTGCCAGTTAAGCCCTGAAACATGGCAGTTCTCCATTCTTACCAGATAGAAACGGTAGGTATCCCCATTTTCTTTATTATTCCAACTGAAAATTTCTTCCAATGCCTCTTCGGGAATCTCCACCTGAATATTGCCCTGCGACTCCTCTTCTATCTCCCTGGCCAGGGCCGTACAATCATCTTCCACCCGGCCGTCTTTCCCCACATCCTTGTTTCCGCCAAAGAAATTAGGCATCCCTGCCAGATAAGATTCCGGTCTTGCCCCGTCTATTATGTAAGGAGCCTTTGATGCGGCAATGGGGAAATAAACATATCCGCCATGCATAAGAATACAATACACCTTATGTTTCGGCCCTCTCCTTCTGGCAGGCCTTTTGTAAAGTGCTCTTTCGTCTATTCTCTCGATATCCATGTTTTCTCTCCTTTTTTCTCTAATCATTTTCTATTTACTGTTTCCTAATCCGCTATGTCCAGGCAGTTCATCCTTTTTCTCTTCTGTTCTATGGAAGTGGCAGCATAAATTCTTGTCACAGACAGATCCGAATGGCCAAGAATATCCGCCAGTTCAAAAATGTTAGAAAAGTGCTCCATGTAGGACAGGGCAAAAAAGTGCCGGAAGCTATGGGGATACACTCTGTCTTTATCAATTCCCACCATGTCTGACATATGTTTTAACATTTTCCAGACCGCAGTGCGGCTGATGGGCGCTCCTGTCGTTCCCCGAAAAATTGCTCCGTTTCGGATGTCTTCTTTGTCACAATAGGCACGAAGCAGAGGAATCAGTCTGTCGGGAAGATATATTTCCCTTGCCTTGCCCTTGTTAAACACCTGAACATATCCTTTGTCCAGCATTTCCACGGTAATATACCGCAGCTCGCTGACCCGTATGCCTGTCAGTGCGATCACTTTCATGATCAGATAATACTTTTGTCTGCCGCTTTCTTTCGCATAGTCCAACAGCATTTTATAATCCTCTCCCGTGATTACATTTTCCAGGCTACGGGCTTTTTGATATTTTTTGGTCTTTACAATACAGTTTTCTTTTCCGCTGAAACGGATAAATTTATTGACTGCTATGATGCTGAGATTGACCGTCGCAATTTTGTAACCGCTTTCCAGCAACATTCCCTTATATGCCATTACATTCTGCTTGGTTATCGTTCTGCCATCCAGATAGCGGATAAATTTTCTTATGTAACGCATATAAATCCTGATTGTTGCAGGCGATAATTCCTGCTCCTCCAAATAATCCCGGAACAAAGCAACCTGTTCTTTCATACGGCGCTCCCACCCCTCTTATCTTCCCTCTGGCTCTTAGCAGTCAGATATATTCTTTGGTAACAGATGAAACAACATTCCCTCTATTTCAGATAGCTGGTATCCCCTAAATGCAGCTTTATATATTGATAGCTGATATCGGCAGCCCGCATCAGCAGCTTCTGGATTTCCATGACTTTTTCTTCCCAATCATTCTGATTGCACATGCCTTTTAATGTAGCCAGGTTTTTCCTGTACTCCTCCAGAAAACCGCAGACTTTTTGGACCATGTTTTCGTTATCCGGCGCGCACTCTGCAAGTGTCTGACCGCATTTATCCAGACGTCTCACCATCCTCTGCAGGTTATCCTCATATTCCTCCAGAGTTTCTTTCACATCTTTTTGCTGTCCCCTCTCCAGATATTCTCCTGCGTGGGAAAATTCTATCTGCATTTTGTGTAGCATACTGTATACGGCGTTCATCTCCAGTCCCAAAGCTCCCACAGCCAGATCCAGCCGGGGCGTATATATCTCGTAAGGAAGCAGGGTGATTTCCCTTATTTTTTCTTCTATCACATTCACTTTTCTACCATCCTTTCTTTATTCACCGATTTCCGTCTTATATCCCCGTCAGGTTCCTCCATGATCTGCTTATTGAGAAAGGGCGCTGTACATGGTATTCCAGGTATCAGTTGTGCACCAATACTCGTCTGCGCTGTAACCGGAAAGTCCCATGAGACTTGTCATTTCCCGATCGATCAGCTCATTAGTCATGCTATCATAAGCATATTGTTCTTTGGAAATAACAGTTCCCGTTCCCTGTTTCGCATTTCCCAGACCGCCTTTAATATAAGGGCAGTCTCCTGATACCGTTTTCAAGGGATTCTGGGCATCTTTTCCTTCCATGCCATAAGGAACCATATTGTACGCCAGGCAGAAAGTGCCGTTTGCATATTCATCTCCCAGGTTATAGCAATGACCAATCTCGTGGGCAACTGTCACTTCCGGGCTGGTATCCTCCAGGGAAATCACCACCGTTCCTTTGCCAAAGGTAAATCCGGTCACTGTTCTCTGCGCTGATTCCCCGCCGGGACGCATGTTCCTCGGGACAAATCCTATCACCAGGTCGTAGTCATCTTTCTTCATACCGGAAAGCGTCCTCCATATGCCATAGCGCCCGCGGACGGTATCCAAATCAGCGCCCCCACCATTTAAGGTCCGTGTTTTATTTTCTCCTTCATACAGATTCCACTCCAGATCCTCACTGCCCAGAGGATAAACCTTTCTGGTGAAATCATCCAGGGAATCATCCAGTTGATTTAAAGTTTCTATTTCGCCGCTATAGCAGGCTGTCACAGGAACCGCCAGGATGCGGATATTCTTCATGTCCCGGAAACAGACCTCCCTTTCACATTCCAGATCCCCCAGTTTTACGGTGATCAGGTATTCCCCCGGCTGCCACTGGTTTTGTCCGGAATCGGTATAATCGATCAGTTCCCATTCCTCGTCATAATCTTTGGCCGGGAAAATCCATTCCTGCCCGTTTCCGGTTATGGTCATGGTAGAATCTGCTACCGCATCCTCCCATTTGGGAGCCGCTTTTACAAATAAACCGGTACCTCTTTGTGCCACCAGCTTATCCATCTCATAAAAGCTTCCGTCCTTCTTATCCAGACCCATGCCCAGCCCCTGATCTATGATAATGGCGAAATCCGTTTCCTGTGTTGCCGGTGCAAGGATTGGACCTGCGCTGATGGCTCCCGCCACCAGCGCTGCTGTTATAAATTGTAATTTCATCATCAGATTCCCTCACCGAACATTTCCATCATATCCATTAATTCCATCAAATCGTCCGGCACCATGGAACCCGCAAGCAGACGGCTCTTTAAGTCAGATACCTTCAACCGCATATCTTCCCAGTATACGAGCTGTGTTTTATGCTGCGCCAGTTCTCTTTGAAGATCCTGACTTTTCTTATTCAGCTGCTCACATTGCACTGACAAAGCATCGCGTCTCTTCACGATTGTCTCGAGCTCCACTGTATGAGCTTTTGCTTTCTGCTCAAATTGTTCTATCGCTTTCTTACAGTCCCTGCATCTGTGCTCCAGGGATTCTACATTACTGTTGCACGCTTCAACTGCATAATCGCACGCCAGATAGATATTGTAACCAGGAACCCAGCACCATTTGATAGCTTCCTGACGCTTTCTCTTGATCTCACGCACTGTCTCTTCCTGACGGCGTCTATAATCGTTAAGTTCCTGCTGCACTCTTTGCAGATTGTCAAGCTCTCTTTCGGTTTCTCTCTTCACCTGGGCAAGACTTACCTCTTCTGCCGCCTCCAGCTCTTTCAAATGGTCAAATTCCGCATAGGTTGCGGTAAGTTGCTCTATGGTCCGGCGGTTACTCTCATCGGCGGATTTCACCTTCTCCTCATACAATCTGACCTGTTCTGCGGCGTCTTTTTCCATCTTTTCCAGATTGTTTTTGATCTCCTGCGCACCTTTTTGTATCTGCTCCATCTCTTCCTGTGTGGGTGTATGGTTCATCGCGTTTTTCTCTAAAAGTGCGCCTGCACAATTTATCACTGCCTGAAAGACCGGAAGCATCTTCTCTAAATAATCCTGTACTGAAATCATTGTATTACCTCCTTCTTACGCTGGCTTCTTTTCTGTAAGACTCTTAATCTTCTCCCGACTCACCGATACCTGATCCTGTAATCTGTTCCCGACTTTACCTGCCAGAGAGGATGCCTTATCCCAATGCTGTTCTCTTGTCAGCATGTCCTGAGAATCTGCCGATACCAACTTTTCGCTTAAGTTCTTCCTGGTATTTTCCGCCGCATCCAGATACTCGCCGGATACGGAAGCAATGGCTGTCCACTGGGAAATATAGCCAAGAAGTGGATACATAATATCTTCACTCTGGTAAAACTCGATTCTTTCCTCTTTCGGCAGACTCTGAAGATCGTCTATCGTCCTTTTGAAACTGGATTCCGACAAAGCACGGCAGCTCTCCTCCATGGAATTCCAGAACAAGGCAATATCCTTAAAAGCCACCACTGCTCTTTTTAACGAAGAGGTGGCAATGATCAGTGCCTGAATGGCCGCCTCAATGGCGTTTTTGTCGATGACAAAAGATTCTATTTGCTTGGCATACTTTGCAAGAAGTCCCATCTGTTTGGTATTTTCCTCCTGCAAACGGATCATTTCATCATAAATCTGATTCATCCGTTCTGCGCGCGCCATGTCAATCGCTGCTCTGTCCTGCGCCGCCTGGTCTATCTGCTTCCCGGTATTGTCTAATAAAGCGCCCAGTTTAGACAGCACATCGGCCGCGGATTTCGCATCTTTCTCCAACTTGTCGATTTCCTCGCCCTTTTTTCTGATGTCTCCCCTGCAGGTCTCAATCTCCGCTTCCAGGACTTTCTTCTTTTCTTCCTCATCCGTGTCATCCTTCTCCTGGACTTTTTCTTCCAATGTTTTCTGCAGGGCTTCTTTTTCTTCTTTTGCCTTATGGAGCTTTACCTCCAGTTCTTCCTTTTGGGCTTTTGCCTTATCGGCGTCTTCGCTCATACCCTTGTTGCCTGTTGACTGTCCGGTTGCCTGACCTGATGCACCGCCGCCATTATTTCCCATGGCATCGCCTACCACATTGGCTGCTGCTCCCAGGAAACCAAAGACGACTCCCATGATATCCATGGTATTTCTGTGCTTTTCAGAAGCCTCCTCCTGGACTGCCATCCTTTTGTATTCATCATTCAGAGCTTTGATCCGCTTTTCCAGAGAGTCCCGCAAGGCTGCTGCATTACTTTCTTCGGCCTCACACTCCGCCAGCATTTGTCTTAAATGATCACTTTTCTCATACTGCTTTGTGTTTTCTTCAATAACATCCTGTAACACAGAAGATGTGCTGTCCGCCAGATTCTGGTAACCGTCCGCCATCTGGTTTGCCTGATTGGCCATATCAGAGGCTATCTCGGCAAAGGTTTCCAGTTTGCCTAAGGCTTCCTTTTCTACCGCTTTTAACAGCCATTTATACATGGCAGTCAGCTCAGTAATCACGGTTGTTGCCTTTCTCCTAAAACCGGTAATCACTATGATGCCCTTGTCATTCAGATCCAACAGCTGCTTTTGCAGCCCGTATAAACGTGTCTGAAGCCCGGAAAACCCATAGACTGCGTGATAAGATACATCCAGTAGATCTACCGAGTTATCTATATTGGCAATCACCGTTGGCAGATCCATGCGGTGCAGTATATTCCTCTTTTCGTTCTGTACCATCATGGAAGTTTCTTTGATAGGTTTACATAAATCATAAACCTCTTTTTTCCCGTCCGATTTTACCTCCAGCAGATTTGATTCGTTTACTTTGTACTCAATATCCATCTTTACCCTCCTTATGCATGTATTATTTGCTATGGAAATCACTCTCCCGCCCTCCTCTTGCGGGGTATCCACATAATACAATATTGTGTTAACATGCAAATCCCGCTTTTACAGGGGTTGGGGAGGCTTATAGAGGGTTATTCATTTCATCCGGGTTAAGCATCTGCCTTTATAAATGCCATCCGACGTAGTATGTTTTTCAACAGATGTTTAAAAAACCTATGTCCTAAAATAAATATTTTCTCTTGACACAGAGTTCATAATATTGTATTGTGTTAACCTTTCAACATGGTTCCTGATATTTTAGAATATTTTGATTTATGAATGTATTATACTACCTTTTAACACTATTGGCAGACGACAGCATAACATTCTGGACAACCGCACACGTACGCCCAAAAAGGGTGCAGAACCTTCGACTCCTCCATGGTTCTACACCCTTATTATGCTTATACATTTTTACTCCTGTTCAGAATCTATATACTCCTTTATCTTCCGAACAAAACACTCCGCGTTCTCTAACTGCTCCTCCGCCTCTGCCCGTCCTGCCACATAGGAATCATCATAGTCTGACTTTTCTCTGCACAGCGAACTTTCTTTTATAATAACAGCCAACTCTTTTAAGCTGCCTTCCATAAGACAATCCCCTCCCTCCGTACATTCTGGTAAAACGGAAGAACTCTCTCCCATTTTTTCATATTACTCTCCTGTATATCCACAATTGAAAATACCCTCTCATAACGGATATCCATATTTGCCGCCCAACGGACCAGACGCTTCTTAGTGTTGTTATCCATCTGCTCTTTCACAATGATTGCAATATCAATATCACTGCCGGTAGTTGCCTCACCCCCTTGCGGCTGATCCATATAAGATGATCATAGATATATTCGTTTGAAAAATATTTGTTAATCCCTGCACTAATTCTTCCTTTATATCATCAGCTAACATCTCTCGCACCTCATACCGCTTCTTAACCCCCTCCGGCAGTTCCTCATACTCCACCTCATTCCATTCCACCACGCCGCGGACAGGACTGACCGTCAGTTTCAGGAAGGCGCCTTCCCGCAATTCTCGCGACGCCCCAAAGCTAATCTCCTTTCCTGCACCCTTTTCATTATAGGCCATCAATGTGTAAGAATAACGCATACCGCCCTGCAAATCAATGACACCATCCCTTGGTTTTCCTTCCGTTATCCTGCTGTTATCAATCTGCGTATAGCAGGTGCTTCCGCTTCCGGAAAAAAGCCACATGCCCAGGCCAATGATAATCACTGCCACCGCAACAACCATTCCAATTACTCCTGTTTTCTTCATCATCGTATCCTCCATTTCATGATTGTTTCCTCTCTTCCTACAGGATACGATACCATGTCTGCCTTGCATGAACCTTGCAGGGACCTTGCATTTACCTTACATATTTTCTCTATTCCTGCGCTTCTTAATATGCAGTCTTACACCCCAAGCTGTCTCTTGATTGTCTTTACACTGGCCCGGTATACGGCATAAATCACACCGCCGAACAGCACCATGATTCCCAGGCATATTCCCATAGCCGCCCATTCTGTCCTGAGAATCCTGCCATCGTTTGCATACAGTATCATGGCAAACAGCAAAAACATGGCAGACATACCTACCAGAGAAGGCACTTTAAAAACATTGCTGCACTGGCTGCGTACTTCCTGATCCAGAAAGGCCGGCAAAGCCCCAAGCTTTTGCAGATCATCAAAGATATATCGATTGTTCAGGGCAATGCTCTGACAGCGGGTATAACACACCACCAGCGCCGTGATCATGCACACGATGAAAATAAAGAAAAACATCATAAACATTACCGACATATTCCGCAGGTAGTCATTCTGATCGAGAATCCGGAAATTCGGCTGATACACCCAAAAGCTTCTGAACATAAAGGAATCCGCCAGTTCATAGCTGATTATGACAAAATCGTCCGTATCAGCCCAGTATTCAACTCCTGCCTCGTTCTCCCTGATCTTTTGTACCCTGTCATAATAACCAGGACGTTCACAGGTCTCATCAAAGGATGACACAAAGAGATGATAAAAGGCATTGGCAAACTGATAAGAATCTCTGCCGTCCACATTAAACTCTACATAATGCCCTCTCCAGTCGTCTGTCAGCCCTTCTGAAATCCTGGCATAATCCTCATTGTCAAGGACACAGCAGACGATATCCTCCACCAGAAGATCATAGTGCAGGTATCCTGCAAACTGAACGTCCAACTGCTCACGAGTTACCATATTGGTAAATTCCCGGGCCGATTCATTGGTATACAGCGAACTTTCTTCCTGGTTCTCCAGATGCAGGTAAGTACCGGGTACAACGTCAACTTCCTGTCCTGTCAATGTCCGGTAAGCATCTTCGGAAAGCACCTTGGCCTCGGAAAGCATCGGCGTATATTCCGTGTGAAAGTGAATACCGTCCTCCTCAGAAACATCATGATCTCCCCCGATGCCCAAAGTAACATAATCACATTCCTTCCAATCCTGAAACGTCAGAGCATACTTCCTGCCAAGAGCTTCCACCGTCTCTTTATCAGGCACATCCTGATCCGCCTGATATTTATAGAAATAATCATAAGGCTGCGATGCATAGCGAAACATAGCCGAGATGCCATTAGTCGGCAGATAAAAGACTGCAAAACATCCCCCTGCAATCAGCAGGGTAATCACCAGCAGGTTATTGACAGTCTGCTTCCCCTGGAATTTCATCATGCTCCGGGAAATAATATGCTTATAAGGATTCTTCCTATGGCTTTTCCAACCGTGGACCACGGTATGCAGCATCACCATATACAATCCCACAAATACAGGCGCATACAACACACTCACCCACTCCGGCACACGATAAACGCAAAACCACGCAGTACACGCCAAAGGCGCCCCATATCCCAGTACGGCACCCGAAAGAATCAGCAGCATGCCCACCGGTCCGCACCATCTGCCCAATTCCTTTACTGGCTCATTGATATGCTCCTCCCTGATCACTTCCATGATGTTGGTTCTCTTCAGATACCGCCATGCTGTCAGGCAGGCAGCCCCCACCACCAGGAGCAGGAACAGCAGTGAAATAAACAGGCACCTGAAATCAAAAGTAAGTATCATGTCCGAACTGTCCACCAGGAGCAGGCGGAAACCATGCCAGATCATCCATACCAGTGGAAACCCCGCCGCCGTACCGGCAATGGCAGAGACCCCGCTTAACGTAATCACTTCCCGGAACAGCCCCGGAGCCAGCCGTCTCCTGGAAGCGCCAAGCGCCATCAGAATACCGAGCTGTCCGGACTTATGCCGGAAAAACAATCCCAAAGCATAGATGGTAAAAACAACACATCCAACCAGGGTCATCACAAAGATCATATACATCTGCTTGCGGCTGTCGCCTCCCTTTGGGAATACCCTCTGTACCGTAGGAGAAAGCATCAGCGCCGAATACGCTGAAATAATCATCAACGCCATAAAATTACAGAACAGGTAAAGCCGCGACTGCTTCCTGTCCGCCCTGTGCAATTTCTCTTCCATTTGTTTCATATTCTTTATCTGATTCATAACAGATCCTCCTGGTTTTTATTCCTATTGCGCACTCATTTCTTTGATTGCCTCCAGCAGCTGATCCTGAAACAGGCTGCGGTCTTCCCCTTTTTCCAGCTGACGGTATATGACACCGTCCTTCATCAGGATAACCCGGTCACAGAAGGATGCCGCAAAGCTGTCATGTGTGACCATGAAAATAGTCGCATCCATCTGTTCTTTGGCATTATTAAAGGTTTCTATCACAGCACGGCTTGACTTGGAATCCAGATTCCCGGTCGGTTCATCCGCCAGAATAATCAGCGGACTGTTGATCAGACTGCGGGCCACTGCCGCACGCTGCTTCTCTCCGCCGGATATTTCCGCCGGATATTTGTTCAGAATATGACTTATCCCAAACATGGCTGCCAGTTGATCAGCCAGTTTCTCGGCTTCCTCCTCCACCTCACCCTGCACGATACGGGGCACCAGGATATTTTCCCGGACGGTCAGTCCATCCAGGAGCATAAAGTCCTGGAACACAAAACCAATCTTCGTATTCCTGACCCTGGCCAGTGCATCTTCCTTCATGCCTGCCAGTTCCATGCCGCCCAGCCTGATATTTCCCTTATCAAAGGGAATATAGCAGGATATGCAGTTTAGCAGTGTGGTCTTCCCGGAACCGGAAGGTCCCATGACCGCCACAAACTCTCCCTTCGCCACATGAAAGTCAATCCCTTTTAACACCTCATATTTGTTTTTCCCTGCCTCATAAGATTTGTAAAGCTCTTTTACATACAGCATATCTGCATCCTCCTTTTCTTAAATCTTTCTTTAATAGGACCATAGCACAAATACTTCTTCGCAAAAGAAGGGCTGTCATTTCTGACAGTCTGCATGTAATCTTTGGAGGGATTGTGCATGAAATGTAAACTTTGGACGGAAGGAATGTAATGTTTGGCGAGACGGTGCCGGATTATATCTTAAAACCCGGTAAAAATGTGGTACACTATCTATAATAGGACAAGAAAGGAACCCTCCCATGTTACGCATAGCAATCTGTGATGATGAAATAGAGGCAAGAGATGCGCTCCGCATACAGCTGGAGAAATTAATGATTGAAGATGCTGAGGAGATTATTTACGAATTTTCTTCGGGAACAGGCGCTGCCTCATGGCTTGCAAAACACCCTGGCGAAATAGATCTTCTTTTTCTGGATATGGAGATGAAGGGATTGAACGGCATGGAAACTGCCGAAAAAATCAGGACTTTTGATACACAACTCATAATCGTCTTTGTCACCGGCTATTCTGATTACGTCTTTGACGGCTACCGTGTCGAGGCCCTGGATTATCTGATGAAACCTGTCTCAGAAGAAAAGCTGCGGACATTGCTCGGACGGGTACGTGCCAAAACGGCACAGGAAGAATCCCAGACCTTCACCATGAAAACCATAGACGGCACATGGCGCTTCCGTCTGGTGGATATTCTCTGCTTTTATTCCGACAAACGGAAAGTTACCCTGGTGACCGAAAAGGGACAGTATGCTTTCTATGCCCGTTTAGACGAGATTGAGCGGCAGCTGTCTCCTGCTTTCGTGCGGATACACCAGCGTTATCTGATCAATCCGGCTCATGTGGACTATCTGGGCAGTGAGTCGGTCACAATCCACGGCCAGGAATTCCCCTGTAGCCGAAGATACCGGGAATCGGCTCTTCATAAGATTGCCAGATTCATGATAGGAGGTGGCCCGGCATGATAACCATATTAAACATTTGTTTTATAATCATTTTCCTGGCCTGTGCATGGCTGACCATGCATGCCATGGCATATGTCATTGATATTTCCGAAAAATGGTACCGCCGCCTTTTGCTGTTTGCCGGCTGTTATCTGCTCTGTGTCATGATCATTTTTATTGAGGATCCCGTTAATATCCTGTTTACCATACCGTTTTTCCTGACTGCCATCCTATTGTCATGCAGGGGCAGTTTCTGGCAGAAAGTAACGATCGGACTGATGTTTTCCAGTACCATCTTTTCTTTCAATGCCCTGCGGGACAATTATATCCCGGCTCTTCTTCCCGAAACATGCAGGCAGATAGAACATGGCTTTCCCTTTGCCAGGCTGTGCAGTCTGCCGTTTACACTCATGTTATATCTGTATACCAGACAATTTGCGCCTGATAAAAACGATACCCTTTCAGACAGCATGTGGCGGTTACTGTTACTCCTCACAGTCACCCCGCTGGGTATCGTTCTGGATGTGGTGGTACTGTTTCATCCATATAATGATTACACTCTTGCGCAGCCCCACCCTGAATACGCTATCTTACTGCTTATCTCCCTGTTTGCCTTCATCAGCCTGCTCTGGTGTATCAAGGTTATGGCGAGACAGCAGAAACTGGAACAGCAGAACATGTTCGCAGAAATCAACCGCAGATATTACGAAGCCATGGAACAACAGCATTTTGAAATCCGGCGGCTGAAACACGATCTGGCCAATCATATCCAGATATTATCCGCCCTGCCCGAAGACAAACGCGAAGCCTATGCCAAAGAACTGGCCGGCAATCCTGCCCTTTCCCAGTCTTTTGCCTACTGTGGGGATTCTACGGTCAATGCCGTACTGACAGTCAAGAAAAGCGTCATGGAACGATGGCATATTCATTTGGATATGGAAACTGACATTCCCATGCAGCTTCCCTACGACAGGACGGATATCTGCGCCCTGTATGCCAATGCGTTAGACAACGCCATGGAAGCATGCATGAAACTGGAAGAAGTACAACGAGTGATCTGCGTAAAAAGCAAAGCCGGTAAAGGGGTATTCTGTCTGGAAATCAGCAATCCCGATACTAACGAAAAGCAGGACGGTTCTGTATCCGGAAAGATAGCAAAACACGACCTGCTTCTGCCCACCTCCAAACCAGATAAAGCCAATCATGGTCTGGGATTGAAAAGTATCAGGGAGATTGTGGAAAGATGTCACGGCAGTATGGAAATCAAAACGGAAAACGGCGTTTTTGATCTGTTTTTGTACCTTCCATTGCCATCAGCCCTTTCTACCTGTCCCTGATCCCTTTTACACGCTATATTTTAATCTGCTGTCAAACCGCCTCGTATACAATTCTGTTATGGCCGCTGTTTTTACCTTGGTACAGCTTCGCATCCGCATCACGAATGATATGCTCTATCTTCCCGGCATTACCTTCTGTGAGACCGAAAGTCATCGTGATGATAAGCGCCTCTTCTCCATAAATAATACGCCGGGCGCTTAACTCTGTCATCAATTCTTTCATACAGGCCGCTGCCTCATCAAGCCGCATGTTTTCGTATGCACCCCTCCTCCTTTTATGTGTGATTACTTCGTCACCGGGACAAAACGGTATCCCTGACCCCACACAGACTCAATAAAATGATGTCCGTTCTTCGTCACTACAAAGCTCCCGTGAATGGCCTGAATACAGCCTAAATTGACAAGATAGGCGCGATGTGTCTTGATAAAATCTGTCCTGTCTGAAAAGTTCTCCTCAAAATCCATAAGAGTACTGTTCACCTCATAGGTGATACCGTCCGCCAAATGACAGGTTACTGTTTTATTGATAACTTCCACATATTCAAGCTTTGCAAAATCAATCCTGAAAATGCCATCCCGGTTTTTGAGAATAAATCCCTGTTCGTCCTGTACTGTCAGTTTGCTATCCGCATGGCTTAATCTCTCCCTTTTGGAAAATCAATTTCTATCATTAGTACCATCAGGACTGCCGCAATCCCGCCGCTTAACTTCGCGCCGATCAATGCGCCCAGCAGCTGCGGCTCCGTACTGAAAGTAAAACCGATATGGGCAGCCAGCATACTGGCCGCACTCACCAGAAAGGCCGCATTGACTATCTTCCCCTTTTCATCCATATCCTGATACATGGAAAGAGCGGGAATGGCACTTACCGCTCCCACCAGCAATCCTGTCATACCGGCAGCATTAATCCCCACTCGTGCTCCAAGTATCTGCAAAGGTTTTTTTAATATTCTTTGCAGAAATTCCGTAACAGGGAGACTGCCCAGCATCACAATTCCAATCGCGGCCACGATTTCCATGGCTTCCGTAATGGGCGTCATGCCTTTTAAAATCTGAAGACCGCACAAATATTCTATCGCACCCAGTACCAGCCCAACCGTAATCATGAAACGGATTCCCCTGGCAAAAGTACAGAATCCATAAATCATCTTCTCCGGCATCCTCCACAATCCCAGCATCAGAAGAAGCGCCAGCACAAACACCGGCAGGTTCTGCCAGATACAAACTTCCACAGAAATACCGGCAAGCACTCCTCCCACAAGCAGCCCCACGGGAATCGTGACCAGTCCAGTCATAATCCCTCTTGCAAAACAGGCTTGATCCTCCTGGCGAATCATACCCATACCCACGGGAATCGTAAACACCACGGTGCAGCCAAAGATGGAAGCCGCCACAATCCCCGCATAACATCCGATCAGAGGATTCACTGCCAGTTCCTGTGCAAGCTGGTATCCTCCCATGTCAATGGCCAGCAGACTGCCAAACATTCCCGGATCCACACCGAGCAGCTTGTAAAAAGGAATCACTGCTTTCCCGAATGTATCTGCAAGCACTGGTGCCAGACAGATCATTCCCACCATGGACAGCGCTGTACTGCCAAGTAACTGAAACCCCTCCTCAAACTTCTCTCCATACCCCCATCGGTTTCCCAATATCCGGTCAATGCCGCCCACCACAGCTCCTGCTGCCATAATAAACATAAGTATCCGGTTCATTTATTCCACCTATAATCATACTACATCTGCTGCCGTTCACAGCTCATTAATAGTCTCCGTAATCGCCATATCCCGAATACGCCTCGCCGGCGCACGCACCGCTGCCACACAAGACAATATCACAATCAGGGTGATGATTGCAAGCGGCTCTGCCGGAATCTTCCAGGATCCGCCAAAGTGTGAATAGACAAGCTTATTCATGATCAGCCGGTGCAGGCACAATCCTCCCGCATACCCGATGAGCAGTCCGCAGACCGCATACGTTGCGGCTTCCATTGCAATCATCTTAATCATCTGCTCAATACTCATACCGACAGCACGCATGGCGCCATACTGCTTCATCTTCGCAGACACACTCATGGAAATATTGTTCATGATATTAAAAATCGTAATCAAGGCAATAATCCCCAGGAATCCATAGGCGGCAATCCTGAATACCCAGAAGGACGAATTGCTCTCTTTAATATCTTCGCGCCTGTCTTCCAGTTCATTTTCGCCCATCAGCTCCCGGATGACATCCACTGTCTCTTCCGGCGCATCCTTGGTAAGCTGTGCGTTCAAAAGGATATAATTATCCTCCCCTGTGATACGGCGGAAGGTTTCCTCCGTACAGACTATCGCACAGTCGTTCGTCCCGATTCCCTCCGATACCACGCAGGCGATTTCCAAATCTGTCTCCCCGATCCGGATGCGGTCACCGGTATTCAACCGGGAGTCCTCGTTAAAGATAGTCAGTACATAATCCGTATCGCCACAGACTTTGGACAGATCCCCGCTGACCACCGAGTCCTTTGTCCACTGGAACATATACTCATCATAAGAAACCAGGTCCACGCTGCCAGGCGCCCCGTTTATTTCAGCAGGCACCGCAAACCACATGGCTGATCCGAAAGCCGCCTCCACCCCGGGCAGTCCGGTTATTTTCTCCTTCAGTCCACGATCCATGGAATTAGTATTATCGACAGCAACAATCGAGACATCCGGATTCAGATTGCTTTCAGAAGGAAGCAGTTTCCTGACAAAATCAAGCCCCGCAAAGAATACCAGAAACAAGGTCACCGTAAAGGCAAAGGACAAAGACATCAGAATCAGGTTTTTCTTAGCCGACACTGCATGGTAGACGCCAAGGGCACTCTCTACCCGGAAAAAGCGGGTATTGGCTGCACGGGAAATCTTCCCTCCTGTCTGTGCATTACCGGACACTGCCGCCACAGGAGATACCCCCGCCGCACGCCTGGCCGGAGCATGCGCTGCCAGCAGTACTGTCACCACACCCACCAATATACCGGACACAATACCGATCACACTGAATCGGAAAGAATAATCGTTGAATTCACCGCCCACCTTTCGCTGCAAAAACTCACTTAAGGCCCAGGTAAACACCATACTGATCCCCAAACCCGCAGGAATGGCACTCTTACACCAGTTCAGTGCTTCCAGCCGGACAAAACGCATCACCTGCTGCCTGCTTGCACCGATACAGCGCATCATCCCAAAAAACCTGATTCTCTGGGAGACGGTACTGTTCATACAGCTGGAAATCATCAGCCCACCGGCAACCAGGATCAGACCAAACACGCCGGCTGCCAGTTCATAAAATCCGTTGATCGTCTGGTTGCTGCTGGCTCCTGCCATGCCCATGGTAATCTTATTTTCCTCAATGTTTCCGTCACTTAGACCATACTGCTCTTTGAGACCGGCAACCGCTTCTTTGACATTACACTCTTTGGCAAACTGCACATACAATACCGGACCTCCAACACTGACAGCCGCATGATTTCCGCCGGAATCTTCCCCATCATACCCATTGGCCTCACATATCTGCTTTAAGGCGTTCAGGCTCATATAGGCACAGACACCGTCATATTTTGTATTGTACAACTGCCATTCATCCACACAGAATCCGGTTACCGCATAATTGAAATCCCCTGCCGGCGTGTGTATGGTTATACTATCTCCTGTGCGTACACCCAACCGTTCTCTGGCTATTTCATTCAGCATAACTTCATGGTCGTTCTGCGGATAAGTTCCCTCCCACTGATACTTTCTGATATCCTCTATATATTCCTGCGTGGTTCCGTACATAACGACTCTTTTATCGCCAATCTGATATCCCTCATAAATGTCTTCCCCAAAAGCTCGAAGCCATGCCGTCCGGGACACATTCTCCCGAGCTTTTATCTGTTGTCCCGTTTCCTCCGATATGCCACTGACAATAATATGATAGCTCCCATGCTTTCTCACCATGGCAGCTTCCTCGCCCTTTGTCATAATCTCCGCATAGGAGAATACGGTGGTCACCAGAAACACCGCAAAGATAATGCACAGCAGAATCAGGCGGTTCTGCTTCCTGTGGGTCTTCGCAGAAATGGGAATAAGGCTTAGATAGCTTTTCATCTCACGGTTTGTCATGCCGAACACCTCCCCAGATCTGTCAGCACACCATCTGACACCTGCAATACCCGGTCCGCGGTCTGCGCAATCATGCGGTTGTGCGTAATCATGATAATGGTCTGCTCATATTTCCTGGAAGCCTCTTTCAACAGGGCAATGACCTCACTGCTGTTTTGTGTATCCAGGTTGCCGGTGGGTTCATCCGCCAGAATCAGGGACGGTCTTGTGATCAGCGCACGGCCGATAGCCACCCTCTGCTGCTGTCCGCCGGACAGCTGGCTTGGCAGATGGTTCCGGCGCTCTTTCAGATTCAATACAGAAAGCAGTTCTTCCAGGTAACCTCTGTCCGGCTTCTGGTAATCCAATAACACCGGGAAAATAATATTCTGCTCCACCGTCAGCTCCGGAATCAGGTTAAATGCCTGGAAAACAAACCCAATGTTTCTTCTGCGGAAAACGGTCAGACTCTTCTCTTTCATGGCAAAGGTATCCTTGCCGTCGATTAACACCTGGCCTGATGTAGGGGTATCCAGTGCCCCAATCATATTCAGCAGCGTACTCTTGCCGGAACCGGATTCCCCCACGATAGCTACATACTCGCCCTTGGGCACGGAAAAGCTGACGTTTTTAAGCGCCTGCACAGCCGCTTCCCCACTGCCGTAGGTCTTACAGATTTTGTTGACTTCCAACAGATTCATATTCATGCACCTCTTTCTAAGTAATGGTTGATACCAAAAGAGTAGCACCTCAATGTTACGGCCATATTTCCCGCAGATTACAATTTTGTAGTAATCAGGAAATGCAAATGGAAAACTGTTCCGGATCCCTGCCTGCTGTCCACCTCGATAGTACCGTTATGAGCTTCCACCACCGATTTGGCAAGCGGCAGTCCCAGGCCGATCCCCTGAGTATCCTGGGAGTACCTGCTGCGATAGAACCTTTTAAATATATGATGCAGATCTTCCGGACAGATGCCGCTTCCATTGTCTTTGACCGTAATCCGGACGGCAGAGGCAGACTGTCCCCAGCTAATTTCAACCCGGTCTCCGCTCCTGGTATGATCCAGAGCGTTTTTGACAAGATTGCCCACAGCCTCCAATATCCAATCCCGGTCACATAAGAAGGAGATATTTTCTCCGCCCGACAGGACAATCTCCTTGTCCTCCTGTCCGGCACGGAAAGCAAACTGTCTCTTCACATCATTCATCATTTCCGCAATATTTTCATCCCTTTTCTCCATGACAATCGTTCCTGCATCGAACTTTGTAATCTTTAACAGATTCTGCACCAGGGTTTCAATGCGATCAAGTTCCTGTTCAGACAGATCGGAAAACTCCTGAATGGCTGCAAGACCGCTTGTCTGTGCCTCAGACTGTATAATTCCGTTATAGATGCCCAATGCCGCCAGCGGTGTCTTTAACTGATGGGAAATATCCGAGATGGTATTTTGCAGAAAAATTTTATGTTCCCCCTCATTGACTGCTTTCGCGTTCAGAATTGCCGCCAGGGAATTTACTTCATGAAACAGACGGTACAGTTCCCCCTCTTCATTACATTCAATACGAACATCACGATTTCCTGCCATATATTCCTGAATCTTTACCACCGCATCTTCCAGTATTCTGTCCTGTTCCCTGAAATACCGATAACACACTGCAAGCACTGCAATTCCCATAGTAAGGGGAACCAATACATGAAGGTATCCTCTGCCTGCCGTATCTTTGTCCAGAAAAACAGCGGAAACCAGGGAAAAGGCCAGTATCCAGAATACCATCTGCCCAAACAGGGCTTTTACTTTGGCATTAATCAGAATCCTCATACACACTTCATCCTTTCCCTGCTACAGATTTGTATTCCACTTATATCCCATACCGCGCACCGTCACAATCCTGACCGGTTCACCAGGATCATCCTCTATCTTCATACGGAGTCTGCGGATATATACGGCCAGGGTCCTGTTATCAATAAAATTCTCGTCACAGTCCCACAGTCGGCCAAGAATCTGCTCCGCCGAAAGTATCATGTCCGGATTTTCCATAAACAGACACAGTAGTTTATATTCTCCCGATGTCAGTTCCAAAGGCTTCCCGTTCTTGTAGCCTTCCCCTTTTAAGGGCAGTATGGTAATCCCATTGGAAGTAAGTTCCGTGTCCTGCCTGCTGAAATTGTCGCTTCTGCGCAGCAGGGCATTAATCCTGGAAAGGAATACTGCCAGTTTGAAGGGCTTGGTGATATAATCATCTGCACCGATATCCAGGCCCATAATAATATCCGTCTCTTCATCAGCCGCTGTGAGAAACATAATCGGAATGGTAGAAGTCTCTCGAATCTTCTGGCATATATCAAAACCGGAACCGTCAGGCAATGACACATCCAGAATCACCAGGTCATACTTTCCGCTGTCCCACACTGCGTCCGTCTCAAGCCTGGTACGCGCCACATCTATTTCATAACCCTGCTTACGGATTGCAAAAGTAAGGCCGTTAATCAGACTTAAATCATCTTCCACCATAAGAATCTTATAAGGTTTCATATCATCCCTCCATGTTAGTTCAGTTTACCCACTTTTATATACGGTGTCAAATGAAGGTTACCGGCCTTTTTCTTGCCAATCTGTCTGGGGCATCGTATAATTAAAGTAATTTGCAAAGCAAATTACTTTACGAGATCCGCCCCGCGGACTCGGATAAGCGGTT
This sequence comes from bacterium 0.1xD8-71, assembly GCA_003612405.1. Lineage (GTDB taxonomy): Bacteria > Bacillota > Clostridia > Lachnospirales > Lachnospiraceae > UBA3282. Next base: position 75,572 of record RAYR01000014.1, read on the forward strand.
AGAGAGGAAAAACATGCAGAAGAACAGAAAATCCATCATCCTGTTAGTTATGGTTGTCAGTCTGATATTGATTGTCATAATGGCTTATCCTGTGGTTGATGAACATATTCATGCCAGTCAGAAAGGGGATCTCTTTCTGGATCAGGCACAGGAAAACAGCTTGCAGGATACATCTTTGAAAGATAAGACCTCAGAACTGCCTCCTGACACAGATCCCGGGGAACCCCTCCCCGAGATAACACTTTCCCTGGAAAATGATACCCATAACTTTCACGTTACCCTATGGCAGAGCGACACCGGCACCTGCTATTTCTTTCTGCCCGGATTTGCAAAGGACACGGGCCTGCTTCTCAAGGATCATGATAATAATGCCATCTACATAAATGATGTGCAGATTCAGGAGACCGATGTTTTACAGGGCATTTCGGAAGAAGACTCCTATACGCTCTCTGTTCTGGATCCGGAGGGCAATATCCTCCTGCACAGAACTCTTCTTTTCATGTACTCTTCTTCTCTGCCAGTCATGTCTCTCACGACCAAATCCGGGAATCTGGAATACATTAATGCCGATAAGTCTCATGAGGAACCTGGCACCACTGCTCTATTTGACGAAACCGGACACACTCTCTATGAAGGCAGTGTCAAAGCCATCCGGGGCAGGGGCAATTCCACCTGGGGGCTTTCCAAAAAGCCTTATCAATTCAAACTGAATGAAGAAGCAGATTTCTTTGGTTTCGGTCAGGCCAGCTCCTGGAATCTCATTGCCAACGGCTATGACCAGACCAAGCTCCGCAATCAGATAGCCACAGATCTGGCCACGGAACTTGGCATGGACTATGTGCCAGAAGGCCAGATGATAGATCTGTATATCAACCATACTTATTACGGCAATTATTATCTGACAGAAAAGATACGGGTGGATGAGGAAGGTGTTGCCATCCGGGATATGGACACTTATGTGGATGACGCTTATAACACCGGTGAACTGGGGAAACTGGAACGGCTTGCGAATGAAGATGGATCCCGGAAGTGGGTGGCAACAGATATTGAACCGGAAGATATCAGTGGAGGCTACCTTCTGGAACGGGAACTGTCCGCACGGTTTGAGACAGAAGCAAGTGGTTTTGTCACGACACAGGGAGACTGCTATACCCTGCAAAGTCCGGCATACGCTTCAAGGAGCCAGGTAGACTATATCGCTGACCTGATGCAGGCATTTCAAGACGCTGTAGCACAGGAAGACGGTATACACCCCATAACGGGCAGACATTATTCGGAATACATTAACATCAATTCTTTTGCCCAGAAATATCTGGTAGAGGAAATTTCCAAAAATTATGATGGTGGTGTGACAAGCAGTTTTTTCTACAAACCGGATGACTCGGTAAGCGAAAAAATATTTGCCGGCCCAATATGGGACTACGATGTTGCTTTCGGGAACTGCAATCTGGACAGAATCGCCAGCAATCCCATAGGCATCACCAGACTCCATGATCATGTATATGGCACGGAACTGTTTGCACAACTCTATGACCAGGAAGATTTTTATGACCATATGGTTACCCTGTACGAGAGACAGGCCCTGCCCTATCTCAACAATCTGTTAGATACCGGCCTGGATGAAATGGTGGCACAGAGCCGGGACTCCGTGGCCATGGACCGGGCCAGATGGGAAACCCCTGAAAACCGTTACCAGTATTATCAGGAATATGACAACAGTGTCAGATTCCTGCGGTACTTCATTGAACAAAGACGCAATTTTCTCAGTGAAGTCTGGCTGGAGGGCGTCAGTTATCATAATCTCACGTTTGTTGTAGATGAAGAGGTGTGGCAGATCTACTGTATCAAAGACGGTGAACTGCCTCCGGGTGAACCGATTCCCATCCGCTACAACTCCCTCTCTCTCTTTATGGGATGGGTCAGCGAAAACGGTGTGCCATACGATATGTATAAACCCATCTATGAAGACATCACTTTTCATGCCACATGGCAGGAATTACCGGCGGAAAACACATTGCCGCAAACATAGCAAAGCGGCGGCATATCACCACAGGATACGCCGCCGCTTAATCTTTATAGGATAATCTCCCCGGAAAATCTAGGCTTCATATTTAAACCTTTCTACCAGTTCTTTCAACAGATCCGCCTGCCCTGATAATTCTTCAGAAGCCGCCGCACTCTCCTGGGAGGTGGCAGAGTTAGATTCCACCACACCGGCAATCTGATTAATTCCCTCTGTAATCTGCGCCGTAGCTTCCGCCTGATTATCAGACGCCTCTGCTATCTGGGCAACAGCCTCACTCACCACCTTGGCATTGTCTACCACCAGCAGTAACGATTCCGCCGTGGAATTAGCCAGCTTTGTTCCGTCCTCTACCGCCGAAAGTGCATTTTGGATTAAGGTCTTCGTGTTCTTTGCTGCCTCACTGCTCTGCTCAGATAGGATTCCCACCTGTGTGGCAACCACCGCAAAGCCTTTTCCTGCCTCGCCTGCCCTCGCGGCCTCAATAGATGCGTTTAGTGCAAGCAGATTCGTCTGGGAAGCAATCTCTTCAATACTGCTGATGATCTCGGCAATCTTGTCAGAGGCTTCCCTGATTCTTGCCATTGCCTCTGTACTTTCCCGCATCTGCTTATCGCTCTCCATAACCTGATTATTCATATCCGCCACGATTACTCTGACTTTTTCTGCATTTTCCGCATTGATATGGATTTTTTCAGAGATATCCGTCATGGTCGCCGTCAGCTCCTGAATGGCACTGGCCTGATCCGTAGCGCCTTCCGCCAATACCTGGGAGGCCCCTGCCAGATCCATCGCACCCTTGCGGACACTCTCCGCATTGTTGTCAATATCTCGCATGGCAACACTGAGAGATTCCACAATTCCACGGAAAGACTCGCTGATCTGCACGAAATCTCCCTTATAATCCTCATCCACGGCAATCATGAAGTTTCCGTCCGCCAGCTCCGCCATATTATTGCTGATATCCAGAATAACCGTATTTAAATCCTGCATCGTTTCCGCCAGGCAGTTTAACAGGATAGCCGTCTCATCGTTTTCCGTGGGAACCGGAACTTCCGAATGGATATCACCTGCCGCCAGAAGTTTCAGCCTGTCTACTGTTCTGGCAAGCGGAGCTGCAACCGCCTTGCCCAGCTTTATACCATTTTTGATGCCGACAAACGTAAACATCACCACAAAGATAATGGTAAGTACAAGTGAAATATAGAACATCACCAGGAATTCATTTCTCACCGCCGCAACTCCTATACTCCATCCGTCTGTTTCCGGAACCGGAGAATAGGCAACCACTTTCGTCTTACCATTATAACTGTATGTACCTGTGCCATCCTCACCTGCAACCATTTTTTCACAGATTTTACTGTATTTTCTCAGTTTACGATTTGTCTGGCCAAGTGCCAGACTATCCTCCACTCCCACAAGCGAAGAATCTATATCCGCAATCGTAATACCATTCTTATCCAACATAAAGGCCGTGCCGCCCTCTCCCACCTTGATGGAACGCATGACATTATTTAAAAACTCACCGTTGGGCACATACGCAATCACGCCAACCGGCGTCGTGTCCGGGATACCTCCCTCCCATAAAGGCGCTGCCACAACATAGGATACCTTTTGTGTCACATCACTGTATGCCGGTGTTGAAATATAGGTCTTACCCTTCATACATTCTTTAAAATAGTCTCTGTCCGAGAGGTTGGCTCCTGAAATAATATCAACGCCGCTGCTGTCAAGAATATATCCTCCGTCAAAATCATGATCCTTAATCCTCTGATTTAAGATATCCGCTTTTTCCTCCACCGTTTTCTCCGGATCTGCAAGCCGCGCAATGCTTCCGGTCTCATAGGCAATGGCAACATATTGCTGCAAAGACGCCGAAACATAATTGGCTGCTACCTCTGAAGTATTATTGATTGTCTCCGATACGGCACTGATGGATGAGATATAACTCAGAACAGAAGAGACCACTCCCAGTACGATACAACAGATCATAACCACCTGTCCAAAACGCCAGGAAATTTTTTTCTCAATACTGACGAATTCCCCTTCTTTTGCCTTTTCCCAAAACTTACCTGTACTGCCTCCATTTTGTCCCTGCATAGAATTTCCCCCATTCTCACACTGGATTTAATAAAATAGATAAAACTAATGACTACGTTTATATTGTATCATAAAGAAATCCTTTTTACCATGGCACATTGATTTTTTTAGTCGAATACAGATTGTAGTCATTAAAGACAGAACAGGCTGATCTTATTTTCTACAGATTGCTGTGCCTCCTGTTCACATGCCTTTGCAGATGATTCCCCAGGTTCGTAAGACACACCAGGGTCACCACCAGAAACAGGCCCGGAATCAGAATCATCCACCAGGCACGCCCCGACAGCGCCTGTTCCGCCAAAGACAGCATACTTCCCCAGGAGATAACCTCCACCGGCAGTCCGATTCCCATAAAACTCAAAGTAGATTCCGCCACAATCGCACTGCGGATACTCATAACCACCATAAACATAACTGAAGATATAAAGTTCGGCACAAGATGATGCCACAGCACGTGAAAGAACCCGCCGCCCATGCATCTGGCCGCTGTCACATATTCACTGTTCCTGATCTGCCGCACCTCCGTCCGGATCACTCTGGACATACGCATCCATCCGGTAATCCCGATGACCAGGGTAATACTGAAAACATTAGGCCTCCCAAACACTGCCTGTAGCAAAAGCACCAGTAAGAGTTCGGGCACACTGAGCAGGATATCCACACCCCGCATGATCACAGCATCCACTTTTCCGGAAGCACAGCCGCTTATGGCCCCCACTATGACTGCCAGAAACGTTGTGAGCAGTGTGGATACCAAACCAATAAATAAGGATATCCTGCCTCCATACCAGATCATGGAAAAGATATCCCGCCCCATGGTATCTGTGCCAAAGATAAACTCTCTATTGGGCGGCATACTGTGATACTGCAAGTTGAGATAAGACGGATCCTTTGCCGTCATCCATTTACAGGCCAGGCATCCCGCTGCGATAAAGCATAACAGCAAAGCAGACACAAGCGGTTTCCCCTGCCGTCTGCTCTGTGATCCGGAGGCCGGATACTGCTCTGTCCGCCGGATTCCCACGATCTCAAAACCATCCCTCACAGCTCTTCCACCTCCCCATAAGCACCTTCATCATCCACACGGATTCTGGGATCAATCCGCTCGCTGACGGCCTGCGCCAGCATATTACATACAATCACCGTGATACCCGTAATCAGGCTCAGAAGCATCAGCAGATTATAATCCTGGTATCTGGCGCTCTCATAGGTAAGAGTGCCAATCCCCGGATAGGAAAAGACCGTCTCCACAATATAGGTGCCCCCTAGCACATGGGGCACGGAAACAGCCATAATACTGAAATAACCAGGCAGTATATTGGGCAGGCAATGTCTGAACATCACCTGGGATTTACGAAGTCCCTTCATTCTGGCAAGGAGTACATAATCCGCCCGTACTTCCACCAGAAGCTTATTGCGGATCATATAGGCATAGTACCAGAGATGACTCATGACCACCACCGTAAGCGGAAGAACCAAGTGCCGTACTCTGTCTGCCGGATTATTTTCTTTCCCAACGGCATAGGCCCCTGAACTGGGAAACCACCGCAGAGAAACAGCAAAGATCAGAATCAGGACTAAGGACAGCCAGAATTCAGGAATACAACTTGTGACTGTGCCGATCTTACAGATTACACGATCCAGAATCTTATCCTCATGCCATGCACACAGGATTCCAAGAAGCAGTGCCAGAACAAAGATGAGAAGAAAGCCAATACCGCCAAGGAGCAGTGTATTCAGGATCCTGCCGCCGATTACCGCTGTCACATCCATCTTATATTTATAAGAAATACCAAAGTCTCCCCGAAAAGCATTTTGCAGCCAGCGTATATACTGCACATGGATTGGATCGTTGAGCCCCAGCCGGTCTCTTGCCCATTCCTGTTCCTGTGGACTCATTTTTTCTGCCCGGTCTCCATAATAAGATACCAGAGGATCTCCCGGTGACAGACGGGAAATATAAAAGACCAGAAGCGACAGGATAAATACGCTGCCCGCCAGAAGCAATATCTTTCTGCCTATGATTTTCATATACCTATTTATCTTCAACGGTTCTGTCTCCTCTCGTCCCACCCTGTACAACAGGCCGGAAGCGGCATGGATGCCACAAGTTTTTGCGTATAAGGATGTACCGGATGATGAAAAATCTCCTTCACCGACCCCGTCTCCACCAGTCTGCCCTGATACATGACTCCCACCCGGTCGCAGAGAAACTCCACCATGGCCAGGTCATGGGCAATAAACAGAAAGGAAAAACCTTGTTCTTTCTGCAAATGTCTGAAAAGATTCACAATCTGCGCCTGCATAGACACATCCAGAGAGGCAATCGGTTCATCCGCCACCAAAAGCGCCGGCTCCATGGAAAGGGCCCTGGCAATCGCCACCCGCTGTCTCTGCCCGCCGGAAAGGGCGCAAGGATATTGATCCAGATAAGCTGCCGCAAGCCCCACATGCTGCATCTGAAATGCCGCCTCCGCGCGGTATGTCCCCCTGGGTGGTTTCACATGCTGTAATCTCATGGGCTCGGCAATGATATCACAGACTTTCATCCGCCGGTTCAGACTGCCGTCACAGTCCTGGAAAATCATCTGCCTTGTGGATTGCAGCATCTTCTTATGCGCCCGAAACTCCCTGGAATCACAGATATCAATCCCCTGATACAGGATATGGCCGCCCGCGGGCCTGTATACGTTCATGATACACCGGGCCACCGTGGATTTGCCGGAACCGGACTCACCGATCAGACCAAAGATTTCTCCCCTGCGGATCTGAAAAGATACATCATCCACCGCCGTCAGGGTCTTCCCTGAAGATATTGGAAAAACATGGGTTAAATGCTGTACGTCCAGGAGTACCTTAGCTGCGGCCTCCGGACTCTTTTGCTCTTCCTGGCAGTCTTCCTCTTCCATCCTGAAAACAGGCGCCCTGATACCAAGCCCTTCTGCCCGTTCATCCAACAGCCAGGTGGCTGCAAAATGAGTGTCCGTTACCTGGAACATGGGCGGCTGTTTCTCATAATCTATCGCCAGGGCATATTCGTTGCGGCAGGCAAAGGCATCCCCCTTCGGCGGATCAATCAGCGCAGGCGGCATACCCGGAATCGAATACAGGCTGTCCCTGCCTCTGGCAAAGGCAGGAAGGGCACGCATAAGCCCCCAGGTATAAGGATGCCTGGAATCTTGAAAAATCTCTTCTGTAGTTCCAATTTCCACAATCTTTCCGGCATACATCACGGCCACCCGGTCGGCCGCCTTTGCCGCCACACTCAGATCATGGGTCACAAACACGGTGGCCGTATGCAGTCTGGCCTGCACTTCCTTAATCAAATCCAATATCTGCGCCTGAATAGTCACATCCAGTGCCGTGGTAGGTTCATCTGCAAACAGAAGCTTCGGCTCTGCCGCCAGGGCTATGGCCATCACACAGCGCTGCTGCATCCCCCCGGACAAGTGATAAGGATACTGCTGCCTGCGTTTTTTCAAGTCCTCTAAACCCACCAGATCAAGCAGCTGTATCACCCGTTGTTCCACTTCCTCCCGGGACATATTACGGCCATATACCTTCACTGCCTCCGCAATCTGCGCCCACACAGACATGGAAGGATTCAGGACTGTCATGGGATTCTGAAATACCATGGCAAAAAACCTGCCCCGCAGTCTGCACATATCCTGCTCTCTGTAACCCGTGATGTCCACACCGTTTAACAGAATCTGCCCCTTTTTAATCCTGGCAATCTCCGGCAGCAGTCTTAAGATACTCTTACACAGCACACTTTTACCGCAGCCTGTCTCTCCCACCACAGCCAGCACTTCGCCTGCCCTGACACAAAAGCTCACATCCCTGACAGCCTGTATTTCCCCCGCCGGCGTATCAAAACTGACCGACAGATTGCGTACTTCCAACAATTCTGACATCGGTAATCCTCATTTCCTATTCGGCAATCGTCCACTGGGCAATGTTCCAGAAAATCCCCACCCCATGATGACCCATAACAGTATCCCGGGATATCCCCCGGATAGAGTCCCTGGCCACATAGTTGGCATCTATATAACAGATAAACGCATAGGCCGGATCCCTGGCCAGTTCTTCCTGAAACCGGTCATAATTTTCCGCCCGGACGGAAGGGTCATCGGACTGTCTCGCCTTTAACAGATACTGGTCCACGAGAGCATTGGAGTACCCGTTATAATTGGCTCCCTTATCTGTGGCAAACACTTTATAGGTATGATCGTCCGCGTCAAAAGGACTGCCCCAGCCGATCAGATACGCCATCTGTCCGCCCCAGTCCACCCGGGTGGGTATCTCCACCCGACAGTCAATTCCGATCTCTTGAATCTGCTGGGCTGCCGCCTGGGCAATATCCAGGCGCACCTGGTCTCCCGCACCCACACTGAGTACAAAAGAAAGCGGCTCTCCGTCTCTTATGTAAATACCGTCTTCTCCCATCACACATCCCAGTCCTTCCAACACTGCCCTGGCTTTGGCCGGATCATAGTCATAGTGCTCCACTTCCGCATGGTTATAGACATTGCGCTGTAGAGGCCCATAGGCCGGTATTCCCTGCCCCAGCAGGACAGCGTCCACAATTGCCTGTCTGTCAACGGCATAGCAGATGGCGGGAATGATGTCTCTGTTGTTCTTCCAGAATTCATGCTGGAAGTTAAAGAGAATCCCCCTGTAATCGGAAGTCTTCATATCATAACAGACATATCCCTCTCTGCCTGTAAAATTTCCGGCATCTTTGGGCGTAAGAAGCGCCAGGTCCAGTTCCCCTGATTCCATCTGCACTGCCCTTACATTGTCATCCGGGACAATCTTAAAGATAACCTTCTCAATCCCTGGTACCCCTTGAAAATACGCTTCATTTCTGGTCAGGACAATCGCCTGCCCCTCCTCCCAGCTTTCCAGCTTATACGGCCCTGTTCCCACAGGACTGCGGAAGAAAGCCGATTCCTGCATGTCTTCTCCTGCCAGTAAATGTTGCGGAAGCACCGCCAGCGCCATATAATCCAGAAATGCCACATTGGGCGCCGCCAGTTTAAACGAAACCGTATACTCATCCACTACCGTGATTTCTTCCACATCTTCGTAATTGGGCGCGTTCTCGGAACCATTATCAGGATCCATGACAGCCTCTATGGTAAATTTCACATCTGACGCCGTAAACGGCTGCCCATCATGCCACTGCACGCCCTCTTCCAGATAAAAGGTATAAGTACAGGAATCCTCGTCATACTCCCAGCGCTTCGCCAGACCGGGAACCACCTCATTCTCTCCGTTATGGGCCGTCAGTCCGTTAAACAGGAGCAGATTAATCTCCCCATGTTCATCCATGGCCGGATTGATCCTTGTATAATCACCGCTGCCATAGACCAGGGTGCTTTGCCTGTCCTGCGTTCCCTGCGTCTCACCCTCTGCGTCCTGCTGACCGGTCTTACCACAGGCTGTCAGCACTGCCATCAGCCATATTGCCAGAATCCAGATTCTTCTGCTGTTTGTCAAACTCATTTTGTTATGAACCAATTTCTTTCTCTTTATCCTGATTTTCATACACAATCCCTCACAGGGACGCAAGCACTTCTCCCATCGACATCCCATTCTCTCTTGCAATGCGCGCGAGATCCTCATACTCATACTTTTCCCGCGTCACGCCATATCCTGCACAGACCTTCTTATGAACTTCCCCATACCGGGTCTGTACCCGTTCTATGGAACGTCCCAGTGTATATCTTCTGGAAATATTCTCCCGGATACCGATGGTGGTGGTATGCTGGAAAATCAGCTTTACCATCTCATCCTTCATGGACTCTTTACACATCACATTAAGCACAATACCCGGACGCGATTTCTTCATACCGGCAGGAATCGTATAAACCTCCAGCGCCCCTGCCGAAAGAAGTGTTTCCATGGCAAATCCCACAGCCTCCGCAGTCATGTCATCCACATTACAGCACAGCTCCGCCACAGTATCCCCGATACTGTCTGTCTCACCAAACAGAGCCCGCACACAGTTGGCCGCCGGAAAGTCCTTCTGCCCCATCCCATACCCGATCGCCATGGTGCGCATAACGGGCATGGCACCGAAAGAATCCGCAAAATACTTTAACAAAGCGGCTCCTGTGGGCGTACAAAGCTCTCCTCTTATCTCCCCGCCATAAATAGGGATATCCTTCAGAATATACGCTGTGGCCGGTGCCGGCACAGGCAGTATCCCATGGGCACACTTCACCTGACCGCTGCCCACATGCACCGGCGATACCATAACCCGATCCGGCGCCAGTCTGTCCATCAGCACACACACAGCCGCCACATCCGCAACCGCATCCATGGTGCCCACTTCATGAAAATGTATCTCTGTGACAGGCACGCCGTGTACATGACTTTCCGCCTCCGCAATCAGACCAAAAACCGCCAGAATATCTTTCTTCACCCGCTCCGATACGGGCAATTCCTCCACAATATGCTCAATCTCATGCATACCACTGTGATGATGTGTATGCGTATGATTACCTGTATGCTCTTGTTCGTGCTCATGCGTATGGTCATGTTCATGCGTGTGCTTATGCATCGCTTCGGATTCTTCTTCCCCGTGAATCCGCACCGAAATATGCGTGCCGCCGATACCGCACTTGCTTACCGCTTCTGTCTTCACTTCCACACCCGGGATTCCCAGGTTATTCAGCTCCGCCACCATCTTCTCCCGCTCCGGCATCAATTCCAGCAATGCCGCCGTGAGCATATCTCCCGCAGCACCCATTCCGCAATCCAGATATAATGTTTTCATCATGAAACCTCCGTTTTCACTGTCATGGATTCTTTCCTTCCATATGTCTACCTGTTATTTGTTCTTCGCTTCCATATGATTGATCCTGCTGGCCAGATACCCGGCACCGTATCCGTTATCAATGTTCACCACCGACACCCCGCTGGCACAGGAATTTAACATGGAAAGCAGGGCAGATACGCCCTGAAAAGAAGCCCCGTATCCTACGCTTGTGGGAACTGCTATCACCGGGCAATCCGCCAGCCCGCCGATTACACTGGCCAGCGCTCCCTCCATACCGGCAATGGCAATGATTACAGAAGCGCTCATGATATCATCCATACAGGCTAACAGCCTGTGCAGCCCTGCCACTCCCACATCGTAGAGACGTACCACCTCATTGCCATGTACCTGCGCGGTGAGTGCCGCCTCCTCCGCCACCGGAATATCCGAGGTTCCGCCCGTAGCCACCACGATCCTGCCAATACCGTCAGGTTCCGGCATCCTGCCGATAATGCCGATCCGGGCCTGCGCATGATAATCCATCTCATGTTCCGCCATCACAAGACGGGCTGCCTCCGGGGCCAATCTGGTAATCAGTATCGTCTGCTGTCCGTTCTTTTTCATCGTATCCACGATACCCACAATCTGTTCCGGTGTCTTGCCTGCACCATAAATCACTTCCGCGGCCCCCTGCCGGACGCCCCGGTGCATATCCACCCTGGCATAACCGATATCCGCAAAGGGCTGTTTCTTAATGGCAAGAAGGGCCTCCTCCACCGACAGGCTTCCGTCTTGTACCTGTTCCAATATTCTCTTAATATCACTGTTCATTCTCTTCCCTCCAAATCCAGCAAAACTGCCTGATAATACCGTTTCAATTCCGTAAGAATCTCTTCCCGCTTAAAAAGCACCTTCTCCATCTGCCCGGCAGGAAATTGCAGCCTGGCCGCCTCTCCCAGCCTGCGCACCCTGAAATCTGTAAACCCTAAAGTAAACAGATAATCCTCCGCCGCCTCAGCGGCCTGAAGCTTCTCTCCGGTAATCGTCTCACCGGTGGGTATTCTGGTGGCCAGACAGGCGTAAGCCGGTTTATCCCAGGTAAAAAGCCCCGCCTCCTTTGACAATCCGCGAATGGTCTCCTTCGTAAGACCACATTCCCGCAGGGGAGAACGCACCTCCAGCTCCCTGAGGGCACGCATCCCCGGCCTGTCTCCCTCCTCATCGGAAGCATTGGTTCCGTCCAATAACACCTGATAACCGTCCTCTGCCGCCGCCTGGGCGATTGCCGCAAAAATCCTCTTCTTACAGTGATAGCATCGGTCACAGGGATTCTCTGCAATATTACTATCTGTCAGTACATCCACCTCCAGAATCCGCAGATCTGCTGATAACTGCCCTGCCAGCCGCCTGGCGTCCTCCAACTCAAACTGTGGCTGAAAGGCACTTTTGACATAATAGGCCCGTACATCCGCCCCCAGATGCATGGCCGCATAGAGCAGATAAGCCGAGTCAACGCCTCCGGAAAAGGCCAGCGCCGCTTTCGGCGTATCCTTAAAAAAATGAGACAAGTCCATCTTTGCCCTCTCTTTCAATATAAAAAGGCATACAATCCTTCCTGGAAGAATCGTATACCTTCATGTGTATACATTATTTACCCTTTAACTCTGTCTTTTCATACGGAAACTATGGTTTCCCGATCCGGCTTCCTGCCGGCTGATACTGTTATCTTATCCCGAAACAGGATCAAAAGTCAATCCCTTTCTTTTGCCGTCTGCTTTGTCCAAGCAGCCGCTCATGCATCACTGCCATCAACACCAGGATAACCAGCAGATAAAAGGGGAAACAGAATACACCGATATGATTTGCCAGCAGACCAAATACCGGCGGCATAAGGCAGGTCCCTACATAGGCAGAAGCCATCTGTACGCCGATCATGGCCTGTGACCGTTTTGCACCAAAGTGTTCCGGTGTGGAATGAATGATGGACGGATAGACAGGGGCACATCCCAGACCGATTAAAATCAGTCCCGGCAGAGCCGTAATCTGTCCAAACGGCAAAAATAACAATACAAGTCCTCCCGATATCAGTCCCGCTCCCAGCCGGATCATCTGCGTGTCATTCAGCTTCCATGTTAAGAATCCACTGAGTGCGCGGCCGACCGTGATACCGATATAAAACAAACTGGCAAATCCGGCCGCAGTCTCGGATGCAATACCCCACTGTAACACCAGATAACTGCTGGCCCATAACCCTGTTGTCTGCTCCAGCGCACAGTAGCAGAAAAAAGTGATCATCACTTCCTTTGCCCCGGGGATCCGGACAATCTGCCGCAAAGACAGGGGGCAGTCTGCGGCTGTCCCTGCTTCCTCATCCTGTTTCCCGGGTCCATCCTCATCTATTACGGACAGCTTTCCTTTCTGCCATAGAGGCAGACTGAAAAACAGTATGGCTGTCAGAATCATCTGAAGAACGGAAATACACAGATAGCCCCTATTCCAGCTTTGCCCATTGGATAATACAAATCCCATCACATAGGGGCCCAGGGAAGCACCTATCCCCCACATACAATGAAGCCAGCTCATATGACGGCTTGCATAGTGAAGGGCCACATAGTTATTCAGGGAAGCATCCACACAGCCGGCTCCCAGACCGTAGGGAACGGCCCACAGACACAATGCTGTATAAGAGTGACTGACAGAAAATCCCAACAGGGCAGCAGCCGTCATCAGCACGCTGAGTGCCGTAACCTTTCCAGTACCCAGTTTTCTGGTCAGACGATCGCTTTGCAGACTGGAAACTATTGTGCCTGCCGCAATAATCATGGAAATGCCCCCTGCGTAGGATACAGGCACAGCAAACTCCCGGTACATGCTCGGCCATGCAGAACCCAATAAAGAATCCGGCAAACCCAGGCTGATAAATGCCAGATAAATAATTGCCAACAGTAACGTAACCATCTTTCGTCCTCCTGTAACATTTTTATATCATAATAATATCGACAATGCTGACTTGAAACAATCTCATTCCGGACATATAATATAAAAAAACCGCCAGACAAAGGCGGTATGAAGGGAGATAGACATGGCACTGCAAGCATGTGGTCTGAATCTGAACCGAGGATTGAAAGAATTACAACCTCACGGCACTCTGGCTTTTCCCTGTGCCGGATATTCCGCTCTCTACACCGACAAGCCGGAAGATATCATCCCCTGACACTGGCACGAGGAAATGGAAATTGTCTATGTGACAGAAGGCTGTCTGGAACTGTTAAATATCCCCGACAATATACAGAGTCATGCAGGGTGCGGAGCAATTACTGCGCCAACCGGAATATAGTATTTCGCAGATATCACTTTCCTGCGGCTTCGACAGTCCAAGCAATTTTGCCAAATTGTTTAAGCGCTTTTATCATTGTACCCCACGGGAATACCGGAAAGCAAAGACAACACAGGAATCCTCCGTATCCCTTACACAATCCGCCGCACCGTAATAATATTCCGGTAAGTGGCGGAAGTGATCTTGATGCCTGTCCGCTCCGTGCTGGCATGTACGATCTGTCCGTTTCCTATGTAGATCCCCACGTGTCCGCCGTAGTAAATCACATCGCCCGGTTTTGCCTCCGAGTAGGATACTCCTGTGCCCACGGTAGACTGTGCATAAGAACTTCTTGGCAGGGATATACCATATTCTTTGAAGACCGACATCACAAATCCGGAACAATCCGCACCGTTGGTCAGGCTGGTACCGCCCGCCACATAGGGATTACCGATAAACTGACAGGCAAAGTCCGCAATCTGCTGACCCTTTCCGCCGCCACCGGAGGACGAAGGTTTTGATACCTCCTTATTGCTTTCAGAGGAATCCCGATCATCATCGTCATCATCATTTCCGCCCTCATTCTGCGCCTGCATCGTCTCCTGCTCTCTGCGCTGCCGTTCCTCTTCCTCCCTGCGCTGTCTTTCCTCCTCTTCTTTCCGTCTGCGCTCTTCTTCCTCCCTGCGCTTCCGCTCTTCCTCTTCCAGCTTCCTGATCTGGGCAGTCTCCTGCTTAATCCTGGCAGTATAGGTAGCGGCTTCCTGTCTGGCCTTGGCCAGTACATGGTTATAATTCTCATATTCTTCTTTTTTCTGCGCAAGCATCTCTTCCATATATGCCTGCCCTTCTTCCAGTTCTATCTTGGAGGTCTCCAGTTCAGACTTATCCTCCTCCAGCCTGTCCTGCAATGCCGCCACACGCTGCACCGTCTCCTCGTATTCTTCCAGAAGTCTGCGGTCGTACTTGTAGAGCTCTTCCACATAGTTTGCCTTGTTCACCATATCCCCCATGCTCTCGGAACCAAAGAACATTTGCAGATAGGAAAGCTCTCCCTTTTCATACATAAACTGAATCCGGATCTTCATGGATGCATACTGCTCGTCCTTATCCGCCACTGCCGCCTCATACTCCACCTGCGTGGCGGCAATCTCCGCTTCTTTATCTTCGATTGCATCCTCGATCAGATTAATGTCCGTCAGAATTGCCACAATCTCTGTATCCAGATCGGCAATCTCCTCTTCCACGCCCTCCTGGGCATCCTGGGCATCGGAAATCTTATCCTTGGTCTTATCCAGCTGGGACTGGTTTTTCTTAATATCTTCCTGTAAATCGGAGATAGTGGTAGCCGATATCGGTTCTACCACTAACAGGCACAATATAAAGGATAACAGGAAATACATCCCTTTTGTATATCTTTTCTTCATCGCCGTTTTCCGCCCACTACCGGGTCTCATTTCTTTTACAGTTCGCAGTTATTTACCGTTCTCGGGAAGGGAACCACATCCCGGATATTGCCCATACCGGTCAGATACATCACACACCGCTCGAATCCAAGGCCGAACCCTGCATGTCTCACGGAGCCGTATTTTCTCAGATCCAGGTAGAACTGATAGTCTTCTTTGTTCAGTCCCATCTCTTCCATCCTGCGCTCCAGAAGTTCCAGACTGTCCTCTCTCTGGCTGCCGCCGATAATCTCTCCGATTCCCGGCACCAGACAATCCATGGCTGCAACGGTCTTTCCATCCTCATTGAGTTTCATGTAGAAAGCCTTGATCTCCTTGGGATAATCGGTCACAAAGACGGGACGCTTAAACTCCTGCTCCGTCAGATACCGCTCATGCTCTGTCTGTAAATCACAGCCCCAGGATACTTTATACTCAAATTCATCATTATGCTTCTCTAAGATACTGATTGCATCGGTATAGGTCACATGGGCAAAATCGGAATTTAATACATGGTTCAACCGCTCAATCAGTCCTTTGTCCACAAACTGGTTAAAGAAATTCATCTCTTCCGGCGCATGTTCCAGTACATAACGGATCACATGCTTTAACATGGCCTCCGCCACCATCATATCGTCCGTTAAGTCCGCAAAAGCCATCTCCGGCTCGATCATCCAGAATTCCGCCGCATGTCTGGTTGTGTTGGAATTTTCCGCCCGGAATGTGGGGCCAAAGGTATATACATTCTTAAAGGCAAAGGCATAGGTCTCCACGTTTAACTGTCCGCTTACCGTGAGGTTGGTAGGTTTGCCGAAGAAATCCTGACTGTAGTCCACTTCCCCCTCTTTCGTCATGGGAAGGTTCTTCAGATCCATGGTCGTCACCTGGAACATCTCTCCCGCGCCTTCGCAGTCACTGCCTGTAATAATCGGGGTGTGCACATACACAAATCCTCTCTCCTGGAAGAAAGTATGAATTGCATAGGCAATCAGGGACCGCACGCGGAAAACCGCCTGGAATGTATTGGTTCTGGGCCGCAGATGGGAAATGGTCCGCAGATATTCAAAACTATGTCTCTTTTTCTGTAAAGGATAGTCCGCTGTGGAAGCTCCCTCCACCAGGATCTCCGCCGCCTGCATCTCAAAAGCCTGCTTCGCCTGCGGAGTTGCCACGATCTTACCCCTGGCAATAATCGCGGATCCCACATTCAGTTTGGATATGGCGTCAAAATTGGAGAGAGTGTCCCCATACACAATCTGCAAAGGCTCAAAAAAGGTGCCGTCATTGATCACAATAAATCCGAAGGTCTTGGAATCCCTGATACTCCTTACCCATCCGCCGACCGTTACTTCCTTGTCGATATACGCTTCCCTGTTACGATATAACTCCTTGATATCTGTCAAATCCATTTGCAATACTCCTGCCTTTCTTTCCTTAATCTATAATCGTCTCTGTATTCTGTATATTGCCATTCTCCATCAGGAAAGCCACCACCTTCTTACGCATCAGATCCTCGCTGATGTTCTCCCTGCTCTCTTCCTTCAACAGTTCTTCCTCCGAAGCGTATCCGTAAATCTCCACCATGGCGTCAATTTCCTGCTGTACCTCTTCCTCCGTAGGGGTAAGGCCCTCAATATCGGCAATGGCCTGATACATGATATAGCGCTGGGCCATCTCTGTTGCCGCCTTCTCGAACTCAGCCCGGTATCCTGCCTCGTCAAGCCCTGTGGTAGCCAACATATACTGCGCCAGCGTCATGCCGCTGTTGGCAGCCTGTCTGTTCTGTGTCACCTCAATGCTGTGCTGATACCGCTCCACCAGGCCTTTCGGCGGCTCTTTCTTAAACGTAGATTCCGCCATGATCGTACTGGACATAATCATCTCAATCTCATTTTCGTAATTGGCCACCGCGTTCTGATAATAAAGATCATAGACCAGATCCTTTAACTCCTGTGCTGTCTGACAACTGCCCACGCCCAGTGACAGTACCAATTCGTCCGTCAGTTCCGGCAGGATGCCGTTGACCGTTACATCAAACACCACCGGTGCACCGGACAGATCCGGATTGCCTTTATAAGGATCGGGAAAGGTCAGATCCAGACTCACCGTCTCTCCGACTTCGACCCCGATCAGTCCCTCCTCAAAGCCTTCGATAAACCGCCCGGAACCGATTGTCAGATTATAACCCTGCCCCGTACCGCCTGCAAAGGCCTCGCCGTCCTGGTATCCCACGAAGTCGATATTGACGATATCTCCTTCTTCAATGGCCCTGCCGGCCTCTTCCTTCGTCAGCATATTCGGTGTCAGATACTGCTGTTCTATATAATAATCCACCAGTCCATCCTGCACGGAAGGCGCTTTAGCAGACGCCTCGATTCCCTTATAATTGCCCAGTGTAACATAATCACCGGCCTTGATATCCTTAATAAATTCCTTGTCTCCGCAACCGGTCAGAAGTACCGCCGATACAAGCGTTGCTGCAAGTATACTTATTTTCTTTTTCATAATCTTCTCCTCGATCGTTCTGTTATTCTGCTCATAAATCCATATTACTATTTATATCACAAATCCCTGTTTCTTAAAAGAGTTTCTTCGGAAATTCTTGCGCAATACCGGAATCAATGATAAAATATCCATTACGTGAAGCAAGTAATTCGGGAGGTAGGATAATGAACACACTCACAATTGTTTTGTTGGTAATCCTGGCAGTCTTGATCGTTGCCGTAGTGGTACTATATTTCTTAGGAAAAAGAGCCCAGAAGAAACAGAGCGAACAGCAGGCACAGATTGATGCCATGAAGCAGACCGTATCCATGCTGGTCATTGATAAGAAACGGATGAAAATAAAAGATGCCGGTCTCCCGGCAATCGTCTTAGAGCAGACACCCAAGTGGCTGCGCGGTTCCAAACTCCCGGTCGTCAAAGCCAAAGTAGGTCCCCAGATCATGTCCTTGATCTGTGAGGAGAAAATCTTCGACTCCGTACCGGTCAAGAAAGAAGTGAAGGCCGTGGTCAGCGGCATCTACATCACGGATGTAAAGGGTCTGCATGGCAAACAGCCCGCCGCGGAACAGAAGAAAAAGAGCAAATTCAAACAGCTGGTAGAAAGAGCGCAGGAAAAGGCAGGCGCAAAACCCATAAAGTAAAGTAGTTTGCTTCGCAAGAGAACAAATCGAGCAATAGCTCAAAAGTAATTTGCTTCGCAAATAACTTTGCAAGATCCGCTCCGCGGACTCGGATAAGCAACAGAAGCTATATCACAGGGACTTCTAGGAAAACAGGGAGAAGTCCCTGTTTTCTTTGGAACAGATGTCTATTTTGATGTGGCAGTCGGAGAGGAACTCATAATTGATATCCAGGGCATAATCCACATCCACCACAATATTATCTTCCCGCTCGTCAATCTGTATCTTCTTGGTATCTATACCCACCAGAATCTGACCGAACGGCGTATTATAATTAGACATGTTCTTTTTGTTTTCCTGGAAGACCATGTGCACATTTACCAGCCCGTTGCGGGTCAGTTCCAGCATATGTTCGCTGAATTTGAGACGGTTCTTGGTAGGCTGGTTAAACCCTTCCGTAATCTCCTCATAAATCACATAATGCTTGTCATTTTTCTTATAATAGTCGCCAACCATGACCATCTCAATCTTGTCGGCGTTTTCTTCCCGCTGATCAAACTGCAGTCCCTGCAATGTCAGTAGTACTTCTTTCGTCATAGTAGTCCTTCCTTAACAGTCCTCATTCTTTACTAATATTCATCAATATGGATGACTTTGGCTGACAGGATGCCATAAGTCAGAATGGAATTGGCAAACCGCTGGAACTTATCCGCCGCATCACTGACAAAGAACCGGTACAGCTCCGTTCCAAGACCCGGTCTGTGTTCGCTCTCCAGCCCTTTGCTGATAAGCAGTTCCTTTAACTCCCTGGCTGTTTCGTAGGCCGGATTCACCAATGTCACCTTAGGCCCCATAATCCTGCCCACAGTGGAGCGGATCAGCGGATAGTGCGTACAGCCCAAGATCAAAGTGTCGATATCGCTGTCGATCAGCTCCGCCAGATACCGTCTGGCAATCTCATCCGTCACCGGATCCTCCCACAGTCCTTCCTCCACCAACGATACAAAAAGAGGACATGCCTTGCCCATTATCCTCACATGATTATCATTTTCTTCTATGTACCGGTTGTAGATACCGCTGCTGATCGTGGCCTCCGTGGCGATAACCCCGATCCTGCCATTCTTCGTGGCTTCGATGGCTGCCCTGGCTCCGGGCCTTACCACACCGATGATGGGAATGTCCACCTCCTGTTCCAGTTCATCCAGCGCATAGGCACTGGCCGTATTACAGGCCACCACGATAGCTTTCACTTCCTGGGTCTTCAGAAAGTTTACAATCTGTCTGGAATATTTCATCACCGTTTCCCGGGACTTATTGCCATAAGGCACCCGCGCCGTATCTCCAAAATATACAATCCGCTCGTTGGGAAGCTGACGCATAATTTCCCGCGCCACCGTCAGCCCGCCCACTCCGGAATCAAATACCCCAATGGGGCTGTTATGCCACTCTTCCTGTCCGTTCATCTTACTTTATATCCTTCCCTGCCACATTCTCTTCATACCACTCCAGAAATCTGCTCCTGATCACAATCTCATCTCCCGAAGCCTGCAAGAGACTCTCATAAACCTCTTCCCGTGTCATCCCCTGGAAATCTTCTGCAACCACCACCTGCTCAAAGGTCTCCTCCGTAAAACAGAGTTCCGGATATAATACACCCCACCAGGCTATTGCAAACATCGCCACCGCAAGGGTTCTCAATTTCTTCCACATATGATACACTCCCATCTGCCAGTCACCTGCTGACATTAAAAGTGTACCCACCATAGGTTATCTTATACGTTCCTGTCCTTCTTTTTCAGCTGTTGTTCCCGTTCCATGCGTATCTGTCTGATAATGGATTTCTCCTGATTGTCGATATGAAGCTTTGCCGCTTCCGCCGCCTTCTCCTTATCACCATGCAGAATACTTTCATATATCATTCTATGCTCGTTTACCAGATTATCATGACCTTTCTCATCCTTAATATATTCAAAGCGGTACCGGTACATCTGCTCCGAAAGGTTATTGATCAGCTGTATCAGTCTCTGGTTGCCCGTAGCCCGTACAATAATATCATGAAGCGCCACATCCGCCCCCGCGATCGTAGTCACATCCCCGGTCTTCGTGGCTTTCTCAAATTCGTCACAGGCCTGTTTCAACGCCTCTTTTTCCTCGGAAGTAATACGGTCACAGGCCAGTTCCACACAAAGCGCATCCAGTGCCCGCCGTACTTCCAGAACATCCTGTAAACTCTTCTCCGTAATCTGCGCCACCTCAGCTCCCCGCCTGGGAATCATTGTGACCAGTCCTTCCAGTTCCAGCTTGCGGATTGCCTCCCTGATCGGCGTCCTGCTGACGCCCAGCCGGTTCGCCAGATGAATCTCCATCAGACGTTCCCCCGGTTTCAGTTCTCCTGTCAGGATTGCCCTTCGCAGGGTATTAAACACCACATCACGAAGAGGAAGAAATTCGTCCATATTTACCGTAAAGTTGTCGCCCATATAGCCACGCCTTTCTTTTGCCCGATCGTCAGTTCATCTCTGCATTGTAGAATCCGGTCACAAATACCTGTCCGGCCAGGTTCTCATCTGCAATCATCTTCGCCGCCTCCGCCGCCTTTGTCCCGTCCGTGTAAATACCAAACACCGTAGGACCGCTGCCGCTCATCAACGCATTATACGCCCCTGCTCTGCACATCAGCTGTTTTATCTCTTCTATCACCGGATATTCCCGCACTGTCACGGTCTCTAACACATTGCCCATCCTGTCACAGATGCCCCGCAGATTCTTTTCGGAAAGTGCCTGCGCCATGCCGTCGATGTCCGGATGGTATTGTAGCTGTTCTGCATGAAGGTTACCATACACAAAAGCTGTGGACACATTGATGTCCGGCTTCGCCACTACCAGATGTGCATCCGGGGGTGCCGGAAGCGGTGTCAGGATTTCTCCGATCCCCTCCGAGAGCATAGTGCCTCCCACCAGACAGTAAGGAATGTCCGCACCGAGCTTCACTCCCAGATGCTGCAATTCCTCTACCGAATACCCCATATCAAAAAGCGTATTGATGCCCCGCATAGCCGCCGCCGCATCAGAACTTCCTCCCGCCATGCCGGCGGCAATGGGAATCCGTTTGGCCAGAGTGATCTTGACGCCTTCCGTAACCTTCTTTTCTTCCATCAGAAGGGCCGCCGCCCGGTAGATCAGATTATCCCGGTTTACAGGCAGTTCTGCATTATCTGTCTGTAAATAGATGCCCGGCTTAAAGGTTTTTTCCAGAAGCAGATCGTCATAAATATCCACTGTCTGCATGATCATCTTAACTTCATGATATCCATCCGGCCGGCGGCGCAGTACATCCAGTCCGATATTAATTTTCGCATAAGCTCTCTGTCTGATCTGCTGCATGTTGCCTCCATTTTAAATCATTCATACCAAAAATGCTTTTTCTAATTGCATTTTGTATACAAGGATTGTACTTAATTTTATACAATGCGCGGGTTTTTGTCAATATTGTCGGAGTTAATTCCGGTATGCAGCACCTTTGCAGTTACAAAAACCGACAAAAAATAATAAGCTTTGCACTTTATGGGCGCAAAACTTATTATGAAGCCACAAACACTGACATAGTTTGAAGTTATTGACAATCAAATATCCGGATATATTTTTACAGTGCAGATTTCAAATGGCCGCAATGTAATGTTCTCTTCTGCTGCACACTCGTCGATTGATTCCTCCAACAAATTGCAGCGCACCATTTTCCCAATTGCAAAATAAGATGAAAAAGCAAATTTTACAGTGCTCCCCCTACATTCATGCACACGTACAACCAGGCAGTCCTCCTTCTGCGCCTTTTTCACTGCATCTATCTGCACCGCCGAAGAGGATACTTCTACGACTGTTGTTCCCGTACACTTTCTGCCGGCAAAGACGACTGACGGCGCATTTAAATCCCCCGCCTCTTCCATCGTCTTTCCCTCCAGCACGTTCCCGCCGTGGGGCAGTAATGCATAAGTAAACTGATGTATTCCTATAT
Organism: bacterium 0.1xD8-71; assembly: GCA_003612405.1. Taxonomy (GTDB): domain Bacteria; phylum Bacillota; class Clostridia; order Lachnospirales; family Lachnospiraceae; genus UBA3282. Next base: position 98,356 of record RAYR01000014.1, read on the forward strand.
CCGCCTGACGGTCCGGATATTTCGCACTTTTTAAAAGACTGATCTTCATGGCATTATCATAGACATTATATCCATATTTGCAGTCATTCAACAGACTGACCCCATATCCTGTTTCTGATATATCCGCCCATTTATGGCCGCACACCTCGAATCTGGCCATATCCCAACTTGTGTTGTAATGGGTCGGGCGTTCCACATAACCGAACTGTATATCATAAAGCGCTTTCACCACATGGATATTGGTATAAAAGGCTGCCTTCAGCAATCTGTGGCTTTCCTTCCAATCCACAGTTGTCACAAAATCAATTCTTCTGGAATCCCGGTAGACCTGCATATCCTGGCAGATCTGCGAATTTCGATAGCCATACGTAAATCTGAGCACCGCTCTGAGTGTTCCGTTCTCTATCACTTCCACCGGTTTTACCAGTCCTGCTCTTTCCTGTTTCTCCAGATAGAACAGATCAATGTCCCAGGCATCGTAGTTCAACGGCTTATCCTCAAATACTTCCAGTACATTTCCATACTGTCCTTCTTCCAACACCTGTCTTTCCTGTTCCTTGTCAAAGAGACTGCAAATCCTCCCATCCTCCGTCCATACAATCACATAAAAGGGCGTCTCCAGTCTTCGCCTGCCCAGGTCGATCACAAAAGATTCCTGCTCTTTCTCCATCGTGGCTGACGGCCGGAAATATATCTGCTTCATCTGATATGGCTTTGTCTGCGTCAGGACGCAGTATCCACCGGACATTCTCTGGGCCGGAAGGATACCTTCTTCTGCCTCAAAATATCCTTCTTCCTCTGTATGGATACAGACAAGCCCTTTTCCTGCCATTCCGGAAGATGAATAAATTACAAATGCATTTTCCTCTTCCTCCAGAATGGCATCTGCTGCCTCTTTTTGTAATGTATCCAGACATCTTCCCGCCTGTTCATAGTTTCGCAGGGAATCCTCATATACCTCGCCCACAGACGATCCCGGTATAATATCATGAAACTGGTGCAGCAACACGCATTGCCATATCTTATCCAGCATCTCCTGGGGATACTCTGCTCCCAGAATCCAGGCCTGTGCACATAAATTTTCCACCCCGGTAAGGCAGTTTTCCATATGCCGGTTCATCTTCTTGTTATATGCCTGGGATGTATATGTCCCCCTGTGATATTCCAGATAAAGTTCTCCGTTCCACACCGGAACCCTGCGGTCTGTCTTCTCCACAGCCTCATGCAGCTTCCGGAAAAAATCGCCTGCCTTTTTTGTTTCCACATGGGGAAGGCCGGGAATTTCATTCATCTTCCTGCGCATCTCGAGCATATCCCTGGTGACACCGCCGCCGCCATCCCCAAAGCCATACGGAAGAAGCACCTCTGTGCTGATATCTTTATTCTTAAACTTTCGATAGCTTCCAAGTACCGCAGAAGGCATCATCACGCCATTATAGGTAACTCCCGTGGACATATCCTGGCCCTCTGATGGAGTGGTAATAAAATAAGTCAGCACCCGGCTGCCGTCTATTCCCTGCCACCAGAACAGATCATTGGGCATTTCATTGTACTGGTTCCAGCTTATCTTGGATGTTATAAAAGTGGAAATGCCGCACTGTTTTAAGATCTGCGGAAGCGCCCAGCTATATCCAAACACATCCGGGAGCCATAGATATTCACACTTTTTACCAAATTCATCCTCCATAAAATGAATCCCGTACAGGAACTGGCGCACCAGGGATTCTCCCGAAATCAGGTTACAGTCGGCCTCCACCCACATACCGCCTTCCGGCTCCCATTTATTCTCTTTAATCTTCTCCTTTATCCGGGCATATAACGCAGGGTTATCTTCCTTGACAAACTGATACAGCTGCGGCTGCGATTGCAGGAAAATATAATCCTCATATTCCTCCATCAGGTGCAGCACCGTCGAGAAAGAGCGCTGCGCCTTCTCTCTGGTATGCTTCAATCTCCACAACCAGGCCATGTCAATGTGGGTATGGCCAATACCGTATACCGTCACGGAACTCTTTTTCGGCCTGTTGGCCAATTCTGATTTTAACTTTTCCAATGCCCGTTCCACGGACGCATAAAAGCAGTCACCCTCATCCCAGACAATTTCATAAAATGCCCGGTCCAGCGTAAGAAGCAAATTCATCCGGTCCGTATTATCCTCCTCAAGCAGGGGAATCGTCTTTATCATGGCCTCTGCATAAAAATATAATTCATCTGCCGCCTCATGCAGATAGACAAGCTCGGCCTGCTTTATCTGGTGATAATAGCAGTCTACATTCTCTGCGCTCCCTAATCCGGTCCATACAAGAAATGTCAGCCGGATTTTCTGATCAGACATGCCATGAAATACGACTTCATTATGAAAGGTATCCACTCCCTGACAGGGTTGCCCGTCCACATACAAAAGCGATTCAAACCCGCCGATAAATCCGTCCGACGTTTTTCCGAAATTAAATAGTCCGGCCACTTTGCAGCCCTCTTTTGTCGGAAGAAGTGCGACCTCCTTCTCCAGCCACATATACCGGTCCTGTCCGGTAAAGAAATCGCCAATATGCATTTGCCTGCCTTCGATCTTATCCGGTATCTTACAATACACCTCATCCTTTGAGAGCCCGCCATCCATCGCCGTAAACGGCGCGATGGTCTGATGTCCGAAATATCTCCGGCTCTTCAATTCTTCCATTCTCTTCTGTAGTTTTTCCAATGTAAAAAACATATCCCGCATATTATTTCCTCTTATAATAATCTACCCAGTACTCGGCCGCTCTTCTTTCCACGCGCACGGTGTTCAGTTCATCCGCCAGACGACAGATCTGTTCATCTGTCTCTTCCAGGAATTGTTTATAAGCTTCTTCGTCCACCCTGCAATCCTGCTCCCGTTTTTTCTTCTGTGTGTAGATGGCAGAGAGTCTTGCTTCCAGTGCCGTCCTGTGCCATATCTCCATATGCAGTTTCAAAGCCGCCAGCCGGTATTTTTCTTTTCCGCTTTCCTTCTTTGCCTGTTCCGCTAAATAGAGGTCTTTTTGCCTTGCATACTCGGCCTCTGTTTTTTCGACACGCGCCATTTCCCGTTCCACATCCTGCTGTGTCACAATTTCCGGGAATGGATACGCCTGATATTCCCTCCACTTTCTGTCATCATCCTGCTTATCACAGATAACAGCCTCTTTCAGACAAATCTGCTCCCCGACAGGCTTTTGGGGGATGATACGCAACGATACGACCTGAAAAGGTCTGATATCCAACTGCGCGATTCCTTCTGTAAGCACAAGCTCCTTCTTTTCTTCCTCTGCAAGATTAGTCTCATATATCCTTTCCACGCAATCATGGAATACCAGCCGCACGCTTTCTGCCTGTTTTCCCACATGAAAAAGTCTGAGAATAATCCCATTCCCGTCCTGTGCGCTTTTTACCGCAGTCACACGGATATCTCCTTCTGTCTCCAAATGTACAAAAGAATAATCCGCGGAAAGAGCCCCTTCATGAACCGTCGTACTCACTACCGGAATGGACCTGTTCATTTCTTCAGCTCTCTCCAACAGCCTTCCTTCCCCGGCGCTGCCCTCAAACAGACAAATCCCGTAATGAAATTCCATGTCACGCAGACACTGGGCCTCCGGCGTGAATATTTCAGGCCCGGCATCCCCAATCCTCGTATGCAGATCCGTTCTCGCAAGCCACCCCACAGACCGGAACAATGTCAAGGCAACGGTAGTGTCCTCCGGCAGTACCTCATACTCCGGCAGCCCTCTGTTCAGAATACAGACACCATCCTGTCCGTCTGTGACCGCCACGAAATCCCTCTGGGGAAATTGGGTGATTCCGCTTCTTTCCCTCGCGCCTATCACAATCCGTTTTACATCTTCCGGCATGTTGTCATTGTCAAAGGATTCCGGAATGATATCATGCCGTGTCAGGGCAAACTGTGTCTGGGCATAAGAATATTGCGTGTGAACCCCCGTGGGAAACATCACACGGATACGGTGATCCCTGCACCGATTCCGGATCAATGTCCGAAACCGTATGATTCTGCTGTCTTTTTGCAATGTCATATATACCGTAACCGGTACAATTTCTTCCTCCCGGCTCCGTTCCATACGGGTTTCTGAAAGCTGTGCCGGAAGCCTCCACTGATACTGCACCTTTACCACCGTGCGCAGGGGCCCCTCCTCCACAAGGAAAATCTCTGGCTCTTCTTCCAATGTGGTTCTTGGCACATCCCCTGTAATATCCGAATAATTATACTCGTCTCCGCCATCGGCACAGTCTTCCAGATATCCCAGATTGTGATACACCTTCCTACTTTCCTTATCCGTCATGGAAAATGTACCATTCTTATGAAATGCGACACGAACATATTGATTCTCTATCACAGGATATTTTCCAGGCTTCGCGCTTACTTCTCCATCTGTTTCCCGAAGTCCGTCTGCTCCCTGTACAGGTCTGTCATAAACTCCCAGTGTCCGGTAGCCATATGCCGGAATCATTACTTCCACAACGATACCATCGGCTGTCTTCTGCCACTGATATTCCCTGCCCTTTTCATCCAGAATCTGCAATTCACGGGAATCGGACATGCAAAACATAACCTGACGCCTCTGCTCTTTTAAAGTGGTGTTAAATACATGATATACTCTTTGTGCCCTGGCAAACATCCTGGTATCAATCTTAGCCGCCAGTTTCTGAACAATTTCATACAGACAGCTGCCTATTTCCTTTTGCACCCTGGCAAACCGTATTTCCATATCTGTATGCACATCATCCACACTCACCCCGCAGATACTGTCGTGCGGATGATTCTTTAACTGCAATTTCCATATTTCATCCACTTTGGAAAGCGGATAATCATCCCCTGCTAAAAGTCCCATAATCCCGAGCGGTTCCAGCATTTCCTCAAGTTTGCGCTGTACCATATCGTTCTGCATTTTCAGATACATACGGGAGGATAGAATACCCGGAAATACCGAGATATATCTGCCACTGTATAAAGGCCCGGACAATTGGGGGATTTTTGTCTCTTTGATTCCCTCAATCACCGCATCCATATACTCATCCGGTATACTCTGACACACCTGGTATTGTTCCGTATCCGCCCGCCCCTCTTTGATATAAGGCAGAATATCATCCGGTTCCATCTCCTGGTCATATCCATTCATCAAAAGCACATGATCCGTCTGGGCAAAGCCCTGAATTTTATCCGCTTCATTGATAATCCGTCCCTGTACCTCTTCCGGATAAGAGGCAAGACGCATCCCATTCCTGTAACTGCTCAACAGATAAACACATGGAAGACTTGTTCCATTCGGCGATGCCCAGTAAAATTCCGAGCAAATCTTCTCCGGGGGAAAGGCCGGCCCCCGCCAGACCACAATTCCGTTCATTCCGAATTGTTCATGAATCTGACAGGCCTGTGAAATCTGCCCGAAATTATCAAGCAGCCAACCTGTTTTCGATCCGCCGTCCAATTCTTCTGCTATCGCCCTGCCATACAGTAGATTTCTAATCAGGGCTTCCTCACTGACCAACTGCCAGTCCGGCTGTAAATAATAGGGCCCGGCAATGATTCTTCCTTCCCGTACATATTTCCTTACGGTATCCATAAACGCATCCATACTTTGTCCGCCCTGCGCCTGAAGCTGTGCACAGCAGTCATCTATAATCGAGGTCTGCCCGTCCAGGACAAACCGGTAATCCGGCTCCTTTTCCAACATCCGAAATAAATTCTCAAAGAAAACCGGTATCCAGCGATTGACATACTTACTGCTCAGATACCATTCTCTGTCCCAATGTGTGTGTGAAATAATATGTATCTTTTTTTTCATAACCTGTCCTCTGCCCTGTCTGTTATTTGCCTGCTTGGCATATCTCCCCATAACCCGCAAAAGGATAATCAATCACGATACGCCCCTCCTGACAATCCCCGATGCCGCTGTATAAATCTGCCCTGCCGTCTTCTCTCATCACAATTCCGGAAGTAAAGGCACAGTCTGTCAATGTTGGAACCTTTGCCGGCCCTTCCGGATAACATTTCCTGGTTCCTATGATCTTCTCTTCCAGAACCTTCCGTGCCACAGGATCAAAAACAAAGGCTGTGTTCATATAAATGCTATTGCCATCCTCTTTATAACACTTGTGACCGATAACGCCGATTAATCCCGTATCCAGCAGGTAGCACTGGTTACACCCGCCCCATTCGCCTTCAGCAAATATTCCCTCTATATAGGGTGCTGATACAATCACTTCCGCTGTCAGTGACGCAATATCATCAATCACCGTAAAGCCAATCATGGACTCGCAATGATACTGCTTCATGATTTCTTCATCTCTCGGCCGCGAAAACACACCAATCTTCCCATCTGCCATAGGAACAAGCCGGATATCCTTCATATAATCCGGTCCTGTCGTATAATACCGAAGATCGAACAGATTTTTTCCCTGATAAAAATACCCATAATAAGTCTGAATCTCTGACGCACTATATCTTACATGTGTCCCTCCCATTACCAAAATTCCGTCAATTATGGTGATATAGGGGTCCTCCAGTTGATACCAGGGTGCGTCCGCAACAAGTGACCATACATCCTTATCTGTATTCACAAAGAGTCTCACCCAGGACCTGGCCCACTCATTGCGCCTTTCCACCCTGCCAAACAGATACTGCTTTCCCTCATACCAGAAGGGAATTGTCGTGTTATACACATCACAACCGTCAACACCCACAAACTGCAAAGTGCTGCTTTCATAAATTCTGCACTGTGTCTCAAATATTTTTTTCTTTTCTATCAGATTCATCTTTTCCATCCCTTCTCTCTAACCTTTTACGGCACCCGCCACCATACCTTTGATAATCTGCTTGGAAAATGCAAAATAAAGTATGATTGCCGGCAAAATAGCCATAAACATGGCTGCCATCATCTGCGGATAGTCCGTGGAATACTGTCCCTTAAAGATGGTAAGCCCCACGGATATGGTCTTTAATCTTTCATCACTGAGCAGAATCAGCGAATAGGTAAATTCATTCCACAAAGAAAAAAACTGTATAATTCCTATGGTTACCAGGATTGGTTTACAAACCGGCAGAATAATCGAAAATAATGTTCTGGAAAAACTGCTGCCGTCAATTGCTGCCGCCTCCTCCAGTTCCCTGGGGACATTCTGCACATAACTTTCCACCAGAAACACCGAGATAGGAATCCCAAATGCTGTATAGGGGAAAATCAGTGTATACCAGCTGTCTCCCAGACCGGTTTTGGTAAACAATATATACATGGGAATCATAATGGCATGTATCGGGATCAACATTCCCAGCAGGAAATATGAATACAGCAGCTTCCTTCCCTTAAAATCAAACCTGGCCACAAAATAACCTACCACAAATCCAATCAATAGAATAAGAATCAGCGATAAAAAGGTGTTTCTGGCTGTATTTTTCATCCATAAAAGCATATCGCTCTTTTGCAGAACATTGATATAATTGCCGAAATTCAATGTTGAGGGGAGCGCTATGGGATTTTCAAAAAATTCACTTTTAGTCTTCATGGAACTATAAAAAAGCCAGACTGCCGGAAAGATACAGGTGATGGAAAATATCATCAGAATAAGGTTTATAATTATTTTCCCCGACATATTCCCGTGATATGATTTTTCCGTAGTATTTCTTTTACGCATATCTCCCTACTCCTTTTCCTTTGTTATTTGACCCATAACAAACCTGATCACACCGACAAACACAAGGCTTATCACAAGCATGCCGATGGATACCGCACTTCCATATCCCATTTTCTGGGATAAAAAGGACGTTTTGTAGGCATACAGTGCAACTACCTCAGAAGCCGTTCCCGGTCCTCCTCCTGTCAATGTCCAGATATGGTCAAATGCTTTCATGTTTCCGGCAATACACAGAGTAATACATACGGTGATCGTATTCTTAATTAATGGAAGCGTAATATGCACTGCTTTCTTCCACCCTGTTGCCCCGTCAATCTCAGCCATCTCAAAAATAGAAGAATCAACACTGGCAATGGCAGAGACAATAATGATCAGATAATAGCCCACATATTGCCAGATCAGGGGTATCGTCACCAGCAGGACGACTATCTTTTCGTTGGACAGCCATGGCTGCACTTTATCTTTCATACCTGTTGCTTTCAGCAGCGTGTTAATCAGTCCATAATTATAGTCATAAATCATCGACCAGATAAAACCGATAACCACCGCACTTAAGACAGACGGAAAGAAGCTTACGGTCCGATGAAAGCTTTTCAGCTTTGCCACTCTGGACTCCAGAAGCATCGCAAAAATAAACGCAAGCCCGATCTGACCAATCGCACAGAAAACAATCAAAAACAAATTGTTACCGAGCGCTTTAAAGAATCGCTGATCTGTCATTAATGTCCTGTAATTCTCAAGCCCTATAAATTTCTTTGCCGTGCCTCCCGACCAATCAAAAAAGCCATAATACGCTGCCACCACAATCGGTACGAATACAATGAATGTATACAACAGAAATGACGGAAGTATGTAGGCCGCAAAAGTGAGCGGGCCCGGCTTTAACCGATTTTTCATCACATTATCCTCCATAATTCAGCCTTGCAGAGTCCCAAATTGCCGGCAATTCAGAAAGGGCGCCCTCAAAAGCCATCTGCTTACCAAAGGCTTACTGAGACGCCCCTACTGACTGCTCCTCATTTACAGTTTCTTACTTACCAATACTTTCCAGTTCTGCCTGAATCTCTGCCGCTACCGTCTGTGCATCCTTTGACCCATTCATTAATTCCTGTACATCGGAATTCATAACTTCAATGACAGATGCATCCATCAGAATGTCATAAATCGGTGTCAGCTGAACATCCTGCATTAACTTGATGTATTCCTGTGTAGCAGGCGGGAATGTGGATACGTCAACACCTTCTACAACGCTGGGTGCCACAAGCCCGTATTTCTCTGTCAAGAATACAGAATACTCATAACCGCCAAGATGCATTAACAGATCTTCTACAAGGGCCGCCTTTGCAGAATCTTCCTGAGGCGCCATTCCCATATACCAGCCGCATCCGCCGGATGTGCTGTTAGCCGCACCTTTACCGCCGTCTACCGTAGGAAGAACTGCAATCTTTGTGTTTGCCTTGACTTCCTCTGTGGCATTTGCATTAATATTGGCCAGACTCCAGAAACCGTTGATCATTGCTGCCGCCTGCCCCTGGTTATAAAGTTCTGCTGCCGGGCCAGTCGGAGAGGTATTAAAATCTGCATTAAATGCGCCTGACTGTGCCATATTCTGAAGATGCTCCAGCGCGCTTACAAATTCCGGATCTGTGAAAGAAGACTGTCCGTTATTTGCGATAATATTGTTTGTCCACTCATTGCCCGTATATCTGTCGCCCAAAGCAGAAAGAATACAGGATTCTGCTGGCCATTTATCCAGGTTTCCTAAAGAAAACGGGGTAATTCCCTTTTCATTGAATTTATCGACCGCATCATAAATCTCGTCCCAGGTAGTCGGAAATTCAGAGTAACCGATTTCTTCCCACATAGGTGCATTGTAGTATACCAAAGAAGATACCGAGAACTGAATCGGCACACCATAAATTTCATCGCCGACAGTTGCCGCATCAAAAACACCTTCCCGGAACGCATCTTTATGCTCATAAGAATCTATGGCCCCCGACATCGGTGCAAGCAGATCGCTTGCTACAAAATTCTTAAACCAGGAACCTTTCACGCAGAACAGATCCGGCATATCGCCAACGGCCGCCTGCGCCTGAATCTTCGTCTCATAATCTGCTGTTGCCAAAACAGACTGTGTGATCTTAACATCCGGATGTTGTGCCTGCCATTCTTCCAGCATCGTATAGAATCCATCATAGTCCGCTGTCTCGGCACGCTGTTCCTCAATATTAAAGTGAGTAATGGTGATTTCCACCTGCTCATCGCCTGCCGGCTGCTCCGCCTGCTGTTCTGCCGGCTGCTGCTCCTGTTTCGCCTGTTGGGTCTGCTGTTCTCCCTGGTTGTCTGTACTTGTTGTTTCCCCGCCGCCGCACGCTGCGAGAGACATAGCCAGTACGGATGACATCAATACCGCCACTAATTTCTTTTTCATGTTTTGCTCCTCCCTTTGTATGTTGTTTTTGTTGATAGGCTTATTATAGTTTTTCTCAATTTTTAAAAAAACCTGATTTCTTGTCCACTTTTATCCTGAAACAACATATTTTTTGTTTATCCGCAATATACTCTTTTCTGAATATCCTTTTTTTTTGATAAATATCCTCTGTTTTTTACCTGGTATCCTTAATCTGTTGTTTATTCCCAACTTTAATATGGGCACAGCTATTTTTCTTGCAGTTTTTGTTGTATAATTCATTCAATATGTTTCAAATATATCGTTTCTTCATAAACTATTTTTTAAATTTAATTTATACAGTAACAGGAGGGCGGCAGCGTGCGGAAACAACTATTATTTCTATTTGTCTGTTTCGTGACCATTCCGGTAATCATCATCTATTCGGTTGCCACGGCTATTTTTAACAGGAAAGCCGATGAGAATTTAACAAACATCTACAGCAATGATATTAAAAGTATTGCCTCCATTGCCGAAAGCTATTTCTCTGAATCCCTGGAACTGACCATGTACCCCCTTTTGGAGAGTAATTTATATAAATATCTGTCTACTCCGTCTGACAATGAAAACTTTATTAACATTACAACGCAGGCAAATACCATATTGAACTCATCCCCTTATGTATTTGGCGGCAACCGCGGCGTCGTCCTGCAAAAAACAGATGGAAATCAAATAGACACCCATTCCAATTATCTGACAAGCGGCCACATCACCGGGCAGCAGATAGAAGAAGCCACACGCCTGAACGGGAAATGCTATTGGGAATATAAAACAAATAAATCAACACCCCAGTTTTCCATTACACGCCTGATGAAATCGAAGACAAACTTACAGGTTCCGCTTGGTTATATCCGCGTATCCATCAGCAGTCTGGAGCTGCGTAACAACATCCAGAACTCCATGATGGACAAAAACTCCTGCTATTTTATTATGGATTCGGCAGACAACATTCTGTTGTCAACTAACAGCGGCTCTGATTATGATAGCGTTTTAAGTCAATATGATTTTGAAACATTACAGCAATTGGCCGAAAGCCGCCTGAATACGGTTTTAGATGATCAATATTTTATTTCTGCCTATAATATTAAAAACACACCGTATCTGATAGGAAGTATTCACGTGTCAGGTATGCTTACTTCCACCAAAACCACGCTTACCAATATCCTGACCGTGACAGCTCTGCTTACCGCATTTTTCTTTGCGCTGCTGGCTTTGATTTTTTCCAACCGGATTGTCCGCCCGATTCAGGAATTAAGTCATAAAATGGATTCTATTTCCAACGAGAATTTCTCCGTAAGGGCAGAAGTCCATGGACATGACGAAATCGCCATGCTGGCAACACAGTTTAATAAGATGAGTGAACGGTTAGAATATCTTTATCGACAGGTATACATGCAGGAAATTGAGTTAAAGCAATCGCAGCTGCTGGCTTTGCAGTCACAGATCAATCCACATTTCCTGTACAATACGATGGATACCATCTACTGGATGTCCAAGACAGGAGATACGGAAGGCGTCGAACATATTGTGTCCAACATGTCTTCGCTCTTAAGACTGACCTTTACACCAAACGGTAATAACACAGGCACTCTTGCTGAGGAATTGGAACATTTAAATCATTATGTGGCAATACAACAGATCCGCTATGGAGACAGTGTAAATTTTGAACTGCAATATGAAGAAAAATTTCATCAGGAAAGCGTTCTCCGCTTTTTACTACAGCCGCTTGTGGAAAATGCTTTGACCCATGGCCTGAAGAATTGTCCCAATGAAGTGATAATCGTTAAAATATACCGGCAGGATACATGCCTGATTTACCGTGTTATGAACACAGGAACCCCTTTGGATCTGGAATTGATACCCAAATTGTTAAGCTCCACCAAAACGGAACAAAAGGGATTCGCACTCAAGAATATTGACCGGAGATTAAAACTAAAATATGGAGATGAGTATGGGCTTAAATATATGATTGAAGGTGCTTATAACATTTTTGAAATCCAACAGCCCATCTTTAGGTGAACCTTATGATAAAACTATTAATTGCTGATGATGAACCCTTCATCCGAAAAGGAATCCGCACTGCTATTGCATGGCAGGAACACAATATTGAAGTAGTTGGCGAAGCGTCCAATGGAAAAGATGCTCTGCAATTGGCGCTGCAATTAGAACCGGATATCATTCTGGCCGATATCCAGATGCCGGTGCTGACCGGACTCGAACTTGCGAAGCAGGTTCACATTCTGCTGCCGCAGACAAGGGTCATCATTCTCTCCGCATATGGCAGCACGGAAAACCTGACCTCTGCTATTGAAACAAAGGTCAGCCGCTTCGTATTAAAAAACGCCAGCTGCTCTGATATTTTAGATAATGTCCTTGCTGTATGTAAAGAAATCGAACTTAGTCGGGAAGCTCTAAAAGACTATACCCACCTGCATAGTATCTATCATGAGAATCAGCAGCTTATCAAATCTACCATGGTAATCCGCTATCTCACAAACCAGATGTCTTTTTCGGATTTCCAGGCCAAAATCCAAAAGGAACAGTTCAATCTGACCGGTCCCTATTATGCACTTCTGGCAGTTAAGTGTCCCTCATCCGATGACTGGCAGTCTATCAATGCATTTAAGGTCACCTTTGCCGAATATCACCCATTTGCGCTTTTTATGGAAGACTCCAAACTTGTCATGCTGTTAAACACAGAAAAAGAAGGAATTTCCGATGTGACACTGGATCTGCTCCTTCCGGAAATCAAACCATATTTTTCTTCCAATCAGCTTGTACTCATCAATGGACTGGAAAGCATTGGGGAATTTCCGATAGCTTATACCACTATCAACAACTGTCTTGATTACTGCTTCTGGAATACAGAACAGGATTATACCATCATTACACCTGCTTATACACTGCAAAAGACAGAGGACGACAAATTCCCCGGACAGGAGAGAGACATTATCTCTGCTCTTCTATCCGGCAACAACAAAGCCATCGAGGACTCCCTGGGCCAATATTATGATTTCTGTAGAAATGCGCCTGTCTCAAAGAGCGTATTCCTCGATTCAGTCAGGCGCCTGATTCTGCTCATATCCTCCATTCGCCCGGAAGATATTGATGCAGACTCAGCTATTTCTTACCTGTATGAACTGGAAACCCCTGATGAAATCATGCAATACCTGGAAAGTCTGATCCTGCCAAATCTTTCTTTCCAGGCACAGATGCCCCGGGTAGTAGATGCCCTGTCGTATATTAATCTGCATTACGATGAAGATATCATGCTCAATGATGTGGCACAGGCAATCGCCCTCTCCGCAGGGTATCTCAGCCGTGTTTTTAAAGCTGAGACCGGTTACTCTTTTAAAGAATATATACACCGCGTCCGTATCGAAAAGGCTAAGGAACTGATTGCCACCACGAACATGAAATACTACGAAATTGCAGAAAAAGTAGGCTACAAGGAATATAAATATTTTGCCACCTATTTTAATAAACTTTGCGGATGCAGTGCCAAAGAATATCGGAACAAATGTATTAAGGACTCTATACCGGATTAATCACCGAATGATTCAGGGCACGATACCTGCTTGGCGTCATTCCATAATTCTTCTTAAACAGCTGGTTGAAATGAGATACATTATTGAATCCACATTCCAGCATGATATCCAGAATGGATTCGTCTGTTGTTTCCAGAAGAATTGTGGTCTGCTCCAGCCTGATCCGATTAATATATTCCGTTGGCGTTACATGATAATACTTTTGCATACAACGGGTTAAATGTTCCTGGGTTTTGCCTGCTATTTCTATAAATCTCTCCAGTCCATCCAGATAATTCTTATCCTGCCTCATTCTCAGACATGCCTGTTCCAGCCACTCCGGAACACTCTCTTCATATTCCTGCCTGCTATGCAGAACCAGGAGACAATCCAATATAATACTGATTACCAGATCTTTTCTTTCCAGCAGGGACAGGCTTGTCTTATCTCTTGCCAGAAATGCCATCTTGGACTGGATGGCAAGTTCCATTCTGGACGGCAAGTGTGTCTCCACGCTGTTCCCACTTTTCCTGGTATCAAAATAAAGATCCGCTATGGCTTCCGCTTTCTGAAAAATGCCGTCGGAAAAAGCCATATTCACAAACTGCGCCTTCTTACAGTTCCCTTTCTGAAAGCAATGCTCATCCTCCGGCCTGACAAAATAAAGATCGCCCTTTTTCATCACACTCTGACTGCCATTGATCAGATGACATACTTCCCCCTCCTCTATCAGAAACAGTTCAAAAAAATCATGTGTGTGCTGATAGGTCATTGTCCCATCCTTTAAAACTGTTTCCCCAATATGAAACCCCATCCCGTGAAATATATTTTCCGCCTCTAATCTGACTCCCATATCCGTCCCCCATTTCCCATAAAATTTTTCTTTAATATCAATATACCATACATATTATCACATTACTATAGGACAGGTATCAATATATGATATATGATGATAGCAAATCAACTACCCTGTAATATATGAAAAAGGAGGCTGACATCCATGTTCACAAATTCAGAAAAAATCCAGCATATGATGCATTTCACCAAAACATACGAAGAGAACAGCCATAATATCTATCTGCGGGAGGCACGCTGTCTGGAAGCACAGTTTTCTTATCTTATGCTCCCAATACGTTCAGAAGATTTGTTCGTTGGCCGCAAGACAGAACTCCCCATAGGATTCTGGGCACAAAATTCATACGGAACGGTTGGCTATTACTGCGATGTTCCATCCTTACTTGCCTTAAAGGAGGATACCGCCCTTTCCGAAAAAGAGCTTCTTTCCATTGATTACCTGATTCAGTTCTGGAAGGGAAAAACCACCGATGAGAAGATACGTGCACAGTATACCCCCGATCAGAATAAGTATCTGAGTCATGGCGATTTTGAAATAGAAGCCGGAATTGGCTGGCCCCTTTACCGAATGAGCGGCGCACAGATGAATCCGGAAAAGCTGCTGAATAAGGGTATCTGTGGAATCATCGAAGAAGCAGAAAAGCTTCGTTCCGGGAATCCTGATTTCTATGATGCCGTCAAATCAGCCATGCAGACCTTACAGACAATCTGCCTTCGCTATCGCCAGGAAATACTGAATCAAAAAGATCTTTGCAAAGATACACAGCGTCTTAAGGAACTATCCAATATGGCGGACAACCTGGAAGAAATCGCTTACCGTACACCGAAATCTTTCTGGCAGGCCGCACAGTTAAGCTATCTGTTCTATCTGCTTTCCGGTACCTATAATTATGGACGGATGGATGAATACCTGGGAAGCTATTATACCCATGACCTGGATACCGGAACGATTACAGAAGAATGGGGATTATCTCTTTTAACAAGTCTGTGGAAGCTGATCATTGAACGCAATAATATCTTTGACGGCCGCATCATCCTGGGCGGAAAAGACCGGAAGAATCTGGAATATGCAGACCGCTTTGCCCTCGCAGCCATGGAAACTTCGCGTCGTACCAAGGATATCCTTCCCCAGCTCACCCTCCGGTGCTATACCGGCATGAATGAGACCGTGTATCAAAAAGCACTGGAAGTCATCGGCGAAGGTACTACCTTCCCGATGCTCTATAATGATGATGTGAACATTCCGGCAGTGGCAAATGCCTTTAACCTTCCCACGGATATTGCTCAGGAATATGTTCCTTTTGGCTGCGGTGAATATGTCATTTATAACAAAAGTTTCGGCACCCCCAGCGGCGCAATCAACTTTTTGCAGGGCCTCAACGCAATGCTTTATGATGGGGAAAAGAATTATCTGGAAGAATGTCCTGACTTTGAAAGCTTTTATGCGGCATACCTGTCTGACATGCAGCATATCATTGAACTCCTTGCCTTACAGGAACGGCAGGAATATGATGTATGCGCCGCTGACGCACCGTATCTGTTTTTCAGTATCCTGTTTGATGACTGCCTGGAGCGCGGCAAACCGGTATTCGATGGCGGCGTACGCTATTTAGAAGGAACCCTCGAGGGGTACGGCAATACCAATACCGCTGACAGCCTGACTGCCATCAGAAAATATGTATATGAAGAAAAACTGATCACACCGCAGACAATGGCCGAAGCACTGAAACATAATTTTGAGGGCTATGAAGAAATTAGGACAATGCTTCTGGCTGCGCCCAAATACGGCAATGATGATGACACGGCGGATTCCATGGCAGTCCGTTTTCATGAAGATATCAGCAACATCATCCGCAACAGCGCCAGGAAGGCTGATTTACACTCTTACCTGATGGTGGTGATCAATAATCACATGAATACCACATTCGGTATGACTACCGGTGCTTCTGCCGATGGTCGTCCCGGCTATTCCTATATGGCCAATGCAAATAACCCCACCGGAGGCTGTGATACCAATGGCATCACAGCCATGCTGAACTCTCTCGTAAAGCTGACTCCGTCCTTACATGCAGGCTCTGTACAGAATATGCGCTTCAGCAAAGAAATGTTCACCAGACTGCTGCCCAAAACGAAAGGTCTGTTAGCCGCTTATTTCAAAAACGGCGGCGCACAGACAATGATCACTGTGCTAAACCGTGGCGATCTGGAGCGTGCCATGGAAGAACCCGAGAAATATCAGAATCTGATTGTCCGTGTCGGAGGATTCAGCGCACGTTTTGTAGAACTGTCCCACAATGATCAAAAAGAACTTTTAAGCAGAAACACTTACTAAAACCAGGATGCCATAGGAGGAGGAATTTGTGATGGATGATTTAAAAACAGGTATGATATTCGATATACAACGCTGTTCTATGTATGACGGCCCCGGCATCCGGACAACCGTATTCCTGAAAGGATGCCCCCTGTCATGCAAATGGTGCCATAATCCCGAGTCACAAAGACCGCTTTCTGAACTGGCATTTTACGCTGACAAATGCGTACGCTGCGGAAAATGTGGAGAAATCTGCCCCGATGTGCACAAACTGTCCGCGCGTACTCATAAAGTCCATTATCAAAACTGTAAAGCCTGCGGCAGATGCGAAAGCGTCTGCCCGGTTCATGCCTTAAAACTAATCGGGAAAACCTATCAGATTAAAGAAGTCATGGATATCCTGAGAAAAGATATTCCCTACTTTGCATCTGCCGGGGGAGGGCTGACCATATCCGGCGGAGAACCCTTTTCCCAGTACATTTTCCTGAAAGAACTGCTGCAACATGCAAAAGCGGAAAACATCCATACCTGTATTGAAACAAGCGGCTTTACCACCCGTGAAAAAATAGACGGTGTTCTGCCATATACAGATCTGTTTCTCTTTGACTATAAAGTCACCTCACCGGAATTACACCGACAGTTCACCGGTGTTGACAACCATATGATATTGGAAAACTTCCGATATCTTTATTCCCGCAGTCAGGCAGTCATTCTCCGCTGTCCTATCATCCCCGGATATAATGACACGGAAGACCATTTTCGCGCCATCTGCGACATGGAGAGACAATATCCGAATCTGACCGGTATCGAAATCATGCCCTATCACAGCCTGGGGCGTGAAAAAGCTGCCGCCGTGAATAAAGCCTACGAAATAACAACGCCTACCGCAGACGATACGGTCAAAAAACAGTGGAAAAGACAGTTAAAAACGTTTGGCGCAAGTGATGCATTATTAAAGTCATTTTAATACCGGATTACCCATTCTTAAAAAGCTTGTCAAAAAAAACAATCTGGATTATACTGTTTTTAATAATAGAGCAAAACAAACTCTTACATGACAATATAGGGAAAGTTAAAAACATGTACGAAAATAATCCGACGCCAAACCAGAACAAGACAAATATAGAACGGGATACAGCCGCCATCAATGCACAGTTAGGAGAAGTAGCCTCTATCAGGGAACAGTTCAAAGCCTATAAAGAGAAAATCTACATGGATTATCCTGAAGTTCTAAAATTTGAGACGCGCAAAGAAAGATGGCTTCTTTTTCTGTTTCTTGCAGGACTATTGTTGTATCTTGCAAAAGCTTCCCTGCTCAGACAGACGAACGGCACATCCATTCCGGTACTGGCTGTTTCCATAATCATGTCATTCGGTATCGTTGCCATCTTCCTGCTTGCCGCCATGAGCCCGAAGTGGAGAATCTCAGGAGGTCTGTATTTCCTGGCGCTGAAAGATATCGTCACCTATATCAATACCTTTCATACGGCCGGTATTGATTCTTTTGAAAAGTTTTCATGGGTATACATAGACGGGTTCCGGGAATATCCCTTTGCCGTCAGTCTGGATTTCCTATCCTGGATTTATACACTGCTCATTCTGCTTACCGCCATCTGCCTGACCCTCATTCCCCGGAACAGAGAACTGGCAGAACAGTCGGAGCCGCTTCATGCACAGTGCAAGAATTTCAGACCTGGTCTCTGATTGGGGGCATCCTGTCATAAACGGTTATATTTTTGCCATAAAAAGTTAAAATTTTAGTATTTTACTTCTAATTTATCTAGGAAAATGGTACGATATATATACAAATAGCGGAGATTACATCAGGAGTCTTCGTTTGTTACGATATAACATAAACCAACCATTAACATTTTTCCAAGGAGGGATACCGATGAGCGTAAATGGAATTACCAGTACAGTCAGTACTTATGATCCTTATCAGACCACACAGCCCAGCACAAAGCCTGCGGAAGAGACAGGCGCTGCTTCCGGCTCAACATCTGCCAAAGAAGAGTCCGGTGTTGTTTATGAGCCTTCAAAAGAAAACACCACAACTTCAGCAAAAAAATACACACAAAATACAGAGTTGGTTAATAAGTTAAAAGCTGACGCCGAGTCACACACAAAGCAGTTACAGAATATCGTACAGCAGCTGATGACCAAACAGGGCCAGACTTATAACAATGCCAATGATATGTGGCGTTTCCTTGCCAGCGGCAAGTTTGAAGTAGACGAAGCAACCAAACTTCAGGCACAGAAAGACATCGCTGAAGACGGTTACTGGGGCGTCAACCAGACTTCCGACAGAATCATTGATTTTGCCAAAGCTCTGACAGGCGGCGATCCGAGCAAGATTGAAGACATGCGCGAAGCTTTCAAGAAGGGCTACAAACAGGCTGAAAAGACATGGGGCGGCGAACTTCCGGAGATTTCCAAACAGACATATGATGCTGTTCTGGCGAAGTTCGACAAGATGGCTGAGGAAGCAGGACAGACCACAGCGCCTGTTGAGACTACCAACTAAATATTTGTTTGATGAAAACAGAAGGAATCAGGGGTTTCCCTGGTTCCTTTTTTGTGCGCAATCGGCTATAATCAAGCTAATATGACACAGAGGCTCTCAAAGCCCGGAAAGAGGTATCTATGGTTGAATATGAAAAAATAACGAAAATTCCCTACGGCGGAGACTACAATCCGGAACAGTGGCCGGAAGAGACCTGGGAAGAGGATATGCGGCTTCTGAAACTGGCCCACATCGACATTGTCACTCTGAACGTCTTCAGCTGGGCCGCTTTACAATCCGATGAAGACACCTATCATTTTGAGAAGCTGGATAAAATCATGGAACTGGTGCGCAGTCATGGGCTCAAAGTATGCCTGGCCACATCCACTGGCGCCCATCCTGCCTGGATGGCCAGAAAACACCCCGATATCCTGCGGGTGGAGAGCAACGGCATGAAACGAAAGTTTGGCGGCAGACACAATTCCTGCCCCAACAGTCCCACCTATCGGAAGTTTGCCCCGGCGCTGGCGGCCAAACTGGCCGAACGCTACAAAGGATATGACAATATCGTCTCCTGGCATATCTCCAACGAATACGGCGGGGAATGTTACTGCGAAAACTGTGAGAAAAAGTTCCGGGAATGGCTGAAAGAAAAATATCAGACCATCGAAGCGGTGAACCATGCCTGGGATACCGCTTTCTGGGGGCACACTTTCTATGACTTTGAGGACATCGTTGTTCCCAATCAGCTTTCCGAACACTTTAACAATGACCGTACCATGTTCCAGGGCATCTCCCTGGACTACAGACGGTTCAACTCCGAAAGCATCTTAAATGCCTACCGTCTGGAATATGACGCCATCCATGCCATCACACCGGATATCCCCATCACCACGAATCTGATGGGTACTTATCAACCCCTGGATTATCAGATGTGGGCCAAATACATGGACTTTGTCTCCTGGGATAACTACCCGGCCAACGATACGCCTCTGGAAGAGACAGCCATGCGCCATGACCTGATGCGCGGCCTAAAGCAGGGCAAACCTTTCGCCCTGATGGAGCAGACGCCTTCCGTGACCAACTGGCTGCCCTATAATATGCTCAAACGGCCCGGCGTTATGCGGCTGTGGAGTTATCAGGCAGTGGCCCACGGCGCCGATACCGTCATGTTCTTCCAGATGAAAAGAAGTATTGGCGCCTGCGAGAAGTAC
This sequence comes from bacterium 0.1xD8-71, assembly GCA_003612405.1. GTDB lineage: Bacteria > Bacillota > Clostridia > Lachnospirales > Lachnospiraceae > UBA3282. The sequence goes on from RAYR01000014.1 coordinate 118,880, forward strand.
CATGGCGCCGTGATCGACCATGCAGGCCATGAAAATACCCGGGTCTTTCGGGAAGTCAGTGAACTGGGTGCCGAACTTGATAAGCTGGGAAATAAAACCCTGGGCGCAAGATGCGACGCCAGGACAGCCATTGTCTTTGACTGGGATAACTGGTGGGCCGTCTCCTACTCCGCAGGTCCTTCTGTCTACCTGGATTACTGTAAAGAAGTACTGCGCTACTATAAGGCGCTCCATAACCTGAATATTCCCGTGGACATGATTGGTGTGGAGGACGACCTGTCCGCCTATTCCCTGGTGATTGCTCCTGTACTCTATATGGTCAAGACCGGTTATGATGAGAAAATCCGTTCCTATGTAGAGAACGGCGGCCGTTTCCTGACCACCTTTTTCAGCGGTTATGTGGATGAGCATGATCTGGTGACCGTCGGCGGCTACCCCGGCAGACTGCGGGATATCCTGGGCATCTGGGTGGAAGAGGAAGACGCCCTGCCGGAAGATGTGCATAACAGCTTCACCTACCAGGGTAAAACCTATCCTGCCGCCATGCTCTGTGACCTTCTTCATCCGGAAGGCGCCGAAATTCTTGCGGTCTATGATAAAGACTTCTACGCCGGTATGCCCGTATTGACAAAACATGCCTTTGGCAGAGGCTTCGGTTACTATGTGGCCACACAGTCAGACGAAGCCTTTTACAGGAATTATCTACAGGAAATCTGTGAGGAAGCCGGCATCAGACCGATTATGGATACGCCGGATACTGTAGAAGTGACCAGAAGAATCAATAAAGAAGGAACTTTTATTTTTATACTCAATCACGGGGATAAGATTTATCAGACTACGCTTCCTTTTGCGGGAACTGACCTTCTGAGCGGACAAGTCCATGCTGCTGGTGACAAAATTACAATTGCCCCCATAGATGTGGTGATTCTACAGCTTTCCTGAAATAATGTATCTATATGACAGTACTAAAATAAGCAGGCGGGAATCTAAATCTTCCCGCCTGCCTGTGCTATCTGATCCTCTTTGCCACCACCACAAACCGTCCGTCCTGCACATGATATGCACATGTCGATAAGGTCAGAAACGTATCTCCAAACTTCGCCTCCACACCCGTATCATATAGAGAAAGTTCTTTGATATTATTATAAAAATCATCAAATTCCGCCTGCGTCCCCGCCTCGTAGAACTGATAATACTTAAACACATCGTCTTCCGCATTATAGACCTGTGACCGGAATACCGCTATCACATCATAAGCACGCTCCTCATAAAGCGTGTCAAAGGAAATTCTGGAATGTTCTTTATAGAAACTCTCCTTCTGGTACAAGTCCAGATCCCCGAACATGGAACCGTCTTTCATGTTGTGGCCATAGACGATAAAGTTGGTTCCTGTATCCACATCGGCCTGGTTTTTCACATAGAGACATCCGTACTTACTGTCATTCCCATAAAAATCATGATGCAAATAATATTCGTTATCTGCATTTTGCAGAATGGGATAATCTATCTTCATATCCTCTATGGAAACCCATCCCACCAGGTCGCTGTTTTCCTGATATATATCCACATATTTGGCCAGCATGACAGGAGATTCAGCGCCTGTTGTCATGCTTTCTTCTGTCTGCGGCACGGCAGATGTTTCCGCATTGTCCGCCCCTGCCTGCGACATGGCAGACATTTCCACTTTCACTGTCTCTGGCATACCGCCATTTTCCAGGACAGAAACCTCGCCCGTTTCCGACACTTCTCTCTCCTGTGAAATATGTTCCTTGGACACTTCCGTCATCTTCCGCAGAGCTTCCTGCTGTGCCTTACTCTGCATGGATTCGCGGCATGCCTGCCCGATGGGAATCAGACATGCCACAAACACCACCAGACAGACAATCTTAATTATCCGCCTTATTTTTCTATTCTCCATAAACCTCTTTCCACTCCACAGCCGTCTGTTTACCGATACTGTGATAGTAAACCAAAAGCACAAAAATTGCAACAAGAGCAAGCAGTCTGCGTATTCTGCCGCCATGTTTTGCCCAGCTGATCATTCTCGACACAAGTTCCTTCTTAGTCTCCTCACTCATACCATATCTGCGGTCTGTAAAGTATAACAGCAGATAGGTGAGACCAGAGATCATGGCAAGTGTTGCACACAATTCTATCGGCGTATTATCCTGTGTCTTTGGCTCGTTATCTCTTGTCTGTGACGCTTTACCGGCTGCCGGCCCGACCGTAGCCGTGTCATCCGCTTTTGCCACATCCTGATAGACGATCGCATATGTGGAGAAACGATCCGTGGCAATGGAGATCGTATCCGCGCCGGTATCCAGATCATTCAGGATATCTGTCTTGCCGTCATGTACCCGGATAACAGCAAATACTCTTGTCTTACTGACATCTGTATTCCGCAGCCTCTCCGGCACAGCCATCGTCACAATAACTTTATCTGATGTCCTGGTGATATCGGTGCGCTGCATCCCCACCAGCTTATACAGACTGATATCCAGATACTGCCCAAGGGTAAAGCCCGGCAGGGATCTGTTCAGTGCCGCTTCCACCAATGCCTTATCTGCACTGCTTACAGTGTCAGCAGCATCCTTCACATCCAGAACAAGTCTTGTATCCACGCCTCCTGCCACCAGCTGCTTCTCTGTCTCATTCAAAAGCATGTCTGCCAGTTGTGCCAGAGGCGTTGCTATGATGGTATCAAAGGTATCCTCCGCCTTGACATGTACTTCCTTGCGAAGTAATCCCTGATTTTCACTCTTTACCCTGGTCTGCGCCGTGGCAGGATCATAATTACCATTCCCGCCCGGATTGCGGCTTGCTGCGGATATCGTGCCATCCGCTGTGCCGCCCCCGCCAGAACCATTGCTGCTGCCGTCAGTACCTGTGTTATCTCCGGCCGGTATGCCGCCGCCATTACCGGTATGATTGCTTCCACTCGATCCGTTGCTGCCAGTGTTATTTCCGCCTGAACCGCCGCCTTGATTATCGCCGGTATTGTCACCGCCTGTCCCGGTGGCGGGGATTGCCTCCGTCCGCATGATACGGCCGCATACATTACACTTATAGGTTCTTGTCCCTTCTGTAGTCTGTGTAGGCGCTGTCGTCACCGTTCCGCTATCTTCCACATGCTGTGCGATATTCTGCCTGTCACCACACCCAAGACACTCACGCCAATGGTTTGCAGCATCCGATTTCCAAGCGGTTCCATAGTCATGGATATGGCCGGGCGGCAGTTTGTCGATTGTCTCCGTCCGCATCACATGACTGCACACACTGCACTTATAGGTTCTTACACCTTCTGTAGTCTGTGTAGGCGCTGTCGTCACCGTTCCGTCATCTTCCGTATGCACCGCATATCCCTGTTTATCCACATTCTCTGTGATGGAACAGTCCGCCGCCTCGCAGTTATGCCAGTGATGGGTTTCATTGTCTGTCCAGGCATCCGCCCATTGATGTTCATGGGATGCCGCCTTAGTTCCCAGGTAGAGATTCCTGCCGGTCCCCGGCGCAGTTCCAAATACTAAGTCATAATCGGTTCCGGAAAGCATAAACACTGCCGGATCCAGTGTAATCGAATCGCCTGCCGGGCAGACAATCAGGGTTCCCTCCTGATTCACATTTTCCACATTGATCGGAATATTACTGCCTGTCACCGCGCCAATCTGTGTGACTGCCTCCCCGGTTCTCAATACGATTCTGCCATCCGCTCCAAAAACCGGGCTTCCCTCAATCCGAAGCTCTGAGGCTTCTGTGGGTGCCGCAACACCTCCATTGCGAAGCATAACCATTCCGTTTATTGTACCGCCGTGAATGGAAATGCTTCCCCGCTTCCATGACTTCTCCTCGGAAGAATTCTTATCAGCCTTTCCGATAACCACCTTCCCGGCGGAACCACTTGCTATATCAATGGAAACACTGCCGGCCTTATCTGCCCATACACCAATCAACTGGCCGCCGATTGTTCCGCCATTGACAACCACCGAAACATCTTCCACATAAGCGTTCTGTACACCGATTACAGAACCTTGGATTGCTCCGCCCACAGCCCGTATCTCCACAGCCGGAGCATGGGACCCAGCACTCGTGATACCCTGCACAAAACCGTCTACAGTACCTCCCTGAATATCAACGGTAACTTTCTGTCGAAAATCAGTTGAAAACTGATCTGCATACACCGACCCTTTGATATGACCACTTTTCAGAGTGACAAGGGAAGTTCCTGTTATCACATTGTCAGGCTGCTGTCCGCCAATAAAGATACCATCATAGCCGCCGCCAGATCCGATGCTGGCATTTCCCTCCACCGTAATATTAATATTCCCATCTATTGTAATATCAGGGTTTTCAGCACCGCCATACACGGCTTCACTCACCGCCGCATCGCCGCCGATTACTATATTCACATTGCCGACCATATCCTCGGCACCGGCAGACCTTATCTGTCCCACAGTACCGCCTGTCATATGAAAATCAAAGTTTCCATGCAATGCTCCTGCAAAAGCAGCCTGAACCTGCTTAACATTCCCGCCCGTCATGGCAATCCTGCTGTCTCCGGTATAATCTCCACTAAGGTTCGCGCCATATATTATAGACTTACTAAGATCATAACCCTCATCCAGGCTGCCTGTTTCACTCTGAAGTTCTATCAGGTTTTCTCCTGCATCCACTTCCCCGTTACCGTTTGCATCATGATAGAGCTTCGTCTTACCCGCATCAGCACCCTCTGTCACAACCACCGGTGTGCCGTTTAACACAATCCAACCTTTTACAGAATTATCAATATTTACGTCCGCCCGGCCCACTGCCCGCATCGACATCATAGCAGCCTGCGCCGTCCAGCTGGCATATACAGTCCTGGCGTCTGCAATCTCTTGGGTAAAGTCAAAGACTTCATCTCCTCCCTCTGCCGTCACCCAGCCGTCAAACTGATAGCCTTCCCTCACGGGATCTGACGGTTTTACAGCTTCCGCCTTCCCGTCCAGGGCATAGTCCACAAAATATTTCTCCCCCTCATTTATAAATGTCACCGCATAAAAAGAACAGGGCCCAAAAGTCTGCTCCTCTCCCTTGTACACGGTATAATCCCCTATCTGTATCTGATTTCTATATACATAAACATGGCTCGTCCACCGGGCATCCTCTTCCTGTGTCAGAAACCCATTCACGGTGGCGCTAAGTGTGATTTCCGTATAGTCACCCTTATCCTCTGTTTCCGTTGTACAGGACAATGTTCCGTCTTCGCCTGCCAATTCCAGAGTTCCAAACGAATCTGCATCATATCCATATACCTGGAACACGATGCTTACTTTCGCCTCTTCTTCGGAAGTCCCCGTTTCCGTGGATTCCTCCGGATTCTTTTCCTCGCCTTCTACCAGGGTATCATTCTGCCCCGGCAAATTTTGATCCGGAAGGTCTGTCGGATCTCCCGGTTCATTTCCGTCCTGCGTTCCTGTCGGGTCTCCCGGTTCATTTCCATCCGGCGTTCCCGTAAAATCTCCCGTTCCGTTTTCATCCGGTGTTCCTGTCGAATCTCCCGGTTCATTTCCACCCGGCATCCCTACCGGGTCTCCTGTCATATTCCTGCCATCAGTTACTGTATCCGCTTTTTCATCCTGCCCTTCGACATTCTCCTGCGCGAACACATACATCGGTACTGCGTTAGCCGTCATTCCAACCACCAACACGGCCGAAAGCAGCATGGCCATAGCTCGTTGTAACAGGCTGCCCTTTTGTCTCTTCATTATATTTTCCTCCATTTCGTTCCCTGATACCTCTGTCTCAAAATATAATTCATCATAGTATAGCAGAAAAACTTCGGAAAAATATAAATATGGAATACTTTGTATTTTTGGGGGTATGATTTGTAAGATATACGCCAAAAAAGTCGATTGCAGACTGAGATTCCCGTTTTGTAAGCGCCCTACAACAGACTGTCGAGTACTCCTTTGATTCCTTTTTCATCATACAGATTCTTATAAACCGCCACTTCCCCCTGAATCAGCTCGTCAATGACCCGCATCCCCAGAAGTTCCACCGGCGCCTTGTCATCCGTCATGATACGTTCCCCTGCTTCATATACCGTCAGGTTATCCGAAACGGCGCCCATCATGGCATAGAGCCCCTCATCCGTAATCTTCTCCCGGTGAAGATGCAGATTCTCAAGCATCTGTGGATTATTGGAGGCAAAAAGCTCTCTGTTCGTAGAACCTTTGACATCCACTGTGTACACTTCTCCAAACACACTGCTGATGGTATCCGCCAGGTAAGCGTTGATGCTGTCTTCGCCGCTGCCCCGCATATTCATATTCACCACCATCACGCCATCTTCTGTCAGATGGTCTCTCACCAGTGTAAAGAATTCTGTAGAGGACATCTGAAAGGGAATCGTGATATCCTGGTAAGCATCTACCATGATCACATCATATTTCCCGTCAATGGCATTCAGGTAGGCCCGCCCGTCATAGGTAGTGACTTTCACATCCTCCGGCAATTCAAAATACGCTCTCGCCAGATCCGTGATCTTCTCATCAATCTCCACACCTTCCACTGCCATATTCCCATAATACCTGCGGCACTGGTTGGCGTAAGTACCCGTCCCCATGCCAAGAATCAGCGTATTACAGTCTGCCGGATTTTCCTGCCCCGTCATCAACGGTGCCGCCATGGCATAATCATAATACATGCCGGTAAGTTCTTCCCCTTTCATGAGAATGGACTGCACACCGAATAAAACATTTGTCGATAATATGACACTTCTGTCGTTTTCTTTGACCTGCAAATAGTTATAGACGGATTCTCCCTCATAGGTCAGATCACTCTCCCAGAAAGCAAAGCTGTTGGAAGTACCGAAGATACAGCACAGAACAAAAAGCACAGCTGTAGCCGCACATTTGCGCAGTCCTCTTTTGACGCTGACAAAATAAAGCAGGCTTAAGATCAATAATATTCCCGCAAAAATAAGAAAGGTCACAGAAGTGCCTACTGCCGGAATGGAGATAAAGGTAGGCACAAAGGTCCCGATAATACTGCCGATGGTATTAAATGCACCTAACGTCCCCACAATCCTGCCGCTGTCATCCAGGCTGTCCACCGAATACTTGGCCAGGGATGGTGTCACCGTTCCCAGCAGAAAGAGCGGAAATACAAAGATTACCATACAGGCTGCAAAAGCCGCCCAGATCAGGAAATTCGTGTTGACTGCAAAGATTAAAAGAGCCGAAATACCCAGCACAATGTATTTCCCCACCACCGGAATGGCCGCAATCCAGACCGCCGCTATCAGAATACGCACGTACAGCTTGTCCGGATTGGGATTTTTATCTGCACTGCGCCCTCCGTAAATGTTGCCCAGGGCCATGGCAATCATAATCGTACCAATAATGATCGTCCACACAATCTGTGAAGAACTGAAATACGGCGCAAGCAGTCTGCTGGCCCCCAGTTCCACCGCCATCACAGACATCCCCGCAAAAAATTCCGTCAGATACAAAAATACTTTATTTTTTAATATAGAAGAAGCGTTCATTCCTCTCTCCATTCCGGAGTATTCTTCATCATACTCCAATTTATTTTTCTCCGCCTACATATTTATGTACGGTTGCTTTGACAGCACCGGGGCCGGCAAGCATTTCCCGAAACATTGTTTCGATCTTTTCAGCAACGATATCCTTTAACTGTTCCTGTATTTCCTCCTTCATCGGATCGGGCGCCAGCTCATATCTGTTTCCCGCATCGTCCACGGCCAGCGCTTCTAAGTCATCCGCAATCTGCTCACTGGGACGCGGCGTTATTTTGTCAATCATGGTCCACGGAAAAGCAACCGTTTCTTCGTCCCTTACATAAGCCGCAAACCCTTCCTCCACAAAACCTGCTTTCTGCCACTGCTCTGTCATGGTCAATACAGATTCACGCAGTTTGGCAGCCTTCTGGGGACCATTCTGGATATTAGCTTCCACCAAAGGATACCAGGGTTCCATTGCTCCGGAACGCAGGACTGCGCTTTGACTGCTTCCGCCACCTCATAATCAAATGTCTCAACACAGGTAATCCCCCGGTCCATTGCCCCTGCCTCCAGCAGAGCATCTGCAATGCCGCCGATAAAGATTCAAAAAATATTTCCAATCCCAAAGTGCACCCATCCCGGTTCCTCTTTCGCCTTTTGCGAAACCGCTTCCACATCGTATCCCGGAAGTGTGATTCCTGCCTTTTCCCAGGGTTCGTGATTTTTAATTCCCTTGATTGTTAATCTCATGCTGCCCTCCCTATGAAGTTTTACTCGCACTGATGTATCAATTATAAATATACTTTATATCTGTTGTCAAAAAATATTTCCATATAGAAAAAGACAGCACTTTCCATTTCGGTAAAATGCTGTCTCATCATTCCTATTATCCTGTTCAGATGCCGCCCTTCACCACCAGGATTCTGTCCCCTGCATTAATCTCCTCAGTGGGCAGTTCATTTACTTCCTTAAGCTGTGACACAGGCACATAATAGCGCTTGCCGATATCCCACAGGGTATCTCCCGGACCTGCAATATAAATGACCATACCCGGCAGTTCACTCAGTTTGTTCAAATCAAGATCCTCCACCTTGATATCCGTCACCAGATTATGAGTTCTCTGGGCAAACACGATTACCTTAAACTGCAAAGCCGCCTTCATATCCAGCTCATCACTGTCAAGCATGGTTACCGTCAGCTGTTCAATACTGGAATGTAGCTTGTAGATACAGGTAGGTGTGATATTATCTACCTCTATCACATACTGGAAGGGCAGTTCATTTTTCGTGGAATAAATGGTTTTAGATCCGCCGGCACACAGATAAAGCGTGGTCACGATCAATGTTCCGGTAACGGCAATTCCGTTTTCCACTATGGTCTGTTCATCAATCCGAATCTCCCCCTCGGAATGAATCAGCTGGTACATGGGCATCTCTGAATTCTGGATTCTCACATGCTCCGCTATCTTGCACTTGCCTACTCCGGCAAGCAGAAGACTCTTAAGCGGTACCTGTGTAGCCAGTGCACCAATCTCCTTATCCACACCATAGACATCCGACAGAACTTCCAGATTCTCTTCCTCATACAGATGGATATCCAGATCCAGTACCGGCTCCACGCAGAAGACTCTCTCCTCTCCGTCAAAATCCGGCCGCACCTCCACATTACACTGCCCCAGACTGTATTGGATATCCGGTATCATGTTTTCCCGGCACCCGTGACACTCAATAATACCGCTGAAAGGTACTGTATTCTCATACCACAGTGTCCTGTCATTGTCCCCTTCCCCTTCATACAGGAAGAAGGCTCTCATCTCTCCCTGTATGGAAATCTTTTCTTCCAATGCCTTAAACTCCACATGGTCAAAACAGATATGGTGCCAGATGGTCTGAAATACATTGGGCAGATTTCCCGTCAGCTCCATCTCCTCTTTCAGCCGGAAAATATCCTTCTTATGTAATACCAGCTCTATCACCGGATAGACACATTTGCGGTACTCCACCGGCTCCTCATGGTAGAGATCAACCGCCGCCTCACATTCCACCTGTTCCTCTTTCTCCAGGGTAAAGGAAACGACTGCCTGCACACTCAGCTTTCTGGAATTGATAAGACCCACCGTCAGATCTTCAATTGTCCATTCTGTCAGAATTGTGTCCCCGTTGCAGACTCCTTCCATGTTCACTTTTTCCTCAAAGGGAATCATCGCCTCCATACTGGCACACATACCCTCCATATCTGTCAGATAGAGTATGGACACTACCAGTCTGCCTTTCAGATTTACCACATTTTCACAGGCGCGGATTTCCTCCATGATAATCTCTCCCTTACTGCTCAGAAGATAATTCGCGTCCGGTTTGTTATCTGAAATATTCACATCTTCTTCCAATACCATCTGGGTGCCGGCCCTGCCGCTTATCCGGTCCATATGTATTTTCTTCTTTACTAATTCCACAAGAAAACCTCCATGCGTATACTTGCTATAAATCTATGCGGATACTATAATAATTATGCGAAACGTTTCCCAATGCCCCACCCCTAACGGAGGAATCTGCCATGTTATCCATCGCTGTCTGTGATGATATCCTATTAGAATGTACGCAGCTGGCCAAACAGATTCGGCATATTGCCGGGCTGGCCGGATGCGAAATCATACTCCGGGAGTTTTATTCCGGAAAAGAACTCTTAAATTCCACAGAATCCTTCGACCTTCTCTTTCTGGACATCAAAATGCCAGACCTGAACGGCATGGAACTGGCCCGTCTTCTGCGGCGCAGAGAAGAAACCTGTCTGTTAGTCTTCGTCACCGCAGTCTCCGAATATGTATTTGAAGCCTATGATGTGGAAGCCTTTGCCTATCTGGTAAAACCGATTACGGACCAACAGCTTACTAAAGTCCTGACCCGCGGAGCAGAGAAGCTGCGTAAAACTTCCGCGGAATTTCTCTTAGTCTCCTCACAACACGCTGTCAGAAAGATTCCCTTACAGGATATTGTCTATATAGAGGCCATGGGCAGGATTCTCAGAATCCATACCCTGCGGGATACCATCGAAACTTATGAACAGATCGGTCAGATGGAAAAAAGGCTCTGTGAGAAAGACTTTTTCCGATGCCACAAGGGCTATCTGATCAATCTGAAATATGTAGAAACTTTTGATAAAAACCTGATTCAAATGGAAACAAAAGATACCATCCTGTTGGCCAGGCGCCGATATGACGACTTTGCCAGGGCATTGATGCACTATATGAAAAAGGAGGGCGGTTTCGTATGACATTCTGGATAACACTTGCCGGCATCATAGGACTATGCATCCAGGCAGGCATCCTTTTGCATTTGCAGACGACTTTCTTTTCCCCTCGCACAAATCGGTTTCTTGCCATGATATCCGGTATGATACTGTATCTGGCTGTAAGTCTGACAGGCTCTTATCTTTTCAGCCGCCAAGGATACTATATTCTCTACAGCATCCTCAGACAAAGCCTGCTGATCCTGCTTCTCATTCTGTTCTTTCAAGGTAACCTGTGGCACAGGGCATCTCTGGCCGCCGTCCTGTGCGTCTCCTGCGAATTTGCCGACAATCTGTTCGGGGAAATACTGTCTTTGAGCAGCCTGTTTCTTCCTGCCGGGTGGCAGATATTCTCCGACTTATATCATTATCTGTGCTATCCCCTCGCCGCGGGATTCCTCTGGTTCACCTTCCGGCATATGAAGCTGCGCCCGGATTCCTTCTCCGCCCAGCTCTGCCGGCTGCTGTTCTTTATCATGTGCGGACTCCTGCTATTGACTGATATAGTCTATCACGGCATTACCCACGGCGTAATTATGATCTCCCACCTCGGAGCACCGGAAGTATTTAACCCCCATGTCAGTCAGATCCTGACCCATATGGAATGTATTATTCTGGCTTTTTTAAGTCTGGCCATGGCACTGTGTCTTCCCGCCGCCTTAAGCCGGATCATGCAGCAGACCATATCGGAACAGATACAGCGGGCACAGATTGCCCATTATCAGACCCTTTTGGAAGAACATAGAAAGCAGACCAGCCTGCGTCATGATCTGAAAAATCACCTGCTTGTCCTGCGTCGTCTGACACAGCAGAAAGAATTTGACAGAATAGACGAATATCTCAAAGCCATGTGCCAGGAATCTTTCCCCGCCATCGAAAATATCCATACCGGTAACATGACCGCAGATGCCATCCTGGCTGTCAAAGAACAGACAGCCCGCACACAGAACCTCTCCTTTACCTGTGAACTTAACCTGACAGAAGAGCTTTCCCTGGAAGATTATGATCTGTGTATCATACTGGGAAATCTACTGGATAATGCCATTCATGCCGCAGCCCAGGTTCCGGAACCAGAAGACCGCCTTATTATCCTGCGCGGAAAAAAGATAAAACGGAATCTGCTTCTGGAAATCAAAAATACCATTACCGATGAAACGGCCCATAGCCGCTTTGGGACAGACCATTATGGAACCGGCCTGCACAATGTACAAGGCATCGTAGATAAATACCATGGTGTGATGGATATTTCCCTGGAAGATTCTTTCTTCTGTGTATCCATTCTTCTGCCATATGTAACATAAACCAAACCGTTTGATACATCATTGTGGAGTGTACTTTTTCCCTTGTCGAAAAACGATATAAGACTGGAAAAGGAGGCATACTATGAAAGCAGGAACAATGGAAGGTTTAATCGGTGCAGGCATCAATATGAAACTGGTGGATACTCCCATGCGCGTCTATAAGGAAGCAAGACGAAAAGGCGACCTGGGTGCCATGGAACGCGCCATGGGTTATGCCAGCGAATACCAGGAAACGGCTTATGAATATAAAGAACATGCTGATGAAGAGCTGCGCAAGGAAATGAAAGAAAACCGGGAAGAACAACAGAAGCAACGCGAAGAAGCCATTGAAGAACGCAGGGAAGCGCAGAAAGAATCCCAGAAAGAAACAGTAGAAAAGCTGGCTGAAAAAGCGGAAGAAATGCGAACCGACAACGATTTGTCCGCAAATACTTCCAAGAGGACACAGGCAGACAGTCTGGTCATCAGCACAGAAGGACAAAAGCTTTTACAGGAAAGCCGTCCGGATTCTGATAGGAAGGCAGCCGATATAGAAGCGCCCGACCTGCCTGCATCCACAGACACCAAGTCTGATACGAAATTTTATTCCAGCACAGGAAGTGCCGTGGAGTCGGCACCTGTGGGGATGAACGTGTCGATGAATGTGTAAGGTCTTATCCAAAAGATACATCTTAAAAGTGGAGGGATATCATCCCTCCACCGCACCAATCAGATCTGTCACTTTCTCCATGCCATATCTTTGCATATAAGCCTCAATTCCCTCCACGACTTCCACAGTGGTATAAGGATTGACGAAATTCATTGCTCCCACCGCCACCGCACTGGCACCGGCAAGCAGAAACTCTATGGCGTCCTCCGCGTTGGCAATACCGCCCATGCCGATAATGGGAATCTTCACAGCCTGGGCTGCCTGATAGACCATACGCACCGCCACCGGTTTGATGGCCGGGCCGGACATACCGCCCGTCTTATTTGCCAGAACAAACTTCTTTCTGTGTATGTCAATTTTCATGCCTGTAATCGTATTAATCATGGAAAGGGCATCCGCACCTGCCGCCTCTGCCGCGCGGGACATCTCTGCAATATCTGTCACGTTGGGACTCAGCTTCATAATCACCGGCTGCCTGGCCTTTTTCTTAATCTGAGAAGTAATATCATAAAGGCTGTCAGGTTTCTGTCCAAAGGCAATGGCCCCCTCTTTTACATTAGGACAGGACACGTTGATTTCCAACATATCTACCGGCTGATCTCCGAGGCGTTCCACTACATCCAGGTAATCCTCCACCGTCTTACCACAGACATTAACAATGATTTTGGTATCATATTTCTGTAAGAAAGGAACATCCCTTTTGATAAACACATCAATGCCCGGATTCTGCAATCCGATGGCGTTTAACATGCCGCCATATACCTCCGCCACACGGGGCGTCGGATTACCTTCCCAAGGCACATTGGCCACCCCCTTGGTCACCACCGCCCCCAGTTTATTCAAATCTACAAAATCACTGTATTCCATACCGGAGCCAAAAGTCCCGGATGCCGTCATAACAGGATTCTTAAAAGTTACTCCTGCAATCGTTACCTGTGTATTCATCAGATATCCACCTCCCCTGCCTCAAAAACCGGCCCATCCGTACAGATACGGGCGTTGTGCACATGAGAATGGGCATCCACTTTTGTCGTCCTGCATACACATCCAAGACAGGCACCCACGCCACAGGCCATCCTCTCCTCCAGGGAAATATAGGCTTCTATCTTGTTTTCCCCGGCATATTTCTTAATCGCACGAAGCATGGGCATAGGGCCGCAGGCCATGATCACATCCGCCGCAAGGCCATGTGCTTTGATAATATCCATCACATTTCCTTTCGTACCCACACTGCCATCCTCGGTGGCCACATAAACATCTCCATAGCGGGCAAGATCCTCCTGTAAAAACAAATCCTTATCCCGATATCCAAGCAAAATCTGCTTCCTGCAGTCAAGGCGCTTTGCCAGCTCCAGCATAGGCGGAATACCGATGCCTCCTCCCATCAGAAACACCCGCTTTCCCTTTGCCTTGTCAATCGGAAATCCGTTGCCCAGCACACCAAGTATTTCCAGACTATCTTCTGCTCCATAAGATGCAAACTCTGCTGTACCCTTGCCCGCCACGCGGTACACCAGGCGCAGCCTTCGCTTATCTTCACTGACTTCGCAGATACTGATGGGTCTGGGAAGCAGTGTACTTTCATGGTTCGGATATACAGCCACAAACTGTCCCGGGTGCGCATCCTTTGCAAGTCTGGTCTCCAGCCACAGATCATATACCTGTTCCGCTATCTGTTTTTGTGACACTATTGTTGTTTTTATCTTTTTCTTCTGCACCATTTCCTGCCCCTTTCTCTTACTTTACGCTGGATTTTGCTTCGTCTTTAATATCTCATATATTTTCTCAATATCATAATATCCCAGATTTTCAGCCGTCTGTGCTATTTTCTTAACTATGTTCTGCTCCTCTTCCAATTCCTCTGCTATCACAGATTATTCACCGCCTCCGATCCATATTCCCTGACAAAGTCCACCATAATCCCCTCATATTTACAATCCTCCACTGCCTGGATAATCACAGCATCTCTATCATTTCCCGCTGCAAGGTATTCCTTGATTCTTTGAATAAACCAACAGTATTCATATAATGGTTTGCATTTTTTCAAAATATCGTGATTAACTGGCAGATTAATATTAATCACTTTCACGTTTAATTCTAACATAGGAACCACCGTTTTATCAAGATAGGTATCCGGTCTTTCACCCCCGATAAACAACCTTCCCTTCACAAATCGTATAAGCAATCACGCCCGGCATACGCTCACCCACAAAAGGGGAATTGGCTGCCTTCGATGCAAACTTGTCCACCGTCCAGACTTTGTCCGGGTCAAAAATCACCATATCTGCCGGGCCGCCGGCTGCCAGATAACCGGTATCCAGATGATACAGCCTGGCCGGGGCATAACTCATCTTCCCCAAAAGCTCCATCATGGTCAGATAGCCTTTGTTCACCAGTTCCCGGATACCGAGGGAAAGTGCCGTCTCCAATCCGATAATACCGCTCGGCGCCTCAGTAATGGCACGCCCCTTCTCCTCCATGCTGTGAGGCGCATGATCCGTAGCGATCATATCTATGGTACCGTCCCGCAGCCCCTCTATAATGGCAAGCCTGTCCTCTTCCTCACGAAGGGGCGGATTCATTTTCGCCAGGGTGCCGTACCGGATAACCGCCTCCTCATTCAATGTAAAGTGATGCGGCGCTGCTTCCGCATAGATGTGGCTGCTCTGTCGTTTGGCCTGACGCACCAGTTCCACCGCTTCCCTGGTACTGATATGCTGAATGGACAAGTCGGCTTCCTCTTCCACCGCAATCTTTAGATCCCGCTCCACCATGGATATCTCCGCCTCCCGCGGAGAACCGACAATACCGAAGTGGACCGCCGCTTTTCCCGCATTTATCCCATTGTTCGTAATAAGCGCCGGATTCTCCTCATGCAGACTGACCGGCCTTTTAAGCTTTGCCGCCCGCCGCAGGGCTTCCCTGAGTATCTTTTCATCCATCAGGGGAATCCCGTCATCCGTAAATCCTGCCGCTCCATTAGCACCAAGCGTCTCCATATCCGTCAGTTCCTGTCCCTTCATTCCCCTGGTCACATTGGCACAGGAATAAACATGTATGCCGGTTTCTTTTCCTTTCCCCAGCACGTAATGCAAAGTCTCTACCGTATCCACAGTCGGCTTTGTATTTGCCATCAGCACGACCGAAGTAAAGCCGCCTCTTACCGCCGCTTTCGCCCCCGTATAAATGTCTTCCTTATAGGTAAAGCCGGGATCCCTGAAATGTACATGTACATCCACCAATCCCGGCGCAACAATTTGACCGCATAAGTCAATTTCTTCCCTGACATCCACCGATTCATTTCCAAATTCTCCATTGGAATTTGCCTGCGTCTGCGCACCTGCTCCCTGCGGCAGAATCTGTTCGATTCTTCCAGACTCTGTATTGATAAGGATATCCCTGTATCCTTCTGTTCCTGATGCAGGATCAATCATATATCCGTTCTTTAATAATAACATTTGTACACCTGTCCTTTCCCTCGTATTATACCCCGAAACCTGTTATACAGGCAAACGTTTTATCTCTAATCAAATACCACCGGTTTATCCACAAACTCTGTTTTCACGACAATATAAGGATAGCTGGCCACCGGATTACTCTTCTCCTCCGGTTTGGGCCCTATCAGGTTGGTGTCAATATAAACCGCATTAGCCGTCTCATACAATTCGTTTACGGCAATGCTGTACCCGCCTGTACTCTGTGTTCCGTAGCCTACACAGATATAGAGAAATCCCTGATCTTCAAAAGTCATCTTGAACGCATCCTCTTTTTTCTCCTCTATTTTGGCAAGAAGCTCCTCCGGTATATTCTCCTCTGCCATGACCGCACACTCCAGGTCCTTAATCTTGGCCATGGTATCCTGTTTCTGTCCACATGCATATACTCCCATACACATCAGACAGACCAGACAGACACTTACGAATCTTTTCTGATATTCATACAAAACCTTTATCATAGTATTCGCTCCACGAATTTACTCTTATTACCTAATCTATTAACCAGACTGACGCTCTATTCCTTGTGTTTTATAAAAATCGCAGAAAACACATCCTGGCAGGAAAAGGAAAAAGACAACAATATGCAGTTATTGTATATTGCCTATCATAATTTTACCGGATATAATAAATAGGTACCCCGCTGTAACCAACGGGGCAAATTGTTTGCTTCACTATATTAAAACGAGGTACATACCATGATTCGTTTGGTTTTAGTCGCTGTGTTTGTTGTTTTATTCTTAATACTGAGTATTCCCCTTCTGATCGTTGAATATTTCATCGGCAAATTTAATATGGACATCAAAAACCGCAGTTCCCTGGCAATTGTCAACTGGGCATTTCGCTGCGTATTGTTCTTATCAGGCATCTCTGTCACTGCCATCGGTGAAGAGAACATTCCAAAAGATGAGGCGGTGCTCTATATCGGCAATCACCGAAGCGACTTTGATACCATCCTGACCTACGTGCGGGTTCCCCGTCCTACCGGATATGTGGCCAAGATAGAAATGTTGAAAATTCCCCTTCTTTCCAACTGGATGAAATATCTGCACTGTCTTTTCATAGACAGAAGTGATATCAAGCAGAGCATGAAGATCATTCTGGAGGCCGTCGACAAAATCAATTCCGGCATCTCCATCTGTATCTTCCCGGAAGGCACCCGCAACCCCGTTCCGGACACTTTCTTAAAGTTCCACAGTGCAAGTTTTAAGATTGCCGAGAAAACCGGATGTGCCATTATTCCCATGAGCATTAACAATGCTGGTGCCATCTTTGAGGACCACCTGCCCAGGATTAAGAAAACCCATGTTGTCATTGAATATGGCAAGCCCATATATACCAAAGACCTGGACAAAGAATCCAGACGCCATATCAGCGAAACCGTACAGGGTGTCATAGAGGAAATGTATTTTAAAAACAAGGAACTGGTATAAGCCAGTTCCTTGTTTACTCTTCTCCCACTATCATCTCATCGTCCATGACTGCACTTAACAGCAACACAAGTTCTGCATTTAAGTCCACCTGGTTCATAATCCCCAGACTTTCGTCAATATCTTTATAATTACGCTGGCCTGCTCCGTCCAAATAGGAGACCGCCCGCAGATTCCGTCCCAATATATAATGCATATGGTTCTCCAGTACTGTGGCGTATTCATGATTGGTTATGATATGATCCACCACCGCAAGCCGGGACATATCCTGTAAAAGTGCGGCATGATTGCTCTGCTTCTGATCGGCTTTCACCAGAAGCTTGGATTCTTTAGAAGAAAACGATATCTGCTCCCCTTTCTTCATCAACAACTGAATGACCGAATTGCTGAGTAACACATCCACCGGCTGCTTGGTAGCCAGATAAGTCACACATCCCCAGAACACAAAATCATTGTCCATGTCCAGCTCCGGGTTCTGTTTCAGATAATTCTTAACCACGCTGTGATATCTCTGGTTCCCTGTCGCGCGATAAAGCTCAGTAGCAGCATGGAAATATTCTTCCATGGATACATCCGCCAGATATTTCTCCGCGTACCGGTACGCCCTGTCTGCGGCCTTCAGGCACTGGGTTGCAAAATCTCTGTCATAATTCTGATAAATATAACTGAACCTGGCCATCGTGGCTGCAAACTGAATGGTAGCACTCATGGTAATCCCATCAATATACAGAATATACCCCGCCGTCCTGTTGTCCACGCTGCTGACAGACGCATACACCGCTCCGCTGGTAGCATCCTGCATCTTAAGCAGCCAGTCAATCTCATACTTCACCTCATCCAGCACATCTGGAATCCCGTTTCTGCTCTCCGGTATTTTCAGATCTTCCTCAAAAATATCCGGATAGAGCTCATAGGAAAGGAGCAGATAATTGACCGTCTGGCAGCCCTTTACCACATCACGGGTACCCATCTCATCCACATGCCATCCACCCGACACATCCCGCTTAATCGAAGCCTCTTCCTTCATCTGTGCTTCCCTGGAATGACAGGCATTATGCGCCTTGGCTCCGGCAAGATCTGTGGAAAGGGTCAGTCCGCACCTGTTAAAATAATACTGCTTCAACACCGCATCAAAAAGATCTCCATAGAGGTTTTCCGAAATTACAAAAGGATAAGACTGTCCGATCATCGCCGCTTCTATGTAATAATTTCCCGGCGTGTTAAAGTCACTGAAATCCCCATAGCTGATATAACATCCAATGGTTTCATCATAACCCTTCTGCTCAATCTTCCCTGTATAGACTTCCCGGCCGCTTTCCGCCTCCAGGATTGTAAAGCTATCCGGCGGCAGTTCTCCCTTTATCACCGCAATCTTATTGCTGCCAAGCTCATACCCCACCTGATCCACCAGAATATTGGGCAGACTTTCCGGCACCTCATAATCAAATGAAGGCGTCAGCCCAAGTGTTGCCGGACCCTCCTCTTCATTACTGCTTTGCAGTGTGTCCACGGAAAAATCCGACACAAATCCGCAACCGGTCAATAATCCTATGGAAAGAATCATACCTATAAATTTTTTAACAATATGTCTATTGTGCATATAGAATCACTCTCTATATTATTTTTACATTGTTACGGACAATAACAATCATCCGAAGCCTACGCACATTTTAACACAAAATTCTGCTTTCTTCATCATAATATACAATTTTTCCTTCAATAATGGTGCATAAAGCCCTGGTAAGTACTTCCATCGGACTGCCGTCAAAAATGACAACGTCTCCGTCTTTGCCCACAGCCAGACTCCCAACCCTGTCGTCTACACCGCAGATTCTGGCCGCATTGATGGTGATGGAACGCAGGCCCTCCTCTTTGGGCATACCTGCCTTGACAGCCAGCCCGGCACATATTGGCAGAAACTGTATCTTGGAGACCGGATGATCCGTGGTAACGGCAGTCAGGATACCCTGCCCTGCTAATAATCCCACTGTCTTAAAAGCCATATTCTGCACTTCAATCTTATTGCGGCTGGCCATATCCGGCCCCACAATAGCCGGAAACCCTGCCTCCTGTAATTCCTCCAGTATCAGATGTCCTTCACTGCAATGGTCTAATGTCATACGAAGTCCAAACTCTTTAGCAATACGCACTGCCGTCAGGATATCATCAGCCCTGTGCACATGTGCCTTTAAGGGTATTTCTCCTCGCAGCACCGGCAGCCAGCACTCATACTGAAAATCTTCTTCCATATCCGGCTCTTTCTCTTTCTTTTTCCGGTATGTCATAGCCTTTGTCAGTTCTTCCCGCAGCATTGCCGCAATCGCCATACGGGTAGAAGGAGAAGTTCCCTGCCCCGAATAATTGACCTTGGGATTTTCACCAAACGCAACTTTCATGGCAGCCGGCGCCTTTACCACCATATGATCAATACATCTCCCGTGGGTCTTCACAAAGGCAAACTGTCCTCCCACCACATTGGCACTGCCCGGCCCGATCATGGCTGATGTAATGCCGGCCTGCAAAGCATCATTAAAAGCCGCATCCATAGGATTGATGGCATCAATGGCGCGAAGATAAGGCGTGATGGGATTCACATTCTCATTGCAGTCATCTCCCTCCATGCCTTTCTTCTCCTCCGTAATTCCCATATGACAGTGCGCCTCGATAATCCCCGGCATCACCAGATTACCTCCGGCATCCAGAATCTCTTCCTCTCCACCACCATTCAACACATCCTGAGGACAATCCCCCATCTCTCCAATCGCCACGATCTTCCCATCCAGAATCCTGATAAACCCATCCTCATAATCCCTCTCCTCCATCGTCTTGATATTTCCATGTATGATAAGCATGACACTGACCTCCTGATCCTTTATGTATAAACGCAGAGCCTTCCGTATTATTACATCCAACAAGCTAAATTGCGAGGACTGGCCCATCTCCCCGATCACCTTATTGCGGTTGGAATCCAGAACCAGGACAGTGCCTGACATTTCATAAGCAGACTCTTAATTTGCGTCAGCACTTAGAGCCTGTCCTATAGGCTCTTAGTACTGCTACGCAAATTGCGAAGCGCAAGCGCGTCTGCGTTGAATTGTCAGGCACTGTCCGTCCGGTTATCACAACTTTAAGCTCTGCTCGCCCATTCATCACAACTTACTGCAACTTACTCATCGGATTCACCGGCACTCCATCCTTCGTCAGCTTAAAATACACATTGGTACCCTCAATGCTGTAATACTTAGTGGGCGATGCCACCGTTCCGATGCCGTCACCAACACTCACAAAGCTGCCCTCGGACACCGTAATATTTTCCAACTGTCCATAAGTGAGTTCATAGCCATTTCCCAGATCCATGACTACGGTGTTACCAATTGTCGGATCATAAGCCACAGATGTTACTCGTCCGTCCGCTGCCGCAGAAATTTTCTCTCCCTGTGCAGCCGCAATCACAATAGCCGGATTGTATTTATACTGATCCAACGTAGGAAAATAAATGGTACGATCCATGCTGTAATTAACTAACACATCTCCCACGATGGGCCACACCAGTCCATCCTCTTCCTTGAAATCAAGATCAGGCTGTACGGTAGTGGAGATTGCCTCAGCCTGTACATCACCGCTCATGGCAGTATCCACTGTCTCATCAAACATACCGGCTTCCTCAGCCTCCTCTTTCTTTTCAGCAGGCTCACTCTTCTTAGCCGATTCCGTCTTCTTATCTTCTTTTTCCTTGTCGGCCTTCTCTTTCTCATCCTCTTTATCGCTTTCTTCATCCTGAGAAAGTTTGGTTCTGAGCCCTCTCTCCTCACCTGTATTCTCTACATGTTGAGAATTGGCTTCCTGGAAACTGGGGTCATAATCCAGATCATCTGTCCCCACCTCAGCAAAAAGCGTGTCTAGTTCCTCCGCAGACATCATATTCTCCGCAGTGTCCGTGCTGTTTTTTTCGATCGCCTCAAAGTCAAGCACATAATTTTCCCGCTCCGCTTTGTTATTGTTTCTTACATAAACACCGGTTACCGTCAGTGCCGCCAGAACAAACACCGAGGATGCCAACATAATGATCCTTTCTTTCCTGATACTGTTTCTATTTCTTCTCGCCATGAAACTATGCCTCCTGTTTTTCATATAGGTTTCATGGTGTTAGTCTTACCCATTTCTGACATCTTATTCAAATTTTGCTAATTCCGTCCCCAAAAAGAACTCTTTTAAAATCTGGTCATATTTCTCTCCATTTAATGCCTTACAGTTGGCACCGTACTGACTCATGCCAAATCCGTGCCCAACTCCCTTCACATGAAACAGCATATTCTCTTCATTCCGTTCCATCTCAACCGCGGCAGAATTAAGTCCGAACAAATGTCTGAAATCTTCCCCGTCAATGCGGATCTCTTCTTTGCCTTCTTCTGTATATACCACCTCGGTTATATATCCTGCCGTGTCAAAGGAAAACAGCCCTCCTTGCCACAACGTATCCTCCTGATAATCATTTCCTGCCCTTGTTCTGAGCAGTTCTATGTAACGCTTTTTCTCCACGTTAACCACACTGCTGTACTCTGTGGATGCCTTATCCTGCTCACAGGATACCCCTGCAAGATAAGGACAGCCATCCGTATGCCATACTTCCCCCGCATCCCTGGTATGCCCATTGCTGACCTTAAAGTAAGATGCCTGAACAGGTTCCCCCCGATAAACCAGATAAAAGCCTTCCGTCTCCTCCACCGCCTTTCGACAGTCTGACAGTATATCCTCCTTCTGTCCATTGCCATAGAATCTGTTCAAACCGCTCTCCTCCACCCTGAGCACCCTGCTCCCCGTTTCCCGGTAGGAAGACACCAGTTCCGTGCGCAGAAGAACCGCCTGGGCTTTCATGGCTTCTTCCGCATATCCCCTGGGCATTACCAGCGCCAGACGATATATCAGGTACTCTTCCATGGGCAGTTCCCAAATTCCCCAGTCCATGACAGCCTCTACTTTATATACAGCCTCGGCCTGCTGGATTTCCTTTTTATCAGAGACAATCTGCCTGGTTTCTTCCCCCACATGCCCCCACAGGCAGGCACATACATAAGGCAATAAAAAAACAAACAAAAGAAAGTTTCCTGCCTCTCTTTTGTTTGTTTTGTTTAAGACGATTCTATTCATTTTCATGAGACACCCCACATGTACTATTACTATGTAGATGTCCCTCTCACTATTCCGCAAAGTGACTTCCCTGCGCAATTTAACACATTAATTCTGCTCACAGGCACAGACTCTGCCGTAAACTCATCTCGCCAGGTCCAGGTGCTGGACCGTTGACACCGTGCCATTTTCATATAGAAAGATACCAGTCTTTCTTATCATAGCATTGGTCTCATTATCCTTTTGCGAGTTCAGGGCAAATTCTGTATTGATGTTGCCAAGACCGATGGCGCCCACTCCCAGATCAGATAGATGGTAAAGCTTATCTTCTCCATCTTCATCTTTTGTCCAGATAAGCAGCTTCTCCCAGATGGGATCGTTCTCGTCAATCCAGCCGTTGCCGTCCGCATCATGCTTTGCCAGATCTGCAAATCCATTGCCTGACTCAGGGCCAAACAGTTCACTGCCGTCGTTGATTATCCCGTCACCATTTAAGTCGAGCGCCAGAAATCCGCTGCCTGCCTGCAAGCTGGAGATTTCCTCCTCCTCGCCGTCACAGTCCAGATCAAAGAAAAACTTCTGATCGGATACCTGCGCCACATTGGTATCCAGGTTGATCACCAACGGATCCCGGAAAGTCTTCACAGATGTAACATAATTCTGCTCATAATATTCCTCAAATCTGCGGCTCATGCTCATTTCCAGATTGAAAGACAATTCTCTTCCGTCCGCGGTCTTCACCGTACCCACCGTGGAGAAAGTGGTGTTTTCTTCCTCCATATGATAGTATTGGGATTGATAGCCATTGACAACGTACATATTCGTACCGCCGCCCCATGCGCCGCTTCCTATAGAATACCTCTCCCCGCGAAAACGGAAGAGCAGCTCCATCAGAAACTCCACGCACTGCTGTTTGATACTGCGGACTGTCTCCATCGCTTCATCCTGTTGGTTTACCTGCCGGCTGCCCGACACATTCTTCATATGCGTTGAGAGATCTTGCAGATTTGCCGGCTGCTTTCCTTCTCCTGCCGCATTTTCTCCGGTACCCAGTTTGTCATCAAAAAAGGCATTAAGTCCGCCGGCTCCGCCTGCATAAGTGCCATGCACCCCTATCCGGCTTCTCTGTGTCACCGACTTATAGGTTCTGGTGGATTCCATCCCTATGGTACTGGAATCAATTCTCACTGTTCCCTCCTTTTGTATGAGTCCCCCTCTATGCCTGTCTGTGCCACCCGACTGTACCTTCCCTGATACATGGCAATAGAAAAGACGGCATTTTTATGGAAATTCCTTTTCCCTCAAAATACCGTCCATGGTCTCAACATCATTCAGATTCAGGAAAGACTACTCTGGCCAAGACTACCCTTTCCTGTACCTTATATATCGGAACCATTCTTCCAAATCTTAACTGTCTTTTCTGTTATAATTAATCAGACAGCCCTTTAAGATAATCTGTCTTTCTTCATCCGTCAGTTCACCCAGCTTCAAGGTAAAGGGCACAAGCTTATTCTCCTCCACAGATACCTTATAAGCCTCTATCTTCTCTGCCTTCTCTTCCACAGCCTTGCGAATGTCCGGGAAGAACAGATAATCCAGATTTCTAAACGGCAGCTCGCCTTCCTCGATCAGAAACGGCAGCATACCCCAGTTGATCAGGTTGGAACGATATCTCTTGGTTGCATACTCATTGGCAATGTTAGCCCAGCCGCCCAGCACTTTCTGGCAGCTTGCCGCCTGCTCCCTGGCAGAACCGTCGCCCGGTTTCACTGCAAAGATGGTGGAACCAAATCCTGTATTTTCATGAGAAGCATCTTTGAAAGTATTCTTGATCACGCCCATCACCGGTTTCACATCCGGATGTGCCTGGCAGGGATGTTCCCCTTCCATCCTGGCTTTCTCCGCCCGCTGGATATCCTTGGCCCGTCCCACATATTCAGGATCCTTTCTGGACAAGGTAAACTCCGCAAGTCCTAAAGGATTGGAACGATAGGAAGAAGTCTCCCCTGAAGGAATCAGCTCATCTGTGGTAGTCACCGGATCATGAATCTCCGATACCACCCGCAGCACCAGATTCTCCGGCAGCGCTCCCATCACCGGCCAGTCCTTGATATTGGGCCCGAACTGAATCTCCACACTCTCATCCGCCACACCCTTGGAATCAAAGACACGGTTCGCATAAATATTAGCATCAAAATGATATTGGTATTTCCCAATCTCTCCTGCGAATTCGGTAGCCGGTGTAAGCACACCCTTGTTGGCCGCCGTGGCCGCAATGGAACGTGCATCCATCAGCGCTACAGAAGAAATCTGTCCGTTTTGCAGCTTGGAACCTTCTCTGTTCGGGAAGTTCCGTGTAGAATGTCTGATGCTGAACGCATTGTTTGCCGGTGTGTCTCCTGCCCCGAAACAAGGCCCGCAGAAGGCTGTCTTTAAGACGGCGCCTGTCTCCAGGATTGTGGCCGCACAGCCGTTTTTGATCAGTTCCATATAGACCGGCATGGAAGCAGGATATACACTTAAGGTAAAGCCATCGGCCCCGATGTAGGAACCCTTTAAGATATCCGCCGCCGCGCAGATATTCTCAAAGCCGCCGCCTGCGCAGCCTGCAATGATTCCCTGATCCACCATGAATCTGCCGTCAACCACTTTGTCCTGTAAGGAATAGGGAACCGCGCCGTCTAAACTTACTTTCGCCCGTTCCTCCACATCATGCAGTACATCCTGTAAGTTGGCATTGACCTCATCAATGGTATAGGTATTGCTGGGATGGAAAGGCATCGCAATCATCGGTCTGATCTTTGACAGATCCACCGTGATCATACCATCATAATATGCCACTTCCCCGGGTTGCAATTCCTTATATTCTTCAACCCTTCCATGAATCTCATAGAACTCCTTAATCTGATCATCCGTCTGCCAGATGGACGACAGGCAGGTGGTCTCTGTGGTCATGACGTCGATACCGATACGGAAATCAGCACTCAATGACGCTACGCCCGGTCCTACAAATTCCATGACCTTATTCTTCACATACCCATTGCCAAACACAGCCCCGATGATAGCCAACGCCACATCCTGCGGGCCTACCCCTTTTAGCGGTTTCCCTGTCAGGTATACGCCCACAACACCGGGCATGTTAATGTCATAGGTCTGGGATAAGAGTTGCTTCACCAGTTCCGGCCCGCCCTCGCCCATGGCCATGGTACCCAGTGCACCATATCTGGTATGAGAATCGGAACCTAAGATCATCTTGCCGCCGCCGGCAAGCATCTCCCGTGCATATTGATGTATCACCGCCTGATGCGGGGGCACATAGACACCTCCGTAGCGCTTCGCACAGGTCAGACCATACATATGATCGTCCTCATTGATGGTGCCGCCCACCGCACACAGAGAATTATGGCAATTGGTAAGCACATAAGGGATTGGGAACTTTGTCAGCCCCGAAGCTCTCGCTGTCTGGATAATCCCCACAAAGGTGATATCATGGGAAGTCAGCTTGTCAAACTTGATTTTCAGCTTCTCCATATTGCCGGAAGTATTATGTTCTGCCAGGATACCATACGCCATGGTATGTTTCGCAGCTTCTTTCTTTGATACCTCCTGTCCTGTCTTACTCTTAATCCGGGCTGCGGACTCTGCGTCTTCCGGGATAATCTCCATCCCCTTAACCAGGTACGCCCCGCCTTTTGATAATGTAATCATATAAATAACCATGCTCCTTTCCTAGCTTTTCAACCAGCCCATAATCTTACGTTCCGCCAGGTTTCCCAGATACCTGTCACATTTATCCAAAACAAGTCTTCTGATTTCGCCGAAGATAAGGCACGCTGCCAGAATGGCAGTAACCACACCGGTAAGCATCAGAAACCCCAGAATCCCTTCCGCGCCATGAAATCCACCGTCAAAAAGTACCTTCATAACCACCAGGACCAACGCATCATTCAGGGCAAAGACTGCAAAAACACTGCCTGCTGCCCGATTGATCACGCCGGACTGAAAAGTAAATTCCTTAAACAGATAAAATAAAATCACGGCCATGATCAGATTGGTAATGCTGTTATCCTTGCACAGATGATGATAAATGCCGCCAATCCGAATGGGTATCTCATGGGATACCCCGTTGATAATCCAGAGAATCACAAAAAGTACCAATGCCTTCTTAGGCATCCTCACATCCTTGTACATCCGGATATACCTGCCGATCATATATATCATGATCATATGCACAAGTCCTTTGCCGTTGTCCGGAATCAATTCAAAATAAAAGAAAGTCGGCAGAACACTGAATAAAACAAGGAGCAGCAGAAGCAGTCTCTCAAACTCTTCTTTTTTCAGATGTTCGATAAATTTCTGAATATAGCCGCTTAAGAAAAGCAGACATACATAACAGGAATAGAACCAGTGCTTTCTGGTGATAAAAGGCATAAACGACTTTGCCAGCTGTTCCAGCAATGCCGCCCCCTGCATCTGCCCGGGCACCATCAGGCACAGAAGAACCGTCTCCGCCAGGGAATAGGTAATCATCATACATTCCATCCTGACGAATTTTGCCAGGTCGAACTTCATGCCATAATAACCGGAAATCAACATAAAACAGGTCACACCGATATTACAGATTCCATTCACCATGCCATTATAGAAAACCGCGCTCTTCCCACCCACAAACTGAAACAAGTACATATTGGCATGGATAAATACGATCATAAACATCGCAATAATACGCAGTAATTCATAATTGGAATTTCTGGCAGGTTTTTTCGCAGTCAACTGTTCCAACCTCTGTTTTCCTCTCCGCTTGCTTCCTTTTTCGACACCCGAATTTTATTATATAAGATATCCTGCCCCTGCGCAAGTGCGTTTACGGCTCCTGCCGCAGGTACTTGCGGTAATACTGATAATCCGCCTCCAGACACCTTACCTTAAGCTGCACGCCGTCTTCCAGATACTGGGTATCATGCACCACCCCATGTTCGTTCAGATATGACACTGCCCTGCCGTCCGTATAGGGAATCAGCATGACACATTCCCGGTAACCGCCGGACAGCTTCTGCTCAATCAGACAGATCAGTTCCTCCATCCCGATCCGTTCTTTGGCGGACATATAAATACTATCCTGTGTTACGATGGGCAAAGATCTAAGAACCTGTCCTGCCTCTATCCCGGCAAGTCCCGGCAATGCCTCCGGTTCCACCAGATCCGCCTTGTTATATAGATACAGCATGGGAACACCGTCGACGCCAAGCTTCTGTAATGTCTGATTCGTCACAGCAATGTGCTCCCTGTAATGTACATCACTATAATCTACCACCTGGAGCAGTATATCCGCCTCTCTGGCTTCCTCCAGGGTGGACTGGAAAGCCTCCACCAGATTGTGGGGCAGTTTATGGATAAATCCCACCGTATCCGACAACAGGAACGCGTGGTGGTCTCCCGGGGCAATCTTACGAACAGTGGTGTCCAGCGTGGCAAACAGCATGTCCTTTTCCATCACCTTTTTCTCCGCAGCATCCACCTCATCCGCACCGTACAGATCAAGCATCCCGTTCAACAGTGTGGATTTCCCGGCATTGGTATATCCCACTAACGCCACCCGGGGCATACCCGTTTTCATCCGTTGTTTTCTCTGGGTCTCTCTCTCCTGTCCCACCTCTTTGAGTTCCCGCCGAAGCTGCGACAACCGTTTCTCCAGCACACGCCTGTCCAGTTCCAGCTTTTTCTCACCGGCACCCCTGTTACTCATGGAACCGCTGGCGCCGCCCTGGCGGGAAAGCGCCGCATGAAGCCCCACCAGTCTTGGCAGCATATACTGTAATCTGGCCACTTCCACCTGTAGCTTGGCCTCTCTGGTTCTGGCCCGCCTGGCAAAGATATCCAATATCAGCGTACTCCTGTCCAGAATCGGCTTGTCCAGCCTTTCCTGAAGGTTTCTGATCTGCATGGGAGACAGGGAATTGTCGAATATTATGACATCAATGTCATATTCTTCCGCAAGTTCTTTCACTTCTTCCACCTTGCCTGTACCGATATAAAATGCCTTATGGACCTGCTCCAGTGTCTGCTCCACAGTGGCTGTGACTTCCATATCGCAGGCCTCGGCAAGGGCCCCGAGTTCTTCCAGGGAAGCCTGATAATCTTCCCCATCATTTAAGTTTACGCCTACCAACAACGCTCGTTCCATTAAAATTCCTCCAAGTCTTTCAGGAAGTCCCGAAATGCCTCCTTGGCCCGTTCTATCTCGGCAGACTCATAGGAGTTCAAGGCCTGCTCATACTTATGCAGTTCTTCCTGTATCAGATATCTTCTGTCGCCAATGCTCTCTTCATACATTCTTTCCCCCAACAGCAGAAGATATTTATTCTCCTCCCTGTCTCTGGGATGAATCTTCAAATAAGACAGGGTATTGAATCTCTCGGCAATCTCTTCCGGTGTCATATCCAGATTCTTGCCGCCAAAGACCTGTTTTTGCAGTTTGCCGGTGGACACCACCTTCACCTCCACTTCCAGAATGGAGTTGATATCATAGGTGTAGGTCACATCCACAGACTCCTCCCCTGCCAATGCTTTGGGCACTTCTATGTTCATCTCTCCCAGGGAAAGATTATTCTTCGCAAACCTGCTCTCTCCCTGTAGTACATTGACCCGGATCCTGGTCTGTCCGTCATGTACCGTGTAGAGCCTTTCCGTACGGCTGGCAGGAATGATGGTATTTCTCTCGATGATCGGACAGAATACCCCGTTCTCATAGATGCCCCTCTCCCACTCTCTGACCACCTCTGTTCCCAGAGTGAAGGGACACACATCTGTCAGAATCACTTCCTTGATCGCTTCCCTGCGCTCCTTCATAGCCCCCTGGATTGCCGCACCCAGCGCCACCGCTTCATCTGGATTGATATTGGTATCCGGGATAGCCCGGAACAGTTTACTTACAAAACGGCGGATTACCGGACTCTTGGTAGCCCCTCCCACCAGTACCACCTTGTCAATATCGGCAAGTCTGATATGGGCATCCGAAAGGCTGCGCCGCACCGGCTGTCTGATCTTGTCAAGCAGTTCCTCGCAGGCTTTTTCATACTCCGGCAGTTCCACGGTGAGCGCATACATTTCTTCCCCGATCTTACACTCCATCACTGACTTCTTATCCTCAGAAAACCCGATTTTACAAATATCTGCCTGTTTGTGAATATGCCGCAATGTCTTACTGTCCAGGGTCAGTCTGCTAAACTGCGGATACTTCTCAAAGAACATCTCCTCCAGCACTGCCGTAAAATCCTCGCCGCCCAGGAAATTGTCCCCCGCCACGGCACGAACTTCTAAAATAGTATCAATCCGCTCCAGCACCGACACATCGAAGGTGCCGCCGCCCAAATCAAATACCAGGAAACGCATATGACCCTGACTCTGGTATAAGCCATAGGCAATGGCCGCCGCCGTGGGTTCGCTGATAATCCGCTCCACCATAAGCCCCGCCAGTTCCCCCGCCCTCTTGGTAGCCCGCCTTCTCTCATCGTTGAAATAAGCCGGCACACTGATCACTGCTTCCGTCACTTTCTCTCCCAGATAAATCTCCGCATCCTCTTTCAGAGACCGCAGCACAAAAGATGACAGTTCTTCCGCCGTAAAGGTTTTATGCAGAAGCTGAAACTTCCTGCCGCTGCCCATGTCCCGCTTAAACACGGAAGCGGTACTGCCCGGATACAAAAGTCCCCTTTCCACCGCCAGATCCCCCACATAGATCTGCTCTTCCTCATCCATGCTCACCACGGAAGGGGTAAGTCTTTTTCCAAGTCTGTTCGGTATGATCTTCGGCCCTTCCTCCGTAAAATACGCCGCCAGACTATTTGTTGTTCCCAGGTCAATTCCTATAATCATTGTACGGTCATACTCCCTTCTTCGCCTGAAGTTTCTCCAACATGAATTTTGCCGCCAGTGCATCAAAATCCCTCACCAGGGTTTCTTCCATCAACTGTGCCGTCTTATCATACTCTTTCTCACAATAATAATAGTAACCAAGCCACAGACTGGCTTCAAAACACTTATGATACTTGCAGCCTGCACATGGCGGCAGCTTCTCCATATCCTCAAAGCACTTCTTCGCCTTTTCCTTGTCGCCCAGACCCAGATAAATCCAGCCCATCCAGCCTGTGCGGATTGGTATATATCCCGGCCAGGACATATAGTCCTCCGGCGTGGTCTTCCTCCTGTCGATACATTGCAACGCTCTTTTGGCATGATACTCCGCCTGCTTTTGTTCTCCCAGGATATAATAATTCTTGACCAGATAACATTCATAGTCAAATCTGATCCAATAATCATCCTTATCCAACAGGGCCAGGGCATTCTGATACATTTCCACCGCCTTTTCATTTTGTATCAGTTCTTCGTAACGGGCTCCCACATTTTCGTAAAAATCCGCCAGTTCCTTCTTATCCGCTGACCGCTCCAGCATCTCTTGCTTGCACTGCTTATAGATAGCAATACTCTCCTGCACCCTGCCCATCTTCAGAAGAAGAAACGAAACATGATGATAATAATCTACATCCTTTCCTCCGTGCTTCCTGCGCTCTTCCTCCACACGCAATGCCTCTTCCAGGCGGCCAGTCTCCTCGTAACTGTCAGACAGATAGTCCCACAGATTCTTATCATTGGGGAAAATCCGCAGTCCTTCCTGACAGCAGGCAATGGTTCTCTCATACATTCTCTGCTTGAAACTGCACTCTGCCATGCCTATGTAACCCTTTGCAGAAGTATCTTTCTTTTGCATGGTTTCCACTGCCTCTTTGAAGGCCTCATAAGCTTTCTCAAACTCTCTGTTTTTCTTGTAAGTATACCCGATGTTCTCCAGGATAATATATCGGTCCTCTTCCCCCACCAGGGGCAGCGCCTTACGATAATCCGCAAGGGCATCCGCCGTCTGTGCCGCCACATTATACAGATATCCTCTGTCCCACAGACGATAACCGTCCTCCTTTTTCTTCATCTCCTGATTAATATAATAAAGGGCTTTCTTGTAATCGGCTCTGCGGTACTCTATACTGTATCTTTCTTCGTAACACTGGTAAAGCCTGCGATTGGTATCCCGGTAAAAGGCATCCTGTTCCACCGCCTTTTCATAATAGCCAATGGCCTGCGTCCACTCTTCCTGCTCCTGACAGCAGACACCCATCCCAAAATAAAACTCCGTATGGCGATAAGCATCCTCCACCATCCTGTACTGCGCAAAGGCTTCTTTATATTGCCCGGTATCCCGGTAAAAATTGCCCAGCACCAGATGGTACCAGGGCCTCTCAGGATTTATTTCGATGGCCTTTTTAATCGCATCCTCCGCCTGCTTGTCCTTATTACCGCCCCAGAAAAGAAGTCCCTGTTCAAACACAATCTCCGAACTGTCCTTAATGTTACTCTTTCCCTCCTGGGCCTCCTGTAACAATGCCTCCAGAATTTCCTGCGGCCTTTTTCTCTCCTCATCATTCTGGGAAGTCATTCTGAGAATCTTCGCCTCCTCAAGCCGCAGCCTCGCCGAAAATTCCACCTGATTCTCCCTGGCTTTCTCAATGACGCCCCAGGCATCCTGGTACTGATCATAATCAAAAAATATTTTAGCCGCAAACACATAGGGCCCGTCATAACCGGCATAAATCTCAATTGCCTTATAATAGTCATCCACCACCTGCTGTGCCCTGCGCATATAGTAACCGGCTTCCTGGCGGATCAGATAAGCCGGATAGTATTCTTCCGCTTCTTCCAGAATCCGGTCACACTCTTCCGTGGCCTTGTCATATTCCTTGAAAGACAGATATTTGTCTGCCAGATAGCGTTGGATATCCAGACGGTTCCTGATATCCCTTGTGGAAGCAATCGCCATCCGGGTCTCTTTCTCTCCCTCTTCTTTCAAGTCGAGATTGTACAGACAGTCCGCCAGACACCAACGGGCCTGCGATGCTTTGGATATCTTAACCTCCTCTTCCTCATCATCAGACATGGCACTCTCCAGATATTTCCGGTAAAGAGGCACTGCCTCCTCATAATTTTCCAGCCGGTAGTGTATCCAGGCTTTCAGCTCACAATACGCCCCCTCGTTGTCCGTGGATATCTCCCTGTTCTCCACAAGACACAATACTTCCTCATATTTTTCCAGATTAAACAGACACCAGCCCAGATAGATCAACAGCTCATCTCCGGAAAGATCCTCATAATCCCTGCCCTCTTCATATGCCTCCTGAAGCTTTGGAAACAGCTTCTCATCTATCTCTTTTTTGAGATCCAGAAGACTCTCATTTTCTCTGTTAATCCTTAAAAGCTCAACCACATACTTCCTGGCCTGATACAATTTATCCTGCTCCATCAGATAATCTATAGAGAAATACTTAGGCATATCGTAGGCCGGATATTCTTCCAGAAGCGCCTGCCAGATTTCATAGCCCCGCTTCGTATCCCCTGTATCGTAGAAAATCTTTCCTGCCCATGTACGCACATAAACTTCCTCGGGGAACCTCATAAGCAAGTCTTCCGCCAGCGCTTTCCCCTCCTCACAGGTCTCTTTTCTGATAAAAAGGCGTAATCGTTCCACATCTTCATAAGGATGGTACAGCCCAAACCGCGTAAGATCTGTGAGCGCCTGGGAAACGCCTTCCGTATCATCTGCCTCCAGCTTCTCTCTGATCTTAAAATACTCTCTGATATAATTATCCGTATCATCCTCATTCCGGGGAGCGTAACCGTCCGCTGTCTCCTCAAAGAAACCATACTCCAGGAAATCTTCGTTATGTACGTGAAATTCGATATGGTTTAAGAAATTCACATGAAATTCTTCTTTCAGGGAATCATAATCCTCCAGCACATGAAATACCTGGTCTATCAGCTTCCACACCATCTGTGGCAGGAAGGGATGATAAGAAATATAAACAAGCAGCCTTCCTCTGGCCTCTAAAAACGTATCAAGGCTTACGCACACCGGATCGTCAAACACTTCCTGCCAGGCATCCGGCTCCCGGCGTTTGAAGATATCCCGATATATTCTCTCTACACGCTTCATCCACAGATCCACTTCTCCCTGTGGCTCTTCTTCTACGCCCTCCTCCTGCACCTTAGACAGTCGGAGTGCCTCCTCGTAAGCTTCCCTGAGCCGTTTAAAACCTTCCGGATCATCCTCCGGATTGGTATCCTTTAAAAGATCAAGATATCTCTCCCTGATGATGTTTTCTTCCTTGGTCTCCGGAATCCCCAGAATCTGAAATGCCAGTTTTTTCTCCATACCCTTAACCCCTTATCTGTATATATTGATTCGCAAGCTTCACGGTTCCTTCCAGGAAATCATCCCGATACCGCCTGGCCGACGCCGCCTGGCTGCGGCTGTTGATCCAGGAAAGCAACTGCAATCTCCGCATCATAACAAAAGTATCCGTCATATCCATATCCGCCTGCTCCAGCGTTCCCTGCTTCCGATAGCCCCTGCACCATGCCTGAATCAGTTCCGGCACCTCTTCCTCCGTCTCCATAAAGCTTAAGGAAGCCGCCAGATCCTGCATATACCAACCGTATCCACAGTCATCAAAGTCTATGATGCCAAGCGTATTCCCATCCACCAGAAGATTGGCTCCCCGCAGGTCACCGTGAATCAGGCCGTAGCGATTCTTTCCCTTGCCGTAATCACGCAGTCTGTCCGCGATCAGGCTGTCGGCCCGTTCCAGAACAGTCCCGAAACTTTCCGGCAGTTTCGGTCCACATCCCTCTATTCCACAAGCCCCACTGCGCTGTATCACCCTGCGCCAGTCTCCCCAGAGGGCAAAACGTCCGATCATAGACTCATAATTCCAATGAAATCTGGACAGCTGTTCCCGTCTGTCTGACTCTTCTACCGCAGAACATTTTCTGTCAGATTGATTCTTCGTCTGTCTGTGCAGAAAAGCCGTCACCTCCCCCAGCTTTTCAAACCAGGGAATCTGGTCTTTCGCAGGCAGTTCTTCCAGAGGGATGCCCGGCAGATAAGTGAACACCGTACCATAATAAACCTGTCCCTCTTCATCCTCCACCGCACACAAATAGCTGCCTTCATCCGTGCTGACCGGCTGACGCAGTTTCACATCCACTGCTCCGGATACTTTCCAGACAGCAAATTCTTCTCCCAGTTCTTCCATCCATAACATCTCCGCCCGCAGTTCTTCCGGCGTGTGATAGCCGGGCCTGCAAAGACGAAGCACTGCCCTGGATTTTGCCTTCTCCTCCACCAGATAAGTGACATTTTCAGACAACTGTAACAGTCTTAGGCTGCTGTCTTTTCCAAGTGCTGTCCTGTAGTGTCGCAGCACCTTTCCGGCTAATTCCAAACAACGTTCTCTCTCATCAAATATCATACATTTATCATATCATGCAGATCTTTCTTACGCCACTAAAACTTGCCGTCCCCTCAATATCCCTGCAATAGAAAATCCGGGCCCGCCGGCCCGGATTTTGCTTCTGATCCATATCTCAGGATGGAATATTTTATTTATTTTTTCTGGAACCCATGCTCACGGAAGCCTCTTTGGGAATCACAACCTTGTCAAGCTTCCAGATCTCATCCACATACTCCTGAATGGTTCTGTCGGAAGTGAACTTGCCGGAACATGCCACATTTAAGATGGCACTTCTTGCCCAGCCGCTCTCGTCCTTATATGCTTCTTCCACCTTTCTCTGCGCCTCAGCATAGGCCTTGAAATCCTTTAAGATGAAATAGGTATCAGCCTTAGCGGTACTTTGCGTATTTAAGAGAGAGTTATACAAGGATCTGAACATATCCGGATCACCCGGCGCGTAAGTGCCGTTAATCAACTGCATCAGCACTTTTCTCACATCAGGATCGTTGTTGAAAATCTCTGTGGGATCATAGCCGCCGTAGTTCTCATAACGGATAACTTCGTCGGAACTCAAACCGAAGATGAAAGCGCTCTCCTCTCCCACTTCTTCCACAATCTCCACGTTCGCGCCATCCATGGTGCCGATGGTAAGAGCACCGTTTAACATGAACTTCATGTTACCCGTACCGGAAGCTTCCTTGCTGGCTGTGGATATCTGTTCGGACACATCTGCCGCCGCAAAGATAATCTCTGCATTGGATACCCGGTAGTTCTCGATAAATACCACCTTAATCTTACCGTTAATGGCAGGGTCGTTATTGACCACATCCGCCACGGAATTGATCAGTTTGATTGTCAGTTTCGCATTCTTATAACCTGCCGCCGCTTTGGCGCCAAAGATGAAGGTACGAGGATAGAATTCCATATCCGGATGTTCCTTCAATTCATTGTACAGGTACATCACATGCAGAATGTTCAGAAGCTGGCGCTTGTACTCATGCAATCTCTTAACCTGTACATCGAAGATGGAACGAGGATTCACTTCCACGCCATTGTGCTCTAAGATATACTCCGCCAGACGCACCTTGTTCTGATACTTAATGTTCATG
Source organism: bacterium 0.1xD8-71 (assembly GCA_003612405.1). GTDB lineage: Bacteria > Bacillota > Clostridia > Lachnospirales > Lachnospiraceae > UBA3282. The sequence continues at coordinate 155,117 of RAYR01000014.1, forward strand.
AACTCCTGCTGCGCCTTCTCATCATCCGCATAAATCTTCAACTTGTTGATCTTCGGCAGATCGGTAATCCAGTCGTTGCCCACATGTGCCGTTACCCAGTCTGCCAGAAGCGGATTGGCATGCAGAAGGAATCTTCTCTGGGTAATGCCGTTGGTCTTATTGTTGAACTTCTCCGGCATCATTTCGTAGAAGTCTTTCAGTTCCTGATTCTTTAAAATCTCGGTATGTAATCTGGCCACACCGTTGACAGAATAGCCTGCTACGATGGCGAGATGTGCCATCTTGACCTGACCGTCATAAATGATTGCCATCTTGCGGACTTTCTCATGATTGCCAGGATATTTCTGCTCAATCTGTGCAATAAATCTGCGGTTGATTTCCTCCACAATCTGATAGACACGGGGCAGCAATCTGGAGAACAGTTCAATGGGCCATTTCTCCAGAGCCTCGGACATAATCGTGTGATTGGTATAAGCACAGGTCTTTGTGGTCACTTCCCATGCCTCGTCCCAGGTGAGATAATGCTCATCCATCAGAATCCGCATCAGTTCGGCGATCGCCACTGTCGGATGGGTGTCATTCAGCTGGAAGGTCACCTTCTCATACAGCTTCCTGACATCATCATGTTTTCTCATATATTTAGCCACTGCTTCCTGTACTGAAGCGGAGATAAAGAAATACTGCTGTTTTAAACGCAGTTCCTTACCTGCATAATGATTATCGTTAGGATAAAGTACCTCTACAATATTTCTGGCAAGATTCTCCTGCTCCACAGCCTTCTGATAATCTCCCTTATCAAAGGAATCCAGCTGGAAACAATTCACAGGCTCCGCATCCCAGATTCTTAAGGTATTGACAATGCCATTGCCATAGCCAACCACCGGCAGGTCATAAGGAATTGCCGTTACTGCCTGATAACCTTCCAGCCGGAAATTACTTCTGCCGTTTTCATCCACATACACATTGACATAGCCCCCAAAACGTACCTCCTTGGTATATTCGGGTCTTCTCAGCTCAAAGGGATTGCCGTCACGAAGCCAGTTATCCGGCACTTCCACCTGGTAACCGTCCCGGATTTCCTGTTTGAACATACCGTAACGATAACGGATACCACAGCCATATGCCGCATAGCCGAGTGTGGCAAGGGAATCTAAGAAACATGCCGCAAGACGGCCAAGACCGCCGTTTCCCAAAGCTGCATCCGGCTCCTGGTCTTCCACCACATTAATGTCGATGCCAAGCTCGTCCAGTGCTTTCTCCACTGCCTTATATGCCTGTAAGTTAATCATGTTATTTCCCAGGGCACGACCCATCAGAAATTCCATGGACAGGTAATATACCATCTTGGGATCCTGCTTGTCATACTCTTTCTGCGTGGTCAGCCACTGATCCACGATAGCATCCTTAATCGCATAGGATACCGCCTGGAAAATCTGCTGATCCGTAGCCTCCTCGAGCGTCTTTCTGTAGAGCGTCTTCACATTGTAAAGTACGCTTCTCTTAAAAAGCTCTGTATCAAAACCCGTTGTTACAGCTTTCTTTACCATCTTTGTTCCTCCTCGTTTACTCTTAGCAGTGAAAAACAGTTGCTGTCTCAATTACATTTTATTATATATCGTATTCCTGCTTTTGACCATATGTAATATGTGAAATATTCATCAATATTCATAAAGCTTGCCAATCTCCCCGCTTATCAGGCCTTTGCAATAACACACGCTCCTGCCCCGCTCATATCCATCCCGCCAGCCGATGCTGTAATGGGTACTGTAAGCAGACCGGCCGCAGAAACTGCGGCCGCCGCCATACAAACTTTCCCAAACATTGTTTTTATTTTACTATCTTTACACTTTTTCCACACCAATCGTAACTTTTTCACCATTGACATTCCACTCTTTGGAGACAGCAAGTTCTTCTTCCGTGACAATCGCTTCCGCCAGAACTTTGCCCGCGATCATTTCCTCATTCCTGGCCGCAATCTGCGCCACCTTCTCATTCCCGTTAATGGTGACTTTGATATGATCCATAACCTCAAAGTCCGCATCTTTTCTCATGGTCTGAATCTTGCTGATGATCTCGTACACAAATCCTTCCTCAATCAGTTCTTCCGTCAGATTCGTGTCGAGCACCACCGTCACATAGTTGTCGGCCTCCGCGACGAAGCCTTCTTTCTGCGCCATATCAATCAGCAGATCTTCCTCCGCCAGGGAAACCTCCGTGCCGTCCACCGTAAAGGTAAGCGCACCGTTTGTCTTTAAGGTCTCCATAGCTGCACTGCCGTCCATATCGGACAGATATGCCTTGATACCGCCAAGCTGTTTACCGTACTTAGGCCCCACGGTCTTAAGCTGAGGCTTGAAGCTGTAGGTTGTAAACGCAGACACATCATCCGAAAAGACAATCTGCTTCACGTTCAGCTCATCCCTGATAATATCCTGATAGAAGTCGTCCAGTACTTTCTCGGCCTTCACATACATGGTGCCGATAGGCTGACGGTTCTTGATACTCGCCGTATTGCGGGCCGCCCGTCCCATAACCACGATTTTCAGGACTTCTTCCATGGATTCTTCCAGTTTCTTGTCAATCATCGCCTCGTCCGCCACGGGGAAGTCACACAGGTGGATACTTTCCGGTGCATCCTGATCCACACTGCACACCAGATTTCTGTAGATTTCCTCCGTCATAAAGGGAACCATGGGCGCCGCACATTTACAGATGGTCACAAGCGCCGTATAGAGGGTCATGTAGGCATTGATCTTATCCTGTTCCATGCCCTTTGCCCAGAAGCGTTCACGGCTTCTTCTCACATACCAGTTGCTCATCTCGTCCACAAAGTTATCCAGAACCCTTGCGGCCTCCGGAATTCTGTACTGATCCAGGTGATTGTCCACTTCCTTGACCGCCGTATTTAATTTGGACAACAGCCACTTATCCATAACCGGAAGCTTGTCATATTCCAGGCTGTATCTGGTCGCATCAAACTGGTCGATATTGGCATAGAGCACAAAGAAAGCGTAAGTGTTCCACAAAGTGCCCAGGAACTTCCTCTGTCCCTCCTGCACGGCCTTCCCATGGAACCGGTTTGGCAGCCAGGGCGCCGAATTAATATAGAAATACCAACGGATTGCATCCGCCCCGTAAGTCGCCAGCGCTTCAAAAGGATCTATCGCATTGCCCTTGGACTTACTCATCTTCTGCCCATTCTCATCCTGTATATGTCCCAGCACGATGACATTTTCAAATGACGATTTATTGAACAGCAGCGTAGACTCTGCCAACAGGGAATAGAACCACCCTCTGGTCTGATCCACCGCCTCACAGATAAACTGCGCCGGAAACTGTTTCTCAAACAAATCCTGATTCTCAAACGGATAGTGATATTGTGCGAAAGGCATGGCCCCGGAATCGAACCAGCAGTCAATCACCTCCGGCACACGTTTCATGGTCTTGCCGCACTTCGGACAGGTACAGGTAATCTCGTCGATATAAGGTCTGTGCAGTTCCACCGTCTGCGCCGACGGATTACCGCTCATCTTCTCCAGCTCATCCCTGGAACCGATGGACTCCATATGGCCGCAGCCCTCACACTCCCACACATTTAAAGGTGTGCCCCAGTAACGGTTTCTGGAAACACCCCAGTCCTGAATATTCTCAAGCCAGTTGCCGAAACGCCCCTCGCCGATGGACTCCGGAATCCAGTTGACCGTCTTATTGTTGGCCACCAGTTCATCCCGCACCGCCGTCATCTTGATAAACCAGGACTCTCTTGCATAATAGATCAGCGGGGTATCACAGCGCCAGCAGAAAGGATAGTCATGCTCGAACTTGGGCGCATCAAACAGCTTGCCCTCTTTATCCAGATCCTTGATGATCTCCGGATCCGCATCTTTTACGAAGGTGCCTGCGTAAGCAGTCTCCTCGGTCATATTACCCTTGCCGTCCACAAACTGCACGAAGGGCAGATCATACTTGCGTCCCACCTGGGCGTCGTCCTCACCGAAAGCCGGCGCAATATGAACGATTCCGGTACCATCCGTCATGGTAACGTAGTTGTCGCAGGTCACATAATGGGCTTTCTTTTTCTGTTTCTCCGCTTCCTTACCGGCACAGGCAAAGAGAGGTTCATACTCTTTATATTCCAGATCCGTGCCCACATAGGTCTCTAAGATTTCGTAGGCAGGAGCATCATCTTTGGCCAGTTTGCCAAGCACCGTATCCAACAGAGCCTGAGCCATATAATAGTTATATCCGTCCGCCGCCTTTACCTTCACGTAGGTTTCATCAGGATTCACACAGAGCGCCACATTGGAGGGCAGTGTCCAGGGCGTGGTGGTCCATGCCAGAAAATAAGCATCCTCTCCCACTACCTTAAATCTTGCCACGGCGGAGCGCTCCTTCACCGCCTTATAGCCCTGTGCCACCTCATGGGATGACAAAGGTGTCCCGCAGCGCGGGCAGTAAGGCACAATCTTAAAGCCCTTATAGAGAAGTCCCTTATCCCAGATCTGCTTAAGCGCCCACCATTCGGACTCAATAAAATTATCATGATAAGTCACATAGGGATCATCCATATCCGCCCAGAAACCGACCGTCTGGGAGAAATCCTCCCACATGCCCTTATACTGCCACACAGACTCCTTACATTTTCCGATAAAGGGATCCAGACCATATTCTTCAATCTGCTCCTTGCCATCCAGGCCCAGGAGCTTCTCCACTTCCAGTTCCACCGGCAGACCATGGGTATCCCATCCTGCCTTACGGGGCACCATGTATCCCTTCATGGTACGGTATCTGGGAATCATATCCTTCATGGCGCGTGTCAGCACGTGTCCAATGTGCGGCTTGCCGTTGGCCGTCGGCGGGCCGTCATAAAAAGTATAAGTGGGCCCTTCTTTTCTTGCCTCCATGCTCTTCCTGAAAATGTCATTTTCTTTCCAGAACTGGCATACTTCTTTCTCTCTGTCCACAAAATTCAAGTTCGCGTCAACTTTCTGGTACATACTCTTCTTCCTTTCTCTACTAAATTGGGTTGAGACGAATAAGCAGACTCGAAAGATTTCATCTTTCGAGTTCGCGTTGCTCGTCAGAAGCCCTACAGATCAGGCGCTCATGCAAGCATGGCACCTAATCTGTATGCCTTCTGACTCTGCTTATTCGCGTAGAATATGAAAGCCCCGTCCAGTAAAAGGACGAGGCTAATTCTCGTTATACCACCTGTTACTCCCGTACTGCCGCCCTTCTATACTATAGAGCGCTCTATACGTCATCCCATAACGGAGGATATCCGGCGGTACTTACTGCTCCTGCATCTTAATCCATACAAAAGGTTCAGCCCGCGACTCGGAAGTGATTTTCCCTGATCTCCTACTCGTACCGGTCTTGCACCCTCACCGGCTCGCTGTGACTTTTGAAAATCAGCTACTGTCTTCTTCAACGTCTTTATAGATGCCATTATAATTCCCGGAAATCAGAGTTGTCAAGAAGTAAAATACTTCCCAAACTTCCCCTCGTCCGCATCAAAGAAACAAAATCCCACAATTCCCCGCCCAGTATGGGCACCGATGGCACAGCCTACGGTTCCTATCATGACCGCCTTAGGATGAAACTCTGTCTCTATCAGCGAAAGCATATAGTCCCTGCCTTCCTCATCCTCCCCATGGCAGAGGGCAACGGTCTGCTCTTCCAGGTGACAACCGGTCTCTTTCGCGTACTCCAACAGGAATCGCAGGGACTTCTTGCGCCCCCGCACCGTCTTAATCACCGACAACGCACCATTTTCATCCACGATCAGAACCGGTTTCATATCCAGAGTCTCCGCTAACGTCCCCTTAAATTTCGTCAGCCTGCCGCCCTTGATCAGATAAGCCAGCGTATGCACTGTAAACACATGCCGCACATGGGAAATAAAGTAATCCGCCGCTTCAATGATCTCCTCTTTGGAAGCCCCTTTTTCCAACATCGTAATAAGTTTTGATACCACAAGGCCGAACCCGATGGAGGCACATTTGGAATCAATGATTGTCAGATCAAAATCCGGATATTCTTCCAGTACATTTGTCTTTGCCACATTCGCCGCATTATAAGTTCCGGCAATGCCCGTGGAAAAACACAGATAAATAACCGTATCGCCCGCCTTGGCATAAGGCAGAAACGCATCCGTAAACATTGCCGGATTGATATGATATGTCTTTACATCCCTCTTAATATCATCCAGTATCTCATAAAACTCTTTCGTCTGAATCGTAGCCCCGTCGAAATAATCCACATCGTCAATCACCACCGGCGTGGGAATCACATGCAGCTTATGTTCCTCAATGTATGCCCGGGGCAGATCCGATGCCGAATCCGTAATGATTTTAAGCATAAAAATGCACTCCTTCACAATGTTGACGTTCTATACATTCTAACACTTTAAAGGAGTACATTCAATGTCCTATTAATTTTTAATCTTTTCGCTCATACCATATCTATGACTTACAAAATACTGAAGCCGGCTATACATCAACATCAGAAACAAATCGGCTCCACCTCCTCACTAAGCGGTTTCATCTCATATTCCGGAAGATTGTCCAGAAGCTCTTCCAGACAAAGACCCGTGCTGCCGACCACATCATGGGCAAGCAGAATCACCTTTTTACGGCCAAGCGTGGTTCCAACGCCGTTAGCAATCAGCTTCTGGGGATCCGGATTTTTGACCGCATCCTCCAGGCTGGCGTTCCAGTCGTAATAGATATAACCTCTGTCAGTCATTTCCTGAATAATCGCCTGTCCTGTCTTTTGATTATAGGCATTGATACTGCCGCCCGGGAAACGGAATATATTGGTCTCCACACCCGTCACTTCATATATGGTCTGTCTTGCTTTCTCAAAATCCGCCACATAACTGTCCACACTCTCATACAGAGCATCATAATCATGGCTGTCACAGTGAACTCCTATGGTATGCCCTTCCGCCACAATCCGCCGCGCCATGTCGGGATGCTTTCTCACATTCTCCCCCACCAGGAAAAAGGTGGCTTTGATATTCCTGTCCCGCAGGATATCCAGCACTTTCTGGGTATTTTCCTCAGAAGGCCCGTCATCAAAAGTCAGATACATGGTCTTTGGATGAAAATAATAGACCACACCCTGTACAATGCCATCCGCAATCTGCTGCTGGTACTCGACAAGGCCGAGTCTCTGACGTTCCGCCGTATTGGAAAGAAAACCCGTCTCAATCAGACAGGCAGGCATCGTCGTATTGCCTGTCACATGAAAGTCTCCGTCTCCGCGCAGTTCCCGCTCCACAGCCCCTGTGCTCTTTATGGTCTGCTGGTTGATCAGCTGTGCCAGTCTCTTACTGTCGCGCCCGGAATCATCCTCCTCATACCATACTTCCATCCCGCTCACCCCGGCACCTTCATCTGTAACATTCTGATGGATGCTGATATAAATATCGGCCCCTGACTGATTGGCCTCCTTTACTCGGTCTTCCTTGGCGATATAGCTGTCTGTCTCTCTGGACATAATTACCTGATATCCTTGTTCTTCCAGTCTATCCCGTACAAGAAGTGCTATGGCCAGATTCAGATCCTTCTCCAAAATACCATTCCTGACGCAGCCCTCATCCGTACCGCCATGCCCAGGATCGAGAAAAACGGTCGGAATATGTTCTGTCTCTGCCACCGCCTCCGGGACCTGATCAACTCCGTAAACTGCCATCTGTACCACCTGTGTCGTCTGTTCACCCAACGCATAAACCGGCTGTACGGACTCCTCCACACGGACTGTCTGTATCTGCTTTGTTATACCCTGCTGCGTTATATCTGTCAGCACGCGCCATCCGCCCGCCGCCGCAAACCGCACAGCAGCCATTGCCGCCAGACAAAGCAGGCTCATTACTATCGTCAGCACGCAGGTTCTCCTGAACAGACGCCTTTTCTTCTGTTCCCTCGTTTCATAACCGCAGACATATTCCCAGGTAAACGATGACTCTCCGTACATATCCTGATGCTCCCTCCACAACTCTTTTGTATGCTCTCCAGTATCAGCATACAGAGTGGCTGCATCAGAATTTCATCTAAGTTGCATCAAAGTACCATCTTTTTTGCATCAAAGTTGCATCATTTTCTGTCGGACGCCGTCAAATCCTGCACAATCCTTTTTCCTTTGCGCTGGCAGCAATGTTTCGCTCCACTTCTTTTCCGGCAATCTTCAGCGCCCGAAGTCCCATCACACAGGAACCCACTACCGGCTCATATTCCGCCATGACAACACAAGCTTCCGGTTCTCGCTCCTTAATCTTCTCCACAATCTGTCCGGTCAGATAATTATCTTCCCCTTTCAGTACACTGCCCGCCAGCACAATATTCTCCCCTTTCGGAGAAATGTCCAGCTTGCGAAACCCTGCAAAGATAAACGCCACTGTCCGCCCGGCAAATGCCTCCAGCATACGACAGGTTTCGCGGTCTTTTTGTGCTGCAAGCTTAAGAATCTCAGGCATGAGATACCGGATTTCCTCAGAGAATCCCTGCCTTGTCATATACACCTGTAACAACTCATCCACCGTATCCACACCGGCATATTCCAGAAACAGCTTTGTCAGGGCTGTGGCACCGCATAATCCCATTTCCCCGTCAAAAACCTTACGGATGGCTCTCTGGGCCAGGGCGCTGCCTCCCTGCATATCTTCTTCCATATAATCTCCATAGACAAACTGTCGCCCGGATGCATCTATGATTGCCCCGTTCATTCCTGTTCCCGCACACAATACCATGCCATGAGTGATTCCTGGCACAGTATATAAAGCATTGATCATATCATTACAGGCAACGATCCGTTCCAGATTCATTCTCTGTCGAAGGGCATCTTCCATCATCTTATCTTCCCCCGGCCAGTCGATTCCGGTTATACCCGCTATGGCAATCCGTATGTCTTCCCGGCAAACGCCCGCCTGCTTCTGCGCCAGTTCCACAGCCTCCTCCATGCGGTCCAGCGCAGCAGACACCCCATGTTTGGGATAATAGGCTCCCTTGACCACGGCTGTCCCCACAATCGTTCCATCTTCCCGCATAATGGCCGCCGCCGTCTTCGTTCCTCCCTGATCGATTCCCAAAATATATCCCATACATGTCCTCCTTCCCGTCAGAACTATCTGCCTTGTCTTCTTCCTGACTTTACATGCATCATATAAAAATGTATCTATATCTTTCCGTCACTTTTATCATCACGTGTTTATCGATTCACACTTTATGACTATTATTACTTATTTTCCATAATTTTGTCAATCAGTTTTTATAAAAAGAAACTCTTTTTACATTTCCAACTTTTGATATTGACATTTTGACACACTATGTTACACTTTATATGTAAACTTTGAAACATTCCACTCATGAAATGAGGTGAAACCATGGCAACCATATCAGAGATTGCAAAAGAGGCTAACGTGTCAAGGACTTTGGTATCCAGAGTTCTCAACAACAAACCCGGCGTCAGTCCCGAAAACCGGCAGAAAATACTGGAGGTCATAGAAAAACACAACTATGTACCCAATGGTCTTGCCCGGGCACTTGTCCTGCAAAAGACCATGACCATCGGCGTTGTCATGGACGATTTGTGCAATGACTTCTTCTTTGACCTGATTACGGGTCTCCAGGACGCCGGCGAAGAGCATGGCTACAATATGCTGTTTTGCAGCGGGCGAAACGACATTCATACCCGAATGAAATATGTGGATTATTTTACACAGGGACGCACAGACGGCATCATCGCCTACGGCAGCAACCGCCAGGACGAAGAGCTCTTTCGTAGCATTGCCGCCAAATCTGTCAACTGTGTTCTGATTGAAGGAAGCCCGGACAACTGTAAGGTTAATAAAATCCTGCTCGATAATTTCCGCGGTGCTTATACGGCAACAGAACATCTGATCAAACAGGGACATCACAATATCATCCATATCACCAACGATATGAATTACGACGTATCCCTGGAGCGGCTCAACGGTTTTGTGCAGGCCATGCATGATTACAGGATACCTCTGGGACCGGACTCCATTGTCTATGCAGACTGTTTTGAGCAGGTTGCCTATCAGCAGATGAAACGCCTGCTCACAGAGGGGAAGAAACCGGACGCCTGCTTCGTGGGTGCCGACAAACCCGCCTACGGTGTCCTGCGTGCCGCCATAGAGGCCGGTTTGACCATTCCTGGAGATCTCGCCGTCATCGGTTTTGACGATGACACGCCGGTATCCAGAGATATGATTTTCCCGGGCCTTTCCACCATGCGCCAGCCCCTCTATGAGATGGGGAAAGCCGGCGTGGAACTGCTGCTTGATGGAATCGCACACCCGGAAAGAGAAGCTGAAACACAAACCTTTGAGGCAGAACTGATACTGCGGGATACCTGCCGTTAAATGAAAACTATGATAAGGAGGAATATAACATGACCAAGAGAGGATTAAAAATTGCAACAATCGGTGGCGGCTCCAGCTACACGCCGGAGTTAATCGAAGGATTTATCAAACGGATTGCAACGCTTCCCGTGAAAGACATATACCTGGTAGATATCGAAACCGGCAAAGAAAAATTAGAGATTGTCACGGCGCTTGCCAGACGAATGGCCGCCAAAAGCGGTATTGATTTACAGATACACGCCACCACGGACAGAAGAGAAGCTTTGCAGGACGCCGACTTTGTCACCACACAGTTTCGTGTCGGAAACCTGGACGCCCGGATCCGCGATGAGCGGATTCCCCTGCGGTACCAGAAAATCGGTCAGGAAACTACCGGTGCCGGCGGCTTTGCCAAAGCGCTGCGTTCTGTTCCGGTAATTCTGGATATCTGTAAGGATATGGAAGAACTGTGTCCGGACGCCTGGCTGATCAATTTTGCCAACCCTTCCGGCATCCTGACGGAAGCAGTGTTAAACCATACCTCCATAAAGGCTATCGGTCTGTGCAACTGTCCCATCAATATGATCAACGATATGGCCGAGAAATTTGACTGTCCTGTAGAGGATGTGTTCTGTGATTTTGTGGGTATCAATCATCTGGTATGGGCACAGAGAGTCCTGGTACGGGGCCGCGATGTAACCGCAGAGGCCATCGACAAGATCTGCTCTGACTCCGCCAAAGAGATTATGGCAAATATTCCGGAGATCCACTATGATCCCGCCTTTTTAAAAGCCCTGGGAATGGTGCCTGTAAGTTACCTGAAATATTATTATATGCAGCCGGAAATGCTGGCGGAATGTATCCACGCTGCCGAAACAGACGGATGCCGCGGCGAAGTGATCAAGAAAGTGGAGAAAGAGCTGTTCGACCTGTACCGGAATCCCGAACTGGACAGCAAGCCTGCACAGCTTGCTTCAAGAGGCGGAGCCCGTTATTCCGATGCAGCCTGCTCCCTGATCGATTCCATCTACAATAATAAAAAGGACATCCAGACCGTGAATGTCCAAAACTGCGGTACTAACTTAGACCTGCCATACCATGCCGTCATCGAGCGCAACTGTGTCATTGATGCAGACGGCGCACATACGATACACATCGGACACACCCCGCTCAAGATCCGGGGGCTCTTACAGAATGTAAAAGCCTACGAACAGCTCACCATCGAAGCTGCCATCACCGGTGATTATGACAAGGCACTCCAGGCACTGACCATTCACCCTCTGGTAAACTCTGCAACCACAGCACGCAGTATCCTGGATGACATTCTGGCAGAAAACAAAGAATACCTGCCCCGGTTTGACCACTAGGAAACCTTTAAAAACAACTCATTGATTCCCTCATAGAATCCCAGTGTCACCACTGTCTGACCGCTCCCCATACCCGTAAACACATATTTACGGAAATAGGGAGTGGTCTCTAAGAGGGGATTATCCGACTCATAGGGCACAGGGGCGCTTAATCCCATATACTCTGCCCAGGATGCCACCAGGGCATCTGCATCTATCTCTTCCCACAAAAGCGGGGTCCTCACATAAAACTCATAGATTTTACCATCATCCGCATCAATATAGGCATCCATCAGACGATTGCTCTTATCCGCATTTTTCTGGGAATTGGAAATGCTCATCTTCCACACTGCCACATTGTTGCGGGGCTCCAGAACATCAATCGCAGAGTAAAGCGTAACATCATAAGATGCCGCATCCACCTGCCTTACCTGCTCGGGCAGAATCCCCCTCTCCTTCAGCAGATCCAGCCCATCATTACAGGTGGTATAAATCTGTTCGTCCGTAATCTCCTTACCAGAAGGCCCTCTGCGGTTTATCACAAAAGCATAGGATCCTTCCAGTTCCTGATACTCCACCCCCATATCTTCCGCATGAATCAGCGCGCTCATCTCACTCTCCGGCAGCGTCTGACTGCTCAGACAGCAGGATAATATATAGAGTTTTTCATTGCTGTTCATCTGATAGCGATAACCTTCCCCGGCATTTTCCACATTTTCTGTATGTGCCCTGTCCAGAATTGCCTGATCCTTGTACCTCGCCAATGCCTCCGGCCCCCATATGGAAAGAACCATCACCAGTACAGCCAGCACCGGAAAAGCTAAATAATATAATAAAATCTTACTCTTCATAAGTTCCCCTACCCTCCATAGGAAGGACAAAGCTGAAACAGGAACCTTCCCCTACCTTGCTCTCTATCTGCAGCCTGCTGTGATGTATCTTTAAAATTTCCGCACACAGCGCCAGCCCGAGTCCTGCTCCGTTCTTGCTTCTGGCCCTGGACTTATCCACCATATAGAAGGCTTTGACAATCTTATGCTGTTCCTCCTCCGGTATGCCAATGCCATAATCCTTCACCGCTATCCGGTAGCCTTCGTCCGCCGCCTGACCGGTCACTTCTACCACACCCACATTCTCTGCTGTATCTTCCGTTCCGGACCCTGCCCCGCCGGTCTCCGAGGCCTTACAGGCATTATCCACCAGATTCACCAGCACTGTCTTAATCAGATTGGCCTCCGCCTGCACAACAGCTTCCTCATAATGAAAACGGATATCCATCTCTCTTTTCTCCGCAAACATTTCCTGTAAATATACAAACAGTTCCTGTACGGGAATCTCTTGCAGATCCGCCTCTTCCTGCTTGGCCACGATGATATCCAGAAGACGGAAAGACATAGCCTCCAGACGTTTGCCCTCCGTATAGATATAGTTCGCCGACATAATACTCTTTTCCTCATCCATCTTGTGGGAACGCAGCATGTCTGCATAACCGATGATGGCTGTCAGCGGTGTTTTCAATTCGTGGGCAAAAGCACCCATAAACTCTTCCCGGGCCTCAATCTCCTCTTCCAGCTTACAGATGTTCTCCTCCAATGCATTGGCCATCCCGTTGAAATCCCTGGTAAGCTGTCCCAGTTCATCCTGACTGATCTGTCTGGCCCGATAGGTATAATCCCCCGCTGCCATCCTTTTTGTTGCCTTGGTCAAAAGACGGATGGGCTTGGTCAGCAGAGAGGCAATCACAAGCATAATGACCATTCCGGTCAACAACATAGTAATTGTCACTTTACGATACAGGGAAAATCCCATGGCCCGCTCCGTAAAAACCTCTGTCACATTCTTCATGGTTTCCAGATAGAGGATACGGTCCAGCGTATTGATGGACACACAGGTATGCACATAATAGCTGTCCCCCTCAAGGATCACACGATATGACTTGGTATGCTGATCGGTCTGCGGCAAAAGCCCCTCATCCGCCGTAAACCCGTCACTGGTGTAAAGGACATTCTGTTCTTCGTCTGCAATCCTTAATAAACGCCCTTCACTGCGCCCGCCCATCTCCAGTTTGGACGCGATCTCCTCCACCACACTGTCCGGCAGGACACTGTATTTAAGCGGCACATTCAAAGCTGCCGTCTCAAAAGCAAAGCTGAGGATACTGCTCTCATCCAGTGCCTGGCCGACCTCTCTGTCCAGAGAGGTCTCAAACACATAATTTACGAAATAAAACCCGCTGAATCCCAGCGCCAGTGCCAGCACGATTATCGTAGACAGCACCAATTTCATTGAAAATTTCATTCCTGCACCTCTAAACGGTAGCCCACCTTATACACGGCTACCAGATTATGCTCCCAGCCAAGCTTCTTTCTCAGACGCTGTACATGCAGATCCAGCGTGCGGCTGTCTGCTAAATATTCTCCCTCCCACACCTTTTCATACAACGTCTCCCGAAACAAAGCAACGTTCTTATTTTTCATAAACAGGAGCAAAAGACCAAATTCTTTATTTGTCAATTCCACAGGACGCCCTGCCCTGGTCACCCGGCGGGCATCCACATCTACCGTTATATCTCCTGCAACAAGCCGCTGCTCCGCTTTGTTATAGCGCCGAAGCACCGCCTCCACCCTGGCCACTAACTCCACCACATCAAAAGGCTTTACCAGATAGTCATCCGCACCCAGCTTCAATCCCTTTACCCGGTGCTTGACTTCATGTTTGGCGGTAATAAAAATCACAGGAATCCCAAGCGGCCGGATATATTCCATCACATCATACCCATCCGCTCCCGGCAGCATAATATCCAGAAGCACCAGATCAAACTCCTCTTTTTCTATCAGATCAATGGCAGCCAGTCCGTCCTGTACTGCCACACAGTGATAGCCTGCGGAGGAAAGATTTAAATCAATCAAATCACAGATCGGCTTTTCATCATCTACAATCAATATCCTAATCATTTGTGGTCTTCCACCCCCAATAAGCCCGCGCTTTCTCCACAAGTATCTCCATGGTATCCTCATCACCGCACCGGTACGTATCCCTGATTTCCGTATCCGGAACAAAGCCGCCGGTTCTCTGGTAATAAATCCGGTAATCACTCTCCACGATCAGTTCTCCGGCCTCACCCTCATAACTGTACCTGGCCAGAATCACAATATCCTTGAGACCGTCTCCGTCAATATCCCGACAGGTAACTCCCTTGAGTGCATATAAGTTGTCATATTCCCCCATGGGCTGTAATACCGACACGATATCCCCCTGCTCGTTCACCAGATAAATCATGAAAATATCGTAATCTGCAATCCGGTACGTCCCCGGTGTCACCTGTAACCGCCCAAGCTTTCCAAAGCTCCGAAAATAACACTGTTCCTGAATAATCCGGAATTTATTTCTCTGTAATTCCCGCAGGGTAGTGGCCGTATACAGGAATTCCGTGGAATTTCCATCCCGCACAAAAGCCGTGATGGATTTCGCACTTTTGTTCATGCCAAAGCGGTTAATCTTATCCGAAATACGATAATCCCTGTAGAAGCTACAGTCCGTCTTATTCTGGAAAAGCACATCTCCCACCTTATAAGTCTTACCCGCATAAGCCCCGCTCTCATTCACGCAGGAAGTAATCAGAATAATATCCGTCCTGCCGTCCCGGTTCAGATCCTGAAAGGAAACCGCAGCAATGTCCTGTATCGGCTGCCTCATACGCCCCGTAACACAATGATTGGTCGCCAGCTGTTCCGTACGATAAAGAATGACGCCGTCTGTATCCACGATAAACAGCGCAAGCCGGTTATATCGCTCGTCAAAGGCCGGCACCATAAGAATACTGTCCTCCTCATCCGGCTCCAGTGCAAAAATCTGATCCTCCACCACACGAAAACCATTTTCTCCGATTCCGCTTTGATTCTCTATGGACATCAGGCGTTCATAGTACTCCTCATACTCGGCAAGCACAGCTTCTTCCCCTGTCTTTTCCGGAGACGCCTCCGCCGTGCTGTATGGAAACAGCGAGCAGACCAATATCGCTGCCAGAGCAAGTGCGGTTATGTATCTACACTTGTTCATTTGTTGTACCTCTACACTATATGACCATGCTTTCGCTTATGCCTGGCTCATCTGGTCAAGCAATTGTATCTTAATATCATAAAGCCTGCTGGAAAGATCCACATATACCTTGTGGGGATTCACCAGACGCCTTGTCTCATCCCAGAGAGTTTCCTGTTCTTTCTTGCAGTACTCTCGAATATCCATAACCTTTGGAGAGGTATAACAGCACTCTCCTTCCCTGAATACCTGCACCATCAGATCCCTCATCTGATAACTGCCCGGCGCAAGCTTTGTCTTTTTCCAGGGTTCCATCGGATCAAACAGAAGAAGCGGATCCTTCTCATCAAACACTTCATCTACCAGACAGATCAAATCCGCCTTGATCTTGCCGCTCTCTTTCTCATAGACGCGGTATACCGTCTTATTGCCCGGGTTGGTAACCTTCTCCGAATTCTCGGAAAGCTTGATCTTGGGAATGAACTTACCGTCTTTACCCATAATGGCCGCCAGCTTGTACACCCCGCCGAAGGACGGACAGTCTTTGGACGTAATCAGATGCGTTCCCACACCCCAGGAAGTGATCTTGGCACCCTGGTCTTTCAGACTCTGGATCAGGAACTCATCCAGATCATTGGATGCTGATATCACTGCATCCGGGAACCCTGCTTCATCCAGCATTTTTCTTGCCTTCTTGGACAGATAAGCCAGGTCGCCGCTGTCCAGACGGATTCCATAGAACGTGAGCGGCACGCCTGCTTCTCTCATTTCCTTGAAAACACGGATTGCATTGGGTACACCGGATTTTAAGGTATCATAAGTATCTACCAGCAAAATACAGGCTGACGGGTACATGTCCGCATAAGTCTTGAACGCAGTATATTCATCTGGGAAACTCATAATCCAGCTGTGGGCATGTGTCCCCTTTACCGGCACATCAAAAAGCTGTCCGCAGAGTACATTGGAAGTTCCCACGCACCCGCCGATGACTGCCGCCCTCGCACCGTAAGTGCCTGCATCCGGCCCCTGGGCACGGCGAAGGCCAAATTCCATGATCCCGTCTCCCTGGGCCGCATAACAGACCCTGGCCGCCTTCGTGGCAATCAGGCTCTGATGATTTACAATATTTAAAACCGCCGTCTCCACCAGCTGTGCCTGCATGATCGGCGCTATCACCTTCACAAGCGGCTCTCTGGGAAATACCACCGTCCCCTCCGGGATCGCGTAAATATCTCCTGTAAATCTGAAACTTTTCAGATACTCCAGAAAATCCTCATCAAAAATACCGAGACTGGCCAGATAGGCAATATCTTCCTCCTCGAAATGCAATCCCTTGATATACTGGATCAGCTGCTCTAAGCCTGCCGCAATGGCAAACCCGCCATCGCAGGGATTGTTACGGTAAAAAGCATCAAAAATAACGGTCTCATTCTGATCCTTATTCTTAAAGTATCCCTGCATCATTGTCAATTCATATAAATCTGTAAGCAGTGTCAAATTTTGTCTGTCCATGGTCTCTCCCTCCATCATCGGGCATGGTTCTTTGTCCGCCTTTCTGCCTGATATCTGCGCTGATTGTGCACCTGCGCTTTTTTATTGCTATCATACACCCTTTTGGCTAAATAGGAAAGAGTTTTTGCCGCTTTGCCTTACGGTTTTTACTCATTTCTCTGTATTAAAATTCAATAAACTTTATTGCATTTTATTTTTAACTATGTTATAAGTTGTTCATAGTCACTTTCGGGTACATGCTTCTGTCATGTCCCGCCAACTACAATTCTATCTTACAAAGGAGACACATCTTATGAATCGAAACATCTCTGTTTCAGACACTTCTGTTCCAGACAATCCTGCTTTAGGCACGCCTGATTCCTTCCTAAATGCTACTGGTCCAGTACGTTTCAACATGACCAACGACTACATGTTCCGTGCCGTACTCCAGACCAATAACAGAGTCCTGCGCGGCCTCGTCTGCTCTCTTTTACGCCTTTCCGAAGAAGAACTTATCTCTGCCGAAATCACCAATCCCATCCTTCTGGGCGACTCCCTGGATGATAAGGAATTCCGGCTGGATATCTATGTCCTTCTCAACAACCATACCATCCTCAACCTGGAGATGCAGGTTCTGGACAGGGCAGACTGGCCCGACCGTTCCCTGCTCTATCTGTGTCGCTCTTTCGATCAACTGGAGCACGGACAAAAATACAGGGAAGTACGTCCCGTCATCCATATCAGTTTCCTGGACTATACCCTCTTTAAAGATT
>RAYR01000015.1 GCA_003612405.1 bacterium 0.1xD8-71
AATCCACAGTATCTCCAATAGTATAGCATACAGTCCTTGGAGAGGGACTATAAACACTACTACTATATAATACGAGGGAGAGGAAAAACAATGAAAAAGAAAATTGTTAGCACAATTCTATGTGTAGCGATGATGGCTATGACGTTAGTAGGCTGCGGCAGTTCTAACAAAAGCGGTTCCGTTTACTGGCTGAACTTCAAACCGGAGTCCGACGAAGTGCTGCAGGACATTGCACAGACTTACACAGCACAGACCGGCGTGGAAGTGAAAGTGGTTACCGCAGCTTCCGGTACTTATTCACAGACACTGATATCCGAAATGGATAAATCCGCGCCCCCGACACTGTTTGTTATCGGTAACCAGGCAGGCGTAAAAGACTGGAAAGATTATGCGCTGGATCTGAAGGGCACAGCGATTGCCAACGAGCTGAATACAGACGCTTACAATCTTTATGATGAGACCGGAAAGCTGGTTTCCATCGGTTACTGCTATGAGTGTTACGGTATCATCGTAAATCCTGATTTGATCGAAAAGGCAGGCCACACGATGGATGAGATCAAGAACTTCGACGGTTTGAAAGCAGTGGCAGAGGACATTCACTCCCGTGCAGGCGAACTTGGATTTGACGCTTTCTCCTCCTCAGACATGGATGATTCTTCTTCCTGGCGCTTCACAGGTCACATGGCGAACCTTGAGTACTACTACGAGCAGGAAGGCACTAACTGGACAGAGTGCCCGGCAACTATTTCCGGCAAGTACCTGGATAACTTCAAGAACCTGTATGACCTTTGCATTAACAACAGCCTGACAGATCCGAAGGAGCTGGCTACCGGCGGACATGATGCAGAGAACGAGTTCAAGACAGGAAAGGCAGCGTTCTTCGTAAACGGTTCCTGGGAGTATGAAGCAGTAAAGGCTGATGTGCCGAACGCAACCATGATCCCTTACTACTGCGGCGTTGCCGGTGAGGAAAAGGCAGGCTTAAACTGCGGTACAGAGAACTGCTGGGCAATCAACAGCAAGGCTTCCGAAGCAGATCAGAAGGCTACGATGGATTTCATGGTATGGTGCGTGACTGATCCTGACGCTTCCCGTAAGTTAGTGGATACTTTCGGTGTTATGCCTTATAAGTCTGCGGCAGAGTCCACCAACGGATTCCTGGCAGCGGCTGACAAATATACATCTGACGGATGTTATGTGATGAACTGGGCAACCAACTTCCAGCCCAACGTAGATTCCTACCGCGCAAGACTGGTAAGTGCCCTGAACCAGTACAATGCAGATCAGTCTGATGCAAACTGGGAGACAGTACGCACAGCATTTGTGGATGGCTGGGCAGAAGAATACAACACAGTGAACAACTAAGAATTAACAACAGGAACTAATAGGAATTAAAAATAACATTGTAGTAAACAGGCGGCGGGACGGGCGTTTTATCCGCCCCGCCCTTTTAGGGTATAAGTATTTTGCGTCTGCTTAAACTATGGAATTATACCCTTTATCGAAACAAAACCGGGAGGTGATACCATGAAAAGCAAAAAAAGCACCAACACCAATTCCCTGCAAAAAGCTACAAGGCGCTAGGGTGTTCTCTTTATGGGGCCTGTACTGATTGCATTTATCATTGGATTTGTCTGGCCTTTCATCCAGGGTATCTGGCTGTCTATGTGTCAGTTCCGTTTGATTTCCGATGCGAAATTCATCGGTTTTGACAACTATGTAAAGACTTTTCAGGATGCTTCTTTCCGTCATGCGTTCTGGTATACGGCAATGTTTGCCATTGTATCGTTGATCATCATCAATGTGCTGGCATTTGTCGTGGCCTACATTCTGACGCTGGGGATTAAGGGCAGCAACCTGTACCGTACCGTATTTTTCATGCCGAACCTGATCGGCGGTATCGTACTGGGTTATATCTGGTCGATGATCTTCGATGGTATTCTCGGCCGTTATCAGACTTCCATTCTGTTGGAAAGCAAGTATGGTTTCTGGGGACTGATTATCCTGATGTGCTGGCAGCAGATTGGTTACATGATGATTATCTATATTGCAGGATTGCAGAATGTGCCGGGGGATATACTGGAGGCGGCCCGCATAGACGGCGCGACTTCCATGCAGACACTGTTTAAGGTGACAATTCCCAATGTGATGAGTTCCTTTACGATCTGTATATTCCTCTCCCTGACAAACGGTTTCAAGCTGTTTGATCAGAACCTGGCCCTGACCGGCGGACAGCCGTTTATCATTCAGGAGGGCGGAGAGACTATCAAGACGACAGAAATGCTGGCGCTCAACATTTATAATACCTTCTACAGTTCCAACACGACTTCCCAGGGTGTGGCGCAGGCAAAGGCAGTGATTTTCTTCATTCTGGTGGCGGGACTCGGACTGCTTCAGTTGAGCTATACACGTAAGAGGGAGGTGCAGCAGTAATGAATAAGAAGACACTTTCTGCCGCAAACCGGCATAAAACAATTCTTTCTGTGATATTGGCTGTGGTCAGCGTTGTCTATGTACTTCCTGTGCTGGCGGTAGTGCTCAATTCATTTAAACAGAATACGTATGTCAAAACCGATACCTTCGCACTTCCTACCGGGGAGATGAGCGCCGGTTTCAGTAATTTTGTTAAGGGTATGACTTTCGGCAACTATCCTTTTGTGAACAGTGTACTGTATAGTGTTATGATTACGTTGCTTTCCACGTTTTTGATCTTACTTTGTACTTCCATGGCGGCATGGTATATCGAGAGAGTGAACTCACTTTTCTGTAAGGCAGTCTATTTTCTGTGCGTGTTTTCCATGGTGGTGCCATTCCAGATGGTAATGTTCCCTCTGTCCAAAACGGCGGATAAGCTACATCTGAATACGCCCTGGACCATTCCGATCGTCTATCTGGGGTTTGGCGCCGGGCTTGCGATCTTCATGTTTGTGGGATTCGTAAAAGCGGTTCCGCTGGAAGTGGAAGAGGCAGCGTCTATTGACGGATGCGGGCCGGTACGGATATTCTTTCAGGTAGTTGTGCCGATGTTAAAGCCGACGATGATTTCCGTAGGTATTCTGGAGATCATGTGGGTGTGGAATGACTATCTGCTGCCGGTGTTAGTGCTTGATATCAATAAATACCGCACGATTCCCATTCACATCCAGTATTTGAAGGGCAGCTACGGCACGGTGGATCTGGGTGCAACGATGGCACTGATTCTGATGAGTATTATTCCGGTTATCATTTTCTACCTGTCCTGCCAGAAATATATCATTAAAGGTGTGGCAGCAGGTGCAGTGAAAGGGTAGCGCCAGAAGCATGATCAGGGTGCAAGCTCCTGATCATGCTTGCTTTTTTCGACAAAATAATGTAAAATTCGTATAGAAATCGATTTCCGAGGGGACGGAACGATTGAGAGGAAAGGAATTGTTGATATTATGAGAAAGAGCGGTATTTTACTGCCCGTATCTGCTATCCCGTCAAAGTATGGGATCGGCGCCTTTTCCAAAGAAGCATATACGTTTATTGATCTGTTAGAAGAAGCGGGGCAGTCCTATTGGCAGATACTGCCGCTTGGTCCCACGGGCTATGGGGATTCTCCCTATCAGTCTTTTTCCACCTTTGCAGGGAATCCGTATTATATTGACCTGGAAGCATTGATTGAGGCAGGCTGTCTGACGAAGAAGGACTGTGAGAAGTATGACTTCGGGGACGACGGGGCCTGTGTCGATTATGAAAAGATTTATTTGTCCCGGTTTAAGGTGTTAAGGACTGCATTTGAGAACAGCCATATTGAAGAAGATGAGGCCTATCAGAAGTTTGTGGAGGAGAATGACTACTGGCTGAAGGACTATGCCCTTTATATGGCAGTGAAAAATGCCTTCAAAGGCAAAAGCTGGGCCGGGTGGGATGAGGATATTAAGCTTCGCAGGCCAGAAGCGATGAAGAAGTATGCTGAGAAATATGCAGAGGAAATCGCTTTTTACCAGTTCCAACAGTATCTGTTTGCAAAACAGTGGTTTGCGCTGAAAGAGTACGCCAATCAGAAGAAGATAGAGATTATCGGGGATATTCCCATCTATGTGGCCTTTGACAGTTCGGACACCTGGGCGAACCCGGAACTTTTCCAGTTGGATGAGACGCTGACACCGACGGCGGTGGCAGGCTGTCCGCCGGATGCCTTTTCGGCTACCGGACAGCTGTGGGGGAATCCCTTATACCGCTGGGACTATCATAAAAAGACGGATTATGCGTGGTGGATGAAGCGGATCGGCTACTGCTATAAGCTCTATGATGTGGTGCGGATTGATCATTTCAGAGGGTTTGACGAATATTATTCCATTCCGTTCGGCGACGATACGGCACAGTTCGGACATTGGGAAAAGGGTCCGGGTTACGATATTTTTAAGACTATGAAGGCAGTGCTTGGTCAAAAGGCAGTCATTGCGGAAGACCTCGGATTCCTGACGAAATCAGTGATGAATCTGGTGAAAAGGACAGGATATCCGGGCATGAAGATTTTACAGTTTGCTTTTGATTCCCGGGAAGAAGGGGATTACATGCCATACAATTATGAGGCGAACAGCATTGTCTATACGGGAACACATGACAATGATACAACGGCAGGCTGGTATGAGAAACTGAACCGTAAGGATAAGGCTTTTGCAAAGCGGTATCTGAATTTAAAGACAAACAAGGATGTCCAGTGGGAGTTTATCAGGGCGGCCATGGCCAGTGTGTCTGATACATGTGTGATTCCGATGCAGGATTATCTGGGACTTGGGACAGAAGCCAGAATCAATACGCCTTCTACGCAGGGGACGAATTGGAAGTGGCGGATGCTGCCCGGACAGTTTACAGGAAAGTTGGCGGAGCGGATTCTGGAGATGTCCAGACTGTATGGCAGAGTAAGATAAGCAGGCGGATTGCCTGGCAAGGCAGTAACAAAAAGTACGGCGGGGGATGCAGATGGCTGAGATTACGATAAGAGACATAGCGAAAGAGTGTGGCGTGGGTGTCAGTACGGTTTCCCGGGCAATCAATAATCATCCGGATATTAATCCGGAAACCAAAAAAATGATTCTGGAAATCATCGAGCGTACGGGCTTTATTCCGAACAACAGTGCCAGAAACTTAAAGAGAACAGATGCCAAATGCATTGCGGTATTAGTAAAGGGTATTACCAATCCTCTGTTCAGCAGCATGATCAAGATTATCGAGGAGGAGACGCAGCGGAGCCGATATGCACTGGTGCTTCGCCATGTGGAGGAGCAGGAAGATGAGATTGATGTGGCCCTGGAGCTTGAAAAGGAGAAACGGCTGCGGGGAATCGTATTTTTGGGCGGTCTGTTTGAACACACAGAGGAAAAGCTGGAGAAGCTGAAGGTGCCCTTTATTTTCAGCACCATAGGGGTCAATTGTTTAGACAGGGGAGGGAAAGTTGTCTTTTCCAATATTTCGGTGGATGACAGACTGGAGAGCGAGAAAATGACGGAGTACCTGTTGAAGCTTGGTCACAAAAAGATCGCCCTGATCACGGAGCAGACGGGGCCTATTGGCAGCCTGCGTACCCAGGGATACCGGGAGGCTTACGCGAAACGAGGGCTCGAGGTGCCGGAGAAGCTGATTTATTATGTGCAGGAGGATATCGACCATTATTCCATGGAAAACGGCTATCTGACGGCGAAGCAGCTTCTTGCATCCGGTGAGGAGGTTACCGCTGTTTATGCAGTGTCGGATTCCCTGGCAATCGGCGTGTGCCGGGCAGTCATGGAGGCAGACAAAAGGATTCCCGAGGATATCTCGGTGGCCGGATATGATGGAATTGAGATGGGAGAGTATTATAATCCGAAGCTTACCACCATCAGACAGCCGGTGGAGGAGATTGCGAAAAAGACGATCCGCCTTCTTCTGGATGTGATCGGAGAGCGTAAGGAACACCAGCAGATTGTTCTTTCCGCAGAACTTGTGGTGAGGGATTCTACCGGGATCTGTCAAGAAAAGATAGATTAAATTTAGTGAAAAATATTACAATATAACATTTTTACGCATAATAAAAACTCTGTGAACCCGGATTCTGTCCGATATACACAGAGTTTTATTTTTATAGTAAAGATCTTCCGCTTATCCGAGTCCGCGAAGCGGATCCCGTGAAGATAATTCCGCAGGGATTTTCTTCCATTAGAGGTCGTAATACATCATAAACTCCGCCGGTGTAGGAATCTCCCCGGCCTGTTTGGCCTCGGCACGCTTGCGGGCAATCCATACATCAATAAGACGTTCCGGGAACACCCCGTCTTTGGTCAGATAGTCGTGATCCTTCTCCAGGGCATCCAGAGCTTCCTCCAGGGACTTCGGCAGTCCCTTGATTTTCTTCTGTTCTTCCGCAGAGAGTGTATAGAGATTGAAATCGTAAGGACCCCAGCCGTTTGCGGCAGGATCAATTTTTTTCTCGATACCGTCTAATCCGGCCATTAAGATAGCCGCATAAGCATAATAAGGATTGGCGGTAGCATCGGGATTTCTAAGCTCGAACCGCTTGGTCTCCGGAGATTTTGCGTAAGCAGGAATCCGGATGACAGCGCTGCGGTTGGAAGTCGCATAGCCGATGGTAACCGGAGCTTCATACCCGGGCACCAGACGCTTGAAGGAGTTGGTGGAAGGGTTGGTGAAAGCACACAGGGAGGCAATGTGGGACAACAGTCCGCCGATAAAATAGTGTGCAGTCTGGCTTAAGCCGGAATATCCGTTCTCGTCATAAAATACCGGCTTTCCGTCCTTTGTGAGCAGCATATGTACATGGAGACCGCTTCCGGCTTCCTTATAGATGGGTTTGGGCAGGAAAGTAGCTGTCATGCCTTCCTGGGCAGCCATGTTCTTGATGATATATTTGACAATCATGGTGTTGT
This sequence comes from bacterium 0.1xD8-71, assembly GCA_003612405.1. Classification (GTDB taxonomy): domain Bacteria; phylum Bacillota; class Clostridia; order Lachnospirales; family Lachnospiraceae; genus UBA3282. The sequence continues at coordinate 6,891 of RAYR01000015.1, forward strand.
CCGCCATGGTGGGCATGTCTGCCAATTCTACCTCAATCTCCATCTGGCCCGGACCGCCTACTTCATGGTGATGGTATTTGACTTTGATGCCCCAGTCCTCCATCTCCATACAGATGCGGCTTCTCAAGTCATATCCCACATCCTGAGGTGCGGCAATATGATAACCGCCATGTGTCACCTCGTAACCGTTATTGCCGGGGGTGTCCAGACTACAGTTCCATTCAGCCTGTCTGGTATCGATCTGGTAAGCGCACTGTCTGGGGGAAACTTCGTAGCGGGCGGAATCAAACAGATAGAATTCAAATTCAGGCCCGATGATCATGTTATCTGCGATGCCGGTCTTTTTCATATAATCCATGGCACGCAGGCTGACGTTCTTCGGATACTGGTCAAAGGGGGTGTTCTCGCCCTTGCCGATGACACATACATTGCCGCACATGGTCAGTGTGGGCACCTGCGCAAAAGGATCCACATAGGCGGTATCCGGGTCGGGCAGGAATACCATATCGCTCTTTTCGATGGGAGCGTATCCATAGTTGGAACCGTCGAAGCCGATTCCATAGACGAAGACATTATCATCGAACCGCTCCACCGGTATCGTAATGTGACGCCAACGCCCGTCAATATCCGTCATTTTAAAGTCAATCATGCGGATATCTTTTTCTTCACATAGTTTTCTGATTGCAGCACTTTTGTCCATAAAAATTCCCTTCTCCCTTTTCAGATTTTGTATATATGCTATCAGTATACCATACGGGAGAGGAGGTACGCACTAATTTTGTATTTTAAGCAGCAGAAAATTTTTCTTTCTATCCGAGGCCGCGAAGCGGGTTATCAGGAGTCTTCCATGAGCCGCAGGCCTGCTGTGTCTGTTACAGGCAGGGAGAAAACGATGGATTTGGCCTTGGACTGCATGCCTGCCTGTTCCATGACGGCTTTCATGATATCGTTTTTCTGCTCTTTTTTGGCCACGATAAAGATGATTTCCTTTTCGGAAGCGAGGGTGACCCCCATAAATTTCTCAGCCTGCTCCATACCGGTGCCCTTGGCGTGGATTACGGTTCCGCCGTAGGCGCCCGCACTTCTGGCAGCATCCATGGCGAGCTCTGTATATCCCTGATTGGAGATTACCACAATAAGTTCGTAGACAGTATCTTTCAAAACTGATTCCTCCTCTTTCTGGAAGTCTTCCTTTCCGCTCAAAAACTGCAATGTCTTTTTGCCGCCGATGCTGCTTAGAGGGACAACAAAGGCAATCCCTTCGCCGGGAGCGTCAATCTGAAGTTTTTGCCGGAGATGTTTCTTGGCTTCTTGCCAGGCTTCTTCTTCAAGCACATGGAACATGACGGCTTTTTCCGTGGATTCAAGTCCCAGATAATCCAGGATATCTCCGGAGGCTGTTCCGGCGCCCAACGTGACGAACATGACCTGTAATTGTTCTTCCTGATACAGACGGAAATATTTTTTAAACTGTTTTCTGCTGACAATGGTTGTCATCATGCACAATTTTCCCATGCAAATCCTCCATCAAGCTTATTTTCAACATTATAGTATCGTTTCCTCAATGTATTATAATTCAATAATATCCATATCCCCATAACGGTCGATTGATACATATCCGCCGGCTTCTCTGGACAGGCGGCTTTCCTTGATTCGATAGATCATGCCAAGGGACTGAATGGTGATCAGGGGTGTCATGGCGACCATGGCGACCACACCGAAGGCATCGGTAATGATATTGCCGCCAACTGCATTGCAGGCACCCATGGCAAAAGGCAGAAGAAAGGTTGCCGTCATGGGACCGGAAGCCACACCGCCGGAGTCAAAGGCAATGGCGGTAAATATTTTCGGCACGAAAAAGGTTAAGAGCAGGGCAATGGCATAACCGGGTACGATAAACCAGGTGATGGAAATGCCTGTAAGTACACGGGTCATGGCCAGGCCGATGGAAGTGGCAACACCCACCGAAAGACTGATTTCCATGGCCTTGGCGGAAATGGCGCCGGAGGTAATCTCCTCCACCTGTTTGGTGAGGACGAACACCGCAGGCTCTGCCTGGACGATAAAGTAGCCGATGACCATACCGATGGGTATGATGATCCAGGCGTAGGGCAGTCCTGCAATCACCTGGCCCAAGTAGTTACCGGCGGGCATGAAGCCTACGTTCACACCGGTCAGGAACAAAACCAGCCCCACATAGGTATATACAAGACCAATCAGTATTTTAATCAGGGTCTTTTTCTTGATATCCCGTGAGAGTAACTGAAACACCCCGAAAAACAAAACAATGGGAAGCAGTGAGACCGCCATTTCACGAAGGTAAACCGGAATCTCTCCGGCAAATAAACGACCCAGGGCAACGGAATCGGAGACTTCAGGGATTGCTTCGGAGAGATATTCCGTGGAGTCCGGATGATAGATCATGGCCAGGATCAGTACGGCGACAATGGGGCCCACAGAGCAAAGGGATACCAGACCGAAACTGTCTTCCGCGGCATGTCTGTCGTTTCGGATGGCGGAAATACCCACACCAAAGGCCATGATAAAGGGAACCGTCATGGGACCGGTAGTTACGCCGCCGGAATCAAAGGCTACCGCCAGGAAATCCCTTGGGACATAAAATGCCAGGATAAACGCAATGATGTAAAAGCAGAGCAACAAAGGGGCCAACGGGATGCGCAGCAGCATACGCAGCAGTGCAAACACCAGAAAAAGCCCCACACCGGCAGCAACAGCCAGGATCAGTACCAGATTGGGTATCGAGGCAACCTGCTGTGCCAGTACCTGCAGATCAGGTTCGGAAATGGTGATGACAAATCCCAGCAGGAAACTGATGAGAATGATGGCATAGAGCTTTTTGGTCTTGGTCATAATGGTACCTACCCGTTCACCCATCCGTGTCATTGCCATCTCTGCGCCGATGGAGAAGAATAACATGCCCACGATCAGCATGACTGCACCAATCAGAAATTCCATCAGGATCTCCGTGGAAATAGGGGCAATGGTAAAGCTTAAGAGCAGTACAATCAGAATGATGGGCAATACCGCCTTCAGCGTTTCCCTGGACTTTTCTATGAGTCTGGAACGATTTTTAAACAAGGGTACTCAACAACCTTTCTATGTAAATTTTAGGAATTGTTCTGAATGGTTCTGTTTTGCTTTCGGGCGGCGTCCTTTATGGAAAAGTATTTTAATATGGTAGTCAGGACACCCAGGCCGCAGACCAGAACAGATCCGATTTTCAATAGCTCCTGAAATACCAGGACACTTTCGGTATCCCCTGAAATATATCTAAGATACAGATAGCCTTCCAAATAAAGTCCAACAACGGTAGAAAGCAGTAAATGAACCTGTAGCATAAGAACCGTCTGCCATTTTATACTGTAGTGATAATTGGAGCAGGATAACCCCAGCTGAAACAAAGGCAGGGCAAGAGCTGTGACAGCGCCGCCGCCAAACCCGACAATACAAAGAAATAAAATCAAATAATTTGATAGAACAGGTAAATATAATTTTCTGTTTCCAGGTAATATTTTCAACAGTTATATCTCCTATAGATACGATTCCATGGTTACACAATGCAAAAAAAGAGTATATTTATTATAATTATAGCATAAAAAATCAAGGACTTGCCATTTTACTGCATTTTTAATCTTTTTTTTAGAATCAGGATAGTGGTAGTTGAGGTGTCCTGTATGGTGGAGGAGAAAATATGACCAGAAGAGAAGAGGCACTGACTTATGGAATGAGCTTTCCGGATGTTTATACGGATACTCCCTTTCATGACCCGAACTGGGTACTGGTGCGGTATCGGAAGAATAGGAAAGCTTTCTTGTGGACCTATGAATATGAAGGAACCATGCGTATCAATATTAAAGTGGATCCTCAATGGCGCGATTTCTGGAGGCAGACTTATGAAGCTGTGATTCCCGGTTATCATCAGAACAAGGAACACTGGAATACGGTGATTCTGGACGGAACCATTCCGGATGAAGATGTCAGGCGTATGATCGCGGAGAGTTATGACCTGATTGCCAGCGGAAAAAAGAAGAGGCCCAAGAAGTAATGTTATGTAAACTATAAAACAAAGTATGCCATAAAATATACGATGTATACCGGACGCCTTAATTTACTTGTTGCAAATTGATAAAATTATAGATAAATTGAGAAGGTATTTCCTATTTGTTTGAAACCAGCGGTCGGACGCAGGAGGGGTAAACGGGTGAGAGAGACAAAAGCGGGGCAGGACATGCATTTACAGGACAAAGAGCTACAAGGGACGGACAGGGCAAGGATACGTCTGCATAAGAGTATTCTGACCAGGCTTTGGCTGGGGGCAGCCACGATCGGCGTGGTGATTTCCATTGCGGTAGGTGTAGTGGCCTATATCACTGTAAGAGATAATCTTATGAGCCAGATTCAGGAAAATACAGTTATCAATGCGCAGATTGCGGCTGCTAAGATTGACAGTGAAATGTTTCAGAAGATAGGCGCAGAAAGCGGTAAGGATGAGGCGTTCTATGCGGTACATGGGAATCTGTCGGATTTCCTGACAGATGAGACAGTTTCCTATATTTATACCCTGCGTCTGGTGGACGATCATATGGAATTTGTGGTGGATGCGGATCCGGAAGAGCCGGGAGAGATCGGGGAGGAGTACGATGTGGAGCCGGAGGTTATGGAAGCCTACCGCAGCGGCACAGCTATGGCGCTTGATGAGCCCTATACAGATGCCTGGGGCATGCTCTACAGTGGTTATGCGCCAATCCGGGATGATGCGGGAAAGACCGTGGGCATTGTGGCGGTGGACTGTTCCGTGGATACGGTGGAGGCGAAACTGGCTCAGTTAGTCACAAAGATACTGATTACATCGGTTTTCTGTCTGGTGGTGGCCATGGCAGGCGGATTTGCGCTGGCGTACTATATTACCAGAAATCTCAACCATATTAATACAAAGGTAGTGGAACTGGTAGAGAATGGAGGCGATCTCAGACAGAAGCTTCAGATTCATTCCGGAGATGAAATCCAGGCAATTGCGGATAATATCAACGGTCTGTTGGAAAAAATGCGTTCTACGATTGCAGATACGGCGGGTGTCATCCTGCGTGTCAGCGATGATTCCGGGGAAATCAGCCGGCAGGTGACGCAGATAAACGGCAAAACCAACACCCTGTCGGAAAATATTGTGGATATGAGCGCGGCCATGGAACAGACCAACGCTTCCGTAACGCAGACGGTGGAAGAGATTGCACATATCCGGCAGGAAATCAGGGATATGTATGAGAGAACCAGTGCCGGCAGAAGCTTTGCACAGGAAATAAGCGATCGGGCCAGAGCATTGCAGGATAAAGCTGTTATGACCAGAGAGGATACCCGGAAGAAAGCCGGGGAGATCAGCCGGCAGGTGACGCAGAAGGCGGAGAGTGCCCTTCAGATAGAGAAGATTCAGGAATCGGCACAGGGGATTATTGAGATCGCGGAACAGACGAACCTGTTGTCCTTAAATGCCAGCATAGAGGCCGCCAGGGCAGGAGAAAACGGGAAAGGGTTTGCAGTGGTGGCGGACGAGATCGGCAAGCTGGCGGCAACCAGTAAGAATACGGCGGAGCAGATTAACCTGGTGCTTGGCGATGTGACCAAAGCGGTGCAGGAACTGACCCAGTCCGCCAAGGATCTGGTGGATTATCTGGAACATGATATCATGGAGGAGTATGATGAGTTCGTCAATACCGGGGAACATTACAGCGAGGATGCCCGGAAAGTACAGGAACTGGTAAGCGGTTTTCAGAATAATGCCAGCACGTTACAGGGAGTTATCGATGATTTCAAGGAAATCACCGGACAGATTCATCAGGCGATTGAACAGACAACCGGCAATATAGGGGATATTACGCTGATCATGCAGGACTTTCAGAGCCAGATGGAGCAGATTGATGTCATGTCGTCGGAGAATACCAGAAAGATAGCAGTGTTGAATCAGAATCTGGAAGAAAATTACGTCTTTTAGTCTGACAGATGAAAAGAACTGGCATACTATAATATAAGTTGCTGTTGGAGATGGAGGGAAACGGTATGCAGTTACTGTCAGGATTGATGATTCCTTTTGCGGGAACAACGCTTGGAGCAGCGATGGTTTTCTTTATGAGACAGGAGATGAACAGGAAGGTGGAAAAGCTCCTGATGGGATTTGCCGCAGGGGTTATGATTGCCGCATCGGTCTGGTCTCTTCTGATTCCGGCTATTGATATGGCACAGGAACAGAATCAGATTGCCTGGCTGCCTGCCGCATTGGGGTTTATGGGCGGTGTTGCCTTCCTGTTGGTGCTGGATACACTGATTCCTCACTGGCATCTGGAGAGTGAAGAGCCGGAAGGCATGGAAAGCGAGTTAAAAAAAACAACTATGCTTGTCCTGGCGGTAACACTTCATAATATTCCGGAGGGGATGTCGGTAGGGGTAACCTTTGCGGGCGCGTTGATTGGGGATACGGGAATAACCATGGCAGGCGCCTTTGCCCTGGCGGTGGGGATTGCCATTCAGAATTTTCCGGAAGGAGCCATTATATCCATGCCCCTGCGCAGCGAGGGCATGTCAAAAGGAAAATCCTTTCTCTATGGAGCGTTGTCGGGTATCGTGGAACCCATAGGTGCTTTCATAACGATATTGCTGGCAGAGCAGGTAGTGTCAGCGCTTCCCTATCTGTTGGCTTTTGCGGCAGGCGCCATGATCTATGTGGTGGTGGAGGAACTGATTCCGGAGTCTCAGGCAGGAGAACACAGTAATATCGGGACAATTGGTGTGGCAGTTGGCTTTGTAATCATGATGCTTCTGGATGTGGCGCTGGGATAATTCAGCGGTTGAGAAAAAATATATGATATGATACGATAGACGCAGGTTCAGTATGATGATACCTGCGCCTGTTATTTGACAGAGTTTAAACTTTGACAGTGAGGAAGGAGCACATATGGAGGCAAAAAAATTAGGGTTTGGGCTGATGCGCCTGCCGCTTACGGATGCCAATGACGCGGCAAGCATCGATATGGAAAAGACCAAGGAGATGGTAGACGCCTTTCTTGAGAGAGGATTCACCTATTTTGATACTGCCTGGATGTATTGTGGCTTTAGGAGCGAAGAAGCGGCGAAGGAGTGTCTGGTGGACAGACATCCCAGGGACAGCTATACCCTTGCCACCAAGCTGCACGCCAGCTTTATCAGAAACAGGGAAGATAGAGATAAGATTTTTGAGGAACAACTTAGGAAAACGGGTGTTACCTATTTTGATTACTATCTGATACATGATGTGGGATTTGGCCATTATAAGATTTATTCTGATCTGGACTGCTTCAACTGGCTGGCGGAGAAGAAACGGCAGGGGCTTGTGAAGCATATCGGCTTTTCTTATCATGATAATGCGGAATTTCTGGATAAGGTACTGACAGAGCATCCGGAGATGGAGTTTGTACAGTTGCAGCTTAATTATCTGGACTGGGAGAGCAGCGCGATTCAGTCCCGTCTGTGTTATGAGGTGGCAACGAAACACGGTGTGCCCGTGTGGGTCATGGAGCCGGTAAAGGGAGGTACGCTGGCGCAGGTGCCAAAGGCTGTGGAAGATTTGTTTAAGGCATATGATCCGAATATGTCAGTCCCCTCCTGGGCAATTCGTTTTGCAGCCAGTCTGGATAATGTGAAGATGGTTTTAAGCGGTATGAGCAATATGGAACAATTATTAGATAACATGAGTTATATGTCTGATTTTAAACCGCTGACGGAGGATGAGCGGCGTATGGTATACAGAGCGGCGGCTATGATTAACGGTAACATTGCCATTCCCTGTACGGGCTGTTCTTACTGTACCGATGGCTGTCCGATGAAGATTGCCATTCCGAAATACTTTTCTCTCTATAATGCCGAGATGCAGGAGGCGGAGGGCAAAGGCTGGACGCCCCAGGGAGGATATTATGAGCGCCTGACGGGAAGCTTTGGCAAGGCCAGTGACTGTGTGGGCTGTGGTCAGTGTGAAAATGCCTGTCCCCAGCACTTGCCGGTTATGGAACATTTAAAGACGGTAGCAGGATATTTTGGTAAATAGAGATTCCTTTGGAAGGGCAGACTGAAAATGTCTGCTCTTTTTTTGTCAGATGGTTCAGACAGAAGAAAATGATAAATTCCTGCGACGTTTTGTGCGGTTTTCGCGTCTAATATAGGAAAGCATACATAATAAGTCTGTGAAACAAGGATACAGCAGGAGAAAGACGCAGATGCCTTTGCGGTTCTGATGCAGGGACAGATGCAGAGTATGTACAAGACGGCCTGGGCCGTGCTTGGAAACGATGAAGATGTGGCGGATGTTATTCAGGAGACCATACTGACTTGTTATGAAAAGATGGAACAACTTAAGACAGACAATTATTTTCATACATGGTTAATAAGAATCCTGGTCAATAAGTGTAACGATATCCTGCGAAAAAGGAGCCGGATGCATTTATTGGAGGAACCACCGGAGATTCCGGTGATGGAGGAGGCTTATGAAAATGCGGAATGGAAGGAAGTGCTCAGGGCACTGGATGAAAAATACCGTGTGACCGTGCTCTTATATTATGTAGAGGGCTTTTCTACGGTGGATATCAGCAAAATCCTTGGCGTGAGCGAGAGTGCTGTACGAAGCAGACTTTCCAGAGCGAGAAAACAGCTTGGACGGGAACTGGAATAGTGTGATTGTGGACAGGAAACAGATGGAAGAGACTGTAAACACGGCATATAAGATTTGGGAAAGGAAACAGGGATGATGAACGACAGGACGAAGATAGAGATTCTGCGGGATGAGATTACGATTCCCCGGATAGTACAGCAGAAAGCGGATGCCGCCTATGCGATGCTGAGAGAAGATAATGTTGCAAGAGACACAGTATTACCGGAAAATGAGACCGGAAAGGGTTTACATAATATAATACAGAAAAAGAAGGTGCTGATATGGGTGGCTGTGGCTGTCATGTTGACTGCGGGCTTGAGCGTGGCGGCAGGTGTCAGATGGAATCAGGCACTCAGCGGGAAATGGCAGGTAGAGGAATCAGAGAGAGAGCCTTCAGAAAGAAGGAGCAGTTTCTTTTGTCATGCAGAGTCAGACACAAAACGGTGTCACCATAACGGCCCAGCAGAGCGTTACGGACAATTATAGTGTCTATGTGGGTTTTCAAATAGACGGGTATGTTTCGGAAGAGAATTTATCACCGGAATTTGAAGAAATTGTGGTAACTGTGGACGGCATGGACGGAGCGAACTACTCTGCCGGATTCTATGAAGAAGAGGAGACAGAGGAAAACGGCAGTCTGTCATACTGGATATCCATGACAGAAATGCAGCGGGGCTGGGCTCTTGGCAGGGATATTCATGTGGAACTTAAGAATTTGTGCAGCTATGAAGATGAGACGGGAGAACTCGTGCCGCAGAGTATGACGCAGGGTAACTGGAGTTTTTGCTGGAACTTGCAGGGAACCGGGGAGATAAGGGAATGGACTCTGGATGTGCCGGTGGGAGACAGCGGCGCTGTGCTTCACCGGGTGGAACTGTCATCAGCCTCAGGATATATGGAGTGTGACTGGCCCAGACAGCGGGAGGTCAGACAGGCAGTTGGAGCAGACGGAGAACTGACGGAAATCAGCAGGTGGGCGAGGGCCCCCAGAATGTGCGGTGTGAAACTGGAAGACGGCACGGTATATCAGGATTTGTTTCAGGGGGACGGTTCGGAGGGCTATCTGTCCTCCGAGCAGGAGTCCACCGGGTATTATGCATGCCGGGGAAATAATAGGATGATTGATCCTGGCAAGGTGGTGAGTCTGCTCTTTGAGAATACCACAGATGGGGGCGTTTATGAGGTACCGCTGACAGACGGCCCGTAGGACGGCGGCAGGGTAAAGCAGGTAAAAAGTATAAGTATTGCTCTTTTTGCAAGGAATATGCTAGAATAGCAGATAGAGTTTAGCCGGACGGCGGTATGCCGCTGGTTATCTGACTGTATTTGTGAAAAGGAGCTGTACATATACGATGAATGAGAAAAATGATCTGACAAAGGGAAGCGTATGGAACAATCTGGTGATGTTTGCGCTTCCCTATCTTTTATCCTGTTTTATGCAGACTTTTTACGGGATGGCAGATCTCTTTGTAGTGGGATTGTATAATGGTTCGGAAACTACCACCGCGGTTTCCATTGGCAGTCAGGTGATGCATATGCTTACTGTCATCATCGTAGGATTCGCCATGGGGGCCACTGTGAGGATTGCAAGGTGCGTGGGAGCTAAAGACGAGCGCTCCGCGGCCAGGACGGTGGGGTCTGCCGTTGTTTTTTTTATATTGTTTGCGGGCGTTCTGACGGCAGCACTCCTTTGTATGGTAAATAATATAACGGGTGTTATGATGACGCCCGCAGAGGCGGTTGTACAGACCAGGATCTATCTGGCAGTCTGCTTTGCAGGGATTCCTTTTATTGTGGCCTACAATGTCATCAGCAGTATCTTCCGCGGAGCAGGGGATTCCCGCAGACCCATGTATTTTGTAGCAGTAGCCTGTGTGGTGAATATTGTGCTGGACTTTGTCTTTATCGGGAGCATGGGGCTGGGGGCGGCAGGTGCCGCTTTAGGAACGGTTTGCGGACAGGCAGTAAGCGTGGCTTTTGCTTTGGGGATGCTCAGAAAGTGTAATCTTGGATTCCGGATTACCAGAAAGGATATCCGGGCAGACAGGGAGGTAATAGCCCAGATTCTTAAGGTAGGTGCGCCGATCGCCTGTCAGGATGGACTGATTCAGATTGCTTTTATTGTCATTACGGTGATTGCCAACAGCAGGGGGCTGATTGCATCGGCGGCAGTGGGAATTGTGGAGAAGCTGATTGGCTTCATGTTTTTGGTGCCGTCTGCGTTTTTGTCGGCAATCTCTGCAATCACGGCGCAGAACATGGGGGCGGACAGGGCAGACAGGGCCAGGGAAAGTCTGCGCTATGGTCTTATGATTACGGTCTGCTGGGGCGTGCTGTGTGCGCTTTATAATCAATTCCTGCCACAGACCCTGGTGGGACTTTTCAGTAAGGATACGGCGGTCATTACGGCAGGCTGTGCCTACATGAGATCCTATGCCTTTGATACGGTGTTTGCGGCCGTACATTTTTGTTTCAGCGGATATTTCTGCGGTGACCAGAAGTCAGGAATCTCCTTTATTCATAATATTACAGCCATCCTTCTGGTGCGGATTCCGGGGGCCTACCTGGCCAGTGTATATTATCCGCACAGTCTCTATCCGATGGGATGGGCGGCGCCGCTGGGATCACTTCTTTCGGCACTCATCTGTATTGGTTTTTATATGTATTACAGACAGCGGGAACAGACGGCAAAGCCGGTGTGATGCGCAGATAATACCATGGACAGCATATTTGCAGAATAATATAACATATGATATCTACTAAAGATAGTGGACTTGGAAAGCGAAAAGTTATATAATAATAGCGGTTTTTTTATGTCTGCGCGGTAAATGGATAAAGCTGACACAGAGATTGGATACAAAGGAGTCTTAGGAGGGTGGAACATGAAAACAATTAAGGGGAAGCTGCTGTTGATGCTTATGGCATTGACCTTCGTTTTATTGTTTGCAGCATCCATGATTGGTGCATTGGCAGTGGGGAAGGCCCAGGTTGGCAGTGCGCTTGTTGTGGGTATCCTGGCGGCAGCGACAGGTGCAGTGATAGTCGGTCTGGCGGCAGGAGCTGCATTTGGTAAAGTGCTGGCACCGATGATGGAGTTAAAACTCTTTGCGGCAGGTGATTTCAGTGAACAGCATGGACAGCCGGAAAGAACGGCTATGGCGGAAGGCTTTAAAGATGAGATGGAAGAAGTCAGCCAGGCGGCGCAGACGGTCAGACAGAAGATGAAAGAGACGATTTCCGGAACCAGTGAAGAGGCGGCGGGTATTGAGGAAACGGCATCCCTGGCATATGGTGAGATGGCGGAATTAAATAATACGATAGATGAAATGGATCAGGTCATGGAACGACTGATTGACAAGGTACGTGAGGCGGCCAACGTGACGCAGAGTATCAGCGAGGCCAGTACGGAGATAGGCACGGCGGTGACGGATGTGGCCAATAAGTCGGCTGAGTCGGCAGATGCATCGAAAGAAATTACGGGAAGGGCGGATGTGCTGTATGAGACTACGATTGCGGCCAAACAGCAGGCCAGTGTGATTTATCACAGCGCGGAAGATGAATTGGAGAGCGCCCTGGAAGAGGTGGAAAAAATCGAACTGATCAAGGAACTGTCAGAGGAAATCAGCGGTATTTCCAGCCAGACCAATCTGATTGCCTTAAATGCGGCAATTGAGGCGGCGAGAGCTGGTGAGGCAGGCAGAGGATTCGCGGTAGTGGCGGATGAAGTAAGGAATCTGGCAGAGCACTCCCAGAATACGGTCGATAAGATTCAGAAGGTGATTGACGAGGTGGTGGATTCTGTTATGTCTCTAAAGGACAGTGCGGAAAAGCTGCTTGGTTTTATGAAAGATCATGTGATTGGTGACTATCATTCGATGGTGGATACGGCGCAGCAATATCAGAAAGATGCGGCTTTTTTTAACGGGATAGCGGCGGATCTGGGTACTTCCGCAGAAATGATGGGGGCCTCTGTGGAGGAAATGCTTGCTTCCCTGCATGCCGTGACGGAATTAAACAGTGTGATTGTGGACGATGTGCGTGATGTGGCAACGGCCATGCAGAACAGCAATGTAGGCTGCGAGGAAATCCTGCGCAAGATGTCCATTTTAGAGAGAAGCAGCCGTTCACTCCAGGAAATTGTGGCAGGATTTAAGGTTTGATTTTCTGCCGGAGCATAAACAGAGCGAGTACATTGGGGATTACCATGAAAGCATTGATCAGATCCGTACATTGCCAGACCAGCTGCATGGGTATGATTGCACCCAGATAAATCATTATGACATAGATTAGCTTATAGTACGGAATACCTTTGTTTCCCACAAGGTATTCCGTTGCTTTTTCGCCAAAATAAGACCAGCCGATCAGCGTGGTTACGGCGAAAGCGGCTAATGAAATTGTCAGGAAAGCGTTTCCTATGTAAGGCAGGTGTGCAAAAGCGGCGGCAGTCAGGTCTGTCTCTGCGACGCCGGCTGTGGAGGCAGGGTCATAGAGCATGTTTGAGACGATTACCAGGCCGGTGATCAGGCACATGACGACCGTATCCCAGAAAACTGCCGTCATGGAAACATAGGCCTGGATATGGGGATCCTTTGTGCGGGAGGCAGCAGCGGCAATGGCGGAAGTCCCGATGCCGGCTTCGTTGGTAAAAAGCCCCCTGGCAATGCCGTAACGCACGGCATGCTGTACGGTCGCGCCGGCCACACCGCCTGCGATACCGGTAAAGGAAAAAGCGTCTTTGAGAATCCATAGGATGGCAGCCGGCAGCTGCCTGCGATAGAGAATTAAGAGCAGCAGACAGCCAAAGAGATAGAAAAAGCTGATGGCAGGAACGGTGCGTTCACACAGATTGCCGATGCTTTTTACACCGCCTAAGATGACGGCGCCGGTCAGAAGTGCCAGAGCAATCCCCACAAAATGGGGAGAGAGACGGAAAGTGCCGGCAGCTGCCTGTGAGACAGAGTTTGCCTGTGTGGTACAGCCCACACCAAATGCGGCAATCAGCGTGCAGATGGCGTAAGCTCTTCCTGAAGTATATTTATGTAAACCGTTTTTGAGAACATACATAGGACCGCCTACATAGGTGCCGTCAGGACGACAGTCCCTGTAGAGGACACTCAGATAACATTCGCTGTAGGCGGTAGCCATTCCCAGGATACCCGTAATCCAGCACCAGAAAACAGCGCCGGGGCCGCCCAGGGCCACAGCGGTGGAGACACCGATGATATTGCCGGTGCCAAGTGTGGCTGCCAATGTGGTTGACAGGGCAGAAAACGGTGATAGATTGTGTGCGCCCTCATCCGTCCGCCCAAGTGATAACCGGATGGCACGCCACAGACTGCGCTGCGGAAAATGCAGTTTAATCGTGAAATAAATATGAGTGCCCATCAGAAGCACCAAAAGAGGAAATCCCCAGAGGAAGTCATTTGCCTGTTTAATCATATCCATAAAAGATTCGTCCATGCATATGCAGTTATCATATTATATAGAATCCGGTTCCTAAAAAGAACAAGGTTGTGATATAATCTTCATGTAGGCAATGAGCAGTGCCAACATGTAAAAAACAAAATGGCAGCTTGCTGACAATTTTGTTTTTCTACATGTTGATAGGGCGAAGCCCGTGAGCGAGGCAGAAGGCCGAGCGTCACTGCGGTGCGACGGGAGGCGAAGCCCGTGAGCGAGGCAGAAGGCCGAGCGTCACTGCGGTGCGACGGGAGCAATTCACGGGGAGAGGAGGCACCATCATTTCATGAAAGAGAAGGCGTACGCCTGGGCGAAAGCGCTTTGTTATTATGCAGGAGAGGACGAGGCATTTCTTGAACAATTCTGGAAGGCTCTTATACAATCTGAAGGCATATACCGAGAGTTTGTGTACTATCTGGAACATCAGAACTTCCTCTGTGAATATAAAATTCAGGGTTATAGCCTTGTAGACATTATGGTATGGCAGATGGATCATTTTAAAGCGCAGTTAGATCGGGGAAAGGACGATATGAAAAATAACGGGGATAAAATGCTTCTGATGGCTTTTCATACCATGCTTGAGATGGAGCAGGATCCCACGCGCTATATTTTCAGTATGCAGAATGAGACCGGGACAGATTATCCGGGAAAATATGAATAATGACAGATAACGATGCAAATTTTAGTCGGGTCAGTGAATGAGTCTTGCAGATTATATCTTAACAGGATAAACTGTCTATATAACTATGGATTAAGTTTTGTTACCTTGAGACGAGTTTGATCGTGCTTGGGGGGAGATATGCTTAGGGCTATGAAGGCTATTTTGGTATCAGGTGACGGTATATTCCGTAAAGTTTTATGTAATATATTTATAAAGATGAGGGGAGTTGAGTCAGTGAAAGAATTTGATGATCCGGCTCTCGTACTTGAATATGCCAGAAATAACCTGATAGCGCTTGCGGTATTGGATATCGAAATACTGGATAAGAAAAAGTCTGATCTGGACGGAGCCCTCAAGAGACTGTATCCTCATATAGTACTTATTTATATTAACTCAGCCGGCTATCAGGTGCTGGAAGGAATGAGGATTCGGGGCGATTACAGTGTCATGGTTTCTTTCAATCGGGCCGATGTCCTGAATATGGCGCGTAAGGTCAGACGTCAGGAGGAGCGGGAAAAGATCAGGGTAGTCATGTTTGGCAGGTTTCAGTTCTTTGTCAGTGGCCAGCTGGTGTATTTTGCAAATGCCAAGGCGAAAGAATTACTGGCACTATGCCTGGATCACCGGGGCGGGGAAGTGTCCATGGAGGAGGCAGTAGACAAACTGTGGCCGGATCGGGCTTATGATGATAAGGTCAAGAAATTATATCGAAAAGCAGTGACTTCTTTGCAGGCGACTTTACGGGATGCGGGCGTGGAAAAGATTTTTATCAACAAAAGAGGAGCCTGCTATGTGAAAGTTGGAGACATTGAATGTGATTATTACCGTTTCCTGGAAAACAGAAATCGGGAGAAGTGCCTGTATGATGGAAGTTATTTGTTTGATTACGAGTGGGGTGAGGAGACATTGGCGCTTCTTGAGAGAATTTCCACGGATCTGAAAGTTTAGATTACATAAGATAACAGGAGTTATAATATAATGAACAAAGAGGATATCAGAATCAAAAAAATCATTGTACATATCATGGATTCTACTATAGGTATGCCGGTCCTGTCCGATACGGAGCTTGTCTATGGATCCGAGGTAGCCGAGTTTGTACGAGAACATATTGCAAAGATTGGTTCCGGGGATGATGTCAAGGAGTGTCGTTTTTATCAGCAAGAGTCGGAAATCTATAAGATGCTCACCGAGTATGATGACCAGGATTTTGTGGAAATGAGTAAGACTGCCGCGGGACTGCTGTATGAGATTATGGGCAGCAATATTGATATTCCGGCGGCGGATCTTCTGGTGGTGCGTTTCCGGGAGAAAGAGACAGAGTATCTGGCGTTTCTTAAGATGAATTACAAATCGCTCTACACCCACAGAACCATGCCGTCGGCCGAGGGGGAGGGCAACAGCAATGAGATCATCCGCCATAAATCCATCCTGCCTTCCGAGAGCCAGCGTCTTTCAGAGGCGGCTGTTATCAGACTGGATGACCTGGCGTTGTGGGTGATGGAAAAAAAGTATGAGGTCAATGGTGAGAAGGTCAATTACTTTTCCTACCTGTTCCTGAAGTGCAGCTCCCACCTGTCGCATAAGTCGAAACTGTCCATTGTCAGCCGTGCGGTGGAGAGCGTACAAAAAGATGGATTTGACGATACGGAGCGCTTTGAAAAGCAGATGCGTGCCAAGCAGATTCTACAGGAGGAAATCCAGGAAAACGGTGGATTTGTAGTGGAGGAGATTGCGGAGAAGATTTTTGACGACCAGCCGGAATTAAAAACAGCTTTTCAGGATAAGATGGAAAAGTATGACATGGTGAAGGAAAAGATTGAGCCCCAGAGTGAAAATACGGTGCGTAAATTACAGAGTCAGCATCTTTATACAGATACGGGGATTGAGATTAAAATACCGATGGAACAGTATAAGAATCCCCGGAGCGTTGAATTTATTACGAATCCGGACGGGACAGTGTCGGTACTGATCAAGAATATCGAGCATCTGGAGGCAAAAATGTAGGTAAGCAGGCAGAGAGGGACACAGCATATGGGTACGATTCTGGATTATCTGAAAGAATATGGAGATTATTCCCTGGAGGAAAAACCTTTCAGCGATGTAGACAGCCTGGTTCTTTGCCAGTTTGTATACTTAAAGTTTGACGGGCTGGTGCCTGGGCCGGGAGAGGAGCACGGTGCTGTCACAGTGCAGGAACTGGCGGCGCATCCGGACTATGATCATCTTTATGGGGATGAGCGTTACCGAAAGGATAATACGGCACTTTTCCAGAAAATCTATAAGAGCAGGCGTTTTGGAACTATGAAACTATGGAATTATGTAAACCTTATTGAACCGGAGCAGGAGACCCAGTTCTCAGCGGTCGTCTTTGGACTTTCAGAGGAGCTGTCCTATGTGGGATTCCGGGGAACAGACGAGAGTATTGTGGGCTGGAAAGAAGACCTGAATCTGGCTTTTTCAGAGCCGGTACCTGGACAGCGCCTGAGTGTAAGTTATTTAGAGCAGGCGGCACAGACGATTCAGAGCGGCCTGTATGTGGGCGGTCATTCTAAAGGCGGCAATCTGGCAGTCTATGCATCCATGAATTGTAGTGCCGGGGTGCGGGAGAGAATTGACAGGATATATGATCATGACGGGCCGGGTTTTCGGCCGGAGGTCAGACAAAAGAGTGCCTATGAGGAGATTGCGGGCAGGATTTATAAGACGGTTCCCCGCTCTTCCTGTGTGGGTATGCTTCTCTATACGGAGGAAAATTATAAGGTGGTGGAGAGTAAGACAATCGGTCTGGCGCAGCACAATCCTTATACATGGCTTATCCGGGATGATAACTTCAAAATTGTGGAGGAGATTCGTGCGGGGCGTAAGTTTATGGACCAGGCCCTCAATGAATGGATTCTTTCACTGGACCAGGAACAGATGCATACCTTTGTGGATACCTTATACCGGGTAGTACAGGCATCTGAGACAGATAACCTGATTGATTTTACAGCCAACTGGTTAAAGAGCATCCATAAAATCGGCACAGCCCTGAAGGAAGTGGACCGGGACACGGCAGATGTGATCGTGCAGATTATGCGGGCCTTGTTTGAGGTGCTGTCCGCCCATGCCAAAGAACAGGTTAAAAGTAAGCGGGAATTGCAGAAAAACAAGTTTGAGGAAGGCGTCAGCCAATTGGAGCAGTATTTTAGGAAAGAGCGATAAAGTATCGGAACAGTGCTTCCCCGCCTTGTTCCCAGAAACGTTCCGGATGCCACTGGACAGCAAACAGAGGCAGAAAGCGGTGGAACAGTCCTTCTATGGTAGTGTCCCCGGCGCGGCAGGCACAGACCAGGCCTTCTCCCAGACGGTCGACGGCCTGGTGATGGGCAGAGTTTACCAGGGTACTGCTGCCATAGAGATCATAAAAGAAATCTTTGCGGTCAAGTACACTGTGATAGACATAGTGTGTCTGGTCTTTTCCTATCCATTTATGACGGTCTGCGGCAGCAATGTGCTGATTGATACTGCCGCCAAAGTGGACATTGATGATCTGAAGACCTTTGCAGATACCCAGGACGGGTTTATGCTGTGCCACATAAAGAGAGAGGGCATCGAATTGCAGTATGTCCAGTTCTGTGTCTATCTGACGGGAGCCATGATCTGTCTGGCCGAAGAAGGCAGGTGTGATATCACCGCCCCCGGGCAGAAGCAGATGACTTGCGCATGCTGCTTTTTCGGGATCCAGGGTGGTCTCACAGGGAATATCCAGCCGCCGGAGGGCGGCTTCATAATTGACAGTGTCTTTGCTACGGCCAAGAATGGCAACGGAAGGGGAAGGATGCATGGGAATGTTCCTTTCTGGTGCATTGTAAAATGAAGATATACTATAGTTTATGTGTGATGTCTGTATTTGTCAGACTGCAAATGGAAAAATTATGGCAGATAATGAAAAATAACCGTTGCTTTATGGGAAAGTTTCCAATATACTTTTAGGTAACATTAAAATATTTTAACAAAAGAGAAATAAAATACAAATGTAAATTTGAAAAAGGGAAGGTAAGGCGTATGGCAAAGTTATTTATCAATGAAAGAAACAAAATGGGCCACATCAATCCGGAAATTTATGGCCACTTTTCAGAGCATCTGGGAAGATGTATTTACGAGGGCCTGTATGTAGGGGAAAACTCGGACATTCCCAACGTGAATGGCATGCGTAAGGATGTAGTGGAAGCATTGAAGGAGATGCAGATTCCGGTACTGCGCTGGCCGGGCGGATGTTTCGCAGACGAGTACCACTGGAAAGACGGCATAGGTCCTAAAGAGGAACGTAAGAAGATGATCAATACCCATTGGGGCGGCGTCGTGGAGGATAACAGCTTTGGTACGCATGAGTTTTTTGAGTTGTGTGAGCAGCTGGGCTGTAAGACCTATGTGAATGGCAATGTGGGAAGCGGCACGGTACAGGAGATGAGTGAGTGGGTGGAGTATATCACCTTTGACGGTGTCTCACCGATGGCGGATCTGCGTAAGAAGAATGGTCATGAGAAGCCCTGGAAGATAGATTATTTCGGAATCGGTAACGAGAACTGGGGCTGCGGCGGCAATATGACGCCGGAGTATTATGCCAATCTGTATAGAAGATATCAGACCTATGTGAGACAGTATCATGCGGATAAGCCAGTTAAGAAAGTCTGCGGCGGCGCCAACGGGGACGAATATTACTGGACGAAAAAGGTGATGGATACCTGTTTTGAAATGCCGCAGCCGCCAGCGGCCCACGGCTATATGGATGGACTGTCCCTGCATTATTATGTGGTTCCGGGTGTGTGGGAGCATAAAGGAAGCGCTACCCGGTTTGATGAGAACGATTGGTATAAGACGCTCAAAAAAGCAGTCTTCATGAAAGAGCTAGTGGAGCGTCATGGTGCTATTATGGATCAGTATGATCCGCACAAGGAGATTGGAATGATCGTGGATGAATGGGGATGCTGGTTTGATGTGGAACCAGGCACAAACCCGGGATTCCTGTATCAGCAGAATACCATGAGAGATGCCCTGGTAGCGGGTGTTACCTTAAATATCTTCAACAAACATTGTGACCGTGTGAAAATGGCATGCATTGCGCAGACGGTCAATGTGTTACAGTCCGTGATCCTGACAGAAGGACCGAAGATGATTCTCACCCCCACGTACCATGTGTTCCATATGTATAAACATCATCAGGATGCGGATCTGGTGGAGAGCTTCCTTGAGGGCAATAAAATGATCGGAACGGATCAGGACTGTCAGGTACCGTTCTTGAATGAGTCTGTTTCTGTGGATAAGGACGGTTGTGTGAAGGTGACGCTTACGAACCTTTCCGTCAGCGAAGATGCACCTGTGGAGATGTCCTTTATGTCTCTTGTGCCGCAGGAGATTACCGGTACGATTCTGCGGGGAGAAATGCATGCCTGCAATACGTTCGAGGAGCCTGAGCAGGTGAAGGAAGAGAACTTTAACGCTTATGAGGTAACAGACGGTGTGATCAGTTTTACGGCACCGGCCGGCAGTGTGATCAGCTTCCGCATCCGTTAGGATTGCAGGAAATACAAGGAGGTACAGGTTATGGAGAGCGGGATAAAGCGTCCCTGTCGCAGGTGTCTCACCAGAGACATGGATCAGAAAGAATACTTTGAAAATCTGCATGCCTATATCGCCAATCTGGAGGAAGAAGTAAAAGTCAATGAGCCGCTTTATGAAAGGCGGCTCTTGGTCTGCAAGTCCTGTGATCTTCTGTATGACGGTATGTGCAGGGCCTGTGGATGTTATGTGGAATTGCGCGCAGTCATAAAAAAGAACAGTTGTCCTTATGATAAATGGATGGCCGTTCCGGTATCTGATTGTTCTGAATAAGCCTAATTATTTCAAGAATATCTAAAATAATTCAAAATTAAATTGACTCCATTGTCATGCTGTTGTACAATATGAACATAAGATGATGAATCAGACAGAAAAAATAGGCAAAATGCTCAAAAGGAAGAAAGATGAAAAACTCATTTTATGATCTGATCAGTCAATTTAAGAATGAAAAAAATACGGATTATCTCACTGGTCTTGTAAACAGAAGGGGTCTTCATGAAATCTGGGAGCAGCTGGATGAGGAAGACATTATTCATTGCGTTTATATGGATGTGGATAACTTCAAACTGGTCAATGATGTGTATGGGCATGCCAAGGGAGACGAACTGCTGGTATTTGTCAGCAGGATTCTTAAGAATGAGTTTCCCAGTCAGCTGGCAGTGCGTATGGGCGGCGACGAGTTTGTGGTGGTCTGTGACGGCGGGCTGGATGAGCGGGAGATAGAAGAGAAGTTTGAAAGACTCCAGCGCAGACTTAAAGATGACTTTGACGAGTCTTTGAGTACGCTTCTTTCTTTTAGTATGGGCGTGACCTATCATCAGCGGTTCGAGAAGGAAATTTCCAAAATTCTGGACCAGAGTGATGAGGCCATGTACTATGTCAAGAAGAATGGAAAAGGAAGTTATGTAAACTACGAATCCATCAAGGAGCAGATTACAGACCAGCGGGCGATGAAAGACCGGGCTTTGACAGCTTTTTGTGCAGACGAGTTTGAGATGCTTTTGCAGCCGGTTATCTATTTACAGAATTCCGATGTATATGCAGCCAAGGTATCAGTATTCTGGCGTTTTCCGGGAAAGGGTCTGTTAGCGGAAGAGAAGTTTATACCGGTATTTGAACAGTATGGTGTGATTGCTAAGCTGGATGAAATTGTTTTTGAACAGGTCTGTCAATGGAAGAAGCAGTGGAAAGGCACTGTTTTTGAGGATATACAGATTTATGTCCGGATTTCAGGAAAATACATCCTGCAAAATGATGGCGTAAATCATATCAAAAACTGTCTGGATATGTATCAGACTGCGCCGGAACAGATTAAGCTGTGTATTGAGGAAGAAGCCTTTCTGGGCCGTAATGAAAAGATGGCCGGTGCAGTTGAAGTACTGACACAGATGGGATTTGAGATTGCCATCGAAAACTTCGGTTCAGCATCCTCCTTTAAGGTACTTCAGCATATTCCGGCAGATATTCTGAAACTGGATCCCCGGCTTTTACCGGAAGAGTCGGAAAGCGGCAAAAGACAGATGTTACTTTTGCGCAATGTTATCAGTATGGGCAGAGATTTGCAGTTCATGGTGGTGGCGGAGGGGATTAACGCAGCTTTTCAGGCGGGAGCCCTTGCCAACTATGGCGCTCAGTTGGGCTTGGGAGAGTTTTATGGAGGACCGCTTACGGCGTCAGAATTTTTCGAGAAATATAACGAGCGTTATTTCTTTGTCAATAACAAAAAACCGATTGTCTTTTCTTTTCAGGATACGCTGGCAGATGAGGAAGGAAGCAGTCAGGGCGAATTTGTGGGAGAGGGATTTAGGTATGATGCGGGTGTGGTGGAAGAGCAGAGGGCTCTTTTCTTTCCAGGCGGCAAAGTGCGTGAGAATCTGGTCAGACTGCCGAAATCGGTTATGTTTGGTGAAAGCTATACGATCTGTCTGTGGATTAACACAGAGGAGATACAGGCCTGGACCAGTGTGGTTTACATAACATATATGGACGGATTTATGAGTCTGGCGCCATCGGATGGGATTGGCAGCTGTGTGTTCCGTATGAAAGATGACAGGGAACCCAATGAGTGGTTTGATATATTCGGCCGTCAGGCTGTGCCCGGGGAATGGGCATATATGTGCATTTCCTGTGATGTGATCACGGGAGTGGCGAAGCTGTATTTTAATGGTCTTTTGATTAGCAGCAGGGATAAGGCTCCCAATTTAAAGGTGCCCAGCCAGGTAATCATAGGCGGTGATGAATATCAGAAGTCCTACCGCGGCAGAATTGCTGGACTGGAGTTTCATCATTGCGTACTTCCGGCACAAGTGATAGAGAGGAAGTTCCAGGCGTATCAGAATAACCCCACGTTTCAAGGATCCAGAGGGCGGAAGTAGGAGGAGACGGATATGAAATCAGCAGGAACGATTATCCTGGGTATCTGGTGTGCGGTGACATCCTTTGTCAGTCCGGTCTGGCTGACAATAACTTTTCTGGATATCACAGGGCTTATCTATCAATATGATGGCTTTGTGGATGAAGGGACGGCAGGAATCATGGGTGTCATAGAGTTGGTGCTGTGGATAGTGATTGTCTTGCTTCCTGATATCTGGTTTGTAAAGCGCATGAAGCCACAGGGATGGCGTCGTGTCCTTTACGCTTTAGGTGGTATGGCGGCTCTGGCACTGCTTTGTGTGGCTTTGTGTGGATGGGATATGGCTGGATTTGTGGCAGGATGATATTTTAGGCTCTTTTAAAGTATTTCCAAAATGCTATGGTTTCCTGTAGGTCTTCCTCATCCGTAAACAAATCAAGTTCCTTTGCCGTCTCAATAGCAAAATCCACATAGGCGTTGGCTCTTGCAGTAATCACATGCTGATCGTTTGCAATGTCCAGATCCATATTGTGAGTTGATTGTATCCCTCTTAAAATACCTGCATCATCCAGGAGATTCACACCGGCACAGATGGCAGCAATCAGAACATTTCTCTGCTTTAAGTCCTGTAGAAAAAGATGCATAGACGCTTCGTTGATATAGGAGATATCGCCTCCGGGGATGATAAAGCTTCTGATTTGTTCCGGCTTTACACCCGCAAGTGCCATGTCGGCATTGACGCAGTAACCTTCCGTTGTCCGAATGGGGTTTCCATCCGGAGAGCATAGGAGTACATCGCAGTCAGTACAGCTCATAAAGTAATTCAGTATCACAATTTCATAGAAACAACAGGTGTTATATATAATAAAAACATCTTTCATAAACAATCTTCCTTTCTGGAACAAGAACTTCCCAATAAGATCAGTTACAGTTGATTTCCTTCAGATAAACAGGATATGCGCAGAAGTTGTAAGCCTGCGTTGATTGTATCATAAAAAAGATTACATTACAAAATTATTTAGGATATTGTTTACAGGGGAAACAATATGATATGATAACGGCAAAAGAATATTTTAAAACCAAAGAAAGGTTTAACAGATTAAGATATGAAGGAGAGATAAATTATGAATTGGAATAAGAAATGGATGCAGTCTATCAGAAAAGGTGCAGTTTTATGTACCATTCTCATATTGTTGACCGGTTGTGGAAATACGGCAGACAGTCAGGATAATGGCAGCGAAGATACAGTCGTCCAGACAGCTGAAAGTGAATCTCCCAAAGAGGACACCGTACAGGAAGACAGCAAAAAGTTTCCCGCTTTTACGGCAACAGATTTGGAAGGGAATACGGTCACGGAAAGTATCTTCGCAGACAAGGATCTGACAGTCCTTAATATCTGGGGAACTTTCTGCAATCCCTGCGTGGGTGAAATGCCGGAGCTGGGTGAGTGGGCCAAAGAGATGCCGGATAATGTGCAGATGGTGGGTCTGATCATTGATATCAATGGAGAAGAAGATACAAAGCAGCGGGATGTTGCGGTTGACATAACGTCAAATGCCGGCGCGGAATTTACCCAGATTATTGTAAATCAGGATTTCGCTCCTGTATTAAGGGAGGTACTGGGTGTACCCACTACCATGTTTATAGACAAAGAGGGAAATATAGTAGGAGATTCCATCCTGGGAGCGAATGTGGACGGTTATAAGAAATTTGTGGAGGACTATCTTGGTGGACAATAAGAAAAAGAGGCTTCTGTTCCTGCGGGTCGCAGGACTTGTTATTGCCGTCGTCTTTATATGCTTTGGGGGATTCAGAGGAGAAATGAATATCGTTTTAAATAAAGCCATTACTATTTGCTTTGAGTGTATTGGATTGGGGTAATGTGATGCGGTTTGGGTATTCTGTTAAGAGGAAGTTATTACAGCTGATTGCCTTTGGCTGTTCTAACGCACATTTGTTGAATTTTAAAGGTGGAAAAATATATACGGGCAAGTGGAAGTATTTCTGTAACCCGGGATTAAACTGTTATTCCTGTCCGGCGGCAGGTTTTGCCTGTCCTATCGGTGCCTTGCAGGCGGTAAATGGCTCTATGAATTATAGCTTTAGTTTCTATGTGACAGGACTTCTTCTGGCCTTTGGAGTAGTGCTTGGCAGGGCGGTCTGCGGGTGGTTGTGCCCTTTTGGGTTGTTACAGGAGCTGCTGCATAAGATTCCTTCTCCCAAATTAAAGCTCAAAAAAATATTTCTGTATCTCAAATATGTTGTTCTTGTGATTTTTGTACTCATACTTCCGATTGCGGTAACCGACTATATGGGAATGGGAAAGCCCGCTTTCTGCCAGTACATCTGTCCGGCGGGAACTTTGGAAGGTGGGGTTTTTCTGCTGGCGGCCCATGAGGGACTTAGAAAGTCAATCGGCGCTCTTTTTACTTTGAAAATGGCAATCCTGCTTGTGACGATTCTGGGATGTATTCTGATTTATCGTTTCTTCTGTCGTATCTTATGCCCCCTGGGGGCTATATATGGGCTGTTTAATAAAATCAGCATTTATCATTTGGAAGTGGACGAACATAAGTGCAATGGCTGCGGAAAGTGCAAAAGGGTGTGTCAGATGGAAGTGGATCCGGTAAAATTTCCTCAGTCGGCCGAGTGTATTCGGTGCGGTGCCTGTGTGGATGCCTGTCCACAGACGGCGGTAAGATTAGGGTTTTGTAACAGGAAAGGATAACGGGTATTATTTTTACAAGAGAGTATCTATATCATTTTGATCAGACTGTCCAAACGGGAACGATGGATGATTTCTATGCATATGCAGAAACATCTGCTTATCATGCAGATTTAAGAATAACACTTTCTTTGATTCATCAGGGAAAAAGGAAGAAGCATTTGCGTATTTGCAGGATAAGGGCAGGGGAGTATTCTGCAATGGGGGTATCTGGATTAATGAGGCCATGAGAGAGTAATGTAATGACATTAAGGAATCTGTATAGGAGGAATAACATGGAACATATTGAAATACGGGAAACGATGCCAGAGGATGCAGAGAAACTGATTGCCTATTTGAAAAAAGTAGGCGCAGAGACAGATAATCTAACCTTTGGGAAAGAGGGTCTTTCTGTCACGGTGGAACAGGAGAAGGCATATCTTACCCAGGTGCATGAAGAGCAGCGGTCTGTTCATTATAGTGTCTGGAAAGAAGGAGAACTGATAGCTGATGGCAGTTTGAGTGGATTGCCGCGGCGCATGAGCCATTATGCAGAACTGGGATTATCGGTGATAAAAGAGCAGTGGAATCAGGGGATTGGAGGCAGGCTGCTGGATGAGTTGATTGCCTATGCCCGTCAGGCATCTATAGAAATCATCAGGCTGGAAGTCAGAAGCGATAATGCGGGTGCCATTCATTTGTATGAGAAATATGGATTTAAACGTGTGGGTATGATACCGGGGTATTTTAAAATAAATGATACGTATGTTGATTTTGTGATGATGTGTCTTGACTTGAGAGGATAGAAGAGTGGCAGGCGGTGTTCAAAGTATCTCCAGAATATATTACAACTGTTATTTTTAAAACAGGGACAGGGGCAGAGCAGGTTATTTTTGAAGATGATCATCACGCATTTGGAGGAAGACTTGGGAAAGTCCTATGATGATTATAAAGAATTGGAGAATATGCTGTGGATATAGATAAACTCAAAGCAGAATATAAGAATTTACTATAGCCTGTTTTCGGACAACAGTTTCATATAGATGACAGTGAAGAAGATAGAGATTTTGTAATGATCATATTAGATGGGAAACAGGAAGAGTTTTACTTTTCGCTATATGGAATTACTGAAGGTGATAATTGAGTTATATGCATACGATGTAACAGACGAGAAGGAACGAGCGAAAATAAACGACTTATTATATGGGCATAAACATTTGGCAATGTTTGATTTTTTGTTCGAGAAGAGTGGTTTGAAGCTCAAACCGACCTGCAAAAAGCTGTTAAATGCTTTGACAGACTTTTATTCAAAAGCAAGATATCAAAGATATAGTTACAATAATAATAACAAGCCTTTAAACAGCTATTATGGTGATGACCTGTATGCTTTATTGAAGCGAATCGAACAGTCAAAAAAGGAGTTGATTTGGTATCTCATTAAAGAGGGGGATAAATTACCCGTTGTCAAATCTTTAAGTGAATTACCTGCCTTGCCGTTTGAGCAATGCTATATTCCTGAATTTATTAATGATTTGATTGTCAATCGAAATTCAAGCAGTATGCTTTATGAATTTGTTTCTGATGCTTACGATGAACTTGTTGAGAAAGATAAGGCAGAATGGAAGAATCGTATGACAATGATTGATGAACTTATTGGGAATACGAATGTTTACTTGGGTGAATTTGATGATTTGTGTGATGATTTCGATATTGATGAATAAGTCTGTTATAAATATGAAAAAGGAAACCTCATCATTCACAAGGTTTCCTTTTTTACTGCGGAAGATGGGACTTGAACCCACACGATGAACCCATCACTAGATCCTTAGTCTAGCCTGTCTGCCAATTCCAGCACTTCCGCATACGTTACACAACGCATTTAATATAATACTGTTTAGGAAGCCAAAAGTCAAGGGCTTTTATAAAATAATTTTTCAAATATTTCTGCCAGTCATCAGAATCATATTCAACTATTTGTTAAAATTAACCTCTGTGTCAAATAATGCCCCATTGGCGATTTTTTGGCCGTCCCCATTTAGCTCATCCATATACTTTATATAATCACATACATATACATGTACTGTATCTGTGTTTCGTCCGTAGACAGAGTATATCTCAGCATTCTCTCCCTGACTTTGCAGAGGCTTTCCGTCTGCGTCACATATGATTACAACGTAATCATATGGCTGTGCGCCGCCAGGCAGAATGATATCGGCCTTGATTTCAAAGTCGGTTTTTTCCACAGAGGCGATGCCAATTCCTTTATCGTTGGTCTTGTTGACCTTAACAATCTGTGTTCCTTCTTTGTTCATGGTAATATCAATGGCAAAGTTCCATGTGCCGGGATAGCGTTTCTTGATGGCATCCTGAAAAGTTATCAGCTCATTGGTTTCCCGATCACGGATCTGGATTTCTTCATATTGAAGCAGGTCTGCATAGATATCAGAAATCTCAAGGTAATAAGTGAACTGCGAAGGCAGTTGTTCGGTATTGCCTTCCTGGAAGAGGCTGCTGGACTTTAGGTCTTGGTCCAGAGAGACTCTTATGATACCGGTAAAGGTATGGTCGTCCACGAATTCTCCTTCAATATAATAGGGTGTAGAATATCCATATTCTAATCCGGAAGGGCGCTCTTTCTTAGTCAGGCCGGGCACATCATAGTAGGAATTGGTTTTCAGATATAACATGTCATAATCCAGAATATAGCCATCCATGTTCTTTGTCTTGATAAAATCTGCCGGAAATGCCTCTTCATTTTCAATACAGAGAGCCAGATACAATGCCTGGGTGGAACAGTTCGCTTCTGAGACAGTGATAGTCAGTCCATTAGAAGTTTGTACAAGAGGATTTTCCTGAGAGGTTTTGTCCTGTTCTTTGGGCATGGATCCTGACGAGTGTGTCATGTTTTTGTCCTGCGTCTGGGAACTATCGTCTTGCCTGTAAATTTCTGCGTCCTTGTTATAGTCGCCTTTATAGCTGACCTTTTCCTGTACCATCGAGAAGATGCGCCCGATAATGGGAAGTTTGGCAGCCATGGACGGATTGGATACTAAGAGAGTTCCGGCACACAATAAGAGCAGTAATGCCGCGGCAATAGCGCCGTAACGTAACAGGGATTTATGTCGATGAAGTCGTTTCCTTTGGCGTATGCCTTCCTGAATCCCTGCTTTTACAATATCGTTCAGTTCTTTGGGGATTGGGATTGCATCAAATCTATCATTTTGCATGGCGCGTTACCTCCTCTTTGTGGTCTGTGTCAGTGGTCAGCCATTTTCGCAGTAGTTTTTTGGCACGGTACAGATCTGCCTTGACGCTTCCTTCCGGAATATCCATGATTCGTGCGATTTCTTTTATCTTTAATTCCTGGAAATAGAAGAGTATTACAACACTCTTATACTGGTCTTTCAGGGAGTCAATGGCATCGTAGAGATCGACTTTTTCCTCAATCAGATAATTTGTCGTGCTTTTCTCCATATATTTATCCAGAGAGACCGTGGGAGTCTTTTTCTTATCCTGCCAGATGCAGTTGAGAAGAATCCGGGTAATCCAGGTCTTAAAGTAGTGGGGGTTCTTTAGTTTCTCAATGGCAATCAGGCCTCTTGTTACACATTCCTGCACAGCGTCCAGGGCATCGGCTTCATTTTTGACATATAAAAAAGCGGTTTTATACAGGTAAATTTGATATTGGGCAATTAATTCGCCATAAGCGGATTTAGAGCCTTTGACCGCTTTTTGAACAAGCTTGATGGTATCCTCTCTCATAAGAGTCTCTTCCTTTCGTATGATTTGGCCGGTGCGCGCGCCTTTGTTACCGGTGTTATAAAGTCAATTCCATAGGAATTTACTTTTGATATAGATTAGACTGTACTGATGAGAAAAAGGTTGCATTTTTTCTGAATTTTATTTTGGGGATACTTACCGGCAGTCAGCTGGTTCGTTTTGTCTTTCATGGACAATGCGGATAATCCATGATAAAATGAATCTATTATATTATAAGACAAAAGCGATTCAGAAATATATCAGAAACATAAAACAGGGCTGTCACAGGGAAAAGGAGGCAGATATACATGTACAGATTTACACAGGATTGTCTGATTGGTGTGGAGGAAATTGACAGGGAACATAAGGAACTTTTTCGGATAGTGAATGATGTGGAGGAACTGCTTGGAAATGATTACAAAGGGGATAAGTATGATGATATTGTGAAGCTTCTGCGAGAACTTCAGAAGTATTCGGAATACCATTTCCAGCATGAAGAAGAATATATGAAGAAGATAGGACATCCGGAACTGGAATTGCAGAAAAGGCAGCATAGGGAATTTGCAGTTAAGATGAGTGAACTGGATGCTATTATAGATAACAGACAGGAACATGAGTTGTTAGATGAACTGATGCAGTACCTGGTTACCTGGCTGTTTCGTCATATCATCGGCAGTGATATGATGATTGGTAAGATGCCGCCGCTTAAGGAATGGGAGGAAAAGGAAGAGTATACTTATACGGCGCAGTACAGCACGGGTATCACTTTTATTGATGATGAGCACAAGGAATTGTTTCGCATTATCGGGGAGGTTCACCGTGCGATCATCCATGATTATGTGCATGATAAATATGATGAGATTGTGCGCCTGTTGGAGGAATTAAAGAATTATACGAAGTTTCATTTTGGGGATGAAGAGGAATATATGACAGCTATTAAGTATGAAGGGCTGGAGGCGCAGAAAAAGGCGCATGATGCGTTTATTACCCGTCTGGAAGAGATGGATTTAGAGTATGTGGATGATAATCAGCAAAAGACGTTGGAGGAACTTCTGGAATTCCTGGTTGGCTGGCTTGTGAATCATATTTTATATATGGATAAGAAAATTGGAAAATAGGCTTGACATGTTTGCCAAAAGACGCTAAAATAACATTTGTTCGCAGGAATGGCGGAATTGGCAGACGCGCACGGTTCAGGTCCGTGTGATAGCAATATCATGAGGGTTCAAGTCCCTTTTCCTGCACGATGGTTATACCTGAGACACCGCATGAGGCGGTGTCTTTTTGGTATCAGGCGGTAAATTCCTCCAAGTTGTTTCTGGAGGAATTTACTTTTATAATATAATATGGTAGAATAAACCCGATTTAGATGATCAGAGGTTCAAAGATCTGGGAGGAGATATTATGAAAAGAGGGAAAATAGCGGCAGTTGTATTTGTCACAGCTATCCTGTTGACGGCCTGCGGCAGGGAATCTGACGGTACTGTGACCACGGGAGAGATTGTTGTGCCGGAAATGTCATCCGGAGATCTGCTGGTAAATTCGTTAGAATATTTGTTACAGGATGAAGAGCAGGAGGACATTCAGGAGCAGGAAGTGTCGGCAGATACGAAGGATTCTCAGGAAAAGCTTCCAGGTGCAGTGGCATTTACCGTATATTATAGTAATGGTACCTGTGACGGTTTGAACTCCCGTACGGAAGAAGCGGAAGAACTGACGGCGGAAGTGCTGATAGCGGCTCTGGCAAGACATAATATTGTGTCTCTTGACACGAAAGTATTGTCTTTTCATGAGGAGGAGAAAGAGGGGGAAAAGGTTCTCTATCTTGATCTCTCCACGGAAATGGACAATTATCTGGATACGATGACAAAGGAGGCCAAGGATATCATCATAGACTCCATTGCCAGTACCTTTTTGGAGAATTATGATGCGGATATGATTCAGATTCAGATTGCCGGTAAGCCATTACACCAGTCGGTGACTCTGGATCAGGCGCAGGATGGAGAGGAAGTGTGACTATGGACAAAATCAGTGAAAGAGAACAGTTGATATTTCATATTGCACAGACTGAGTGGGAATTATTCCAACAGGTATATAATACCGGCGGCAGGGCTTCCTGTCAGGATGATCCGGACACTTTTTTCAAAATGCGGATGAGTCAGTGGATGGTGT
Organism: bacterium 0.1xD8-71; assembly: GCA_003612405.1. Classification (GTDB taxonomy): domain Bacteria; phylum Bacillota; class Clostridia; order Lachnospirales; family Lachnospiraceae; genus UBA3282. The sequence continues at coordinate 38,287 of RAYR01000015.1, forward strand.
ATTCTGATGAGGTTTTAAGAAGCTATCTGGAAGATTGTGAGAACGCCTGTAAGGAAGGCAGAAATCTTATTTTTGAGAAATATGGCAGAATGATGGAGAGTACGTTCCCGGAAGAATATGAGGGAATCAAAGATCATCTGCCGGATGTTGCAGATAAGACGGATATTGTGGAGAAGATTGTACAGATCAATCTGGAGTGGGATCGTGAGATGATGCAGGACTATCCGAATCTGCGCAAACGCGGCAGGGTGTCTACCACCGCAGAGGATGGCGTCATGGCAGGATCTTCCATGGAGAGTTACTTAAGGGGAGAGCTTTTGACCTACTCCATGAAAACCTTGAAACTGGTCTTGAAGGAAACAGAGGAGGCATGTCAAAAAGGGGAAAGCTTGCTAAAACAGACCATCACCAATGAGACGCTCTTCTACGGCTACCAGTCTTTGGAGGCAGCCGAGGCCAGATACACGGAAGTATAGGATTTGAAATATTAGAAATGCAGACGTCTGCGCACTTCGTTGCGCAGGCGTTTTTTGACAAGTATCGTCAGCAGGGCAAAGTCAATGATCGTGCAGACAGTCAGTACCACGGCAGACCAGGTGATATGCATTGGCTTAAGAAGCATATGACGGATGAAAAGTTCCAACGCCACACAGAACAGGGGGATCTCGATGAACAGGCAAAGAGCCCCGGACAGGATGGTGAAGGGAAATTTGCGTGCAAGGAAAGTAAAAATCTCCATCAAAGCAGTGACCAGCGCGACAATCGGAAGCCCCAACTGCCAGAACCAGGTATCCGATGGCGTCAGAAATCCGATCATATACAGATAAACAGCCACCGATACGCCGTCCGCCAGCAGGGAAATATAGACGGGTGTCTTGCTGTAGTATACTGCCGGAAAGGTGAAAACAAACAGGCAGATACAGATTCCAATCACAAGAAGAGACCACAGCGAATTGTTGAAAGATAACAGATTCAACAGCAGGCAGGTGACACTGGTTGCAATCAGGACCACAGAGAGTAAAATGCCCAGATCCTTTCGTTTGACGACTTCTACCTGTCCTTTGTTCATCGGATAAGGAGAAGGCGGTGTGGGCTGTCCTATTTGATTGGGATTGATGACCGGCGTATGACATAGGGGACACTCTTTCAGGGAGGCTTCCAGTTCGACGCCGCAGTTTACGCAGTATGACATGAAGGATTCCTTTCTTTACTGTGATATAGGATTGAGTTTGCAGCAGATGCCATGTCAGGATTAATCCTGGGTACGATTGCTTTCAATCATAACATGGATACCATCCTGTACCAGCTTGCGGAAAAAATATCGTTCCACATCGGCTTCGATGATGCTGCTGGCAAAATTGATGGTCAGGATGTCTTCAAAGCTGATGATGGCACAGTTGGTACGGGAGGAAAAGGGCTGCCCCATATAGATATCGAAGCGTTCGATATGGGGTTTCATCTCCTCAGGTACCTGGAGGGCGCCCATATTGGTGAGGCCTGCCGAGGAGTTCTTATCCTGTACCCGGGTGTAGAACGTCTTTACCACCAGATCTTTGATAAAAAGGGGTACCACACGGATCAGAAAATTGTGCTGGGTAGCGGCATTGGTGGTGATGTCGCCGCACAGGAACTTATCATTTATATAATAACGCATGTAATTGTGTACCTGCGTTACGATTTCCTCAAAACTGTATTCCCCCAGACGGGGATCGATGGAAGGATACACCATTGTAATAAAGTTACGCAGGGTGTTGGAAGGAAAGAAGCGCCGCAGATTTACCGGCATGGCAATGCGTACCGGACGCAGTTTTAAATGAAATTCTTTATTCTGTTTCTGGAGCAGGGCATAGAGCAGCACGGCATTTAAATATTCCGTGATGGTGGCGCCGTATTGTTTGGCCACGGTCATGACTTCCTGCACAGACAGTACGCCGTCTATGATATTCAGTGTATAGAAAGGCTCTTTTGTACCCCGTACACGATAGGTTTTCTCAGCCGGACGGGGCGGTTTGACCTTGGCCGTGGCATAACGCATATAGGCGTCTTCCAGTTCCCCGGGGTCCGGTGTTTCGCAAAGGTCCAGAACGAAACCGGAGGGGGTGATGGAATGGCCCTGTAAACCAAGATACACGGCCGTCAGTGTCTGTAGCAGGCACATGCCGCCGGTGCCATCGCCAAGGCAGTGGTGTGCTTCCAGGGCAATCCGGCGCCCATAATAATATACTCTGATAAGATAACGATTGTTACCTTTAAAGTGCATGGGCATACAGGGGTTTTTGATATCTTCCCGGACATAAGGGCCGGGTCTGTTATTGGGCTCCAGGTAACGCCAGAACAGTCCTTTCCTGATGGCAACTTTATAGGTAGGAAAACGGGTCAGAGTCTGATCCAGAGCCTGCTGTAGAAGAGCCGGATCGATTTCTTCTTTTAAAACCACGGACAGGCGGTAGACGGAAGAAAAGTCACGGCGCTGTAAGGTGGGATAGACGATGGCGGACAAATCCAGCTTATACCAGACATCTTTTTTATTTTTGCCAGACGGTCTGCCCGGTTGTATGGATGGATGTTTCCTTCTTGCCATAATCGTAATGAATCCCCTTTTTGCCATCAGTATCTTTTAGAGTATAACACAGATGGAGAAAATTATGGTAAAATATAGGCACAATTTATAATATTTTACTTTTTATGAGGGTGTGGAGGTACTATGGGAAGAACTGATAAGAAAAATGCCGGTCTGATGAATCTGATTAAGAGGATGCATGGTGTGATGGAGAATGTGGACATCGAGAAACACCGTCAGTCACAGGATTATTTTGGGGCGCTTCTTGGGAATAAGAAGGAAGTGATCGTAGAGGATCTGGATATTGTCATAGAAGCGGAAGAGGGAAGGATTTTGCACGGTGAGTGGACTTATGTAAACCGTGCTCATATGAAAAAGTATGTGATACTTTACTGTCATGGGGGTGGATATTCTACGGGCAGCAGTCTTTATGCCAGGACGCTGACTAACAAACTGGCCACATCTACTTCTATGGATGTTCTTTGTTTTGATTACAGGTTAGCGCCGGAGCATCCTTATCCGGCAGCTGTGGAAGATGCCATGCAGGTATGGAATTATCTGATGCTTTTGGGATATGGGGCCAGGGATATCATTCTGGCAGGAGATTCTGCGGGTGGGAATCTGGCGCTTTGTCTGGCTTTGCAGTTAAAGAAAGAGGAGCGGCTTATGCCGCGCGGCCTGGTACTCATGTCGCCATGGACGGATCTTACGGTTTCCGGGAAATCCCATGTGACCAAAGCGGAGATTGATCCGGTCTTAAATGCAGAGTATCTGGAACGGATGATTGACAATTATGCACAAGGCCAGGATCTTACAGAGCCTATGATCTCTCCGTTGTTTGGAGATTACGAAGGCTTTCCGCCCGTTTATATCCAGGTGGGGAGCAATGAGATTCTACAGGATGATGCCGTTATGCTGTATAAGAAGCTGTTAAAGGCCAATGTATCCGTGAAACTGGACATGTTCCGGGGCATGTGGCATGTGTTCCAGATGTCGCCTTTTAAGACGGCCTATGAGGCGATGGATAAGAACGCGGAGTTTATTTATGATATCTGCCGATGAAGTAAATTCCTTCGGAATTAACTTCTCGAGGACTGCTTCGCAGCCTCGGAATAAGAGGAATGTTATTTCAGATGGAATTAACTTCTCGAGGACTGCTTCGCAGCCTCGGAATAAGAGGAATGTTATTTCAGATGGAATTAACTTCTTTAGGACTGCTTCGCAGCCTCGGAATAAGCGGGATAATATATTTTATTAAAAAAGAAAAGGATTTCAGGGTTTCGGGGCGAATAATAGTAGTAGAGCGGTTGTTTTGGATAGAGAAGAAAGGCATACCTATGAATATACGGGAAAGTTTGGAACAGTGGGAGAAAGAGTATCTAAGTCCCTATGCCATGCTCAGTATGAATTCCAGGGGGAGGCTTAAGGAGGAAGAGCAGTGCGATATCCGTCCGGTTTTTCAAAGAGACAGGGACAGGATCATACATAGTAAGTCGTTTCGGCGTCTGAAAGATAAGACCCAGGTATTCTTAACCCCTGAGGGAGATCACTACAGGACGCGTCTGACGCATACGCTGGAGGTCAGTCAGACGGCCAGAACCATTGCCAAGGCTTTACAATTAAACGAGGATCTGGTGGAGGCCATTGCGCTTGGACATGATCTGGGCCATACGCCTTTTGGACATGCTGGAGAGCGGGCTTTGGACAGGGTGTGTCCTTATGGTTTTAAACATAACGAACAGAGTGTGCGGACTGTGGATATGCTGGAGAAGGATGGAAGAGGCATCAATCTGACCCATGAAGTGCGGGATGGAATCCTGAATCATCAGACGTCCGGGATGCCGTCTACACTGGAAGGCAAGATTGTCCGGCTGGCCGATAAGATAGCCTATATTCATCATGACATGGATGATGCGGTACGGGCGGGTATCTTAAAGGAAGCGGATGTGCCGCGGGAGATTGGCTCCGTAATCGGTTACAGCTGTGGTCAGCGCCTGGACTTTTTTATTCATAATATTGTGACCAACAGCCGTGATAAGGATGATATCTGTATGTCTCCGGAAGTGGCAGAGGCCATGAAAAAAATGCGGGATTTTATGTTCCGGTATGTCTATAGGAATCCCATTGCCAAGAGTGAGGAAGGCAAGGCAGAGAACCTGATCGTGACATTGTATGAGCACTATCTGGTGCATACGGAGAAACTTCCTAACTTTTTGTTCAGGCTTTTGGATGCGGGAGAACCACTTGAGAAGATTGTGTGCGATTATATCAGCTCCATGACAGACCGGTTTGCCATTGCACAGTATCAGAAGATTTTTATCCCGAAGACATGGCATGGTTGATGGATAGTTATAGTGGGAAGGGACAAGATGCGTTATCCGGAAGAACTGATCGAAGAGATCAGAATGAAAAACGATATCGTGGAAGTGATTTCGGGCTATGTCCGGATGCAGAAGAAAGGAAGCAGTTATTTCGGGCTGTGCCCGTTTCATAATGAGAAATCTCCTTCCTTCTCGGTATCCCCCGGCAAGCAGATGTATTACTGTTTTGGCTGCGGGGCGGGCGGGAATGTGATCACTTTCCTGATGGAATATGAGAACGCCACGTTTCAGGAGGCAGTCAAAATGCTGGCTGACCGGGCAGGCGTCTCCTTGCCGGAGGTGGAGTACTCGGAGGAGATGCGGCGAAAGGAAGGAAGGCGTGCAAAACTGTTGGAGGTCAACAAGGAGGCGGCCAGATATTATTATTATCTGCTGCGTTCTGGCAGAGGACAGATTGGCTACCGCTATCTGGCAGGCCGGGCACTTTCAGACGAGACCATCAAAAAGTTCGGTCTGGGGTATGCGGATGGGGCCGGCTCTGACCTGACGGCCTATTTAAGATCCAAAGGGTATGCGGATGATTTGATCACGGAGTCTGGGCTTACCGGTTTCGATGAGAAACGGGGTGTTCATGATAAATTCTGGAACCGGGTTATGTTTCCCATACAGGATGCGAATCACAGAGTCATAGGATTTGGCGGCCGTGTGATGGGGGATGCCAAACCTAAATATTTAAACTCACCGGAGACCGCAATCTTTGATAAGAGCCGGAATCTCTATGGTCTTAATTTTGCCAGGACTTCCCGGAAAGGCAATATGATCTTGTGTGAGGGCTATATGGATGTGATTGCCATGCACCAGGCAGGGTTTACCCAGGCGGTGGCATCCCTGGGAACAGCCTTTACGGCAGGACAGGCCAGTCTGTTGAAACGTTACGCACAGGAAGTGCTTTTAGCTTATGACAGTGACGGAGCGGGTACCAATGCAGCTCTCAGGGCCATTGGAATATTGAAAGAAGCAGGGCTGACGGGCCGCGTCATAGACATGCAGCCCTATAAGGATCCGGATGAGTTCGTCAAGAATCTGGGAGCAGAGGCGCTTCAGGAAAGAATAGACCAGGCGCAGAACAGTTTCTTCTTTGAACTGAAGATTCTGGAACGGGACTATCATCTGGATGATCCGGAGTCCAAGACCGCTTTTCACCGGGAAATTGCAAAGAAGCTCTGTGGCTTCGAGGAAGAGGTGGAACGGGAGAATTATATAGAATCTGTGGCAAAACACTATCATATCGGTTATGAGAATCTTCGGAAACTGGTGAGTAGCTACGCCGCCCGTACGGGACTTGTCAAGCCGGTGGAGAGACCCAAAAGCACGGTGTCTTCCAAATCTACGCCGCAGGATAATACCAGGAAATCACAAAGGCTTTTGCTGACCTGGATTGTTGAGGAACCTGAGGTATATCCCAAAATCCGGCCTTATATCCGGGCGGAGGATTTTACCGAGGGTCTCTATCGGCAGGTAGCGGACAGACTGTTTGCGGGATTGGAGCAGGGCGCTTTTAATCCGGCATCCATTATCAGTACCTTTGAGGAGGAAGAAGAACAGCGGGCAGTGGCCGAACTGTTTAATACCAAACTGGCGCAGCTGTCTACGGATCAGGAGAAAGAGAAGGCTTTTCATGATATCCTCTATGCGGTGAAGAAAAACAGTTTTGAGTATTATTCCGCCAGAACGGGCTCGGATATGGAGGCCATAAACCAGGTAATCCAGGGCAAAAAAGAACTGGAAGAACTTAGCAAAACGCATATTTCCCTGCAATAAGGGTAAGATAATCGAAAAAAGGCCAGATTTAGAAGATCACAGTATTTGAAACATAGGAAGGAAGGACCAATTGATGGACGAAAATGTACAGGCAAAGTTTGAGGAGCGTTTAAAAGAGCTTCTGGCTATTGCAAAGAAGAAAAAGAATATTCTGGAATATCAGGAGATTAACGACTTTTTTGCGGACATGTCTCTGGAAGAGGAGCAGTTTGACAAGATTTTAGAGACCCTGGAACAGAATAATGTGGATATCCTGCGCATCACAGAGGATGATGATGTGGACGATGAGGAGATCATTCTGACGGAAGAGGATGATGTGGATGTGGAAAACATTGACTTATCCGTGCCGGATGGTATCAGTATTGAGGATCCGGTCAGAATGTACTTAAAAGAGATTGGTAAAGTGCCGCTTCTCAGCGCTGAGGAAGAGATTGAGCTGGCCAAGAAGATGGAGATGGGGGATCTGGAATCCAAACAGCGCCTCGCCGAGGCTAACTTACGTCTGGTGGTCAGTATCGCCAAGCGTTATGTGGGCCGCGGTATGCTCTTTTTGGATCTGATTCAGGAAGGAAACTTAGGTCTGATCAAAGCAGTGGAAAAGTTTGATTACCGTAAGGGGTATAAATTCTCCACCTATGCAACCTGGTGGATCAGACAGGCAATTACCAGGGCGATTGCAGACCAGGCGCGGACAATTCGTATTCCTGTGCATATGGTAGAGACGATTAATAAGCTGATTCGTGTGAGCAGACAGCTTTTACAGGAACTGGGCAGGGAACCTACCCCGGAAGAGATTGCCGAGCAGATGAATATGCCCGTGGAGCGGGTGCGTGAGATTCTGAAAATATCTCAGGAACCGGTATCCTTAGAGACGCCTATCGGTGAAGAGGAAGACAGTCATCTGGGAGATTTCATACAGGATGACAATGTGCCGGTGCCTGCAGATGCCGCAGCATTTACCTTGTTAAAGGAGCAGCTGGTGGAAGTGCTTGGCACTTTGACAGAACGGGAACAGAAGGTGTTAAGGCTGCGGTTCGGGTTGGATGACGGGCGTGCAAGGACACTTGAGGAAGTGGGTAAAGAGTTTAATGTAACCCGTGAGCGGATCCGGCAGATTGAAGCCAAGGCGCTCCGCAAACTCCGACATCCCAGCAGAAGCCGCAAACTGAAGGACTATCTGGACTGATGCGGTCAGATATGTTATCGAAAAGACTGCGTACGGTGGCTCATATGGTGACCAGAGGAAATCGTGTCTGCGATGTGGGCTGTGATCATGGATATGTGTCTGTTTATCTGGTAAAACAGGGTATCAGTCCGGGAGTTCTTGCCATGGATGTACGCAAGGGGCCGCTTGGCGCAGCCAGAGAACATGTGGCGGAGTATAACCTGGAAGACAGAATTGAGACGAGATTGTCTGACGGTTTACATAACTATACTGCCGGGGAGGCACAGTCATTGATCTGTGCCGGTATGGGCGGTAAACTGATGCGGCGGATTCTTGAAGAGGATGCAGATAAGACAGCGTCTTTTCAGGAGCTGATTTTACAGCCCCAGTCTGGGATAGAGCAGTTTCGACGCTTTTTGCGGGAGAACGGTTATCTTGTTCAGGAGGAAGAGATTCTTGAGGAAGATGGAAAGTTCTATCAGGTTATTCGGGCGGTTCCCACAGGAAACCAGACAGTGCGTGCCGCTTATGGACAGTCTGTCAGGATCAGATGGGAAGCCGGAGAGAAAAAACTGCCCGAAGATGAGTTATGTAAACTTGAGGATAGATACGGAGCCATTAATCTAAATAAAAAAACGACTGTTCTTTTATCTTTTCTTTCACGAGAAGAGAGAATATATGGAGAAATTCTCGAAAGCCTGCGGGACAATGGACTTACAGATGAGAGAAGACAAGACAGATATGAACAGATAAGCACGTGCCTGCTGGATTGCCGCAGGGTGCAGGCTGTGCTGACAGAGTCAGTGGAAACATTTTGATAATGAATTTATCAGAATACTATAATTTTCACCAGCAGAAGGAGGGCTTGCCTATGGTTGCAATCAAGATTAACGGAAAAGAAAGGCTCTATGATGACGGCATCAAGTATGAAATCATAGCGGAGGAACATCAGAATGAGTATGTGAGCCAGATTGCCCTGGTCACGGTGAACGGCAAGATCCGGGAACTGATGAAGCGTGTGGACCGGGACTGTGAGCTTGAGTTTATCACCTGTGCAGACCAGATTGGCCATAAGACTTATGTGAGAACCGCAATCATGCTGATGTTAAAGGCGATTAAAGATGTGGCAGGTGTGGAGGCAGCCGCCAATGTGAAGGTGGAGTTTGCCATTGGTGCCGGCTATTACTGTGCTTTCAGAAATGGCCTGACCCTGGATGAGAAGACAATCGAGAAAGTAAAAGACCGCATGGGTGAATTGGTGGATATGGATCTTTTGGTGACCAAGAAGGCTTATCCTGCGGATGAGGCAGTGGCACTTTTTCGAGAAAACGGCATGATGGATAAGGTGTCTTTATTCCGTTACCGCAGAAGTTCCAATATCAATGTTTACTGCATGGGAGATTACTACGATTATTTTTATGGGTATATGATGCCCAGTACCGGTTACATCAAGCTTTTTGATCTTTTCCCGTATGAGGATGGGATGATATTGCTCTTGCCGGAGAAGGAAGACCCGGAGACATTGCCGGAGTTTGTGCCCAGAAAGAAGCTGTTCCAGACACTGATGACCACCGGAGAGTGGGGCAAAGAGATCGGGATTGATACTGTGGGGGATCTGAATGATCAGATCTGTCAGGGCAGTATTTCCGAGATGATTCTTGTGCAGGAGGCTTTACAGGAAAGAAGAATCAGTGAGATTGCCAGGGATATTGCAAGGCGGGAAGGCGTCAAATTCGTGATGATAGCAGGGCCTTCTTCTTCGGGAAAGACAACGTTTTCCCACAGACTGTCCATTCAGCTTCGCACTTATGGCTTAAAGCCGCATCCGATTGGGCTGGATAATTATTATCTGGATCATGACAAGACACCCCTGGATGCCGAGGGAAATCCGGATTTTGAGTGCCTGGAAGCGCTGGATGTGGAGCAGTTTAATCAGGATATGACAGATCTGCTTGCCGGTAAGAGCGTGCAGCTGCCTACCTTTAATTTCAAAACAGGCAAGAGAGAATACAGCGGCAAGGAGACCGTTCTTGGCAAAGAAGATATTCTTGTCATTGAGGGCATCCATGGACTCAATGAGAAAATGTCCTATTCCCTGCCGGCAGAGAGTAAGTTTAAGATTTATATCAGTGCACTTACCACTTTGAATGTGGATGAACATAACAGAATCCCCACTACGGATAACAGATTGCTGCGTCGTCTGGTGCGGGATGCCAGGACGAGAGGTACTTCGGCACAAAAGACAATTACCATGTGGTCTTCGGTCAGACGGGGAGAAGAAAAGTACATATTCCCCTTCCAGGAGGAGGCAGATGCCATGTTCAACTCGGCAATGCTTTTTGAACTTGCCGTCATCAAGCAGTATGCGGAACCGTTGCTTTTCAGTATAAAAAAAGGAGAACCGGGGTATTATGAGGCCAAGAGGCTTTTAAAATTCCTCGAGTACTTCCTGGGAGTCAGCAGTGAAGAACTGCCGAAGAACTCTCTGTGCAGGGAGTTTGTGGGCGGAAGCTGTTTTGATGTATAAGCTGACTAAGTAGAACAAATGATCGCGGCTGTACAGACGAAAGGGTACAGGTGAGGAAAGTCCGGGCTTCACAGGGCAGGATGCCGGATAACGTCCGGTGGAGGCGACTCCAAGGCCAGTGCAACAGAAAATAAACAGCCCCGCAGTTTTGCGGAAGCAATACTGTGGCGAAGCCGCTTTGCGGCTTCAGGACTTCCGTGCAAACAGAAGTCCATGGTTATGGTGGAATGGCAGTGTAAGAGACTACCGCTGTCCCGGTAACGGGACAGGCTGTGTAAACCCCATCCGAAGCAAGACCAAATAGAAAGCAACAGGCCGGCCCGGTCTGCTTTCAGGTAGGTCGCTGGAGGTCTTCGGTAACGAGGATCCTAGATAGATGATCATTCACGACATAACCCGGCTTATCGTTCTGCTTATTTTAATGACATCAAAACATTTACATCCAAAGATAGGAACCGCAGGTTGCAGGGGCACAGGAATCCAGGATTCTCTGTGCCCTTGCGGCGGGAAGAAGAAATGACCAAAAAGCCTGTGAAAACGGAGGAATGACGTAGCATGCGGAGTGTCGTCGGCAAAGAAAATAAAATAATATATGTTATTATATTTTTGCTTTGTTTATACGGTATGCCACAGAGGGTTTGTGCCAGGGAGGGGTCCCTGCCGCCGCATCTGATTCAGACGGTGAATGACCAGGACATCTACGAAGGGCTGGTGGCATTAGGTTTTTTGGAGTGTGATACGCTGGATGAGGCAGATCTGTCACAGGCATACGAACTGGTAGAACAGTGTGTAGTGCGGGTCAATATGGGGAACGCTTATGGTAGTGGGATTATCTGGCGGATGACGGATGAGTCTGTTATCATAGCCACCAATGAGCATGTGCTGGCTTATTGGGATGATATGACCAGTTTTGTTCATTTCCAGCAGGGGTATTATCTCAATGCCGGTGTACTTGGTGTATCCGATGTTTATGATGTGGGATTTCTGGAGGTAGATACCCAGGCACTTGGGTATGAGGAGTTGGCGATGCTTCGTTATGTCAGCGCTGACGAGGAAGTTTATGAGGAACTTTTCTCTGGTGATGCCATGTTCAGTGTGGGTGCCGGTATGGCGATTGGCGCGGTGGAGCATCATGAAGGCACTGTGGAAGATGCCTGGCGGTATATAGAGGATTTTGAGAACAACATGCTGTACGGACATGGGTATGCCAGGGCAGGTATGTCGGGCGGCGGGGTTTTTGATGCTTATGGACACTTTATCGGCATGTTGACGGGAGGAACTTTGAGAGACGAGATCGCGGCTGTACCGCTTCCCTGTATTGAGGAAGCCTGGGAGGAAGTCCGGGAGAGAGAAACGCTTTGGAATGAGGATTAGGATGGAACAGGAAGATAAGATCAGCATAAAGGTAAGAGAACATGGAATTGTACTGGCCGGGGGGATTTTTATCATTGGATTTAGTCTCTTTATTCTTCTGATGGGAATTTTGCAGCCTTCTTCCGGTGGCAATCGATTCGTGTTTGGCCTGACTTTGTTTCTGATGATGGTCTGCGGCATTGTGGTATGTGCAGCTTATTTTCTCCGCAGTCTTTCTGTGGAGGAGATGGGAATATGTTATGTAAACTTTATGGGAAAGAAAAAACTATTTTCCCTGGATGATATAGGCTATTGTAAACTGAAAATATATGGCGGTAAGAAGGATGCCGGTATTGAATCATTTATCGTATATGATCTGCTGGGAAGAAAATTATGTAAACTTGAAATGAATATGAGAGGCGCTACGGATTTCCTACAGTATCTGGTAGATAATCAGGTGAGGATGCAGTGGCCGGGAATGGAGCAGGAGAAAGCTTCTCTGACAGATCCGGTTCTTTTGGAGCAGGCTGTCTGTAAAGAGGAAATCGGCAGGTTTACGGAAACGTTTTATGAAATGATGCGTCCGGTATTTACGGATTGGGAAAGAAAATATAAGCGTTTTGACGCCTGCTGGGAGTTTGGACTGGCGGAGTATGTGCAGGATGACCTTACACCACAGAAGGATATGTGGCAGTGGGAGAGCAGAGCCTGGGAGAAGGGACGGGAAGAACTGCCGGAAGATTATATCTGTGTGGGAGAGGCATATTTAAAGAGGGGACAGGAATATGTGATGGACCGGAAAGGATATGTGGTGGGACTTCTTATTCCTTATATCCGGCAGACCAGATCCTATCAGATCGGGGAGAGCAGGAGAATCCGGAAGATGGATGAGACCTGCCTTAAGGAAAAACTCTCTGTACGCCTGGAACAGATTGCCAGGGAATTGCCCAGGCACACCTATCATACCCAGGCACTTACATTGGGGCATACGCTGACAAGAAAAGTCGAGGATATACGTTTGCCGTAAAGTGTGATAAAATAAATAAGATAGGTATTTTTAAGGGGTATAACCAGTAGTGCACGGAAAGGGGATTATGATGGCATTGTTTCAAATCAGTAACGAAAAGATTACCATACAGGTGGACAGCCTGGGAGCGGAACTTAAGTCGTTAAAGCGTGTGGCGGATGGCAGGGAATATATGTGGCACGCCGATCCGGCTTACTGGAAACGGACTTCCCCCGTTTTGTTTCCCTTTGTGGGGGGATTAAAAGGAGGCAGCTATCGCGTGGAGGGCAGGGAGTATTCCATGGGCCAGCATGGCTTTGCCAGGGATATGGAATTTCAGTTAAAGAGTCAGGTGGCTGCGGAGATCTGGTTCAGACTGGAATCCAATGAGGAGACTTTAGCGAAATACCCCTATCCTTTTGTGCTGGAGATCGGCTATGAGCTTTCAGGATACACGGTAGTGGTCAAGTGGCGGGTAAAGAATCCGGCGCAGGAGACAATGTACTTTTCCATTGGTGGTCATCCGGCGTTTCTGTGTCCTATCGATCCAGACAGAAAGCAGACGGAATATCAACTGTTATTTGATGTCAAGGACCAGGTGGAATCTTCCTGTATTGAGAATGGTCTGGTAAATGGCCAGAGCAGCATTTATGCGCTGCGAGATGGGCGTCTGCCGGTCACAGAGCATCTTTTTGACGGGGACGCGCTGGTGATCGAGAATCATCAGGCGCATAGTGTAGCGCTTGCGGAAGCGGATGGAAAGGCATATTTGACGGTAGATTTTGAAGCACCTTTATTTGGTGTCTGGTCACCTCCGGGAAAGGCGGCTCCTTTTATCTGCATTGAGCCCTGGTATGGTCGGTGCGACAGCACAGACTTTGGCGGAGAATTAAAAGAGCGGGAGTGGGAACAGGAACTTTTGGCGGGAGCTGAATTTGCTGCTGAATACAGGATTACGATTGCATGAGTGATAAAGGAGGGAATTTATGGCACCAATTGTACAGTGCATGGGTCTGACAAAGACTTATGGAAGAAAGATAGCCTTGAATCAGATCTATTTAAATATGGAGCGCAGCAGGATTATAGGGCTGCTTGGACCTAACGGGAGCGGGAAGACAACACTGATCAAGATTATGAACGGGCTTCTGAAACCGACGGCGGGGGAAGTACTGATCAACGGCCAACGGCCGGGGATTGATACGAAACTGCGAATTTCCTATCTGCCGGAACGGACCTATCTGAATCCGGGGATGAAAGTAATCGAGGTCATTCAGTATTTTCAGGATTTTTATCCTGATTTCAGGATGGACAGAGCCTATGATATGCTGTCGCGTTTGCAGATTCAGCCTAATGAAAGACTAAAGAACCTTTCCAAGGGTACCAAGGAGAAAGTGCAGCTGATTCTGGTTATGAGCAGGGATGCGGATCTGTATATTCTGGATGAACCCATTGCCGGTGTGGATCCGGCGTCCAGGGATTATATCCTGCACACGATTGTCAGTAATTACAACAGGAACGCATCCATTCTGCTCTCCACGCATCTGATATCGGATGTGGAGAATATACTGGATGATGTGGTGTTTATCAAATATGGAAGTATTGTTTTGCAGGCCAGTGCGGAGCAGATCAGGCAGAATGAGCAAAAATCCATAGACCGTTTCTTCAGGGAGGTGTTCGCATGTTAGGGAAATTGATGAAATATGAGTGGAAAGCCACCTGGAAGTTTATTTTGATTGCGAATCTGATGATCACAGTTATGACGATTATGGCGAACGTCACCGTGAAGCTGGATTTCTTTTCCTATGAGCAGCCTAATGTGATTCAGTTCATAGCGATTATGGTAATGATGACCTATATCCTGAGTATGTTTGCAATGATCATTGGGGTGGCTATTTTCCTGGTCTATCGCTTTTATACTTCTACCTACAGTGACCAGGGGTATCTGTTACATACGCTGCCGGTAGATAAGCATCATATCATTATTGCCAAGGTACTGGTAAGCGCTTTGTGGATTATTCTGTGTGAGTTTATCATGTATCTGTCTGTTATCATTTTGGTTGCGGCCAATGGGGAAGTGTTTGAGACACTGAAAGACGGTATGGACAGTATCATATCCATTACAATATCTGAGACGGCGACAGTCAGGGGATTTGCGGTGGTTATGTCACTTGTGGCTTTTCTTTTCAGCCTGTTTGCGAAGCTTCTCAAGGTGACAGCCTGTATTTCTCTGGGGCAGCTTTCGGCCAACCATAAGCTGCTGGTTTCCATTCTGTATTATTTTGGGATTTATATCGTGCAGCAGATTTTGGGTGTGATTTATCTTGCCTTTATTGCGGCAATCAATAAGAACAACTCCTTCTACGATATGTATGGATGGGAGAGCATGCTGGTGTCAGGCATTGTTTACAGTGTGGTTTTCTATCTGATTACCTGGTATGTAATGGACAAGAAGCTGAACCTGGAGTGATATCCCATAAGATATGAATAGCAGCAGCAAAATAAAAGCATGAAAATGCAGGAAAGTGATAAAAGGTAAGAAAGGTAAGGTGTTATCATGACGAAAATTGATATCGTCTCCGGATTCCTGGGAGCCGGAAAAACTACGTTGATCAAGAAACTTTTAAAAGAGGCACTGGCAGATTCAAAAGTGGTGTTGATTGAAAATGAATTCGGTGAGATTGGTATCGATGGAGGTTTCTTAAAAGAGGCCGGTATTGAGATTAAGGAAATGAACTCCGGTTGTATCTGCTGTTCTCTGGTGGGTGATTTCGGTACCTCCCTTAAGGAAGTACTGGATACTTATGCTCCGGAGAGAATTCTGATTGAGCCTTCGGGAGTGGGTAAGCTCTCCGATGTCATGAAAGCGGTGCAGGATGCCATGGCGGACAGGGAAGTATCATTGAACAGTGCGGTAGCTGTGGTAGACGCCTGCAAATGTAAAATGTATATCAAAAACTTTGGTGAGTTCTTTATCAACCAGATTGCACATGCGGGCACCATCGTTTTAAGCAGAACAGACAAGCTGAGTGAAGAGAAACTTGCGGCCTGTGTGGCTATGGTCAGAGAGCATAATGAAAAGGCGACGATTATTACCACACCCTGGGAAGACCTGGAGGGAAGGGATATTCTGGAGACCATTGAGGGGGCCAAGGATCTTGAGGCACAGCTGATGCAGGAAGTGATGAAAATGCACGAAGACCATGAGCACGAGTGCCATCATGACCATGACCACGAAGGACATGAGCACCATCATGACCATGACCACGAAGGACATGAGCACCATCACGACCATGAGCATGAAGGACATGAGCACCATCACGACCACGAGCATGAAGGACATGAGCACCATCACGACCATGAGCATGAAGGACATGACCATCATCACAGTCATGAGTGCTGCCATCATGAGCATGAGGGGCATGACCACCATCATCACCATGCAGATGAGGTCTTTACCAGCTGGGGGCTTGAGACACCTTCGGTTTACAGCAGGGAGGAGATTGAACATATTCTGGAAGAACTGGACAAGGATGAGGAGTATGGTCTGGTGCTGCGTGCAAAAGGAATGGTGCCTTCTACAGACGGCGGTTGGATTTATTTTGATTATGTGCCCGAGGAGAGAAATGTCAGGAACGGTAAACCTGACGTGACGGGAAAGTTCTGTGTCATCGGCTCGAAGTTACAGGAGGAAAAGCTGGCGGCACTGTTTCAGAAATAACAGGAAGGAAGTAGCGTTATGAAACCGGTCTATATGATCAATGGATTTTTGGAGAGCGGCAAGACAGAGTTTATCACATATACATTGGCACAGCCCTATTTTCAGATACGTGGCAGGACGCTTTTGATTCTCTGTGAAGAAGGAGAGAATGAATATGATACGGATCTTTTGAAACAGAGCCGGACAGAGCTGGTATTGATTGATGAGGAGGCGGATTTTACGGCGAACAGGCTCATTGAGCTGGAAAAGAAATATAAACCGGAGCGAATCATTATTGAGTATAACGGCATGTGGAATTACAAGGAGATGAAGCTGCCCTGGCATTGGAAGATAGAGCAGCAGATCACAACTATTGACGCCTCCACCTTTCCGATGTTTTTTACCAATATGAAATCCCTGCTGGCAGAACAGATCCGTAAGTCGGAACTTATTATTTTTAACCGCTGTGACGGGATACAGGATCTTGGCAGTTATAAACGCAATATTAAGGCCATTAATCCCAAGGCGGAAATTGTGTTTGAGGATGCCAATGGTGAAATCAACGAGATTATGGAGGAGGATCTGCCTTATGATTTAAAGGCGCCGGTTATTGAATTAGATAACGAAGGTTATGGAATCTGGTATCTGGATTCGCTGGATCACCTGGAGCGGTATGAGGGCAAGACAATTCGTTTTGTAGCAATGGTATTAAAGCCCGGCCAGTTTCCGAAAGGTTATTTTGTACCAGGACGTATGGCGATGACCTGTTGTGCGGAGGATATGGCTTTTTTAGGATATGCCTGCGAGTATGACAAAACGGATACGTTGAAAGATCAGCAGTGGGTGCAGGTGACAGCGCGGGTGGAGAAGGAGTATTTCGCCGATTATCAGGGAGAAGGCCCGGTACTGCATGCCATCAGTGTAGAGCAGACCAAAGCTCCCAAAGAAGAGGTTATAAGTTTTGTGTGATGGAAGCAGATAAGGATTTACAACAGATGAGGAAGCGTCTGCTGGAACTGGCCAGGCGTTCTTATAATCAGAGTATTTATACATTTACCCCTTTTCTGGGACTGTCTGAGCAACAGGTCTGTTATGAGATCAGCAGCCAGTTATCTTATGCGGGATGCGGGATGGAAGGCGGGAGCCCTCTGTGTGAGCGCAAAATGGTCCGCTTTGGAAATGAGGCGCATCTGGGTTATGTGCAGTCCTATCCTATTGTGTGCATGAGAATAGAGCCCCTTAATCTTAAATTTGCAGAGAATCTGACACACAGGGATTTTCTGGGCGCTATTATGAACCTTGGAATAGAGAGGGATACGGTGGGAGATATTTTTGTGCAGGAGAAGGAGGCATATTTGTTCTGCCAAGAGTCCATTGCTCCTTATCTGGCAGAGCATCTTGTACAGGTAAGGCGGACCCGGGTAAAATGTCTGGTCAGCGAGATTCCGCAGCAGCTTACGACACCTGCCCTGGAAAGTGTGTCCCTGTCGGTGGCTTCCCCGCGGATTGACGGTGTGATATCCAAACTTTATAATATGTCCAGAAGTCAGAGTCAGGAATTGTTTGGGGCGAGCAGAATCTATATAAACGGCAGATTAACAGAGAACGGAAGTTATATCCTGAAAGCGGGTGATACAGTCACTGTGCGGGGATATGGCAGATTCCTTTATACGGGGGAGCAGGGAGAAACCCGGAAAGGGAAACAGAGAATCTGTGTGGAAATATACCGGTAATATTTTAAGTTTACATAATATACAGGAGTGAAGTTTTGATGTTTGGTTATAATGGGTTTCAGTGGTTGTTTTTCTTCTATATGTATTGTTTCTTTGGATGGTGTTTTGAATCTGCTTTCGTATCCCTAAAATCTAAGAAGTTAGTGAACAGAGGATTTATGAGAGGGCCTTTTCTGCCGCTTTATGGGAGTGGTGCAGTCATGATGCTGGTGGTGTCCATGCCTTTTCGGGATAATGTATTGCTGACATACGTAGCGGGTGTTATTGGAGCAACGGCATTGGAGTATGTGACAGGCGTTGTGATGGAAGCGCTTTTTAAGGTCAGATACTGGGATTATTCCAACAGGCCTTTTAATTTTCAGGGTCATATCTGTCTCAGGTCTTCTGTTGTCTGGGGATTTTTTACGATTATGATGACCAGGGTAGTCCATGCGCCTATTGAACAAAGAGTATTATCCATACCGGGGCGTCCATTGGCCTGGGTGACAGTTCTTCTTACTGTTTATATTGTAGCGGATTTTACACTGTCTTTTAAGGCGGCCCTGGATCTGCGGGATATTCTGGTTAAGATTGAAAGGGCGAAAGAAGAACTGGAGCGTATGCAACGCCGTCTGGATGTGATTGCAGCGTTCAATAATGAGGAAAAGGAACTGAGGAAACAGGAGAGAGAAGAACGCAGAGAGCTTTGGCTGAACGAGTTGACAGCCAGTCTGGAGCAAAGGTTTGCGTCCATCAAAGAGACTTTGCTGAGTGTGCCTTCCGCTTATGGTGAGAGCGTCAGGGAAGAGATTGCGGAGTTGCGGGGCAGATTCAGTGAATATCTGGAACGGCAGAAAAGTGAGTCCAGGATCCTGGACTTTTATAAGAGAGATATGATCCGTAATAATCCAACCATGGAATCCAAAAAATACAGAAATGCGTTTGAAGAGTTGAAGAAGATTGCGAACAACAGATTAAAATGACTTCTTCATGCGAATGGCCATATATTGTTTTTCGGGAAGCATGATACGGATACTGCCGCTGTATAATCCAGGCAGTTTCTCTGTTGTCATGTTCCATGTGTCCAGCAGTTCGATTTCATAGGAGCATCCTTCCGGCAGTTCGTATTCCCGGAAAGCAGGTCTGGAAAAACCAAAATAGTACAGGAAATAGGAGTTGTCATGCGCACAGCACAGACAGGGTACGTCCCAGTTTGCCCAGTGGTTTTGTGGTGTGAGGCGCAAAGGGGCCGCATCTTCGGGGGCATCGGCCATGGTCTTGCGTAAGAAGGCAATGCGGGAAGGACAGGTGCCATGGAGGGTGCCGCCGTGTGACCACCAGATCTGCTCGTATTGGGTATAAACTTCCCCGTGGGTCAGATAACCGCCGCGTACACAGCCTTCCCAGAACCGCCGCAGCATTTCTTCACCGGTGATGTTGCCCCAGCCATAACAGATATTGCCCTCATAAGAACATTCGTCCACTACAATGGGCTTCTGGTACATATCCCGCCATTCGGTGACATTTTCCGCTGTTTTATAAACATCAGTACGTTGGATACTGGCGTGGGTAATCCAGGGACGAGTGTGGTCGTAGAGTGTGGTACAGTTGTGGATGGAACGCAGATGGCCATAGGGATCCCGGTTCATAATCGTGTGGGCAAACAATTCCCAGTCGTCGATGCTCTTCCAGGGCATCAGATCGTATTCATTGGCCAGTGACCACCAGACATTTTTGAAATGACACAGACGATCCACAGCATATCGCAGATACAGCAGATCGGTATGAATATCCATTTTGGAGAACCCCCACTTGTCATAAGGGTGAAACAGAATCAGATCGGCCTCGATGCCGAGAGCATCAAGCTGGGCTATCCGGTGCTCCAGATGCTCCCAGTATTCCGGATCAAACCGGGTAAAGTCAAACCCATGTTCGGCATCCTGACAGAAAGGATACTTCTCGGGATCTGTGGTGTTGTATGTATAGAATTTAGGGAAAATACACATCCGCACCTTATTAAAGGGAGCGTTTTTTAATGTCAAAAGTGTCTGTTCCTGTATTTTCCCGGGCTGATGTGTCCAGGCATAACAGGTGGTGCCAAAGGGCTGATATCTGTTTCCGTCTTTATAAGCAAAATGAAAACGGCTTTCCTCTGCATCCTCCTTCTGGGGACATATGGCGTTTTTGGGCAGTACACGGCCATGATTTCCTTCTTTAGCCGGAACACAATGACAGGTGATGGTAATATTGTCAAGTAATGGGTCATTTG
The DNA here is from genome assembly GCA_003612405.1 of bacterium 0.1xD8-71. Lineage (GTDB taxonomy): Bacteria > Bacillota > Clostridia > Lachnospirales > Lachnospiraceae > UBA3282. Next base: position 58,718 of record RAYR01000015.1, read on the forward strand.
AGCTGGTAACAGCGGTCCAGACGCCGGGAGTTTCCGGCATAAAACGGATTCTGTAGATTCCCTGGTCACAGTAGAAGCCATTGACTTTCACAGTTTCCCTGCCATCGGTAAAAGCAGCTTCCAGATGAATATCCATATAGGGATTTCCGGCGGCGGTTCCTGATAGCAAATGTTCAAAAAACTTGTATTGTTCGGTCATCTTAAAGGATACCTTTCTGCTGTGTTCGGGGTCCGGATACGTGTTTTAGTCTTCACCCAGCGGAATATAGCGGGCCTTCTTATGCTTGGCAGCCCGGATAGAGTCCAGAATCTGGTTTTCCATCAGTTCCAGATTACGAGCCTTCCGGCGAAAGAGCGCCAGAAACTTATTGTAGATCCAGAAAGAATAGACCAGCACATTGTTGACTTTTCCCAGTTTGGATTTGGTGGTATGGGTATAGTGCAGACCGCCGATCAGGGTAGGCTTTTTGGCACGGATATATTCAATAAGCTCGGTTTCCGAGGTGATATTTTCCTGTAAGATGGTATATCCCAATCCGGCACAGTCTGGTTTGTGGGAGTCGCTGCCGCCGAAACAAGGCAGTTCAAAGCGCTCGGCCAATGACATGGCGCGCATGTTGGAATCGGCATCTTCGCAGGCGTTATATCCTTCAATAAAATCAAATTTACGGTAGATATCCTCTGACAGTTTACCTCGCACTGTGTTGGTGATACTTAAGAATTTCTCCCCATAAGGATGGGCAGGCCCCAGGATACCGCCGTAAAGATGTACAATTTCGATGAGGAGCAGTAAGGGAAGTCCTCTTAATTCTAAAATAGGAAGTTTCGCTCCTGTAGGCATAATCACAAGAATGTGCCCTGCATTGATGGTGTCATATTCAATACCCTTTAAGACAACAAAATCATCCGGTTTATCAGCAAGTTTTTTATAGTAACGATAGGCTTTATAGGAGTTATGATCGGTGATCAGCATCCCTTGGTAACCTTTTTCTTTTAACATCTCTATATTTTCCAACAGCTCCAACTTGCCGTCCGGAGAACCCTCTTTTGTGTGACAATGCATGTCCAGTTTCATACAATCCCTCTTTTACCCTGTTTTCTCTTTAAATATTTTACCCTTTTTCCGCGCAAAATGCTATAGATTTTTTTGCATCATTTTTCCTGCACTTCCGTTTTTTGTAGTAAAACAAGGGGTGATTTTTGATGTCATAACTTGGACAAAGGTTCATATATTGAGATAAGGGGGAATGAGGATGGGCAGGGAAGAAATTATACATATGTTTCCCGAAAGGATGCGTGGCAGGTGGCATAAAGTGGCTGATCTGTACGACCAGCTACAGGAAATAAGACTGCGGGCGGGAATGGCGGCGACGATACTTCTGGGGCAAAGCGAGAAGTTTGTGGGTGTCAAGGGGCAGATTGTGGACAGGCAGGAACAGGGGGACAGAATGACACCCCAGGAACTGGACGAAATTCTACAGCATCTGTGCCAGTATTCCCTTTATGCTTTTGCGGATGAAATCAGGCAGGGATTCCTGACAATACAGGGCGGGCATCGGGTAGGATTGGCAGGGCAGGTTATTCTGAACGATGAAGGAGGAATCCGAAACATAAAATACATACGTTATTTAAATATCCGTATTGCCCATCAGATAAAAGGCGCCGCAGATCCGGTGATGCGTTTTCTATATGATAAGGGACAGGTACGCAATACACTTCTGGTCTCACCGCCTGGGTGCGGCAAGACGACCATGCTGCGGGATATCATCAGACAGGTATCGGACGGAACCACATTTGGACAAGGAGTCAATGTGAGTGTTGTGGATGAGCGTTCGGAGATTGCCGGAAGTTATATGGGGATTCCGCAGAATGATGTGGGAAGGCGTACGGATGTGATGGATGGCTGTCCGAAAGTAGAAGGGATGATGATGTTAATCCGCTCTATGGCACCGCGAGTACTTGCGGTGGATGAACTGGGGAGCGAGAGGGACATAGAAGCTTTGCGGATGGCCAGCGGTTGTGGCTGTAAGCTGATTGCCACAGTTCATGGAGAGTCCCTTGAGGAGATACAAAACAAGAAATACATGCGTTATGTAATGGAAGAGGGAATGTTTGACAGATATGTGGTGTTGGAACGGCAAGATGGGAACTGTGTAGTAGAAGGCATTTATGACAGAGAAGGACAGCGATGTATAAGATAGTGGGAACCTTCTGTATTCTGGCAGGTTGTGCAGGTTTTGGCTGTGCAAGGGTAAGGCAGGAAAAAGACAGAATCCGATATCTGCGCGGATTCATACATGTGATACGCAGAATACAGGACGAGATCAGTTATGGGAAACATACACTGCCGGAGATCTGCCGGATTCTGGCGGACGAGAGTGAGGCATGGTGCGCCCCTTATTTTGAAGAGATATACAGACAGATGATGCAGGAAAGCGGCAGGGGACTGAAAGAAGCCTGGGACGGCCAGATGAAAGCATGTATGCAGGATCTGCCGCTGCAAGAGGAAGAGAGGGACATTATCATGAAACTGCCTGCCTTTCTGGGGTTGCAGGAGGAAACACGGCAGGCCATGAGTTTCAGTCAGTCTGTGGAGTTGTTGGGCCGAAAGTGCAGACAGGCGGAGGATGCCTATGAAAACAGAGCCAAAATGATACACAGCGTCAGTATTCTTGCGGGGCTGCTTTTGTCAATTCTGTTGCTGTGAAAGGAAGATTCGAGGAGGAACGATGAGTGTAAGTCTTATTTTTAAGATAGCGGCAGTGGGTATTTTGGTGACAATATTAAATCAGGTTTTAAAACATAGCGGCAGAGAGGAACATGCCTTCTTAATCAGCCTGGCAGGATTAATTCTTGTTTTAACTTGGATCATTCCTTATATATATGACTTGTTTATTATGGTGCAGGAATTGTTTACCCTCTGACAATAAAAGGCGGGAATCAGTATGGATATGGTAAAGATTGGATTGATGGGCATTGTCGGGGTTTTGTTTGCAGTGTCGTTAAAGAGTTATAAGGCGGAGTATGGCATCTATATTGCCGTTGCCGTATGTCTGATTATCCTGGAATATATCATGCGTTATTTCATGCAGATACTGATGGGAATGGAACAGATCAGAGGATATCTGCAAGAAAATTATCAGTATCTGGCGCTGTTATTAAAGGCTGTGGGAGCGACCTATGCCTGTGAATTCTGTGCCGGAATCTGTAAGGATGCCGGATATGGCGGTGTGGCCGGACAAGTTGAGATGCTTGGCAAACTTTATATTCTTTCGGTGGGGATGCCGGTGCTTTTGGCTTTAATGGAGAATATACAGGCAATTGCCGGTTAAGGAGGCAGGAATATGCTGGACAGCAGCCTTGTGTGGGATGAAATGGACATGAACGCGGTTTCCCTGGATTTTGGACAGTTATTTCCGGAATTTACCTTTGATGGGAAGACAGTATTTGGCTATATCATGCAGGGGAGACTGTGGGAGGCCGTAAAGGCGCTTGGAAATGGAATAACAGATGCTTTGGAATACCAGAGAGGGGAATTAAGAACATTGTTTCTGACAATTCTGATTCTGGGGATCGTGGCGGCGCTTTTCTCTAATTTTGCGGATCTTTTCAAGGATCATCAGGTGTCGGATCTGGCCTTTTATTTCGTTTATCTGTTGTTAATTACGGTACTTCTTAAATTTTTTGCAGATGCTGTTACGATTGTGCAGGAGATTCTGCACAGTGTCACCACTTTTATCAGACTCTATATACCTACCTACATGATTGCGGTGGGAAGTGCAACGGGATTTGCCTCGGCCTCGGCGTATTATCATTTGCTGCTGATTGTGGTCTATCTGATAGAATGGGGCTATCTGTCGGTACTGCTTCCTCTGGTTTACGGATATGTGCTTCTGACTGTCATCAATGGAATCTGGATGGAAGAGAAGCTGGGACTTTTGCTGGAACTGCTACAGAAGATGATAGGAGGCAGCATTAAAGTGACACTGGGAATCATCACAGGATTCAGCCTTTTACAGGCAATGATATCGCCTGTTATAGATTCATTGCAGTCTTCGGCGCTGAAGAAAGCCATGTCTGCAATGCCCGGTATAGGCGGATTGACAGAAGGCATGTTTGAGATGGTGATTGGATCGGCAGTACTGGTCAAGAACAGTATTGGTATCTATATTACGCTGGTACTGATCGTGCTGTGCGGTATTCCCTTATTGAAACTGGCGCTTTTGTCCTGTGTGATCAAACTGAGTGCAGCGCTGATCGGGATTGTCAGTGACAGGCGGATGACAAACTGCGCAAACCGGGTGGGAGACGGTAACCTGATGTTATTAAAAATTGCCCTGGCTTCCGTGGGCATGTTTGTAATCCAGATAGCAATTATTACTTATACGACAGGCAGAAATATGATGTGATGCGCTTTCATGCAACAGGGAGGCAGACTGGCCGGAAAGGAAGGATGCGATGCTTGAAAACATCAGAAGAATAGGCATTTTTATGATTGCAGCACAGGCAGTCATACATTTTTCGCCGGGTAGGCAGTATGAAAAATACATCAAAGTAATATCGAGTGTTATTATATTGTTTTTGTTTATGCGGCCCTTTCTTTCCATGCAGGGAGAACTGGAAGTGGAATGGCAGACGGGGATGGAGAAGATTGTACAGGAATATGAGGGAGAAAATCTATGGAATCCTCAGACGGCAGGAATTCATGGTAAGACGATTGAACAAATGGAGGATAAAGTTAAATCCAGATTAAATGAAGAAGTTTCTGGCGGAGCTTATTGTGTAAAATCAGTATCCCTGGTGTTTGGAAGAAGTGTATCCGGAGAATATGGTGAAAGCTACGAGCCGCAGCTTCAGCGGGTGGAAGTTGTGATGGGCCAAGTACGGGAAGAGATTGTGGAACCGGTGCTGGTAGAGGAGATTGTGATTGGGGACGAGAGAGAGAAGGAAGAGACCGGGGAGGCTTCAAAGTATCAGGAGATTTTTGCCAATATCCTTGGCATAGAGCCGGACAGAGTGGAGGTGATATGTGTTGGAGGATGGTAAGAAGCTGCTTAACAGACTGACCGGGGGAAAGAAGATTCGCAAGGACCAGTGTCTGATTGTGATTCTCCTGGGGGTGCTTTTGTGTGTGATTTCCCTGCCTGTTGAAAAGAGTACAGTGAAGTCCGATATATCGGACAGGGCAGATGATAAGATAAGTGAACATAAGCAGTCGGCTACAGGGAATGAAAGTGCGGATTATGTACGGGAATGGGAGAAGAAGCTGGAGGAGTCTCTTCTATATATAGAAGGGGCAGGACAGGTGAAAGTATTGATTACCTTAAAGGAATCGGAGCAGAAGATACTTGCCAAAGACGGGACGGAAGATATTTCAGAGACAACGGAGACAGATGCGTCAGGCGGCAGCCGCAGGATGACAGAGAACAGAATGGAGAAGAATACGGTTTATACGGTGGATGAGAGAGGACAGGATGTGCCTTATGTGGTCAAGACCATAACGCCTACGGTGGAGGGCGTTGTAGTGATTGCACAGGGGGCTGACATACCTCGGGTGAGACAGAATATAATCGAATCAATTCAGGTATTATTTGATATAGACATGAATAAAATAACAATAGTTAAGATGAAAAACAATAATCAGTGAAGGGGAGAAGAAATTGAAAAATATGATCAAGAAGAACCAGATGATGATCACAGCGCTTGCAATTATGATCGCAGTAGCGGGTTACTTGAATTTTGCGGGCACGAAAGTTACAGAGGAAGAGATTATGTCGGTAAACGGCAGTGTTACCATGGATGACAGAGGGAATCCGGTCCTTGCGGAAGAGGAATCAGACTATGCGGCATTGATGGATCTGTCTGAGGAGGACATAGAGCAGGCTTCCGGTGATATTGAAAGTCTTGATGGAGATGTCACCATGGTGGACAGCGGCAGTGTGGATGAAGAACTGGCAGAGGCATTGGCGGAAGAGCAGATGGATGAGGTACCGGGAGAAGCGGTGTTTACTTCGGCAGGTATGACCTCTGAACTATCCGGAGCGAAGCTCCAGAAGGAGCAGACAAGGGCACAGAATAAGGAGACGCTCCTGGAGATCATCAACAATGCAAATATCAGTGAGACCCAGAAGCAGGAGGCTGTCAACAGCATGATCTCCATGACCGATGTGGCGGAGAAGGAGACAGCGGCAGAGATTCTGTTAGAGGCCAAAGGGTTCAGTGATGCGGTTGTCAGTATTGACGGAGACAGTGTGGATGTGGTGGTGAACACGGAGGAACTTACCGAAGCACAGCGGGCCCAGATTGAAGATATCGTAATCCGCAAGACAGGTGTCAGTGCAGATGCGGTTATCATCAGCACGGTCAATGCCAATTAAAGACAAAGCCATCAGGGAAAATACCAGGGCGGTAACAAGTAGGTGCATTGTAGATGATTTTATGGTACTATATATTCGTGTGACATTTAGCCCGATAATATGGTGCGATAAGGTCATAGAGGATGGAGGCAAAAGATGAAGAGAGTTTTTTTGATCGTTTTAGATAGTTTTGGAATTGGTGAGATGGAGGATGCGGAAGCTTATGGGGATAAAGGAACAAATACCCTGCGCTCCGTGTCCTCAAGCTCTGCATTTTTCATGCCGAATATGGAGGCATTGGGACTTTTTAATATAGAGGGTGTCACTTGCAGAGAGGGTGTGAAAGAACCAACGGCCAGAATCGCCCGTATGAAGGAGGCGTCCAAAGGAAAGGATACCACTATTGGACACTGGGAGATTGCAGGAATTCTGTCGAGCCAGCCGCTGCCAACCTATCCGGAAGGGTTTCCGGAAGAAATCCTTACGACATTCCAGAGAGCAACCGGAAGAGGTGTGCTTTGTAACAGGCCATATTCGGGCACAGAAGTCATTCGGGATTATGGGGATGAGCATGTGCGGACAGGAGACCTGATCGTTTATACTTCCGCGGACAGTGTATTCCAGATTGCGGCCCATGAGGATGTGGTGCCGGTGGAGACCTTATATGAGTACTGTAAGACGGCAAGGGAAATCTTACAGGGCAGACACGGCGTGGGCCGGGTGATTGCCAGACCCTTTGTGGGTGGTAACGGGAACTATACAAGAACACCCAGACGGCATGATTTTTCCCTGGAGCCGCCTGCTGTCACCATGTTGGATCAGCTTAAGAGTGCGGGCAAGGATGTCATATCCGTGGGGAAGATCAAAGATATCTTTGCAGGCAGAGGTATCACGGAAGCCGTCTATACAAAGGGTAATGAAGAAGGGATTGAGAGAACCCTAGAGTACCTTGGCAGGGAGTTTGAAGGGCTTTGTTTCGTGAATCTGGTGGATTATGATATGCTTTACGGCCACCGCAATGATATTGACGGTTACGCCCGGGCGCTTGCTTATTTCGATCAGAAGCTTCCGGAGATCCTGCACAGGCTTGGCGAGGAGGATATTCTGATGATCACGGCGGATCATGGATGTGATCCGGGATATACGGTATCGACAGATCATTCCAGGGAACACACGCCGTTTCTGATGTACGGAAAGCATGTGGCGCCGGACAACCTGGGCACCAGGCAGACGTTTGCAGATATCGGTGCGACGGTGCTTGCTTATTTTGGAATCAGGCCTGAGTTTGCCGGGACATCCATGTTGTGAGCGTGAGAGGGAGACGGTTTTAAATTCATCACAAAGGGATTATACCAAGAAGTTGGTTTGGAGGATAAAAACGTGGGTAATTATGCGGACGAAATTAACAAAAGAAGGACTTTTGCGATTATATCGCATCCGGATGCGGGTAAAACAACCCTCACAGAGAAATTCCTATTGTATGGAGGTGCGATTAATCTGGCAGGCAGTGTCAAGGGCAAGGCCACAGCCAGACATGCAGTGTCCGACTGGATGCAGATAGAGAAGGAGAGAGGTATCTCCGTCACATCTTCGGTATTGCAGTTTGAATATGGCGGCTTTTGCATCAATATTCTGGATACGCCGGGACATCAGGATTTCTCGGAGGATACTTACAGAACGCTGATGGCGGCGGATTCGGCAGTGATGGTGATAGACGCTTCCAAAGGTGTTGAGGCCCAGACACGTAAGCTTTTTAAGGTATGTGTTATGCGGCATATTCCGATTTTTACTTTTATTAATAAGATGGACAGGGATGCCAACGATACTTTTGAACTTCTGGATGATATCGAGAAAGAGCTGGGCATCGCCACCTGCCCTGTCAACTGGCCCATAGGATCCGGGAAAAACTTTAAGGGTGTTTATGAAAGAGAGAGTAAGTGCGTTATCACTTATTCCGATACGGAGAAAGGGACAAAAGAAGGACATGCTACCAGGATTCCGGTAGTGGAAGAAGAGACACTCACTGCGCAGATCGGGGCAGAGAACAGGGCACAGCTGATGGATGAGATTGCGCTTCTGGATGGTGCCAGCGCACCTTTTGATCTTGCGCAGATACAGGCAGGAGACCTGACACCGGTATTTTTTGGTTCTGCGCTGACAAATTTCGGAGTGGAAATCTTTTTGCAGCACTTTTTAAAGATGACGACCACGCCGCTTCCACGCAGGGCGGACATCGGACTGATCGATCCGGTGGAACATGATTTTTCTGCTTTTGTCTTTAAGATTCAGGCTAATATGAACAAGGCGCACCGTGACAGGATTGCTTTTATGCGGATTTGTTCCGGTAAGTTTGATGTGAGCGAGGAAGTAAAACATGTACAGGGTGGGAAAGTGATGCGTTTGTCCCAGCCGCAGCAGATTATGGCGGATGAGAGAAAGATTTTAAGCGAGGCCTATGCAGGAGACATCATTGGTGTTTTTGATCCGGGCATATTTTCCATCGGGGATACAATCTGTATGCCGAAGGAAGAGTTTGCCTATGAGGGGATTCCTACGTTCGCACCGGAACATTTTGCCAGAGTCAGACAGATGGATACCATGAAAAGGAAACAGTTTGTCAAAGGAATCACGCAGATTGCACAGGAAGGCGCCATTCAGATTTTTCAGGAATTTAATACCGGTATGGAGGAGATTATTGTAGGCGTAGTGGGTGTCTTACAGTTTGATGTCCTGAAGTATCGTCTGGAGAATGAATATAATGTGGAGATTAAGCTGGAGAATCTTCCCTATGAACATATCCGGTGGATTGAGAATAAGGAGATTGACCTGGACAAGCTGACGGGAACTTCGGATATGAAGAAGATTAAAGATTTGAAAGGAAATCCTCTCCTGCTGTTTGTCAATCAGTGGAGTATCGGTATGACGTTAGACAGGAATGAGGGGCTGGTTTTGTCGGAGTTTGGCAGGAATTAGCAGGTCTGTGTATGTGAGACAGATTTGGGGGAAGGAGGGCATCAGCCTATGAAGAAAACAGGTTTTTTATTGGTTGGGATGTTGATGGTGACCGGTGCATTGGCTTATGCCTGGCATCAACTACCCCATGAAGAGAGTGATCTGTACAGACAGACTGATCTGGGAGCGGAACAGACAGAACTTGAGGAGCAGGAACAGGTAATCCGGCAGGAAAGGGCCCAGATTGAGATATCACTGGATAATTGCTATGCCTATCAGCAACTGCCAGAGGGAGAACAGATTGCCTATCTGGAAATCCTGGATGCCCTGGTCAATTTCCGCCAGGAGGTAAAGCTGTCCATTTTTGATAAAGAAAAAATTGCTCATGTGTTTCAATGTGTGTTGAATGATCATCCGGAAATATTCTACGTGGATGGTTACAGCTATACGGAATATACATTGGGAGATGTGCTGAAAAAAGTAACTTTTACAGGAACCTATCGGTTTTCTGAAAGCGAAGTGGCACAAAAACAGGCTCAGATAGATAATTATGTAAACCAATGTCTGGCGGGTATGCCGGAGGGAGCAGACGAATACACAAAGGTAAAATATATCTATGAATATCTGATTCATCATACTGATTATGATGCCACAGCCCAGGATAATCAGAATATCTGTTCCGTATTTATTGAGGGAAAATCTGTCTGTCAGGGATATGCCAAGGCAACGCAATATCTGCTGAATAAGGCGGATATCTTTGCCACACTGGTGCTTGGCCGGGTGGTTGGCGGAGAAGGACATGCCTGGAATCTGGTGCGGATTGATGGGGAATACTATTATGTAGATGCTACCTGGGGTGATGCTTCCTATCAGGCAGTGGGCGGTAAGGAAAGTTATCCGGAGGAGAAGATACCGACCATCAATTATGATTATCTGTGTGTGACCACGAAACAACTGGAACTGACACATACGTTGGATAATGTGGTGGAGCTGCCGGAATGTACGGCCATGGAAGCAAATTACTATGTGCGGGAGGGCGTTTATTTTACCGAGTGGGATGAAGAACGGCTGGTACAGATTTTTGAGGAAGGCTATGAGAAGGGCAATACCTATGTGACGTTAAAATGTGCGGATTACGAGACTTATCGTCAGATGCATACAGCCCTGATTCTGGAACAGGGAATTTTCCGATATCTGGAGTGTCCGGACGGCGCAGTGTCCTATACTGATAACGAGAGGCAGTATAGTATGAGCTTCTGGCTTTAGGCGGAATAGGGCTAGGCAAAAAACAGAAATTTTGATATACTTAATCCAAATGAGAGAAAGGTATGGTTATTGCTTATGGAACAGGAAACAACCAGAAACTCCTACGTGTTGAATGAAGATGAAAAATTCGGAACCGTAAAGATTGCGGATGATGTGGTAGCCATGATTGCGGCTCTGGCAGCTACAGAGGTGGACGGCGTGGCTGCTATGGCCGGTAATATGACCAATGAACTGTTAAACAGGGTGGGTGTCAGGAGCCTTTATAAGGGTGCCAGGGTTTATGTGTCAAATAAGAAGGTAAAGGTGGAACTGGCCATCACCATGGAGTATGGATATAATATTCCGGCGACCTGTCAGCGTGTCCAGAATAAAGTGAAGGGCGCGATAGAGAACATGACAGGTTTAGAGGTGCAGGATGTCAATATCCGTATTGCAGGAATTAATGTGACAAAGGAAAAATAAGGCAGAGCGGGAGTCAATATGAGCAGAAGAGAGTTGCGGGAGCAGATATTTAAGTTACTGTTTCGCGTAGAGTTTAACAAAATGGAAGATATGCCGGAGCAGGAACAGCTCTTTTTCGAGGATGAAGAGGCGGCACAGGATGAAGATGCGGTCTATGTATCCGGGAAGTTCAGAAAGATTTCCGAAAAGCTTGCGGAAATTGACTGCCGGTTAAACGAGAAGGCAGAAGGGTGGGATACCACCAGAATGAGCAAAGTGGATTTGACGATTCTCAGACTTGCAGTCTATGAGATCTGTTATGATGAGGATGTTCCCACAGGTGTGGCGATCAATGAGGCAGTGGAACTTGCCAAGAAATTTGGGCAGGATGCATCTTCCGGATTTGTGAATGGTATTCTGGCTAAATTTGCATAAGGCAGGTGTGTCCATGCAGAATATATATACAGTTGCACAGGTCAATTCTTATATTAAAAATATGTTCACGCAGGATTTTATGTTGCAGGCAATCCGGGTTAAAGGAGAGGTCAGCAACTGTAAATATCATCCCTCTGGACATATTTATTTTACATTAAAGGATATAAAAGGAACAATAGCGTGCGTTATGTTTGCGTCTTCCCGCAAGGGCCTGACGTTTCAGATGGCCGAAGGACAGCAGGTAGTCGTGAGTGGCAGTGTGGATGTCTATGAGCGGGATGGCAAATATCAGCTTTATGCCAGAGAGATTTCCCTGGATGGCGCGGGAGCACTCTATGAGCGGTATGAGCGGCTGAAACGGGAACTGGAAGAACGGGGGATGTTTGCCGCCCAGTATAAACAGCAGATTCCGCGCTATATCAGGACACTGGGGGTCGTAACGGCATCCACAGGCGCGGCAGTGCGGGATATCATTAATATTGCCACAAGAAGAAATCCCTATGTGCAGATTATTCTTTATCCTGCGATTGTGCAGGGAGAGGCGGCAGTTCCCAGTATTATCAATGGGATACGGGCATTGGAGAGGCAGGGTGTGGATACGATCATTGTGGGCAGAGGCGGCGGCTCCATCGAAGATCTCTGGGCCTTCAATGAGGAGGCGGTGGCACAGGCAATCTTTGACTGCTGTGTTCCCGTGATTTCAGCAGTTGGACATGAAACGGATACTACCATTGCAGATTTTGTGGCGGATCTTAGGGCTCCTACGCCTTCGGCGGCAGCGGAACTTGCCGTCTATGATATTGGGCAGATGGAGGATAAACTTGCCGAATATGCATATACAATGCAGCATCTGTGCAGTACTGTGATTCAGCGTATGCGCAGAGAGACAGAGCAGTATGGGGTGAGATTAAAATATGTCAGTCCGGTGAATATGATCCGGATGAAAAGGACACAGGCGTTATCTTTAGAGGAAAGATTGCAGAATGTGATGGAGAGTCAGTTGATGAACAGAAAACACAGGCTGGCGCTTTATGTGGAACAGATGAAAGGATTGTCACCCCTGGATAAACTGAATCAGGGATATTCGTATGTGGCGGATACAGAAGGGAAGACATTATCCAGTGTGCAGCAGGCTGCTGTGGGGGACCAGATTACAGTCTATGTGAAGGACGGCCGTATCAGGGCATCTGTGACAGGGAAAGAGACGGAAGAGTACTTGGAGGAGCAGAATGAAGAGCAAGGATAGTATCATGCAGGAAGAAGAAAAAGAACGGCCGTTATCCTTAGAGGAGACTTTTGAGCAGATTGAAGAGGTGATTGCGCGCCTGGAGGCGGAAGACATTACGCTGGAAGAGTCTTTTCTTGAGTATAACAGGGGAATGAAACTGTTACAGCACTGTAATGCAACAATTGATCAGGTGGAAAAAAAGGTACTACAGATTAATGAAGATGGTGGCTTAGATGAATTTTAAGGAAGAGTTACGCAAAAAGACCGGACAGATCGAGGCAATGATTCAGGTATATCTTCCCAAAGAGGAAGGGTATCAACGCACAGTGACAGAGGCCATGCATTATGCGGTTTCAGGGGGCGGCAAAAGACTGCGTCCCATGTTGATGGCAGAGACAGCGGCGCTGTTTGGCGATACAGGAGAGAGTCTTGCACGTTTTATGACGGCCCTGGAATGTATTCATACCTATTCGCTGGTGCATGATGATCTGCCGGCTATGGATAATGATGATTATCGCAGGGGCCGTAAGACCACTCATATTGTCTATGGGGAAGGAATGGCGGTACTGGCAGGGGACGGTCTGCTCAATTATGCTTTTGAGACGGCGGCTTCGGCCTTTGATTATGCATCGGAGACGGCGGAATACCAGAGGGTTGCGCGGGCTTTGCAGATTCTTGGGAGAAAGGCCGGTATTTATGGCATGATCGGCGGACAGTGCGCAGATCTTAGGGCGGAAGAACTGGGGGAGGATGTGACCAAAGACATGCTTCTCTATATTCATGAGCATAAGACAGCGGCTTTAATTCAGGCAGCGATGATGATCGGCGCGGTACTGGCAGGAGCGGATGACGAAGCAGTTTCTCAGTTGGAGAAGTGTGCTTATAATATCGGTATAGCATTTCAGATTCAGGATGATATCCTGGATGTGACCAGTAGTCTGGAAGTGCTGGGCAAGCCCGTGGGAAGTGACGAAAAAAATAATAAACTCACTTATGTTTCCATGCATGGCCTGGAGGAATCCAGAAAACAGGTGGAAGAATTATCCCGGGAGGCGATTGTCATTCTGCAATCTTTTCCCAGGCGGAATCTCTTTCTGGAAGAATTGGTGGAACAGTTGATCTACAGAGAAAAATAAGGGGCATACCATGTTATTAGAAAAGATTGAACAGGCAAATGATATTAAGCAGATTGCACCGGAGGATTATGGTGTTCTGGCGGAGGAAATCAGACAGTTTCTGATACAGACCATCAGTGTGACAGGCGGTCATCTGGGATCTAATTTAGGAGCCGTGGAACTGACAATGGCGCTGCATCTGTTTCTGGATCTGCCGGAAGATAAGCTGATCTGGGATGTGGGACATCAGTCCTATACTCATAAGATCCTCACAGGCAGACGGGACGGATTCGTCAATCTGCGTAAGTTTGGCGGCATGAGCGGTTTCCCAAAGCGCAAGGAGAGCGACTGTGACTGTTTTGATACCGGGCATAGTTCCACTTCCATATCAGCTGGACTTGGCATGGTAAAGGCCAGGGATATTCAGGGAGGCAGTCAGACAATCGTGTCTGTGATCGGCGATGGTTCTCTTACGGGCGGCATGGCTTATGAAGCCTTGAACAATGCATCCCGTCTTGAGACGAACTTTATTATTGTACTGAATGACAATAACATGTCTATTTCTGAGAATGTGGGCGGTGTCTCCAAATATCTGAATAATATCCGTACAGCGGATACTTATCTTGGCTTAAAAGAGGGGGTCTATAATTCCCTGCACGGTAAATCTAAATATGGTGACAAAGTGGTGTCTCAGATCAGGCGCGCCAAGAGCAGCTTTAAGCATCTGGTGGTGCCGGGTATGTTTTTTGAGGATATGGGGATCACTTATCTTGGCCCGGTGGATGGACACAACATCCCGGAAATGGTACATATGCTGAAGGAAGCACGGAAGGTCAAGAAGGCGGTGCTTGTCCATGTGATTACCCAGAAGGGAAGAGGCTATACACCGGCGGAGAGGCATCCGGCCAGATTTCATGGGGCAGAGCCTTTTGATATTGAGACCGGGATTCCGAGTGCACCCAGGATGAAGGCAAATTATACGGACATTTTTTCCACGGTCATGTGCAAGCTGGGGCAACGGGATGAGAAGGTGGTGGCAATCACTGCTGCTATGCCTGACGGTACGGGATTAAAGCGTTTCCGAAACATGTATCCGGAACGGTTTTTTGATGTGGGAATCGCGGAGGAACATGCGGTGACTTTTGCGGCCGGACTGGCGGCAGGCGGTTTAAAACCGATTGTGGCTATCTATTCTTCTTTCTTGCAGCGGGCCTATGATCAGATTCTGCATGATGTGTGTATTCAGAATCTTCCGGTGGTATTTTGTATTGATCGTGCAGGTCTGGTAGGAAGTGATGGGGAGACACACCAGGGTATTTTTGATTTATCGTATCTGTCTTCCATACCCAATATGCATATTATGGCACCCAAGAATAAGTGGGAGCTTTCTGATATGATCAAATTTGCGCTTGCCTTTGGAGGACCCATGGCAATCCGCTATCCAAGAGGAGAGGCGTTTGACGGTCTCAAGAATAACCGTGCTCCCATTGTGTATGGAAAGAGTGAGGCTATTTATCGGGAGAAAGATATTATGCTCCTGGCGGTAGGAAGTATGGTCAAAGTGGCGCTGACGGTACGGGAGCAGTTGATAGAACAGGGGGTTGCCTGTTCCCTGACGAATGTCAGATTTGTGAAGCCGATAGATGAAGAGGCAGTCAGGGAAGCCTGTGCAGGACACCGGCTTATTGTGACAATGGAAGAGAATGTAGCCAGCGGCGGCTATGGGGAGAAGGTCAGGGAGTATGTAAGTTCCCTTGGCGTATCCACAAAGGTGCTGAGCATCACAATTCCGGACGAATATGTGGAACATGGTAATGTGGAACTGTTAAAGCAGGAGATTGGTATTGATGCCGTTTCCATAGTGGAAAAGGTCAGGGCAAAGTTTAGAACGATGACGGATGAGCAGGGGTTATGAAAGAAAGACTGGATGTGATTCTGGTCAGACAAGGCTATGCGCAGTCCCGGGAGAAGGCAAAGGCGCTTCTTATGACAGGAAATGTCTTTGTGAACGGTCAGCGGGAGGACAAGGCGGGTACCACGTTTGACGAGAATAAAATACAGATTGAGGTGAAGGGAAATCCTTTGCCATATGTGAGCCGCGGCGGGCTCAAACTGGAGCGGGCGCTTTTACAGTTTCCCATTGTTCTGCAAGATAAGGTATGTATGGATATCGGCGCTTCCACAGGCGGGTTTACGGACTGTATGCTGCAAAACGGCGCCGCCAGGGTATATGCAATTGATGTGGGACATGGCCAGCTTGCCTGGAAGATTAGAAACGATGCGCGCGTAATCTGCATGGAGAAAACCAATTTCAGATATGTGACGGACAGGGAGATTCCGGAAAAGGTGGATTTTGCTTCGGTGGATGTATCGTTTATCTCTCTGACGAAGATTCTGATTCCGGCAAGGAATCTGCTGCATGAGAACGGTTATATGGTATGTCTGATCAAACCGCAGTTTGAGGCAGGCAGGGATAAAGTAGGTAAAAAGGGTGTGGTGCGGGAGCCGGAAGTGCATGCAGAGGTGGTGCATAAGGTAATCGACTATGCCGATATGATAGGATTTACAGTTGGCGGGCTCACTTATTCGCCGGTGAAGGGGCCTGAAGGTAACATAGAGTATCTGTTATGGATTGAAAAAAGGACGTCTGTTCCGGAAACGGTCAGTTCCATGACAGAAGCAGAGGCCTTAACTGCCTTGGATACACTATTAACACAAAAGAGCGGATTATCTCATGAACAGGAGATGACAGAGTGTATCCGGCAGGTGGTTGCAGAGGCGCATGATAAGTTGGATGAGGCAAAATAGCGGATGAAAATGTTTTATCTGATCACCAACGAGGTGAAAGACCCACAGGGCGGCATAACCCAAAAAATTGTAAATTATATTGAGAGTCATGGCGCCAGGGCAGTCTGTGTCAAGAACGAAAAGCAGGCTCTTATGCATTGCAGCGGCCAGGAGATTGAATGTGCGCTTGTACTGGGAGGAGACGGCACCATGCTGCGGGCGGCCAGGAATATGATGGACAGCGATATTCCCCTTCTGGGAATTAATCTGGGCAGCATGGGTTATCTGGCGGAAGTGGAGAGCACCCATGTGGAGGAAGCCCTGGTTAAATTGCTAAAGAACGATTTTATCAGGGAGAACCGTATGATGCTCTCTGGCAGGGTTGAGAAGCAGGATAGCACAGAGGAAGATTATGCGCTCAATGACATTGTGATTTCCCGGTGCAGTTCTTTACAGATACTGACCTTCCACATCTATGTCAACGGACAGTTCTTAACGGCTTATTGTGCAGATGGAATGATTGTGGCCACCCCTACCGGGTCCACCGCCTATAATCTGTCTGCGGGAGGGCCGATTGTAAAGCCGGGGGCGAAAATGCTTCTTTTGACGCCGGTCTGCCCGCACACTTTGAATACCAGAAGTATTGTGTTTGCCCCGGAGGATGAGATTGCGATTGCAATTCCCCAGGGTAAGGATGGCTGCCGGCAGGTAATGGAGGCTAATTTTGACGGCAGTCATAAGGTTACACTCCAGACAGGAGACAGGATTGTGGTGCGCAGGGCCGATAAGACCACAGGGATTTTAAAGCTGAACACGGAGAGCTTTTTGTCGGTGCTTCATAAGAAAATAGGGGAAGGGCGATAGAAAAGGTGCAGGAATAGCTATGAAAAAAGCAAGGCATGAAAAAATCATAGAATTGATTGCCAGACATGAGATAGAGACGCAGGAAGAGCTGGTGGACCGTCTGCGGCAGAGCGGATATGAGGTTACGCAGGCCACGGTTTCCCGGGATATCAGGGAACTGAAGCTTTCCAAGATTCCCAATGGGAGGGGACAGCAGAAATATGTGGCTTTTACCCAGGAGGAATCTCATCTGGGAGATAAATACAGCAGGGTGCTGAAGGAAGGATATGTGTCCATGGCACTGGCACAGAACCTGTTGGTCTTAAAGACGGTGTCCGGTATGGCAATGGCGGTAGCTGCGGCTGTGGATGCCTTAAAGATTGAGGAGATTGTGGGCTGTATTGCGGGGGATAATACTGTGATGATGGCTATGCGCAGTGAGAAGGACGCGGAGTCGGTGATGGATAAAATCGGCCGTCTGGTAACCCGCTGACTTCTCTTTATACTAAAAGGAAACTATTTGGTTATATCCGAGGCTGCGAAGCAGATCTCGTAAAGTTAATTTGCGCAGCAAATTTACTTTCAGGGGACGGGGATAAAAATGTTACAGAGTTTACATGTGAAAAATCTGGCGCTGATTGATGAGACGGAAGTATCCTTCGGAGAAGGTCTTAATATCCTGACAGGAGAGACTGGTGCCGGAAAGTCTGTTATTATCGGTTCCATTAACCTGGCTTTGGGAGCCAAAGCAGATAAAGAAATGATACGTTCCGGTGCGGAGTATGCACTGGTGGAACTGGTCTTTGATGTGGAGAATGAGAAGCAGCGCGGGGCCATTCAGGAGCTGGAACTGCCTGTGGAGGATGGGCTGGTCATTTTACAGAGAAAGATCATGCCAAACCGCAGTGTGTGCAAGGTGTGCGGCGAAACTGTGACAGCCAGACAGCTTAAGCAGCTTGCGGAAATCCTGATTGATATACATGGACAGCATGAACACCAGTCCTTATTGCAGGCGGCAAAACAGATGGAAATTCTGGATGCCTATGCGGGGGAGGAACTGGACGCTTCCAGGACAGCGCTCAGAGAGGTTTACAGGCAGTATAAACAGATACAGGAAGAGCTCTCGGTCAGTGAAATGGATGAGGAGACCCGCAGGCGGGAGACAGCCCTTGCCGAATTTGAATGTAAGGAGATTGAGGAGGCCGGGCTGACGGCGGGAGAGGATGAGCAGGTGGAGAAGTCTTACCAGAAAATGCTCTATGCCCAGAAAATTAAGGAGGCGGCCGTGAATGTCCATGCCCTGTGCGGGTATGAAGATAATGGCATGGGAAGCCTGATGGGACGGGCATTAAAGGAAATCCGCAGCGTGTCTGCCTATGATGAGGCCTTACAGGAATTTGAAAAACAGCTGTTGGATATGGATGGACTGCTCAATGATTATAACAGGGCCATGGCGGAGTATCTCTCCAATTTAGAGTTTGATGCACAGCTCTTTGACCAGACAGAGAGACGTCTGAATCTTTTGAATCATTTAAAGTCAAAATATGGAAATACTGTGGAGGAGATTCTCGCCTATTATGATCAGGCACAGAACAGCCTCGCCAAATATCAGGATTATGATGCTTACCGTATGGAATTGTCCCGGAAAGCAGATACTTTAAATAAAGAAGTGCTGATGCTGTGTGAGGAAATTTCACAGATTCGAGTCAAAAATGCCGCTGTCCTTTCGGATAAGATGCGGCAGGCACTGGAGGATCTTAATTTTGATCATGTGTCGTTTCAGATTCAGGTAACGCCGAATCCGGAGCGGATGGGAGAGAACGGATACGATCAGGTAACCTTTCTGATTTCCACGAACACGGGAGAAGCCTTAAAGGAATTGACACAGGTAGCCAGCGGTGGCGAACTTTCCCGTATTATGCTGGCGCTTAAGACAGTACTGGCTGATAAGGATGAGATTGAGACCCTGATATTTGATGAGATTGATACAGGAATCAGCGGCAGGACAGCGTGGAAAGTATCGGAAAAAATGGGGATTCTGGGAAAGAGTCATCAGTTGATCTGTATTACCCATCTTCCACAGATTGCGGCTATGGCGGATTCTCATTTTTATATAGAAAAACAGGTTATAAACGACCGGTCTATCACAGAAATCAGACGACTTCAGGAAAGGGAGAGCGTGGAAGAACTGGCCAGGATGCTGGGGGGCGCGGTGATTACGGAGAATGTTTTAAAAAACGCCGAAGAAATGAAAGATTTGGCAAGAAAAACAAAACAATATTAAATTAAAAAATCAGATTTTTCATATACTAGAAAGGACATACTCTAATGTGTGTCCTTTTTCTGTTAAGAAAATAGGAAAGACGAGGAATGATAAAATTGAGCGAATTGATATATATGACCAGACAACAGGAAAAAAAATACAGAGGCTTCTTATATCTTTTACTCTTTGCAGGCGTGACAGCACTGATTGTGACGATTTACTTTGTCTATTGGGATAAGATTCCCTCCACCATTAAAGTCCGCGCAGGTGTGGAGCAGGAACTGGATTTCCGGGTTCCTGTATCGGGGGAGATTTACCGCGTGAGGGAGGAAGCGGCACAGGCAGCCTCCGTGACGGAACTGGCAGATACCGGGGCATTGGGAGAGGATGATGCTGCAAGAAGTATCCACGTAGATTTTGCACATACGGTAAAAGTCAGAGCGAATGAGATTGATACTTATCAAATGGATCTGAAGCTGTTCGGTGTTCTTCCTTATAAGAATGTAGATATCCAGGTGATTCAGGATAAGATGCTGATTCCCTCCGGTATTCCGATCGGTATCTATGTGAAAACCAACGGTGTGCTCGTGGTAGGAATCGGAGAGTTTGAGAACAGTGACGGAGAAACGGTATCACCCGCCAAATATGTGTTGCAAAAAGGAGATTATATCCTGGAGATTGATGGAGAGACGGTGGAGAATAAGAAGCAGTTTATCAGACTCGTGGAAGAGTCTGAAGGAAAGGATATGGTATTGACCATTAAGAGAAATAATGAAATAACGAATGTTATGATAGAGCCTGACATGAATAAGAGCAGTGAATGGAAGATGGGAATATGGATACGGGACAACGCCCAGGGAATCGGCACCATGACTTATGAGGGAACAGATCATACTTTTGGAGCTCTGGGGCATGGAATCAACGATGTGGACACTTCTATTCTGATGAATCTGGAAGAGGGAATGTTATATCGGACGGAAATTGTGGGGATTACCAGAGGCGCCAATGGGTCACCGGGAGAGTTGACAGGCTTTATTGAATATGACAGTGACAATGTGATCGGTGAGATTACCGAGAATACAGCGGAAGGCATTTTCGGGGTGTGCGATGAAAGCCGTATGGAAGATACGGGCTACGAACCGATTCCGATTGCCCTAAAGCAGGAGATTGAACTGGGGCCGGCACAGATCATCTGCTCTGTTTCCGGAGAACCGGAGTTTTATGATGTGGAGATTGTGGAAGTGAATCTGGAACATGAAAATGTGAACCGGGGGATTGTCATTCAGGTAGTGGATGAGAAACTGCTGACGCTCACAGGCGGTATTATTCAGGGAATGAGCGGCAGTCCCATCATTCAGAACGGCAAACTGGCAGGAGCTGTGACTCATGTGCTGGTGAATGATTCCACCAGAGGGTATGGAATCTTTATTGAAGAAATGCTGACGCATTGACATGACTGGAAATATTTTCTCTCATATGGTACAATTTTGCAGATATCATTGTGAAAGCAGAAAATAGTATGGGGGAATCTATATGAACAGGCAGACAGGACGGTTGGAATTTAAACTGGGAGCTTTTGGCAGGCTGGTACCGCTTCTTACGGCAGCCTGCATGATTTTGTGGGCCGCATGCAGCCAGTCTAATGTGAACGGCTATGTGATAGCCTTTTTTGCGGCGCTTGTTGTGGGCGCTCTTTTTGCCAGAGATGATAAGGCTTATGGTGAGGCGATTGTCTATGGATTATGTAAACCAATGTTCGCGGTGATCGTGCTGGCGGTGATGCTGGCGGCAGTTTCCGGGAAGCTGATTTCTGCGAGCGGTATGGTGCAGACCATTGCCAATTATGTGGTGGCTGTCGGGCTTACCGGCAGATGGTTTGTGGCGGCGGCTTTTTTGATTACCTGCCTGCTGGCATTTTCCACAGGCACATCGGTGGGGACTTATTTTGTGGTCATCCCGATTCTGTTCCCGGTGGGGGTCATGGCCGGGGCGGCACCGCAGTATATGCTTGGCGCTATTGTATCGGGGGCTGCTTTTGGGGACAATCTGGGCCCTATCTCTGACACAACCATCGCTTCTTCCTCCACCCAGCACGCAGACTTAGGGACGGTGGTCAGGACAAGGATGCGTTACAGTATTCCGGCGGCAGTAGGTGCTCTTGTTCTTTTCCTGCTCTTTACCAGGACAGGAGAGGACAGGCTGTTGGATGAGACCATGCAGGAGGCGGCAGTCAGGCCGCTTAGTCTGATCATGCTGGTGGTGCCGGTTACCATTGTGGCACTCTGTCTGCTGCGGAAACACTTGATTACGGCCCTGTCTTATGGGATTCTGGCGGGTGCGGCAGCCGGACTGGTGAGCGGCATCTACAGGGTAGAAGATCTGGTGGCTTTTCCGGGCGGTTTTGCCGTA
Organism: bacterium 0.1xD8-71; assembly: GCA_003612405.1. Lineage (GTDB taxonomy): Bacteria > Bacillota > Clostridia > Lachnospirales > Lachnospiraceae > UBA3282. The sequence continues at coordinate 80,813 of RAYR01000015.1, forward strand.
TCGGGTCTGGTGACGGAGGCCATCGGCGGGACGGCGGGGACGGTGGCCATGCTGATTGCTGTTTTCGCCCTGCTTGGTGTTATGGAAAAGAGCGGTTTGTTTGAAGAAGTGGGGACTCTGTTGCAGCGTTTTGCCCAAAGTGAACGGAGTACGGAGGCAACCATTGTACTCTCAACGGGAATTTTAAGTATGATTACAGGTGTTATATCTGTGGCAATCGTGGCCCTGGGGGATCTGGTAAATGAGATCGGAGAACAGGCGGGCGTGGATCGTTACCGCAGGGCGAATCTCTTAGACTGTACGGGATGTGTGTTCTGCTTTCTGGCACCCTGGACAGTGCATTGTGTGATCCCGGCGCAGCAGTCGGCGCAGTTCGGGGAAGCGTTTGCGGTAGCACCGGCACAGATTCCTTTCGTGAACTATTATTCCATCTGTATGTTGGTGATTCTGGTAATCGCTATTGTTACCGGATATGGAAGAAGGTCTCCCGAGGCATAGTCATGCGATGCCTAAATGTTCCCCAGACACTGACTATTGTTTATAATGGAAATGAACCGGAAGAAAACAGAAGACGGTCAGTAGTAAAAGGGGAAAACGGAGGAAGCAAATGGAGACATTAAATGTGACAGCGACACGGGATCAGGAGCAGTTTTACCGGATTATAAATAATCTGATAAGCACGAATAAAGAATTCCAGATTATGATTACCGTTCCGTCCGCAGAGACGGATCAGATGGCAGCAGGAGCTGTGCCGGCCGTGACGGAATCTGTCGTAAGAGATCTGGAAAAGGATGTGACGGATATGATTCATGAGATTGGTGTACCTGCGCATATCAAGGGATATCAGTATCTGCGGGAAGCCATCATGATGTCGGTAGAAGATGTGGAGATGCTTGGTTCCATCACCAAGATCCTGTATCCAACCATCGCCAAGAAGTATCAGACCACACCCAGCCGGGTGGAGCGTGCCATCAGACATGCCATCGAGGTGGCATGGTCCAGAGGGAGGATGGAGACACTGGATGCGCTTTTTGGATATACGATCAACACAGGGAAAGGTAAGCCGACCAACTCGGAATTTATTGCCCTGATTGCGGATAAAATCAGATTACAATATCGCCGTTAATTTTCAAAATAATCCTTTTATTGCCACGCAAAATATTGTATACTATGGTGTAGGAGCTCGTGCGCGCTACCCATGCAGAGCTGGCAATTTATAGTTGGAGGGTTATCATGAAAAAAATATTATTTGTTGCATCAGAGGGCGTACCTTTTATTAAAACAGGCGGGTTGGCTGATGTGGTAGGTTCCTTACCCAAATGTATTGATAAGGAATATTTTGATGTGAGAGTCATACTCCCCAAGTATACCTGTATGAAGCAGGAGATGAAGGATAAACTCACATACAAAACGCATTTTTACATGGATTTTCATTGGAAAGAAGAGTACGTGGGTATTTTAGAGGCCGAGGTAGACGGCGTGAAGTATTACTTCATTGACAATGAGAGCTATTTTAACGGTTTTCAGCCCTATAGTGACAATGCTTTATTCGAGATAGAGAAATATTCCTTTTTCTGTAAAGCAGCACTGTGTATCCTGCCGGTGATTGACTTTAGGCCGGACCTGATTCACTGTCATGACTGGCAGACCGGTCTGATTCCGGTATATTTGAAGGAACGTTTCCAGGGCGGTGAGTTCTACAGAGGCATCAAGACCGTGATGACGATCCATAACCTGAAGTTCCAGGGGAAATGGAGTGTGAAGGAGGTTAAGGAGATTACCGGACTTCCCGGTTACTTCTTCACAGCGGACAAACTGGAGGCCTATAAGGATGCCAATCTCTTAAAGGGCGGCCTGGTGTATGCAGATGCAATCACCACGGTCAGCGATACCTATGCGGAGGAAATCAAGACTGCTTTCTATGGCGAAGGGCTGAACGGTCTGTTGTGCGCCAGGGCCGGAGACCTGCGCGGTATCGTGAACGGAATTGACTATGAGGAGTTTAATCCGGAGACGGATAAAAATATTGAGTTTCAATATAATGCCATTAATTTCCGTAAGGAAAAGATTAAGAATAAGCGTGCGCTTCAGGCGGAGCTGGGGTTAAATCAGGATGACAAGACGATGCTCATCGGCATTGTATCCAGATTGACGGGACAGAAGGGATTCGATCTGATCGCTTATGTGATGGATGAGCTTTGTCAGGATAATGTACAGATTGTTGTGCTGGGCACCGGCGAAGAACAATATGAGAATATGTTCCGTCATTTTGACTGGAAATACCATGGCAAGGTTTCGGCGAATATTTATTATTCGGATGCCCTTTCCCATAAGATTTATGCAGCCAGCGATGCGTTCCTGATGCCGTCCTTATTTGAGCCTTGTGGATTAAGTCAGTTGATGTCGCTGCGTTATGGAACTGTACCGATCGTACGGGAGACGGGTGGTCTGAAAGATACGGTACAGGCATACAATGAGTATGAGGGAAGCGGTACGGGCTTTAGCTTTACCAATTATAACGCCCATGAAATGCTGGGAACGATTCGTTACGCGGAGCATATTTACTACGATAAGAAACGGGAGTGGAATAAGATCGTAGACAGAGGCATGGCGGCAGATTTCTCCTGGCAGGTATCGGCGAGAAAATATCAGGAAATGTATGATTGGCTGATCGGATAAAAGTCGTAAACAGATATTCAGGAAACGGAAATAATCCATGTAGATGGATTGTTTCCGTTTTGCGCGCATAAACGGAAAGGAGTGGGTAGAAAGCACATGGAACAACCAAAGAAAAAAAATACCTTCGTGTTCCAGGCCGGCATCCTGGCGGCAGCCGGTATGCTTGTCAAGGTGATCAGCCTGATCTACAGGAGCCCGCTTCTTAGCATCATCGGTATTGAAGGTAATGGCTATTACAGCGCAGCGATCAATATATATACGATTATTCTTCTCATTTCTTCTTACAGTATCCCCTCGGCGATTTCCAAGGTGATTGCCCAGAGACTTGCCTTTAAGGAATACCGCAATGCCCAGAGAGTATTTATCTGTGCGCTTTTTTATGTGCTTATTGTGGGCGGTACAGCTTCCATTTTAACTTTTGTGGGAGCACCTTTGCTGGTGCGGGAGAACCCCAATGCGGTGGTGGCACTCAGGGTTCTTTCACCAACCATTTTCTTTTCCGGATTTCTGGGTGTTCTGCGGGGATATTTCCAGGCTCACAGTTCCATGCTGCATACTTCTATCTCCCAGGTCTTAGAACAGATCATGAACGCGGCAGTCAGTATCCTGGCAGCACATTTTCTGATTGGTCTGGTGATAGATGAAGACAGTACTACCCGTGCTGTTTACGGCTCTGCGGGCAGTGCGGTCGGAACCGGTGCCGGCGTGGTGACAGGGCTGCTTTTTATGTTTGCCATGTACCGGTTAAACCGGAAGATCATTCACAGGCGGGTGGAGCGGGACCAAAGCTGGCATGAGGAATCCTATCGGGAAATCTTTAAAGTTATTTTTACCATTGTCACGCCTTTCATTCTCAGCACATTTATTTATAACTGTTCCACGGTTATCAATATGACTATATATTATGATATTATGGATTTTAAGCATGTGGATGATGTGATAGCCTCCAATCATTATGGCATATTTGCTACTCAGGCGATTGCGGTGGTCAATATTCCCATAGCCATAGCCTCGGCAATGTCCTCGGCCATGATTCCCGGAATCTCGGCTTCTTTTGCCAGAGGAGGTTTTGAGCAGACCCGCAGGCAGGTTTCCAAGGCAATCCAGATGACCATGCTGATTGCCATTCCGGCCATGGTAGGTATGGCGGTGCTTCCCAAACCGATCATGCAGTTCATTTTTCCCCAGAAGGAAGCCCTGGATATGGCATCGGGACTTCTCGCGGCACTGGCGGTGACGATTGTGCTTTACGGTCTCTCGACCCTGACAAACGCGGTCTTGCAGGGAATCGGCAAGGTGAATACGCCGGTGTTCCATGCGGGGATTGCATTGGTGATCCAGGTAGTTGGTCTGGTATTATTACTTTTTTATACAGATCTGGATCTTTATGCCCTGGCCTGCGCCAACATTATTTATTCTCTGGTAATGTGTCTGCTCAACCAGTGGTCAGTCCGCAGAAATCTTGATTATCGGATGGATATTGTAAAAATGTTCTTGAAACCGCTCTTTTCGGCGATGCTGATGGGGGCTGTGGCTTTTGGTGTCTATCATGGGCTGATGCTCCTGATACCGGTGAGCCGGGTGGTATTGCTTGTGGCTATCGGTGTGGGCGCCTGTGTTTACTTTGCAATTCTTCTGTTGATAGGCGGTGTGAGTGAAGAAGAACTTGCGGCTTTTCCCAAAGGAATGTTGCTGGTTCACCTGGCACATAAGCTGCATCTTCTGCCGGAGGGAACAAAACGAAAGCGCGTGAAAAAGAAAAAAAGGCGCAGACGCAGGAAAAAATCCAGGAACGGCAAAACAAAAAGAAATCCCGGAAGAAAGAATAAATGATTGTCCGACGGCTCATACTGTAAAGGACAATCATTTATTTTTTAGGAGGGAAGAATATGGCAAACTTATCAGAGCTGGACTTACAGAACCTTCGTCATCTTATGGGCGGCTATGATGTAACACACTGCAAGATGAAAGAATATGCAGAGTGTGCATCTGACACCAAAGTGAAGCAGTTCTTTGAGAAAGGCGCACAGTCGGCGATGCAGAACAAACAGCAGTTGATGGAGTTTTTACAGTAACAGGGTAATGATGATCACAGCAGAAAGGAGTCTATCATGCAGTTGAATGAAAAGACAATGGTAGCAGATACTCTGACGGGTATCAACGGAGAACTGGTGCGTTTCGGAGAGATGATCGCCCAGACAGAGAATAAGGATCTGAAGCAGACTTTGAAGCAGTTTCGTAATGCCTGTGAGCAGTCACAGGAGGAACTGTACCAGATCGCACGGGAGAAATCTTATTATGTGCCGGCAGCAAAAGCCACACAGGCAGAGATCGATCATGTGAAGGATCTGTTTTCCTCAAAGACTTTGTAGGAACAATCTGGCTGAGGATAAACAGCGGCAAAATAAAAAAGGACAAACAGACAGGCTTCGTGAAAGGTCTGTCTGTTTTTGGGTTTGAAACCGGGGTGGTTTTATATTACTATAGTTGTGTGGAGTGTTTGGAGAGATAACGGAGGTTTGCATGAAAAAAACAGGGCGGTACTTTGTGCTTATTGCGGGGATGCTTATTTCATTAACAGGCTGTGCCGGGGCGGCGGGACAGCCGGATGACAGCAGGACTGTTATTTCCGCAGATACAGCGGGCATAACAGGTGAGACGGACAGCATGTTGAGAATGACTTTTCTGGATACAGGGAAGTCGGACTGTATTATCATAGAAACGAAAGATCATGTGGTGGTCAATGATGCGGCGGATGCCGATGATGCGGATCTGATCTGTGCATATCTTGACAGGCGGCAGGCAGAGAAGATTGATTATCTGATTCTGAGTCATTTTGATAAGGATCACATCGGCAGCGCGGCGGTGCTGCTTTCAGAATATGAAGTGGGGTGTGTACTGATGCCGGAGCATGAGAAGGATTCAGAAGCATACCAGGCCCTGACAGAGGCGCTTATACAGGTAAAAACAGAGGAGAGGCGTCTGGTGAAGGATTACAGCTTCACATTGGACGGCATTGAATTTGTGGTGGATGCACCGGATGAGGATGATTATGAGGACGACAATAATTATTCCCTGATTACGACAGTGAACTGTGGGGAAACCGGCTTTTTGCTGATGGGAGATGCCTTGAAAAAGCGAACCGGTGAATTTATGGAATCTGAGGCCGGCGAAGAGCATTATGATCTGATCAAGATGCCGCATCACGGGGATTATAATAAGAAACTGCCGGATCTGTTTGAGATAGCGAGGCCGGATTATGTAATCCTGACAGCCGGAAAGGAACGTGCCCGGGTGGACGATAAGACCATAGAACTTATGATAAAGTCCGGCTGCCGGGTCTTATATACGGATGAGGGAACAGTCACAGTCCTGTCAGACGGCCGGACTGTGACGCTGATACAATAATCCTGGTGCAGGTGGATTCTACGGGGTGACAGACCCATGATTCAGGAAAGTTCTTTCAGTCCCGAAATGTCGGTGTCGATTACCATGGAATAGTTGGTATAATAGACCACAAATCCGGGTTTGGCACCGACCGGTTTTTTTACGTGTTTTTTCTGGATATAGTCAATTTCCACCTTATCCTGTTCCCGGCCTTTGGAATAGTAGGCAGCGAGTCTTGCAGCTTCCTCGAAGGCGCGGTCAGGAACTTCCTGTCCCTCCGTCTTTAGGATGACATGGGAGCCGGGCATCTGCTTGGCATGGAACCACCAGTCTCCGCCGGAAGCAAATTTGAAGGTCAGATCATCGTTCTGGAAATTATTCTTGCCCACATACAGATGAAAACCGTCGCTGCTCAGATAGTGGAACGGTTTACTGGTAATCTTTACTTTTTTGGCGCCGCCTTTTCTGCGGATGTAGCCGCTTTCAATCAACTCTTCCTTGATCTGCACCAGATCATCTTCCTGTCTGGCGATGTCCAGGGCGGCGAGGATGGATTCCAAATGGGTAATCTCCTGTTTGACTTGTATGGTCAATTCTGACAGGGCTTCATGGGTTCTTTTGAGTTTTCCGTATTTATCAAAATATACTTTGGCATTTTCCTGTGGGGAAAGCGTGCTGTCCAGGGGAATGTCTATCATTTCATCGGTATAGTAATTGAGTGCTTTCAAAGATCTGGCACCTGGCTCCACATTGTAACCATAGGTGTTCAGCAGTTCGCCGTAAATTTTGTATTTATCCTTCTTTTCGGTATCCTGCATCTGTTTCATTTGCAGATCATATTTCTTTACATTGCGCTCTAAAGCAGTCTGTACAATTTTGCGCAGATCCGCAGATTTTTGCCGGATACGGGTTATGATGTTGCGCTGGGCATAATACTGCTCCAACAGAGTGCTGATGGAATCAAATGTTTGCGGCTGTTTGTCGGCATAGAGAGTCAGGGGAAGGGCAGAAAACTCTATGGGTCTGGATCCCTCGTAAATGATCATGGGAGTGAAGTCCCGGGATTTCACCTGTTCCATCATCTGGGTAAATGCGGTATGGACAGCAGTCAGACCTGGAGCGAAAGAAGGCAGATCCCCGGCAGTCTCATTCTGTGCACCGGCAGCCAGAACATTGGCCGGCAGATCGGCATCGACACCTGCCCTCCAGCAGATTTCCTGTGCAATGACAGGGGAGAGACCTGTGTAGCTGGTGTAAAGCGCCTTATACAGAGGCATGGGCTTTGCCTGCATCTTCGTGCGGAATGTTTCATATGAGAGAAGAGCATCATCCAGAGGATCTTCTTTATCCTGTGTCCTGGGGATAAAGTATGTCCTGCCCGGCAGTACTTCGCGCACAGAGCTGATCATACCGGAGATATGTTTGATGCTGTCGATGATCCTGTTATCCTGGTCACAGAAGATGATATTACTATGCTTGCCCATAATCTCCACGATCAGCTTTTTACGGCATACATCTCCCAGTTCATTTAAATGTTCCAGTTCCAGATGGATAATGCGCTCTAAACCGGGCTGTGTGACAGCCACAATCTTGGCGTTTTGCAGATGTTTGCGAAGCAGCATACAGAATCCCGGTGCGGTCAGGGGACTCTGTTTATTAGACTCTGTCAGATAGACCAGAGGCAGAGAGGCATCTGCCGATAGGAAGAGCCGGTACTGTGTGCTGTGGTTTTTGATGGTTAAAAGAAGTTCATCGCTTTCCGGCTGGGCAATCTTGTAGATGCGCCCGCCCGGAAGCGTTTTGTTTAGTTCGCTTGTAATATTTGCAATGGTTATGCCGTCAAAAGCCATGATGATTTCGTCCTTTTTTTGGTATAGGAAAGTGCTCCGCTTATCCGAGTCCGCGAAGCGGATCTCGCAAAGTTAATTTGCGAAGCAAATTTACTTTTGTTATTGTACAATAAGCGGGCATATTTTTCAATCGTGGATGCTTTTTCTCTATTTCTTGACTATATGCGGGGATTCCTCTATAATAAAAAATGTACGCGTGGGTCTATCTGTACGTATACCTACAACAGAAAAGGAAGAAGACGATAATGATAAAAAGCATGACCGGGTTCGGGAGATGTGAAGTGGCGGAAGGGGAACGGAAGATTACGGTGGAGATGAAATCCGTCAATCACAGATATTTGGATGTCAATGTTAAGATGCCCAAGAAACTGAATTTTTTTGAGGCAGCAATTCGCAGTGAGTTAAAGAACTATATCCAGAGGGGCAAGGTAGATATCTTTATCAGCTATGAGGATCTTTCGGAGTCCAATGTGTGTGTGAAGTACAACAAAGACCTTGCGAAGGAATATGTCAGATATCTGTCTCAGATGGCGGAAGATTTTTCCCTGGACAATGATATCCGTGTATCCATTCTTTCCAGATATCCGGAAGTGCTGACCATGGAGGAACAGACCATTGACGAGGAAGAGCTCTGGCTGTTTTTAGACAAGGCGGTCAAGGGAGCGGCAGAGTCTTTTGTGGAGACCAGGATCAAAGAGGGAGAGAATATCCGGGACGATCTGGTTGCAAAGCTGGACGCCATGCTTTCCCATGTGGATTTCATCGAGTCCCGTTCTCCGCAGATTATTGCAGAGTATAAGCAGAAACTGAAAGATAAAGTAAGGGAGCTTTTAGAAGATACGCAGATTGAGGAGGGCAGACTTCTGACGGAAGTGACTCTGTTTGCCGATAAGGTGTGTGTGGATGAGGAACTGGTGCGTCTGCGCAGCCATATCGCCACCACCAGAGAGAATCTCGTACAGGGAGGCAGCGTGGGGCGTAAGCTGGATTTCCTGGCCCAGGAGATGAACCGGGAGGCCAATACCATTCTCTCGAAAGCCAGTGACCTGGAAATTTCCAATCGTGCGATCGAACTTAAGACAGAGATTGAGAAAGTCAGGGAGCAGATACAGAATATTGAATAGAGGTTACAGATGGGCAGACTGATTCATATAGGATTCGGTAATGTAGTCAATACGGGAAAGATTATAGCCATTGTGAGTCCCGATTCTGCACCGGTCAAACGTATGGTGCAGAAGGCAAAAGAGACGGGCATGGCCATTGATGCCACACAGGGTCGTAAGACGAAGGCTGTACTGGTGATGGAGAACAGCCAGATAGTCCTGTCGGCGCTTCTCCCGGAGACTATATCAGGAAGAGCACAGACAGAGGGCGGGCAGACAGATGAAGCGTAAGGGTATTTTGGTGGTAGTTTCCGGATTTTCGGGAGCCGGTAAGGGAACCTTGATGAAGAAACTGGTACAGGAGTATGACAACTATGCATTGTCCGTTTCGGCCACGACCAGGGAACCCAGACCGGGCGAAATGGATGGCCGGGAGTATTTCTTCGTCTCCAGAGAGGAGTTTAAGAAACGGATTGCAGAGGATGCATTGATAGAGTATGCCTGCTATTGTGATAATTACTACGGGACACCCAGAGAGTATGCACAAAAGCATCTTGAAGAGGGCCGTGATGTGATCCTGGAGATAGAAATACAGGGCGCCCTTAAGATCAAAGAGAAATATCCGGATGCACTGCTGTTGTTTGTGATGCCGCCCAGTGCGGAAGAACTGCATCGCAGGCTGTCCGGCAGAGGCACGGAGACAAAGGAAGTAATCGAAAAGCGGCTTCGCCGTGCGGCCCAGGAAGCAAAGGGAATTGAGGAGTATGATTATATTGTAATCAATGATGACCTGGATACCTGTGTGAAGGAACTTCATGCAATCATTACAGCGGCGCATAATACGCCGGTGAGGAATGAGGAGTTTATAGAAAAAATGAGAATGGAACTGGAAGGAGAAAAGTAATGTTACATCCATCTTATGCAGATTTGATTAAAGTAGTGAACAGTGAAGTGGAAGAAGGGGAAGATCCTGTGGTAAGCAGCAGATATTCCATCGTAATGGCGACTTCCAAGCGTGCAAGACAGATTATTGCCGGTGATGACGAGCTGGTGGACGGCAAAGGAAAGAAACCGCTCTCTGTGGCAGTGGAAGAGTTGAGTCAGGGTAAGATTAAGATCTTAAACGACGAGACAGAGCAGAATGAGGAGCCTGTGACAGAGCAGGAGCCCGTTGCTGCTGCTGAAGCGGAGCAGTAAGGTTACGGATTTATGGGCAAAAAAGTATTATTCATCTCCCTGGGATGTGACAAGAATCTGGTGGATTCGGAACAAATGCTGGGACTTCTGTGCGAGAGCGGTTATACCTTTACCGACGATGAACGGGAGGCGGAGGCAGTTGTCATCAATACCTGCTGTTTCATAAATGACGCCAAGCAGGAGAGTATTGATACGATTCTGGAGATGGCAGAACTTAGAAAGAACGGGGATATTGAAGCGCTGATTGTGGCAGGGTGTCTGGCCCAGCGTTACCGGGAAGAAATTCAGAAAGAAATCGAAGAAGTGGATGCCATCATAGGTACTACGGCTATTGATGAAGTGGTAAAGGCGCTGGATGATGTTCTGCGCGGGATAAAGAAGAATCATTATCAGGGACTGGACAGAAAACCCTTTACCGGGATGCACCGCGTGATGACCACAGGCGGACATTTTGCTTATCTGAAAATAGCAGAGGGCTGTGACAAACATTGTACCTACTGTATTATTCCCAAAGTACGCGGCAGTTACCGGAGCGTACCGATGGAGAGCCTTTTGCAGGAAGCGGGGGATCTTGCTGCCCAGGGCGTGAAAGAGTTGATTATAGTAGCCCAGGAGACCACACGCTATGGGGTGGATCTTTATGGGCATAAGGCACTTCCCGAGCTGCTTTGTAAATTATGTGAGATAGACGGTCTTTTCTGGATCCGGATTCTGTACTGTTATCCGGAGGAGATTGATGAGGAACTGATACAGACCATCAAAAACCAAAAGAAAATCTGTCATTATCTGGATCTGCCCATACAGCATGCCAGCGACAGCGTTTTAAAGCGGATGGGACGCTGGACAGATCAAAAAGAGCTGACAGATATGGTCAATCATCTGCGGGAGGAAATTCCGGATATTTGTCTGCGCACCACGCTGATTACGGGATTTCCCGGAGAAACGCAGGAAGATCATGATGTACTGATGTCTTTTGTGGAGAAGATGGCTTTTGACAGACTGGGGGTCTTTCCCTATTCCCAGGAGGAAGATACACCGGCAGCAGACATGGACGGACAGATTTCCGAGGATGTGAAGGAGAAACGCTGTCAGGAACTGATGGCCTTACAGCAGGAGATTGCCTTTGATGCGGCGGCAGACATGGCGGGCCGTGTGGTTACAGCCATGATTGAGGGCAGAGTTGCGGATGAGGATGCCTATGTGGCAAGGACGTACAAGGATGCGCCGAACGTGGACGGTTTCTTGTTTATCAACACGGGCAGGGAATTGATGACCGGCGACCTGGTCAGGGTCAGGATTACAGGTTCTTATGAATATGATCTGATTGGAGAATTGGAAGATGAATTTACCGAATAAGTTAACCACGTTCCGCGTGGTATTGATCCCTTTCTTTGTGGTTTTTATGCTGACAGATGTGACCGCATATGACAAGTGGATTGCACTGGTTATTTTTATTGTTGCAAGTCTGACAGATCTTATGGACGGATACATTGCCAGAAAATATAATCTGGTGACAAATTTTGGAAAGTTTATGGATCCTCTGGCGGATAAGCTTTTGGTCTGCTCAGCACTGATCTGCCTGGTAGCGCTTGCAAGGATACCGGCCTGGATAGTGATTGTTATTATTGCCAGGGAATTTATTATCAGTGGTTTCAGACTGGTGGCTTCGGATAATGGGGTGGTCATTGCAGCCAGTTACTGGGGGAAGTTTAAGACCACTTTTCAGATGGTAATGATCTGTCTGATGATTGTAAATCTGGAAGTACTTAGCCTTCTGACACAGATTGTGATGTGGGCGGCACTGTTATTAACCGTGATTTCTTTAGTGGATTATCTGGTCAAAAATAAGGATGTCATGAAAGAGAGCGGTAAATAGGATGCGAGATTGATTGCAAAGAAATGGAGTGCTATGACAGTAGAGATTATTTCGGTTGGAACAGAAATATTATTGGGTAATATTGTGAATACGAACGCGGCCTATCTGTCGGAAAAATGTGCGGGACTCGGTCTTTCCTGTTACTACCAGGATGTGGTCGGGGATAATGAAGAAAGACTTTTTGAGACCATAAAGCTTGCGCTGTCCAGAGCAGATATTCTGCTTTTGTCAGGAGGACTCGGCCCCACCCAGGATGATCTGACAAAGGAGGTTGCAGCAAAGGCCTTTGGAAAGGAATTATACCTGCACGAGGAGACGAAGGAAGCAATCCGGAAGTTTTTTGAGGAGAGAGGATTAGAGATTACAGATAATAACTGGAAACAGGCGATGGTTCCGGAGGGGTGTATCGTGATGGAGAATCCCAACGGTACGGCGCCTGGAATTATCATGGCGCAGGATAATAAGCATGTGGTGCTGATGCCTGGCCCGCCCAATGAGATGGTTCCCATGTTTGAGACATCGGTTATGCCTTATCTCTCCCGGTTACAGTCCTGTGTGATTTATTCACAGACCGTGAAGATCTGCGGGGTGGGAGAAAGCAAGGCGGAGAGCATGGTATCAGATCTGATCGCGGCACAGACAAATCCCACGATTGCCACCTATGCCAAGACCGGGGAGGTGCACCTTAGAGTGACTGCCCGGGCGGAGGACGAGAAAGAAGCCAGAAAACTGGTGAAGCCTATGATCAAGGATTTAAAAGGACGTTTCGGCAATCATGTCTATACCACAGATGATGAGGTGACGTTGGAGAAGGCAGTGGTAGATCTGCTTGCGGCCAATAAACTGACAGCCTGTACGGTGGAATCCTGTACCGGCGGAATGTTGTCGGCCCGGTTGATCAATGTACCGGGAGTCTCGGAGGTATTTAAGACTGGTTATGTTACATATTCCAACAAATCGAAAAGAAGGCTTCTGGGGATTAAGAAAAATATTCTGTTGAAACATGGTGCGGTCAGCGAACAGATTGCAAGGGAGATGGCAAAGACAGCGGCCATGCTTGCCAAGACGGATGTTTGTGTCTCAACTACAGGAATCGCGGGGCCGGATGGCGGTACCCCGGAGAAACCGGTAGGGCTTGTATATATCGGATGTAATGTGCGCGGTAAGATTACGGTGAAGGAGTGTCATTTCAGCGGCAGCCGGTCCAAGATCCGGGAGAGCACGGTTTCCGCGGCATTATCGCTGATGCGGCAGTGTATTCTGGAGTATTACAGCGAAGTGACTTTTGGTGGGAAAGAGAAGTAGCAGGAAAGAGACGGTTTTCAAGATGATGGAGGAAAACAAATGAGTGAACCGGGCAATTTTGACGACAGGAGAGAGGAAACCGGAAGGATGGATACGCCGGTAGATCCTTATACAACAGAGAGCAGTGCCGATATCTATACAACCCCGACAGTGGATACAACGGGAGTACTGGCAGGCGAGAACTCTCAGGATGTGGCAGTGACAGATACCCATGGACTTTTTTCGGGTAGCGGGCAGGCTGATGTTTCTTATTATAATAATACCAGTCAGGGCGTAAATCCCTATGATATCAATCAGCCGCAGCAGGGGACTTCTCCTTATCAGAATCCTCAATACAATCAGCAGGGGATGCCCTATGGCGGCAGTGCTTATGGCGGAGGCAATCCTTATTATACGGATAATTCATATGGAGCAGGCAACGCTTACGGCGGCGGTGCTTATAACAATGCCAATCCTTATGGCAGTCAGCAGGCAGGCGGATATAACGGCCAGCCTCCTTATGGGACGCCTCCTTATAACGATAACCCCTACAGTCCTTATGCGGCACCTCAGAAAAAGGGACATACCGGACTGATCATAACCGTTGTGGTCATTATTATCCTTCTTTTTATTGTGGCAGTCTGTGCATTGGTCTACCGGGCAGTAAAGCTGGTAGAGGAGAATGGTTTTGACTCAGAAGAATCCATCCACGACGATAAGTATGAGTTCGATGATGACTATGAATATCATCACGATGATGATTTTGGCGGTTATGATGACGATGATGACTTTTTCTACGGCGGTGATGATGATTATGACTATGATTATGATTATGATTATGATTACGACTATGACGATGATTACGAAGATGACAGATATTATTCTTTTGCGGATGACATCAAGTATGACCTGTCATACTATGTAGATTTTGACTTCTATGAATATGAGACATCGAATGACAATGTCAGTATTCTGGTAACATATCCCATTGTAGAAGGGGAGGATGTGCAGAATCTGGATATGATCAATGATGCCATCTATGATGAGGTGGAACTGATAACCGAGTATTATGAGGAAGAATATGCTCCTTATATGGAAAAGAATGAAGACAGCTACTTTTCTGCTTCTGCCTTCTGCTATGTGACTTATATGGATGAAGATAAGCTCAGTGTGGTATTTCAGGAGAATATCTATGCCGATACCTATGATCTGGCTTATCTGGAATGTATCAATATAGATATGGAGAACGGTGTAATCCTCGATAATGAAGAGATGCTGTCTATTGATGATGACTTTTCGGTGGAATTCAGAACCAGGAGCGATGAACAGAACGGGGAGATCTATTCCCTCACAAATATGTCAGACCAGGAGATTACAAGTTACTTTAATTCCCCGGATGTGATCGTATTTTATACGCCTAAGGGGATGGAAATCGGTTTTAATTATGAGAGCGGCTGGGTGACAGTCACCTACGAGGAATACGAGCAGTATCTGAATGTATTCTGATCTGGTATGACAGGTACAGGGATTCATTATTTGTGAACAGAATACGAAGGGCGGTAAATCTGTAGAAGATTACCGTCCTTTCATGTGTTTCAGGACTCTTTTTCGGAAGATATAAAGTGGGAGTAAATTTATAAAATCCGGAAGAAGGATATTGCTTAACCAGGGATTCTCTGTTAAACTGAGGATGTCTATAGAAATGGAATCTGTTGTGCATGTCCGGCATTTCGCCACAATTTCCATTATCTTGATTTGAAGGAAAGGAGGGTAGAGTGTCATTTATTGGACATAAAGAGTGCTAAGATGGCATTATAAAAAAGGAAGTTGACAAAATCGAACATTTGTTTTATTCTATGTAAAGAACAGGTGTTCTATAAGAAAAGGAGAACAGAACATGGAAAGAGATGAAAAATTAAAAGCATTGGATGCGGCTTTAGGGCAGATAGAGAGGCAGTTCGGTAAGGGGGCTGTCATGAAACTGGGCGACCCTTCCGTACAGATGAATGTGGAGACGATTCCGACAGGATCTTTAAGTCTGGATATTGCATTGGGGCTCGGTGGTATTCCCAAGGGAAGAATTGTTGAGATATACGGTCCGGAATCCAGTGGTAAGACAACCGTTACCTTACATATGATAGCAGAGGTACAAAAGAGGGGCGGCATCGCCGGTTTTATTGATGCGGAGCATGCACTTGACCCTGTTTATGCAAAGAATATCGGAGTGGATATTGACAATCTTTATATTTCGCAGCCGGACTGTGGAGAACAGGCACTGGAGATTACAGAGACCATGGTGCGTTCCGGTGCCGTGGATATTATTGTGGTGGATTCGGTTGCGGCACTGGTGCCCAAAGCGGAGATTGACGGAGATATGGGAGACAGCCATGTGGGTTTGCAGGCAAGGTTAATGTCACAGGCACTTCGTAAATTGACAGCGGTTATCAGCAAATCCAATTGTACTGTTATTTTTATCAATCAGCTGCGTGAAAAAGTAGGCGTTATGTTTGGTAATCCGGAGACAACTACGGGCGGCCGTGCGCTGAAATTCTACTCTTCGGTGCGTCTCGATGTCAGAAGAATCGAAGCTCTGAAACAGGGGGGCGAGGTAATCGGTAACAGAACCAGGGTAAAGGTAGTCAAGAATAAGATTGCGCCGCCTTTTAAGGAAGCAGAATTTGATATTATGTTCGGGGAAGGTATTTCCACGGTAGGGGATATTCTTGATCTGGCGGCGGAGAACAATATTATCAATAAGAGTGGCGCATGGTATGCCTATGAAGGCAATAAGATTGGCCAGGGCAGGGAAAATGCGAAGCAGTATCTGAGAGACAATCCACAGATGTGCAGTGAAGTGGAGCGGAAAGTAAGAGAACTCTTTAATATGGAAACAGATTCTGTACAGGCACCGGCTGAAAAAGCAGCAAAAGAGATCGGGAAAGATAAGAAAGAGACTGCCGGAACAGGCAAATAGATTTTGAAAGCAGGCAAAGAAGGACGTATGGCTATAGGAACGCTCCGGAATGAGGATGATTATGATTGTGACGCAGATGACAGGGATGTCCAGATCGCGCTGTAAAGTTTACGTGGACGGACAGTTTGCCTTTGTGCTTTACAAAGGGGAATTACGGGAATTTGGGATTGAAGAGGAGAAAGAGATTTCTGAGACCTGTTATCAGCAGATTATGACAGAGCTTCTTCCCAGAAGAGCGAAAAAGAGAGCCCTGAATCTTTTGGAAGCGAAAGATTATACCAGCGGGCAGCTTCGGGAAAAGCTTAGACAGGGAGAGTATCCGCCGGCTTGTATTGATGAGGCCATTGCCTATGTGGAGTCTTATGGTTATGTGGACGACCTGCGTTATGCCAGGGATTTTATTACCTATCATCTGGAAAATAAAAGCAGGATGCGCATGGAACAGGATCTTATGCGTAAGGGGATAGGCAGGGATATCATAGAGGAGGCATTTGATGCAGTGGAGCAGGCAGGATCAGGGCAGGATGAAGTGGCAATGATCAGGAAGCTTCTGGAAAAGAAAAATTATGATGTTCATACGTCTACCAGACAGGATAAACAAAGAATGTACGGTTTCCTTTATCGGAAGGGGTTTCACACAGATGCAATCAGTAGAGCACTTTTGCTTGACATAACATCAAATTCATTATAGAATTAATATGTTGTAATTTTGCTAACTATCGGGATGTTGTCATTTGCACGATGGAAATGTCCGACAATAGATTAGATGATGTACAATGAAAATTTAATAAGGAGGTGCTCCTGTAATGTGGCAAGTTGTGTTAGCAGTAGTCATCACACTGGTGGTCGCCATTCCTGTTTCTGCTTTGACAGCCGTTAACTATCGCAAGAAAGTTGTGGAGGCGAAGCTGGGTAATGCGGACGAAAAGGCCAGGGAAATCATTGATGAAGCTCTCAAAACTGCTGAGACGAAGAAGCGTGAATCGTTGCTTGAGGTCAAGGAAGAGTCCATTCGTACCAAAAATGAATTGGACAAGGAAATCAAGGAACGTCGTGCCGAGGCACAACGCTATGAGCGTCGTATCCAGCAGAAGGAAGAGAACATCGACAAGAAAGCGGATGCTATTGAGAAAAAGGAAGCAAGTCTGGCACAGAGGGAAGAAGCTCTTGCCAAACAGCGTGAAGAAATTTCCAAGCTGAACGAGCAAAGATTACAGGAACTAGAACGAATCTCAGGTTTGACCTCCGAACAAGCAAAAGATTATTTGTTGAAAATTGTTGAAGATGAAGTGAAACATGAAACTGCTGTCCTGATCAAGGAGATGGAGAGCAGGGCGAAGGAAGAGGCGGATAAGAAGGCGAAGGAATATGTGGTCACAGCAATTCAGAAATGTGCCGCAGACCATGTGTCCGAGACCACCATATCCGTGGTACAGCTTCCGAACGATGAAATGAAAGGCAGAATTATCGGTAGAGAGGGTCGTAATATCAGAACACTTGAAACCATGACAGGTGTTGACCTGATTATCGATGATACGCCGGAAGCAGTTATCTTATCCGGATTTGATCCGATCCGCAGAGAAGTTGCGAGGATTGCTCTCGAGAAACTGATTGTAGATGGGCGTATACATCCGGCAAGAATTGAAGAGATGGTCGAGAAGGCCCAGAAAGAAGTGGAAGTCATGATCAAAGAGGAAGGTGAAGCTGCTACCCTCGAGGTCGGTGTACATGGCATCCATCCTGAACTTGTCAGACTGCTCGGTAAGATGAAGTTCAGAACCAGTTATGGTCAGAACGCATTAAAACATTCTATTGAAGTGGCGCAGTTATCCGGTCTGCTTGCGGCAGAGATGGGACTGGATGTCAGAATGGCAAAACGTGCAGGGTTACTGCATGATATTGGTAAAGCTGTGGATCATGAAATGGAAGGATCACATATCCAGCTGGGTGTTGAACTTTGCCGGAAGTATAAAGAGGGTCCGGTTGTTATCAATGCGGTAGAGTCACATCATGGAGATGTGGAAGCGCAGACATTAATCGCATGTATTGTGCAGGCGGCAGATACGATTTCTGCGGCGAGACCGGGTGCAAGAAGAGAAACATTAGAAACATATACAACAAGACTAAAACAATTAGAAGACATTACAAACAATTTCAAAGGTGTTGACAAATCTTTTGCTATTCAGGCAGGTAGAGAGATTCGTGTTATGGTAGTTCCAGAACAGATCAGTGATTCTGACATGGTATTACTTGCAAGAGATATTTCCAAGCAGATAGAGGCAGAGCTGGAATATCCTGGGCAGATTAAGGTGAATGTAATTCGAGAGAGCCGTGTCGTTGATTACGCTAAGTAGCATGGAAAGGGGGTGTCGCAAAATCATCAAATTAGATGATCGAGCGGCACCCCTGCTCTATATTTTGAAAAATTCAGTTAAAACCTTTTGTTTGGGAAATTTTTCTTGATTTTGGGCAGACTTTAATAAATCTTTTGTTTTTCTTGGCTTTTATGCTGTTTCTTTTACCGGAAATAGATGGCTTTGAGTACGTTCATGTTGGATTTTTGCATGCAGTTTGTTGATGTTATAGCCCATACACAGCAGGAGAATCTCAAGTTTTACTTTGGATTTCCTCCGCAACAGAAATCTTTGGAATTCGTAATCACTTTTCAGAACACCAAAAGCTCCTTCTACTTGAATGGAACGATTCATCCGATATTTGATTCCCCTTTCACTCAAAATATTTTCGTAGGATTCCTGCCGCTTCTCCAGAAAACTTTTGGAAATATATAATCGTTTATTGGCTTTTGCTCTGGTACATTTTTCTTTATAAGGACATCCCGTACAGTCTTCACTTTCGTAGCCTGAATCCGCTGTTACACTTAAATATCGGAACCCCAGCTTTTCAGTTCGTGGCTCAGCAGTCGGACCGAATCATCTTCAGGAACCAGACCTTCCAAATTTAATGGCAAAACCAGTTGATAAGGCTCGCCAAATTCGGTATAATTTTTACGGTATTTTAATTTACTTGACATATCTTATTATACCACAGATGGCAGGTTCTTCGGAGCCTGCTTTTCTGTTTTCAGGCACAAAAATGGAGCTGCTGATCCAGTAGTGATCACTCATCTACTTTTGCAACAGCCCCTTCTTTTGTGTCTGTGTATCGGTACAGACAGGGGAATAATATGGATCGTTTCTGTACAGTTTTACTAGAAACAGTATACTTTAGGAAATAAAATTATCTTTTCTGTATACTTGTGAAATTGGGGAAACTGTAGTAGAATGATTAACGATGTATGATTGTATACAATTATTCAATTATTATGGAGGACAACATGAAACCGTACAGAGAAATGAGCAAGGATGAACTCACACAGCAGAAAGCAGAACTGATCAAACAATTTGAAGATGCTAAGGGAATGGGATTAAAACTTGATATGTCCAGAGGGAAACCGACTTCTGCACAGCTTGACATGACCATGGGACTTATGGATGCATTAAATTCTGATTCGGATATGATGACCATGGACGGTATTGATACCAGAAATTATGGACTGATGGACGGTATCATAGAGGCGAAGCACCTGTTGGCGGATGTGATGAGTGTTCCGGCAGAAAATGTGATCGTGTACGGTAATTCAAGTCTGTCCATTATGTATGATACAATTTCCCGTTCCGTGACTCATGGAGTGATGGGATCCACTCCATGGTGCAAACTGGAACAGGTAAAGTTTTTATGCCCGGTGCCTGGATATGACAGACATTTTGCCATCACACAGCATTTCGGGATTGAGATGATTTTAATTCCCATGACACCGGATGGCCCGGATATGGATCTGGTAGAAAAGTATGTCAATGAAGACCCGGCAGTAAAAGGAATCTGGTGTGTACCGAAATACTCTAATCCTCAGGGAATATCCTACTCGGATGAGACAGTAAGGAGATTTGCCGCATTAAAGCCGGCGGCAGAGGATTTCAGGATTTACTGGGATAACGCTTATGCGATCCATCATTTATATGAAGATAAGCAGGATCAGATTCTGGAGATTTTAAGTGAGTGTGAGAAGGCCGGCAATCCAGATATGGTTTATGAATTCTGTTCTACTTCCAAAATCACCTTTTCCGGAAGCGGTATTGCAGCAATGGCTTCTTCACCGGCCAATCTGGCGGATATCAAGAAGACGCTCACCTTGCAGACCATCGGCTATGATAAGGTCAATCAGCTTCGACATGCCAGATATTTTAAGAATGTGGAAGGCATGATGGCTCATATGAAGAAACATGCTGATATTCTGCGCCCTAAATTTGAAGCGGTATTGTCTGTACTGGACAGAGAACTAGGCGGGCTTGGCATTGGAGAGTGGACCAGACCGCTTGGTGGATATTTTATCTCCTTTGATGCCATGGAGGGCTGTGCCAAAGCTATCGTGGAG
Source organism: bacterium 0.1xD8-71 (assembly GCA_003612405.1). GTDB lineage: Bacteria > Bacillota > Clostridia > Lachnospirales > Lachnospiraceae > UBA3282. The sequence goes on from RAYR01000015.1 coordinate 101,595, forward strand.
AAATGTAAGGAGGCAGGGGTGGTTCTTACGGGGGCAGGTGCCACCTTCCCTTATGGTAAGGATCCAAAAGACAGTAATATCCGTATAGCGCCTACGTTTCCGACTTCGGAGGAGATGGCGGCAGCTACAGACATATTTGTGCTTTGTGTAAAACTGGTCAGCGTGGAGAAGCTGTTGCAGGCATAATGAATCTGAAACGTGGAAAGAAAGGAGTAAGACAATGGATCATTATGAAAGACTGGGAAGAGAACTGATTCAAAAGGGTGCCATCATAGATTATTACCAGGATACGATCAGGGTGCCGAACGGTAATATCGTCAAATGGGATCTGATCAAGCATAAAGGAGCCGCCGCGGTGGTGGCTGTGCAGGATGATGGGAAACTGTTGATGGTGAGACAATATCGAAATGCACTTGACCGTGAGACACTGGAAATTCCGGCCGGAGCTCTGGATACGCCAGAGGAGCCCACAGAGGCGGCAGCGGCCAGAGAGCTGGAGGAAGAGACCGGATATAAGGCAGGGAAACTGGAACTTTTGATTTCCCTTCGTACCACCGTTGCTTTCTGTAACGAGAAGATAGATGTTTATGTGGCGACAGAACTTACACCCAGCCGTCAGCATCTGGATGAAGACGAGTTTCTGAACGTAGAAAGTCATGATCTGGAGGAATTGATACAGATGATTTTTGACTGTAAGATTCAGGATGGCAAGACAGTCTCTTCCCTGCTTGCCTATAAGGAAAAATATTGCCGATAAAAAGATAGCTGTCATGCCTGGTGCCTCCTGGACATATATTGAAAAAGATGAGGAAAGAGGGTATGGGCGTGCGGCAGTCATGGTCAAAAAACAGCTATTATATGGTTTATCTGTTTATGATTGGTCTTTTTATCGGGATACTGGTGGTGAATGTAGGACATGACACCTGGATTGTGGACAGTAACCTTTTGGGAACAGAGATGATTCTGCGCCTGAAGAACAGTATCCCGGAAGGGGAAGGATTGTTTGGTTATGTATTGAAACACAGAATGTTCACCCTCTGTATGCTGGCACTGCTGTCTACCACCATGGTGGGACTGCCGGTGATCTGTGTTTATATTTGTTATATGGGGCTCTCGGCAGGCTGCCTTTTGTCAGTGGCAGTGATCCGTTATGGGATCCGGGGGCTTTTATTTGTGGCGGCAGGTTTGCTGCCACAGGCTTTTTGCCTGGTGCCGGCCTATATAGGACTTTTTATCTGGGCCGTGGGTCTTAACAGGACTTTATATGCACCCAGGACATATCTGGACGGATATGAACGTTACAGCAGACAGTTTTATCTGAAAAAAGGAACACAGCTTGTTGTTGTGACAGCAGTTGTCATAATGGGATGTCTGTTAGAAAGTTATGTCAATCCTAAAATCATACATTTTGTTCTGAAAATTTTTTGAAAAAAATTTTTTATCTTTTTTCCAACATATAGTAGACATAAATTCTCTGGTTGACGATATCTTGTACTTTGTCGGAAAAACCGCGCAAATGCCCGTAAAATCGGCAAAAAATCCATTTGCTTTTCTCAAAAAATCTGATTATAATGTAAGGCAGACGGTGATTTGATTTACATAAAGAATCACGAGGGGGAAGGATTTCCGAATACATGGAGAAAGAGATCAGTGCTTTTATCACCTATTTACATAATGTGAAGAACACCTCCACCAACACAGAGTTGTCTTACAAGAGGGATCTGGAGAAAGTGCAGCACTTTATGGCAGCGCGCGGGATTGAGGAAGCGGGGAAAGTGTCGGCACAGGATCTGAGTGATTATGTAAAATATCTGGAAGATAATAAATTTGCGGCGGCCACTGTGTCCAGAAATATTGCCTCTCTGAAAGCTTTTTATCATTTTATGGTACAGGAAGGAATGGTGGCGGAGGATATCTCCGATAAGCTCAAAGCACCTAAGATTGAGAAGAAGGCACCGGGTATCATGTCTCCTGATGAAGTGGTGCGTCTTTTAGAGCAGCCCTCTGGGGATACGCCCAAAGAAATACGTGACAAAGCCATGTTGGAACTTCTCTATGCCACAGGGATCCGGGTGACCGAACTGATCACATTAAAGGTTGCCGATGTGAATATGCAGATGAGTTTTATTTTATGCCGTGACCGCAACAAGGAGAGGATCATTCCTTTTGGAAATGCAGCCAAAAGCGCCATGACACGGTATCTGAACGGGACGAGAGAAGAGATGTTGGAGAATAAATCTTCGGATGTTCTCTTTGCCAATTGTTCCGGGCAGCCTATGAGCCGGCAGGGATTCTGGAAACTGATTAAACATTATGCCAAAAAGGCGGATATCCAGGCGGACATTACGCCGCATACCTTAAGACATTCTTTTGCGGCGCATCTGGTAGAGAACGGTGCCGATTTAAGGAGTGTTCAGGAAATGTTGGGACACTCTGATATTTCCACAACACAGATTTATGCGAACTTAAACCACAATCATATCAGGGAAGTGTACGCGAAGGCACATCCCAGAGGTTAGTGGATACCGATGTATTGAGAAATTATATAATCTATTTAAAAATCCTGCGGATTCTGCCCGCAGGATTTTTTTAAGTCTTTCGCTTATTCGAGTCCGCAAAGCGGACCTCGTAATCGAGCAAAGCTCGATTTAGTCATAATCTGCAATATCGTAAATCAATTGTTCGGAGGCTTTCCATCCGAGACAGGGATCGGTGATGGATTTACCATAGACACCTTCACCAATCTTCTGGCATCCTTCTTCGATATAACTTTCAATCATGACACCCTTGACCATCCCATGGATATCATGGTTCAGCTTACGGCTGTGCATGACTTCCTTAACAATACGGATCTGCTGCTCGAACTGTTTGTCGGAATTATTGTGGTTCGCATCAATGACACAGGCCGGATTGAGCAGATCGTAATCCTGATACAGGGTATAGAGGGTGTTTAAATCTTCGTAATGATAGTTGGGCAGGCTTCTGCCGTGTTTGTTGACGGAACCGCGAAGTACTGCGTGTGCCAGCGGATTGCCATTGGTTGCCACTTCCATGCCCCGGTAGATAAAGGAATGGGGATGTTGTGCTGCATAGATGGAATTGAGCATCACGGAGAGTGTGCCGCTGGTGGGATTTTTCATACCGGCAGGCACATCGAAACCGCTGACTGTCATACGATGGTGCTGATCTTCCACGGAGCGGGCACCGATTGCCACATAGGAGAGAATATCTTCCACATACCCCCAGTTTTCGGGATAGAGCATTTCATCCGCGGCGGTCAGGCCGGATTCCTCGATGGCCCGGATATGCATTTTACGCATGGCGATTAACCCGGCTGTGAAGTCGGGTTTCTTCTCGGGGTCAGGCTGGCTTACGATTCCTTTATAACCTTCCCCGGTGGTACGGGGTTTGTTGGTGTAGATTCTGGGAATCAGAATCAGCTTGTCCTTGACTTTTTCATTGACTCTGGCCAGTCTGTTGACATAGTCGCAGACGGCCTCTTCATTGTCGGCAGAACAGGGACCGATGATGACCAGAAATTTGCTGCTCTTTCCGGTGAGTACGTCTTTGATCTGGGCGTCTCTTTCCTGTTTCAGTTCCACAGCCTTTGTCGGCATGGGATATTCCTTACGAATATCTTCCGGGGTGGGAAGTTTCGTTACATATCGAAAAGACATAAGTTTTCTCCTCTTGTATTTATGATTATTTTCTTCTGGCAAAAACACCTACATTATAGTATATTGTTTTAAGAATCGCAACCCTTACGGGAAATATACAGGGCAGAGACCGTGCATAATGTGGTTTGCAGAATCTGGCTTGCCAGCATGCCCCACAGATAGCCTTTGATGCCGTAAAGCGGGATGGCGAAGAAAACAAATGCAAGGCGCAGTAACAGACTTGCCACGCTGTAACAGAAGGTCTGTGCGGTCTTCCCCAGGCCGTTCAGGATACTGCCCAGTGTGCTTGCAATGTACATAAAAGGGCAGATAAAGCTGAGAATCAGGATGAAACTGCCGGCCAGATCCGAATGGAACAGGATGCGTCCCGCGAACCGTCCGCACAGTAAAAAGAGGGCGGTGCATAAAAATCCCAGCAGGAGACAGTAGCGGATAGAAGCCAGTATGGCCCGTCTGACAGCAGCCCTGTTGCCGTTTGCATCAGCTTCCGATATGATGGGCAGAAGCAGAACAGAGATGGAATTTGTGATGGCGGAGGGAAAGAGGATCAGCGGCAGACTCATTCCGGTCAATACGCCGTATACGCCCAGAGCGTCCGCGTTATTCAGGCCGTAGGCCATCAGGCGGTTGGGAATATAGATAGCTTCTATACTCTGCAACAGATTGATGACCAGGCGGTTGGCGGATAAAGGAACTGCCAGGGTAAGAAGCTGTCCCATGATATGGCTGTATACGGCAATGCAGTGGTTCTTAAGGCCTTTTGTCCGGGCAGGAAGGCAGGGACGGTAGGGAAAGAGCCTGTGGGCGCGGGATAAGATAGCCAGTACCGACACGATCATGGAGGCGCTTTCTCCGATTACCAGGCCGACCACAGCAAAGCTGATGGTGGGCTCCATATGATGCTTATGGCAGATATAGTAAATCAGGTATACGCTTCCCACACGGCAGATTTGTTCTGCAAGCTGGGTGACGGCAGGAATTGCAGTCTTACGGATACCGAAAAAATAGCCGTTGATACAGGAATGAACACAGGCCATAGGGATGGACACGGCTATGATACGAAGTAAGGGTGCTGTGCGGTATTCCATCAGGCAGCTGATGGCGATATCGTCCGACCAGTGATAAATCACAAAGGCGCAGGCAATGGAGAGACCAAAAGATATCAGAAAGCCTGCCCAAAGAGTGCGGAAGGAACTTTTATAATCCCGTGTACTGGTCTCACTGGCCACATATTTGGAGATGGCGGTCTGGATACCGGAGACGGTGAGGGCAAAGGAGAGGGCAAGCACAGGGGAAATCAGCTGATAGATTCCCATACCCTCTGCACCGAATACATTGGACAGAAAGATCCGGTAGAAGAAACCGATCAGACGGCTTACAAGTCCGGTCAGTGTAAGAATGGCAGTTCCGGTTATTAAAGGATTTTTCCATTTGACAGTCATAGGCACCACATCATGATTCGATATGGTTACAGTTTATGCGGCGAAAGTCTCATATAGTATAGAAGAAAGGGACAGAAAGATGGCAGAAAAAGTATTGGTAGGCATGTCCGGCGGAGTGGATTCCTCGGTGGCGGCTTACCTTTTGAAACAACAAGGATACGATGTGATTGGAGTGACCCTGCAAATCTGGCAGGATCCAGCGCAGAATCTATTGAAAAATATGGGAGGATGCAGCACTTTTGACGCCGCAGAGGATGCCAGACAGGTGGCAGCCAGACTGGATATCCCGCATTATGTGATTCCTGTGGAGCAGGATTTTAAAGAAAATGTGGTAAATTATTTCGTGGAAGAATATCTGGCCGGACGGACGCCCAATCCCTGTGTTGTCTGTAACCGGCATGTGAAATGGGCGGCCATGCTGCAAAGCTGTCTGGAAATGGGGGCGGATTATATTGCCACCGGACATTATGCCAGAGTCAGCAGATTGGAAAACGGTAGATATACCGTGCGCAATTCGGCGGCCGCCAGAAAGGATCAGACCTATGCACTCTACAATCTTACCCAGGAGCAGCTGGCCCGCACCTTAATGCCGGTGGGAGAATACACCAAGGAGCAGATACGGCAGTTTGCCGAAGAAGCGGGGCTTATGGTGGCGCATAAACCGGACAGTCAGGAGATATGCTTTATTCCCGATCATGACTATGCCGCCTTTATTGACAGACAGGCCGGGGAAAGGGTGCCCGGCCGGGGAAAGTTTGTGACGAAAGCGGGAGAGGTGCTGGGGGAACATCTGGGCATCACGCATTACACGGTAGGACAGCGCAAAGGATTAAATCTGGCCATGGGGCGCCCGGTGTTTGTGACAGACATAAGACCTGAGACGGATGAGGTGGTGATCGGGGAGGCGGAAGATGTCTTTGCAGATACCCTTTATTGTCACCGCATCAATTATATGGGCATGGAGGATCTGCCGGAGCCCAGACAGGTGACGGCTAAGATCCGTTATGCCCATGCCGGGGAGAACTGCCTGATTGAGAAGGCGGGGGAAGACAGGATACGCTGTACTTTTGCAAGGCCGGTTCGTGCCATTACACCCGGACAGGCGGTGGTATTTTATGAGGATGATTATGTGCTAGGCGGCGGGATTATCCTGTAGACTAAGAAAATCTTAAGAAATTCTACCGGTTTTTTTCACGACATTTTCACAGACTCTGTGATAGTATGGGTAATGATAAGTGGGGGATCTTTGGAGAAACACTTGTTTGAGGAGAAAATTATGGTAGAATCAAAACTGACTAAAGTAAAAGTGAATAATGAGATAGAACTGTGCGAAGTGTATGATAACACCACCAAGGAACGGATTAAGAAAGTATTTTTCAGAGAAGGAATCTCTTTCTTTATCAAATTCCGTAAGAAGTTCCAGATGGTCGGTCTGGCAGCGGTGGATCTGGCAGGAGAGGAAGTTTCCGGGGAGAGGACGATGTTCCCGGAGACCAAAGAAGGCAGATATATTATCTGTGTGAATCAAAGCCAGGAGGAGCTGGCCCGCAGATCCATTATGCGGGTGGTGCCCGATCACGGGGACAGAGTCCGTTTCTTTTCAGATGACCAGAAGGAGAAGGACGACAAAATCCCCTTCTGGGAAATGATTACACAGTCAATCTAAAGACGGTGAAAAGAAGGGCTGCGCTTTTCAAAGGTAGTATAATACCGGAAACCGCAGTCCTTTAATATTTCTGCGGCCTGGTCGAAAGCATAGGCGATCTGTGTGGGCGTGTGGGCGTCGGAGCCGACGGTAATGATTTCACCGCCCAGTTCACGGTATCGTCTGATGATGCCGCGGCAGGGATTGGCATCATGTAGTCCTTTGGCCAGACCGGCGGTGTTGATTTCAATTCCCTTTTCCATGGATATGAGCCGTTCCAGAATCCGATCCAGAATATCCCGGTAGGCTTCATAGGAGTAGCCTTCTTCTTTTTGCGGGCCATAACGCACCACATAATCCAGATGCCCGTACACATCAAAGTTGCTGTAGCCCTTCAGATTATCAAGGATAGATTCAAAATATTCCAGATAGGCGGCAGACTGTTCACGGCCCTCATAAAAGGCAGGATAGTAAGGATCCTGGCCGTTGCAGATGTGGGAGGAGCCAATGATGAAGTCATATTCGTGTGCCTTTGCAAAGACCGCGTTTTTTCTGGCAAGATGGGCCTGCAGACCAAGTTCCAGACCAAAGCAGAGCGTAATCTGTCCGTCATATTTTTCGCGCAGTTTCAGAAAGTCATACAGATAGGCATCAGGATTTAATTCAAATTTTCCGGCAAAATCTGTTTCGGTTACAGGATAATCGAAGTCGTTGTGTTCCGTAAAGCACATCTTCGTCAGGCCCAGTTCTATACCGCGTACAATCATTTGTTCCATAGGGGTGTCCGAATCTCCTGAGAAAGAGGAGTGCAAATGGTAATCTGCTGTGATTGGCATGGAAGGCTCCTTTCCGGGTTAATTCGTTCAGGCGTTTGCGAAACTCATTGTATTCTGGCCTATGGTTTCAGTATAGTAGATATGGAATGGAAATACAATGGTTTGCCAGAATGGATTTTCGATATGTTTTTGATGCTGATGATTTTCCTAATTATTTTTGAATTACATCTTGAATTTTCGGGACAAATTGGGTACAATAAATTTGCTGACTAAATTTTACCAATCCTGTGTGTATGGTACGCATATGGCGGGGTAAAATTATATAAAAAACATTATTTAGGAGGGACTAAAAAATGGCAGTAAGAGTAGCAATTAATGGTTTTGGCCGTATCGGTCGTCTTGCGTTCAGACAGATGTTCGGGGCAGAAGGATATGAAGTAGTGGCAATCAACGATTTAACAAGCCCTAAGATGTTGGCACACTTGTTAAAATATGATTCTTCCCAGGGTAAGTACGCTTTGGCTGATACTGTATCCGCTGGTGAGGACACAATCACAGTTGATGGTAAGACATTAAAGATTTATAAAGAGCCCGATGCAAACAACTGTCCTTGGGGTGAGCTTAAGGTTGACGTTGTTTTGGAGTGTTCCGGTTTCTACACCAGCAAAGAGAAAGCACAGGCACACATCAATGCCGGCGCTAGAAAAGTTGTTATCTCTGCTCCCGCAGGTAACGATCTTCCGACTATCGTATACAATGTAAACCATGAGACACTGAAAGCTTCCGATACCATCATTTCCGCAGCTTCCTGTACAACAAACTGCCTGGCTCCTATGGCAAAAGCGTTGAACGACTTAGCTACTATCAAATCCGGTATCATGAGCACAATTCACGCATACACAGGCGATCAGATGATTCTTGACGGCCCGCAGAGAAAGGGTGACTTAAGAAGATCCCGTGCAGGCGCAGTGAATATCGTTCCTAACAGCACAGGTGCAGCAAAGGCTATCGGTCTTGTTATTCCTGAGTTGAATGGTAAGCTGATCGGTTCCGCACAGCGTGTTCCTACTCCTACAGGTTCTACCACAATTCTGGTTGCAACTGTAGAGAAGTCCGTTACCAAGGATGAGATCAATGCAGCAATGAAGGCAGCAGCTACAGAGTCCTTCGGATACAATGAGGATGAGATCGTTTCTTCCGATATCGTAGGCAGCACCTATGGTTCTATCTTCGATGCTACTCAGACAATGGTAGGTGAGGATAACCTGGTACAGGTAGTTTCCTGGTATGACAATGAGAACAGCTATACTTCTCAGATGGTTCGTACCATTAAGTATTTCTCCGAGCTCGGCTAAGAGAACCAATAAGTAAAGAGTAAATTAAAGAGGCTCGGCCGTTGGGCCGGGTCTCTTGTAGTTAATATAATAATAGGAGGACTAAGACATGTCATTAAACAAAAAATCTGTAGATGATCTTAATGTTAAGGGAAAACGTGTTCTTGTAAGATGTGATTTCAACGTACCTTTGAAAGAAGGCAAGATCACAGACGAGACTCGTATTGTGGCAGCACTTCCCACAATCAACAAACTGCTTGCCGACGGCGGCAAGGTAATTCTCTGCTCTCATCTGGGTAAAGTAAAGAACGGCCCCAATGAGGGTGAATCCCTGGCACCTGTGGCAGAGAGACTTTCCGAGAAATTAGGCAAACCTGTAAACTTCGTATCCGATTACAATGTGACCGGTGAAGCTGCAACAAAGGCTGTTGCTGACATGCAGGAAGGTGATGTGGTACTTCTTCAGAATACCCGTTTCCGCGGCAAGGAAGAGACCAAGAACGGAGAAGAGTTCAGCAAAGAGCTGGCAGATCTGTGTGATGTTTATGTATGTGATGCATTTGGTTCTTCCCACAGAGCACATGCTTCCGTAGCGGGCGTGACAGATGTGGTACGTGCAAAGGGCGGAGAGTGTGCAGTTGGTTATCTGATGCAGAAAGAGATTGATTTCCTGGGCAATGCAGTAGAGAATCCGGTAAGACCTTTCGTGGCAATCTTAGGCGGTGCGAAGGTGGCTGATAAATTAAATGTTATCAATAATCTGTTGGAGAAATGTGATACCCTTATCATCGGCGGTGGTATGGCTTTCACTTTCTTAAAGGCGAAGGGCTATGAGATCGGTAACTCTCTGGTAGATGATGAAAAGCTTGATTATTGTAAAGAGATGATGGAGAAAGCTGAGAAGCTCGGCAAGCAGCTTTTACTGCCTATCGACACCGGCGTGGCTTCGGCTTTTCCGAATCCCATTGACGGTCCTGTTGATGTAGCGTATGTGGATGCTGACAAGATTCCGGCTGATAAGGAAGGACTGGATATCGGTCCTAAGACGCAGGAATTATTTGCCAATGCTGTGAAGTCTGCAAAGACAGTTGTTTGGAACGGACCTATGGGCGTATTTGAGAACCCTACCCTGGCAAAAGGTACGATTGCTGTGGCAAAGGCACTGGCTGAGACGGATGCTACCACCATTATCGGCGGCGGTGATTCTGCGGCAGCCTGCAACCAGCTTGGTTTTGCAGATAAGATGTCTCATATCTCCACCGGCGGCGGTGCTTCTCTTGAGTTCTTAGAGGGCAAGGAACTTCCTGGTGTAGTGGCAGCGGACGACAAGTGAAGTAAATCTCTTCGAGATTAACAAAAGTAAATTCCTTCGGAATTAACTTTGCGAGGTTCGCTTAGAGGCGAACCTCGGCATTGCATAAATATATTTATGTAAACCATGGAAATAAGTATATATTAGCGCAGGATTGCGCAGAAATGAGGATAACATGGCAAGAAAGAAAATTGTGGCCGGTAACTGGAAGATGAATATGACTCCCAGTGAGGCGGTTAAATTATGTGCAGAGTTAAAGGATCTGGTAAAGTCTGACGATGTGGATGTAGTGTACTGTGTTCCTGCGGTGGACATCGTACCTGTTGTGGAGGCTGTGAAAGGCACCAACGTGGAAGTGGGCGCAGAGAATATGTATTTTGAGGAGAAGGGTGCTTACACAGGCGAGATTTCCGCAGCAATGCTGGTAGACGCAGGCGTGAAATATGTGATCATCGGGCACTCTGAGAGGCGTGATTACTTCAAGGAGGATGATGCCCTTCTGAATAAGAAGGTTAAGAAAGCTTTAGAAGCCGGACTTATTCCGATTCTTTGCTGCGGCGAAACTTTAGAGCAGAGGGAGCTGGGGGTTACCATGGATTGGATCAGATTGCAGATCAAATCCGACCTTGCAGATATCACCGCAGATCAGGTGAAGGGTATGGTGATTGCGTATGAGCCTATCTGGGCAATCGGTACCGGCAAGACTGCTACTACAGAACAGGCAGAAGAAGTATGTAAGGGTATCCGTGACTGTATCGCAGAAATGTATGATGCAGCTACCGCGGAGGCAGTCCGCATCCAGTATGGCGGGTCTGTAAACGCAGGCAATGCGGCAGAGCTCTTTGCACAGCCCGACATTGACGGTGGTTTGGTAGGCGGCGCTTCTCTGAAAGCTGACTTTGGCAAGATCGTCAATTATAAATAGAAGGTAGTTTTAAAACTGATATAGTTTGAATATTGCAAAAAGGGGTATCAAGGGAAAGAAATTCCCTTGGAATCCCTTTTTGATGTCTTTGTAGTTGACTGAATTATTATACTATTAACAGGCAGGGGGAAAAGGAAATGAAAAGTATTCGTACAAAGATTACCTTATGTCTCATCTTAACCGTTCTGATAGGACTGGTTGCGTCTGGAGTTTCCAGTATCATACCGAATTATAACAGCACCATGTCGACTGTGGAACAGATGATGAGTGAAACAGCAGTCCTGGCGGCAGGGCGTGTGGAACAAGAGTTAATGGCATATAAGAATGTCGTCATGGACGCAGGCCATATAGCGCAGTTATCCGATCCGGATGTATCGCTGGAGGAAAAGCAGTCCCTTATCAATGAACGGGCTGCCATGCATGATTTCCAGCGGGGAAATATTATTGGTATGGATGGTATCAGTATTTTCGACGGGAAGGATTATTCTGACCGTGAATACGTACAGCAGGCAATGCAGGGAAATATTTATGTATCAGAGCCCTTGATCAGTAAAATTACCGGGGAATTATCCATTATGGTTGCGGCACCCCTTTATGCGGAAGAAACCTATGGCTCTACGATTGTCGGTGTTGTTTACTTTGTTCCCAAGGAGACTTTTCTGAATGATATTGTATCGGCCATTCAGATCGGGGAAAACAGCAGAGCCTATATGATTAATAAATCTGGCGATACGATTGCAGATATTACCCTGGAAACGATCACCGTCCAGAATATAGAGACGGAGGCACAAAGTGATCCCGCACTTCAGGAACTGGCAGCTATTCATGCCAATATGCGTGAGGGAAAGAATGGGTTTGGAAGTTATACAAGCGGGGAAGAAAAAATGTTCGCGGCTTATGCGCCGGTCAAGGATACGGACGGCTGGAGCATTGCGGTTACCGCGCCGCAGTTAAATTATCTGGCGGCTACACGGGATGCCATGGTGATTAACATTGCCGTCATTATTATTTTTATATTGATTTCTATCGTAGTTGCGCTGGTAGTGGCGTCTAATATCAGCAGTCCCATGAAGGCATGTGTCAACCGGATGAAGCTTCTTGTGGAAGGAGACCTGGAAACGCCAATGCCTGAGATTGCCAGTAAAGATGAAACGGGTGTGCTTGCAAGGTCTACCACATCTTTGGTGGAAGGACTGCGGATTGTAATCAGCGACATTGATTATCTGTTAAACGAGATGGCCAATCAGAATCTGAATGTACATACCGAACATGAGGAAGTATATGTGGGCAGTTTCCAGAATATTCTGCTTTCCATGCGTCATATGAAAGAGGAACTGGGGCATGCCATGAGGCAGGTTAATCATTCTGCACAGGAAGTAGCGCTGGCAAGTGATCATTTATCTGCGAGTGCCCAGTCGCTTAGTCAGGGTACGACACAACAGGCCAGTTCCGTACAGGAATTGGCAGCAAGGGTCAGCGAAATTTCAGACCAGGCCAGGAGCACCGCAAGCGGAGCGCTTGATGTGCGCAGCAAGACGCACCAGGCCGGAGAAGAAGTATCCATGTGTAATCAGAAGATGCAGAATCTGGTGGAAGCCATGGATAAAATCCAGACAAGTTCCGATGAGATTGAAAAGATTTTGAAAACGATAGACGACATTGCTTTCCAGACAAACATACTGGCCTTAAATGCAGCGGTAGAAGCCGCCAGGGCAGGCAGTGCAGGAAAGGGATTCGCTGTTGTGGCGGAGGAAGTACGCAATCTTGCCGGGAAATCTGCGGAGGCAGCGCAAAATACCTCTGTGCTCATTGCAAACTCTACGGAGGCCGTACACACAGGTACGGAAGTTGCCCAGAGCACGGCAGATATCCTCTTTGGTGTGGTGAACAGTATCCAGTCTGTGGTGGATTCCATTGACAATATTGCCGCGGTTTCCAATGAACAGTCAGATGCTGTGGGACAGGTATCCGAGGGAATCAATCAGATTGCTGTGGTGGTGCAGAGCAACAGCGCAACCGCACAGCAGAGTGCGGCGGCAAGTGAAGAGCTTTCCGCTGAAGCGGCCAGCTTAAAACAGTTGGTGGATCAGTTTACGCTTGCGGAGGAGTAAAGAGGACAGATTTATGGGGAAATTAAAATTACCGAGACTGTTAAGCGACGGGATGGTGTTGCAGCAGAAGAAAAACGTGCGCATATGGGGCGAGGATGAACCTGGAAGGACAGTCACGGTCTCTTTCCTTGGCAGAGAATATAATGGAGAAGTAAATGCGGCTGGAGAATGGGAGATCCATATCCAGCCGGCTGATGCGTGTGCTGCCTGTCAGATGCTGATCAGGGATGATGCAGGGGAAGCGCAAAGGATTGCAGATGTTGCGGTGGGAGATGTCTTTATCTGCGCAGGGCAGTCAAATATGGAACTTCCCATCAGCCGGGTGATGGACCGGTATCCTGAGGAAATACAACAGTGCGACAATCCCGCCATCCGCACCTTTAAGATCATAGAGAACGCGGAATTTCACGGCCCCTTAAAAGATCATAAAAGCGGGGAGTGGACAGCGGTATCTGAGAATACGTTTCCGGAGTTCTCTGCGACAGCATACTTTTTTGCGAAGCATATGTATCGTATGACCGGGGCGCCGGTGGGATTGATCAATGCCAGTCTGGGCGGCTCCAGGATTGAATCCTGGATGGGACGGGATATGCTCACTGGATATGAAGAATTTCTGGCATTGGCGGACCGCTACAGCGATGACGAGTTTGTCAGGGAAAGGCTTGAATTAAATCTGCGTCAGGCAGATCAGTGGCATAAGCATCTGGACAGCATCGATATAGGATTAAAGGAGCGCTGGTATCGGGGAGAATTCGATCTTGCCGGATGGAAGGAAATCGAGATTCCCTTCTTCTTCAAGGACACGCCGTTAAAAGATTTCTGCGGAAGTGTATGGTTTTACCGGGAGTTTACGGCAGATAAACGGCTGGCCGGCAGGGAAGCGAAACTATGGCTTGGCACCATCGTTGACAGTGACACGGTATATGTGAACGGCATCCAGGTGGGGCATACGGATTATCAGTATCCGCCCAGAAAGTATACAATACCGGAGGGGCTTTTAAAAGAAGGTAAGAATACCATTGTGATGCATGTCAAGGCAGAGATCGGGCAGGGAAGATTTACGGACGAGAAGGTATATGCGATTTTCAGAGAAAATGACAGAATAGAGCTGTCCGGGAAATGGATGTACCGAATCGGTGCCGGCTGCGAAATGATACAGGCAACGGATTTCGTAAACTGGAAGCCCACAGGACTCTATCAGGGGATGATGGCGCCCTGCCATAAATATGCGGCTGCCGGGATTCTCTGGTATCAGGGAGAGTCCAACACACACGAATCGGCAGGCAGTTACTGTGACCTGATGGAAAGGATGATCAGAGGCTATCGGGCAAAGTGGGAAGATGATCTGCCTTTTATCTATGTGCAGCTTCCTAATTTCCGGGTGGAACTTTACGGAGCGGATCGGGATGATGTCATCAATGACTGGCCCTGCGTCAGAGAGGAACAGAGAAGAGCTCTGAAGATTCCGGGCACCGGTATGGTGACGGCTATAGACCTGGGTGAAGACAATGATCTCCATCCCCTGAATAAGGAAGGCATAGGTTTCCGGCTTGCCATGCAGGCGGCTAAAATGCTCTATGGGAAAGAATCGGAATGTGAAGGACCGCAGATAGAGGAGGCGGAGGTTTCCGGTAAGGAAGGGGTGTGGGAAGTAATACTCACCTTCCGGTCTGCCACAGGTTTGTATGCGGATCCGGAGGCGAATCTGGAAGGGATTGTGCCGGATAAAAGGAACGCGGTAAAAGAAATCAGGGACTTTGAACTGGTAGATGATAAAGGTAAGGTTCATACAACAACTGCACAGATTGTGGGAAACAAAGTACTTCTTACCTGTGAGGATGAGATGACAATAGTAAGGGAAGTCAGATATTGCTATCACAATACCAATGCAGGAGCAATGCTGTATAACCAAGAGGGATTCCCGATGACACCTTTCCTTGTGGAAATAAATGACAGGCCATGATGCGACCTGTCATATTTTTACGGGACAAGTAATGATTTTATGTACAATTTAATTTTTGGGACGGTTCAGCATTTTATATTCCGATGGCGTACAATGTTTTGTTGCCTTGAAGATGCGGTTAAATGTGGACAGACTCTGAAAACCTGACCGCATGGCCACTTCCGTGATAGAGATGTTGGGCTGGATTAACAGAGTTTCCGCATGGGCGATTCTTTTCTGCATCAGATACTCATAGCAGGATACACCGGAAAACTGTTTGAACAATCTGGAAAAATGAAATTTGGAAAAACCGGCCAGATCTGCCAGGTCATCAATATTTATGTTTTCGGTACAGTGGTTGGTGATATATTTGCAGACATCCATGAATTTTTCAATGTATTCATGCTGCTTGCTGGAAGTTATGCCGGGGAACTTTTCACTGGCATCAAAATTGGTGCGTCCAATGGTCACAAAGAAACGGATCATCAGGGAATAGATCAATGCTTCCGTGAAGGGCATTTTATTGTCATATTCACGGCTGATCTCGTTCAGATAGGAGCAAAGCTTTGCACTGAGCTCTGGATATTCATCATGTTTGATCAAAGCATACGGGTGGAGAGACTGGATCAGGGAATCCGTTCCGTTTAAACTGCATATCAGGCCATAGTCAAACAGCATGATAAGCCGTTCGCCCGTATTTGTGCGGGGAGGAGCGATCAGATGATGTAGTGTGCCAGGAGGGATGATGAAGATATCATTCGGATCAAAGGTGTGGGATGTTTCATCTATGACAACGGTGTATTCGTCCTGGATGGGCATAATGATTTCCATGGCAGTGTGCCAGTGGAGCGGATAGTCTTCTGCCTGCATGTTGTGATAGAGTTTGATGCTGGAGAAAAGATCATAGTCTACCGTTTCGCGGATACCGTCTAAAATCTTAATCATATCAATACCCATACCTTTCTCTTTATGAAATAACTTTTATCTAACATATATTGTTAGCATAAGTTGATTAAATCATCTAACCAGATATTGCTATTTCATCTTCAATCAGTGTCAAATAAAAGAATATAATGTACAAATAGTTCTGTTTTCCGGCAGGTGTATTAGCAATATCTGGTAGCGGAAGAGCAAAATATAAAGAGATAGTTTATTTTGGCGGCTGTATAATTGTTTTATTATTGAGGGGATGGAGCCGTCAGCATGGCATTTGCATCAGACAGGCTGAGAGGGAGAAAAATGGAGATTGTAAAAGACAAAGCAAAAAATGCAGAATATGAAAAACGTGCTCGCAGTCTGGTGGCGCAGATGACTCTGGAAGAAAAGGCTTTTCAGATGGTGAACAGTGCGCCTGCCATAGAACGGCTTGGAATTAAGGCATATAACTGGTGGAATGAGGCGCTCCATGGAGTGGCGAGAGCAGGTACGGCGACGGTGTTTCCCCAGGCGATTTCCCTGGCGGCCACATTTGACGAGGATTTTATAGAACAAGTGGCTGAGGCTGTCTCCACAGAAGGCAGGGCAAAGTTTAACGCACAGCAGAAATTTGAAGACTTTGATATCTATAAAGGATTGACGTTCTGGTCGCCCAATGTCAACATTTTCAGAGATCCCAGGTGGGGCAGGGGGCATGAGACATTCGGGGAAGATCCTTATCTGACTTCCAGATTGGGTGTAAGGTTTGTGGAGGGTTTGCAAGGACATGACGAAAACTATTTGAAGACGGCGGCATGTGCCAAGCATTTTGCCGTGCACAGCGGCCCGGAGGATCTGCGGCATGAGTTTAATGCCGTGGTGAGCATACAGGATATGTATGAGACGTATCTGCCGGCATTTAAAGCCTGTGTACAGGAGGCTGGGGTAGAGGCGGTTATGGGTGCCTATAATCGTACCAATGATGAGCCGTGCTGCGGAAGCAAGACGCTCTTACAGGATATTCTGCGCGAGGAATGGGGCTTTCAGGGACATGTGGTATCCGACTGCTGGGCCATCAGGGACTTTCATGGAGGACACGGTGTGACTGCCGGGCCTGAGGAATCGGTTGCCATGGCGGTGAATCATGGATGTGATTTGAATTGTGGAGAACTCTTTCTCTATGTGGCGGATGCGGTGCGAAAGGGAATGATTCCGGAAGCACGGGTGGATGAGGCGCTGGTACGCCTCTTTATGACTAGAATCAAACTGGGACTGCTTGGCGATAAAGAAAAGACGCCATATGATGACATTCCCTATACGGCAGTAGACTCCAGACAGATGCAGGAACTGAATCTGAGAGCGGCAGAGAAATGCATTGTCCTTCTGAAGAATGAAAACAATCTGCTTCCGCTGGATAAATCCGCTATCGGCACCATTGGCGTTATCGGTCCCAATGCCAATAACCGGAAGGCTCTGGTGGGCAATTATGAGGGTACGGCGTCGCGCTATTACACCATAGCGGAAGGGATTCAGGAATATGCAGGAGAAGATGTGAGGGTGCTGGTGTCGGAGGGCTGTCATCTGTATCGGGAACAGATCAGCAACCTGAGTCGCGGCAAAGACAGGGATTCAGAGGTAAAGGCTGTCTGCGAGGCCAGCGATGTGGTTATCATGTGTCTGGGGCTGGATGCCGGGCTGGAAGGGGAAGAAGGCGATCAGGGGAACCAGTATGCCAGCGGCGATAAGCCCAATCTGCATCTGCCGGGCAGACAGCAGGAAATACTGGAAATTGCCTGTGCCAGCGGGAAACCGGTGGTACTGGTACTGCTTTCGGGCAGTGCTCTGGCGGTAGGCTGGGCAGATGAACATGTGCCGGCGATTGTACAGGGCTGGTATCCGGGAGCACAGGGCGGCAGAGCGGTTGCCAGGGTGTTGTTTGGAGATAAGAATCCGGAGGGCAGGCTGCCTGTTACTTTTTACCGGACAACGGAAGAACTGCCGGCATTTACGGATTATTCCATGCAGGGCAGAACCTATCGGTATATGCAGACGGAAGCGCTGTATCCTTTTGGGTATGGGTTGTCCTATACCACATTTGCTTATACGGATGTGGCTCTTTCCTCTCCGGTTGTGGGAGAAGAGGGCATTACGGTAAAGGCTGTGGTGACCAATATGGGCAGCAGGGACGGCGCAGAGACGGTGCAGGTTTATGTCAAAGCTGTTCGGGAAGCAACACCCAATGCGCAGTTAAAAGCAATCAGGAAACTGTCTTTACAGGCAGGCCAAAGTCAGGAGATTACAATAGCACTTCCGGCATCGGCGTTTGCCCTTTATGATACACAGGGAATTAACCGGGTGGAAGCCGGGAACTATCATGTATTTGTGGGAGGCGCCCAGCCGGATGGCAGGAGCGAAGCACTGACGGGACAGAAAATCCCTCCGCTGTCCGTAGAGGTCAGGGAATCTTTTGTAATATAGAAGGAGATTGGGACGATGGGATATGAACAAGTATGGCTTGACTATACCAGGAAAGTTTCCGGCAAGGAAACAGAGGGGATTGAATATATCTGTGTAAGGATAAAGAACACGGAGCAGGATGCGCTGATAGCAAACAGCGTAAAAGAATTGCAGGAAGCTTTTCTGGGAATGGTTGGCAGCAGGCTTACACTGCGGCAGGAATGTAGTGTAGATGCCGGGGCGGCGCAGACAGGGTGGGCAGACGGACGCAGTATCTGTCTTGTCTTCCGGGAGGGCATGAAGGCCGAGGCCTATCATCTCTTCAGTGAAAAAGGGGATATCGTGATAGAAGCGTCCGATTCCAGAGGTATTTTGTACGGAACCTTCGATCTGATCCGTCAGGTGAAGATGGAAAATTCCTTATATACACTGGATCGGGCCAATGCGCCCCTCATGCCGATGCGTATGTTAAATCACTGGGACAATATGGACGGCAGTATTGAGCGGGGATATTCCGGAGCGTCTTTTTTCTTTGAGAAGAATGAGATTCTGGTCAATGAGAGGACAAGGGATTATGCCAGACTGACAGCCAGCGTGGGAATCAATGCCGTTGTGATCAACAATGTCAATGTAAAAGATGCCGCAACCTGGCTGATCACAGACCGTTATCTGGATAAAGTAAGGGAGCTTTCGGAGGTGTTTGCCGGATATGGTATCAGACTGTATATGAGTCTGAATTATGCGGCGCCGATGGAACTGGGCGAACTGGACAGCGCAGATCCGCTTTCCGATGCGGTGCGCGAATGGTGGAAAAAGAGAATGGAGATTGTCTTTGGCAGAGTTCCGGGTCTGGAAGGATTTCTGATCAAGGCAGATTCGGAGGGACGCCCCGGTCCTTTTACATATGGCAGGACACATGCTGATGGTGCCAATATGCTGGCGGAGGCGGCAGCACCCTATGGGGGAATTATTATCTGGCGGTGTTTTGTTTATAACTGTATGCAGGACTGGAGGGATTACAAGACGGACCGTGCAAGATCCGGCTATGATAATTTCATGGGGCTGGACGGAAAGTTCATGGACAATGTGATCTTACAGATCAAGAACGGCCCCATGGACTTTCAGGTAAGAGAGCCTGTGCATCCGCTTTTCGGGGGACTGACAAAGACCAATCAGATGCTGGAGGTGCAGATTGCGCAGGAGTATACGGGACAGCAGAGGCATCTGTGTTATCTGATACCGATGTTCAGGCAGATCCTACAGTTCAGGACCTATGTGAAAGCAGAAAAAGACACCGTTATGGATATTGTGTCCGGCACTACATTCGGACAGCATAACTGCGGCATGGCGGCTGTAGCCAATACGGGAAATGATGACAACTGGACAGGCCATGATATGGCGGCGGCAAACTGGTATGGGTTTGGCAGGCTTTCCTTTGAACCGGAACTGACCGCAGAAGAAATAGCCAGGGAATGGATCCGGGTGACTTACGGCAATGATGAGCAGGTGGAGGAGACGCTGATGTTTCTGCTGATGTCCTCCTGGCCGGCTTATGAGAGCTACACATCACCTCTGGGTATCGGGTGGATGGTTACGCCCAACAATCATTACGGCCCCAGTGTGGACGGTTATGAGTACAGCAGGTGGGGCACTTATCACCGGGCGGATCATCAGGGCCTCGGTGTGGACAGGAGCCATGAGGGCACAGGGTATGCGATGCTTTACAGAGAGCCCAACGCTTCTGTTTATGACGACAAAGAGAAATGCCCGGATGAGCTTGTGTTGTTTTTCCATCATATTCCCTACACATGGAAACTGCGTTCTGGCAAGACCGTGATACAGCATATTTATGACTCGCACTTTGAGGGTGTTGAGATTGTGGATGAGATGGTGGAGCAGTTTATGAAATTGCAGGACAGACTTCCGGAGACGGCTTATAAACGTATGACCGGGCGGTTTATGGAACAGAAGGAACATGCCAGGGAATGGCGTGATCAAATTAATGCATATTTTTATAGAAAATCCGGCATTTTGGATGAAAAAGGGAGGGAGGTATACTAAATCCTTTGTGCATATGCACAAAAATAAGCAAAATATGAAGCGAAAATAGCAATATATGAACAGAAAAGGGAGCCTTGAAATCCTATAATAGATAAGAAAGGTATTTTTACTTTAGCTTATGGAGGTGTGGGGATGAAAAAAGAGGGAAAAAAGGCTCCCGTGGCACAGAAAAAGCAGAGTTTTGGGGTGTATATGAAACGGTACTGGCAGCTCTATGTCCTGCTGGCACTGCCTATGTTATATCTGCTCATCTTTAAGTATGTGCCGATGATCTATATTCAGATTGCTTTTAAGAAATACAGTATTGTACAGAGCGTGTGGGAAATGCCTCTGGCGGCGAACCACGGTTTTGAATATTTTATCAAGGCGTTCAAGAACAGAGACTTTATCAACGCCCTCAGAAATACGTTGGTATTGAATCTGCTCGATCTGGTAATCGGATTCCCTGCACCGATTATTTTTGCGCTGATTTTAAATGAACTGGTATTTAAGCGGTTTAAGAGGGTGGTACAGACCATCGCCTATATGCCGCACTTTCTTTCCTGGGTTATCATTTACGGTCTGGCATTGCAGATTTTTGCACCCAGCACCGGTTTCTTAAATATGATACTGACGGGTCTTGGATTTGAATCCATTCCATTTTTGAATGATTCCGCCCACTGGGTCGGCACATACATATTCCTAGGTGTGTGGCAGAGTTTTGGCTGGAATTCCATTGTTTATCTGGCGGCTATCGCCGGTATTAATTCCGAATTATATGAAGCGGCCTCTGTGGATGGGGCGGGACGCTTCAAGAAGATGTGGCATATCACGCTGCCGGGCATCAAGCCTACGATCGTGGTGCTGCTTGTCATGAATCTTGGTAATATTCTGGGAAGTAGTTTTGACAGACCTTTTGCATTGCAGAACAATCTTGTCATGGATGCGGCGGAAGTTCTTGCAACCTTCGTGTATAAGAACGGTATTAAGGGACTTCAGTTCTCCTTAACGACCGCGGTTGGTTTCTTCCAGTCTATTGTATGTGTTATTTTCCTGCTGTTGGCCAACTGGATTTCCAGGAAACTTGGCGAACGCGGAATCTGGTAGAAGAAGGATAGGAGGAAGAAAGTATGATCAAATCAAAATCTGGAAAAGTCGGTGACTGGTGTTTTGTGATCATCTGTATCCTGGTCAGTGTTATCTGTGTGGTGCCGATGTTAAATCTGCTGGCAAGATCTCTTAGTTCCACAGATGCCCTGATTAAGCATCAGGTATATTTATGGCCGAAAGGATTGAATTTCGAGGCTTATACAGCAGTGCTGAGTGATATGAAGTATGTCAGATCGTTTTTCTGGACAGTGCTTCTGACAGTGATATGTACGCTTGTATCGTTGACTATGACAACACTTTGCGCTTATCCGTTGATCTTTGAAAACCTGAGAGGACGTTCCATCATCAATATATTTATTACCATTACGATGTTCTTTAATGCAGGAACCATTCCCAATTACCTGCTGATGAAGAGTCTGAATCTGTTAAATAATCCGTTGGTATTGATCGTTCCGAGCTGTATGAGTGTATACAACATGATTATCATGAGAAGTTTCTTCTATGGTATTCCGGACAGCCTGCGGGAGTCGGCGGAGATTGACGGGGCAAGTTATTTCCGGATACTGGTCAGCATTTACCTGCCTTTGTCCAAACCGGTGTTTGCGACTCTTGCATTGTTCTATGCGGTAGGGCGCTGGAATGGTTATTCGGATGCCTTGATGTATGTGAACAAAGAGATTTTGTATCCCTTGCAGTTGTTCCTGTACAACATTCTGAACAATATCAACAATGTGGAGGTGGCAACACAGGAAGGGTTCTCCACACCGGGACTGACAGAATCCCTGAAGGCGGCAATCGTCATGTTTTCAACGATTCCGATTCTGTGTATTTACCCGTGGCTGCAAAAGTATTTTATCCACGGCGTTACCATGGGAGCTGTGAAGGAGTAAGACAGCATCCGGGACAGGAATTGTCGGATTGCCGCTTCCGGGGAATAGAATCCGGGAAGATTGTGGGAAGAGGGAATCCGTTCATTCATAATTATATTTTTCTATAACAAAAGGGAGGTAAAAAAAGAGTGAAGAAAAAATTGTTATCCGTATTATTGGCAGGCTGTATGGTATTGTCTCTGGCAGCCTGCGGATCGGGTGATTCCGGCAGTGCACCGCAGGATACATCCGGGACACAGACAACACAGCAGGATGCGGCTGCACCGGATACCGCGAAGGAGTCTGATGGCGCAGGAGATGCGGCAGCAGATCCCACCAATGGAGAAGTGGTGGACGGTAAGTTTGTAGAAACCAGAAAGATTACCGTGGAAGTGTATGACCGTGGTAATGATGACGGTTCCGATCCTACTAACAACAATTATACCAAGTATATCAAAGAGCAGATGCTTGCACAGCACAATGTGGAAGTAGAGTTTGTGGCAGTTCCCCGTTGGACAGAGGTAGAACAGATCAATAACCTTCTGGCAGCAGGCGATGCACCGGATATCTGTCTTACATATGACTATCCTACCGTTCAGACCTATGCAAACATGGGCGGTGTGCTGGATTTGAGTTCTTATGTGGATGATTACAGGGATATGCTTCCCAATCTCTGGAACTGGCTCGGTGAGACCAACATTTACTGGGATAAAGATCCTGTAAACGGTACACTGTGGGCAATCGAAGGAAAACGTGCGGTGACGAACCGTATCAACACTTTTGTCCGGAAAGACTGGCTGGATAAGCTGGGACTGAAAGAGCCCACCACCCGTCAGGAGTTTGAGGATATGATCATCGCGTTCAGAGACAATGCAGACCTTCTGCTGGGCGCAGACGCTGACAAGATGATTCCCTATTCCGTAAGCTTTGACGTAGGCTGGAGAGCGGCACTTTTGATCGAGTCCTTTATTGACCCTGATGTTTCCGATTATGAGTATTATGTCAATGGTTTTGATGACAGAGCTTTAACACAGAACGGAACCAAGGAAGCAATCCGTCTGTTGAATAAGTGGTATAATGACGGCCTTCTCTGGGATGATTTCGCTTTGTACGGAAGCGGTGATTCCACAGAGGACGATATGATCAAAGCCGGTTATGTAGGCGCATTTATGCACAACTGGGATTACCCTTACAGAGACGGTGAGAACAGTATTCAGACCAATCTTCAGAGAATGGTTGGACCGGATGCCAAGTTTGTGGTAGTGGACTGCTTCGAGGATATAAAGGGCGGCCATAACAAGTTTATCACCAGCTCCGCAGGAGACCGTAAGATTTTCTTCCCGACCACTAACACAGAGCCTCTTGCATCCATGATGTATCTGGATTTCATCAGTTCTCCGGAAGTTATCCAGTATTTGCAGATCGGTGAAGAGGGTGTTACCCATAACAAACTGGAAGATGGTACAATCGAGATTCAGGCAGCTACCGGTGATGATATTCAGAATTCCGGTTTCAATATTGACTATACGATTACCTGTAACGGACTGCATCTGATGGATGATGAACTTACCCTGAAGTCTATGGCTTATTCTTACAGCGGCATCGATCCTGAACTTGTAGAGGTTGCCCATAAAGTCTGCAACACTGATACAAGACCTGCTAAGAATGTAAACGTAGGTGCAATCGCAGCAGAAGAAGGTCAGGGACCGACACTCTCCAGTAAGAGAGACGTTGTTTATGATACAGCTGTTTCCGCAGCAGTCGAAGATTTCGACAAGGTATGGGATGCAGGTATCGCTGATTACTTAAGTTCCGGCGGTCAGGCTATTATGGATGAGCGTGCAGAGAAGTGGAAAGCTACCTTTGGTGATACCACAGCGCTTCCGGAATAAGTAGATTTTGTTATGATTTGAAATGTCAGAAAACGGCTTCGGGTGTATATCCCCGGAGCTGTTTTTTTGTCAAAAATTTTGTCAGATTTTTAGGCAAATTGTTCTTTTTTGCGTTTAGTTATAAAATCAAAATGTACAAACTATCAGAATAAGAATAAAATGCATTGACTTTTGTTGTATATATTTGCTATAATGAGAAAAAATAAATAAACATTTGGGTTGTTACTGCACAAAAGCGGGCAAAACCAGATTTTATAATTTGGCTTGGGAAAGTTGACTTATAAAATTTGGTTTTTTTATTTTTTAAGTAAGTATAGCAATAAGAGGGTTTAAAAATGCGCATTGACAAAATTATCAACAATAATATCGTTTCTGTCAGGGATTATCATGGAATAGAGATGGTGGCCATGGGGAGAGGAATCGGTTTTGGCAAGAGACCGGGAGATGAGATTGATGATAAGGTAGTTGAGAAAATTTTTAGGCTGAATAATATGGACGACAAGGAACACTTTAAAGAACTACTTGCATCACTACCATTGGAACATATCAGATTGTCAGCAGATATCATTACCTATGCGAAAGAGAGTCTGGGACTGGTATTAAGCCAGAATGTGTATTTGACGCTGACCGATCATATTGGTTTTATATTAGACAAATTTCATGAGGGCATGGTATTTAATAACGCACTGTATGATGAAGTGAAGCTCTTTTATCCGTTGGAGTATTCGGTTGGCAGGTATGCGCTCGAGTTGATTGAGGAGAGAACAGACTGCCGCCTGCATGAGGATGAAGCAGCGAGTATTGCGCTCCATCTGGTCAATGGAGAAGTGGGTTCCGTCATGAGAACGACTTTCACCATGGTCAAGATGATGCGGGAGGTGATGGAATGGATCGAGAAACAGATTCCCATTCCCAGCGGAAGAACCTATCCCAAAGAACGTCTGATAGCGGATTTAAAGCAGCTTTGCAACAGACTTGTTTCGGAAGAACCGATGCGGGGGCGTAAGGATGAAGCGCTCTACGAGTTTGTGAGGGAACATTATAAACAGGAGTATCAGATGATTGATGAGATCAGTGCCTACATAGAGAAAGAATACCAATGCAATATGACGGAGGAAGAGAAAATTCATCTGGTACTGAATATCAAACGGATGAGGGATTTATATACCTGTTAATATATCATGTTATTGTAGGAAAGGAGGGGGAGCAGTGAAGATATTTCAGAACTTGTTCGCAAAGGGCGGCATTGTAATTGGATCACCCGTGGCAGGCAGTCTTGTCAGTATTAAAGAGGTCAGTGATCCTACCTTTGGAGAGGAGATTTTAGGAAAAGGGGTGGCCGTGATTCCTTCTGCGAATCAGATTTATGCGCCCATTGACGGTAAGGTGGCCACAGTGTTTCCTACCGGGCATGCGGTGGCAGTTACAGGACACGATGGCACGGAGATTTTGATTCATGTAGGTCTTGACACAGTGAAACTGAATGGAGAGCACTTTACGATCCATGCCGAGGAAAATCAGGAAGTGAAGAAAGGTGATCTTCTTCTGGAGGCAGATCTGGAGCAGATTAAGGCAGCCGGATATGACATTATCACGCCGATTGTAATCTGCAATTCAGACGAGTATACGGAGATACAGGCAGAAGAACCTAAAGATGTATCGCCGGGAGATGATATCTTGAGACTGCGCAAATAGAAGGAGGCTTTGTGATGGAGCGATATACCGGCAAAAGCGTATTAAAAGGTGTTGCCGTGGGCAGAGTTTTCTGCTATCAGAAGCAGGATTATCACATTGAGAAAGAGCAGATTGCGGATATTGACGGTGAACTTGCCCGGTTTAAGGAAGCTGTGGAGACGGCGAAGGAACAGTTGACGGCACTTTATGATCAGGCGCTTGCCAATGTGGGGGAAGATCATGCCATGATCTTTGATATTCACCGTATGATGCTGGATGACGATGATTATCTGGAGGCTATTGAGCAGACAGTCAAAGAGGGTACGAACGCTGAATATGCCGTGGAGATGGCACAGAATCAGTTCACACAGTTGTTTGCCTCCATGGATGATGAGTACATGAAGGCGAGGGCAGTTGATATCAAGGATATATCGCAGCGGGTCATCAGGATTCTGTTGGGGATACCGGAGGACGGAGTACCGACAGATGAGCCGGTCATCCTGATTGCAGATGATCTGACACCCAGTGAAACCGTGAAGATGGATAAGAACAAGATTCTTGCTTTTGTGACGGTCCGTGGCTCTTCCAATTCCCATACGGCAATTTTAGCCAGAAGTATGAATCTTCCGGCGTTAGTCAATACTGAAATGGAACCATCGGAAGAATGGAACGGTAAAGTCGGTGTGGTAGATGGATTTCACGGCGACTTTATTCTGGAACCGGAGCAGGAAATTCTGGATGAGATGATCCGGCGTAAAAATCAGTGGGTAGCCGATCTGGAAGCGCTGGAAGAACTGAAAGGCAAAGAGAATGTCACCGGCGACGGCAGACGGATTGATATTTTTGCTAATATTGGCAAGGTAAACGATGCAGATGCGGTTTTGGAGGCGGATGCCGGCGGAATCGGGCTGTTTAGGAGTGAGTTCCTCTATCTTGGAAGAGATAGTTTTCCGACAGAGGAGGAGCAGTTTACCAGTTACAAAGCAGTGCTGGAGAAGATGGGCGGCAGGAAAGTAGTCATCCGTACACTGGATATCGGAGCAGATAAGAAAGTAGACTATTTTCATCTGGAGCCGGAAGAGAATCCGGCACTGGGGTATCGGGCAATCAGAATCTGTCTGGATCGTCCGGAAATCTTTATCACACAGCTTCGGGCAATTTACCGTGCGTCTGCATTTGGTAAGGCTTCCATTATGTTCCCGATGATTGTGTCGGTGGAGGAAGTAAGAAGAATTAAGGAAATTGTAGAGCAGGTCAAGAATGAACTTAAAGTAGAAGGGTATCCTATAGGAGAGGTTGAACTGGGCATTATGGTGGAGACACCGGCAGCGGCGCTGCTTTCCGAGCAGCTTGCAAAGGAAGTGGACTTCTTCAGTATCGGCACCAATGACCTGACGCAGTACACGCTGGCGGTAGACCGCCAGAACCAGAAACTGGAAAGCACATGTAATACCCATCACCCGGCAGTGCTTAAACTGATTGAGATGACCGTACAAAACGGGCATAAGGCAGGAATATGGGTAGGCATTTGCGGAGAACTGGCAGCAGATACGGATCTGACGAAGACATTCCTTGATATGGGGGTAGATGAATTGAGTGTATCTGCCTCATCCGTATTGAAGGTACGTAAGGCAGTAAGAGATATTATATAAAATGACAGGGGGTGAAGTGGTGAAAGAGTTTCAGTATGTGATTCAGGATCCGGTGGGTCTGCATGCGAGACCGGCGGGACTCCTGGTGAAACAGGCAGGAAGTTTTAGCAGTAAAGTTACAGTGGAGAGCGGCGGTAAGAGTGCTGATGCCAGAAAGCTGATCATGCTCATGAGCCTGGGCATCAAACAGGGAATGGAAGTTACCTGCAAGGTGGAAGGCGAAGATGAAGAGGCGGCAGCAGAGGCTCTACAGAAGTTCTTCCAGGAGAATCTTTAGAGGCATATAAGTAGAAGAGAAGTTTAGGCAAGGATAGAAATGTAGAAAGTAAATCATTGGTTCTGTGCTGGGGCGGAACCACAAAATTATAAGGGGGTAACGTTTATGATGAAATATTTACAGAAACTGGGTAAATCATTGATGCTTCCCGTAGCATGTCTGCCGATATGCGGTATTCTGATGGGTATCGGATATGCATTATGTCCGGCAACCATGCAGGGTGGTGAAATGAATGGTTTCCTGAACTTGCTGGGATTTTTCCTGGTGAAGGCAGGCG
Organism: bacterium 0.1xD8-71; assembly: GCA_003612405.1. Taxonomy (GTDB): domain Bacteria; phylum Bacillota; class Clostridia; order Lachnospirales; family Lachnospiraceae; genus UBA3282. Next base: position 129,922 of record RAYR01000015.1, read on the forward strand.
GCGCGCTGATCGATAATATGGCACTTCTTTTTGTTATCGGTGTCGGTGTGGGTATGGCTGATGATCATGATGGTACAGCAGGTCTGGCAGCGTTTGCATCCTGGCTGATGATGACCAATCTGCTTGCTACAGGTACCGTGACAACATTGATGTCTTCTATCGCAGACAATGTGAATAAGACATTGGCATTTGATAAGATTGCCAATCCGTTTATCGGTATTCTGGCTGGTATTATCGGTGCAACCTGTTATAACAAGTTTAAGAACACGAAATTACCGGATTGGCTGTCATTCTTCAGCGGCAAGCGCTGTGTAGCGATTATTTCCGGCGTGGTATCCATTGTTGTTGCAGCAATCCTGCTGTTCGTATGGCCGGTGATCTTCGGTGCGTTGATAGCAGTTGGTCAGGGTATCGTTGGTATGGGCGCAGTTGGTGCAGGTATCTACGCTTTCCTGAACAGATTGTTGATTCCGACAGGTCTGCACCATGCATTGAACAATGTATTCTGGTTTGACACCATTGGCTTAGGCGACCTCAGTCACTTCTGGGCAGGTGAGACAAGTGCAGATGTTACATGGAGTCTTGGTATGTACATGTCCGGTTTCTTCCCTTGTATGATGTTTGGTATCCCTGGTGCAGCACTGGCGATGATTCATACAGCGAAAGAGGGCAAGAAGAAAGTTGCAATCGGTCTGGTAGCTTCCGCAGCAGTTTGTTCCTTTGTCTGTGGTGTTACAGAGCCTTTTGAGTTTGGTTTCATGTTCCTGGCACCCGTATTATATCTGATCTATGCATTGTTATATGGTATCTTTACGGTTATCGTAACCTTGATTGGTTTCCGGGCAGGTTTCAGCTTCTCGGCAGGTGCGACAGACCTTGTATTCTCTGCAACATTACCTGCGGCACAGAATACATGGATGATCCTTCCTCTGGGTATTGCAGCATTTTTAGTATTCTACTTTGTGTTCCGGTTTGCGATTGTGAAGTTTGATTTAAAGACACCGGGCAGAGAAGATGACGATATTGAAGCAGAGAAGAAGGCAGTTCTGTCCAACAGCGATTTTACAGAAGTGGCATCCATCATTCTGGAAGGTCTTGGCGGTAGAGAAAATGTGACATCCCTTGACAACTGCATCACAAGACTTCGTATGGAGATTAAGGATTACACATTGGTTGACGAGAAGAAGATTAAGTCAGCGGGCGTTGCCGGTGTTATGAGACCTGGTAAGACATCTGTACAGGTTATCGTAGGAACCAAGGTACAGTTTGTGGCTGACGAGATGAAGAAAATGTTATAGGTATTATCGTCGAACAATAATACCGAAATCCCTGGCATAGCGGAGGCCTTCGGGCCTTCGCTATATTTCAACTTATAGGGAAGTTCTAAGGAAAGGAGTTTAACAGCATGATTATCAGAAATGCCAGTGTCTATACAGAAGAGGGAAAGTTTGCGCAGCAGGATATCTTTATCAGGGATGAGCTCTTTGTGGATTGTGCGGCCGAGGGCGGGGAGGAGCAGATCATAGACGCTTCCGGCTGTATAGCGATACCGGGACTTACAGATATTCATTTTCATGGTTGCATGGGACATGATTTCTGCGATGGAACCCGGGAGGCCATTGACGCTATGGCAGTCTATGAGGCGTCTGTTGGGGTAACCAATATTGTGCCGGCTTCCATGACACTTTCGCAGGACATGCTTCTGGGAATCTGTAGCACGGCGAAAGCATACAGAGAAGAGGGTGTGCAGGATAAGAGGGCGCATTTTCAGGGGATCAACATGGAAGGCCCCTTTGTGTCGATGGAGAAAAAGGGAGCGCAGAATGGAGCATACATCCACAAGCCGGATCAGGAAATGTTTAAAAGATTAAATGAGGCGTCCGGAAATTGTGTGAAATTTTTGGATATAGCGCCGGAAGAAGATGGCGCCATGGAGTTGATTGACAAATGGCATGACCGGGTAGTGATATCCCTTGCCCACACCTGTGCCGATTATGATATTGCCAGGGAAGCATTTCAGAGAGGCGCAAGCCATGTGACCCATCTGTATAACGCCATGAACCCTTACAGCCACAGAGCGCCGGGGCTGATCGGTGCAGCCGCTGATGAGGAGAAGGTGCATGTGGAACTGATCTGTGACGGGGTGCATATTCATCCGGCGGCAGTGAGGACTACCTTTAAAATATTCGGGGATGACCGCATTATTCTGATCAGTGACAGTATGCGCGCCACAGGGCTGGAGGATGGAGATTACTCGCTTGGCGGTCAGTATGTGAAAGTGACAGGAAATCTTGCTACCTTAAAAGACGGGACGATTGCGGGATCCGTGACGAATCTGGCGGATTGTATGCGGACAGCAGTATTGAAGATGGGGATTCCCCTGGAATCGGCAGTGAAATGTGCCGCGGTTAATCCTGCAAAGTGTGCGGGAATCTATGATTCCTGCGGCAGCATTACGGCGGGAAAGTATGCCGATGTGGTATTGCTTGATAAGGAAGATCTGTCGCTCAAGCAGGTGATACTCAGAGGACAGGTTTTGTAAGGACAGGTTGTTTCAGGGGCTGCGTTTCCGATATTCATTCGGAGAGCAGCCCACTTTTTTTAAGAATTGTCTGTTGAAATTAGATAGATTGCTGTAGCCGCAGCGATAAGAAATATCCGAGATTTTATCCTGCGTATTGGACAGTGCTTCGCAGGCGGCGGAAATCCGAAGCTGCGTGAGGTGTTCCATAGCGCCAACGCCGACAGTATCCTTAAAGCATCTCATAAAATGACTTTTGCTTAAGTGAACCAGTCCGGCAAGCTGTTCGATGCAGATTTCTTCCTGTAGATTCCGGGACATATACTCAAGGACGGGGCGGATCAATTCATGGTATTCCGCCCCGGTATCTTTGTTTTGACAGATGATATTCCCACTGTTTTCCAATAACCAGAACAATTTCATCAGTTCACTTTTCAACAGAAGATCCATCTGGGCGGAGTCTGCGCGTACACAGGCAAAAATCTGTTCTGTCACATCCTTTATGGAATCATATGCTTCCATGCCGGGGTGGATATGGACATTGACCTGTGCATTTCTGCTTACAACAGGGCGTATACATTCCACGCTGCTGCGGTCACTGCCCGGATTCCCAAGAAGTACGGGATGGAAGACCAGGGCATGATAGATCAGTTCCCTGTCCTTGCAGGGATAGGCGGAATGAAGCATATTGGGCGGCAGGATCAGGATGTCGCCTTTGGCGGCCTCTATCTTCTGACCGCCGCAGATAAATTCTCCTTGCCCATCAGAAATATAGTTGAGCTCAAATTCACTGTGCCAGTGCATGGGAACATTCATGAAAGATTCCGGCAGCCGGCACTCATAATGGCTGTATGGAATATAGGAAGTGCTGTGTTGTCTTTGCTCTTCTGTATTTTTGTCTGGCGTCATGTTCATTCCCCTGTTGGATATTCGTCTCGGTCTGCTCTTCACCGGATATTTACTCTTGTAATAGTATAGTATCATATTGTGGTAGTATTTCAATAGAAAAAAGCTGGTAATAATAGTATTATACCATTATAGAGGTTTCAGAATGGAGGGTTACTATGAGATTTGTAAATGACAATGGTGCGCTTTTGTGTTACCGTCAGGGCGAAATGTTGAGAATTGAGGCCTGGGGAGAAGATTCTTTGCGTGTACGTGCCGCAATGAATGGGACTTTTACGGGAAAAGAGTGGGCATTGACTGAAAAGGTCAAGAAATGTGATACACAGATTACTGTGGAAGAAGTGGATCACTGGGTTGGTGACGGAACCATTGATAAGAAGGAAAAAGCAACGATTGTAAACGGCAGGATAAAGGCGGTGGTCAATTTTGCCGGCATCATTTCTTTTTATAAGGATGATGAACTGATCTTGCAGGAATATTTCCGGAATTATGATGGAACGATTTCCAGGGAGAGCAGATGTCTGAAACTGGTCAACCGCGAGTGGAAGGGAATTATCGGAGGCAGTGAGTATTCTCTGAACGTGAAGTTTGAGAGCAGCCGTGACGAGAAAATCTTCGGCATGGGACAGTATCAGCAGGCATGCATGGATTTAAAGGGCTGTGTGTTGGAACTGGCACAGCGCAACTCCCAGATTTCCGTGCCTTTTGCGGTTTCGTCCAGGGGATATGGCTTCCTGTGGAATAATCCGGCGGTGGGGCGCGTGACCTTTGGTAATAACTATTATGAGTGGATTGCGAGAGCCACAAAAGAGATGGATTACTGGATTACTGCGGCGGATACACCTAAGCAGATTCTGCATCATTATACGGCTGTGACCGGGCGTGCGGAGATGTTTCCGGAAGACCTGATGGGCTTATGGCAGTGTAAGCTGCGTTACAGAACCCAGGAAGAAGTGCTCAGCGTGGCAAGACAGTACCGGAAGGAGGGCATCAAGATAGACCAGATCGTCATTGACTTCTTTCACTGGACATTACAGGGTGACTGGAAATTCGATGAGAAGTACTGGCCCGACCCGAAAGCGATGGTGGACGAGCTGCATGAGATGGGGATTAAAGTCATTGTATCTGTGTGGCCGTCGGTTGACCGTAAGAGCGAGAACTTTGGCCCGATGATGGAGCAGGGATTGCTGATCAGGACAGAGCGGGGAGCCGCTCAGACCTATGATTACCAGGGAGACTGTGTGGAGATAGATCCCTTTAATCAAAGGACACGGGAATATGTGTGGGAAGTGTGTAAGAAGAACTATTATGATTATGGAATAGATGCTTTCTGGCTGGACAATTCCGAGCCGGATTATGGTGTTTATGATTTTGAGAATTACCGCTACAGTGAAGGGCCGGCCCTTGCGGTCAGCAATCTGTATCCGCAGATGTACAGCCGAGTGTTCTATGATGAAATGAGCCGGGCAGGAAGAGGTACTGTCGTGAACCTGCTGCGCTGCGCCTGGGCAGGATCCCAGAAGTATGGCAATGTCGTATGGTCCGGCGATGTGCCAAGCACTTTTGAAGCATTTGCAGATCAGCTCCAGTGTGGTCTCAATATGGGACTTGCGGGAATTCCCTGGTGGACAACGGACATCGGCGGCTTTATGACAGATGATGTGGAGGATGAAGATTTCAGGCAGCTGCTTATCCGCTGGTATCAGTTTGCGGTGTATTCTCCGGTGCTTCGTATGCACGGGGACAGAGGGCCTTACAACATTCCGCCGCTTGATGAGAGAGACTGGGGCGGCGGCTATCTGCACACCGGACAGCCCAATGAACTGTGGAGCTATGGCGAGGATAATTATGCCATCATGAAGAAATATTATGATGTCCGGATAGAAATGCATGACTATATCCGCGGATTATATGAGGAGGCACATGAGAACGGGTCTCCCCTGCTCCGGGCGATGTTTTATGAGTTCCCGGAGGATGTAAAGTGCTGGGAGATACAGGATCAGTATATGTTTGGCGATAAGTATCTGGTGGCCCCGATCCTTCATCTGCATGAGTTTGACAGGGATGTGTATCTGCCCGCAGGAAGCTGGAAGCTGACATCTACCGGCAAGGTATATGAAGGCAATTGTGTCGTCCATGTGGAGGCGCCGATTGACTATATGCCGGTGTTTGAAAGAAGAGAGTGCTGATAAGTTAAGCATAATATCATATCTATGGTACAATAGACGCAGGCCGCAGAGTCTGCGTCTATTTTTAACGTAAAGGAGAATGGAAACCCTATGAATAGAATTATAAGAATCTTGAAGATCATGCTCTGCTCACTTGCCGTATATTATCTTTTGGGTATGCAGGTAGAGGAGCTTTTCTGGTAAGGAAAAGGGGATGGAGAATTCTGTGTGTCTTTTTGCCCTGTATAGCAGTATGGCTGACACTGTTAGCGGCAACGCCGTCCTTTTGTGAGACAAGATATATTTATTCCCTGTTTGCAACAATGCCGGTATTTGTTGCAGTCTGGGGAAAAGAGATGATGATGGACAAGGAAAACTAGACAAACCGTACAAAAAAAGGTATACTGAACGTGGGTTTTGTTCTTGAAAAATGGGGATAAGAGAGGTTGCGCGATATGGATTATAAGTCGATTCCTTTTGATAAGAGAATCAAAGATAATGTAAAGAATTATGCACTGGATAATCTGTACCATATTGATACGTTGACGGAGTACTGCAAGGCCTTGTGCGCGGTGGCGGATGTGGAGATTCTTCTGACGGAAAGGCATGGGGAGAAAGTAGTCTCTGTTGGTAATTTTGCAGGGTTTATCCCGGATGTGGTGAATGAACCGGGACGGAAAGTCAGAGTGTATGGCAGGACGATTGCACATTTGTATGCAAAGACGCAGAATGTCACACCGGAGAGCAAGGAGGCTGTTGAGAGGCTTCTCGACGGGCTTACCCAGATACTTTCCCACTGGGGAGAGGAAGCTTATTTACATACAGAGTCTTCTATTTATATGGATGAACTGGAGGAGAAAGTAGGCGTACAGCATGTACAGACAGCCAGGGGAGAGAATGAGGATGCACTGACGGGGGTGTATCACAAACATTATTTTGAGGAGCGCATGAAGGTGATTGACCGGGCGGAAGTGGTGCCGGTGGCGGTTATCAACGTGAATATTAATGACTGGAAGTTTGTCAATGATAATTATGGGGATGAGGAAAGCGACAGGCTGATCAAAACCATTGCCGATATTTTAAAACAGGAGAAAAAGCCGGATTATATCATCGGCCGTGTGGATGGCGATGTGTTTATTGTACTCATTCCCATGGCGGAAGATGGAGAGGCGGAAGAATACTGCAAGAGAGTACAGGAGGCGTGTCTTCATTATGAAGATGAGATTCTGGCACCTTCCGTAGCCTGCGGGCTGGTCTATAAGACGAATGTGGAAGAACTGTTGCAGGATAAGCTGCCTGATGCAGAGTATGAAATGTTTGATAATAAGTTTGAAATTAAGAACGCACCGGGATACCGGGAACGTCTGGAGCATGGGTTAAAGAGGTGACTGGGTTTTATAACGGCAGAATCCTGGTGCGGGAGAATGTTTCTGGAAGAAAAGAAGGTTAGGAAGGCAGTGTCATGATGGCGCTGCTTTCTTGTGTGTATAAAAAGGAAAAATAAAGTAATTCTAAAATAAATATTAAATCCCTTTTTCTGGTTAAAAACAAGATAATAAGAGAAAAATAAAGATAAAGAGAGTAAACAAGAGGAAATATAACAAATATGGATATAAAACAATTTGCAAACACCTGCATATAAAGCTAATATATGTTCTAGTGATTAGCACTCGATTGAATAGAGTGCTAACAAGATGATAAGGCAAAAATATTTTTAATATAAGGAGGCAATCATCATGAAGTTAACACCACTTGGCGACAGAGTTGTATTAAAACAGTTAGTTGCAGAGGAGACAACCAAATCCGGCATCGTTCTTCCGGGACAGGGGAAAGAGAAACCCCAGCAGGCAGAAGTTATCGCAGTAGGTCCCGGCGGCGTTGTGGACGGTAAGGAAATCAAGATGGAAGTAAAGGTTGGCGATCAGGTTATTTTCTCCAAATATTCCGGAACAGAAGTAAAACTGGATGAGGAAGAATATATCATCGTAAGACAGAATGACATCTTGGCAGTGGTTACAGATTAATAAAAGAGCAGGAGGACTTAAATCATGGCAAAGGAAATCAAATATGGCGCAGAAGCCAGAGCGGCTTTGGAGTCAGGAGTAAATCAGTTAACGGATACAGTCAGAGTAACCCTTGGACCCAAGGGAAGAAATGTTGTTCTGGACAAATCCTATGGTGCACCCCTTATCACCAATGACGGTGTTACCATTGCAAAGGAGATTGAGCTTGCAGATCCTTTTGAGAATATGGGTGCACAGCTTGTCAAAGAAGTGGCAACCAAGACCAACGATGTGGCAGGCGACGGTACGACAACAGCTACCGTACTGGCACAGGCTATGGTTAATGCAGGCATGAAGAATCTGGCAGCAGGCGCTAACCCGATTATTTTAAGAAAGGGTATGAGAAAGGCTACAGACGTTGCAGTAGAAGCCATCGCAAAGATGAGCTCCAAGGTAAACGGCAAGGAGCACATTGCCAGAGTCGCTGCTATCTCCGCCGGAGATGATGAAGTTGGACAGTTAGTGGCAGACGCGATGGAGAAGGTTTCCGGAGACGGCGTCATCACCATCGAGGAAAGCAAGACCATGCTCACAGAGCTCGACCTGGTGGAAGGTATGCAGTTTGACAGAGGATATATCTCCGCATATATGGCAACAGACATGGATAAGATGGAAGCAATTCTTGACAATCCCTATATCCTGATTACAGATAAGAAGATTTCCAATATCCAGGAGATTCTGCCTTTGTTGGAGCAGATTGTACAGACCGGTGCAAAGCTGCTTATCATTGCTGAGGATGTGGAAGGCGAGGCGCTTACCACATTGATCGTCAACAAACTGCGTGGTACTTTCAATGTAGTAGCTGTCAAAGCACCTGGCTATGGCGACAGAAGAAAGGCAATGCTTGAGGATATCGCTATTCTGACAGGCGGCGAGGTAATCAGTTCCGAGCTTGGCCTTGAGCTGAAAGATGCTACACTGGAACAGCTTGGACGGGCAAAATCCGTTAAAGTACAGAAAGAGAATACGGTTATCGTGGATGGTGAAGGCAACAAGGATGCTATTCAGGCAAGAATTGGACAGATTAAGAAACAGATTGAGGAGACAACTTCTGATTTTGATAAAGAGAAATTACAGGAGCGCCTTGCTAAACTGGCAGGCGGCGTTGCCGTTATCCGTGTAGGTGCTGCTACAGAAACAGAGATGAAAGAGGCGAAACTTCGTCTGGAGGATGCTCTGGCAGCTACAAGAGCAGCTGTGGAGGAAGGTATTATTTCCGGCGGCGGTTCCGCATATGTGCACGCTTCCAAGGAAGTTGCAAAACTTGCGGATACACTGGAAGGCGATGAGAAGACCGGAGCACAGATTGTTCTGAAGGCTTTGGAGGCACCTTTATACCATATCGTTGCCAATGCTGGCTTAGAGGGTTCCGTTATTATCAATAAGGTGAGAGAATCTGAAGTTGGTGTAGGATTTGATGCGCTGAAAGAAGAGTATGTGAACATGGTAGAGGCTGGTATTCTCGATCCTGCCAAGGTGACAAGAAGCGCTTTGCAGAACGCAAACAGTGTGGCTTCCACTCTGCTTACCACAGAGTCCGTTGTTGCCAACATCAAAGAGCCCGAACCTCCGATGCCCGCAGGCGGCGCCGGAATGGGCATGATGTAAGTGACGCAGACTCAGCAGTCTGCGTCCCAAGAATTACTCTGTAATTCTTGTCGGAATGGTGTAGGATTACAGCATTAACGAGCAAACATCCGATGAAATCGGACAAAGAGCGCGTAGGCGCGGGTTTGCGAGTTTATAAAGTGTTATGTTATAGAAAAGATAGCGAAAACGGTTAAATACAATAGTGTGTTTGGCCGTTTTCTGTTCTTTGATGCTGGTAGACATAAATAGAAATATTTTGACTTGTCCTGTAAATAATATTATAATGTCTTAAAACGGCTATAAGGCAACAAACTAAGGTGCTGGTGAGTGTATGACGACAGAAGAGAAGAAAGATATCGTCTTTGACGATGGCAGAATAGAATCTATTGAGGAATTTCAGACTCCCGGAACGCTCTACGAGGAGCTTATTATCCGTGTGCGAAAATATCATCCATCTACCGACATCAGCCTGATCAGGAAAGCCTACAGGATAGCCTCGGATGCTCATAAAGGCCAGGCGCGTAAGTCGGGGGAACCTTATATCATTCATCCGTTGTGTGTGGCGATCATTCTTGCAGATTTAGAATTGGATAAGGAAACGATTGTAGCGGGTCTCCTCCATGATGTGGTGGAAGATACCATCATGACAGACGAAGAGATTAAGGAAGAATTCGGGCAGGATGTGGCTTTATTGGTGGATGGAGTCACTAAGTTAGAAAAGCTGAATTTTCATGGAGAACAGGGAAATCAGGATAAAGATGCAGAGAAACTGGAGCGGCAGGCGGAGAATCTGCGCAAGATGTTTCTCGCCATGGCAAGGGATATCAGGGTTATTCTGATCAAACTGGCTGACCGGCTTCATAATATGAGAACATTACAGCACATGCGCCCCGAGAAGCAGCAGGAGATTGCCAGAGAGACGCTAGATATTTATTCTCCGATTGCCCAGAGGCTGGGGATTTCCAAGATTAAGGTGGAACTGGACGATCTGTCCTTAAAATATCTGGAACCCGAGGCATACTATGATCTGGTGGATAAGATCGCTGTGAGAAAGAGCGTGCGTGAGCGTTATATCCAGACGATTGTGGATGAGGTCAGTGAGCACATTCAAAATGCAGGGATCAAGGCGCAGATAGACGGTCGTATCAAACACTTTTTCAGTATTTATAAGAAGATGAAGAATCAGAACAAGTCCATTGATCAGATATATGATCTGTTTGCAGTCCGTATTATTGTGGATACAGTGAAGGACTGCTATGCGGCGCTTGGCGTGATTCATGAAATGTATAAACCGATTCCGGGGCGTTTTAAGGACTATATTGCCATGCCCAAATCCAATATGTATCAGTCCTTGCATACAACATTGATCGGGACTAGCGGGCAGCCTTTCGAGATTCAGATTCGTACTTATGAGATGCATAAGGCAGCGGAGTATGGTATTGCGGCCCATTGGAAGTATAAAGAGGCATCCGACGGCAAGAAGGTAGAGACCCAGGAGGAGGAGAAACTGGTATGGCTGCGGCAGATTCTGGAGTGGCAGCAGGATATGTCGGATAATAAGGAATTTATGAATCTGTTAAAGGATGACCTGAATCTTTTTGCGGACAATGTCTATTGTTTTACACCCACAGGAGATGCCAAGAGTCTGCCGGCAGGATCTACACCCATAGATTTCGCCTACAGTATTCACAGCGCGGTGGGCAATAAGATGATCGGCGCCAGAGTCAATGGGAAACTGGTGACTATAGATTATGAGATTAAAAATGGCGACCGGGTGGAGATTTTGACCTCCCAGAATTCCAAAGGCCCGAGCCGTGACTGGCTGAATGTGGTCAAGAGCACCCAGGCCAAGAATAAGATTAATCAGTGGTTCAAAAATGAACTCAAAGAGGATAATATTATTAAGGGACGGGAACTGATTAACGCCTATTGTAAGGCAAAGTCCATTAACACGGCGGATGTGCTGATACCCAAGTATGAGGAAGCCGTCATGAAAAAATACGGTTTCCAGAACTGGGATTCCGTTCTGGCTGCAGTTGGACACGGCGGTCTCAAAGAAGGGCAGATTGTCAACCGTATGCGGGAGCTTTATGAGAACGACCACAAGCGGGAAATGACAGACGCCGAGGTGATGGCGGAGATTGAGGGGAATGTACAGACGAACAGGAACCGTGCGGGGAAGAACACCAGCGCCATTGTGGTCAAAGGCGTGCATGATGTGGCGGTGCGTTTTTCCAAATGCTGCAGCCCTGTGCCGGGAGATGAGATTGTAGGATTTGTCACCAGAGGAAGGGGCATATCCATTCACCGTACGGATTGTATCAATCTGATGAATCTGCCGGAATTAGACAGGCACAGACTGATTGATGCGGAATGGCAGCCGATGGATGGACAGGACAGCAGCGAAAAGTATTTTGCGGAAATCAACATCTATGCCAACAACCGGAACGGACTGCTGGCCGATGTGTCCAAGGCACTGACGGAGAAAGATATAGATATTCTGGCCTTGAATACACGGGCTAACAAACAGGGCACAGCGACCATGTCTGTCAGCTTTGAAATCAGGAGCAGGGAAGAATTGCAGCGTATTATTGACAAGATCAGAACCATTGACAGTGTAATTGATATTGAGAGAACAACAGGTTGACATAATATGTTGATGGGGACATAGAATTTATGCCGCTATGGACAGGCAAAGAAGGAGAGACAATGTCTGATTTAAAAATCGGCAGACTCATGCTGGGGATCTGCCAGACCAACTGTTATTTTGTATACCGGGAGGGGAGCCATGATGTGATTTTCTTCGATCCGGCGGATAAGGGTGATTACATTTATGAAGCTTTACAGGAAAAGGGATTTCAGGTTAAAGGGATCCTTTTGACCCACGGCCATTTCGATCATATCTGGGGAACCAATAAACTGCGGGAGCTATCCGGCGCGCCGATTTATGCCTATGAGGAAGAAAAGGTATTGTGCGAAGATGCAGTGACAAATGTGTCCGATCAGGTGGGCAGACCCTACACGGTAATACCGGACAGATATCTGAAAGACAATGAGGAGATCACCATTGCGGGCATGACCTGCAAGCTGATTGCCACGCCGGGACATACGGTGGGGAGCTGTTGCTATTACTTTGAGGAGGCCGGTATCCTGGTGGCGGGGGACACGTTGTTCCAGGAGTCTGTGGGAAGGACAGACCTGGCTACTGGCAGCATGAGTGCCCTGGTACGGTCCATCAAGGAGAGACTGCTTGTACTGCCGGATGAGACGAAAGTGTATCCGGGACACGGAGAGATTACCACAATCGGGGAGGAAAAGAAGTACAATCCTTTTATTCAATAAAGATTATTATGGCGGTTGAGTCTGGTTCAATCGCCTGTTTTCTCGTCAGGAGAGTCTGCCGGGAATAAATCGGCGGATAGGGTTAATGGAAACAGGTTCAGAGGTTATGCGGAAAGGCGGAAAGGACAGCATGGAAAAGACAGATGCGCAGACAGGGAGACAAGGATTAAACCGCGATGTGATCAAATATATTGCCATGGTCACCATGCTGCTCAACCACATTGCGCATGTGTTTTTGACCAGGGGAACGGTTTTACACGAGATTTTTGAAGATGTGGGCTATTTTACGGCGCCGGTCATGTGTTATTTCCTGGTGGAAGGATATGTCTATACCAGATCCAAGGTCAGGTATGGTCTGCGGCTTTTGCTGTTTACGGTGATATCCCAGATGCCTTTTTATCTGGCCCTCAGGATATCGACAGAGGGACTGCCCTTTATGTGCAATATGTTTTATACGTTGTTTTGCTCTTTCCTGCTTCTCGTGGCCCGGGAAAAGATTGCGAATCCTGTATGGCGCGGTGCCGTCTGTGCCATGCTTGTGATTGCAACCATCATAGGGGACTGGCAGATTTTTGCGGCGCTTCTGGTGCTTCTTCTCGCCCAGGACTGGGGTGACAGGAAGAAAATGATGATGCACTATGGGATGATTGCCTTTGTTTATTTTCTGTTCATCACCAGAAATTATATGTGGGAGAATTATGGTCTGCCTGCGTCGCTTTTGCACGGATTTCTGGGGTGCTCCGGAATCCTGGCGGCAGGCGTTGTGGTATTGTTCTGTTATAACGGCAGACGGGCAAAGTACGGCAGAAATTTTTCCAAATGGTTCTTTTACATATTTTATCCGGCGCATCTGCTTGTGCTGTACCTGGTGTCAGTACTGATGCAGAGATGAGAAACCGGTTAAATACCTTTTCCCGGCAGGGCAGGAGAAAGGAATGACAGGATATGGCACAAAAAGCGGCTGACAGACAAGAGAAAATACGGATGCTTGCAGCACAGATTCTGCAGCTTGCGCATGACGGGCTTTTGATCAACCTGCGTTTTTTGGATACGGCACTTGCCAGGCTTGCAGTGGAGTGCAGGGAGAATACGGGGGCTCATCTTTTCGATGGAGAGAGGCTTTATTATGACCCGGTTTGTCTCTTAAGACAATATGAAAAAGAACCGGGATATGCGGTCAGACTGTATCTGCATACGCTGCTTCACTGTATTTTTTACCACGGTTTTCAGACCGATAAGCTGCGGCCGGAATACTGGGATCTGGCCACGGATATTGCGGTGGAAAATACCATTCTCGAGATTGATCTGCATACGGCCAGAATGTCTTCGGATGATACTTTGCGAAGCAGGCTGGAAATGCTGCGAAAGCAGGCGGGCTCTCTTACGGCGGAAAAGATATACCGGTATTTCCGGATTGAGGAGCCGTCCAGGAAAGCAGTGGCCGAGTGGTATAAACTCTGTCATTATGATGAGCATATCTACTGGGACAGAAAGGAAGAGCTGGAATTATCCCAGGCTGAATGGCGGAAGATCAGCGAACGTATCAAGGCGGATCTTAAGAGCTTCAGCAAGGATAAGAACAATGCCGAGAGCATGACACAGAATCTGGGAGAGGCCACCAGGGAACGCTATGATTATAGTGATTTCTTACGGCACTTCATGGTGCTTGGAGAGTCTGTGCAGGTAAACGATGAGGAATTTGACTATATTTATTATACCTACGGGTTAAAGACCTATGGCAACATGCCTCTGGTGGAGCCCCTGGAATACTGTGATACCAATAAGATCAAGGACTTTGTGATTGCCATTGATACTTCTGCATCCTGCCGGGGAAAGACGGTGCAGGCTTTCTTACAGAAAACCTATAATATCATGCAGGAGAGTGAGAACTTTTTTACCAAAATCAATGTCCACATCATACAATGTGACAGTCAGATACAGCAGGATACGAAGATTACCGAAAAAGCGGAGTTTGATGCCTTTATGGAGAAGGGGAAGCTGACCGGTTTCGGATCCACAGATTTCAGGCCTGTGTTTACTTATGTGGAAGAATTACAGAAAGCCGGAGAGTTCGCAGACCTGAAAGGCCTGATTTATTTTACGGACGGGTATGGAATCTATCCGGAGCGGATGCCGGATTATGAGGTGGCGTTTGTGTTCTTAAACGAGGATGAAAACCGGCCAAAGGTGCCGCCCTGGGCCATCCGGCTGGTGCTGGAGGAAGAGGAGATTGAAGCGATATGAATATTAAGGAAGCAAAGAATTATATCAAGGATACAGTGAATCTGTATCTGAAAAAAGAGGAAGACGGCGAGTACAGGATTCCGGTAGTCAGACAGCGGCCCGTGTTTCTCCTTGGCGCACCAGGTATCGGCAAGACGGCAATCATGGAGCAGATTGCCCAGGAACTGGGGATTGCACTGGTATCTTATTCCATGACCCATCATACAAGACAGTCGGCTCTTGGCCTGCCATTTATTACCCATAAGGAGTATGAGGGGATTTCCTACGATGTGTCGGAGTATACCATGAGTGAGATTATTGCTTCTGTATATGATGTGATGGCGGTGAGCGGTATCAAGGAAGGAATCTTATTTCTGGATGAGATCAACTGTGTCTCGGAGACGCTGGCTCCTTCCATGCTACAGTTCTTGCAGTATAAGGTGTTTGGCAGACATCAGGTGCCGGAGGGGTGGGTGATTGTGACGGCAGGCAACCCGCCGGAGTATAATAAGTCCGTGCGTGAGTTTGATGTGGTGACCCTGGATCGGATGAAGATTCTGGAAGTGGAGGCTGAATATGAAATCTGGCGGGAATATGCCAAAGATAGAGGCATCCACACGGCAATCTTAAACTATCTTGATATGAAGAAAGAGGATTTCTATCAGGTGGAGACTACGGTGCGGGGCAAAGATTATGTCACTGCCAGAGGCTGGGAAGATTTGTCGCAGATGCTTCTGCTCTATGAGGAGGAGCATCTTGCGGTGGAGGAAACACTGGTGGGACAGTATCTTCGCAGTGCCCGTGTGGCAAGGGAATTTACGGCGTATTATGACCTTTATCAGAAATATCAGAATGATTACCGGGTGGATGACATTTTGTCCGGCCGGGTGAATGAGCAGATGAAAGACAAAGCAAGGAAGGCCGGATTTGATGAACGGCTGTCCCTGATGGGGATGCTGATAGACCGTATCCAGCAGGAGATTCGGGAAAACATGCAGATTTCTGCCATGTTACAGGATCTGATGAATCCCTTAAAGGCGATAAAGACGAAAGCGGAAGAAAGCGGGGCCGATGGGATGGCAGCCATGCTTGGGCAGCAGGCGCAGGCAAGACAGCAGGCGTATGAATCCCTGCTTGCCGCCGGAGCCTTGTCTCTTAAAGAAAAGAAAAAGAGTCGTACCGTCATCGGTTTTCTGCATGAATGTGAGAAAATGCTGCTGACAGCGGATGCACCAAGCGGCCAGGAAGCGTTTGGGCTGGTCCGGGATAAGTTTGAGGCGCGGGTGGAGCAGTATAAGCGGGAGACCGGGGAGGTACAGGAGAGGCTGCACTACCTGTTTGCGTTTGTGGAGGATACCTTTGGCGGTGGAAACGAAATGCTGATACTTATGACAGAATGTACGGTGCAGGCTGACTGTGCGGCGTTCATCAGTGCTTATGGATGTGAGGATTATACAAGACATAACGAAGAGATGATGCTGACGGAGAGAGGAGATATGCTCCGGGAGCAGATAAAGGAGCTGGCGCTGTAGGAAGGCTGTGCCTGTAAGAATGTGTTGGGAAAGGTATTGTGCTGTATGGAGAGGAATCAGGAGACGAAACAGGGCAGTCTGTGTTATGAGATTACGCAGGAGACGGCAGTGATTACCGGCTACAGCGGCCGGGATGTGGAGATACAGATTCCGGAAAAGATAGAGGGATGTCCGGTCGTGTGGATCGGGAAGAAAGCGTTCCTGAGCAATAAGGCCCTGCGCAGAATTATTTTGCCGGGGAGCATTGTCGGTATCGGCGACTGGGCGTTTGCCTATTGCGGCAATCTGGAACAAGTGGTGCTTCCGTATCATCGGATGGAGATGGGGCAGGGTGTTTTCAAGGAGTGTGGAAGGCTTGTCCGGATCGAGGACAGAGACGAAGCGAAGAAAGGTGACGGAAAAGAGGATGCGGCATGGCTGCTTGCTGCCGCAGTAAACCAGCTGGATGCTTTTTATCTGTTTGATCTGGAGAATGTGGGTACAAAAAGCTGGCTTGCCGGATGGGATGCAAGAGTAAAGACACTGATGGCCCTGGAAGACAGCGATGGATTCTCCAAAATGCTTCTGTGCGGCGAGGAAGACTATGGCAGCAAAGAGAATGACCTGGGGTATTATATGGAGCAGAAACGGCGGGGAAAGGTGCGGCTTGCCATGCTGCGGCTGATGCATGATTATGGCTTGCAGGAGGAACTGCGGGCCGGTATGCAGGCGTATCTGCTGGCCCATATCAAGGGGTGCGGGACGGAAGAGACCTGGCAGGTCGTGCTGGAGGAGCACGGGGATGAGAAGGCATACTATGAGTTCCTGACAAATCTCGGCGGTGTGACGAAAGAAAACTTCCCGCAGATGATGGAGGACATGGGGGAGAGACATACAGAGATGAAGGCATATCTGATGCGGTATCATGACGGCCTGCGGGATACAGGGGATGCTTTTGCACAGTTTAGTCTGTAAAGACAAGTTGTCTATTTTGGGACTTGCATATTGCCGGTTTCTATGGTATGATGAGTCCTGTATGATATTAGGAGGTGTAGAGATGGGAGCACTCAGAATCGTATTGACGATAATATATATTCTCATATGTGTGGCGCTTGTGGTTCTTGTACTGATGCAGGAGGGCAAGACAGCCGGCCTTGGTGCAGTGAGCGGTGCGGCCGAAACATATTGGGGTAAGAATAAAGGACGTTCCATGGAAGGGAAGCTGGTCAAGATTACAACGGGTCTTGCGGTTGGCTTCATGGTATTGGCGATCGTCCTCAATCTGACCTTGTTTTAGACGGACAAAAGCACTCTTGCAGAAGGGTGCTTTTTTGTTGTATGGGTGGTGATAAAATGTATAAAATTGACGAAAAACTGGAACAGCGTAAGAAATTAATATGTGAACTGGTGGCGGATGATGCCTATGTGCCCATGAAGGAGAAAGAACTGGCGGTTTTGATGCAGGTGCCCAGGGAGGAGCGGACGGCCTTAAGAGAAGTGTTGCAGGCACTTTTGGCAGAGGGCAGATTACAGGTGAACGGGCAGGGCAGATACAGCAAACCGGATGCGGATAAGCCGGTGGGTACGTTTATCTCCAATGCCAGAGGCTTTGGTTTTGTGGAAGTGGAGGGTATGGAAGAAGACCTTTACGTGCCGGAGGATAAGACCAATGGGGCCTTTCATCTGGACAGAGTGCAGGTTATGCGCCTGCCCGGACAGAGGGGCAGAAGACAGGAGGCGGCAGTTGTGCGCATCCTGCAACGCGGTACGAAGCAGATTGTAGGCACCTATGAGCAGTCATCGTATTTTGGCTTTGTGATTCCGGATAACACCAGAATCGGCAAGGATATCTTTGTGCCGGACGAACGTTCCAAGGGTGCGGTGGACGGTCACAAAGTGGTAGTGGAACTCACATCCTATGGGGATGAAACTCATAAGCCGGAGGGAAGGGTAGTAGAAATCCTCGGTCATGTAAATGATCCGGGAGTGGATATTATGTCCATTGTGCGGGGCTATGAGCTGCCGGTGGAATTTGGGGAGAAGGTCATGAACCAGGCGGCCCGTGTGCCGGATCAGGTACTGGAGGCTGATAAGAAGGGCAGACTGGATTTAAGAGATTTACAGATGGTGACCATAGACGGTGAAGATGCCAAGGATCTGGATGACGCGGTGAGTCTTTATCTGGATGAACAGGGGCTTTATCATCTGGGTGTCCATATTGCGGATGTGACTAATTATGTACAGGAGAATTCGGCTCTGGACTGGGAAGCCCTGGAGAGAGGCACCAGTGTGTATCTGGTAGACCGGGTGATTCCCATGCTTCCCCATAAGCTTTCCAACGGTATATGTTCGTTGAATGAGGGCGTGGAACGGCTGGCATTAAGCTGTCTGATGACCATAGATGACAAGGGCGCTGTGTGTGATTATCAGATTGCGGAGAGCGTGATCTGTGTGAACCGCAGAATGACCTATACCGCCGTGAAAAAGATACTGGAAGACAAGGATAAGACAGAGATTGCCGCATATAAAGAGCTGGTACCTATGTTGGAACAGATGGGACAGCTGGCGGCCATCTTAAGACAAAGACGTCATCAGAGAGGCTCTATTGACTTTGATTTTGCGGAGAGTAAGATTCTGCTTGACGAAGAAGGGCATCCTGTGGAGATAAAGCCCTATGAGAGAAATGTGGCAACCAAGCTGATAGAAGACTTCATGCTGGTGGCCAATGAAACCGTGGCCCAGCATTTCTTCTGGCTGGATATTCCCTTTGTGTATCGTACCCATGAGAAGCCGGATCCGGAAAAGATTATGAAGCTTTCAGCTTTTATCAGAAATTTCGGCTACCATATCAAGTTTTCCGGGGAAGAAATTCACCCCAAGGAACTTCAGAAACTGCTTGGCAGGATTGTGGATACGGATGAGGAAACGCTGATCAGCCGGCTGACGCTCAGAAGTATGAAGCGCGCGAAGTATACCGTGGAAAGTGCGGGACATTTTGGACTGGCGTGTCAGTATTACTGTCATTTCACTTCGCCGATCAGGCGGTATCCGGACTTGCAGATTCACCGGATCATCAAGGAACAACTGCGGGGCAGACTCAATGAGGATAGATTGAGGCACTATGAAGAGAAACTGCCGGAAGTAGCCAAACATTCTTCCCGGATGGAACGGCGTGCCGAGGAGGCGGAGCGGGAAACCGATAAACTGAAGAAAGCAGAGTATATGGAGGAACGGATCGGGGAGATTTACGAGGGTGTGATATCCGGTGTGACCCAGTGGGGTATCTATGTGGAACTGCAAAACACCATAGAGGGACTGGTGCATGTGTCTTCTCTGCCGGGAGATTTCTTTGTCTATGACGAGAATACGTATGAGATGGTGGGCAGGGAATCCGGTGTGACCTATAAACTGGGGCAGAAACTCACGGTCAGGGTGAGGGGTGTGGACAGACTCCTCAAGACCATAGATTTTGAGATTCCCTGGGAAGAACAGGAGGACAGGTGATTGTATGGCAAAGGAAGCGATGAAGCTGGTGGCCAATAACAAAAAGGCATACCATGACTTTTTTATCGAGGAAAAATATGAGGCGGGACTTGCCCTGCACGGCACGGAAGTAAAATCCCTGCGGCTTGGCAAGTGCAGCATCAAAGAGGCTT
The DNA here is from genome assembly GCA_003612405.1 of bacterium 0.1xD8-71. Lineage (GTDB taxonomy): Bacteria > Bacillota > Clostridia > Lachnospirales > Lachnospiraceae > UBA3282. Next base: position 149,902 of record RAYR01000015.1, read on the forward strand.
TTGTGCGGATTGAGAACGGGGAGGCATTTGTCTATGGGATGAATGTAAGTCCTTATGAGAAAGGCAATATTTTCAACAAGGATCCTTTGCGGGTGCGCAAGCTTCTTCTGCACAAAGCGGAAATATCCAAGTTGGACGGTAAGATGGCGCAGCAGGGGTATACCATTGTGCCTTTGCAGGTATACTTTAAGGATGGCAGGGCCAAAGTGGAGATCGGTCTTGCCAAAGGTAAAAAACTGTATGATAAGCGGCAGGATATCGCTAAGAAGGATATGCGCAGGGAACACGAAAGGGAATTTAAGATTAAGAATCTGTGAAGAATCGCCGGGAATCCTTGAAGAAACAGAGGAGAATATGGTATAATAATAACAGAAACGGGCAGCAGGCTGCTGCCCGGATGAAAAGTTTATCATTAAGGGCCAGTCAAGGTTTCGACAGGGGTCTTGCAGCTGGAGAAGCTATCCGCAGGCTGATGCGTTAAATCGCAAATTTAAATATAAACGCTGAAGATAATTTAGCATACGCTGCCTAATGGCAGCTGTCCGCCTTAGTGCACCTACACATTAAGAACCGGGCATCGACTATGTAGGAAACGACGCAGGGGACGCCTCTATCCTGCGGGCGTATCAGAGGCTACTGAACCCGCCGGGGTGTCTGTCTCCCGGCGGGGGAGGGAATGAGGAGCAATCCACAATGACAGACTATGATAGTAGAAGGACAGGGAATGGGCTTTTGGACACGGGTTCGACTCCCGTCTGGTCCACTGATAATAACTCTCAACAGCAGCGGTTTATCCGTGCTTTGGGAGTTGTTCTTTTTTAGCATATGTTCCAACAATTTTCTGGACACAGCCCCCGTTTTGCTGTAAAATAAATAAGAATATATTATGATACATAACGGGGGGAGAATATGGCAGAAAAAAACAGGAAAACCAATCAAAACAGTTATAAGGCAGATTTTATCCATTCTGTCCGGACAAAGATTGTAGGGGCAATGGTACTGGCGATGGTCATCTTATCCATTTGTCTGTCGGTGGTTCTTATCAGGAATCTCAGAATCCCTCTGATGGAAATAAATCAATGCTATCTGTATGATCTGGCAGTTGCCTATGGAGCCAATGTGGACGAATCCATAGCGACAAAGGGATATAATACTGCCACTGATTATAACACTCTGGCAGATACGATCGGAGGAATCGGACTCCGAGGGGTAGAATCCAGTTATGCCTATATGGTGGCGGAGGATGGTACAATGCTTTATCATCCTACGAAAGATAAGGTTGGGCAGCCCGTGGAGAATGAAGTGGTCCAGGGGGTTGTGGAACAGTTGAAATCCGGTGTGGTTCCGAAACCGAATGTGGTAGAGTATGAGTTTAAAGGCGCAGTCAAATATGCTTCTTATTATGTTTCTGAACGCGGACACAGTATTCTGGTAGTATCGGCAGATAAGGCAGATCTGATGAAAAAGGTGAACCAGGTGACTGCTATCGGAACAGTCTGTACGATAATATTGGTACTTCTTGCCAGTATCATAGGCTATTTCTTTATCAGTAAGATTGTGAATCCGATTATTAAGGTAACGGAAATTATCGGTCGTCTGGCTAATATGGATTTCTCTGAGATTGAGGGTCAGGAGAAACTTACAGCCCGGGCGGATGAGACAGGTAAGATGAGCCGGGCAGTAGCGGAACTGCGCAGTCAGCTGGTCAATGTGGTATCTGATTTGCAGGATCAGAGCCAGCAGCTCTTTGAGGCATCCGATTCTTTGAACACGAACGCATCCGAGACGGCGACTACGGTAGAGCAGGTGGAGAAGGCAGTAGCGGAAATTTCCGACGGCGCATCGTCCCAGGCGGATGAGACACAGAAAGCTACGGAAAATGTGATTCTGATGGGCAATATGGTAGAGGAGACCTCCCAGGAAGTAGATGATTTGATCAGTAATGCCAATGACATGAAGAAATCCAGTGAGGAAGCTTTTGTTACACTGACTGCGCTTGAAAAGATTAATGATCAGGCAAGGCAGGCGATTGATGTCATATATGAACAGACAAATACCACCAATGAATCGGCCATGAAGATCAGAGAGGCCACAACATTGATTACTTCGATTGCGGAGGAGACGAATCTGTTGTCACTTAATGCCAGCATCGAGGCGGCAAGAGCCGGTGAGCAGGGCAGAGGCTTTGCGGTGGTTGCAGGGCAGATTCAGAAACTGGCGGAACAGTCCAACGATTCTGCACGCCAGATTGAGAATATCATTGACTCCCTGATTGAGGATTCCGAGAAGTCCGTGGCTACCATGGAAGATGTGAAGAAAATCATGAACAGCCAGAATGAGAGTGTTGGACGGACGAATGAAATCTTTGCGGAAGTGCAGACCGGCATTACCGGTTCCATAGACGGAATCACCCGTATTGCTGACAAGACAAGGAAGCTGGACGAGGCGAGGATAAACGTGGTAGATGTTGTGCAGAATCTGACAGCGATTGCCGAGGAAAATGCGGCCAGCACAGAGGAGACTTCAGCTTCTGTTACGGAAGTGAGCAGTATTGTGTATAATATTTCCGAGAACGCGACACAGCTTAAGGATGTAGCAACTCGTCTGGAGCAGAATATGAATATATTTAAAATATAATAGACGCAGGCAAGCAGGAGAATAGGATGGGCAAGAACGAAGAGGAGTTTATCGTGGGCGGCTACCGGTTTGCGACGATAGCAGATGCGGAAACTGCCAGGATGGAAGAAAAGAAAGTGGATAATCTGGAGAGAAATCTGGACTACCGCCAGCCGCAGAATATGCTGCTTGTTTATAATAAAGCGCTTGACAACAGAGTTTTTCTGACACCGATCGGATTTGCCTATCTTCAGAAAATGCAAAGCGAGATGCTTAAGTGGGGGGTTCCGGCGGATAAAATCCGTCCGGTTCCCCTTTATATGGCATTTAGTAATAAAACGGAGAATAACAGTTCCATCCGAAAAAGTATTGCGGCGAGACATCCTAAGATAGAGTACAAGGGCAGATTTATCACTTCGGTATTGATTAATGCTATTCTGGTACTTCTGGTCATGGCGATGATGGTAATTTCCTGGCGCAGTGACATACCGAATATTATCAATTATCGTACGGCCGTGGAGAATGAATATTCCCAGTGGGAGCAGGAGCTTACAGAGCGGGAAAATGCCCTGCGGGAAGCGCAGAGGCAGCTTGACCGTACAAAGTAAACGACAGGGAGATGCAGAAGCGTATGGATAAACTGAAAATCCTGGTGGTAGATGACGAGAGTCGTATGCGCAAGCTGGTCAGGGACTTTCTGGTAAAAAGCAACTATGAAGTTGTGGAGGCGGAGGACGGTGCGGCGGCGCTGGATATTTTTTTTGCATCCAATGATGTGGATCTGGTGATTCTCGATGTGATGATGCCTAAGATGGATGGCTGGCAGGTCTGTAAGGAAATCAGGGCGTATTCCAAGGTTCCTATCATTATGCTGACAGCCAAGACAGATGAGAGGGATGAACTTCTGGGGTTTGAGCTGGGAGTTGACGAGTATATCTCCAAGCCCTTTAGTCCGAAGATTCTGGTTGCGCGGGTGGAGGCTATTTTAAGAAGAACCATACAGGTCAGCGCTGATGAACTGATGGAAGCAGGAGGAATAAGACTTGATAAGGCGGCGCACAGTGTAACGGTAGATGGGCAGGCGGTAGAATTAAGTTACAAAGAATTTGAGTTATTATCTTACTTTATGGAAAACGAGGGAATAGCCTTATCCAGAGAAAAGATATTGAACAGTGTCTGGAATTATGACTATTTCGGAGATGCAAGAACAATTGATACACATGTTAAAAAGCTTCGCAGTAAAATGGGTGAAAAAGGGGATCTGATTAAGACTATCTGGGGAATGGGCTACAAATTTGAGGTAGAATAACCATACTGACTGTATAGCGGTGTGGGTGGGGAGGTAGAGGGATGTCCAAGCGCTGGTTTTACCAGGAAGAATTATTTTTTGCGCAGGAGGATGACAGCCTGCGGGAAATCAACCAGGATAAGATCATAGACATGCTGAACAAGAATGGAGCAGTGGGTGTGGTCGGCGGTTTCTATGAAGAAGGTTTTCCGATTTACTTTATCAGTGCCTTTGCACTCAATAATATTGGCATGACTTTTGAGCAGTTTATGGAGACTACCGGCGGTAAGTATTTAGAGGCAGTCTATGCGGAAGACCGGGCTTCATTTATAAGAGGCTGTGCAAGAGGCGAAAGCAGCAATGAATACCGCATACAGAATCATGCAGGTGAGGGTATATGGGTGCAGGAGGAGCGGACGCAGTCCGTATCTGATGACGGCAGAAAGATATGGATCAGTGCTGTGCGCCTGACGGATGAAGCACGCAGAAGCAGTCAGTTAAATCGTGAGGCATTTCAGATGCTTCAGGATTCTTATTTTCGGATTAGTGCGATTAACCTTAATGAAAACGCCATTACAGATATGAAGATTGTGGACAGTGAAGAGATGGAAGTTGAACGCCTGCATGGTGATTACAAAAAGACGCTGGAATCCTGTGCCAATAATTATGTGGAAGAGAAGGACAGGGAAAGTTTTACTAATATCATGTCGGCAGAAAACCTGAAATCTGTCTTTTTGCATGGCGGAGAGCCAATCTATTTCAATTATCATCGTCTTGTGGATGGCGAATGGAAATGGGTGCGTTCCAAAATTGTGCCGGTAGATCATTTTAGTGAGGCAAATGCCCGCGTTATGTGGTATGTCAGAAACATATCGGAAGAAAAGGCTAAAGAAGCGGAGATGACAGATAAACTTCTAAGAACCAATGCGGAGCTGGTCCAGGCAAAACAGGAACTTGAGGAAGCAAACCGGAGAATCAATGAATCCAACGTAGCGCTTCGCAAGACTTTAAGCGTGGAAGAACAGTACAGGCATGCAATTATTTCTGAGGCTGTATTTGTATATAACGTAAATGTTTCCAAGAATCTGATAGAGCAGGACTTCTATGAGGTCAGGGACGGACAGATGATATCGGTATTACCGATGGTGGGGTTACAGGCACCCTGTGATGCGGATGATTTTTTCTTCCGGTGGAGCAAGGAAATGGTATTTCCTGAAGACAGGGAACTCTTTATCCAGACGCTTAACACAAGGCATCTGCTGGAAGCTTATGAACGTGGTGAAACCGAATTAATCGTAGAGGTGGAAACGGCAGGATCGGACGATGCGCCACAGATTCTGCGTTATACGATTTTGCTTACAAAAGATGCCGAGAGCGGGGATATTCTGGCACTTAATAATGCGAAGGATATCACGGAAACAAGAAGAAAGGAGCGGGATGCCAGACGGGCACTGTTAGATGCCTATGAGGCTGCCGACCGGGCAAGTTCCGCCAAGACAGACTTTTTATCGAAGATGTCCCATGACATCAGAACGCCGCTGAACGCGATTATCGGTATGACAGCTATTGCGGGCACCAGACTGGAGGATCCCGAGGGTGTGGCGGAGTGCCTTGGTAAAATCTCTTCCGCCAGCAGACATCTGCTTTCCCTGGTCAATGAGGTGCTCGATATGAGCAGGATTGAAGCGGGGACAATGTCCTTTAATGAGGAGAACTTTAATCTCTTTGATATGGTCGATAATCTGGTCAGGATGACTGCTTCCGAGGCGGAGGGAAAGAGACAGAATGTGGAGATTATGGCACATGATCTGGTCCATGAGAATGTGATGGGAGATATCATGAGGATTCAACAGGCGTTGATGGGTGTGCTGACGAATTCCATTCGTTATACGCCGGAGGAAGGAGATATCGGTATAAGCATTGTGGAGAAACCGTCCACACAGAGTCACACAGGCTGTTATGAATTTATTATTCAGGATAATGGGATTGGCATGTCAGAAGAATTCTTAGAGAGGATATTTGAGCCTTTTGAAAGAGCAGAAGATGTGCGTATCAACAAAATTAACGGAACGGGACTGGGATTGACAATTTCACGCAACATCATTCAGATGATGGGCGGCGATATCAAGATCGAGAGTGAGCAGGGGATCGGAACCATAGTCACGGTGACGATACCGCTTAAATACCGGGAGGAAGATCAGTTAGACAAACTCAATCTGGAAGGCAGGACAGTGCTCGTGGTGGATGACAGCCGGTTCATCTGTGAGAGTACCTGTGTCTTGTTGCAGAAACTTGGCATGAAGGGCGAGTGGGTATTGTCAGGCGAGGAAGCTGTAGCACGTGTGATTGAGAAAAAGCAAAAAGGAGAAGAGCTTTTTGCCATACTCCTGGATTGGAGTATGCCTGGCATGAACGGCCTTGATACGGCCAAGGCAATCCGCAGACATGCACAGTCAGAAGTACCGATTGCGGTGGTATCCTCTTTTGACTGGGTAGATATTGAGATGGAAGCAAGAGTAGCGGGAATAGATGGATATATTATGAAACCCCTCTATAAGAACCGCCTGATCAATACCTTCAAAGGATTTTTACCAAAGGAGGATACGCAACAGCATCACAGTTCCTTAGAGGAGATAGGAAAGAAAGATTATTCGGAGAAACGCCTGTTGGTGGTGGAAGATAATGATTTAAACAGGGAAATTGCGACAGAGATACTTTCTATGACAGGGGTAAAGATTGAGACGGCAGAGAACGGTAAAGAAGCAGTAGACATGATGATGGCGGCCGAACCGGGTTATTATGATCTGATTCTGATGGATATCCAGATGCCGGTCATGAATGGTTACGACGCAACCTGTGCGATTCGGGCGATCGAGCGGGAGGATGCGAGAAGAATTCCAATTGTGGCGATGACGGCCAATGCCTTTCTGGAGGATGTACAGAAAGCCAAAGCCTCTGGTATGAATGAACATATGATGAAACCACTGGACATTGAGCAGCTGCAAAAAATGCTGGCACGTTGGTTAAATTAAGAGAAGATACCGATTTCAACTTATGGGTGGAGTCGGTATTTTTAATGGGAAACAATCTTTTCTAAAAAAAGTCTTAAATGTAGGAGGATACCCTTGATTTTTACTCAAAAAAATGTATTCTAAAGAATGAATGTGCGAGGACAGCAGTTTACGGAAAGGACATGATGATATAATGCAGAAACAGTACATAAAATTCTCCCGCAGAGCATTGTCCGTTCTGCTTGCATCGGCGTGTGCAGGTATGATGATTACGGGCTGTGGCGAAGCGGCAGTGGAGGAAGAGACAATCAGTGAGGCGATTCCTGTCGAGGTGCAGAGTCCGGAGGCCGGGACGCTCACACTAAAAAATGAATTCGTGGGGATAGTGAGCCCTGAGGAGTTTGTGTATGTGGTCCCGATGGTGTCAGCAGAAGTGTTGAGTGCCGATGTGGCTGTGGGAGATACGGTATCGGCGGGGCAAGAGTTATGTAAACTGGATTCAGAAGCTGCACAGTTGCAGCTTGCCAGTGCCCAGGCCCAGTATGACAGTGTGGAAGCCAATGTGGATGCGGCTGAGGTGGGGTATGAGATTGCCCAGGCTCAGTATGAGAGCGCGCTGGCGCAGATAGATATTCAGAATGAGCAGACCCAGAGACAGAAGGATTTGCAGCTGTATCAGATGCAGATTCAGATTGACAGCATCAACAGTGGCATAGATGATATCAACGAACAGATGGCGGATCTTGAGGAAGATAAGCGAGATGCCAAGGATCAGAAGAGTGATCTGAAGAAGGCGAAGAATCAGGCCAGTGCGTATGCGGATCAGGCGTCGGCGGCGTATGGTCAGGCACAGGCGGCGTATAATGCGACGATAGAAGCTTATGAGTATGATAAAAAGCAGATGGCGTATCAGCAGGCGGCAGCTGCGGTTACGGCAATGGAGCTACCAGGGGTGGAAGAATCCTATGATGGTGACTACGAGGGTGATTTACAGAAGAAAAAAGATGACCTGAAAGCAGCAGGTGAAGCATTAAAAACCGCAGAAGAACAAATAGATTATTATAAGAAATCCTTGAACGATGCCAGATCCGCCATGTCTTCTGCCCAGTCAGCAGTATCCCAGACAGAGTCAGCCTATGAACAGGTCAAGGCAGGTATTGATTCCATCGAGGAAGGTCAGGAGAAGCTGAATGACACTTTGTCGGATACTTATAAGAGCCTTGAACAGACAGAGGCCCTTAAGAATATGACAGAGGCAAGTCTTAACATAGATACGACACCGGTACAGGATGCCAGCAAGAAAACGGCGGCTCTGAGTGTGGATTCCGCAGCGGCTACGGTCAATTCCGCCAAAGTGGGTGCGCAGGGAGCGAAGGTTGCCATCGACAGCGCGGAGTACCAGTTGGATATGTATACACTGAAAGCGCCCATTGACGGGGTGATTGAAGCGGTCAATGTGAAGGAACATGATTTTGCTTCCCCCAGCGGGCCGGCTTTTGTGATTTCCAATAAGAATACCATGACGGTCACCTTCAATGTGAGTGAAGGTATCCGCAATACACTGCGGGTCGGGCAGAAGGTACAGGTGGACCGGAACGGAAAGCTGTATGATGCTGTAATCACCGAGATTGGTACGATGATTGATCAGAATACAGGATTGTTTGCAGTGAAATCCTGTGTGAGTACGCCGGATGCCAGCCTGCTCACAGGAAGCAGTGTGAAAGTCACTGCGGATACTTACAGTCAGGATGAGGCAGTTCTGATTCCCTATGATGCAGTTTACTATGATGACAGCCAGCCCTATGTTTATGTGGTGGAAGATGGCATTGCCAGACGCCGTGATGTGGAGACAGGCATTTTTGATGCAGAGACAATCACGGTATTGTCAGGTCTTAGTGTGGATGATGTGTTGATTACCAGCTGGTCGGCAAATCTGCGGGACGGAGCAGAGATATCAATACAAAATGGTGAAGATCAGGAAACTGGGAATATCACAACAGGTGATGGAGGCGCAGAATGAGTTTGACGAAATTAGCCCTAAAAAGACCGGTATCCACTGCAATGATTATATTGGCACTGATAGTTTTTGGCCTGTCATCTGTGGTGGGGTTTCGTCTGGAACTGACGCCTGATATGGAACTGCCCATGCTTCTGGTTTATACCATTTATCCGGGTGCTGATCCGGAGAGCGTGGAGGAACTGGTGACCAAGGAAGTGGAAGCGGCCGGTTCCGAGCAGAGCGGCGTGACTACTTATACTTCCCAATCCGCAGAAAATATGTCCATGGTTATGTTTCAGTATGAGTATGGGACGGATTTAAAAGATGCCTATATGGATTTGAAGACGGCCCTTGATTCTGCCAAGGCGTCGATGCCGGAAGATGTGAATGAGCCGATGGTTATAGAGATGTCCATGGATCAGATGGAGACCATGGATATTTCTGTCACAGCTGTGGGTGACAGTGATGTGTTAAGCTATGTCAATGATACGCTGGTGACAGAACTGGAGACAATCTCCGGTGTGGCAGACGTAACCGTGTACGGCGGCCATGAAAATTATATCAGAGTACAGTTGAATTCCCAGGCCATGAAGCAATACGGATTATCCATGAGCACGATTGCACAGACCATTGGTTCCATGGATTTTACGATTCCCGCAGGAAATGTGAGTCAGGGATCTCAGGATATTGCCGTGTCAAGCAGTGCAGATATCTCGGGCGTGGTACAGATTCAGAATATTCCTGTTACGACAGCGAAGGGACAGATTATTCCGCTTTCGGAGATAGCTGTTGTCAGTGAAAGTCAAAAGGATGCATCCAGTATCAGCAGATATAACGGTCAGGAAAATGTTACCATTGCCATTACCAAGAAGAAAAGTTATGGTACGGTGGATGTGACAAGGGATGTGGAACGGGCTCTGGACAGATTGCAGGAAGATAATGATACGGTGGATATCAGTATTATTTATAATGCAAGTGATATGATTCAGTCGTCCCTCTCATCGGTTGGCAATACCTTGCTTTTGGGCGTTGTATTTTCCATGTTGGTTCTGTTTATCTTTTTTGGAGATTTAAGGGCCAGCCTGATTGTGGGAAGTTCCATGCCGATTTCCTTGTTTGCAACCATGATCGGTATGAATATGATGGGTTTTACCTTTAATGTGGTAACCATGGGAGCGCTTGTCATTGCCATTGGTATGATGGTTGACAGTTCGATTGTGGTGCTGGAAAGTTGCTTCAGATTAAAGGATGAGACGGGAGAATACCAGGAGTCGGCATTGAAAGGAACTGGTATTGTGACAGCTTCTATTGTGGCCTCCACCATCACCACTGTGGTGGTGTACATGCCCTTGAGTACGATGAAGGGGCTGTCCGGACAGCTTTTCTCAGAACTTGGTATGACGATTATCCTGGCGATGCTGGCATCTTTGGTGATGGCCATGACGATTATTCCGCTTCTTTTTTCCAAGTTTAAGCCGGTGGAGAAGAAAGAACTGCCGGCGAATAAATTGCTGCGCAAGATAAACAGCGGCTATGACAGGCTGCTTCGCAGATTGCTGCCTAAGAAGGGACTGGTGGTCTGTGTCGCGGTGTTCCTTCTGGTGGCGGCTTTTATGCTGGTAAGCCATATTCATACAGAGCTGATGCCCAGTATGGATGAAGGTGCCTTCTCCATCACGGCAAGTTTCAGGTCAGGCACGAAGATGGATGTGATTGAGGAGCAGGCAGGCTTCCTGGAGGAGATGGCGGAGGCCGATGAGAATGTGGGCCGTTATTCCTTTAGTATTTCCGGTGCAACAGCTACATTGACGGCTTATCTGGCTGATGACTGTGAATTATCCACAGGCGAGGCAATCGAGAGTTATACCAGGGCTCTTGCAGATAAGACCAATATGGATATCAGTATCCAGGCCAGCGGTGCCAGTATGACCAGCATGATGAGCAGCGGTATTGAAATTGACCTGGAAGGACGGGATCTGGGAGATTTGAAAGCAGCATCCAAGCAGGTACAGCAGATGCTTCAGCAGATTCCGGGTGTCTTACAGACATCATCCAATATGTCCGATGCGTCCACCCAGGCAAAAGTAATCATTGATCCTTTAAAGAGTATGTCGGTGGGACTTGCGCCTATGCAGGTGGCAGGAGAAATGTATAGTACTTTAAGCGGTACGGAGGCGGCTAAGCTGACCAGAAGCGGTGAGGAGTTTTCTGTGCGGGTAGAGTATCCGGCAGGGGAGTTCGACAATATGAACGACCTGTTAAACATCACATTGACTACACCCTATGGAAGTCAGGTGCCATTGTCGGAGATCGCTTCGGTAGAATATGTGGATTCGCCGGTTACACTGACTCGTGTGGATGGCATTTATCAAGTGGCGGTAACGGCCAACACCACGGATGATGCCAAGTACACAGCGCAGGAAGCCGCTGATGCAGCCATGGAGCAGATGGTGCTGCCAAGAGGAGTAGCCCGTACGACCACCATGATGGACGATATGATGATTGACGAATTTACGGCAATCATTACAGCCATATTTGTGGCGGTATTCCTTATTTTCCTGGTAATGGCGATGCAGTTTGAGTCCCCCAGGTTCTCCATGATGGTCATGATGAGTATTCCATTTGCTTTAATTGGATCCTTTGGATTGCTGTATCTCGCCAGATCGACCCTCAGCATGGTCTCTCTTATGGGTGTGCTCATGTTAGTGGGTATCGTGGTGAATAATGGTATTTTGTATGTGGATACGGCAAACAGACTGCGGGAGGAAATGCCATTGGAGGAAGCATTGATTCAGAGTGGACAGCTGCGGCTGCGGCCGATTCTGATGACCACATTGACAACGATTCTGTCCATGGTTCCCATGTCTCTGGGAATCGGAGAAGGATCTGTCATGATGGAAGGTATGGCGTTAGTCATTATTGGCGGATTGATAGCATCCACAATCCTGATCTTGCTGCTGATGCCGACATTCTATCTGATCATAGATAAGCGGAGCCGTAAGGAAAAGAGACTGCGGAGGAAAGAGGCAAGGCTGGAAGCAAAAGAAAGTAATAAAGACAAGTGATTAGCTTAAGAAGCAGGAATCAGGAAGTCTGATATAGCGGAGAAAAGCCAGGAGATGACCGATGTCAAAACCTGGCTTTTGTTTTCGTTATCGTATATGGAATCTGTTCTTGCCATTTCTTTTTGCTTCATACAATGCCTTATCTGCATTTTGATATAAGAAGTTATAAGATTCGCTGTGGGATACAAAGGCGGCGCCAATGCTGGCAGATAGGTTCTGGGCCGGATATTTGTCCTCCAGATTCTGGTGAACCAGACCGATGAATTTGGTCAGCATGGCTTCTGCTTCAGCGGAGGAGATATTCCGCCCGATAAAGACGGCAAACTCATCTCCTCCCAGGCGGGAGACCATATCCTTGTTACGGTTAAAGTACGATTCCAGAAGACAACTGAAATCCTGTAACACCTTATCCCCTACAGGGTGTCCAAGCTGGTCATTGACCAGTTTAAAATTATCCATGTCTATGATTAGAAGAAGTCCCTGTCCCGGATTTTCTTCTAAAGCCAGACGGACGTACTCTTCAAAACCATTCCGGTTCCACAGATTTGTCAGAGGATCGCGTTTTGCCTTTTTACGGATGATACTCATTTCCCGGGAGAATTTGGACGTCACAGCAAATAAAAGCAGGGCCGCGGCGATCGCCACAATCAGCATGGGAAATTCGATTCGCCATAGATTATTAAGAACTACTTTCTGGTTCATACAGGTCACAAAATACCAGCCGGTATCCTCGATCATGTTGATGTTGACGAAATAGATACTGCCGTTGCTGCCGAAAACTTCTCTCTGGCCAATCACCTCAGAGTCCAACAGCCGGTTGACATTTTGGTATAACAGGGAGTCTGTTTCAGAGGACAAAGTATTTCCGACCATGGCGGGATTGGAGTCTGCCAGGATCAGCCGGCTTTCTCTGGTAACAAAAAAAGCGTTTTCAATCTCATTGACAGTAATTTCCCGGGTCAGTTGTGCAGCATAATCCAGATAAACATCCGCAGCCATTACGCTTACGGCAGAGCCGGTGTTGAGTCTGGATGTTACACTAACGCAGGTGCTGCCGGTCATGGCATCCACATAAGGTTCACCAAAAGAAAATGTGTCATGCGCTAACCCCTCTTTATACCAGTCGCGCTCTGTTACCACAAAGTCGTCTCCGGGAATCCAGCCGGAGGAGTCAAAGTAGTTACCCTGATCATCACCCATATATAAGCCATAAGGATAGGCACTGTGCGTACCGGCGCTGGTTTTCATCATTTCGTAAGTCTCATCCTTATCCAGGCCAATCTGTTCCGCCATAGACTTATAGATGGTTACTTCCTGTAGGACAGAATCTGCCCAGGTACTGATATCTTCCGCATAGTTCTGAGATTCCAGAGCAAGTTTTGCCTTGGATAAAGCTATGATTTCATTTCTGACGAGAATGAAATAAACCACAATCATTAGCAGGACAATCGGGACAATAGTACATACCAGCTTTATATTAGTCCAGATATATCTAGATTTTTGTTTCAATGAAATTCCCCCTGAAAACAGTCAATTTAGTTTTGACTATTCAATATTTCGTAATAATTATAGCAAGGGTAATTCTGGAAGTCAATTCAAGAAGCCGAGGCTGGAGTATATTGACAAATGAAAGCCGAAATGCTAACGTTACAAAAAAGGTGGAGTCTGTACATGAAATATTCTATGAAAAGGCAGTTTGCGGTAGTTCTTCTGGCACTGGTCACAGGGACGATTCTACTTTGCCTCATTTTAAACACAACACTGCTTGGAAAATATTATATTAACAAGAAACAAAATGCTCTGGTGCAGGCATATTTCAGTATCAATGAGGCCTCAAGCGCCGGAGATATTACCACGGAAGATTATGATATTGAATTACAGAAAATCCGTGAGAAATATAATATACAGGTGCTCATAGCAGATGCAGAATCACAGGCAGTCAAGTTTTCCATGAATGATCCGGAAACGGTATTAAAGCAGCTTCTCGACCATATCTTTCTGGGCGTGAACGAAGAAAACCTTCTATTAAATACAGAAGATTATAAGATGCAGGTTGTCAAAGACTATAGAACACAGACGGAGTATATTGAAATGTGGGGGATACTTGACAACGGATATTTCTTTATGCTGCGAAGCGCTCTGGAGGGGATTCAGGAGAGCGTGTCAATCTCTAACCGGTTTCTTGCTTATGTGGGCATGGTGGCTGTGCTGATCAGTGCCCTGTTAGTCTTATGGCTGTCTAATCGGTTTTCCAAACCCATTCTGGAACTGGCCAAAATTTCGGAACGTATGAAACATCTGGATTTTGAGGTTAAGTATACGGGGGATGACAGGACAGAGATAGCGGTTCTGGGTAATAATATCAATGAATTGTCAGAAGCACTCGAAGAGACGATCTCGGAGTTAAAGACAGCGAATAATGAACTTTTAAAGGACATTGAGAGAAAAGATAAAGTGGATGAGATGCGCAGAGAGTTTCTTTCCAATGTTTCCCATGAATTAAAGACACCGATTGCACTGATACAAGGTTATGCGGAAGGATTGCGGGAAGGCGTGAATGATGACGCAGAAAGCCGGGAATTCTACTGCGATGTGATTATGGATGAGGCCGCGAGAATGAACACCATGGTAAAGAAACTTCTGACCCTGAATCAATTAGAATTTGGGAACGAGGTCGTTACCATGGAGCGATTTGATGTGGCAGCACTGATCAAAAACTACATTGTCTCCTGTGATATTTTGGTAAAACAGAATAATGTTTCCATTCGTATGGAAGAATATGATCCGATTTATGTCTGGGGCGATGAATTTAAAGTGGAGGAAGTATTTGCCAATTATTTTACCAATGCGATCAATCATGCCGGGGGAGATAAAATCATTGATATAAAGATACGAAAAGAAGAGCAAAGTGTGCGCGTTTCTGTGTTTAATACAGGGGAACCGATTCCGCAGGAGAGCGTGGATCATCTTTGGGAAAAATTCTACAAAGTAGATAAGGCACGGACAAGAGAGTACGGAGGAAGCGGCATCGGACTATCCATTGTCAAGGCAATCATGGAATCCATGAATCAGCAGTATGGCGTGATCAATTATGATAACGGCGTGGAATTCTGGTTTATGTTAGATGGGGCTTGATGTTAGGAATGATATATTATGTCCGGATACATCGGGTGACTGCGTGCGGTTTTGACTTGTAAGAATAGAAATAGTAAGGTATAATAGACGGGAACGATTTCTATTGATGATTTTATGGTGTTTAGGGGAATATGGTATCCAGAAAAAACAAACGCAAAATAATATATGAAGGAACAAATTTTTACTGGTACGTGAGAGTCAATGAGCATGGACATAGAGTGCATATTATATCTGATGACAAAAAAGTGCATTTAGAATATCCCTTCATGGATACAGAAATTCCTGTTACACCACAGGATATTAGAAATCATTTGCAAACCAAATACAGTGTTTGAGAATATGCTACAATAATATATAGATGGGAGATATGGATGTGAAAAGGACAGGTATAATTCTGTGTGGTATTGCAGCTTCATTTCTTATGACAGGTTGTGGGGCTATGCCAGACCTGACACAGGAAGAAACGGAACTGATATCAGAATACGCAGTGGGAGTACTGCTCAAATATGATAAGAGCCATGGAAGCCGTCTGGTAGATACATCAGCATATGAAGTTGTTGAGACTGAGGAGATTCCGGAAGAATTACCGGAAGAGCCGATACCGGAAGAAGAGCAGCAGGAATTGCCGGAAACGACAGAAATTGTGGATGTGAGCCAGGAGGAAGAAGAGACAGAGCCGCAGGTTTCGTCTGTGGAAGAATATTATGGGATTCCCAATGTGGCGATTCAATATACAGGATATGAAGTGACAGATTCTTATCCGTCTGTCGGAGAGGGAGAGGAACTTTTCTTCTCGATGGATGCGACACCCGGAACACAGCTTTTGGTGCTTAAGTTCTCAGTACGCAATACGGGGAACGAAGATCAGCTTGTGAATATGCTGGAGTATGGAGCAAGGTTCAGAGTCTCTGTCAATGGAGAAGCCAGTAATGGGGCATTGGCTACAATGCTTTTAAATGATATGCAGACATATGATGATGTGGTTCCTGCCGGTTCATCTGTAGAATTGGTAAGTATTGTGGAAGTCCCTCAAAATACAAGTGTAAACAGTATTGATTTTATTCTGCGAGGCAACGAGGAAAAGGCAACTTTAAGGCTGCAATAGGAGAAAAAAAGAAAAAATGCGAGAAAATTATAATTTCCCGTTGACATTCAAGGAACCATCTGATATTATATGAAAGTCGCACAGCACTGTATAAAGCGTGAAGCGCACACGAAGAACAACTGCAAAGGAGTTCTTCGGCAGTTAATTCCGAAGGGATTTACAG
>RAYR01000016.1 GCA_003612405.1 bacterium 0.1xD8-71
GCTGGTTGGTTAAACCTTCGCAGACAGGCTTCTCACCTGCCAGACTACCCGCCCTTCGTCTGGGCGCACAATTCCGATTTGTCTAATTCTGAATTGCCAGTTCCTATTATATGATTTCAAAACTCAAAATGCAATAGTCTTGTGACATTATCCGCGCTCTGTCTGCCTTTCCCGTTCCGCCTGCTTCTCTGCCTGTAAAATGCTGTCTATGTTTCGCTTGATAACGTCATACTCCTGTACCTGTTTTTTCAGCTTCCCATAGTCGGCGTAAAGGCTTTCTTTCTGCGCTTGCAGCTTTTCATACTCTGCTTGCAGGGCGGGGACGCTGGGGAGCTTGCCGCCGATCTGCGCCGCCTTTAATGCCTTTGCCGCCGCTTCATGGAGGATAATACCCCGTTCATGCTCTGCCCGGTATTTCTCTTTGTTCCGGGCTTTGCGGTAGGCTTCATAGAGGGGCTTTGTCTTTTGGTAGGTAGTGACGTTCTTAATCAGCAACGCCATATCCGAAAGACGCTTTTCCGCTTCCTTTAGGCTGTCCCCCGCCTGTTCGCTTGCCGTGGCGATTTCCTCTATCCGGGTGAGCAGATCGGCGTACTGTTCAATCTTGTTTTCGGTAAGGAAGTTCATAGTCTTTGCCGCCTGTTTCAGATTGTGGATTTTCGCCCACTGTTCATATCCCCGGCTCTGCTGCGCCTTGATACTGTTCTCAATGTCAATGAGAAGATTAACGCCCCTGCGCTCTGCCTTTGGAGCTTTGGCGGCGCGGGTACGCTTGCCCGCTATCCGTTCCCTTATGGCTTCCTCTGTATAGTCCGTGCCGAGGGTTTTCAGGCGGGTAAAGCGTTCCTGTCCCGGTGCGCGGCATGACACATATTTTCCGGGCTTGATCTCATAGCCCGCCGCCTGTAACCGCTGCAATAGTTCCTCAAAACTGGAAACTTGGGGAATGAGCGCGTCCACAGCGATTTTCAGTTTGCCTTTCCAGCTTGTCCCGGTTTTCTCCGCTTGGTACTCCGCATAGCTCTTTCCCTTGCTGCCCTTGCCGGGGACGACCACGGAAAGCCCGTTGTCCCGGCACAGCTTGTCGCTCATGTTCCGTATGCCGTAATACGTCCGCTTATTGGAAACGTACTTGTGATGATCTACGAAGTTGACCGCGCAGAAAATAATGTGATTGTGGATATGCCCCTTGTCAATGTGCGTCGTTAATACATACTCATGCTGCCCTTTGGTTACAGCGTCGGCAAGCTGCCGCCCGATCTCATGGGCTTTCTCATAGTCCACTTCCCCCGGAGCAAAGGACTGTATCAAGTGAAAGGCTAAGTTGTTGCCCTTATCCCGTGCTTGCGAGAGGGTATAGCCAAACTCAATATCTGCCGTTTCATAGCTGCACCCGAAAGAGGATATGAGCATTTTCCCGTCCGTCTTGTCCGGGTTTTCGATATAGTCAAGGGCTTTGCTTAGAGTGCTTTTAACAGGCTTAATCTTTGTAACCGCCATATCTCCGCAAGCACCCCCTTGATTTCGTCTATATCCTCTTTGTAGGCGTTCCCCGTCGCGTTTACGCGACGTGCGATCTGATTGACATTGACCCCGATCTTCTGTATCTCCGCTGTCATTGCCTTTATGTCCGTGTGGTCTACTTGGATAATGTACCCGTCAATGGCGATCTTGCGCAGATACGCCGCCATGTTGCTTGTGGGGACGAGCTTCATTTTTTCCTCAATCAGTTTCCTTTCTTCCTCTGTCACATAGAATTTGACCTGTACCGTCCTTTTGCGTCCGTTCATGGTTTTTCGCTCCTTTCCGTTCTCATAGAGGGTTTGGGACACTTCCCAACAAGCGATTTCTGACCGACCGGGCGGGCAGAAATACGGAAAAGGGTACTCTTTTCCTATGCTTGCTATTCTACTCACTATCCCCTTGAAAAGAGCTTATTTGTTGCGTTTATCTCTGAATTTGGCGCAAAAAAATATTGCAGCACAAAAAACGGCTGCAACTATCTAAACAACAACGGAAAAAGGGAACAGCGGTCTAATCGTCTGTCCCTTTGGCTTCCTGTATTCCTTTTGCCGTAGCGGTGATAATCGTCAAGTCTTTCTTTTCCATGCTGTCAAGCAATGTATCAAGCTGCCGCCGCTGCGTGGACTTTTCCGCTTCCTTTTCTGAAAAAAGGAACTGGTCTACGGATATATCATAGCGGAGCATAAGCTCAAAGAATATCTGTACGCTGGGGTGCTGCCCCTTGTTTTCAATATTCGCAAGGTAACGCGGAGATATATACATTTCGTCGCACACCTTTTTCCTGCTTTCCTTACGCCCCTTACGCGCCGCTTTGATAGCTTCCCCAAAAGCCTTAAAATCATATCGTGGTACTGGTCTTTTTGCCATATTTATTCACCCTATTACATTTTACTGTTCACCTTTCTTTTTGGATATGTCTACACAGTTCTATAAGTTGGTTTAAATAATTCCCAAACTTAGCAAAAAGTATCTTGAAGTTATTCGGCTGGACGCATATAATTATACTGATAGAGGTTAGAGAAAGGGTGAATGATGATGTTAGAGTTTATTTCTGCCCCGGAAGCGGCGAAAAAATGGGGCATTTCAGAAAGACGGGTACAAAAGCTATGTGAGGAAAACCGTATACCGGGTGTGGCAAAATTTAGTCGGCTATGGCTGATACCAAAGGACGCAGAGAAACCAACAGATGCCCGGTTGAAAGCAGAAAGGAAGAAAAAACATGAATAAAGTTTTGATTATTGATGATGATAAAGAGCTTTGCGCACTAATCAAGCAAAGTATTTTACAAGAGTGTATAGAAGCTGACTGTTGCTATTCCGGGAAATCCGGCTTGCTGCAACTAAAAGAAAAGGAATACCAGCTTGTTATACTGGACGTAATGATGCCCGGTTTCGATGGCTTTGAAACATTAGAACAGATTAGACAGGAAAGCAGTCTGCCTATTTTAATGTTCACATCAAAAAACGACAGTGCTTCAAAAGTGCGTGGTTTGCGGACAGGAGCCGATGATTATTTAACAAAACCTTTTGATATGGACGAGCTGGTTGCCCGTATTGTTTCATTGATTAGACGCTATACCCGCTTCAACCAAAAAGACGGACAGACACAGAGATTTGAGTTTGACGGGTTGATGATTGATTTTAATAGCCGTTCCATTGTCACAATAAATGGAGAATATGAACTTCCCCCGAAAGAATTTGATCTTCTTCTGTTCCTTGCTAAAAATCAAGGAAAAATACTGACAAAACAGCAAATATATGAAAAAGTATGGGGCGAAGAATATGTGTATGATGATAGTAATATTATGGCAATCATTAGCCGTTTGCGGAAAAAAATAGAAGAAAATCCCGGCAGCCCTAAATATATACAGACGGTAAAAGGGATTGGCTATCGTTTCAGTAAGGAGGTATGACCGTTGTTTACAGAAGCTATCATTGTGATTGGAATAGTGATTGTCCTTTTTTCTGTTTGCAGTTCTGCGCTGACCGTCCGGCGTGTAAAAAAGCAGATTTCGGAAATATCTGACGCTTTAGAAGATATAAAAAATGGGAATGGAAACAGGCGTATTTTAGCAGAAACACATGAGCTTATTGCCCCACTTGCTTATGCAATCAATGATATTATCCTGTCTTATGAAAAAAGGCTTTCTGCCTATCACCAGACGGACGAAACAAACAGGCAGCTTATGACGAGCCTTTCCCATGATGTAAGGACACCGCTTACCACACTGATTGGGTATTTGGACGCTGCACACAAAGGGATTGTAGACGGAAAAGAACGTGACGACTATATAGAAACTGCCCGCCGGAAAGCGCATGACTTGAAAGAATATATAGACGTGCTTTTTGATTGGTTTAAGTTAGGTTCTAATGAATTTTCCATGAACATAGCGGAGATTGATTTAACAGAGCTGACACGCAATATACTAATTGACTGGATACCGATATTTGAAGATACACAAGTAGATTTCACGATTGACATTCCAGAACAGCCTTTCCGGGTGCAGATTGACCCGGACGGATATATGCGGATATTAAACAACCTTATACAAAATGTAATCTCCCATAGCCATGCAGATAAAATTGAAATAGTTTTATCGGAACAGAACAGGAATATAAAAATTCTCCTGTCTGATAATGGAATAGGGATTGATAAGGAGGATTTAAAGCATATTTTTGATCGGCTGTATAAATGCGATAAGGGGCGGTCTGAAAAAGGCAGCGGTCTTGGTCTGTCTATCGTACATGAGCTTGTTGAAAAATTAAACGGAACAATAACGGCAGACAGCACACCGGGGAAAGGAACAATTTTCACCTTGTTTTTTCCTTTGATAGACTAATCAGCTCCCGCCCCCTTACGGCGGGAGTAATTATTTGTAAAAATCTTCCTTCTCCAAATTGCAAGGTTAATGCAAAATTGGTGCAAGGTTAATGCAAGGTTGGTGTGATAGAATGGCAGATATGAAAAGGAGGTTTCGCAATGAGCAAATATGTAATTGAAACGAAAAATCTTACAAAGCAATACGGAACACAAAAAAGTGTTGCCAATCTGAACATTCATGTTCAAAAAGGGCGTATCTATGGTCTGCTTGGCAGAAATGGAGCCGGAAAGACAACAACCATGAAGATGCTGCTTGGACTTACACAGCCAACTTCCGGGGAAGTGACGATTTGGGGGAAGCCCTTACAGGCAAATGAAAAAAAGCTGTTGCCCCGTATTGGCAGTCTGATTGAATCCCCCGGCTTCTATCCTAATCTCACAGCTACCGAAAATCTGCGCATTTTTGCTACCCTGCGGGGAGTGCCGAACCGCAACGCAATTAAAAATGCACTTGATTTAGTTGGTCTGCCTTACAAAGATAAAAAGCTGTTTTCCCAATATTCACTTGGTATGAAACAGCGGCTGGCGATTGCACTTGCCATTATGCACGACCCGGAGCTTTTGATTTTGGACGAACCGATCAACGGTCTTGACCCGATCGGAATTGCAGAAGTCCGTTCCTTTATCCGTGATCTCTGCAATGAGCGTGGAAAAACAATATTGATTTCCAGCCATATCCTTTCCGAAATTGCACTTTTGGCAGACGATATAGGCATTATCGACCACGGTACATTGCTGGAAGAAGAAAGTCTTGCAGAACTGGAAGCAAAGAGCAGCAAGCATATCCGGTTTATTGTTTCTGATACGGCACAGGCGGCAAGAATTTTAGAGCGTATATTCCATGAGAACCAGTTTACCATACAGGACGACCACAATATACAGGTGCATAATCTTGATTTACCAATAGGAAAAATTGTTACCGCCTTTGTGGAAAATGGCTTAGAAGTATCGGAAGCCCATACTTGTGAAGAAAGCCTTGAAGATTATTTCAAACGTGTAACAGGGGGTGAAGGGATTGCTTAAACTGGTTATGTGTGAATTTGCAAAATTAAAGCGGAAAAAATTTATATGGCTGGTTGTTCTTTCGGCATTTTTATTTCCCGTGCCGCTGACAGTATTGATGACAATGCCGCAGACAGCAGAACGATACGACAGCAAAATAGCGATTTTCAATGATTATTTTCAGTCGGTTATGGGATATGGAGTAGAATTGCTTTTACCGTGCATGATCGGGGTAATTGCAGCCATGCTCTTTTTTATGGAACGGGATAATGATACATTTAAAAATCTGCGTACAATTCCCATAACAAGCACACAGATGATTTTGGCAAAGATTATTGTCCTGTTCTTTTTTGGAATTATTTTTAGTCTGACATCGGCTATTATATCAATCTTGTGTGGTGGGCTGGTTGCAGAAGTAAACAGTATTGCTTACAGATTATTTTTTGCGCTGGAAATGGGGATTTTTATTACAGCAGGGACGTTGCCGTTAATAGTTCTTGTCGTTTTCTTTAGCAAAAATTATATATTTTCTGTTTTATTGTGCGTTTTTTACAGTGTTTTAAGTATGACAGCCGAATCATCTTTTGGCGCACTTCCTAAAATGATGTGCTGGCTAATGCCAATTCCGCTTACAACCCTGTGGAGCGCAGGAAATTTAACCGCGCATGGCACTATGGACGGTGTGGGGATGTTGGAAAATTTAATTCCGACTACATTTCAGACAATCAGTATTTTAGCCGTTATCGCTTTGCTTTCCGTTATAGTGATTGATTATATGTATAAAAAGAGAGGGGATGAATGATATGTTTCGCATGGTTAAGACCGAAATATGGAAATTAAAGCGGTATCATATGATATGGGCAGGTGTTTTTCTAATGCTGCTTTCTGTCGTATTAACGCTTTTTTCCACAACTGCATTGGACGGAACGGTTTGGACATTTTCCTTTTTTACAGAGCAGGTAATCAAAAATAATGTCACAACGATTTTCCCCATGTGCATTGCCCTCATTGCCGGATATATCATAGCAAGGGAAGGAAAAGACGATACGCTGAAAAGTATTATGACTATTCCTGTTCCTTATAGCAGTCTGTTGTGGGGGAAACTGCTTGTATGTGCGCTGCTTTCTTTATTTTTGGGGATGGTAAGTGCGACATTCACGGTAATTGCCAATTTGATGATGGGATTTTCGGGAATGTCTGTAACATCAGTATTACAGACATTTATCCAGATTATTCTCAACTGTCTGTTTTTGTATATTGCAGTCATGCCTGTAATTGCATTCGCTGCCCGTATACCAAACGGACATATGCTTGGGACAATTATTGCTTTTGTTTATGGCTATGGCGGTATGTTTGCCTCTGGAAATGCTACATTAGCCAATGTTTATCCTGTTACTGCAAGTTTAGGCTTAATCAGTTACAGAAGCTACGATCCGGCTGTACATTGGAATGTGTTAATCTGTCTGTTTAGCATGATTGCCGTATTGATGATTACTGCTGTTTTCGTATTCACGGCAAAAGGAAACGTGCCAGTCAAGGCAACAAAAAAGCACAAAAAAACAATAACAAAAAAAGGTTGGTAAGCGGAGGATATAGGAATGAAGAAAAAATTATCTATCGGGATTGCGGTAGTTGTAATAATTGTTGTAGGTTTTATTGGTTTTTGTATGTGGTTTCTTTCGGGAACTGGCAGCACATACTACTATTCACAGATTGATAACAGTAAAATAGAACAGACCGAATCAAAAGGCGGTGTAATTAACTTTAGTGGAAGTATGGATTACTCATACACTTTATTTTCTTACGATGGGAATGGAAAAGGAAAAGACATTACATTCGGAACATCAAAGGAATTGAAAGAGGGAGCTTTTATCCGTTTAACGGTAATGCCGATCCGAGGTGTTCTTGAATGGAAAGAGGTGCAATATGATGAACTTCCTGCCACTGTGCAAAGCAATTATACAGCACCAACGAGTGAATAAGGGCAGTTATAGGTTTGGAATTAAAAAATAGAAAGGCTGATGATATGTGCTATAAGAGAATACGTTTCCATTTCCTTTCAATAAGTATTTTGATATTTAGTTTGACACTTGCAGGGTGTTCAAAAGATGAAATCTTAGATCAGTATAATAGTGTTGTCCAAACAGCCGGAAATGCAGCACTCACAAGCAATTTTTTACTTAAAGGAAATCGGACATATGGGGAAGATTGCTATACCGGGACGTATACGGCAGATTATAAGGATTTTTCTAATACAGAATATCTCTTTGGCGGAACTTCTATTGAGCGTGAAAATGGCAAAGATATTTCTGTTTCCTGTGACTTGGAAATTACCGAGGGAACAGCGCAAGTGTTTTGGGTTTCTGGCAGCGATGATCCGGTAATCCTGCTTGAAGCAACTGGTAGCTATTCCGAAACAATAACATTGCCGGAAGGCGGAAACTATATTGGCGTTATTGGAAACAATTTTACAGGGCATTTAGAAATGAATATAGAATAATAATCTGCCGCACGACGGCAAAAGAAAAAAAGCCGTCGTCTAGCAGAGGTATTTTCACACGCCTATTTATACACGGCGGCTTTTGAGAGATCAAAGCCGCCGTTTCTTTTTTATCTTCTCAAGGAATGACGCGGTTTCACTGTTAAAAGCGGCGGCTAAAGGAGGTAGCCGCCATGAAGTACATACCCTATCGACAAAATCCGACGGTCATCGACACACCAAAAAAAGCCCGTTCACCACCGGTGGAAATTACGCCTATAAGTATGAACTGTCTAATCATCTTAATAAGTTTTTCAATGCCTTTTTGCCTGTCCGCAATTTTTGTGGGCGGGCTTTTTTAGCGCCTTTTGGTTTATGCAGGATAAGCGGTCAGCGGCGTAAATGGCGTTGTCGTTAAGCTGCCTTTGCCACGCCCCGGCTTTGGGCGACCAACGGAAGCCGTTTTCCTTTAATGCTTCACGGGTCTTTTCGTCCGGCTTTTCCTCAAAATAGATTTGCAGGCGGTTGTCCTCCCGGTTGGCTTCCACCGTGCCGCCGTCAAACTCCCACCCGGCGTAGGCGGTTTCCTGCTTCTTTGTCAAATCGGCAATGCGCCCTTTTATCCGGCGTATCTCTGCGTTGTTGTTGGATAAAGCCCATGAGGGATAGGGCTTATCCTCTATGTGCCACTGTGACGACATATCCGCTTTCATGGCTTCGATACGTTCAGCGGAGAGGTTGGGGCAGCCGTCAAGGGTCTTGTGCTTTCGGTAGTAGGCGTTTACCGCTTTCATGGTGTCCTGCGCCGATTGCAGCTTTTCCAGTTTGGCTTCCAGTTTTTGTACTGCCTGCGGGTCGTCTGCGCTGATACCGCCCATGCCCGTACTGCGTATCTTGTCAAGCAAGCCCTGTACCTCGTTCCAGTCCTCCATGTTCCTGTCACGGGCGGCGTTCTGCTTTTCCTTTTTGCGTACCGGGAAATTTGAGCCGCCCGCAATGAGGATAGAGGGTACACGGGCTTCAATGGAAAAACTGCTGTTCATGTTTTCAGCAAGTTTGCGGGCGTAGGTGTCAACAAGGCTGTCAATCTTTTCATGGTACATGGGGTCTACACGCTTTTTCTGCCGTTCTGCAATCTCCACGGCATTGTCTACCATTTGGCGGTATTCAGCGGTTGCGCTGCCGGGCTTGTAATCGGAAAAGCTGTTCATATCGTTTGCACGGCGGGCAGCACTTTCATTGATTGTGTAATAAATGTTTTTCGTTTCCGGGGCAGCCTGCTCCGGCGTATCTGCTTGCAGGGAAAAGGGCTTGTCGGCAAAGAAAAATTCCTTTTCCGGGGTAAATCCTGTCTGCGATAGAAAGTCCGTAATGCGTGAAAATTCCTCGTATTCACTCTTTTATAATTCAGAGGAGCGGCACACTTTTTGCTGTCACACCTTGATTACCCACCAGCAAGGACAGACAGAGCTGTCAACGGTGGACGTAGCCTAACACCACCCATTTACTTGCCGTTGACTGGCTCGACTTGGTTTGCTGCTTCACTTAAAATTCTTTCCTCTTAAAAATAGAAATGGTTAATGGATAAGACACAGCAAAAAGCATTAAGGCACAAGTAATAATAATGGCATTTCCAAACAAAGGGATATTAAAAAGCATAGCAGCAATACTAACTGCACAAAACAAGGAGATTATAAGAAATACTACAATTTTATCTTCTCCTGTCAAATAAATCATTGGTATAAATATAGCTCCCATGAAAAAACTGATACTAACTGCTAATATAAATAAGCTGAATATACCCGAAAACTGGTCAAAAGAAAAACCTTGTATCATATAGGATAAACCTGTTACAATACCAGTAAAAAGAGTTCCAACGATAGTCCAAAAAATTTGGTTTAGGAACAAACTTCTTACAATATCTGTCCGTTTCACTGGCAAAGTAAGTTTATACTTTCCCCATTTCAAGGAAAACTCATTTCCAATGGCTGTTGCTGCAATTACTGAAAATCCAACAATCCCAATCATTATAAAGTACATTTGTAATGTTTGCTCAGGAATAATAGTCACAACTATTGCAAATAAAAGCATAAAAATCAAGAAAACTTTTGCGTTTATCCATACAGCAAAGAAATTATTTCTAAAAAGCCCTTTCATATACGTTCCCCCTTTACTAACATTAAAAATATTTCATCAACTGAAACATGGTCAATTACGACATTTTTATATTTCCTCTGTGCATTCTTCACATCAGATACCAACACATCAATTTGAAAATCCCGTTTTCTATAAGCAAGAATATCAGAAGTATCTAATGTGAGAAATTGACTTTCCTTGCAGCGCATAATAGCATAATTGTATATCAATTCATTTTTTGATACAGTAGCAATAAGTTTTCCATTATGAACAAATGTAATATAATCAGCAATTTTTTCCAAATCACTTGTGATATGGGAAGATAACAAAACAGAGTGATTTTCTTCTTGTATAAAATCAAGAAATACATCCAACATTTCATCCCGTACAATGGGGTCAAGTCCACTGGTAGCTTCATCTAAAATCAATAGTTGGGGATGATGTGATAATGCAACCGCGATAGCTAATTTCATTGTCATTCCTCTGGAATAATGCTTGATTTTTTGATTTGTGGGTAATTTGAAATTTTCTATATATTTTAGGAACAAAGCATTATCCCATTGTGTATAAAATCCTGCCATAATTCCTGCTAATTGTCTCGCCGTCCAGTTGGTAGGGAAATTGTTTCCGTCATAAACAACACCAATTTTTTCCCTCATAGCTGTATCAGCATCAAACATTTCTTTTCCGAACAATTTTATTTTTCCGCTGTCCTTTTTGATTGTATTTAATATGCAACCAATCATCGTAGTTTTTCCTGCTCCATTTTCGCCAACAAATCCCATAATTGCCCCATACGGCAAGTTGAAAGACACATTTTCCAATGAAAATTTCGATTTTGAAAATGTCTTGGAAACCTGCTGCACTTCTAAAATATTTTCCATACTATTCCTCCTCTTGATAAAATAAAGTTAATATTTCCGTCAATTTTTCGAGAGAAATATTGCTTGTTCTCCCAATTTCGGCAGCTATTTGCAAATGTTCTTCGGCTATACGCTGCTGTTCCTCTTGATAAAATTCTTTGTTCTGCGCCGACACAAAACTTCCTCTGCCAACCGTAGTTTCGATAAATCCGTCTCTTTGTAAATCCTCATAAGCTTTTTGGACTGTAATAACGCTTACATGGATTGATTTTGCCAAAGCCCGCATAGAAGGGATTGCGTCACCTGCCTGTAATTCTCCGCTCATTATCATTGCCTTGATTTGTGATGTGATTTGTTCATAAATCGGTTTATTGGCATTGTTACTGATAATGATTTCCACGATTCACCACCTCTGCTTTCTGAATGTACTTAATGTACAAGTATATTATATTACCCTTGTTATTATAGTCAATCCACAAAATAAAAATAACAACAACTTAATCTGGTTGTTGCTAAGTAAAAAATATAGGTCGGTGTAAGGTGAGATTTCGCCGCTGTCGACATTGGTGGTAATGTGTATAACTGGCTGTCTCATGGAATTGTGGGTAACTCTGTTTGCAGGACGTGGGAAAGCTGCTCTTTAGCTTTTCCATGTGCTGTAAATAGAGCTATCCATGATTCCATAGCCTGTTATGCACATTTCCACAATGCTTGTCTTTTGGTCTTTGATTTCTTTGGTTCGGAATAGTGTGGTGCTGGCGGTCTATCTCTTGTTTTCGGTTGCTTGCTTCTTTACCGTACATAAGCATTTGCGCCGGGGTTGTCGTTGCCGTAGCCCTCTAAGAGATTGATAACGCCCCATACGCCCAGTCCTGCGCCCAGTGCGATAACAAGTGTCTGTAATACAGTGATTGCGGAATTAAAAAATGCCATATAGCCCTCGCTTTCTGCCGTTTCCTGCGGCTTGGAAAAATAATTGTTTTTGGGTATGAAAAAAGCCGCCCTTTTCTTGGCGGCTGTCCCCACGCTGCGTAGGTGCTGCGGGCGTGGCGGTATTCAGTTGTAAAGGGGTGGTGCGTCCCTTTGGTGGGCGCACGAACCATGTACCCGGTGTTTACTGTCTTGATGATGATTACCTCCTTTAAGGCTCTATGCCCTTATGAATGAAAGAGGGGGTGCGCTTTTCGCCGTCTTAATCGGCGTTGTGGAACTGTGTATAACTGGCTTGTATATTGCGTTGTGGGTAACACTGTTTGCAGGACGTGGGAAAGCCGCACTTTGGCTTTTCCATGTGCTGTGAATGGTGTTATCCATGACGCAATAGCCTGTTATGCACATTTCCATGACGCAAAGGTCTTTTCCCTGCGTTTTTAAGCTGTCACGGTTGCGGGATAAGCCCCCGGCGTGTGACATACTCTGTTGCATAAATACGGTTTTCCGTTTCCCTCTCCTGCCAATATTCCCGCATGGTGTTTTCTGCGGTTTCCGCAACTTTCATCAGAAATCTTTCAATCTCCCTTTGTTTGGTCTTTCCCTTACTGCTCATGGTCTGTGTCCTCCTGCAAATCTGCCCCGTCAATCTCGTAGAGGTCGAACGGTTCTTCCGGCTTGATAACTGCCGGGCGGCGTTTCAGATATTTTTCAATGTCAAATTCATTTTTTTGTCAAAATCGGAAAGGAATTTATATCTTGGGTGCTTGGTAATGTCGAATTTGTCACTGAAAAAAGGGCGTGCGCCCCTTACCTGCAAGATACATTTGCCGCCGTCCATGACGGATATTTCATCTTGGCTCATAAGCTCTTTGACACATTGTCAAGTGAAGAATTCATTCCTTTTGCTTTTTCATACACGGAATCTTGTAGATGTTCTATAAATGTGCTAAACTATAGCAAATCAGAATATAAGGAGAAATATATATGCGTATTTGGAAAATAGTATTTTCGGTTCTGACAGTTGTTTTTGGTTCTATTGGATTGATGAAATTACTGCCTTATGATATAACGTTACCTATTATGTTTGTGTTTATGGGATTAGTTATGTCATTAAATGCGAAAGAATGCTATGATAAAAAATCGAAAACAGATGCTGCTATTTTTGGCGGAGTAGCAATTTTTGTTTATGCAGTCACAGCATTTAATTTGGTTAGCCGATTGCTATAATTCAAATTTGCGAGGGAAAATATATGATTAGAATAAGACCATATAAAGCTTCGGATGTAGATACGATATTATCGTGGTGTCAAGATGGAAAAGCATTTTATCAATGGACAGCAGGTGTACTTGGTAATTACCCAATAACACAAAATGAATTTTGCTTTGTTGAATCTCTAATGCCGTTTACTGCATTTGATGAAACTGGAATTGTTGGTTTTTTTACACTAAGGAATCCTGATGAATCTTTGGATGAATTACGCTTTGGATTTGTTATTATAAATCCTCACAAGAGAGGAAAAGGCTATGGAAAAGCTATGCTCCAGTTAGGTCTAAAATTTGCATTTGAAATATATGGAGCAAAAAAAGTATCATTGGGTGTTTTTGAGAATAATCTTCCAGCTTATTACTGTTATAAGGCAGTCGGTTTTAGCGACGTAGTTCTTGATACAACAGAAAGATATTGTATTCTGGGTGAGGAATGGAAGTGCAAAGAATTGATTATGGAAAATAGATAGATTCCAGTTTATAGATTTGAACAAATCGGTATTTAAGGAGTTGTTGAAATGGAGATTAGATACATCACCAAAGATGATAATCCTCTTGAAATAAGCAAAATATATGAAAGTAGTTGGAAATACGCATATAAAAACATTATTCCTCAAAACTATCTTAATAGTATTCCAACGGGGCAATGGGCTAATAGTATCAATAAAATTGGTATGAATAACCTTGTTCTGATAGAACATGGGCGTCTTATAGGTACTGCAAGTTTCTGTAAATCAAGATGGGAAAAATACAGCGAATATGGAGAAATCGTTTCCATATATTTTTTGCCTGATTACATTGGAAAAGGATACGGTAGGTTATTGCTTAACAAGTGTATTAAAGAATTAAAACAATGCGGATTTAGTAAAGTGCTTTTATGGGTTTTGGAGGATAATCATAGAGCAAGAAAATTTTATGAAAAAAACGGATTTATTTATTCAGAAGTATTTCGGGATGATAATATCAGTGGGAAAGATATAAGAGAGGTATTGTATTTCCTTGTATAGATAAATTCAAATTTGTGAGGATGAATGTGATGCGTGAATTGATGTTGGTTAGGCCATCTAAACTATATGCAAAACAAGTCATGTCATATAAAGAAGAAATGTTACAATGTGGAGATAGTTTTGATGGTTGTGCAGGTCTTGAAGATGTCCAATCATTTGATGAGTGGATTGACTTTGAGAGAAGATTAAGAGAAAAATATAAAAGCGGATATGTTCCATCAGAAGTGTTTTTAGCGGTAAGGCGAAAAGACGATTTTGTTGTTGGTATGATTGATTTTCGACACCCATTATCGGATTTTCTCAAAAATTTTGGGGGTAATATTGGATATAGTGTTCGTCCGTCAGAAAGACGAAAAGGTTATGCGTCTGAAATGCTGGGATTAGTTTTACCTTTTTGCCGTGCGTTTGGAGAAAGCAAGGTTTTAGTAACCTGCGATAAGCGAAATGTAGCTTCGCAAAGGACGATTATTAAAAACGGTGGAGTGATGGAAAATGAAATTGTTGATACAGTGGGATTAAGTAAAAGTGGCATTATTCAAAGATTTTGGATTTCAATATAGTGTCTTTCTCAACCATTTCCAGTTTGACATACTGGGAAATCGCAATTTAAAGGAGAAAATTATGAATATAGAACAATTTTGGAAAGCCGTTCTTGCCCAAGATGAAAGAGAAATTAGAAAATACTTTCATGCAGAAGCCTATGTAAATTGGCATTGCACCAACGAGCATTTTACGGTGGATGAATATATTGTTGCGAATTGTGAGTACCCCGGAGAATGGGACGGACTCGTTGAAAGAGTAGAAATTGTGAATGATTTAATTATTACAGTTGTTCGTATCTATCCCAAAGATAGAAGTATTTCTTTTCATGTGACTTCGTTTATTCAAACAAAAAACGATAAAATTACAGCAATGGACGAATATTATGCCGATGATGGAATGGCACCACAATGGAGATTGGATAAACGCATTGGGACACCTATCAAATAAATCCCAGTTTTTTCTGGAAGCCGGAGAATAGGGAACCCGGCTTCTTTTTCGTGTACGGGCAAAAAGAAAACCCTTCCCCCAAAAAGAGAGAAGGGCATTGCCGTTATTCTGTTACCGCCGGTATCTCCCCGACAAAGTTATAAATGATTTTGATTTCCTGAAATTTCTCCCCGTCAACCTTTTTCACCTCCCCCACCAGAATCCGGCTGATAAGGCGGTTTAAGATACCCTCGTCCAATTCCTGTATCGTGGCATACTGCCGGATTTCCCGGATAAAGGTACGGACATCACTTTCCTGCTCATTGGAACGGCGCAAGGAAAGGGTCAATTCTTTTAGCTGCTTCTGGTTTTCCTCCTGTTCCCGCTCCATTGCCGCCGTCAGCTTCACAAACCGCTGCTCTGACAGGATTCCCTTTGCCTTGTCGGTATACAGGTTCAAAAATATATCGTCAATCTCCCGGTTCCTCGCATCCAGCCGTTCCCGTTCCTTCTCCATCTCCGAAGCATCCGCCAGATACCGCCGCTCCATGCGGCTGCTAATCCGCTGGTAGAACGATTCCACGTCTTTCAACGCCATTGCCGCAAGTTCCTGAATATCCTTCAATACAAGGTTATATAAATCCCTGGCTTCCACCTTATGGCTGGTGCAGGCATCCTTCCCCAGCCGGTTATACGTCTGGCAGATATAATACGCCTTGTCTATCGGCTCCCGTTCCTCGCCGGTAAAGCGGTTCTTCCCGGTTCTGCCTACCTTCTCATAGCGTACCTGCATGGACTTCCCGCAGGTGGCGCAGTAGATAATGCCGTGGAACAGGTTATAGAAGGGGCAGGCGTTCCCCTCCATGATGGGAGGGCGGCGGTCAATCAGTTCCTGCACCTTCTCCCAGTCCTCCGGGCTTACGATGGCTTCATGGCAGCCCTCAAGGACTTCCCATTCCTCACGGGGAATGATGTCATAGGTATTGGAGCGGATTCCCTTCTGGTGCGTCCGGCAGACAAGATGTGCGCCCTTGTAAAACGGGTTCCGCAGGATATGGCTAATCCTTGCGCTCCCCCACGAATAATAATTCACGTCACATTCCGTATTGCTTTTTACCCGTGTGATGGGGATTTTATCCTCCATCAGTTGTTTGGCTATCCGCATACACCCCCAGCCGTTTAAGGCAAGGTCATAGATTTTACGGATAGTAGGCGCTGTTTCCGGGTCAAGGATAAGGTGTCCCCTTTCCTCCGGGTCACGCATCAAGCCAAGGGGCGGCTGCCCGCCGCCAAACTTCCCCTGACGTGAGCGTGTCATACGACCAGCCAGCACTTTCTTTGAAATATCCCGGCTGTACATGTCATTCAGGATATTTTTAAACGGCGTAATGTCCATTTCCTGCCTTGTCAGGCTGTCCACGCCGTCCGTGACCGCTATATACCTTACATTGTGCTTTGGGAAAAAGATTTCGATATAACTGCCCGCTTCAATATAGTTCCTCCCAAGCCTTGAAAGGTCTTTGGTTATCACGCAGCCCACCTTCCCCGCTTCAATGTCGGCAATCAGACGCTTAAACGAAGGGCGGTTGAAATTCCTTCCCGTATACCCGTCGTCCACGTAATACTCGTACCGGGGCATACCGTTCTTTTCAGCGTAATCTTTGAGCATAAGTTTCTGGTTCGAGATGCTCATGCTTTCATTCTGGCTGCCGTCATCAAGGGAAATCCTGCAATAGAGGGCGGTTATTTTCTGATTCGATAGATGATTTTTCCTGCTCATAGGCTTCTCCTTCTATGAACAGGGACACGATACCATGATAATACCATGCCCCCGCCATTTGTTCAACTGTTTTCTGCAAGATTCCCGGTTTTTCTCCGGTTTCCGCCCTTTAGCCTGCCTGCCGTTTCTGCCATTCCTCGAACCGCTCACAGGTCTGCCTCTCGATAAGCTGCTCAAAAGCTTCCTGCATGGTCTGGCTGCCCGCAAACTCACGGGACACGATAAACTGCACCTTTTTCTTTTTGTTCCGGCTCTGCGCCGGGCGGTCTGCTTGTTTTGCCATAGGCATTTACCTCCATAAAGATACCCGGACGGCTCCGTCCGGGCGTGTGTCGTGTGCTGCCGGGCAGGTGGGAGCCTGACAACGGGGTCTGACAACGGACGTTAAAAAACCCCGCACACAAAACCCGGCTTTCCGTTTTCTGTTCTGATTGATTTTCTTTCTGTTTTTCCGTTGCTTTCGTTGTCAGGGAAAGAAAAAGCCCTGAAAAACGGCATTTGTTAGGCGGCTTCCCGGCAACGGGCTTGACAACGGGAGGGGCAACCAGTCGACAACCGGCTACGGTTTTCCCGCTTCCAGCCATTCCTCCGGCAGCCCAAGCTGGACGGCTTCCCCTTCGGGCAAAGGCTGGAAACCTGATTTTCCATGCCCTCCGTTGTCAGGCGGTGCCACCCGTTCCCAACCCTTCTGCCGGTTATAGGGCGAGGGAAAATGCCGGGGATTCTCAAAGGCTTTCCAGCCCGCCGCATAGTTCTTCATGATGGAATTAATATCACGAATATCATACTGTTTTGGTTCCTCATAAGCCGGGTGCCCCAGCCCTTCATGGTAGATTTGCAGGGAGCAGACCATCTTCCCGCCGTACCCGTCCAAGAAGTTCAGAATCCGGGTGGCGAGGGTGTCCTCCGGCATAAATGACCGCTGGTGCTCTTTCAGATACCGCTCCATTGCCGGGCTTAATTTCAGCTTTACATCACCTTTCCGGTAAACCTCCATGACCTCCGCCCACATCTGCCCGATATAGGCTCTGGAAGCGGCTTCATCTTCCAGAATATGAACCTCCGCCGCTTCCGCCTGCACCTGCACCGGTAAAAAACGCCGGTTCCCAGTGCGGTCAAGGGGCAGGAAGTCCAGCGTGTTGGAAGTTCCGGCAAACACGCACTGCCGCTTATGGTCTTTTGGGTGGACTTCATAAGGGGCTTTGTAGGTTTCCTTCTGGCGGCTCAAAAAGGACTTAATATCCTCAATGCTCTTTGCGTTCGCCGTGGCAATCATTTCCGACATTTCAATAATCCAATGCCCTTGCAGCTTCCGGTATATGTTATCATCGTCTAACTTCCGCAGGTCATCGGAAAACCACTCATCACGGACAGCAAGGAACCGGAAGAAAGTGGACTTCCCGGCTCCCTGACCGCCCACCAGACAGAGCATGACCTCAAACTTTGTCCCCGGCTTGAATACCCGTGTCACTGCCCCCAGCATGAACAGCAGGAGGACTTCATAATTGTAATTATTTACCTCCGCACCGAGGAAATGGCGCAGGGCATAGCGCACCCGCTCCGTCCCATCCCATTGCAGGCTGTTTAAATAATCACGGACAGGGTGATACCGGTATTCATTGGCGGCGACCTTGATAGCCCCCTCAATCCGCTTTTCCGAGGTCAGCCCGTAGTGTTCCTCCAAGTATAGAACCAGATATTGAATATCCACGTCCGTCAGGCGGCTCCCGTCCCGATACCAGCCAAGGTGCTTTACAATGTCAATCCGGTCAGTCAGGAGGTTATTGCTGAACGCCCCGCTAAGCAGCGGGTCATATAAAAATACCGCCTTGTAATTCCCCGGCGTGTTGGCGGTCTGCCCTTTTTGCGTGGTTTCCAACATCTGCCGGACTTCGGCAACTGTCTTTTCACCGTTCCGGCTGTCTGCTGCGGTTTCCCCGGCTTGTCTTTCCGCCGCCGGCAAACTCTGATACCCTCCGCTCAATCCGCTCCACCTCCTTCCCATGCCCCTTGATAACGGCGGCTTTTTCCTCCTTTGTCCCGGTCAGCAGCGTGTCTAAAAGATAACCCACATACTCCCGTTTCTGCATGGCTTCCACAAACAGCGGGTTCCACCCGTCCCCCGGTGATTTCGGCGCATATGCCGTTTCCCAACGCACCAACAAGCGGAGATAATCACTAAGCACCCGGAAACACTTTTTCTCCGCCTGTAAGAACCGGAGTTCTGCCGACAAACTCCGTCTGGCTGGTTTTGGTGAAGCCCGCCCCCGGCTGTCATAAGAAATGCCAAAATCCGCAGCCAGCTTTTTCGCCGCTTCCAGACCGGGCAGCCCATAAAGCCTTGCCACAAAGTCAATCACGTCCCCGTCCGCCTGGCAGCCGAAGCAATGGAACCGCTTATCCACCTTCAAGCTGGGATTCCTGTCATCATGGAAAGGGCAGCACGCCATGCCGTTCCGGTTCACCCGGATGCCGTACATTTCTGCTGCCTGTCTTGTTGTTACATTTTCCTTTACTGCTTCAAATACATTCATACTGTCCCTTCCCGGAAATAAAAAAGCATCTGCCATTTCCACAGCGGAAAGCAAATGCTTCAAATCTCCATATCTTTTTTTGTTGCTACCCTTACGTTCCTGCGCTCCATGCGCTCCCGGTTCACCCGGTCAGCTTCTATTTTCCCCCTTGCGAGCCTGTCCTTCATGGATTCCCTTGCCTTCTCTTTAATCTGCTCCTTGTTTGCACGGCTCACCTCCGGCTTTTGGAGCGCAGACTGGACTTTCCTTAACACTTTCTGCGCCGCATTTTTAATCTGCTCCTGAACCGTACACAGGCACTTCACGGCGAAATCTCTTTTCTCCTGCGGGGCTTTCCGTTCCGGCGAAGCCAGCCACTTTTTGTAATCCTCCACCGCCCGGATGTCCTCCTTCTGCGTTTCCGCCCGGACGGTATCCGCCACAACTTCGCAGGCTTTCTCATAAGCCGTGTCCGCCACTTCCTCCACCAGCGATTCCATGTCCGCAATCTTCATGGTGACAGTGGCAAGTGCCGCCCGCTTTTCCGAAAGTTCCCGCCCTTTTTCCGCAATCAGCCCCTCCTGCTTTTCCAGTTCCTTTTCTTTTTCTGAAACGGCTTTTGCGGCTTTATCAAACTTCTTTTCCTGCTCCGCTATGGCTACGGTGTTTTTCGTCAAGGCTTCCCCCTGTGCGGAGAGTATTTTCTTCTGTTTTTCAATGATGAAGTCCTGCTTTTCCAGATAATCCCGCCCGCCGTAGGACGGCTCTGCCTGCAAGTGAAGGTTATGTGCGGCGCAGATACGGAAAAGCATCTTCCGGCACTCCGCATCAAAAGTCTGCTTGCGGTTGTTGTTCCTTCCCTTTTTCTTATCCGGTTCAGGGAGCGGCACTCCCAGTTCTTCCAACGCCTTTTCCTGCTGGGGGCATAACTCCCCATACCGGTTTTTGCAATCGAATACATGGCGCTCATGGATATGCGGTGTCCCCTCGTCCAGATGGAGCGCCCAGTCCAGAAGATGCACGTGGGAACCAAAACGCCGGTCAAACTCTGCATAAAACTCATTCACAATCTGGAACAAGGTTTCCGGCGGGACGGATTCCTCCACCGTCCCAATCTGGTAAATGCTTTCCTCCGGGCAGGTCTTATTGTTCTTTAACAAATCCCTCACCGTGCGGTTGCGTTCCGTGTGCCGGTTCTTCTCGTTCCTTGCGTTCTGGGCTTCAATGAAATCCGAATAATTCTCGGTGTAATAAGCCAGTTCTATCTGCTCAAAGCTGAAATCCGGCTGGGAAGAATCCTCCCGGCTCCCGGCGGTGGTATAGCCCCGGTAGCAGTCCCAGTATACATTTTTCTTTGCCCGCTCCGAATCAATATGACCGCTGTTTTCCACGTCAAAGCGGCGGTCATTGTGGCGTGGGTTGTACGTGCCGTTTTTGCCGGAGCGTCCGTTGTGCCGTGTCAGTTTCAATCCAAAATCCCCCTTTCCTTTTTACCGATTCCCGGGCTGGCGGGAGGGCTGCGAAGCTGCCGAACCTGCGGGGCTTGCGTCAGGTAATACCCAGTACGAATTGGCGCAAGCGCCAACTCTAGCTGGGCAAGGCGTTTCACCCTTGACCCGATAAGGACTGCCGCCCTTAACCCGCCAATGGGCGTTGCCCCTTGACCCCAACAGGGCTGCTGCGCCCCTGTACCCCGCATAAAAGGTTGCCGCCAACGTGAGTGCGCTGCGCCCGCCCACGTCAAAGACGGCTCCCTTTTTCCGTATCAGAAAATCAGAACGCGCCGCGCTCGTTCTGATTTCCTACAGAAACCGCAGCCATTCCCCATGACAGCCGGAAAAACACGCCCAAAACAGGCATTTACGCCGTCCGGGGCTTCCCTGATGTCTGATACCTCTACCGTGAACCACGGGGAAAATACCGGCTCCGCACCCGTTGTTTTGACCGTAAAACGCCCCCAAATCAGGCAATATCCTTCCCGCCCGGCATGGACTTGAAGCCGTGTTCTTTGGCATATGCCCTCGCCGCCGCCCGCCGTTCCTCACTGTAAGGCGGAACCAGCCGGATAGACAGCCGGGACTTATCCAGAACATAGGTCACGCTCCCTTCCGGCGTGGACTTCTCCAAACGGCACAGGAGCGGATATTTTTTGCTGAACTCCGCCAGCCGCCGCTTCAAGTCCGCATTGAATGTGTAAATACTGGCTTCCTTCTCACCCTCGTTGAAGTTGACAATCGTTTCCTTTTCATACTTAGACGGCTTTCCCATAAAATCCCTCCCAGTCTGTGCTTTTTTCAACCATGCGGATATGCTTCTTTGCTTCAAAATATCCTTCCATTTCCAAACGGAGATGGCGGTAAAAACAGGGATACCATTCCCCGGCTCCGCCGTCATCCAGCTTCCTTGCCAGGCACAGCACCCGGCGTTTCACTTTTTCATCCACCGTCAGGGCAGTGACCCATTTCAGCCTGCGGACGGTGTTCTCATGGCTCCCGCACCCGAAGGCATATAAAATCTTCTTTTCCTCAATGCTTAACTTCATGTTCCATCCTCCATAATTGATAGTTTGTTTCCCTGCCGTTTTGCCTGCAATCCGTTCCTGCCCGGAATCACCCCAGCGTTTTCCGTTCCTTTGGTATGCTCCTGTCATGGCACTACTTCTCCGGGAACGGTATCACTTGCAGCCGGTCATTCTGTTTTCAATGTCCTGTGACACTGAAATCTTATCAAAATAAACCGGCTTCCCCCGTATGTCCGAAAGGCTGGAAAAATTCCCGAAAAACCAAAATTTCCACGCTTTCGGAAATGCCCTGTGCTATAATGGTCATGAACCCTGTTTTGAGAGGAGGGGCGCAATGTATATAAAACTGACGCTTCAGGAGAAATTAAAAGACGAGAGAACCAGCCGCCGCATGACCCTTGCGGAACTGGAAAAGGCAACAGGCATAGCAAGAGCCACGCTGGGAAAATATGAATCCGACAAATGCACGGATATAAGCCCGTTCAACCTTGCAAAGCTGGCGGAATACTACGGTCTTTCCATGGATTACCTCATGGGGCTGACCGAAAATAAGAACCACCCGAACACCGCCCTGCATGAGCTGCACTTGAATGATTCCACAGTTGATTTGTTAAAAAGCGGCGCACTCAACAACCGGCTTCTCTGTGAGTTTGTCTGCCATCCGGGATTTTTGCGCCTGCTGACGGATATGGAAGTCTGCATTGACCGGATTGCGGATATGCGCATCCGTGACATGAACTTAGTTCTGGAACAGGCAAGGCAGTCTGTCATGGAACAGCGGCAGCCCCCGGAAAATGACCTCTATATGCGCACGCTGGAACTGGGGCAGGTCAGCGAGGAACTGTTTTTCAGCCACGTCATCCATGATGACCTTGACCGGATTGTAAAAGACCTCCGCACCCGGCACGAATCCGACAAGACCACCGCCGAACTGGAAACCCCAGCAGCGGACTTTGCCCGGAACATCCCGGTGATACTGCTGGACGCCCTCATGCACAAAGGCACGGCGGACGAAAAACGGGCGTTTACTATCTGCCGGGTGTTCGGCATTGATTATATGAGCCTCCCAGAAGAGGAACGTGCCACCCTTGCCCGTGTGTTTAAAAAATCCCCTCTGCTCCCCGCAGCTTCCAGCCAGCGTGGAAAATCAAAGCTGCTGTCCCTGTTTGGGAAGAAAAAGACGAAAGAATGACGCAAAAAGGGCTGCCATTCCCGTAAAATCCGGTTAGCAGTCCTCTTTACTGTATCGTGTGTCCCATGTTCAATTTTCCGGCTTTAGAGCCGCTTTTTCCAGACAGGAGCCAGCCGCATTATACATAGACCAGTTCCGTATAAATAATTTCTTCTGCCCGGTTACGGATAGAATTGCAGCGGCGCACCCATTCAAGCTGGTCATCCGCTTTCAATTTCTCCGTCACGCCCTCGGCGGCTTTCATCTGCTCCATGATAAGGTCAAGCCGTTCCTGTGCCTGCCCGTCCACATCGGCAAGGTGCGTCCAGAGTTTCCCGGATAACAGCAGGCTGCAATAAAGGGCGGGGCGGGCTTCTTCCAGATAGGCTTTACGCCTGCGCCCCCAATGCCCGATAGGGCGGGATTCCTTCGTCAGCCGCAGGGCGGGAATGTAATAATCACCCACAAGAACGTAGTCAAGACCGTTGGTATCGTCATGGATTCTTTCTGGCAGTTCTTTCATTCGTGACCTCCTGTATTCAGTTTTCCAGAATCCAGTTGTTCGTGTCCCTGTTCATGTGAATTTATTAGGCAACTGAACTCTTCACGAACAAGTATGGCATATCCTTACCCAATTTTTGGTAGTTCAGCCCGTAGGTCTTTTCCTTTCCCCGGTTCTCGGAAGTGTTGTATAAATCTATGGTTTCTTTCCCTAAAAGCTCCGACATTTCCTTGAGCGTGGTTTTCTCCTTGCCGCCTAAAAACAAAGTGGTGTCACAATTCCCCGTGATTGTGTCGGAGTTGTCCTTGTAAATGGCTTTTAACTGGCTCTGCGCCTGCAAGATAAGGCAGGCGGATATTTCCCGGCTTCGTATGGTGGCAATCAGTTTTTCCAGTTTCGGTATCTGCCCGATATTCGCCACTTCATCAAGCAGGCAGCGGACGTGTACGGGAAGCCTGCCGCCGTAAAAATCATCTGCCTTATCGCAAAGCAGATTAAAAAGCTGCGTGTACATCATGGCGACAATGAAGTTGAAAGTGTCGTCCGTGTCGGAGATAATGACAAAGAGGGCGGTTTTCCTGTCCCCCAATGTGTCAAGCTCCAAATCGTCCGTTTCCATAAGCTCCCGCAATTCTTTAATGTCAAAGGGTGCTAACCGTGCGCCGCATGAAATCAAGATAGATTTAGCAGTCTTGCCGGTAACGTTTTGTAAAGGACTTTTTAATCAAATTCACAGAAAGTTTACATTTCAGGGCAAAAAAATAGAGCCAGGAACCTTTATTTAAGATTCCTGGCTCTATGACAGTGCTTTATGCGTTTCGTTCTGCTTTCAGTTGATTAACTTCTTCAAGGGAAAGCCCTGAAATATTCGCAATTTCCTCAAGCAAGTATTTCCCCGCCTCCAACATTCGGAATACTGTCATCTTTTTTTCTTCCTGTATTCCCTCTTTCAGGGATTCATTTCTCATATCCTCCATGATGCGGCACATCTCACTCACTCCCTTCGGATTTTCTTTCAGATACCGTGTCCGGTCTGCCATCAGTTCAAAATTCATATCGTCTGCGCTGGTACAGTTAAAATCATGCATGAGCTTTCCAAGATTGGATTCGCCCCGGTATTCCCCATTCACATACAGGATATGTTCCCCATCTTCAAAAGATTTACCCGTGGCAAGGTTGATCCTCTCAATCGGATAGACCGGCTCGCCTTTTCCGTAAAAATCTTTCTCGATAATGAAGATTGTATAGGTATCCGGCAGTTCTTTAAATTCCTGTCCGGAATGGAGGTTCTCTACATCCATCACGCTGGAATGGTATCTTGCCCTGTGCGGGTCTGCCCCCTTTTCCTGTCTTTGGATTTCAAGATCGTATTTTTTCCCGTCCGGGTCCGTCCCGTATGCGTCCAGGCAGATAGAGCGTGCCCCGGCCAGCCTTTTCATGTCCTTTTGTGTTTCGCAGTCAGTGATAATCAAATCCTGCTTACCCGTGATAATGCGTAACACAAATTCTGCCAGTGGAATGTTATCTTTAAACAGGCAGCGCATAAAATCATCGTCGATAGGGCGTAAGTCACGCAGGCGCTGTAAATCCTCCTGGTGCTGTTGTTCCGTCGCTGTCAATATCCCCATCTGCCTTTCCTTTCGTTTTTGTAGTTCCATACTACCATAAACCTCCTGATTTTACAAGCCGGGAACCAGTGTAGTATTTCTGATTCCCCGGCGTCCCTCTGTTATCGTTTTATCCCATCTGCTGTATCTCATTTTTCAGCATACGCTTAATCTTGTCGCTCATGGTCTCCGTGCTGGTCTCACTGAAATGAATCCGCACGATATAGGTGGTGCGGCCTATCTTCTTCACCAGTGCTGGCGGGTTCTCTGCCCTGGCTGTGGTGTCTGCTACATTCTGGATATTCTTCTCGCTGCTCATGGTATTGATGCTCCTTTCCCGGACAGTCCGCTGATATGTATGGGGATTGCCCTTG
Organism: bacterium 0.1xD8-71; assembly: GCA_003612405.1. Lineage (GTDB taxonomy): Bacteria > Bacillota > Clostridia > Lachnospirales > Lachnospiraceae > UBA3282. The sequence continues at coordinate 25,528 of RAYR01000016.1, forward strand.
CTGCTGTTTTCAGGTTTCATTTCGGGGAGACAATCCCCCTCGCCGCCTCTTTGGTAGCCGCCGCCTTTTCCTCCCGGAAGTTCCTGCCGGAGAAAAGGACAGGGGCGCACCGCTCCATGATACGGTCATAGATTCTGGCGTGGGCCAGATCGGGCGGGTTTTTGATCTCTTCCAGTTTCAGGTTGGTCGTGACGATCAGCGGCTTCCTGCTCCTGTACCGGCTGTCAATGACAAGGAACATCTGCTCCAGCGCATATTCGGTATTGCGTTCCACGCCCAGGTCGTCCAGAATCAAAAGGCTGTAATCGTCAAGGGCGGAGATAAACGCCGCCCGGTCCTCGGCAAACATCCCGGTCAGCCGGTTCAGGATAGAGGGGATATTTGTCATAAGCACTGGTATGTCCCGGTCAATCAGGGCATTGGCGATACATTTACCCATAGGCATATAAAAACACCCGGCTGTGTAATGCAATCGGGTGTAATGGAACTATGAATAGTATTTAATTGACTTGACAGTGCATACTTATGGGTAAAATATCCCCCGGCCAAGATCAGGCTTTTTTTGATAAGTCAATGACCGTCGGATTTTGTCGATACGGTATGTGCTTCATGGCGGCTACCTCCTTTAGCCGCCGCTTTTAACAGTGATACCACGTCATTCCTTGAGAAGATAAAAAGAAACGGCGGCTTTGATTTCTCAAAAGCCGCCGTGTATGAATAGGCGTGTAAAAATACCTCTGCTGTACGACGGCTTTTTTCTTTTGCCGTCGTGCGGCAGATTCTGTGATGAAATTATTTACCAACCCTTTTTTCTAACTGTTTTTTTCTTCTTAACAACAGACAATGTACTGGGGTCTTTCTTTTTATTCGCAAGAATAATCAAAGAAATCAATAAAGCCAAAGTGATTGTAATAAACGCAGGAAAAATATTATAAGTATATCCGTATTCAGCACCACAATTAGCGTCTAATAAAATCATGCTTGCTTTAATCGGATAATAATTTAACAGCGTTCCTTCAAAGGTTCCAAAATATCCATATACAAAAGCTAAAGCAACTCCACCCAAAAAGTTATTGGCAGAACAACAAAACAGCAGAATGATTGGTAAAATCGAAACGTAAACTCCAATATTTGCTCCGGTAACACGAAGAAACATATTGAGGATATTGCCAAAATGCGCTCCCGGAAATTCAGCAAACATATTGATTATAAAAGCTATCATACAGCCTATAAAACTAAAGTAGATTGTCAATAGTAACAAGACAAGTAATTTTCCGGAAAGTAACTGCCTATATGGGATAGGAATTGTTATAATATTCTTCATGGTATCGTCTGTATATTCCCTTGTTATGATATAACCTGCAATCAATGCAATAATAATCGGGAAAAATAATGTGCAGTTACTAATCATGACCTGTTGCATAAAGTAGTCAAACGTCCATGTTTGTCCACTGTTTGCTGTTGAATAAAAAAGTGACAGCAACGGAGAAAGCATTGTCATAATAATTCCGGCTTTTATTACGGAATATCGTTTTAGTTTCAGAAATTCAGTTTTTATAATATCTATCATGTCTTTTACCTCGTCCATTTTTTATAAAAGCGAATAATCAGCCACAAAGAAAGTATAACAGTAATTGCCACAATAAAAATTGTGTGACTGGTGGTTGGCACAATCAAATAGGCTTCCGGCAAAAGATTATCTTTCTGCAAGTGATCCATCATAGAACCGCTTAACCAGTTCATAACACATATGACCGGGAAAGAGTTTAAGAAACGAATTTTTGCGGTACTTATTGATGTTCCAATCGTTCCCAATATACCCCAGTTAAAAATGGAGTAAAAAAATGCAAACAGGATAGACAGTAAAAAACTTTTATTAAAGTAAATAATCAAAAACACAATCGGTAAAGAAGCCGCTACGATAAAAGCCCCCAAAATTAAACACATAAGTATTTTATAGGTCATACCATAAACCATTCCCACATGAAACAACTTACAAAATAAAGCAACCGACAATGTACTTATCAGACAAAAGGCAATACTGAAAATAAATAGCATGGAAATTTTTGCTATGATAAGCTGCGTGCTGGTAACAGGAATTGTTCTAAGGTTTTTTGAAGTATCACAATCCCTTTCTATAAAAAACAAAATAGCCGCAATGATACCAATTAGACATGGAAGCAAAAAGACTAAACCATATCCTAACATCATTGTATAGACATAATCAAATCGAGTTTGAAGATAGTGTTCCGTTGTATCTGTGCCTGTTCCTGCTTTCGCCATATACGCTAAGATCAACGGAAAAAACAGTGATAATGACATCAGTGCATAAATCAGTCTTTTTCGTTTCATTTTCCAAAATTCACACTTTACAAGGTCAAGCAATCCCCTCACCCCCTGTTACACGCTTGAAATAATCTTCAAGGCTTTCTTCGCAGACATAGGCTTCTGATACGGTAAGCCCGTTTTCGACAAAAGCTGTTACAATATCCCCAACTGAAATATCTAAATTATGCAGACGCATCTTGTAGTCGTCCTGTACGGTAAACTGCGTTTCATGGAAATTGCGTTCTAAAATCCTTGCCGCCTGTGTTGTACTGGAAACGGTAAAACGGATATGTCTGCTGCTCTTTGCTTCCAATTCTGCAAGGCTTTCTTCCTCCAGTAATGCGCCGTGGTCGATAATTCCAATATCATCAGCCAGCAATGCAATCTCGGAAAGAATATGGCTGGAAATCAATATTGTTTTCCCTCTTTCCGTACAGAGGTCACGGATAAAAGAGCGCACTTCCGCAATTCCAATCGGATCAAGACCGTTAATCGGTTCGTCCAAAATCAAAAGCTCCGGGTCGTGCATAATGGCAAGGGCAATCGCCAATCGCTGCTTCATGCCAAGGGAATATTGGGAAAACAGTTTTTTGTCTTTATAGGGAAGCCCCACTAAATCAAGCGCATTTTTAATTGCATTACGGTTCGGCACTCCCCGCAGGGTTGCAAAAATGCGTAGGTTTTCTGTGGCAGTCAAGTTCGGGTAAAATCCGGGGGATTCAATCAGACTGCCAATCCGGGGCAACAGCTTTTTCTCATTTGTCCGTAAAGGCTTTCCCCAGATTGTAACTTCCCCGGAAGTGGGCTGTGTCAGCCCAAGCAGCATTTTCATGGTCGTTGTCTTTCCGGCTCCGTTTCTGCCAAGCAGACCGTAGATGCGTCCTTGCCTTACATGGATATTCAAATCCGCAACGCTTTTTTGTGTTCCGTATTGTTTGGTAAGTTCTTTTGTTTCGATTACATATTTGCTCATTGCGAAACCTCCTTTTCATATTTGCTATTCTATCACGCTAACCTTGCCAAAACCTTGCCGAAACCTTGCTTTTTTCATGCTTTTACAGTTAAACGAAATTTGACAAACTGAAAAATCCCCGTATTATTACAGGGATTTCGGAAGTAATAAGGTAAATGTAGTCCCCCTATCGGGAGTGCTATCAACAGTGATTGTTCCCTTGTGAGCAGCTACAAGTTCTTTTACGATTGATAAGCCTAATCCATTTCCACCGGCAGACCGTGACTGATCGCATTGGTACATTCTTTCAAAAATATGTGGCAGGTGATCGGAAGATATTCCTTTTCCATTATCTGTTATAGTGATTTTAGCTTGCAGATTATCTTCAAAAACATGGAATACTATTTTACTTCCTTTGCTATGGATAAGAACATTCTGCAACAGATTGTTGAGGATGCGGCTATAAGCGTTTGCATCTATACGCATAAGATATTCTGCTTCCGGTATATCAAACGCATAGTCAAAATTACTATTTTCTAAAACAGAAATCCAATCAACTATAATATTCCGGGATAATTCGTTTAAGTCTAAAGTTTCAAAATGAAAAATCTGTTCCCCGGAGTCCAGTTTTACCCACTCAAAGAGATTTTCCACGAAATGCTTTAGGTAGTGAGCTTTCTCAAATGCAACGTGAACATATTCGTCTTTTTCTTCTCCTGCAACGATCTTACATTCTATTGCTTCCAAATAACCAACCAGAGAAGCAAGGGGAGTTTTCACATCATGGGAAATACTTGTCATTAACCGTTTATATGCCTGTTCAGATTGTTTTTGCCTGATGAGCTGCGTTTGGCTGTTCATTGCAATATCGTTTATACCATAGCAGATTTTTCTTGTCATATCGTTCTTTTTAGTCAACATACGGCGGTTTAAATTCCCGGATTTTATATCTTCAAGGGCTTCTTCGATAATAGATAGTTGTCCCCGTACACGCCTAAGTTTTGTGACAAGAAACAAGATAAATAAAAGTGCGATACAAAACGCAATCAATAAAAACAGATTAACATTCATGTTATGCCTCCCTGTTAAAACGATAACCAACGCCACGGACGGTTAAAATATAAAAAGGGTGTTCCGGGTCTGGTTCAATTTTTTTTCGTAATTTGCTGATAAAAGACATGATATTGCTATCATCAAAAGCATATTCTTCCTCCCATACATGGGTATAAATCTGCTTTTTCGTAAATACTTTCCCTTTGTTCGCCGCAAGAAAAGAGAGCAGATCAAATTCTTTTCCTGTAAGTTCCACTTGTACGTCGTTCATAAAAACAAGTCGGTTAAGATTATCAATCGTCATTCCTTGAAACACCATACAATCTGTTTCGGTGCTGGAAGTTGGGTTGAGCAGGGTATAACGCCGGATAAGGGAATTTACACGCGCCATAAGCTCGTTAATGCTAAATGGCTTTGTCAGATAATCGTCTGCCCCCATTCGTAAGCCGGACACTTTATCTTCTTCATCGCTTTTTGCAGTGAGCATAAGGACGGGGACATTGCTTGTCTGCCGTACTTGCTGCAATACTTGAAAACCGTCTAAATCGGGCATCATAATATCAAGAATAATAAGTGAACAGACATTTTTGTTTTCCTCCAACATCTGCAAGCCCTCTATACCGCCGCCTGCAACAACCGCGGTAAGGTTTTCCTGCTCTACGCATTTTTTCATAAGTGTGCAAAGCTCTTTATCATCATCAATAATTAAAACTTTATTCATGTTTTTTCTTCCTTTCTGCTTTCAACCGGGCATCTGTTGGTTTTTCAGCGTCTTTTGGTATCAGCCACAAGCGACTGAATTTTGCCACGCCGGGTATGCGGTTTTCCTCACATAGCTTTTGTACCCGTCTTTCTGAAATGCCCCATTTCTTCGCTGCTTCCGGGGCAGAAATATACTCTAACATTTTTATTCACCCTTTCGCTAATCTCTATCAGTATAATTATATGCGTCTAGCCGAATAAATACAAGATTCATTCTCTGTCTTTTATAATTATTTAGGCCAATCAGTGTAACTGTGTAGACGTATTCTTTTTAAAAAGTAAACTGTACAATACAATAGGGTGAACAAATATGTCAAAAAGACCAGTACCACGATATGATTTTAAGGAGTTTGGAGCGGCAATCAAGGCTGCACGGACAGGGCGAAGGGAATCCAGAAAGAAAGTTTGCGATGAGATGTTTATCTCACCTCACTACCTTGCGAACATTGAAAACAAGGGCCAGCACCCAAGCCTGCAAATCTTCTTTGAACTTATGCTCCGCTACAATATCCTGTCCGGCGTGAGATAGGATAGCCGCCCCCGGCTCTCCTTGACGGTCACGCCCTGTTGTAGCAGTTTCCCGGAGAAGTCCTCAAAAGAGATAGCAGAGGACAGGGCGGCTCGGATTGTGCGCCGTAGTTTCTCCTTGTCGGTTTCAAACTTGGTCTGCTTGGGCGGCTCTCCTGTGACAGCTTGGGAAGCGTTCCCTTTATCCAGTGCGGCTTGTCCTTTCCGTTTCGCCCAATACTCACGCTCGGTAATGCGGTTCTTGCTCCCGTGAAGTAAATCAATCTGATAGAGGTTTTCCCGGTGGCACATCTCCATGACTTCCGCTTTGAAATACTCCATAGCTGCGTCCGTACAGCGGTGCTTGCAGCCCTCCCTTGTGTCCGCTGGTCTTTCCATGTAGGGCAATAGCGGCACTTCTGCAATCCGCAAGCTGTTTATGACGATATGCACATGGATATTTCCGCTGTGGTTATGCCCGTCTGGGTGGGTGCATACCAACGCTTGATGTCCGGGGAAATGCTCTTTACAGAACTGCTCGCCCAACGCTTGCGCCCGGTCTGCGGTCAAGCCGTTGTCTGGTGCGTCACGGGGGTCAAAACTGATAATGTAATGGTGGCTCTTTACGTCCTCCCGCTTTTGGTTCTTTCCGTATTTCAGATTGGAGCGCATACACGCTATGGCGAAATCTTCATCACCGCAATTAAGGGAAGATATGCGGTAATCGTCACGGAGAACAAGCCGCCCGTTTCCGTCCAGTGTGGGCTTCATGGTAAACTCGTCATGCTCAAAAGTTAGGTACTGTTCAGCCGCCCCATAGTCGGCATTTTTAGAGCTGATATGTTTGAATGTTGCCAACGGCTTCACCTACTTTCTGCAAGACTTCAAACTTCAAGGCGGCAAGCTCCGCTGTGGCGGCTCGTACCTCTTGGGAGAGGGCGTTATAAGGTGCGCCATACTCATTCAGACAGCGGGCAATCTGGTTCAAGTTGCCGCCGATTTTCCCGTATTCGGCTGTGAGTTTCCCAACGGCAGAAAGTAATTCATCATTGACCGGGGAAACGGTAATGACCGGGCGTATGCTTGACTTGATAAGTGCTTGCCGGATAAATTCGGCTTGGCTCATTTTGCAGAGGGTGACACGCTCGGAAAACTCGGCGTATTCTTCCTCGGTCAAGCGTGTCTTGATTACCCGGTGGCGGTGGGGCGTGTTGTATCTTTTCATGGCTGTGAACCTCCTTTCGTGGGTGGATTTTTTCAAGCGGCGCAAGCCGCAAAAGGCGGGCTTGGGGTGGCAACCCCAACAAGATTCCCATAGGACAAAATGAGCGATTAGCGAAATTTGGTACTGTGGTAGAATCTTGCTCTAAGTAACTGACGGATTCCGCTGTGCTGGCTTTTGCCGTTTTCCCCCGGCTTGCGTGGCGTGGATTCTGCCAATTTTGCGGCGGTATTTTCCCATACAGTAAAGCCGGAAATAAGCAAAATGGGCGCAAAAAAACAGGAAACCTTTTTCCTTGATTTCCTGTTTCGTATCTTCGCCAATAGCGGCGGTTATCCTGTTGCTATTCCCCGGAAGTAAACTTGTAGCCTATGCCTAAAACGGTCTTTATGTAGGTGGGGCGGCGGCTGTCCGGCTCTATCTTTTTCCGTAGATTGCATATCACATTTGCCACGTTTGACTGGCAGCTTTCACTCTCCATGCTCCACACGGCTTCAAAGATTTGCGCCTTTGTGAACACCCTCCCCGGACTGGCGGCAAGGTAACAGAGTGCGCCGTATTCTAAACGGGTGAGGTAAATGTCCGTGCCGTCTTTTAATACCCGGCGTTGGTGTAATCTGATTTCCAATCCCGGAAAAATAAGCGCCGGGGAATGGGGCGGCTGTATGGCTTCCAGCGGTATCATATCGGCAAGGGCGGCTATGACTTTCTCAACCGCTTTTTCTTCGGTGTCGCTGAATGTAAGCATGACTATTTTCCCGACAAATACCACCTCCCGTTATGCAGCCCTTTTCAGTCAAAGCGGAACTGGAACAGGGCGGTGATAAGCCGCTGTTTTATGCTGTCCTCGGTGTCTATGTTGACGTGTCCGTTTTCAAGGGCGGCAAAGCGGATTCTCTTGCTGTAATGCCGTAAAACCTCGTCCACGGCTTCCGGCTCTCCGCTGGTTGCCCGGACAATGGTTTCATACGGTATAAGATTAGGATTCCCCATGTAAAAGCACCTCCATTTCCTCCTGCAACATCTGTAATGCGCTGTGGATATAATGCCATGCCGTACTCTTGCATTGCCCGTATAAATCCGCGATTTCCTGCTGTGTGTAATTCCCGAAAAAGTAAAGGTAAATGATTTCCCTCTTTTTCTCCGGCAATGATAACAGGGCGGCGGCAAGCTCCCCATTGGTGAGTATGATTGTCTGACCGCATATCGTAACGGGGTATTGTTCGTAGGGTGATTTGAGAAATTCGTCTGATGTGCTTAGAGGGTAGAACTTTTCTTCTGTGAGGTATTCAAAGGATATTTCTTTTTGCCGCCGCCTGTTCCTGTCGCGCCATGCGTTGATAGCGGCATAGCGTATGACAACTTTGCAAAAGGCGTTGAAAGAATACACGATATGTTCTTTGTATGCTTCTGTACAAGCCATAGAAAAATCCTCCTTTCTCCCACATGGGGCGGTGCTTGGTTTACGGTTGCATTTATAATCCAGAGGGGCGGCAATTTTATATTGTCGCCCTCTGATTGTCTTTAGCGTTTGACTGCTTTTTTTCTGCAACAAGTAAACTATGATAAAAATAATTTGTATACTTGATATTTTTTTGAGCGCAATAACTATCTATATCAGCGGATAATTGTTTCCAATATTCCATGTTCTTATTGTTATATATGTCTTTATAACCACTTAAATATTGTGGGTATTTTTCAGAAACGTATTGAAAAATATCCTGTTTGTAATTCCCACGAAGATTCAAATTCTCGAACCAATATTCACATACAAACGCTGCTGTTGCTTCAATGATTTTTTTAAAATCTGTTATATACGGAAATATGGGTGACATAAATAAAACTGTATAAATACCCTGTTTATGTAATTCCTTTAATGCTGTAATCCGCTGTGTAATGCTGCTGGCGTTATCCATATCACTTTGAAAATCGTTATCTAAAGTGTTAATAGAAATTGCAACTACTAAATTTTTCAGCTCTGTTAATATATCAAGATCTCTTAGTATCAAATCAGACTTTGTGGAAATAGTAATCAAACAATCCGCTTTCTTTAGCTGCTTTAAAACATTTCTTGTCACTTGATATTTTGCTTCAAAAGGATTATAACAATCCGTTACAGAAGAAATAAATACAGATTTTTGATACAGCTTTTTTACACTAATTGTTTTATCACAACGCTTTATATCTATAAAATTTCCCCATTCTTCTGTATGTCCTGTAAATCGTTTCATAAAACGGGCATAGCAGTATTTGCAAGCGTGAGGGCAGCCAACATAAGGATTGATTACATAATCACTGGCTGGTAAATTCGATTTTGTAATCAAGTCTTTTGTAACAATTTCTTTTTCTATTATGCTCAAGATAAATCACCTCCATAAAACAAACAGAAATATACATTTTTATTAATTGCCTATTATATTCAAAAGGGCGGTAGCACTTTAAGCTATCGCCCCTCTGAATTATCAGCCTAAAATTGAATAGGCTGTCCACAATGGTGCTTATAACTTTTGTTTTCCGTTGATTGATTTGTCTACTTTTTTGTTACACTAATTTATTTTTCCTGTGCCGGAGCAACTTTCGCATAACCGTCCCATGCAAATAATGCGTCTTTTGATTCATCTGCAACGATTTTCTCAATGTTGCAAAGATACAAGTAATGGTCGCCGGATTCCATAGTTTGTGCAAGGGATACCACAAAGGCAACTCGTGTATCCTCTGGAATTTGAATATTGCTTCCCTCAATATTTTGTAACACAATCGGTGTTTCTTTCAGCTTGTCCTGCTCGTTGCCGCTGAAAGAACCATATGCCATTACTGCATTGTTTAAGCTGACACCCGGAGCAGCAAAAACCGCTTTTCCTGTCCGGCGAATGTTACTGCCGGAATTAGATTCTTTTCCCATTGCAAATGCAAGCATAGGCGGGTTATAAGATGAGTACATAAAGAACGATACCGGAGCCATATTAAGGCTTCCATTTTCCTTTGTTGTGCAAAGCAGCATAAGCGGGTCTGGTGAGGTAACTGCTGTTGCCTGTTCAATGTTAATTTCTTTCATGATAAAACTATCCTTTCTTTGATAAAATTTTTGAATTACAGCAGAGCCTTTGTTGACTTTTGCTGATAAGATAATTATACTTAGTTTGAAATGTTCTTCAAGTACGCAGAATATTCTTACATAGTATGGTAGACCATACTGTTAAACACATATTTGATATATTCATATCCTAAAGAAAGGACGATTCAGTATGGATAAGGATTTAACTTATGACGAATGGACACAAAAAGTTAAAATCGGTATTCTCACCGAAGCTGGTAATTGCCCGGTAACATCTTTAATTATCATGTTACAAGGCAAATGGAAATTTCAGATTATTTACGAAATGTGTATTAAATCCCCTATACGTTTTGGCGAATTGAGAAAAAACATTGACGGCATTACAAATACAATGCTCACTTCTTCTTTGCGCGAACTGGAAAAAGACGGGTTGGTATCACGAATACAATTTAACGAAATTCCTCCCCATGTAGAATATTCTCTGACTGATAAAGGCGCAGCATTATTGCCTGTCTTTTACGCTATGACAAAATGGGGGCTAACCTATATTCCGTAAAATAAAAATATGTTTTAAAAGATAAAGAAAAAGAGGGATTCCGTAGTAGTCGGCATTGTGCCGTAATGTGTATAACTGGCTATCTTATGGAATTGTGGGTAACTCTGTTTGCAGGACGTGGGAAAGCTGCTCTTTGCTTTTCCATGTGCTGTGAACAGAGTTATCCATGATTCCATAGCCTGTTATGCACATTTCCACAATGCGCCCTTGCTTTTCCGGCTCTTGATGTTCAGACGGGGAGGCTATGCGGTTCTCTCTGCTTCCTGTTTTTTCCTGTGGTATGCTTCCCTCCTTGCGGCAAGATAATTCTCATAGCGTTCCACCGCTTCCGGGTTTCCAGTGGCGGCTTCCTCATACATTTTCTGCCGGGATTTCTTGGTGGCTTCGGAAGCATACGCCCGCTTTTTCGCAAGCTCTGCCGCCGCTGCCGGGTCGGTTTCGGCTTGCCGTACCAGCTTTTCCCTTGCTATCTTTTTCCGGCTCTTGTGGGCTTCCAGACGTTCCGATTCCTCCGGCGTTAAGGCTTCCCCCTCTTTTTGGGCGGCGGCAAGCTCTTTGAGCGTCCTTGTCTTTGGCTGTCCGGCTTTCTGCCTTTCGCGCCATGCCTTATGCTGTGCGGCTTTTTTCCGGCGGTATTCCGCAAGCCGTTCCGTTTCCTCCGACGTAAGCTCTGCCCCGGTCTTTTCCAGTTCCATAAGTTCCTTTATGGATTTTTTCTTAGGCGGCTTGGGCGGCTCTGTGGCTTTGCGTTTCTCCCGCCATTCCTTTTGCCACTCCCGGTTATGTGCAAGCCGTTTTTCCTCCGCTTCCTGTTCAATATCTTTTGCATTTCCCCAACGTGCAGAGCCGTATTCAACGCCTTTGCGGTACTTCTTGGCGTTTTTTCCTTTCATGTAGACGGCAATCCGCAGGATAACCGCCCCGGCAACGCCGATAAGAAAATCCTGTCCGTTAAGGCTTGGCATGGGATTTTCAAAAGCAGCGGTCACGCCCTCCATGATGTGTAGCAGCTTCCCGGAGAGGTCAGCCCCCGGAGAGAGCCGGAACGCTTCGCCAATCTTCATAAAGAGCCACACAAAGAGCAGGTACGGCGCATTGAGGATAAGCAGCTTTTTGATGTTTGGTTTCATCTTTCCCGCCCCCTGTCCTTGTTTTTCTCTTTCTGCCTGCTTTGGTTCATCTGCTTTGCCTTTTCCCGGAAGTTGGCTAACATTTTGCGAATGGACGGCTTTTTCTCTTTGTTTAGCTGCTTGGCGGCAAACTCCTTAAAGGCTTCCGTCATAACGTCCACGTCCCGCCCTTTGAAAAAGACAAGGTAGCGGGGCGGTTCTTCGCCTTTTACTTTCTTTAGGCTGTAATCAAGCCCGTATTTCTTGGCAATGGGTTCAAACGCCTTTATGTTAGCGTCCGTGATTTCCATACTGGAAACGCCCGTGTTCTGCTTCATAAGGTGCTTTAATGTCTGCTTGCCCTTGTATATCTTCGGTGCTTTGTGCTTCTTTGCGTCAAGCAGTTTTTTTATGGCTTTCTGTAAGACTTCGGCGGTCAGCTTCGCCGTCTTGATTGAGATAGCAACGGTCTTTTCGTTGATCTGCTCCTGCATGGGCTGTTGTCCCTCCTTTCTTGGGTCAGTGTAGGGCAGCCGCCCCGGTTATCTGTCATGCACACGCACACGCAAGCCGTCCAGTACGTCTGTCCTGATACCGACAAGATACCATTTCTGCCCGGCACTCATTTCAATGCGTGTCGGTTTCCATTTGCCGCCTGCGAATACGTCAAAACATTCGCCGCAATGCAAGCCGCCGTTATAGTCGTCCAGTCCAAAGCGAATATCATAGCGTCCGCTTTCCCTGTCAAAAATCAATGCCCCCTGTTTCATAAGGTGTCGTCCTCCCTTTCCTGTGATAAAAATACGCCGCTTGCCATATCGTGGGCGACAAGGGCGGTGTAATAGCTGTCAATGGTGTTTGGTGCGTTAAAAAGAACCGCAAGCAGATACTTCTTGATGTTGCGTATCTTGGTTGTGTTTTGGTGCATACAGTCAATCACAAACTGGATATGGCTGCTGTTTAATTTCATAAACTTAGACTTCACAAGCTCGGCGGGGTAGTCGTCCCCGGCAATGCGTATCACTTTGCGGCGGGTGCAGACGGTTTCAAGCATGAGCGAAACAATCTCGTCAAGCATACCCCTGTCAATGTTTTTGTCCTGTATCAGATAGCGGTATTCGATATTGTCCTTTATGACTTCCTCATAAGTCCGTACTGCGTCCATGTTTGTGTTGCCGTTTCCTTTCCGTTCCTGCGGCTGTGCCGCTTCCCCTTTGGAAAGGGTGGAAAGGATAGGAATGGAATGGGTATTTAATAAATCCGTATTTGATAATTCTTTACTTGATAGTTCTTTATTTAATTGCGTTGGATTTTCCTGCATAGGGTTTTCCAATGTTGGATTTTCCGATATAGGCTTGTCCTGTGTTGGATTTTCCAATGTAGGTTTAGGCGGTACTGGAAATTCATGTATCACATAATCAGCCGCCCCCAACTGTCCTTTTTCGTTCCGTACTCTTGTACGGGTCACATATCCTGCCCGTTCCAGTTCCCGTATCGCTTCCCGGATAGCGTCTATGCCCTCACGGTTGATTTGGGAAAGCCCCTTTAGGGTGTAGTCCCATTCTTCGGGCAGCGATAGCATTTGTGAAAGCAGTCCCTTTGATTTTAGGGAGAGGTCAGCATTGCGTAGGTGGTGGTTTGACATAACGGTGTAGTCCCTGTTTTTTTCCACTCGGAATACTGCCATGTAATCAGCCCCTTTCATCAGCCCGGACAATGAAAAACGCCCGTTCCGTGTGGAAAAGGCGTTTATCATGTGGTTATAGGGCTTCGTGTTTAGTTTTCGTGTTTGTTAAAAGCCTTGTTTTATGCGGTGTTGCGGCGGTTGTCTATAAATACTTGCCCCGAATGGTACCGGAAAGACAACGCTGATGCGGATGATGTGTGCCATTTTAGAATCCACATCCGGAGAGGTGTTTTGGGATGGAAAGGAAGTAACCTCCATGGGTGCTGACTATAGAAATGTATTGGGGTATCTTCCGCAGGATTTCGGATATTATCCGGGCTATACTGCACAGGAATTCTTGATGTATATTTCTGCCCTTAAGGGGATACCAAAGAGCATTGCCAGAAAACGAACAGTAGAATTATTGGAAGAAACAGGCCTGGGCGATGTTGCTCATTAGAAATTAAAGACTTTTTCCGGCGGCATGAAGCAGAGGGTAGGAATCGCACAGGCATTACTTAATCATCCGGAAATCCTGATCCTGGACGAGCCGACGGCCGGATCAGATCCGAAAGAAAGAGTGCGTTTCCGCAATCTGCTTTCCGATTATGCCGGGGATAAAATTGTTACCGGTCTGGCTTTTACAGCGGAATTATTTGCAGTCATTGCAATTTGTGATATTGTATCGCAGCTTTTCTTTATGGGAACTACAGGATGGGATATGCCGGTGCAGATGCTTAAGCTGACTGCAATTTCACCCATGAATATGCTACAGGCAGAAATTTATGAATGGACATTTACACTACTTGGAATGGTCGGATTTGCCGGGATTGTCATGCTGATATCTTCGGCCGTAAAAAACAACGTACTCGCATTGATTCTTAGTCTTGCAGTTGTATATATCCCAACGGTAATCGATCCGTATCTTCCTTTCGGATTGCAGAAAGCGCTGAGTTTCATTCCGTTAGTGGGAAGTGGGACTGACATTTTCCGGACATATACGTTTCATATCTTTGGATAATATATCTGGTCGCCATATCTGGTCATTATCGTTCCTGTGCTGATTGGTATTGTGTGTATGCCGATTGCCATAAAGAAATGGTCAGGAATGATTAAGGTATAGAAAATGTATGAGGAAACAAAAATCCCCGGTGAATTTTTCTCACCGGGGTCTCCAAGCTGGGCTACAAGGATTCGAACCTTGAAATGACGGAGTCAGAGTCCGTTGCCTTACCGTTTGGCGATAGCCCATCAACAATTAACGATTATAAAGGAAAAGAGCCTGTTTGGCAAGCCCTTTTCCTTAAATTTTTGAAAAAAATTTTTCAACGGTTTTCTATGTCTTCTAAATTTCAAACATCAGCTCGCCGTAAGTAGGGATTGGCCAGTATTCTTTATCCACGATCATCTCCAGTTCATCCGCAGGCTGACGAAGCTCTTCCATAATGACCTTAACCGTATCTTTATAGAAAAATGCCTGTGCTTTCGCATCTTCCATGGCAGAAGCTTCTTTCTCCGCCTTCTCAAGCTTGTGCAGAGCTGCCTGCATAGCCGCCAGCTTCTCGCCCACTACCATCAGCAGTTCATCCTGGGTCGTCGCATCCGCTCCTGCCATCTTCACGGCATTTACCGTATCCGCAAGAGCCTTGGTATATCTGATGACTGCCGGAACAATCTGTTTGCCTGCCATGTCTATCATGGTAAGCGCCTCAATATTAATGGTTTTTGCATAGGTCTCATAGATAATCTCTTCGCGGGATTCCAGTTCCACTTTTGTAAAGATGCCGAACTTTTCAAACAGTTTCACAGCCTTATCGGTCGTAATCGTACCTGCTGCCTCAATCATGGATTTGATGTTGGGAAGTCCTCTCCTTTCCGCCTCTTCTACCCATTCCTCAGAGTAGCCGTTACCATTGAAGATAATTCTCTGGTATTTAGTCATATATTCTTTGATCAGATCATGAATCGCCAGTTCCTTGTCCTCAGCCTTCTCCAGAATATCGGCCGCCTCACAGAAAGCCTCCGCCACAATGGCATTGAGCGTGGTGTTAGGACTTGCAATGGAATCTGCGGAACCCACCATACGGAACTCAAACTTATTACCGGTGAAAGCAAAAGGTGATGTCCTGTTACGGTCTGTAGCGTCTTTCTGGAAATCCGGCAGAGTCTTAACGCCCGTTAAGAGGATGCCGCCCTCTTTGACAGAGGTTGCCTCGCCTGTCTCGATCAACTGTCTCACCACATCTTCCAGCTGTTCCCCTAAGAAAATGGAAATAATCGCCGGCGGTGCCTCGTTGGCACCCAGTCTGTGATCGTTACCCACATCGGATGCAGACTGTCTGAGAAGATCCGCATGGGTATCCACTGCTTTCATAATACATGCCAACACCAGAAGGAACTGCACATTTTCGTTGGGTGTATCGCCGGGATCCAACAGGTTCACCCCATTGTCAGTGGTAATCGACCAGTTATTGTGTTTACCGGAACCGTTCACACCCGCATAGGGTTTCTCATGCAACAGGCATCTCATGTTGTGGTGTACTGCAACCCGTTTCATGGTCTCCATAACAATCTGGTTATGATCTACCGCAATATTGGCTGTCTCATATATGGGCGCCAGTTCATGCTGTGCGGGCGCCACTTCGTTATGCTGTGTCTTCGCGGTCACACCCAGTTTCCACAACTCTTCATTCAGGTCTCTCATATATGCACCGACGCGCTCTCTGATAACGCCAAAATAATGATCCTCCATCTCCTGACCCTTGGGCGCCGGTGCCCCGAACAAGGTACGGCCCGCAAACATCAGATCAGTTCTCTTCATATATAAATCTTTATCTACCAGGAAGTATTCCTGTTCCGGTCCCACTGATGCAACCACCTTGGTAGCCTCTGTGTTGCCAAACAATTTCACGATACGAAGCGCCTGGTCACTGAGTGCCTCCATGGAACGTAAAAGAGGAGTCTTTTTATCCAGCGCCTCTCCTGTATAGGAGCAAAATGCAGTAGGGATACAGAGAATCTTACCGCATCCCGAGTCCTTAATAAATGCAGGGGAAGTAATATCCCATGCGGTATATCCTCTGGCCTCGAAGGTTGCCCTTAACCCTCCTGAGGGGAAAGAAGAGGCATCCGGCTCACCCTTGATCAGCTCTTTACCGGAAAAATCCGTCATCATCTTACCCGTCTCATCGGGATGTGCCACAAAGGCGTCATGTTTCTCCGCCGTGATACCGGTTAACGGCTGGAACCAATGGGTATAATGAGTAGCCCCCTTCTCCACGGCCCAGTCCTTCATCGCCTTCGCAACCACATTCGCGGTATCCATTGACAGCTCACCGCCGCGATTCATTACGTTTACCACTTCTTTGTACACATTCTTCGGCAGACGCTCCTTCATCTTGCCAAGCGTAAATACATCCTGCCCGAAAATCTCTTCCACATTAAATACACCGCTCATTTTTTCTCCTCCTCGATAAAAAAATGCTCCAAAAATAAATCTTTTTGGAACATCATTGTTCTGGATACCTGTATACAACCTTTTCTATAAAGATACTCTAAAACTTTTTTAATTGCAATACCCAATTTGCATTTTCGTCTATTTTATAGAAAAATATAAAACTTTGAAAAATCTGTTGTCTAAATTACACAATCCCTGACTTTATCCCGATTGTCATCCTCCCGTTTTATCTTCCCATGGTATTTTCCGGTTCATAGGTACAAAACCACACGCTGTCCACGATCTTGCGCGTCTGGTTATTATAGACAATGACATTCAGTCCGCTCTGATTCTTGGAGAATTCTTCCCCGCCAATCTGCACGGAAGCGAGCCCGTTACCCTCACCATCCCTGGTGCTGAAGGCATACAGCGGCATATATCCGCCCTGGATTGCTCCCCGGTACTCCACCGGTTCAAAAGATGCTTCCTCCAACAGTACCTTGCCGTCCGAAATCACCGCCAGATAATTGCAGCCCTCCTGGCCGGCCAGGTCTGCGGACAGGCCGAGTCCTCTTAAGATCTCAAGTGTGGATTCTCTCAAAGCCCCGGTAAATTCATCCTTGGAAGCAAGAATGACCGCATACTGGTCATGATCAAGCGCTGACAGATAGGCGTCAATATCCCCGGTATGATCCAGGCTGCACTGATCCATGATGAAGGCATAATCTTCCCTGCTGTCTTCCCACTGACGGTGGGTTCTGCCCTCTATGCCAAACTGTTCCTGAAGAACCGCCCCCATATAATCGGTCACCTTTACCGCACCCCAGATATTGGGATGGCCGTCATCACAGTTATCCACTGCGATCTGGTAACCCATCTGCTGATAAACATTCTGCTCATTAAAGCTGATAAAAGTAAGCCCCTTCTCATCCGCATAAGCCTGTACGGCATTACACTTCGTAAGGTCTGCCGCCATAGCCGGCGTTATGGTCAATATCAGGGTAATATCATTTTCCCGGCACAGTTCGTTGATCTTATCCAGATATTCCAGCATCAACGGCGCCATCTCGGCACACGCATCCGTCTCCCCGGTATCATGAGGCACAAATCCCTCCCCGGCCTCTCCCAGGTAAAAATACAGGGGGGCAAATCCTTTTAACCCTGACCTGCCCGCCATCTCTCTATAAATATAGTCATTCCTGTCCAGATTCTCCCATCTGGTATGGTAACGCACATTGGGGAAATAATAACTCCACACATCCTGTTTCTCATCCACCGCACAGATGGTCTTAACGGCCTCCGCTTTAACCGGGGACCATTTCATGAAATCAAAAGCTTTGCGGGTATAGCTTTCTTCCGTATTCAAAGGTTCGTCAACCATATAGGGGAAACAGAAATAGCACTCCAGAACCACCGCTTTGGGAGACTGATATCGCAGGGCCTCCTTAAGCCAGTAATAAGACGTCACCATCCCCTGCTGCTCACAACCCAGGTTATAACTGGTGATGCCATATTGATTGTATAATTCCTGCGGCAGAAAGGATGTCACCCCGTGACTGCTCCCTAAGAAAAGCACATCCGCCGTGTTCTTTTCCAGCTCATAAAATCCTGCATAGGTGGTGGTCGTAGGCCAGTCAATATCGGTAAAAAACTTAGGCGTGATCAATCTGGTATAGACATGGAAACAGACGGCAAATACCGCAAGAAACCCGATTACCCTGAGTACAAATCCTTTGTTCTTCATAGCCTAAAATCCCCCGTATATAAATGCCTGCGAATCATATCCCATCCCGTAGGCTCCATAAGTCATGATTCCGAAAATGACCACCAGATACAGTGCCCATCTTATATAGAATGGCTGTCTGAAGATTACCTCCGAAAATGCCACCCCTTTTTCCTGCTTCATGCTGACCAGCCAAAGCAGCAGAATGGAAACCATCAGCACCAGCCATTCCTTCCAGTCAAGTCCCAGGGACAGCAGCGCATCATTGGTAAATATCCACACATTCCTGACACGGAACATACTGCCTATCATCTGCAAACCTGTCCGCAGGTTTTCGGCCCGAAAGATAATCCATGCCACCATCACACACAAGAAAGTCCATATTCTCCGTATCCATATTTTGACTTCCATAGCCTCGTCAAGCTTTAAGAGCCCGGCCGCCCGACGCTGTAGGTTCGCAGTCAGTTGTCCTGCAATCTGATAGGCGGCATGCAGCAGTCCCCAGACCACAAACCGCAGTCCGGCACCATGCCAGATCCCACTGACCGCAAATGTGAGGATCAGGTTGATAAAAGTCCTGATCCGGCCTTTGCGGCTGCCTCCCAACGGGATATAGATATAGTCCTTAAGCCATTCACTCAAAGACATATGCCATCTGTGCCAGAAGTCCTTCACCGAGACTGCCAGATATGGGTGGCAGAAGTTGTCCGCCAACTCAATGCCAAACAGATTCGAGACGCCCTTGGAAATGGAAATACAGGCCGCAAAATCCGCATATAGCTGTATGCTGTATAATACACCGGCAACCAGAACATAGCAGCCCACATACTGATGCGGTAGATCAAATATCTCGTCCACCACCACGGCTGCTCTGTCCGCAATCATCAGTTTCAGGAAAAAACCCCATAAAATCCTGTAGAATCCCCGCACAACTGTTTTTTCACAGAACGCATGTCCGGTGTACAGCTGTCCGGCGAGTCTGTCATAACGGGGGATGGGGCCCTGCACAATCTGCGGAAAAAACAGCACATACAGGGCAAATTTAGCAGGATTTGTCTGTGCCTCGATCCTGCCCATATAAATATCAGCAAGGTAGGAAATGATTTGCAGTGTATAGAAAGAAATGCCTAACGGCACAATCCATGAGACGGCATCTTTATGCAGTAAGACTTCCAGAACATAATTACCGTTTTTCACACAAAACCACGGAAGAATCATCAGCACCACCGCAGCTGCCAGTATGATTCTGTTCTTCCTCTTCTGAAGCAGCAGCCCGGTACCGTAAGCCAAGGCAATGGTAACCAGAATCATCGGCATCCCGGTCCCTGTATCGAGTGCCTTCCAGTAAAAGAATATACTGCCTCCCAGCAGAACAAGCCATCTGTACTTTAAGGGAAGCACATAATACAGCAGTAAGGCCGCCAGAACAAATATGTAAAATGCAATCGACATGTAGGTCATATGTTTTCTTCCAATCTGTGGTTTCTCTTCTGTATCCTGTCACTATCCTCTATTGCAAAACCCTGCACCGCAGGATATCATAGGTTTCCGGTGTCTCGCTCAGCTTCACATCAATCACCTGTTTCGAGTGCGGACATGACGCAACCGCCTGCCCCTGCTCATCGTACATGGCAAGCACCCTCACAGGAACATTAGTGCCGTCCGGCTTCATAATCTCAATTTCGTCTCCCACACAGAACTTATTGCGCTGTTCAATGCGGGCACAGAGTCCGGAGAAATCTCCCCCGTCCGGTTTCCTTCCCGCATCCGGCTCCGGAACCAGGCTGCCCACAATACCCAGATAGGTATATTCATTGACATAGGTACTATTATCATAAATCTGCGTATTCTCATCTGTCTTTCCAAAATAGAACCCTGTGGTAAACTGGCGATATGTGCACTTGGCTATCTCCTCAAGATACCAGTCCATATTCGCCCGGTACTTCTCTTCTGATGCAAGACAGTCGTCAATCGCCCTCCGGTAGGTGCGCGCCACGGCCGCCACATAGAGCGCTGTCTTCATCCGCCCTTCTATTTTGAAGCTGTCAATACCCGCATCGATCAACTCCGGAATATGCCCGATCATACACAGGTCTTTGGAATTGAAAATATAAGTTCCCCGCTCATTCTCGTAGACGGGCAGATACTCTCCCGGCCTTGTCTCTTCCACCACCGCATACTTCCAGCGGCAGGGGTGGGTGCAGGCTCCATGGTTGGCATCTCTGCCTGTAAAATAATTGCTCAGAAGACATCTGCCTGAATAGGAAATACACATGGCTCCGTGAATGAAGCTCTCTATCTCCATCTCTTCCGGAATCTGTGCCCTGATCTCCTTAATTTCCTGCAAAGACAGTTCCCTGGCGGAGACCACACGCTTTGCCCCCTGATTATACCAGAACCGGTAGGTCATATAGTTGGTATTATTTGCCTGAGTGGAGATATGGATATCTATCTCAGGACAGATTTCCCGCGCCAGCATAAACATACCCGGATCTGCAATGATAAGCGCATCCGGCGCAAGCGCTCTTAATTCCTGAAAGTATGCCCTTGCACCTTCCAGATCATAATTATGAGCCAGGATATTGGCCGTCACATGCACCCGTACGCCTCTCTCATGCGCAAACGCAATGCCCTGTGCCATCTCCTCCATGGTAAAGTTCTTCGCCTTGGCCCGGAGTCCGAACGCCTCTCCGCCGATATAAACCGCATCCGCCCCAAAAACAACCGCTGTCTTTAACACCTCAAGGCTACTGGCCGGGACCAGCAATTCAGGTCTCTTCCTCATGATAATCCCCATTCCGGAGCGTTTCTGATAACTCTCCTGTCACTTTTTGACACTCACCGTCACACCATCCCCCACCGGCAGTATCACCGACTCCAATTGCGCATGGTGTTTTACTTCATACAGATACTCGCGCATCCTGCTGTGTATCGTCCTGTTTCTTCTTGTCACCGCGAACCTTGATTCTATCACATCTCCATCCTGAAGCACATTATCAGAAAGCAGAATACCATCCTTAGCAAGCAGTCTCACCACATCAGGCAGGAAATTGATATACTGTCCCTTGGCTGCATCCATAAAGATAAAGTCATAGGATCCCGTGAGTTCTTTGAGAATATCCGCTGCATCACCGCAAAGCAGTGTAATGTCCCGCTCCCTGCCTGCCCGTCTGAAATTCTCTCTGGCAACAGGAATCCTTTTCTCATAATTCTCTATGGTCGTGATCCGGCACCCCTTCGGCCCATACTCACTCATCAATAACGCAGAAAAACCAATGGCACATCCGACCTCCAGAATCGACATCGGTTTGCGCACCGCAAGCAGGAACTTGATGAGCCCCTGGGTCTGGGTGCGTATGATCGGCACATTGGTTTGTCTTGCTTCACGTTCTATCTGCTCTAAAAGAGGGGTATTGCCGGGCTCCAGCGAATCAATAAATGCGCTCATGCGCTCGTCTGTTATCATGGCATATGCTCCTCCTGCTGTGTCATATCTTCCGGCTACTCCTCTTCATCCTCTCCGGATTCAGAATCGTCTTCTTCCTGTTCCCCGCCTTCTTCCGGCACCGAATCATTACTGATTCCTGTGATTTCCTCAATACTAGGCACGCTGGTTCCCGGCAATTCTTCCATTTCCTCTGGCGCTGTAGCCATCACCGAAAGCATTTCCTCACCGGTCATGGAAGTATTCAGATCATATATTCCCGGCTGAATCTTATCGTGATTCTCCGATACCAGTTCCTGGATCACAAATAAATTGGCATCCCGGATCAGTCCCTTTTCCTGAAGCATCTGCCCGATCTCTTTGACAGAGGATGTCTCTTCCACATAGATGCTGATGGTTCTGCCTTCTCCCACCGTCATCGGTTCTTCCGCAAACACCCTGTACCCATAATCATAAGCTTTTGTGGCTGTCTTAAATACAAACATGACGATAAAGACAAATACCACTATTTTCACAATAAGCTCTACGACGCCCCCGATAATCTCTCCTATTTTCATACGACTCTCCATTCCTCTCTCACAGATCAAAGTTCAAAATCTATGGCCTGCGCAAGAAGCAGATCCACCTCCTGCATCAACCGGCAGAAAGACAGCTCCGCCCGCAGAAAATCATCCACCAGAGGATTCTCCCTGAATTTCTCATATTCTTTCTCAAAGGCATCCATACGGTCAAATAAATCCTCACCGTCCGTCTCATTCTGAAGTTCAAAATTACGCTGCCGGAATTCATTTACTTTATCATATAATTCCGGCTGCTTCTTGATTTTCTCTCTCTGATACAGATACTCTTTATAAGTATCCGATGCCATAATCTTATCTGCAAACTCCTTAATAGCCTCTTTCATCTCGCTGTCTGACATGCTGATTCCTCCTTAAAGTACATTGCCCCAATCTGGTCTCTTCTATACTTCCATGATAATCGGCAGTATCATCGGCCGTCTCTTTGTCTTCTTCCAGACAAAATCACTGAGCACATCCTTGATCGTACCCTTAAGTTTGCCCCAGTCTGTCTTGCCTCTGTCCAGACAATCCTGCACTGCCTCGTCCACCAACAGCCGTGCCTCATCCAGAAGTTCGTCGGACTCTCTCACATAAACAAATCCTCTGGATACGATATCCGGGCCGGACACCAGCTGATCGCTGTGAGAATCCAGCGCCAATACCACGATCAGGATGCCGTCCTCGGCCAGATGCTGTCTGTCACGCAGCACCACATTACCCACATCGCCAACACCCAGACCATCTACCAGAATCGCACCCACCGGCACCTTCCCGGTCACTTCAGCCCTGTTGTCGTCCATTTCCAGCACATCGCCGGACTGTAACATAAAAATATTCTCTTTGGCAATGCCCAGCTGTGCCGCAATCTTAGCCTGCGCTTTCCTGTGTTTATATTCGCCATGAACCGGAATCGCATACCTGGGCTTAACCAGAGAGTAGATCAGTTTAATCTCCTCCTGACAGGCATGCCCCGACACATGCACATCCTGGAAAATCACATCCGCACCTTTCATTTGCAGCTCATTGATCACGTTGGTGACCGCTTTTTCATTCCCCGGTATGGGATGTGAGGAAAAGATAACGGTATCGCCCGGCATAATGGATATCTTCTTATGGTTATTGCCCGCCATACGGCTGAGCGCTGCCATACTCTCTCCCTGGCTTCCGGTCGTAATGATGACAGTCTTCTCGGGAGGATAGTTCTTCAGTTCCTCCACATCTATCAATGTTCTGTCCGGTATCTGTAAATAACCCAGTTTCGAGGCAGTGTCTATGATATTGACCATACTCCTGCCTTCCACCACCACTTTGCGGTCAAACTTATCCGCCGTGTTAATGATCTGCCGCACTCTGTCCACATTGGACGCAAAAGTAGCAATCAGAATACGGGTATCCTTATGCTCCAGAAAAAGAGAATCAAAAGTGTGTCCCACAGTCTTTTCAGAAGGCGTAAATCCCAGCCGCTCCGCATTGGTGGAATCACACATCAGCGCCAGCACACCCTTCCTGCCAATCTCCGCAAACCTCTGCAAATCAATGGCATCGCCGAACACCGGCGTATAGTCTACCTTAAAGTCTCCAGTATGCACCACCACGCCTGCCGGTGAGTAAATTGCCAGAGCTGCCGCATCCACAATACTGTGATTGGTCTTGATAAATTCAATTCTGAACTGTCCCAGATTGACAGACTGTCCAAACTTTACCACCTTCCGTTTGGTGGTTCCCATGAGTTCATGCTCCGTGAGCTTATTCTCTATAATCCCCATGGTCAGTTTCGTTGCATAGATGGGTACATTTAACTCTTTCAAAACATAAGGCAGTGCCCCGATATGATCCTCATGTCCATGGGTAATAATAAAACCTTTTACTTTATCCGAATTGTCTTTTAAATACGTAATATCAGGGATTACCAGATCGATTCCCAGCATTTCGTCCTCCGGGAATGACAGACCGCAATCCACCACAATAATGCTATCCTCATACTCAAAGGCAGTGATATTAAGCCCAATCTGCTCAAGTCCGCCTAGTGGGATAACTTTCAGCTTACCAGCTGATCTTCCTTCTTCAATTTTCTTCAAAAAAACTTCCCTCCATCAAATATTATAATAACTCTACATCGTCCAGCATATTTTCAAATACAGCTGCCACTGCATTTAATTCCTCGTCGTCCGTCACGATCTCATATACCGCTTCTTCCTCTTCCATCGAAGACATATCGCGCATGATAAGCGCCTCGCCGTCTTCTTTCTCGGAATCTGTCACCAGAAGGTAATCCACGCCGCCAAGCCTGGTCTGCTCTAGCACATAAAATGCGACAGGGTCTTCTCCTTCCCGCATAAAAATAATCTTTTCCACGCTACTTGTTCTCCTTACCGGCAAGATAGTCCAGATATCCTTGCAGAATCAGTACTGCTGCGATCTTATCCACATAATCTTTGCGATATTCCCTGCGGATTCCTGCCTCCATCATCGCCTTATCCGCCGCCACCGTAGTGAGCCGTTCGTCCCACATCACCACCGGAAGGCCGGTTCTTCTTTCCAGCTTGTCCTGAAATTCCAAAGACAGGGCTGCCCTCTCACCCAGCGTATCATTCATATTCTTCGGTAATCCCAGCACGATCTTTGTAACCTCGTACTCCACAATCAGCTCCTCAATACGGGCTAGTGTCTGCCGCAGTTTGTTGTCATCTTTTCGCCTGATGATCTCAATTCCCTGCGCCGTAATCAGCAGCGGGTCGCTGATCGCCACGCCCACTGTTTTAGAGCCAAAATCCAATCCCATGATTCTCATCTGCCGTTATCTCTCTTTGTAATTGACCAAAACAGTCAATTCACTGTCCTTTCACAATAGAGTTCTTGATGTACTCTACCAGCATTTCTTCCACCAGCTCATCGCGCTCAACTTTCATGATCAGACTGCGGGCGCTCTTATGACTCGTAATATAAGTGGGGTCTCCGGACATAATATACCCCACAATCTGGTTGACCGGATTGTATCCCTTCTCTGTCAGTGCTTCGTACACCGTAGACAGCACCAGTTTTACCCCTGTCTCCGGCTCAGTCTCTACCGTAAAAAATTGTGTATTCTCTAAATCCTGCATCGTTTCACGCCCTTATCTATTGTCTCAATTTGATTTTATCCCTATTATTACCATAATACTCTATCATCACACAAAATTCAATCACAAAGTCTGGTTATGCCCGAAAACGGCCCGGAGCCACTCTCAAAACACCGTCCGCAAAATCAACCAAACAACATGATATCCTCTTCCAAAAAACCAGTGATTTTTCCTTTGACAATGGTGTTATGCAGATCCTCACCATCCTTTGCAGGCTCTGCCGCCCGGATATACTGCGTGGTGTGTCCTATCCAATAAGTCCGGCCGTTTATCACCTGCTTGTCTTCCCACAGCACTTCCACTTCCCGGCCCACGAAACCAGCCCGGTAAGCATGGGACATCCGGCGCTCCGCTTCCATGAGAATGGCACTGCGTCCGGCTTTCTCCGCTTCCGTAAGCTGCCCTTCCATTGCGGCCGCCCGGGTTCCCTGACGCCTGGAATATTTGAAAATATGCATCTCAAAAAACTTCACCCGATGCAGAAACGCTTCCGTCTCCCGAAATTCTTCCTGGGTCTCCCCCGGAAATCCCACAATCACATCTGTGGTGATTGCCGGATCTTCATAGTATTGTCTCAGATACTCCACCGCCCGGAAATACTCCTCACAATCATAGCGTCTGTTCATCCTGCGAAGAACCGTATCACTGCCGCTTTGCAGGGAAAGGTGGAAATGCGGACAGATTTTGGGTAACCGGCTTATCTTCCCCGCAAACTCCTCCGTCACAATGCGCGGTTCCAGAGATCCTAACCTGATTCTTCTGATGCCTTCTATCTCATGCAGTCCGGACAGCAGCGCCGGCAGCTCACAGCCGCCCCTGTCCGTTCCATAGGAGCTGATGTGGATACCCGTCAGCACAATCTCCTGATATCCTTTTTCGGCAATACCTTTCACTTCCTTTAGGATATCCTCCTCCCTGCGGCTCCTGACCCGTCCTCTGGCGTAGGGAATAATACAGTAGGAGCAAAACTGATTACAGCCATCCTGAATCTTAATATAAGCCCGGGTATGTTCCGCGGTTTTTTCAAGCTTCATCTCTTCATACTCGCAGGGCTGATTCACATCAATCACATCACAGACCGTCCGCCCCATCTTCTCCTGCCGGGCCAGATAATCCTCCAAAATACTGACCAGATCTTTCTTGCGGTTATTGCCAATGGCAAGATCCACGCTGCCGTCCTTCTCGATCGTATCCTTCCCGGTCTGCACATAGCACCCCACAGCCACCACCACAGCCTGGGGATTCAGTTTCCGCGCGCGGTGAATCATCTGCCGGCTTTTTCTGTCCGCAATATTGGTGACAGTACAGGTGTTTATGATATAAATGTCTGCCAGTTCATCAAATGATACAATTTTGTATCCCTTTTCTTGTAACATTTGTTGCATAACATCTAACTCGTAACTATTCACCTTACACCCCAGATTATGTAATGCTACACTTTTCATAGTAATCCCCACGTTTTTTGTGTTGTTTTAGCATTGACTTTTATACTTCCAGCATTTAGTATTATAGCAGATAGCATAAAAGCAAAGGAGGTAATTCTCAAATGAAAACAATCCAGATTTCACTCAATTCTATTGATAAGGTTAAATCATTTGTAAACGATATCACAAAATTTGATTATGATTTCGACTTGGTATCCGGCAGATATGTGATCGATGCCAAATCCATCATGGGTATCTTCAGTTTAGATTTATCCAAACCCATTGACCTCAATATCCATGCTGAGGACGGTACTGATGAAGTGATGGAAGCTCTGAAGCCTTACATCATGTAATCATTCCTTATCAAAAGGAAACGGAGAATCACTTGCGCAGTGTAAGTGGTTCTTTTTTGTTGTCTGTCCCGCCGGCCCTGTCCTGCATATCTCACTGGCGGACAATAATCAGTTCCTCCTGCGCAACCGCCTTTTCCACCAGTTCCTCTATTCTCTCATGTAGATTCTGCTCATGTTTTCTGATAATATTCAGATTGGGCTTGGTAACCGGATGCTTTGCTAAAAAAATAGTACAACAGTCTTCATAGGGAAGAATGGATGTCTCATAGGTGTCAATCTTCTCGGATATCTCCACAATCTCCATCTTATCAAAACCGATCAAAGGCCTGTAAACCGGCATGGTACAGACTTCATTGGTGGCCGCAAGACTGTGCATGGTCTGGGATGCCACCTGACCGATACTCTCTCCGGTAATCAGTCCCAGACATTCCGACTGTCTGGCAATATGCTCCGCAATACGCATCATATAACGGCGCATAATAATCGTCAGCTCATCATGTGGACATTTGTCATAGATATAGAGCTGAATATCTGTAAAGTTGATGACATGCAGATAAATCGGTCCTGTATAAGCAGAAACCTTACGTGCCAAATCCACCACTTTCTGTTTCGCCCGCTCACTGGTATACGGCGGGGCATGAAAATATACCGCATCAATCTTAACACCGCGCTTTGCAATCATCCAGCCGGCCACCGGGGAATCAATGCCGCCCGAAAGTAAGAGCATCGCCTTGCCTCCCGTACCCACAGGCATACCGCCTGGCCCGGGTATGATTTCGGAATAGAGATAAATCATATCCCGAACCTCCACATTGAGAAGAATATCCGGTTTGTGTACATCCACGCTCATCTCCGGATAGGCATCCAGCACAATACCGCCCAGTTCCCTGTTGATTTCCATGGAATCCAGAGGATAATTCTTGCGTGCCCGTCTGGCTGCTATTTTGAAAGTCTTATGCTTGTCCGGATATACATCGTCTATATAACGGATGACAGCTTCCCCCAACTTTTCAAAGCCCTCATCCTCCACATGCACCACCGGACATATCCCGGAAATTCCGAACACTTTCTGTAAGTTGTCCACCGTCTCATCATAGTCAAATTCTGTGAGCGCATCCACATAAATACGGCCGTCCGTTCTGCGCACGGCAAACTCGCCCTCTGACTTTTTAAGAGCATATTTAATCTGTTTGACCAGTGCTTCCTCAAACAGATACCGGTTTTTCCCCTTTACCCCAATCTCGGCGTACTTAATCAAAAATGACTTGTACATGTTATCTCCCATCTTCCATAATATGATTCTTTATGGCGGCACGGGTGGATTGCTCTCTGCCGTCCCGCCATCCTGATTTTATCGCAACAGTATCATCTCATAGGATACGGACAGTTGTCAGTGCCTTGTATACTTTCTCAGCATGGGCACCATCTCACATAAAGCCTGCACCGTATACTCAATTTCCTCCCTAGTGGTAAATACCGAAAGGCTGAAGCGGATTGTCGCATCCAGAAGCTCCTTCTCCACGCCGATAGCCTTTAACGTTGCGGAAGGCTGTGGCTTATGCGCAGAGCAGGCACTTCCCGCAGACACATAAATCCCCCGCTCCTCCAAGGCATGCAAAAGCACTTCACTTCGGACTCCCCGTACGGAAAGGCTCACGATATGCGCAGCGCCCTCCCTGCCCGGACAGCCATTTATTATCACGCCTTCTATATGGCTTACGCCATTTATCAGCATATCACGCAGTCCATACATTCTCTCCATATCGCTGTCCAGATTCTGGTATACCATCTGTGCCGCCATGGCCATTCCGGCTATACCGGCAACATTCTCCGTACCGGACCGCATACCTTTCTGCTGACCGCCGCCATACATGATAGGGTTTACCTTTGCTCCCTCTCTCAGATAAAGGAAGCCAATGCCCTTGGGCCCATGTATCTTATGGGCACTGACGGATAACATATCAATCTGCATTTTTTTCGGATAGATACGGAATTTGCCGAAGCCCTGCACAGCATCCACATGAAACAGTGTCTGGGGATTACATCTCTTAATCAATGCCCCCGCCTCCGCAATGGGCTGCAGGCTCCCTATCTCATTGTTTGTGTGCATGATCGATACCAGTATCGTATCCGGTCTGATGGCACGCTCCAGATCCTCCAGCCGTATTCTGCCTTCCCTGTCTACCGGAAGATAAGTCACTTCAAATCCCTGGTTTTGCAGATACGCCATGGGCTGCAAGACTGCCGGATGTTCAATTCGCGTGGTAATCAGATGACGGCCTCTTCTATGATTTGCCATTGCCGTGCCGATCAGTGCAATATTATCAGATTCCGTTCCTCCTGAGGTGAACAGTATCTCCTTCTCATTCACTTTTACTATTTTTGCAAGTGTCTCTCTGGCATCTCTTACGTACTGCTCTGCTTCCACGCCTTTATGGTGCATACTGGAAGGGTTGCCGTAATGTTCACACAGGATCTTGTGCGTCAGCTGCGCAACCTCGTCAAAACATCTGGTGGTCGCAGAATTATCCAAATACACTTCCATCCTAGCCGTTCCTTTCTCTCAGATTTCATATTCTTCGGAAGTTTTGTCACAGACAAAATTTAGGAATATTCTTCTCTTCATACTTATATACTATACTATGTGTCTTTTTAGGGAAGGTCACTCATGATTCCTATCCTTCCAGATGATACATCAGCCAGGACAATACCGCAAGCCCCGCCGTTTCTGTTCTGAGAATCCTTCTGCCCAGTGTAACAGGCTCTATTCCGGCCGCCAGCGCCGCCTGGATCTCACTCTCTTCAAATCCCCCTTCGGGCCCGATAAAAACAGCTATACGCTGCCCCGGTTCCACCGCCTCTATCAAGGACCTGGTATGAGACATATCCTTAGCCAGTTCATAGGGAATCAGTCTGACATCCATATCCCTGGCTGTTTCCACCGCTTCCCGAAAAGAAACCGGCGCATGAACCACCGGTATCACACCCCGTCTGCTCTGTTTGGCCGCAGCCTCACTGATCCCCTGCCACCTGTTCACCTTGCCGGCCACTTTTTTCTCGTCCAGCTTCACCACACAGCGTTTGGCCGCCACCGGAATAATCTCATGGACGCCCAGTTCCACCGCCTTCTGGACAATAAGTTCCATCTTATCCGCCTTGGGGAGCGCCTGAAAAAGATAAATTTCACAAGGAAGCTCTACTCCTTCTTCCTTGATAAAACGGAGGGTACAGACGACTGTATCCTCCGCAAACTCTTCTATCCCACAACGATACTCTCTGCCATCAATCCCGTTACTTACAGCAATCTCCTCCCCTGGTTTCATGCGGAGAACATTTCTGATGTGGTTTACATCACTGCCGGTAATGATTATCTTCTTACCCTGTATTTGTGATGGCTCTACAAAAAACTGATACATGATCTTACTCCTACAGCCTGATCCGCAAATTTACCGCATCAGCTTTGTGCCTGACGCTTTCTGCTTCTCCTGCGCCTTACTATCTGAATCAACTTGCAAAACAGAATAAAAACAATTACCCCCAGCAGTGCTCCCGAACTGTCTATCAGCACATCACTGACTCTTCCCGACCTGCCTGGTACAAACAGCTGATGAAATTCATCACTGGCAGCATAGAAGGCCGTCGCCAAAAACGCAGTCATCCCCCTGCGAAGAAGCGTCATCTCCCACAGGCCCAGCCAGAGGAACAACAGAACCGACAGAATGGCAAACTCTGTCATATGCGCTCCTTTTCTGACAAAATATTCAATGGTATTGGCAATCTCCCGCATCTGCTCCTCATCCAGGTTCCAGTGGAAGAAATGTCCCGTAGAACTGACCATACGATAACTTAAGCTCTCGCTGACTGCACTGGACTCTTCTTTGGTCTGCGCCGAAAACGCAAAGATAATGCACATCCAGACCAGTGCCAGGATTCCTGCCAGATATCTCCATAATCTGATGGTTGTTTTTTCTGTCGTTTTTCTCATAGCTTCCCTATTCCATAATCCATCTCAGACTATCCTTGCTGTCCCTTGCGCGCTGTCACGGACACCCACTCGCCCTGATAAGTCACCTCAACTACCGTAAGCCCTGCCGCCTCTATGGCATCCCGCACCGTCTGTTCCCTGGTATCAATAATACCGGAAGTGATATAGATACCACCCTCTTTGAGCTGATGCACGATAACCGGTGTAAGGGGTACCAGCACATCCGCCAGAATATTGGCCACCACGATATCATAACATGCATAGCCCACCTTATCCTGCACTTCTTTGTCTGTAATGATATTGCCAATGGTCATCCAGAACTTCTCTTCCGGTATCCCATTCGCCTCCATATTCTGCGCCACCGCTTCCACTGCGCAGGGATCCAGGTCTGTTCCCACCGCATGTTCTGCCCCATACATCAGCGCAAGGATTGCCAGGATGCCGCTGCCTGTCCCTACATCCAGAAGCCGGGTGTCTTTGGTCAGAAATTTCTTCATCTGACGGATACACAGCTGGGTTGTTTCGTGCATCCCCGTTCCGAAGGCCGTACCCGGATCAATATGTAAAATCTTCTTCCCTTTGTCTTCTTCTTTGACCTCTTCCCAGGACGGAATCACCAGGAGATCATCAATGTAGAACTGATGAAAATACTGCTTCCAGTTGTTGATCCAGTCAATATCCTCTGTCTCAGTCACCAGGACAGTTCCTTCACCGATATCCATAAACAGACGCAGATCCTCCAGTTCCTCTTTTATCTGCGCCGCAACAGCATCCCGGTCAGTGGATATTCCATTCAGCTCCAGACTGCCGTCCTCTTTCTCCTCCACGAAGAAACTCAGATAGGCAATCCCGTCATCCTCCGGCCCTTCCGGCAGGATATCCACAAACATCTGTTCCTTTTCCAAAGCGGTAAGCGGCACTTTATCTTCAATCTGTGCGCCCTCCAATCCAATGTCATAGAGAGTACTGATAATCACATCCTCCGCCTCTACAGTTGTCTTAATCCTGAATTTCATCCATTTCATGAAAGCACCTTTTCCCTTTATACCGGCTTCTCTCTATTGTCCGCTGATCTCCAGAAGTTTCTCCTTCAGTTCATTTTCCATAGCCTTCATCTCCGCCTCTGCGGCTCTTCTCTTCTCCCGGCCTTCCGACTGAATCTTCATCACTTCATCCAAGGTGGAAATCAGACTGGCATTGGTATTCTTCAAGGTTTCCATATCAATAATGCCGCGCTCAGACTCCTTCGCACTCTCCACCGTTGCTATTTTAAGTACCTCAGCATTTTTCTTAAGAAGTTCATTGGTCATATCTGATACTTCGCGCTGGGCCTGCGCTGCCTGTCTGGCATGATTCACACCAAGCGCCAGCACCATCTGACTCTTCCACAGCGGAATGGTATTGACAATCGTGGACTGGATTTTCTCCACCATCATGGTATCGCTGCTCTGTACCAATCTGATCTGGGGTGCTGTCTGAATGGACACCATACGGGTCAGTTCCAGATCATGCAGCTTCTTCTCAAACCTGTCACACAGCGCCTCCAGATCTCTGGCTGCCTGCGCGTCCTCAGCCAGGCCGCTCTTCTGTGCCTTGTCAATCAGCTGTGGCAGTTCTGTCTCTCTGGTTTCCTGTAATTTCTTCTTACCCGCCAGAATATACATGGTCAGTTCTTTGAAATAGGTCAGATTCAGACCGTACATCTTATCCAGAATGGAGATATCCTTCAAAAGCTGTACCTGATGCCCCTCCAGGGCCTCGCAGATCTTATTGACATTGGTCTCCGCCTTGCTGTATTTCGCTTTCAGGTTTTCCAGCTTATTTGCCTGTTTCCTGAAAATACCAAGAAACCCTTTCTCATCTTCCTCAAAATCACGCAGCTGTGCCACCACGCCGGAGAGCATCTCACCCACTTCTCCCAGATCCTTGGTCTTAACATTCTCCAGGGCATCACCGGAGAAATCCGCCATCTTCTTCTGCGTTCCCACGCCGTACTGTAAGATAGCCGTGGAATTATGCAGATCAATCTGTCGGCTGAACTCCTCCACCTGTCTTTTTTCCTCTTCAGACAGGATCGTATCATCCAGTGTTTCTTTGAGTTCTTTCGCCTCTTCCACTTCCACCAATGGTTGCTTTTCCTCCATGACTTCCCCAAACACCAAAGTAGGCACACCAGTCCCCTTTATATCCACTTCTCCCATAGCAACCTCCTCATTCCTCTTCCTTTGTCCCAAAATCCTGTTTCAAATATCCATCCTGCTTCAACATGGTATGTAACACCGAGATATCCGACTGGATATCCCAGGCTTTATCGCGGAACAAATCATCCAGAAACTTTTCAAAAGCTTCATTGATCGTATCCACTGCCATTTCTATTTCCCGTTTGGTCTGTGCAATATTGGACACATCGATCTGCTGCCTGTCCAGGTCACGATAGGCTTCCAGAAGCTTCTTCGTCGTCGGCAGATAAAAACTCAGCATCTTACGAAGTTCCGGCGCCAGCTGTGGTTCCTTCTCTACCTGCCCGAAAATTCTCGTCACAAGCATCTCCAGACGGTCCAGCTTATCCGACATCTCTTCCCCGGGAATTTCATCGTTACACTGACGGATTAAGCGGATATATCCCCGCCCCTCCTCAATCACTTTATCAACCTCACTGCCCTGCGCTTTTGACTTTGCATCATCGTCCCGTGGTTCTGCCGCCTTCTGTTTTTCATTATGAAGAGACTCTTCATAATGCTTCTGTGTCTGCTTATACTGCTCATACATCTCATTGCTGGCAATCAGGCAGGTTTCCTGCTGATCCAGATGGGCCTGCCTGAACATACCAAGCCGCATCATCTTCTTTAAATCCCGGCGGATATATCTCTCGCTCCTGCCCGTTCTCGAAGCAATATCCTGGATGGAACAGTACAGCTTCTCTTTCACCATATCCACATAAACCCGGTAACGGTTTGTCCTGCCCTTCAGCCGCGACCCATAGGATCCCAGAATGAATCCCGCCAGGAATACCACCCCCGCCATAACCAAAGGTACCGCATCGCCGCCGTGCAGCAGGAATCTGAGCAGATGCCCTGCCAGCACCAGGGCAAAAATCCCCATGGAGCTGTATCCCACCGCCATGCACACAATACCGGCGATTTCTCCTTTGGGATGCCTGTCAAACAGCCTGGCATCCGGCCGGATATTCGGCTTACGATATTTGGTGTTCTTGCCGTGTGACACTTTGTTTACTTCTGCTCCCACAGAAGAAATACTGTTATTTACATCACTTACAGCCCGGTTCACCGTATCGCCTATGGTCTTGCCAAGATTCACAAAATCACCGGTCTCCACCGCCCGCTGTACCTGGTCACGGATATCCTCTCCTACCCGGTACCACTCATTCCTGTCCATATTCCACGAACTCTCCATAATCATTCCAGATGTTACAAATCCAGGTCTTGCCCTGATTGAAGATAATCTCCTCACCGGACGCATCATAGAACCTGGGCGGTGTGAAATCGCCGCCTAAGCGCTCCCATTTCCCCTCGATTACTTTGCCGTTGGTGAAAACAAGCGCCTTTCCTTCCCCGTGCACTTCAAAGGCCAGATAATCATGATCATCCCTTACCTCACCATTACAGTACATGAAAACTACATTGCTGAAAGTAAGCTGCTTGCCGTCCAGTTCATCAATCTGCTCCTTACCGTCCTGATAACGATAATATAAGTGATCATCCTCATGATATTCAAAGTAGGGGTGATACTGCCCATAACCGCTCGGATTCGACCCTTCCTTGCCGCCCGGATAGATCATGGTCACCGTTTCATTTTCCTCATACTCTGCCCTCACGCCGTCCGCCGCGAACAGAAACGGCGGCTCATATTTGTCATCATAATTCCAGTCATAGTCAAGACGCTCCACCGCATCAAAGAGACCGTCTATCATCAGATAGCCTGTAAATTCCAGAGAATACCCATCTCCTCTGCTTACCCTGGCGAAAGCCTCATCCGCCGGATTGTGAATACCATTTACCGCCGCGCTGACATTATAATACTCCGGCCTGTTGATCAGTTCCTCCACATAAGGAACAGCCAGGCCCCAGTTACAATAGATGGCCTCATATCCCATCGCCATATATACATAATAATCACGGCTGCTTCTGACGGGTCCGATCCTCTCCAGATCGTCAAAATCCTCCACCACCGCCATCAGACGGGTAATACGCCCCTCCACCGGCGCCTCATAGATGATGCCTGCACGGGACAGACCGTACTGCGGCATCGCCGGCCTGTTGTTGGGAATCATAACCGCGATCGGGCGTCTCGTACCCGCGGATTCCCTGATCCACTCACCGGTCAGATAACTTTGCATCTCACCGTTTACCACTTCTCTCTCTCCGATGACAGTGAGTTCTCCCGGAGCAGGTTCCTCTTCTTCCTCTGGGCTATCTTCCACGCTTTCCTCGGGAATTACTTCCTGTATTTCCGGTTCCGGTATCGGCTCGTCCTTACTGCCGCAGCCTGTCATACACGCCATAAGCCACATCATAACGGCAAATGTTACCGCCATTCTTTTTATCGTCATTTTTTTCCGAAACATATTTACCTCTTTTCCACGTTCCTTTTCGTTTGTCTTATCATTCCCTCATAATTCCTAAACGTTTTTATTATACCCGAAAAAAGAATTACTGTACACTCGGAATTGTAAAATTAAGAAAAATAAAAAGACATTCCCACAGGGATTAAGCTGAAACTCCTTAATCCCTGTGGGAATCTTATCGTTTTCTTCGTATTGCCTGTCACCATTCGGCAACGGAATTGTCCCTGTGCCTCCATACCGGATTCTTAACATAGTCAAGCACACTCTTGCCCACATTATAATGAATCCCGATGCTCTGTTCCTGAATCACCGCATTATGGCAGGTAGCGTCCACCTGAAGGCAGGCGCAGAGGGCAATCGGTCCCAAAGGGCGGTGCGGTGGCAATGGGAATATTACAGCAGGAAGCAATCTCACGAAAGGCTTCCATATTTTCCGACTGCTTCCCGGATAGAAGCGACTCTTTCGAGAACGGCATCAATTTTGTCGTAACTGTCAATGTACTGTAATTCTTCCGTGGCGTTCATTTTAACAGCCTGGAATCCGGCATTTTTTCGTTCTTTTGCCGCATTTGCCACATCATCCGGACGGTCTCCGCCAATCCAGGAGTAGACTTTCATCCTGTCACGGCAGCTTCCGCCCATCAGATCATAGACCGGTGCCTGATAATATTTCCCCTTAATATCCCAAAGAGCCTGGTCGATACCGGAAATAGCACTCATCAGAACAGGCCCTCCCCGGTAAAAAGCACCCCGATATAAGAGGTTCCACAAATCTTCTATATGGCCTGGGTCTTTTCCGATAAGATATTCTGTCATTTCCTCCACACAGGCCTTTACCGTGGAAGCCTTGCCCTCAATCACGGCTTCTCCCCAACCGGTAATCCCTTCATCCGTTTCGATTTCCACAAAGCACCAACGTGGGCGAACCAGATAAGTGTTGATCGCAGAGATTTTCATAGTAGTTTCTCCTTTCGCAGATCATTTAGAAAATTCTGTATGCTCCGGGTAATCTCATCCCATTTTTTCTGCCGAAAAGTCTCGGCATCTACCAGGGAACCTCCGATTCCGACCCCAACAAAACCGGACTTTAGATAATCTGCCGGATTGGCAGAAGGCGACAGCATAAAATCCGCACCGGCATCCTCTGCCATGCGTGCATCATCCGTATGATACAAAATCTTACATTCATCCCGCCCTGCCAGAAGATAGGATGCACGGGAAATACAATCCAGCATTAACGAGGTATAATCCTGAACCTTCCACAGCTTAAGCCGTATATTAGGATCAAAGCTGACGGCACAGTGATGTGGCAATATATGGTTCGGAAAAAGCCTGAAGGAAAACTGGGCACAGCTTCAGGGGGCTGCCAATGTATTTCTGGTCTGCTGGAACACAATAAAGACCATCTTACTGTATACTTTTTTATCTATCCTGATCTGCGCCATGGCAGGCTACGAATTTGAAAAATACAGATCAAAAGGAAAAAACGTGGTATATGCCATGTTTCTGCTCTCCATGATGATTCCTTTTTCAGCACAGATCATTCCATTATTTAAAATGGCGTCCCGGGCAAACATGCTGGATTCATTTCTGACCATGCAGAAGCAGTTTGTGGAAGGAATTGTAGGAAGTTCAAAATAGAGAAAGGGACGGACATGATAAGAGAATACAGTATTTGGCAGGCCTTTCAATCTGCGGTGTGATGACGAAACCTATTTAAAATACACAGAGCGGTTCTATCGAGAAATCTATCATCAGGCAGAGGGACTGCTATTTAAAGCTGGCGGCAGGAGCAGGAACTGCGGTTTACATGGAAAGATGTGAGCACTGTAAACAAAGACAGCGACGGTGCGTTAAAAAGGCCTGTGGTAGGCAGTCCGCTTACTTCCACTAAGGTTGTGAACGCCCGGGCCGTACTGAAATTTGCGCCGGAGATTTTCGCGGATGCGAAACAGGTTCTGTTAAAGGTAGATTATGAAGGAGATGTCGGATATGCCTTTATCGAAGGTGAAATGTTCCATGATAATTTTTGCAATGGAGCAGCCCGGGAAATCGATTTGATGCCCCATAAAGAGAAGTTGTCAGAATACGGCATGTACTTGTATGTTTCTCCCAGGAAAACAGGTGCTTATGTGGACAATACCTCCGCCATGGCAGCCAGACATGAGGTCGTCAAAGAACAGGTGGCACGAATTGACAGCGTGGAGCTGGAAGTAATCAAGCGAATTGAAATGGAATTGTAGAAGTTATCCTCCCTCGAACCTGTTGGCATTGATATGCTATAATGCATCGTTTGTCAACAGGTTCTTTCTATTCTAACCCAATCTCTGAATATTTGCTTTATTCACTAATATATTTCTCCATCAGATAAAACCTTCCCTTTCGCCAGTCAGCCGTGCCCGTTCGGACATATCCAGCTCCGGCATACAATCTCTGGGAATAGGGGTTCTTGCTGAAAACATCCAGCCGGACTGCCTGGATTCCTTTGTGCTTCAACATTTCTTCGATGTATTTCATGGTTTTTGTGGCAACACCTCTGTTTTGGAATAATGGATTCACACACAGGCGATGCAAAACATAATAAGACCTCTCCGGATAGACCCATGCTCCCTTTTTATAATCCTCATCGCTTTCCTGGTTCAGTGCGAACACTACTGCGATTTCCGAGTCTATGATGCCTACGTACAGATCACCGTTTATGATATCATTCTCAAAATCTTCTTTGACCGGATACAGCTCATCCCACTGATCTATATTGTTCTTTTCCATGTTGCGAATCGCACATTGTACCAACAGGACAATTTTCTCTAAATCATTTATATTGGCCAGTCTGTAATCTATGGTCATGGCTTTCTCCTCTACAAACATCAAAAGGGATTGTCATCATATTAACAATCCCTTTTCGTTTCTTCTTTAAAACTTCCCAAACTTTTTCTTTTTCTTTCCGCCAGTGGGTTCCTCCACACGATCCGAAGTAATGTTCTTCGCCGCATTTAAGGTATCTCCCGTCTGCTCGTCAAACTGTTTTAACAGATCCTTTGCTTCATGAGAAAGTTTGTCAGGCACCTGTACCACCAATGTCACATAATGGTCTCCGCGTACATCCTTGTTGCGCAGGGAAGGTACCCCTTTCCCTTTCAGACGTACTTTGGTGTCTGTCTGTGTGCCGGCTTTTACTTCATAGATAACCCGGCCGTCCACAGTATCAATCACAATCTCTCCGCCCAATGCCGCAACCGCAAAGGACATGGGCACGGTAGAATAAATATTCTCATTCTGCCTCTGGAAAATAGGATGTCTTCCTACCACCACTTCTACCAGCAGATCCCCTCTTGGGCCGCCATTGGTACCCGGTTCTCCCTTATCACGCAGCCGGACGCACTGTCCATTGTCGATACCTGCCGGAATCGACACCTGAATCTTCTTCTTGTTTGCAATGTATCCGGTACCCCGGCAGTCAGGACACTTATCCTTAATCACCTTACCGGTACCCTGACAGTCAGGACAGGTCTGCACGTTTCTCATAATACCGCCAAAAGGCGACTGTCTGGTATACACCACCTGCCCCTTACCGCCGCAATTACTACAGGTTTCAGGGCTGGTACCGGGTTTGGCTCCGGTACCATGGCAGGACTTACACTCGTCCTTTAAAGTCAGTTCGATTTCCTTGTCTACACCAAAAACGGCTTCCTCAAAGGTTATGCGGACACTGGTGCGAAGGTTTGCCCCCTTCATGGGACCATTGCTTCTGCCGCCCCGTCTGCCGCCACCGCCAAAGATATCACCGAAGATATCGCCAAAAATATCACCAAAAATATCACTGTTAAAGTCGAAACCGCCAAAGCCGCCGGCACCGCCCGCGCCATCGAAGGCGGCATGACCATACTGGTCGTACTGCCGTCTCTTCTCCGGATCGCTTAAGACTGCATAGGCCTCAGACGCTTCTTTGAATTTCTTCTCTGCCTCCGCATCACCGGGGTTCATATCGGGATGATATTTCTTAGCCAGAACTCTGTATGCTTTTTTGATTGCAGCGTCATCAGCACTTTTTTCTACGCCGAGGACCTCATAATAATCCCGTTTCTGTTCTGCCATGATTAAACCCTTCCTACTCTGCCTGTCTTTCTATCTTAAACTTCTCTGTAATCTCCGTCTACCACATCGTCAGCCGGTGCCTCCTGCTGGGTACCTGCATCTGCTGCGCCGTCCATATTGCTCATATCCGGACCGCCCTGTGCCTGCTGCATGTTCTCATACATCTTGGTGAACAGACTCTGTGCGGAGGTGGTCAGTTTTTCTTTCGCCGCCTTGAGCTCATCCAGCTGACCATCCGTCATTTCCTGATCTTTGGTCTTCTCCAGGATATCCTTCACTGCCTGCAAGTCAGCTTCCACACCGGACTTCTCGGATGCGTCAATCTTGTCACCCACTTCACTGAGCGCTTTCTCTGTCTGGAACACAAAGGAATCCGCTTCGTTTCTGGTGTCAATCGCTTCTTTTCTCTTCTTGTCCTGTGCCTCGTACTCAGCTGCTTCTTTAACTGCCTTATCAATCTCATCATCGGACATATTGGAACCTGCCGTGATCGTGATATGCTGTTCCTTACCCGTTCCCAGATCCTTGGCTGTTACATTTACAATACCGTTAGCATCTATATCAAAGGTTACCTCTATCTGCGGCACACCGCGCATTGCCGGCGGAATACCATCCAGTCTGAACTGTCCGAGAGATTTATTGTCTTTGGCAAACTGTCTCTCACCCTGTACTACATTGATATCCACTGCTGTCTGATTGTCTGCTGCCGTAGAGAAAATCTGGCTCTTCTTGGTAGGAATCGTGGTATTTCTCTCAATCAGTCTGGTTGCCACACCTCCCTGTGTCTCGATGGAAAGGGAAAGGGGTGTAACATCCAGCAACAGAATCTCACCGGCACCGGCATCGCCTGCCAGTTTACCACCCTGGATGGAAGCACCCAGTGCTACGCACTCATCTGGGTTCAGAGACTTACTGGGCTCTTTGCCTGTCAGCTGTCTCACCTTCTCCTGTACCGCAGGTACACGTGTGGAACCGCCCACCAGAAGCACCTGGCCGATATCCGCATTGGTCAGTCCTGCATCTTTCATGGCGTTCTGTACCGGAATCGCTGTCTTCTCTACCAGATCATGGGTCAGTTCATCAAACTTCGCTCTGGTCAGATTCATATCAAAATGTTTCGGTCCTTCCGAAGTAGCTGTGATGAACGGCAGGTTAATATTGGTTGTGGTTGCAGATGAAAGTTCCTTCTTGGCCTTCTCTGCGGCCTCTTTCAGTCTCTGAAGTGCCATCTTGTCATTGGAAAGATCTACACCTTCCTGAGCCTTGAACTCAGCTAACATCCAGTCGATGATCTTCTGGTCAAAATCGTCGCCGCCCAGATGGGTATCACCATTGGTCGCAAGTACTTCAATGACACCGTCACCAATCTCGATAATGGATACATCAAAAGTACCACCGCCCAGGTCATATACCATAATCTTCTGTTCTTTCTCATTGTCAAGACCATAAGCAAGCGCTGCTGCCGTAGGCTCATTGATGATACGTTTTACGTCGAGACCTGCAATCTTACCTGCATCCTTGGTCGCCTGTCTCTGTGCATCATTAAAGTATGCAGGAACCGTGATAACAGCTTCCGTCACTTTCTCTCCCAGATAATTCTCTGCATCTGCCTTTAACTTCTGTAAGATCATAGCAGAAATCTGCTGCGGAGAATATTTCTTATCGTCGATGGTACGTCCTCTGTCCGTACCCATATCTCTTTTAATGGAAGCAATGGTCTTGTCAGCGTTCGTAACCGCCTGACGTTTTGCCGGCTCACCTACAAGTCTCTCCCCTGTCTTGGTAAAAGCCACCACAGAAGGTGTCGTTCTTGCTCCCTCCGTGTTTGCAATAACAGCGGGCTTACCACCCTCCATAACTGCCACGCAGCTATTGGTTGTTCCCAGGTCGATACCGATTATTTTACTCATAATTTTTCCCTCCTGCTTATTATAAAGCTGAATAATAATTTGTTGTTGTCTTGATAAAATATATTGTTAAAATATTACATCCTGTTACTGCACTACCGCGACCATACTGTGTCTGACCACGCTGTCCCGGTAAGTATATCCCTTTTGAAGTTCCTGCGCAACCACACCGGAGTCAAACTCCTCGCTCTCCACCTGCATCACCGCGTTATGGAACTCAGGATTAAATTCCTCACCCACTGCGGGAATCGGCTTCACTTCCATATTTTCCAGTTCCGTCATGAGCTGCTTATAAATCATCTGCATACCCTGTAAAAAGGCATTATCCTTCTCCTCTTCGGGAATACTCGCAAGGCCTCTTTCAAAGTTATCGACCACCGGCAATATCTTCTCTATCACACTCTTTGCCCCGGTCTCAAACATCGCTGTTTTCTCTTTCTCCGTACGCTTGCGGAAGTTCTCGAATTCAGCCATTTGCCGTTTCACCCGGTCTTCCAGCTCTTCAATCTTCTCCTTCATGGCGTCCTGTTTCTTGTCTGCCTTCTCTTTTTTCTTCTTTTCTTTCTTATCTTCTTTTCTGTCTTCCTTTGAGACATCTTCTGCCTGCGGGGTTTCTTCCTCTTTCATGGTTTCTGTCTTTGCCGCTTCATCCGCCTGCGTCTGCTCTCCTTCCGGATTTTCCATTGTCAGGTTTTCTTCCTGCATCTTATCTTTTTCCTCTGCCACGCTTTTCATTCCTTTCTGTCAAAACCGACCAAAATTAATGATTCCTATATAAATCATCCAGCTGATTTTTTAACAGCTTCAGGTTGCTGACTACTTTCTCATAATCCATTCTCTTGGGACCGATAATACCAATCGTACCCTTCATTCCTTCATCCAGTTCATAAGTTGCAGTCACAATACTGCAATCCTTCATCCCTGCTACCGGTGTCTCACTGCCGATATAAACCTGTATGCCGGTATTGTTCTCATCTGCCAGATTATCCTGCACAAGCTCGCTGAGCAGCTGCTTCTCCTCAAAGGTTGTAATCAGCTCGCTGGCCCTCTCATGATCCGCAAGTTCCGGGTACTTAAAGAAGTTCTTCGCGCCGCTGGTGTAAATCTCCAGATCCTCATCAGCCCTGATGGCCTCCGCCACCGCATCAATCACATCCGCCACAATCTCGCTGTGGATTCCGGCCTGCTGCTTCATGGCCGAGATCATTCCCAGATTAATCTCTTCCAGGGACAGGCCGTTCAAATGTGTATTGAGAAGGATATTTAACTTTAAAAGCGTTTCCTCTCCCAATCTCTCGGCCAC
This sequence comes from bacterium 0.1xD8-71, assembly GCA_003612405.1. GTDB lineage: Bacteria > Bacillota > Clostridia > Lachnospirales > Lachnospiraceae > UBA3282. The sequence goes on from RAYR01000016.1 coordinate 68,673, forward strand.
TGTCAGTATGGTGTTCTTGATAACATTGCCCTCCACCACGATAACCGCCAGTATCTGATTGGCATCCACCTGGGATAGCTGAATGAATTTCAGCTTGTTGCGGTGATACTGCGGTGCCGAGATCATGGCCGCATACTCGGTATTATTCGCCAGCACCTTCGCCGCACGTTTTAAGAGATGATCCATCTTATCTTCCTTCTCAAGAAGCATCTCTTTCATCTCTTCCACTTCCCGTTCCTTCTCCTCCATCATCCTGTCTACATACAGACGATATCCTTTATCGGAAGGAATCCTGCCGGCGGAAGTGTGAGGCTGTAGAATGTATCCCAGTTCCTCCAGATCCGCCATCTCATTGCGGATGGTGGCGGAACTTAAGTTTAGATCGGTGTACTTGGAAATCGTACGGCTGCCCACCGGTTCACCGGTCTCCAGGTAAGTGCGAATGATGGCTTGCAATATTATATATTTTCTTTCATCTAACTGCATACCATTTCTCCTATTGTTAGCACTCAATTCACTAGAGTGCTAACACCTTCTAGTAGTAAGTTATCACTTAAGATTTTTATTGTCAACATCTGGATAGAAAAAAATTATTAAAAAAATATAAAAGAAAAAGCAGTCAATTTAGAGTATCCTCAAATTAACTGCTTCCATTCTTCTGCTCGCCTGTTCAAGGGCATTGTCCAGAATCTTATCAGATTCCGAAGTTGCCTTGCACTTCACCGTTGATTACGTAATATACAACGCTCTCCTCAGGTTTAACATACAACTCAACGGACTTGAAGTCGCTCACTTTCTGATTGAGATCGTATTTCCATACATCCTTGGCAATCTTCACCAGATCTTCTGCCGTATAAGACTTATCCGCAAACTGTACATGTACTGTCTCTTTCACCGCTGTCTTCTTTGCTGCCGCTGTGGTCTTCTTCGCGGTCTCTTTCTTGGTTGTTGTCTTCTTCGCTGCTGTCTTTCTGGTTGTAGTCTTCTTTGCTGTTGCCGCCTTCTTAGGCTCTGCTGCGGGCTCTGTCTTTGCTACAGATGCTGCCGGTGCTGTCGTTACTGATGCTGTCTTTGTATCTGTGGCTTTGGCGGCTGCTGCTTTCGCCACCGGTTTAGCGTTTGCTGTTTTCTTTGTGTCTGCCATGACTAATCTCCTTCCCCATCTTTGGCTCTCTGAACGCTGCACGTTCCACTTCAAACTTTCTCATAATCATCTATGAATCCACTCTTACCTTTGGACCATATGAAAATTCTAGCGCAATCCCCATGCACTGTCAACTAACAAACTGTAACAAATAGTTACGTCCTAACTCATTATTTTATACGAAATGACATAAAAACACGGTTTTTTGTATGGCCAGCTCCCTATATGACCATAAAATATCCCAACACTGCCGCCCCAAGCACGATACGATACCAGCCAAATACTTTAAAATCATGTTTCTTAATATAACTCATCAAAAACCGGATCACAAGCACGGATACCACAAAGGCCACCACCATGCCCACCAGTAATATGGTTGTCTCCGCACCTGTAATAGGCCCCTCAAATTTCAGCACTTTCAAAAGACTTGCTCCCAGCATAACCGGAATCGCCAGAAAAAAGGTAAACTCCGCCGCCACTGTCCTGGACACACCTATCAAGAGCGCTCCCACAATCGTAGCGCCGGAGCGGGAGGTGCCCGGAAATACCGCCGCCAGAAGCTGGAATACACCAATCAGAAACGCCGTCTGATAGGTAATCTCATTCAGCTGTGTAATCTTCGGTGTTCTGTTTTTATTCCTGTTCTCAATCACAATAAAGGCGATGCCAAACACGATTAACGCAATAGCCACACACCAGGGATTATAGAACAGGGCATCCAGCACATCATCAAAAGCAATCCCTATTACTGCTGCCGGAATACAGGCCGCCAGAATCTTAAACCAGAGCACAAAAATATCTTTCTGCACCACAGGTCTTTCCTTGAACTTAAAGGGAAATATCTTATTCCAGAACAGCAGCACCACTGCCAGGATCGCCCCCAGCTGAATTACCACCAGGAACATTTCCCAGAATTCGGGACTCACCTTGAGTGTCACAAACTCATTGAGCAGTATCATATGTCCTGTGCTGCTGATGGGCAGCCACTCCGTAATACCCTCTACCACGCCAAACAGTACAGCTTTTAAAATTTCCAAAATATCCATATCTTCAACCATACCTTTCTGCCTGTCGGCAAATCATTCTCCCAAATGGTCTCATACTCTTTCCAGATACTCTAACAGATCCAGGTAGCAATTCTGTGCATCCCGGTATCCTTCTTCATATAAAGCCGTCAATTTGGCCTTGTCTTTCTCTACTCTGCCCACCTTACTGACATGCCTGGGCCGGATCACAAACACTTCTCCCCGCTGTGCTTTCTCTTCAATATACTGCACCGTATTATTATAAGAAAGATGCCTCTCCCGCATCAGTTCATAGACCTTCGGATACCGCAGATATCTGGCCCGGATAGCCACAAGTTCCGCCCCTGCCGGCTGTCTGACATACCCCTCTTCTTTGGTCATGATAATCACATTCTTCCGGTTCCCGTCCCGGATAGACTGTCTGATGGGAATGGAGTCGGAGATACCGCCGTCTAAATAAAGCTCACCGTCAATCTTCACGTTTCTGGATACCAGAGGCATGGAGCTGGAAGCCCGTACCGCTATGATATCCTTATGCATATCCTTTAACGGCAGGTAGGCGGGTTCCCCTGTGCGGATATTTGTCGCCACCGCATACGCCCGGCCCTCATATCTGGTAAAAGCCTCAAAATCATAGGGATCCAGATAATCCGGTATCAATCCATAACACATATCCACACCAAAAAGATCACCCGTCGTAAAAAGACTCCCCGGGCCGCAGTACTGCTTCATGTCCAGATAATTGACACTGATACGATAAGCCCGTTTATGCTGCCCTGACAAGTAGCTGCACAGATGACATGCTCCTGCCGATACGCCGTAACAATCAGAGAAAAGAATCTCTTTCTCCATAAAGAAATCCAACACGCCGGCGGTATAGATCCCTTTCATGCCGCCGCCTTCCAAAATAAGTCCTGCCTGATACATAATCCCCTCCTGACTTTCCACACTAATACTCTGCTTTCACGAATTTCCGGAAGGCTTCCAGAGACCGTTCTACTTTTTCCGTATCAATGCAGTATGCGAGACGGAAATATCCCTTCACACCAAAGCTGTCACTGGGCACCAGAATCAGATCGTACTTCTTTGCCTTCTCACTGAAAGCGACTGCGTCCTCCTCCAGTGCTCTCGGGAAGATATAAAAAGTACCGCCGGGCTTTACACATTCAAACCCAAGATTCATAAGTTCTTTATATAGTATGTTCATATTTGTCTCATAGACCGACAAATCTGCTGTCAGGTCAAGTACTTCCGATACTGCCAGCTGAATAATGGACGGCGGACAGTTATGTCCTGTACCTCTGGATATCTGACTGCACATAACACTGATAATATCCGCATCCGTGCAGGCCGGATTCACTGCCACATACCCGATACGCTCACCCGGCAGAGACAGGGATTTAGAGAAAGAATAGCAGGACAGGGTATTATCATAAAACCTGGACGGATAAGGAGCGTCCACTCCCGCAAAGACAATCTCCCGATAGGGTTCATCAGAAATCAGGAAAATATCGTGTCCGTACTGTTCTTCCTTTTCCCGCATGATCCGTGCCATCTCCTGTATTGTCTGAGTGGAATAAACCATGCCGGAAGGGTTATTCGGTGTATTAATGAGCACAGCCGCCACCTTATCGGTCAACATCTGTTCAAAAGCTTCAAAGTTAATCTGAAAGCTCTCTGTATCTGCCGGCACCACCTTAAGCACCGCCCCAGTCAGATTAATATAGGGTGCATATTCCGGAAAATAAGGCGCAAACGTAAGCACCTCATCACCAGGCTCAGCCACACACCGCACCGCATGGGCAATGGCTCCCGCCGCACCGGTAGTCATAAAGATATGATTGCCCGTATAGTGCATGCCAAATCTCTCATTGAGGGATGCCGCCACTTTCTCCCGTACCGAAGGGATCCCCAGACTCTGGCTGTAGCCGTGAAGTTCCATAGGATTTTTCTCCTGAAGCATCCTGATCATGGTATCCGTAAAAGCCTGCGGCACCGGTACCGAAGGATTTCCAAGGCTGTAATCAAACACATTTTCATAGCCAATCTCCTTCCCCCTCTGCGTCGCAAACTCCGACAGCTGCCTGATGACGGATTTGCCCTGTAACATGTCTTTATATTTCTGTACGATCATACGACCTATCCTTCTTTCTCTATCAAGTTATTTTGCTTTCAAATGTAATAATCTGCCCTGGAAGTCACCACGGATAGGCGGTATATGAATCCCCGCATAATGCAGGGTATCTCCGCGATACTGCATCTGCTCCATTTCCGGCCAGTCTTCCGGATTCTCAATCATATACATTCTGTCCGGATCCAAACCCGGAATATAAATCCGTCTGCTATGGACATTGGGTCTGTTCAGTACCTGGATATAAGTGATAAGCGCCTCGCTCTTATCCTTGGCCACCACCTCATAACAATCATAATAATGATTATCCGCATAATGTGCAATACGGTAATAATCTCCCTGACGCACCAGGTCATTATATTTATGATACATGGCCACCTGTCCGGGAATCATATTCCGGTCTGCCTCCGGAATCTTTGTCACATCCAGTTCATAGCCGAAGGTTCCTGCCAATGCCACATATCCTCTCGTCTCAAAGGGGGTCACCCTGCCTACCGTATGATTCGGACAGTCAGCCACATGTGCTCCCATGGAAGACAGCGGATATATCAACGCCGTACCTGCCTGGATAGATAACCTCTCCACCGCATCCGCATCGTCGGAACACCAGATCTGCGGGCTGTAATAGAGCATACCGGGATCAAATCTGGCGCCGCCTCCGGAGCAGTTCTCCAGAAGAAGGTTCGGGAAATCCCTTGTCAGTCTGTCCTGCATTTCGTAGAGTGCCAGCACCTGTCTGTGCAGAAGCTCACCCTGCCTGTCCGCGGGAAGCCCATAACTTCCAAGATCACTTAACTGTCTGTTCATATCCCATTTGACATACTCGATATTGGCACTATGCAGTACTTTTGCCACCATATCATAGACATAATCCCTGACTTCTTTACGGGTCAGATCGAGCACATACTGGTTTCTGCAAAGGCTGCCCGTCCTGCCGGGAATCTGAATCGCCCAATCTGGATGTGCCCTATACAGATCAGAATCCGGTGAGATCATCTCCGGTTCAAACCAGATGCCGAATTTCATGCCCAGCTTATTGACCTCTTCCACCAGATATTTCAGGCCGCCGCCTATCTTCGACTCGTTTACCTGCCAGTCCCCCAGACTGCTGTTATCATCATCTCTGTGCCCGAACCAGCCGTCATCCATCACCAGCATCTCTATCCCAAGTTCGGAAGCCTGCCTTGCAATCTCCAGCAGTTTCTGTGTATTAAATTCAAAATACGTGGCTTCCCAGTTATTGATCAGAATCGGCCGTTTCCTGTCTTTATAAACGCCACGAATCAGATGTTCCCGATACAGGTCATGGAAATTTCTGGTCATACCGCCAATGCCCTGGGCTGAATACATACAGATAACCTCCGGCGCCTGAAAACACTCTCCGGGCTCCAGTTTCCAATAGAAATTATCCGGATGAATCCCCATCACCGCACGCAGGGAACCAAACTGGTTTGCCTCAATCTGTGCCAGAAAGTTACCGGAATACACAAAATTCATGGCGTAGATTTCGCCCTCTTCTTCCGTAGTACTGCACTTTTTCCAGGCCATAAACGGATGCTCCTGATGGCTTGATTCCCCGCGAATCGAACCTACACTCTGCTTCCCCTTCATGATCGGGCAGACCTGAATCCCACGCTCCCTGGCCCAGGAACCATGCAGCGTCATCATCTCATAATCCTCGTTATCCATGTCGATACAGGCTGACAAAACCTTGGTCAGATATATGGCCTCCCGGCCGCCGTTGACAATCTTTACGCTCCTGGCAATAGCGTCCGTATCCGCAAAAATACTGTAGGATAAAATTACCTGCAATTGCAACACCTTATCTTCACAGGTAATCTCCAAAGTACGGCAGGTGTCCTTGTCTCCAAACGTCGCCGGCAGTCCTTCCAACGCTTCTTTGCCGTCATAAATGCGATGGGATACATAGGAAAGCGACACCCCGGTATGACCGCCCATCGTCCGTACCGCCAATGTCCCTTCTCTGTAATCCCCCAGATTATTTCCCGTATACTCCATCGGGAAAGTATCCAGGAAAGCGGTTCTCTCCCTGTTATTTTGGGACGGAACAAAAGGAGCCTCCTGTGTGCGCATCAGATAAGTGAGATTATCCTCCGAAAGCTTCCTTCCATAATATACGTGTCCCAGAAAATTCTCTTCGTCCACAATCCCAATGCAGTAACTGGTATGGGGCGTGTCCAGCTTAAAGATTCTGTTCTGTTCCTGATAAGTAATATTCATCCTGACGGTTCCTCTCTTTTCTTTATTTAGCATCTTCTGCCCAGGCAAGTGCACACCTGACGGCACGTTTCCAACCCTTTACCAGAGTCTCCCTGGTCTCATTATCCATGGATACATCGAAACGTTTTCCCAGCTGCCAGTTCGCACGGATTTCTTCTTTATCTTTCCAATAGCCCACCGAAAGACCCGCCAGATAAGCGGCACCTAGCGCCGTTGTCTCAATACAGTTTGGCCGGTGTACTGCCTGTCCTGTGATATCTGCCTGAAACTGCATCAGAAAATCATTCGCGCTGGCACCGCCGTCCACCTTCAATTCTTCTAAAGGAATCCCTGCATCCTCCTCCATGGCCTTGAGTACATCCACAGACTGATAAGCGACAGACTCTAACACAGCTCTCACAAAATGTTCTTTCTGGCACCCTCTGGTAATACCCACCACAGTGCCCCGGGCGTAAGGATTCCAGTAGGGGGTTCCCATACCCACAAACGCAGGCACCACATAGACCCCATTGGTATCCGGCACTCGCAGGGCATACTTTTCAGAGTGCTGTGATATCTTCATCATCCGCATCTCATCCCGCATCCACTGCACTGCCGCTCCGGCCACAAAGACACTTCCTTCCAGGGCATATTCCGGCCTGGCAGAATCTCCCGCCGCAATTGTTGTTAAAAGGCCGCTTTTGGAGGTAATCGCATCCCGGCCCGTATTCATCAGAAGAAAACACCCTGTGCCATACGTATTCTTTACCTGCCCCGGCTCAAAGCAGCACTGTCCGAAAAGTGCCGCCTGCTGGTCTCCTGCTGCTCCCGCAATCGGAATCGGTGTGCCGAAAATACTGCTTTCACTCATGCCGAATAAGGCACCTGATGGTTTCACCTCCGGCAGCATCTGCCGTGGAATCCGTAAAATGGAAAGCAGTTCCTCATCCCACTCCAATGTATGAATATTATAGAGCATGGTACGGGAAGCGTTGGTATAATCCGTTACATGGGCAGCCCCCTTCATCAGATTCCAGATCAGCCAGGTATCCACTGTCCCAAATAACAACTCCCCACGCTCAGCCCTTAGCCTTGTGCCGTCCACATGATCTAAAATCCAGGCAATCTTACTTCCCGAGAAATAGGCATCCGGCACAAGCCCGGTCTTAGCCCGGATCATTTCCGTATAGCCCTGTTTTTTCAATCCGTCAATATACTCTGCCGTCCTCCGGCACTGCCACACAATCGCATTATACACCGGCTCACCCGTCTCTTTGTCCCACACGATCGTAGTCTCCCGCTGATTCGTAATGCCGATTCCCGCAATCTGTTCTGCACTCACACCGATGTTGGCCATGGCTTCAATCGCCACTGCAAGCTGAGAAGCCCAGATTTCCCGGGGATTGTGTTCCACCCACCCGGCCTGGGGATAAATCTGCGTAAACTCCTTCTGGGCCATACTACAGATACTGCCCTTCCGGTCAAATAAAATACAGCGGGAACTGGTGGTTCCCTGGTCTAACGCCATAATGTACTGTTGCATCGCTACCTCATTTCTGCCCTGTTCTTATCTCAGTTTACCAAAACAACACCTTCAACTCCACATAAATGTTATACCAGACAAAAACCCAACAGACAATAAAAATATTTTTCTCTTCCATATTTTAAGAAACATGCTACAATAAGAAACATGCTATAATATAAATTTTCACCAAAGGGAGTGCAAAATGAGTATCCTGGTCGTATTGCAGCAAATGGTTATTATCTTCATCCTGATCGGAATCGGCATGATTCTATATAAATGCAAGCGGTTGTCAGAAGAATCCTCCAAACAGATTTCCGGCATCATCATCAACGTGACCAATCCGGCGCTCTTAATCTGCTCGGCTTTTGAAGAAGGACCCAAAGTTTCCCTGACAGAACTCGGTACCGCTTTAATCTCTTATGCGGCAGTTTTTGCAATCCTGATAGCCGTGAGCCTGTTGATTCCTTATCTGCTGCGTGTACCTAAGAAACTCCACTATGCCTACCAGATGCTGACTATTTTCGGCAATGTAGGCTTTATCGGCATCCCCCTGGCTTCCGCGGTGCTTGGCAGTGAGTCCTTGATTTTCGTCTCCATCTTTAACCTGTTATTCAATCTGCTGATCTATACCGTAGGCACATCCATGTTACAAAGAGCTGCTGCCGGGCAGGCTGTAGAGGGCGAAGCAGTCTCTGAAGGCAGCCAGGCCGTTGGCCGCCTGCAAAAGTTCATCAATGCCGGAACTATCTCTGCCGCAGCCACTATCCTGTTTTATCTGGGCAATTTTCATGTGCCCGTCATTATATCTTCCACGCTCTCTTACACCGGACGGGCTACCACTCTCTTATCCATGCTGGTGCTTGGTGTATCTGTTGCACAGATAGCGCCCAAAGATATCTTTTCCCATCCAAAGCTGTATGCCTTTACTTTGCTTCGCCAGATTCTGGTGCCCATCGGCTGCGTCTTACTGATGCGGGGATTGATTGATAATAAACTTATTGTAAATACAATGCTTCTGATGGTTGCCGTGCCAGCCGCCAATATGCCGCTCATGATGGCCAAACAGATGGATATGGACACCGATTCTATTTCACAGGGTATCATTCTGACCACGGTCCTAAGCCTTATAACTGTACCGGCAGCCTGTCTGTTCCTTGTATCCTGAAGATAAAATACACATACACCTCGAACTATTTCTCTTTCCCTGTCATAAAATAGAGTAAAACCACATAGGATATTAAGTTATGTATTATTTACTCTTTGCCTTACTACTCATGGCCCTTCTGGGCTGTATCTTCTTTCACTGCCGCAGAAAGAAAATCATCTGTAAAATCAACTGTATGGACTGTTGTACCAAATGTTCTCTTGTAGATGAACTGGTGAATCCATTCGGCTATTGTTTTCATTGTGACAGCGGCATCTTCTCTACCACAACAGACGCCTGGCAGAAACAGGCAGGGTACACCTGGCTTTATGACTATATGGCGCCCCGTTTTCAGATGGTCTTTGACGCGCTTCCTGTCTATTTCGATTATCGCGGCAGAACCTGGCTGATTGAAATCTGGAAAGGCCAGTATGGTATCAATACCGGTGCGGAGATTGGTATCTATCATGCAGATTCTATCATTCCGGAACAGGACTACAAAAGCACCTGGTTCTCCTGTGCAAAAGAGAACGAAATGCTGGAATGTTCTTTCCTGCTGTGCAATGAAGGAAACGACTGCATACGCAACTGCGGCCGGCACTGGTGGCTTACTGCCTTTCTGGCCGGCTGCTTTACAAAGCCGTCTTCTCTCTCCATGGAGGTAAGCATCTGTTTCCCTAACAGAGAAATGCTCTCCGCCTTTGCAGATGGCCTTAAACGGGCCGGCTATCGGGAAGATGCTGTCTGTGTCAAAGGTCTCACCGTATGTTTTGTCTTCTGCAAAAACACCATAGAAAGATATAATCTGCTCACACGATTCTGGCGTCATTTCTCCCAATGGAAGAACAAACTGTTCTGCAAACTTTATCTGTGGGTCACCAGACCTTTCTGCTGCACCGAAGACCGGGTTCTGTACCTGTACTACTATATCCCGGCTGCTTTCCGGAAGCTTCTCAGACTGCGCAGATTTAACAGGCGCTGTCACAAACGCCACTACAAACACCACTGTAAGGAGTGCTGATCATGAGTGCTTTTTCCCGTCTTAATCATGCTTTTGAAAATGCCCCTCTGCTGCCTCTTTCAAACCGTTCCCGCTATGTTCTGATGAGTGACTGTCACAGAGGCATTGGTAATTCCACCGACAACTTTCTTAAGAACCAGCACCTGTATTTCGCTGCACTGGAACACTATTACCGGCAGGGTTTTACCTATATCGAACTGGGCGACGGGGACGAACTGTGGGAAAACCGAAGTATGAAAAACATTCTCGATATTCATAGTAATGTCTTCTGGCTTTTCAAGCAGTTCTACCAGGAAGACCGGCTGTATCTGCTCTACGGCAACCATGACATTGTCAAAAGAAAAAAGAGAGTGAAATCTCTCTTTTCCATCCCTGCCTTTTATGAAGGTATTATCCTTACCACAGACCTGTTGCCCGGCAACAGGTCGCGTGTGTCTCTCTATCTGACACATGGGCATCAGGCCAGTCTTCTGAATTCCACATTCTGGCCTGTTTCCCGTTTCCTTGTCCGCTATGTCTGGAGTCCGCTGGAAAATCTGGGTGTACTGGATCCTACCAGCGCCGCCAAAAACTATCATATCAAAAACAAATGCGAAGTCCGCTTAAACCGATGGGCTGAAAAAAACCACCACATCCTGATCACCGGTCACACCCACCGCCCTGTCCTGCCCACCACGCCTGCCAGCTATTATAACACCGGAAGCTGCGTCCATCCCCGATGCATTACCTGTATCGAAATCGAACGACAATCCATGACATTAGTCAAATGGAGCATGAACGCCCGGGCCGACAGCACCCTTTATGTGGCCCGAGAAGTAATCTCAGGTCCGGTTCCTCTTACACAATCTGTACTTTGATCATGTTGGTGGTACCGGAGCACCCAATCGGTACGCCGGAAGTAATGACCGTCAGGTCGCCTTTCTTTAACAGTCCCTTTTTCTCGGCTGCCGCAATAGCCTTATCAAAAAGCCCATATGCCTCTTTTTCCTCTTTGATCACAAGCGGTATCACGCCCCATGTCAATGAAAGCTGTCTGCACACCTTTTCTGTGGTGGCACAACATATAATATCACTCTTTGGACGATAACTGGATACCATTCTCGCAGATCTGCCTGATTTGGTAACTGTAACAATAGCCGTTGCATTTAAATCCATTGCCGTCGTACAGGTCGCATGACAAATCGCATCTGTGATATCCGGATTCACTTCTCTTTCAAACAGGAAAAACCGTTTGCGATAGTCCACATCCTGCTCTGTGCGTTCTGCAATCCTCACCATTGTCTTAACCGCTTCTACCGGATAGGCGCCGGCGGCTGTCTCACCGGAAAGCATAATGGCACTTGTGCCATCATAAACCGCATTGGCAATGTCCGTTGCCTCCGCCCGGGTAGGTCTGGGATTCTTAATCATGGATTCCAGCATCTGCGTGGCAGTAATAACCTGCTTGCCTGCCCGGTATACCTTCTTGATAATCTTCTTCTGAATCACCGGAACATCCTCATAGGGAATCTCCACACCCATATCTCCGCGGGCCACCATAATACCGTCTGACACCGCAACGATATCATCAATATTGGCTACTCCCTGAGCGTTCTCTATCTTGGAAATAATCTTGATATCCTCTCCGCCATTCTTTTCCAACAGTTTGCGAAGCTGTAGGATATCCTCCTTCTTCTGCACAAAAGATGCCGCAATAAAATCCACATCCTGTTCAATTCCAAACAGAATATCTTCTCTGTCCTTATCACTGATATAAGGCATGGATAAGTCCACATCCGGCACATTGACTCCCTTGTGATTGGAAACCGCACCGCCGTTGACCACCCGGCAGACAATATCGTTTTTGTCCACCTCTTCCACTTTCATCTCTATCAGTCCATCGTCAATCAGCACACGCATCCCTACTTCCAGGTCTTCATAGAGACGGTTGTATGTGACGCTCACCTTATCCTTTGTACCTTCCACCTCATCGGATGTCAGCGTGAAAAGCTGCCCCTCTTCCAACACAACTTTTCCTTCCTTAAAGTTCTTCACGCGAACTTCCGGCCCTTTGGTGTCGAGCAGGATTGCCACCGGCTTACCCACCTCTTCACGAAGTCTTTTTACCATGTCCATTCTTTTCTTATGATCTTCATAAGTCCCATGAGAAAAATTGCATCTGGCAACATTCATTCCCTCCAGCATCATCTGTCTTAATACTTCCTCGTCATCTGTGGACGGCCCCAATGTACACACAATCTTAGTTTTACGCATCCCTGCCTCCGTTCTCCGGTCTTATGCCGGATTTATTTCCCATCCTGTTATTTTGAACCAAAATATGTTTCTTTAGTACAAATTTTCCTTCTCATCATATCATATTCTTTGCAGGATAACCAGATACTGATGCTATCACAATAACCAACCTCAAAAAATATATTTTATAGTTGATTTATCAGAAAAACAATTGACTTTCAGACCTACAGCATATACTATATAAATATAATGACAGATACTTGTTAATACTGCTCTAGGTTGTACGTCTCTCAATATATGAGAATGACCGAACCCTAGAGCTTTTTATTTTGCATTATAAAGGAGATACATATGAGAACAGCTATACTTGTTGATGGAGGCTTTTATCGCAGACGAGCACAAATTGCACTTGGGGATATTTCTGCACAGGAACGTGCCTTTGAACTCGCAAATTATTGCAAAAGACATCTTGAAACACAAATAGATTTATCCAAAACTGATTTATATATATGGATGAATCAGTTTCTGAATGAGCTAAAAAAGAAACGAAAATTCGCCCTGCGTCTTGGAAAACTCGCCGAAGAACAGGCACATTATACAATCAGACCGGATATCGTTAAAAAACTTTGCAATGGGAGTCTTATCTTTTCAAATTTATGCGAATCAGATTTTTGTATTGAAATAAGCCAAAAAGGTGTCAACATGAAAATCGGATTGGATATCGCCTCTTTAGCATACAAACATCAAGTTGATCAAATCATTCTTATATCTGGAGACAGTGACTTTGTCTCAGCAGCTAAACTTGCACGCCGCGAAGGAATCGACTTCATTTTGGATTCACTGGGGGCTCCCATAAAACCAGATTTGTTTGAACACATTGACGGCCTGCGAACATGTGATAAATCCTACATGCCCACAAAGGCTGCCGTCAGTTAATAATATATAATAAATACAGGGGCAGATTTTTCAACCTGCCCCGCAAAACTGTTACGTTTTCCGCAAACGTCTGTTTCCTGTCAAATCCCGCAAAACGTAAAACTAAACTCCAGCTTTCCGCTGACATCAATATGATACTCCGGATGAACAGGTGCACCCCAGCTGTCGTCACCGCCCACACCCAGCTGTTGTCCCGAAACACGCACTACTGTGTAATGCACTTTGGGAAGCTCATAGGGATGTTTCGCGTTCTCAATCTCATGCGGTGTATAAGGGAGTGCCGAGAAATTTAAATTTTCCCCGGTAAACAGGATTCCACGCCCCTGTCTGTCCGTCACTTTGGCATACCGCACACCGGTCTTATTGCCACACTCCTGCGGCACCAGATAAGCTGCCATATTATCCGCCACCTTATTGCGGTAAATGCCAAGTTTTGCGCCCTGTTTTCGATCCTCATAGGTCTCTTCCGGGCCATTCCCGTACCATTCCAGGCAGTCATAATCCGCATTAAATTTAAACAGCACGCCAAATTCGGGCATATCCGGCAATCCCGCTACCGGGTCATAAGAAAGCGTTGTCTGGATTCTTCCATCCCCATATACTTTATAGGATAATTGACATGACGCCGCCGGTGTGGTCTGAAGATCATAGAGAAAAGTCACATGTACATAGTCCTTCTCTTCCCGTACAATGGGGTTCTCCCATGCAGCGCCCGGCACATCCAGTTTCTTACCCACGCCCTTACAGGAAGCATACATACTGGCAAGTTTCCACTGTCCCTGTCTTCCCGCCATATTATTGCCCATATCATTGTCCGTAGGGGCCCGCCAGAAATTCGGCCTGGGTATCTCTTCTATCAGTTCTTTGCCTGCATAGCGGTAGGATACAAGCCCTCCCACAAGTTCTGAGAACAGCACATCAAAATTCTCCCCGCGCACGCCGAAATTATCATTGCCGCGAATCAGTACAAACGGTTTTTCTTGTCCTTTGACCTTCTCGGCAATCTTTGCAATCACCGCCTGACCAAAAGCAATTTCATACCCCTCTCCGGCCCAGAGCGTATCCTGCTTTAAAAGGAAGGAAATCGTGACCGCATACTCCCCCGGCTCTTCGGGTACTGCAAACGGTATGGGAAAACTGCCCCGGCTTTCAGGTGCCACACAAATTCCGGCAAGCTCCTTTTCTTCCACAACCACACCATCCCGCAGAAGCTGCGCCGCACACCGAAAGGCATCCGTGGAAACAAACAGATTCTTGTTCCACACTGTAAAGTCTTCGGCCCCTACCGTCACAGCAATATTCTGATAGTTAAATTTCACTGCCTGCATTTTGGGCGACGCCTCACGCTCCCCGCCATAGGCAATGCCGTTTCCGCTGAAATTATAGTCTGTGGGCCTTTCTCCAAAATCACCGCCATAAGCCTGGAACCACTCTCCATATCGATCCTTTTTATAGAGGGACTGGTCAATATAATCCCAGATAAAACCGCCTTGGTATCCGGAATTTTCCTGATCTGCCAATTCCGTATATTTGTGCATCGCACCGCAGGAATTTCCCATGGCATGTGTATACTCACAGCAGATAAAAGGTTTCACATCTCCCCCTGCAAGGTACTCTTCAATATCTGTCACTTTGGCATACATGCGGCTTTCCATATCTGATGAGTCATTATAGCTTCTGTCATTAAAGACACCTTCATAATGCACCAGTCTTGTGTCATCCAGCCTGCGGAACAGTTCTGACATCTCATACAATACCAGACCGCCGTAAGATTCATTGCCAAGCGACCAGATCAACACTGCCGGGTGATTTTTATCCCTCTGGTAACAGGAATTGATGCGGTCAAACATCATTTCCTTCCACTCCGGTTTATCTTTCGGTACGACAAAAGACAGATTTTTCTTCCCTTTTAAGTATGCCTCCCATGTACCATGAGATTCCAGATTACTCTCTGCAATCATATACAGACCGTAACGGTCACAAAGTTCATAAAGCCTCTCATCATCCGGATAATGGCTGGTCCTGATTGCATTGATGTTGTTGCGCTTCATCGTCACAACATCTTTCTCCATCTCCTCATAAGACACATGTCTGCCGGAGACAGAACTAAAATCATGCCTGTTAGCGCCCTTAAACACAATGCGCTTTCCGTTCAGCAGCATCCGGTTGTTTTTCATCTCAAACTTTCGGAATCCTGTAGGCTGTATAAGATATTCGCAAAGACTGCCTGTCTTATCAAGCATTTCCATTTCCAGTTCATACAGATATGGCTCCTCTGCACTCCAGAGTTTCGGACTGTCAATCTCTGTCGTAAACTCCATGGAGGAAGTTCCCGGCCTCTCTTCTTCCCAGAGCACCTTATCCTTATCCCGCAGCCGGATTCTTACCGTACCGTTTCCGGAGATTCTGCCCCTTACAGATAATCGTGCCTTATCCCAGTCCTCTCCCTCAAACAATGTCCTCACACAGAGATCTTCCACATGCACACTGGGAACCGCATAGAGATATACATCCCGGTATATACCGGAAAACCGAAAGAAATCCTGATCTTCGCACCAGCTTGAAGAAGTCCACTTAAACACCTGGACCGCCAGCTTATTCTCTCCTTCCCGTAAATAAGGTGTCAGATTAAACTCCGATGATGTAAAACTGTCCTCGCTGTACCCCACATAGAATCCGTTCAGCCACAGTGCCATACCGCTTTCCACACCTTCAAAAGCTATCCGGATTTCCTTACCCCTCATGGATTCCGGAACTTCAAAATATTTCACATAACTGGCAACAGGATTAAATCTTTCCGGGATTTCCCCCGGTGCAATCTCTTCTCTTCCGTCCCAGGGATACTGGGTGTTGACATACTGGGGAATATCATATCCTTCCATCTGAATATGCGCCGGCACCCGGATATCTGCCCAGCATTTACAATCATAGGTATCCTTCTCGAATCCATCTATTGCTGAATGAATATTCAAAGCATAAGAAAATTTCCAGATTCCATTTAATGACTTGATCAGGGAGCTCTGCTTATGCATATATTCCTTTTTATCCTTATAAATCTTCTGTGCGTAATGTGCCGGAAGCACATTTTCTTTAAAAAACTGTGGATCCTTCACCTTACTGTAATCAAATTGTGTCATAGGATGGCAATGCTCCTTTCCCAAATTTTATAAATCCCGTCGTTTACGTCTGACGGATTGTATAACAAAGGTGCCAAAAACATCCTTAAAATCCAGATATTCCTGACACCTTACTGTTACCAGACCATTTTATCAGACAGATATAATCTTAAAATATCCGTTACTTCACAGCACCCGTAATACCTTCTGCAAAAGCGTTCTGCAAACAGAAGAATACGATTGCGGTGGGCAGTGTACAGATCAGTACAGCCAGCATCAGCATACCGTAGTCTGTCACATAACCCTGTGTCAGGTTGGCAACTACCATGGGCATTGTCTGACTGGTAGAATCTGTCATAATTACCTTCGGCCACAGATAACTGTTCCAGGCGTTCATAAAGGTAATCGTCATCGCCGCCGCATATGTGGAGCGCATGGTAGGTATAAACATCTGAAAGAAAATACGAATTTCGGACAGACCGTCGATTCTGGCCGCCTCCATAATATCATGAGGAAAAGATCTGGCACTCTGTCTGAACATCATGATCAAAAACGGCGTGGAAACCGTAGGCAGGATAAAACCTATCGTGGTATTGAGCCAGCCAGCCGTGGAAAACATCTGGAACAAAGGTATCATCGTCGCCACAAAGGGTACCATCATTGCCAGAAGAATAATGCTCATAACCGTATCTTTTGCCTTATCATGATAAATCTCAAATCCATAACCTGCAAGAGAACTGACAATCAAAGATATAATGGTGAGAATAATCGCATACTTGAAAGAATTACCAAGAGCTCTTCCCACATTCTGATTCGCCAGAAGGTTCTTCAGATTCTCAAAGAAGTAACCACCCGGAATCAGACGGCCGGCAACTACCTCCGCACTCTTGTTCGTTGCTGCACTTACCATCCAGTACAGCGGAAATACGGAAATAAAGGATACAATACACAGGAACAGATACATACCAAATTTTTTGCCTTTAGTCACGCTTATCACCTACTTTCATCTGCAAGAACGCCAGAACTGCAACCAGTACCAGAATCAGGAAGGACATTGCTGCCGCATAACCGAAGTTCGGCACATACTTAAAGGACATATTATATATGTAATGCGACATGGTGATCGAAGCATTGGCCGGGCCGCCGTCTGTCAGGTTTACCGATTCATCAAACAACTGCAATGTACCGTTTGTGGACATGATCGCAGTCAGCAGGATGGTAGGTTTCAAAAGCGGTATTGTAATCTTAAAGAATGTCTGTACCGCAGAGGCACCGTCAATCTTAGCCGCTTCATATACAGAATATTCAATGTTCTGCAAGCCGGACAGATAAAATACCATGTTATACCCTGTCCACCGCCATAAAAGTGCAATGATAATGACAATCCTCGCACTCCATGTATGTGTCAGGAAAGAATAAGGCTGATCCAGGATCCCTATATTGACTAACAGGAGATTGATGATACCATTGTTGGCAAACAAGGAACGGAAGATAACCGCATAGGCCACCAGTGAGGTCGCACAGGGCAGGAAAATCATCGTTCTGAAAAGCCCTTTGAACCTAAGGTTCTTGTTATTCAGTATGGATGCCAGGATCAATGCAAAAATCAGCATGATCGGCACCTGAATGATCAGATAGAAAAATGTATTTTTAATGGATTGGACAAAGACCGCATCCTGGAACATTCGCGTATAATTCATGATGCCGCAGGGCTTCATATCCGCCCCGACACCTGTTTTAAATGATAAGAGCAGTGCTCTCACCATCGGCACAAAACTCATCACAAAAATCAAAAACGCACCTGGCGCAAGAAATACCCATCCCGTAAAATTATGTTTACGGCTGAGCGTCATTTTTTTTGGCTTACCCAAGAAACTCCCTCCTTCTCTGCCTGTGGAGAAAAAAGGGGAACAGCCCGTTAGCACCATTCCCCTATTTTTGATTTAACTTAAAATCTTAATCTCGTGATCGAACTTTGTTCGATCCATTATTTGCCCATATTGAAGTTTACTGTATCTGCCGCTGTCTTCATCTCGGTCTCGATATCGGAACCGTTGATGTAATTGGTGATTGCAGTTGCCACAGCGTCACGTCCCTCATAATAGTAAACACCTGTGATGTTGGACGGAACCTTTGTGGAGAACTCAACGATCTTAGCAGATACTGCATCGCCGCCGAAGAACTCATTGGGTGTTGCATATGCTGTGGAATCACCTGCGGGAGCCCATGTTGCCAGAGCACCGCTGGCAAGGATATTGTCATACAGTTCTGTGCTTCCTGCAAAGGTGCTTGCAAGGAAATCGGTTGCCAGAGCCTGGTTCTTGCAGTTTGTGGTAACTGCCCAGGAAGAACCGCCGTTGTTAGAGTAGTTGGTTGCATTGGATGCACCTACCAGACTGGGCATATTGGTGAGTGCCCATTTACCGGACTGATCTTCTGCCGTCTGAATGGAAGCCATGATCCAGCATCCGTTAATGGTGCCTGCTACGTCACCGCTTACAAGAGATCCTACATACTCATCCCAGCTGTTAACCTCAATCAGTACGCCGCTGTCTTTCAGCTGCTTATATGTCTCCATAACGATCTTCAAGGTATCATTGTCAACGATATTTGCCGATCCATCCTCATTGAACAGGGAAGAACCTGCCGACTGCATCATCATCATGATCAGGTCACACTCGCCTGCCTGCATGGAGATGAGGGGCTTGCCTGTTGCTTCCAGAACCTTCTTACCATTCTCAATATACTGATCAAATGTGATGTCTGTGAAGTCGTCGATAGTCAATCCTGCCTGCTCCAGATAGTCTGTACGATAACATGCAACTACAGCACCATTATCGAAAGGAACGCCGTAGTTCTTGCCGTCAATCACGGAGTATGCTGTCTTACCTGCTGCAAACTGGGAGAAATCAATCCCGCTGTTTGTCAGATCCATGCATACGCTCGGGAAGCTGATAACGTTCTTCTGGAACGCATTATCCTGCATCAGGAAAATGTCAGGTAACGTGCTCAGATCGCCGGAAGTTGCCGCTGTGGTAACTTTGGTCTGAATATCTTCCCAAGGTGTCTCTACTACATTCAGCTTAAAGTTCGGATGGTCTTTCTGATAAACCTTCTCTGCCTCATACATAGCGTTCAGGTTAAATGCCGGATCCCAGCACCATACTGTCAATGTCTCTTCGCCGGATGCCCCGTCTGCCGCCGGTGCCTCTGTTTCTGCTCCTCCATTGTCTGCTGCCGGAGCCTGTGTGCCGGAACCGCCGCCACAGCCGGTAAGCATTGCTGCCAGCATAGCGCCGGCCACTAAAACTGATACCAATTTCTTTTTCATGAATTTTCCCTCCTTTATTTGGTAAAATAAACCATAATTCTTCCCCGAACCCCAATTTCCCATATTTTTCTATGGGCAATTTGTATATTTTTAGGACTCATGATTTATTTTGTATGTGCATTATATCAATATTTTTGCTAATTATGTTTTCGTATTCAATCTAAAAAAGAGCAAATTCAACCATTTTGGCAGTCATTTTTGCTCTTTTCTAAATCTATCTGCTTTTTTTATGTGCAAATTACCAACCTTTCTTGGCAGAAACATTAAAGTTCAATAATTTGCCTTCATAGTTCTCCCTGTTCTTCTTATATTGATAGGGCGATGTACCGACAATCCTGCGGAAATTCCTGTTGAAGGTGGAAACCGTAGGATACCCTACCCTCCGAGCCACCTCTTCCATGGAATAGCGGCTCTTCTTAATCAGTTCACAGGAATTCTGAATCCGTACCAGGGTCAGATATTCCGCCGGTGTCATTCCCATATACTCTACGAACACTCTGCGAAAATGGGTCTCGCTCAAGGAGCATTTCCTGGCAAGCTCCGCCACACGGATCTCTTCCATATAATGCTTATTGATATAATCAAGTGCATCTATAATCTGCTCCAATCCGCCCCTGTGCAGATGTTTTTCCGGTTTTACCCCTCCACCCGGTTCAATATCGTTCCTGGCCACCATGATCAGTATGGACAGCAGGATACCCCGCAGGACTTCCACCGAATAACTCTTACGGTTGCGGCACTCTTCCATGGCCATACGTACAAGCGCCGCAAGCTCCTCATTCTTACCTGCATCAAGACATACCGCATCATGGTTAATCCTGTCCAATAATTTATGCACAAAAATATCATCCTGCGGATAGACCGTAGTCAGAATAGCCTCCGGATCCAGAAACAGATATTCCCAATAGCTCAAACTGCTCATCCGGCTGTTGGTCACATGGGGAAAGTTTTGCGGAATCACTGTAAGGGAGCCCGGCGCATAGGAAACCGTTCTCTCATCCAATACCAAATGACCGGTCCCCTCCAGACAGAAACCAATTTCCAAAAGATTATGAAAATGCAGACTGTTTACATCGTCACCATAGACGCGCCTCCAGTTTTCTCCCAGAAGGGCCAGCACCTGTTCTCCTTCCGGAACCTCATAATAGCGAAACTCAATTTCCTGCTTTTTTCTTGCCACCACGGACACCCTTCCCCTCTTTCATCTGATCCAGAAGTTTTTCCTTACTGTCTTTATGCTTCTCTCTATAGCCGGTAATCTCCTTGAGCTGGCCGTCAAAATAATAATCCACCCAGGCGATGGCATTATAGGATACCGGTTCCCATGCAACAGAAGGAGATATCTGTATGTTCTGATCATTCACACTGCACGCTTCCCCCTCCGGCAGCAATTCCTCAAAACTTGCTGTCACATACCTTACCTTATCCCTGATATCTCCCTCCATACTAAATCCTACAAAATCCGCCTGCATATGACTGCTTTGCGTAAATCCAACGCTGACATTTACTTCTATAGTGCCTGTGGCATCGTATTCCGATAAATCTATCATATAAACATAGGAATACAGACAGACATTCTCCCCGTTCTCTGACAAATAATGTTCAAATTCCAGATCCCGGACCGCGCTTTTATACTCTTTTTTTACATAATCGGAAACTGCCTGTTCCCAGGCCTGATAATCCTCTTCTTCCAGAATATTTTCTTTTTCCCGGATCAGACAGGCAATGTGATATCCTTCTTTACCTCCGGACAAGACCAGATTTGCACTGGTTTCTTCTTCATGCATCATACCCACGGTACATCCCCGGGGTGTATCAAACTGGAAATATGATCTGTACTCGATTCCTACAGGTCCGCTCTGCTTCTCCAGATACAGCGGAGAAGTTACAGAGAGAATCTGCCCCGGAAAGATAAGATCAGGATCCACAATCTTATCTATATTAGCCTCATACAAATCCGTATACAGCCTGCCGTCTCCCCATGTCTGTTCCGATATTTTCCACAGGGAATCACCTGTTTCCACTTCGTACTGCCCTGTCTGGGCCGGCTGAAGCATATAGTATTCTCCCGACTCCGGTCTGGCCTCTCTTAAAGCAAAACTGCCCTCAGCCTGCACAAGGATCACCGGACTTCCCGCAAGAACTGCCGTCAACGTAAGTATTCCTGTTATCTTTCTTCCCAATACTCCCATACGCCTGCCTGATCTCCCAGCCAAATATTCTCATGCTTTTCCTTGCAGCGACGCACTTTACCAGTACTTTCCGACTTATCATATCTGTCCCAGAACACAGAATCCTTCCTGTAGGGCGCAGCCTCTTCAGGCGTGAGTTCTGCATAGAAAGTGCTGTTCGACGGATCGCTGCCGGAAATCGCCGCAACCTTGGGATCCAGAGAAATCCCAATCACGAAATTACCTTCATCCGTCACATAGAAAAAGGGAACAAAATCATAATAATTCTCCAGATCCTGATCCGCGCAATGAAACCAGCTCAGAAAAATATCCACATTCTCTGATGAAAGTTTCTCTTCTTTCTGCTTTTCGTTGAACTTATCCATCCATAAAGCGACAAAGTCTTCATTCAGATGTAGAATATCATCCAAAGAGTAAGTTTCTCCGGTCAGAAGATCCACCGTTAAGGCCCTCTGTGTCATATAGACATACCAGACAGGACTGATCGGGGCATATATTTCCTTATAATTGACACTCATAAGATACTGGCTGTGATAGGTCACATCGCACTCCACATCACTGCTGAAAATACTGTATTCTTCCTGCAATTGTCTGACCTCATCATTGGGCTTCAGATGCCAGTAATTTACTCTGTCCATCGCCGTATCATAAAGTATGGCATTAATCTGCTCCAACTGTTCAATGGGCTCTTCTTCTGTCCCTGCAAGTATCGGATATTCTATCGTCAGCACATCCCAATAAGGATATTCATCGGAATATTCCACATAATACTGCTGTTTCTGCACAGTATAATCATGATATCCTTTCGGCCCTGCATGGCTCACCAGATATGCCGCCACACTGCCGACCGCCACTGCCAGAATAATCACCGCTGCAAAGACAGCCGTCCATCGATATTTCTTTGCCGGCCGCCTCACCGGTTCTATCGTAGATGTATATGTTAAATCGTCTGTCACTGTTTGTTCTGCTGTTATGCATCCATTCTCTTGCTCCTGTATTCCTTCCATAATTAATACTTCTCCCTCAGCCTTCTTATATCATATCGTAAATCACCGCCAAATACAACCTGGTGCTGCCTCATCCCGCTCCTTTCTCACCCGGATTTCGTCGTATCCTTCCATATTTTTAAGAATACAGATGACTTGCATCATATTATCATCATTTTTGCATCATAGTTGCATCATTTGCCCTGACAGTACTAAAATAATCCCTGTACACAAACGGATCCCCCGGCGGTGGAGCGCCAGGGGATCCGTTTCATCATATATACAAACTAAGGGATATAGGTAAACGCTTATTCAACATCCTGCAAGGCTGCAAAGTCTTCCTCTCCTGTACGGATTTTAACAACTTTATCCACATTATAGACAAAGATCTTGCCGTCTCCGATATGCCCTGTATAGAGCGCCTTCTTAGCAGCCTCCACTACAGACTCCACCGGAATCTTGCTGATTACCACTTCCACCTTTACCTTGGGAAGTAGCGTTGCATCTATCTCAACACCACGATATCTGTCTCCTGCGCCCTTCTGGATGCCGCAGCCCATCACCTGCGTCACAGTCATACCGGTCACACCCAGATCGTTCATTGCCTTACGGAGTTTATCGTACCTGGAAAGCTTGGCAATAATCGCAACCTTATAGATACCTGTCGATGCTGCCATAGGCACCTGCGCAACCTTAACTGCCGCATCCTTAAGTACATCGGAAGCCTCATCATAATCTTCCACTCCAAGACTGGTGTTCTCATTCACCTCCATGGCCATGGTATTAGACACATCCATAATACTGAATCCGGAGTATGCGGATGCCAGTCCATGCTCCATGCTGTCCAGACCCACAATCTCTTCCTCCTGGGAAGCCCGAAGGCCAATCACCGCTTTGATAATCAGGAACACAATCGTAATGGTCACTGCTGTCCATGCTGCTACGGAAGCAAACCCGATAAGCTGCAAGCCCAGAAGTTCAAAACCGCCTCCATAGAACATACCCACAAGTTCCTCTCCGGAAGCATTGGCAATCGAGTATCCCGGCGCCGTATTGGTGGCAAAGAACCCTACGGAGATTGTCCCCCAGATACCGTTCATCATATGTACTGCCACAGCACCCACCGGATCATCCACGCGCAGTTTATAATCCAATAACCAGACACCGAACACCACCAGAAGACCTGCCACGGCACCAATCACGATGGCACCGAAAGCATCTGTTACATCACAGGGCGCCGTGATTGCTACCAAACCTGCCAAAGATGCATTTAAGCACATGGACACATCCGGTTTGCCATACTTGATCCATGTAAAGATCATACATACGACCGTTGCCACTGCGGGAGCAATCGTAGTGGTCACAAAGATGGATCCCAGCTGTTCCACGCTGGTTGCCGCCGCACCGTTAAATCCATACCAGCCAAGCCAGAGAATGAACACTCCCAAAGCACCGATTGGGAGATTATGCCCCGGGAAGGCATTGACCTTGGTAATCTTGCCGTCTTTGTCCCTGGTAAATTTACCGATACGGGGACCTAAAATTTTAGCACCCACAAGTGCAGAAATGCCGCCCACCATATGAATGGCACAGGATCCTGCAAAATCGTGGAATCCTATCTGTGATAACCAGCCGCCGCCCCAGATCCAGTGTGCCTCAATCGGATAGATCAGTGCCGATATCACTGCCGAATACACACAATAACTTAAGAATTTGGTTCTCTCCGCCATGGCACCGGATACAATTGTTGCCGTGGTGGCACAGAACACTAAATTAAATACAAAATTCGACCAGTCAAAACTCTCATATGCCGTAAAAATATCAAATCCCGGCTTACCGATCAGTCCCATCAAGTCCTCTCCCAGCAGTAAACTGAAACCGATCAGAATGAACACTACTGTTCCGATGCAGAAATCCATCAGGTTCTTCATGATGATATTGCCTGCGTTCTTGGCTCTTGTAAACCCTGTCTCTACCATGGCGAACCCGGCCTGCATCCAGAACACCAACGCCGCACCAATCAGAAACCAGACGCCGAATATCTGTCCGTTCATGACTTCCATAATCTCTTTTGTCATAATAATCCCTCCTCATTGTTTTTTCATGTATCCGCAGAGTTGAATGTACCATATGACTCCTTTCCACCCGTTTCTGTCAATACACGAAAAAAGCGCCTTGAGTTTCCTCAAAGCGCCTTTGCTTTTATGTGTTGCATTGTAGCACCATCATTTTATCATGTCAAGCATTATTTTTATGTCCATACAAATGTCTGTTTAAAGTCTGTTTAAAGTAAATAAAATAATTGACGCCTTGATTTTATTTCCCGTATAATAAATTAGACAGAATTTGAACTATAGAAAGAAAAGGAGACGCAGCAGTATGCAACAGTTTTTTGGAAAAAGCCCAGGCGGCAACCTTTCAGAAGCAGTCAAAGGCCTGCAAAACCCCAAATTTATCATGCTGTTTTCAAACAACAGTCAATTTGAAGTGCATGTAAAAGCTTTGGAAAAGCTGTACCCAAATGTGCCAAGCATTGGCTGTATCGGAATGGGTTACAGTACCGGCGTAATAGAAAACGGTGTCTGTGTAATCGCATTTTGCGGTGGAATCAGTGCAACGGCAAACGTGCTGGAACAGGTATCTGTTATGCCCGTAAAATACATTCATCGTTTAGAAGAGGACATCCGGAAGATCAATGCCGCCCATAAGGATACGGTCTGTATTGATTTTTGCAGCGGAAACGATGCGTGCGTATTAACCACCATAGATACCGCACTTAAACAAAACAAGATCTCACTGGTGGGCGGAACCGGGGATGCCGGAAAAGTTTCCGCCAACGGCAGAATCTATGAAGATTCGGTTGCCTATGCCCTCGTGAAAAATCATAACGGCCGTATAAAAACATACAAAGAGAATATTTACCGCCAGCTTGGCAATTACCGTTTTATCGCTTCCAATACGGACAGGGCAAACTACATAATCGGTTCCTTAAACGGCCGGCCGGCAAAACAGGTTTACGAAGAAATACTTCATGTGACAGATAAAGAAATATTGACACAGACATTTCAGAATCCCTTTGGAAAGCTCAACGGCAACGATACCTGTATCATTTCCATCAAAGATGTAGCCGGCAACGCACTGGCATGTTTCCGGCAGGTGAATGACTCCGATGTCCTGATTCTTTTGCAGCTGGGAGATTATGAGGCTATTACAAGACAAACAATTGCAACTATCTGTCAGGAATTTCCCAAACGTTCTGCTGTCTTTTCGGTCAACTGCCTGTTCCGTTATAAGCTGTTTTCCGAAAGAAATTACATGCAGACCTATCTTCACGAAATGTCCGCACTTGGCAGTCATGCCGGATTTGTTGGATATGGGGAACATTACAACAACCGTTTTGTCAATCAGTCCATGACTTGCGTGGTATTTGAATAAAGGAGGAAGATTATGTCGTTTTCAAAGAAGAAGTCAGGGCAGATACAGCATAATGAAAAAAGTCTTTATCCGGTACTGTACGTGACAGATCATTTAAAGGATTATAAAGATGCATTGATTCAGAAAGAAGTGGAATCACTCTGGGAGCTGAGTCTGGTCAATAATTCTTTCACCAGTGTGTTACAAAAAGCGGATAACTTTCAGGAACAGCTGATGGACTTTGGACAGTCCTTTTCCAGCATCAACAATACGGCAGAACAGTTTTCTGAAGTGAGAGAATCCATTGCACAGACTGTTTCAACAACCCAGGACAAAGTAAACGATCTGAAAGATACTTCCATGGCAATTGAACAGTCTTATGTTGAAATGGAACATACCTTTGAATACCTTCAGACAGCCGTGACCAGTATCTGCAAATGCATCAATAAAATTGTATCAATTGCAGACGAAACCAACATTCTTGCCATCAATGCGTCCATAGAAGCTTCCCGGGCCGGCGAGAGCGGCAAAGGCTTCGCTGTGGTTGCCTCAAAGGTAAAAGAACTGGCGGAAGAGATCAAGTCTCTCGCCAATGAAGCCGAAGCCGATATTCACAATGTGGAATCCGGCACAAATCAGCTGAATAAGAGCATTTCCGAGTCAGCTGAGAAACTTGGGCAGGGTACAGGCATTGTAAACGCTACCTATGATTCTTTCCAGGAAATTACACATGCAGCCAACGGTGCTTCCACGGTGCAGACGGAGATTTCAACCGTAATCGGATCCTCTCAGGACAGATTACAGACACTCTGCCAGTTTTTTGATGAGATAAAGCAGCAGTATCAGGAAGTTGTCAAACATATCAACCATGCCAGCAGCCTCGGCACCACCAAGAGTGCCATGTTTGAGGACATCGACAATATGCTGTCCCAGATTCCGCCGATTATCAAGGATACCAATCCGCAATTATAAACATCATCAAAATAAAACCCTGCTTTTGCAGGGTTTTATTTTGTACTATATCATTTCAATGTTTCCGCCAGTCGCCCGGACTCATCTGCGCAAAAATCACCGCGCCAAACACCAGGACACATCCTAAAATTTCCCGCCCGGTCATGGTCTCATGAAGAATCAGCATACCCGCCAGCACGGAAAAGACGGATTCCAGACTCATCAGCAAAGAGGCAATCGCAGGATTGATACCGTTCTGCCCGATAATCTGCAAGGTATAACCCACCCCGCAGGACATAATTCCTGCATACAGAAGCGGAATCCACACTTCCCATCCCCCGAACATCTGCATCCATCCCTGCAAGCCGCCCGGAGCCCGTATCACTTCTACCCCTATCATCGGCACCAGTCCCAGCACACCGCAGATCAGGAACTGAATACAGGACATACGCACACCGTCCACCAGCGGCGAGAAATAATCTATCACCATGATGTGCACAGAAAAACAGACAGCGCACAACAACACCAGAACATCACTTACATAAAAAGAAAATCCCTCTGTCAGGCACAAAAAATAAAGACCCACAACTGCCGTGAGAATACCCACCCAGACATTCCAATGGCATTTTTTCCCGACGAAGATTCCCAATACCGGCACCAGAAGTATATAACATGCCGTCAGAAATCCTGCTTTACCGGCCGTTGTGCCATAATACATTCCCATCTGCTGAAACGTACTTGCCACAAAGAGCACCGCCCCGCACAGGATGCCTCCTATCCAAAGCCTGCGCTTATCCTGTTGTGTCTGCGGCTTATGATTTTCCGTACGGCCATCCAAAAAACGTATGACCGGCAAAAGTACCACTGCCCCCATAAGGGAGCGGATACAATTGAATGTATACGGCCCGGCTGTGGCTCCGCCCTGTCTTTGAGCCACAAAGGCAACTCCCCAGACAAGGGCTGTCAGAATGAGGCATAGCGAGTTTCGGAGTTCTTTTGTCATAAGGATACCTTTCTGTCCAGATAATTAACTGCGATTATTAATTATAGCCATTTCGCCGTTACTTGTAAAGCACAGGGATTACAGACATCGGTATGAATTGTATTTTTCAAGGTACAGATTGCATTTTTGAGGGTATCCTTTGCTGATTCGTCCCCATATTGTGCATGTTATAATATGTTTTACAAAAGCCAGCTGAGAGGTACTATCTTGAGAAAAAATACAGAAAGAAAACTGAATCCCACTAATACAGATTCCGAATGGAACGCCATCCTGGAAAATGAAGCAGAAGCCAATCAATATGCAGCGAAATGCCTTGCCGTATGTGCCGGTGTGGGAGCCCTGGCATGGCTCTTTAATATTCTGGGGATTTTTATTATTCCGGCTAAGATCATGAACATCGGCATGCCTTTTACGATTCTGTTCTTTTTGCTGCCGTCTTTGCTTTGCAAAGTGACAAAAGGCACCCCTCTCTGGGTGAAATACGTCATTGTCATCTCCGGCATTATCAGCATTTTCATTTTATCAAGCGCCATGCCCAAACACGGTGTTCTGGCCTGGGCAGTACCTCTTGCATTGAGTTGTCATTATTATTCCAAAAAACTTACCAGCCTGACCCTCATATCCTCCTGGATTCTTTTTTCCGCCTCGATTTATCTTGGGATGTACATAGGGGAAGGGGATCTGAATCTGCTGGTTACAGAGCCTGTCATAGAAAACAGGATCATCACAGGCAAGATGCTCTATGATGCATCTTTATTCTTTGTGCTTCCACGGGCCCTGATCCTTCTCGGACTATCTTCCATATGTACCACGGTAGCCGGGCGGACCAGGCGGCTTTTGGAAAAACAGATTAAGGACAGCGAGGAAAGACAGCGCATCTCCACAGAACTGGATGTTGCCACCCGGATCCAGGCAGATATGCTGCCCTGTATTTTCCCTGCTTTCCCGGAACATTCCGAGTTTGATATCTTTGCGTCCATGAATCCGGCCAAAGAAGTAGGCGGCGACTTCTACGATTTCTTTATGGTAGATGAGACCCATCTTGCCCTTGTAATAGCTGATGTGTCCGGAAAAGGCGTCCCTGCCGCACTCTTTATGGTAATCGGCAAGACGCTGATCAAGGACCACACAAAACCCAATGTGGATTTAGGGGATGTGTTCTCAGAAGTCAATGACCTGCTGTGTGAATCAAACAGCGAAGGATTATTCATTACTGCGTTTGAGGGTGTGCTGAATCTCGTGACCGGTGAATTTCGTTTCGTCAATGCAGGACATGAAATGCCCTTTATCGCAAAATCAGGCGGCCCCTATGAGGCATACAAACTCCATGCCGGATTCGTGCTCGCGGGCATGGAGAATATGAAATATCAAAGCGGCAGTATCCAGCTTTCACCGGGAGATAAGATTTTCCAATATACAGACGGCGTAACAGAAGCTACCAATGCTGCCCAGGAACTCTACGGCATGCAGCGGCTCTCAGATATCCTTGTAAAAAATACCAATAAAAAACCTGCGGAACTTCTCCCTGCCGTAAAAGCTGATATTGATGCTTTCGTGGGAGAGGCCCCGCAGTTTGATGACATCACAATGCTCTGCGTGGAATATCTGAAAACCATGGACGTCTGAATCAGATATTATTCCAGCTGATCGCACCGTCCGCAGCAGCATTTTGGTCTCCTCCTTTTTTCTTCAGTAATTATATGGCCTTATCCTCGTCGAATTCATCTTCCAGTGCAGTCAGTACATTCTTAATACATGCATGCATGGACGGCTCCAGCGGACTGTCTATCCACTTCTTCAACAATTCTATTGCCCTGTCAGTCTCAAAATCCTCCAGAAGTAC
The DNA here is from genome assembly GCA_003612405.1 of bacterium 0.1xD8-71. Taxonomy (GTDB): domain Bacteria; phylum Bacillota; class Clostridia; order Lachnospirales; family Lachnospiraceae; genus UBA3282. Next base: position 98,887 of record RAYR01000016.1, read on the forward strand.
AGACACCTCTGCCAGATCACCCTCCGACAGCACCAGTACATCGCTTCCATCACTACTGACAGCGCTGTATTTATCAAGCTGTTTTCCCCCATAGGTATTGATAAATTCCTGAAACCCGTCCAGTGTGTTTTCCCAGATGAAAAGCAGTTCCTGCCAATGTTTCTTCACATATTCCAAATTACCTGCCTTGCTCTGTTCTTCATGTGCAAATGCCATGTCCGCAAGCTGATCTGCACCCAGCGTTCTTGCATTTCCTTTCAGACCATGTACCTGAATCGCATAGTCCTTCATATTTTTCCTGCCAGAAATTGATATACAGTGTCCTGTTTCACCCGGTCTTTGACAAACATCCTCACAAGATCCAGATACATTTCCATATCCTTCTTTGCATGCAGCAGTCCGTTTTCTATGGAAATACCATACTGGAGATGCTGCTTATCCGTACATTCCCTGAGAATCATCTCATTCATGCCAAGCACCGCATTGATAGGGATTCTGATCTCGTGGGACATATTGGAGAGAAACAGGCTCTTGGCCTCATTGGCCCTGACCGCTTCATCCTTTGCCTTCTCATATTCCCCGCAAGCATATAATCCACCGGCATATTACTTACCTTTTCTTTTTCGTAAATGGTATCCAGAATTACCTCATTAAAGGCATCTGTGCCCTCCCTGATAAGGAATACATTGATAAAAGAATTGCCGATATCTTCCTATGTCAGACCAAGCATCCGTTCCGCTGCCGGATTCAGCATGGTAATCTTTCCATTCATACTGATCACCATGGCCCCCTCCAGCATATTGGTCACAATTTCCCTGTATAGTCCCTTATGATCTTTCTGTTCCAGCATGTGTGCTATAACTCCTTGCGTATTTTCAGAATGTTTCGCCCATCCTTATACTCATAAGTAATCTCATTCATGTTTTTCTTGACAATATAGATACCTAATCCGCCTATTTCCCTCTCTTCGACGGACAACGTCACATCCGGATCAGCCTTGGCAAGAGGATCATACGGCACACCCTGGTCAATAAAGGTTATCACCACAGAAAGCGGTTCTTCTATCACCTCTACCCGCACCGTTGCCGGCCCGGTCCCGGGATGATATGCATAGTGCACAATATTGCTGAACAATTCATCAATGGCTATATCTATCTGCATCTGTGCCTTCACCGGGCAATCAAACTGTTCAAGCTGCCCATCCACAAACTCTGTAATGACAGGAATACTTTCCAGCGTTGCTTCAACTGTTACCTCTTTCATACACGCTCCTTACTTATTCTATATTCAGAATATCCAAAAATCCCGTCACCTCAAAGACTTCATATATTGTCTCATTGACATGGCATATCAGCATTTTTCCACTGCCTTTTTTCATAAACGCCTTATGCGCAGATAAAAGCACGCGCAGGCCCGCCGAAGAAAGATATTCCAGCTCCTCAAAATCCAGAATCAGCTGCTCTGCCTTCTCAAGAACGGCATTGATCTGTATCTCCAACTGCGGCGCCGTAGTGGTATCGAGTCTCCCGACAGGCTTAATCGTAATTTCATTCCCATTTTCTTTCGTTTCAACAGTCATTATGTGCCCCTCCTTATAAATTACTTCTGCCTATAATGTAGCAAAAAAAGAGCTTTCTGGGGGATCTGCGGTATACATCGTAGTTTTTATGGTATACTTTGCAGGTCTAAATGTTTTTCCGCCACACCATATGTATTTTCCCGTTCACTTCCACCTGCTCATCGCTTTCCGTAAATCCCAGTTTCTCACACAGTGCCGCGGACTTCCTGTTATCTCCCATCACCAGTGCCTGTATCTGCGTCATTCCCAATTCCTCTCCAGCATAGACAAGAATCGCACTGCACACCTCATAAGCATATCCCTGCCTCTGCCAGGGTACCCCGATCACAAAACCAAGTTCCGGCAGACCGAATCCTTCTCTCCAGGTGATTCCTGCCCTGCCGATAACCTGCCCGCTTTCTTTCTCAAGAACTGTCCACAGACCATATCCATAGAAAGCATATACTTTCTCAATATAATCTCTGGTATATGCAATCTCTTCCGCAGAATCCTCAAATAAATCTTCCATATACTCCGTGATGGCTTCCTCCGCATAGATCTGATAAAAAGCTTCCACATCCTCCACTGTCGTCTCTCGTATAACACAACGCCCGGTGGTCAGTATTTCCCAGGGAAGTCCGGCCAGACGGCGGTATGCCATATCAAGAGTCCCATAGTCCGCCTCTTCCACCCGTTCCAGAACATACATCGCACCTGTAAAATCCGTCTCCTGGTTCTTCTCGTGCCGATATGGAAGTACGTACCAGCCATTCTGCCGCAGCGCACGGTACTCCTGCCCGGAATCCGTAATATACAGAATATCTTCCTTGTCCCTGGCAGACAATCTCTCTTCTGTCCCGATGATCATCTCCACACCGTGTACCAGCAGATCATCCAACAGTGCGCTTTCCGCACACATAATATGCTGTTGCAGTACTTCCTCATCAACTTTTATAACTACTTTTTCAAGCATGTTCTGTTCCCGGCCCCCTGTAAATATTATCTGCCCTCTTGCATTGTCCGGCTCTTTGTATATATAATGATATCATATTGCGAGTTGAAAAGTCTCAGAAACAAAAAGAAAACAAAATGGAGGAACTCATGTCACAGAATACACAAAATCCAATCGTAACTTTCACCATGGAAAACGGCGATATAATCAAAGCGGAGTTATATCCTGATATAGCACCGGTTTCCGTCAACAACTTTATTAGTCTGGTCAACGCCGGATTCTATGACGGCCTGATTTTCCACAGAGTCATCAAGGGCTTTATGATTCAGGGCGGAGACCCGGAAGGCACCGGCATGGGCGGCCCCGGCTACTCCATCCGCGGTGAATTCAGGCAGAATGGTTTTGACAATGACTTAAAGCATACGGAAGGGGTGCTCTCCATGGCAAGAAGTATGCATCCCGACTCCGCGGGCAGCCAGTTCTTTATTATGCACAAGACAAGCCCCCACTTGGACGGCGCTTATGCGGCATTTGGGAAAGTGATTGAAGGTATGGAAGTGGTGAACCGTATTGCTGAAACAGCCACCGATTATGAGGACAGACCCCTTGAAAATCAGGTGATGCAGACGGTTACCGTCGAGACGTTCGGTGTGGAATATCCGGAGCCGGAGAAGATATAGTGGAGCCGTTCATAAAATGTTCATATTTAATTTTAAAAAACTTTACTTCCCCAACATTTTTTAGACATTTCTCCCACGTATACTAATACCATAAGATACAACACAAAAACAATTATATCAAAGTTAGCTGATTAATTTAAAACTTTTTCATAATAATGCCAAGTAAAGGAGACTTTACTTGGCATCCTCCCTTTTCTAGGGAGCTTTTTTATTGTTTTTAATTATGCATGTATACAATTTATGCTTGCCATGTAAGTCATACCTATGGTATACTTGGATACTAGAAGCGCATTAAAATCGTTTCTTATTGATTGTCAACGTAGACATTCTTCTCTAATGTCTACGCTTTTTTGTCTCACAGACGGATTTTTCAACGGAGAAAAATGAGGAGGAAATATCATGAAGTATTATATGACGTTTATGACAGAAATCATCAGCAAAGTAAATGATGCTGTCAACAGTTTTGTCTGGGGCATCCCCATGCTGGTTCTGCTGATCGGCACCGGTATCCTGATGACCGTCCTGACCAAATTCTTCCAGTTATCCCATATAGGACACTGGTTTAAGAACACCATCGGCGGTATTTTCAAAGACAGACACATTACCAGACATACAGACAAGGACGACAAATCCATCTCCCAGTTCCAGTCCCTGTGTACGGCTCTTGCTGCCACGATCGGTACCGGTAATATCGTAGGTGTAGCCAGTGCACTGGTGGCAGGCGGACCGGGCGCTATCTTCTGGATGTGGATTGTTGCTTTCTTTGGCATGATGACCAACTATTCCGAAAATGTACTGGGTATCTACTATCGGCGCAAGAATGAAAAGAACGAATGGTGCGGCGGAGCCATGTATTATCTAAAGGACGGCCTGGGCTCCTACAAGGGATTTAAACAGGTCGGTGCTGTACTGGCTGTACTGTTTTCAATCTTCTGTCTGCTGGCATCTTTTGGTATCGGCAACATGAGTCAGGTCAATTCTATTTCCATCAACATGAATTCCGCTTTTGAGATCCCTGCAAAAGTAGTGGGCATTGTACTGGCTGTACTGGCCGCACTGGTCATTGTGGGCGGGCTTAAGAGAATTGCCTCTGTTACCGAAAAACTGGTTCCTTTTATGGCCATCATCTACATAATCGGCACCCTGGTAATCTTCATCATAAATATCGGACAATGCGGTGCCATTTTTTCTGCTATCTTTAAGGGTGCTTTCGGCCTGCGCGCAGTGGGCGGCGGTATCGTCGGTTCCGGCATTAAGCTGGCCCTCACCTGGGGTATGAAACGAGGTGTATTTTCCAATGAAGCTGGTCTTGGTTCTTCCGTAATGGTTCACTCCAATTCCAATGTCAAGGAGCCTGTCAGACAGGGTATGTGGGGTATCTTTGAGGTATTTGCAGACACCATAGTGGTCTGCACACTGACCGCTTTTGCAGTGCTCTCTTCTGATCTGGTGGACCTGGAAACCGGCGCGGTATTGAGTACTTCGGAAGGTTCCGCTCTGGTGGGAGAAGCGTTCTCTACGGTATTTGGTAAAGCGGGTCCGGCTTTCATCGCTCTTGCAATCCTGCTGTTTGCCTTCTCCACGGTACTTGGCTGGAGTCATTATGGTTCTAAGGCATGGGAGTATCTGTTTAACACGAAATCCACTATTATTTATAAGATCGTATTCATTGTGATGATCTATGAAGGAGCTGTTATGAAACAGAATCTTGCCTGGGATCTCTCGGATACTTTTAACGGCTTAATGGCGATTCCCAACCTGATTGGTGTTCTCAGTCTTTCGCCAATCGTTGTGAAGATTACCAAAAACTATGTGGCGCGTAACATTAAGAAAGAAGATGTGAAACCGATTCTCTCAGTCTTCCCGGACATTGAAGAAGCACATATTAAAGAAATGAAAGAACAGCAGGAAATCTAATAAAGATAAAGAATACCCTGGGCCGACGACCCAGGGTATTTTCTTATCTTCAATAAAACGAAATCCGACCTTATGCTTTACCGTCAGAACCCAGTACGTTAACAATCTTATGGGAAACCATATCTTTAACAGCCTGGCGTGCAGGTTTGAGATACTGTCGGGGATCAAAGTGATCCGGATGTTCTGCAAAATATTTACGCATAACGCCTGTCATGGCAAGACGGATATCGGAGTCAATATTAATCTTACATACGGCAAGTTTTGCTGCTTTACGAAGCTGCTCTTCCGGAATACCTACTGCATCAGGCATGTTGCCGCCATACTGATTCACCATCTTCACGAACTCCTGCGGAACGGAAGAAGAACCATGCAGAACGATCGGGAAACCTGGCAGTCTCTTAATGCACTCTTCTAATACATCGAAACGAAGCGGAGGGGGAACCAGGATGCCTTCTTCATTTCTGGTACACTGTGCAGCCGTAAACTTATACGCACCATGAGAAGTACCGATTGCGATAGCCAGGGAATCACAACCTGTCTTATCAACAAACTCTTCCACTTCTTCCGGACGGGTATAGGACTCTTTACCAGACTCTACAACTACTTCATCCTCAACACCTGCCAGAGTACCAAGCTCAGCCTCAACCACAACGCCCTTATCATGCGCATACTCCACTACCTGCTTTGTCAGAGCGATATTGTCTTCAAAAGACTTGGAGGAAGCATCGATCATAACGGAAGTAAAGCCGCCGTCGATACAGGACTTACACAGCTCAAATGTGTCACCATGATCTAAGTGAAGAGCGATCGGGATCTGCGGATTCTCCGCTACGGCCGCTTCTACTAACTTCACCAGATATGTGTGGTTTGCATAAGCACGTGCACCTTTGGAAACCTGAAGAATAACAGGACTGTTCAATTCGCCTGCTGCCTCTGTGATACCCTGAACGATCTCCATGTTGTTTACGTTGAAAGCGCCGACTGCATAGCCGCCATCGTATGCCTTCTTAAACATTTCAGTTGTTGTAACTAATGCCATATTATTTTCTTCCTTTCTATTATATATTTTATGCCTTCCATTTGCTGGAACCTAACTCTTATTTTAACAGCCATGTCCATGAAAAGCAATGTATTTTATGGTCAATTTTCTTCCGGGATACGGATCTTTAACGCTCTGTGACAGTTGTCTATCTGTGCCACAAGGTGATCTCCCCCAAACTCTCCGTCCAGAGTCCATGCGATGGGTTCCTCAGACTCTACTTTGATGCTCTGTGCCTCATAAGTATAAATATGTTCTGATTTCACCCGCTTATCCACCAGCGCCAGAATAATATTATTGATTTCCAGGGGATTGGATGGCTTGCGAATCAAAGTCACCTCAAACAGTCCGTCATCCAAAGATACGTTTTGTCCGGTAATTCCTCTGAATCCTCCAACAGAATGAGAATTGGTGACCATGCCGTAAATAAACTCTCCCTCAATGATTTCCCCATTACAGGTAATCCTAAGAGGATAGGCCCGCACGGAAGGCAGACGCCTCACTCCTTCCAGGAGATATGCCGCATGGCCCAATACATTTTTGACATCCTGTTTCGTCTGGTAAGAAACATCCGTAAAAATACCGAAAGCTGCCACGTAAATAAATACGTCACTGTTGAATGTACCAATATCACAATCAAAGTCTCTGCCGTTTACCACTACATCAGCCGCATGCCGCATATTCTTCGGAATCTTCAGGCTATTGGCAAAATCATTGGTACTGCCTGCCGGAACATACCCTATGGGAAGTCTTTTCTCTGACTTCATCATACCGGTCACCACTTCATCCAATGTACCGTCCCCGCCACTGCATACCACCATATCGTAACCCTCATGACGCTTTCTCACAGCCCTCACCGCATCTCCTGCCGCCTGTGTGGGGTATGCTGTTACCTCATAGCCGGCTTTTGTAAAAATGTCAATGATATCCAAAAGGTTACTCTTAATCTGCGCCTTGCCTGCTCTCGGATTGTAAATAAAAAGCATTTTTTTATCCATCATAACCTCCTTGCCGCCCTCATATTCATCATAGCAAAAAAAGAAAAGACGGTCTACCCGCCTTCTCTGATTTCTTTATTTTATGCCTGATCAAATGTCACTTGTGCCTGCCGCCTTCCTTACTTTTCGCTCAGGAATTTTTCAATCTCTGCAACAGCTGCTTCCTCATCGCTTCCTTCAGCAATTACTGTCACCTCAGCACCGCTTTCAAGACCCATGCTCATCATACCCATAATACTCTTTGCATTTACTTTTCTGTTCTCTGAGTTGATGTACACTGTGCTTTCAAATTGACTTGCCACCTGCACAAGCATTGCCACCGGTCTTGCCTCCAGACCAGTTTCCAGTTTGATCTGGATCGACTTTTCAATCATAACGTTCTCCTCCTTTACGATCTGATTTTATCAGCGATTTCACTCAGTCTGCGTAATCTATGATTTACCCCTGATTTTCCTACAGACGGTTCCAGATATTCACCCAGTTCTTTCAACGCAACATCCGGATATTCCAACCGAATCTCCGCCATCTGCCGCAGGTTGTCCGGCAGATTTCCAAACCCGTATTTATCTCTGATCAGCAGGATATCTTCTATCTGTTTAGAAGCAGCCGTCACCGTCTTGGAAATATTGGCCGTCTCACAGTTGACTCTCCTGTTGACAGAATTGCGCATCTCCTTCACAATCCGAAGATTTTCCAGATTCATTAAAGATACATGTGCACCCATAACATTAAGTAAATCCACGATGCCAGAACCTTCTTTTAAGTACACCACATCGTATTTCTTGCGCCTGATGATTTTTGCCTCTATCTGAAACTCCTGCAAAATCGTCTGTAGCTGCACTGCCTGTGCCTTTTCATCACAGACAAATTCCAAATGATAACTCTTCTGGGGATCGCTCATGGAACCAACACTTAGGAAAGCGCCTCTCAGATATGCCCTGGCACAACAGGAATTTTTAATCAGAAGAGAGTTGACCGGTTTGGTCAAATCCAATTCTCCTGACTCTTTCCTGTTAAGATGTAAAGCCTGTATCACTTTACATTCCAACGCATCATCAGGGATCAGTCTCTCTTTTCCCTGCATAACAGTTTCTATATTAAACGTTTTGCGAAGTAATGTAAAGCATTTTCTCACAACTGCTTCATTTTCTGTATCAAGCCTAAGGTGCATATTTCCTTCACCGACAGCTGCACCAAAAAGCAAAAGACCCGTAAGTTCTGCCAACTGACAATGTCTGGCCGAACTGATATGAGCTGCAAGTTCTTCTTTGACATTTCCGGAAAAAGACATCCATTTACTCCTTTATCTGACATCCCGGTGATACAGTTTCGTACCATAGGTTCCATGATCTTTCATCTTTGCATAAAGCTCATTGGCAAGTGTCACGCTCCTGTGTTTACCTCCGGTACAGCCAATCCCAACCACAAGCTGATGTTTACCTTCTTTCACATAGTTGGGAATCAGAAAATCCAGCATGTCCACCAGTTTTTTTAAAAACTCCGATGCTTCCGGAAATTCCATCACATAGTCCTGTACCTCTTTATCATTACCAGTTTTATGTTTCAGCTCATCAATATAGAACGGATTCGGAAGAAATCTCACATCAAATACCAGATCTGCATCCGCCGGAATACCATTCTTGAATCCAAAAGATAATATACTCACAATCAGAGAATTATATTCTTTATTGTGTATAAAAATACTGTCTATTTCCTCTTTCAGTTCCCTTGTCAGGAGATTGGAGGTATCAATGATGTAATCGGCCTTCTGCCGGATTTCCCTTAAGGTCTCACGCTCCTTGTGGATTCCCTCCTCAACCCGTCCTTCCGGAGAAAGGGGATGGAGCCTTCTGGTCTCCTTATATCTTTTGAGGAGAACCGCATCACTGGCCTCCAGAAAAAGAATTTCAAAGATGTATCCGTTTTCTTTCAGTTTCTCCAGAATCCTGCACACACCATTGAAGGACTGATCCACGCGCACATCAATCCCCAATGCTACTTTATTGACCTCACTGTTGGGCATCGCAATCAATTCCACGAACTTCTCAATTAGCGCTACAGGCAGATTATCTACACAGTAAAACCCCACATCCTCCAACATTTTCATGGCGGTTCGTTTCCCTGAACCACTCATTCCCGTCACGATTACAAATCTCATACGTATCCTCCATGCCAATATCCTAAACCGTACTAAAAATCACCCAGAAAAATAATCTCAGGTTCCAGTGTCACATGGAATTTCTGTTGCACACGTTCCTGCACTTCCTCAATCACTTCCCGAATATCTGCCGCTGCCGCATTACCCGTATTCACCACAAAGCCGCAATGTTTCTCAGAGACCTGCGCACCGCCGATCCGATACCCCCGAAGCCCTGCATCCATGATAAGTTTCCCAGCATAATATCCCTCTGGACGCTTAAACGTGCTGCCCGCGCTTGGATATTCAAGCGGCTGCTTGCTCTTTCTAAGACATGCCAGTTCTTCCATTCTTGTGCCAATCTGTGCCTCATCCCCTGATGTCAGCCGAAGCGTCACTTCCAATACAATAAACGGTCTGTTCTTGATAATGCTGGTGCGGTATCCAAACTCCATCGTATCATTATCGAGAGTCATAATCTGTCCATCCCGGCCCATTACCCGGACAGACTCGACAATCTGCTTCATCTCTCCATCATAGGCACCGGCGTTCATGACAATCGCGCCGCCGATGCTGCCTGGAATTCCCGCAGCAAATTCCAGACCGCTGAGACTGTTCCTGCGTGCAACGGCAGCGACTTTTGACAATAAAGCTCCCGCTTTGGCCACAAGGCGGCAGCCTTCCACATGCACTTCCTCCATTGGCCCGCCCATCTTCACAATGATACCTCTGTAACCTTTATCTCCCACCAGCAGGTTACTGCCATTCCCCAGAATAAAATACTCCTGTTCAATCTGGCGCAGATAAGTAATCAGCTTTGCCAGCTCTTCCTCCTCCTGGACGATAACGATACATTCTGCCTCCCCGCCCACACGAAAGGTTGTATAATGGCACATGGGTTCGTGAAATAAAAGTCTCTCTTCAGGAACGATGGTCCTGATATATTCATACATCGATGTATTCAATCTCTACCTCTGTCTCTATAATTTCCTATTCTATCTATATTCTCTCTTAGCATGTTCTGTTCCGTATAAATTATGTACAAGGCACATGCTATCCCTAACAAGTGCCTTGCCTGTATACTTTGTATGATTTTAATCCAGGACCATCCTGGCCGCACCATAGATGCCCGCATCATTGCCAAGCGTAGCCAGTGCAAATTTCGTATCTTTACAGCCGTGGAATACTGTCCTCTCAAAAGGAGGTTTGATATAGTCAAACAATATCTCTCCAGCCTTGGACACACCGCCGCCGATTACAAAAATCTCCGGATTAATGACGCCTGCAATAACACCAAGACCTTTCCCAAGATATTCTCCGAAGGTACATGCAACCTCAATGGCCAGTGCATCCCCTGCTTTCACAGCATCAAATACAGCCTTGGCAGATACCTCTCCTGTGCGCAGAATACTATCCTTATCACTGGCTTTCAAAGCCCTGTTTGCCAGTCTGGTAATCCCTGTGGCAGAGGCATACTCTTCAAGGCATCCCAAATTACCGCAGTTACAGGGTTCTGTCTCGTTATCCTCCACATGAATATGTCCTATTTCACCGCCTGCACCTGTTGACCCTGTCATAATCTCACCATTTATGATGATGCCGCCGCCCACGCCGGTTCCCAGGGTGACCGCCACCAGGTTCTTATGGCCCTGACCGCCGCCCTTCCACATTTCACCCAATGCCGCCACATTGGCATCGTTACCGCATTCCACTCTCATACCATCCAGAAGTGTGGTAAGGTTTTCCTTAAGGTTAAACATATTCCATCCAAGATTAACAGCCCTGTGCACGATACCATAGCTGTCTACCGGCCCTGGCACACCTACCCCCACGCCTGCCACATCTTCCCGGGTAATGGATTTCTCCAGCATTTTTGCTTTAATGCTCTCTGCTATATCAGGAAGTATCATCTCGCCGCTGTTCTGTGTGCGTGTGGGAATCTCCCACTTGTCAACTACCATACCGTTAAGATCAAACAAACCAAGTTTGACGGTTGTTCCACCCACATCTATTCCAAATACATAACTTGCCATTTTCCCTATCTCCCTCTTTTTCTGTCACTGTCTTATGGTTATTCGTCATCCTCACTGCGTCCGCGTGCCAGGGAATTCTGTACCCGTTTGTACAGCTCCTGCGCCGCATTGTAACCCATCTTCTTCTGCCGATGATTCACGGCTGCTGATTCGCAGATAATCGCCAGATTACGCCCTGGCCTGATAGGAATGTTGTGACAGACCACCTTGTTGCCCAGATACTCAGTATATTCTTCTTCCAGACCCAGACGGTCATACTCTTTATCCTTGTCCCAGTCTTCCAGACGGATAACCAGGTCAATATTCTGCGTATCCCTAACACTGGAAGCACCAAACAAGGCCTTTACATCCACGATACCGATACCGCGCAGTTCAATAAAGTGCTTCGTGATATCCGGAGCGGAACCGATCAGCGTATCCTCGCTCACCCTTCTGAGTTCCACCACATCATCTGTCACCAGACGATGTCCTCTCTTAATCAATTCCAGAGCAGCTTCAGATTTACCGATGCCACTCTCACCCGTAATCAGTACGCCTTCACCATATACATCCACCAGCACTCCATGCACTGAAATACAAGGTGCCAGCTTTACATTCAACCATCGGATAACCTCCGCCATACATGCAGAAGTAGCCTTTTTACTCATCAGAAGCGGCACACCGTATTTCACCGCAATCTCCCGGAACAGATCATTGGGAAACAGATCTCTGCAAAATACGATACCGGGAATGGGATTATTTAATAATTTCTCAAAAATCTCCCTCTGTCTGTTCTCGTCCAGACCGTTCATATAAGAATACTCCACAAACCCCACAATCTGTAACCGCGTCGTCTCAAAATGTTCAAAATATCCCGCCATCTGCAACGCCGGTCTGTTGATATCCGGCTGCGTAACCTTAATCTTGGAGATATCAATCTCCGGTGTCAGATTCTCCCACTTAAATTTCTCAATTACTTTTGTCAGATTAATGCTTGCCATGTCCTTCTCCTTGTGATGAATACGAAAAAAATACTGCTGAGTCTGCGTCTATTGTATCATACAAAAAAAGGGTGCGCAATACAGGACTGTTGCCCTGCGCGCACCTCTTCACTCCGCCTTTTCCCCCATCCGGAAAAATTCATAAATCTGCTTTCCGATATGCTCCGGAATTTCCGGCACCTCACACAGTGTCTCCACCGACGCCTCCTTAATCTCATTGATAGAGCCAAAGTGCCGCATCAACGCCTTACGCCTGGCAGGTCCCACCCCCGGGATCTCATCCAGTACAGACTTCACCTGAGCCTTAGAACGCAAAGATCTGTGATACTCGATGGCAAAACGGTGAGCCTCGTCCTGGATTCTGGTAATCAGTTTAAAGCCTTCCGAGTGTGTATCAATGGGTATCTCCACATTCTGATAATACAATCCTCTGGTGCGGTGGTTGTCATCTTTCACCATCCCGCACACAGGAATATCCAGATGCAGTTCTGCAAGCACCTGCAAAGCAATATTGACCTGTCCTCTGCCGCCATCCATCAACAGTAAATCGGGGAACTTCGTAAAACTCCCGAAAGTATGATCCACCTCTTTTCGGGCCAAATCTTCCTTCTCCTCCATGCCATGTACAAACCGCCTGGTGAGCACTTCCCTCATACAGGCATAATCGTCCGGCCCGGATACCGACTGGATCCGAAACTTCCGGTAATCGCTGCGCTTAGCCTTGCCTTTCTCAAATACCACCATGGACCCGACGTTGGCAAAACCGCTGATGTTAGAAATATCATAAGCCTCCATGCGGCTCACATCCTCCAGTTGAAGCAGTGCCGCAATCTCCTTCATGGCCCCAATCGTCCGGCCCTCTTCCCTGCGGATCCGTTCTTTGTCCTGACTTAAGATCAGATTTGCGTTCTGCGCCGCCAGTTCCACCAGCTTCTCCTTGGCACCCTTTCTGGGCACTCTGAGATAGACCCGGTTTCCTTTTCTGGCAGAAAGCCATTTTTCCAGAATCTCTATGTCTCCTATTTCCTCCTGTAACATCAGCTCTTTGGGAATATAGGGGGTGCCTGCGTAGAACTGTTTGACAAAGTCCAGAAGTATCTGTGCCGTATCATACCCTTCCACATGCGTCATATAGAAATGTTCCCGGCCAATCAGTTTACCATCCCGGACAAAAAACACCTGCACCACCGCATCATGCTCGTCCTTGGCCAGGGCGATGATGTCCTTGTCTTCCCCATCACTGTCTGTAATCTTCTGTTTTTGCGCTACGCTCTTGACACTGTTATATAAATCCCTGAATCTTGCAGCTTCCTCAAACTCCATGTTCTCTGAAGCCGCTGTCATCTTATCCTCCAGATCCTTCAGAATCGGTCTGTAATTTCCGTTCAGAAAATCCAGCGCCTGCTCCACTCTCTCCCGGTACTCTTCTTTATTGATATATCCCTGACAGGGTGCCGCGCACTGTTTGATATGATAATTCAGGCAGGGTCTTTCCAGCCCGATATCCCGGGGCAATTTACGGTTGCAGGTCTTTAACTGATACAGTTTATTCATCAGGTCGATAGTATCTTTCACCGCCGCCGCACCGGTATATGGGCCGAAGTACTTTGACCGGTCTTTCTTCATTTCCCTGGAAAAAAGAACCCGGGGATATTCTTCTCCCATAGTCACCTTGATATAGGGATAAGTCTTATCATCCTTGAGCATGGTGTTATACTTGGGACTGTATTCCTTAATCAGGTTATTCTCAAGCACCAGCGCTTCTAATTCCGAGTCCGTTACAATATACTCAAACCGGGCGATCTGTTCCACCATCTTGTTAATCTGGGGCCCACGGCCTACAATCTTACGAAAATAAGAGCGGACCCGGTTGTGCAGATTCACGGCCTTGCCCACATAAATAATTGTATCGTTTCCATCATGCATCAGATAAACACCTGGTGCGTTTGGGAGTTTTTTCAGTTCCTCGTCAAAATCAAACATGGCACATTCCTTCTGTCAGATATCATTAATTTAAATTGTACTGGAACAAACAGGGCAAAGTCAATCATAGACTTTGCCCTGTGGTTTTCTATTCGTTTTCATCCGGCTTTCTGTCCGGCACCTGGGAGAAAAGTCCCCGGTTCCCGGAAGGCTGCTGTTGTGGAGCGGATTCCGGCTGCCCGGTCGTTCCGGACTGCTCCGGTACCGGCTGCCCGTCTGCTGCGTTCTGTCCCATCTGGAACGCTCCCTCTGATGGTTTCTCCACAGACACCGTCTCTTCCTTTTTATCCTTGAACCTTTCGGTCTCTTTCTCATCCTCTTTCGGTTCCGGGATACCCTTTTCCTTCCGGAAAATTTTCATGAATTCCTTACCGGTGATCGTTTCTTTCTCTATCAGATGAGTCGCAAGTTTATCCATAATCTCCCGATTCTCTTTCAGGAGCTTCTTCGCCTTCTTATAACTGTCATGCAAAAGCTTCATGACTTCCGTATCGATATCTGCCGCCGTCACATCAGAACAGGTCAACGATGCCCTGCCGTCCAGATACTGACTCTCCACCGTTGCCAGACCCATCAGACCGAATTTCTTGCTCATGCCAAAACGTGTTATCATATTGCGCGCAATACTGGTGGCCTGTTCAATATCATTCGCAGCACCGGTGGTCACTGTATCAAATACAATCTCCTCCGCCGCGCGGCCGCCGAGAAGTCCCACCAGCCTGTCACGAAGTTCCGCCTCCGTATCCAGATACTTCTCTTCCTCAGGCACATGCATGACATAGCCGAGCGCTCCCATCGTCCTGGGCACAATCGTAATCTTCTGTACCGGTTCTGCGTTCTTCTGCAAAGCGCTTACCAGTGCATGCCCCACCTCATGATAAGAGACAATCTTACGCTCCTCTTTGCTCATGATACGGTCTTTTTTCTCTTTCCCCACAAGTACCTGCTCCACCGCATCAAACAGATCTTTCTGACTCACATACTCTCTGCCCATCTTCACGGCATTGATGGCCGCCTCGTTAATCATATTGGCCAGATCGGAGCCCACTGCTCCGGAAGTTGCCAGGGCAATCTCGTTCAGATCCACCGTATCATCCATCAGCACATCCTTGGAATGTACTTTCAGAATCTCCACACGCCCTTTCAGATCCGGCTTATCCACGATAATCCTTCTGTCAAAACGTCCCGGGCGAAGCAGCGCCTTATCCAGAATCTCCGGTCTGTTGGTGGCTGCCAGGATAATGATACCCTTCTTACCGTCAAAACCATCCATCTCCGAGAGCAGCTGATTCAAGGTCTGTTCCCGCTCCTCATTACCGCCGCCATACTTGGTATCACGGCTTCTGCCAATGGCATCAATCTCATCAATGAAGACAATACAAGGCGCGTTTTTCTCCGCTTCCTTAAACAGATCGCGGACACGGGATGCCCCAACACCCACATATAATTCTATAAAATCCGAACCGGATAAAGAGAAAAATGGCACATGTGCCTCTCCCGCCACTGCTTTTGCAAGCAGTGTCTTACCGGTACCGGGAGGTCCCACCAGAAGTGCTCCTTTGGGCAGTCTTGCACCAATCTTTGAATATTTCCCCGGATTATGCAGAAAATCTACCACTTCCACAAGAGATTCCTTGGCCTCATCCTCACCTGCCACATCCTGAAAAGTAATTCCTGTCTCCTTCTGTACATAAGCTTTCGCCGTGCTCTTCCCCACACCCATGGGCCCGCCTTTGCCGCCCATACGTCTGAATAACAGACTCAAAAGCCCCCACATCAGAAGAACCGGAAGAATATAATAGAGCAGTACTGTCATGATCACACTGGAGCTGTCCGAAACTTCTTTGTTCATCTCCACCCCGTGTTCCAGCAGACGCTGTGCCAGAGTATCGTCATCCTCCATCTTACCGGTATAATAAGTGATGCCTCCCATACCATATCCGTAAGCAAAGGGTGACTTTGTCTCCCCCTTCTTAGGATAAATCTCTATCCGGTCCGATCCCACAGAGACGCTCTTCACCTCTCCGCCTTCCACCATTTTCACGAACTGATTATAGGTAATCTCCTGATTGGTCGCTCCTGTCAGCATTTTCATAAACATACTGATACATAAGAGCGTCACAAGTGCAGCAATTACTAACATAATCAGGCTCTGTTTGCGGGGGTCACTGCCATTACCGTTCCGGTTGCCATTCGGGCCGCCGGGGCCGCCCGAATTACCATTATTGCCGGGGCCGCCCGCACCCGGGCCGCCGCCGTTATCATATTGATTCATATTATCATTATCTGCCATGAGGAATCCTCACTTTCCTGACTCATAATCTTAGCAAGAATACTTTATTTCGACTGCACCGACAGTCTCACTACCTATTATAGGGAAGGAAAAATCATAAATCAATAAGAGAATTATGAATTTGTGAACACAAGTATTAAAGTATTATAAAGTTTTTTACAAAAATTATGTTTTAGTCTGGATTTTCCCCAAATTATTCTCTATAATGTTATAAGATATTGCTTTTTATTTGCACAGAAAGGCATGGACAGGCAGATGGCAGTAAAATACGTATTTGTAACAGGCGGCGTTGTATCCGGACTCGGTAAAGGAATTACGGCTGCATCGCTGGGAAGATTATTAAAGGCGCGTGGCTACAAGGTAACCATGCAGAAATTTGACCCCTATATCAATATTGATCCGGGTACCATGAATCCTATTCAGCATGGGGAAGTGTTTGTCACAGAGGACGGCACCGAAACAGATCTGGATCTTGGTCATTATGAGCGTTTTATTGATGAAAATCTGGACAAGAATTCCAATGTGACCACCGGCAAAGTTTACTGGTCAGTGTTGCAAAAAGAACGCCGGGGCGACTATGGCGGCGGTACCGTACAGGTTATCCCCCATATTACCAATGAAATCAAGAGCCGGTTCTACCGTAACTTTACAGATCAGGAGACCCGCATTGCAATTATCGAGGTGGGCGGTACTGTGGGTGATATCGAAAGTCAGCCCTTTTTAGAGTCAATTCGTCAGTTCCAGCATGAAGTAGGCAGAGAAAATGCGATTCTGATTCACGTAACCCTGATTCCTTACTTAAGTGCCTCCCAGGAGCTTAAGACCAAACCTACCCAGGCGAGCGTCAAAGATCTTCAGGGAATGGGAATTCAGCCCGATATCATCGTGTGCCGCAGTGAGCATCCGCTGGATCAGGGTATTAAAGATAAAATTGCCCTTTTTTGTAATGTGCCAAACAACCGCGTCTTACAGAATCTGGATGTAGAACATCTCTATGAAGCGCCTCTTGCCATGGAGAAAGAGCATCTGGCACAAGTGGCATGTGAATGTCTGAATCTGGCATGTCCGGAACCTGATCTGACAGACTGGAAAGCCATGGTGGAATCTCTGCATACTCCCACAGGCGAAGTCACTATTGCGCTGGTAGGTAAATATACACAGCTTCACGATGCTTATATCAGTGTGGTAGAGGCCTTGAAGCATGGCGGAATCTCCAATCGCTGTGTGGTGGATATCCGATGGGTTGATTCTGAAACCGTGACAAAAGAAAATGTATCCCGGCTTCTGGAAGGTGTAAATGGTATTCTGGTACCCGGCGGGTTCGGCGACAGAGGTATTGAAGGCAAAATCCATGCTATCACCTATGCAAGAGAACACAGGATTCCTTTCCTTGGACTCTGCCTCGGCATGCAGCTTGCCATCGTGGAATTTGCAAGAAATGTGATCGGATATAATGACGCCCACAGCATCGAGCTTGACCCTTCCACCACTCACCCTGTGATTGCACTGATGCCGGATCAGAACGGCGTGGAAGATATCGGCGGCACCCTGCGTCTTGGTTCTTACCCTTGTGTACTGGACAAGAATTCCAAAGCTTATGCTCTCTATGGAGAAGAAACCATTCACGAAAGGCATCGGCATCGTTATGAAGTCAACAACGATTACAGGACTGTGCTGACCGAGAAAGGGATGCATCTTGTGGGATTGTCTCCTGACGGACGCATTGTGGAAATGTGTGAGCTGCATGACCACCCCTTCTTCGTGGCAACACAGGCACATCCTGAGTTAAAATCCAGACCGAACAGACCACATCCTTTGTTCAAGGGATTTGTGGAAGCGGCACTGGCATACAAACAGGCGTAAGAATGTAAATCAATTTTATCTGTTTATCCTAACAATTCGGGCGAATCCGCATCAGACGGCTTCGCCCTTTTCATTACTCTCTTCATGCCAGCCCGTTCAGCTTATCCACGATTGCCTGAATATCTCCCATGCTCACATTGCCGCCAAAGCTGACGGCTCCACGAAGCGGCATAAATTTCGCCATGGCTGCGTTCATATCCTCGGATATGGCCTCACTGGCAGCGTCAGTCTCTTGTTCCGGCTTTTCTCCTCCGAAAATATCCAGCTTGAGAAGATCTTTCACAATCTCTCTGGCCCGGGAATCTTTTAACACATCTCCCATAATGGTATCTGTGGTATAGACAAAAGGAAGCTCCACTGTAGATTCAACTCTGACTTCTTTCGTCAAAACAATATCTCTGGAAGATTTCCCGATCAGGATATCAAAAGTCCCCGATTCCACATGCCAGTCATGAATCCTTACGCTGTAATACGCAAAAGCTCTTTTATCCAACGTGAAAGTCACTGTCTTTGTCTCACCAGGCTCCAGCTCTACTTTGACAAAATCCCTCAACTCTTTTACCGGACGGATTACTGTACTTTCTTTATCTGCCACATAGAGCTGTACCACCTCTTTTCCGGTCATCTTACCGGTATTGGTTACATCTACGGAAACCTTCATAACATCGGTATCTTTCATCTGTTCTTTATCCGTTCTCAAGTTGGCATAAGCAAAGGTCGTATAGGAAAGGCCATGTCCAAAAGGAAACAGTACATCCATTTTCTTCTTATCATAATAGCGGTATCCTACAAAAATACCTTCCCGGTATTCCACCATATCTCCTTCCCCGATATAAGACAGATAGGATGGATTATCCTCCAGTCTCAGCGGAAAAGTCTCCGGCAGTTTTCCGCTGGGGTTCACTCTTCCAAACAGAATGTCACAGACCGCACCGCCCACCGCCTGGCCGCCAAGATATGCCTCCAGGATACCTTTTACCTGCCCTGCCCAGGGCATCTCCACCGGGGAACCATTGTGCAGAACTACCACTGTATTAGGCTGTACCTGAGACACCTGGCGAATCAGTTCATTCTGACATGACGGCATTGCCATATGCTCCCTGTCAAATCCTTCCGATTCAAAGGCATCCGGAAGGCCCGCAAAGATTACCGCTGCTTTCGCTTTCCCCGCTGCTTCTACTGCCTCCGCAAACAGTTTTTCATCAACTTTATCTTCCTTATCGTCAAACCCCTGTGCATAGGTGACATTCCCCATAGCCTGAGCAATATCCCATGCCGATGTAACTTTATGACTGTTGATATGGGAACTGCCGCCGCCCTGATACCGGGGCTTTGCAGCATATTTTCCAATAAAGGCAATCTGGTCATTTTCGGCTAAAGGAAGCACCCCTTCATTTTTCAGCAGAACGACTGTTTCCTCCGCCACCTTTCTCGCCATCTCGTGATCTTGATCCCGGTCAAATACAGCCTGTTTATCACGGTTCTCCTCATAGCGGAACACAATATTCAGAATCCGCTCTACCGCAGTATCCACCACACTTTCATCCAGTTCGCCGCTCTGTACCGCACCCACAATCAGCTTATCATTCGCTCCCATGGATGTGGGCATCTCCAGATCAAGTCCTGCTTTCAGGTCTTCCACCCGACTGTTAACTGCGCCCCAGTCGCTCATCACATAACCGTCAAATCCCCATTCATCCCGCAGTACTTCTGTCAGATACTTATGATTCTGAGCCGCATAGGTGCCATTGATCTTATTATAAGAACACATGACTGTCCAGGGCTTTTCCTTTTTGACTGCTCCCTCAAACGCTGCCAGGTAAATCTCCCGGAGTGTCCGTTCATCAACCCTGGAATCCGAAGACATCCTTCTGGTCTCCTGGTTGTTTGCCAGGAAATGTTTGATACTCGTACCCACATGTTTACTCTGTACACCATGAATCAAAGCCCCTGCCATTTCACTGGCCACCAGCGGATCTTCGGAATAGTATTCAAAGTTGCGCCCGCACAGAGGAGAACGTTTAATATTGACTGCCGGGCCTAAGATCACACTTACGCCCTCTGCCTGACATTCCTCTCCTAACACCTCTCCCATTTTCACTAAAAGCTCTCTGTTAAAAGAAGCCGCCGTACCGCAGCCTGCCGGGAAACACACCGCCTTAATGCTGTCATTGACTCCTAAATGATCTCCTTCCTGATCCTGCTTGCGCAGTCCATGAGGCCCGTCAGACACCATGCTTGCCGGAATCCCTAACCGCTCCACCGCCTCCGTATGCCAGAAATCTGCACCGGAACACATGGCTGCCTTTTCTTCCAGTGTCATCTTCGATATGATTTCTCTGATTTTGTCTGCCGTCATGCTATAACCCTCCTGTTTATTCATTGCCTGGCCTTCTATTCTATAGCTATTATAAAACAACCCCCAATATAAGACAATTACTTATCTTAATTGGGAGCTTCTTTCACTACTTTACTATTGCCTGTGACTGTCATTACTCTTCAAACACTTTTCTGTACTCTTCCGCTCCTTAATTTTTGACACCGCATTTTCCGTTTCATCCTCTTCCTTGCAGGGTATATACTTTGCAATATTTACCCGTTTTACGGTATCATTATCTCGTTCTGTACTGTAGAGTGGAACATACCGCTCCGACACATCCTCAATAAAGTCTTTCAAATACAAACTCTATAATTATGGTGTAATAAAGGATATCCTATTTACCTTTTCTCCCCGCGAAGCACCATCAGGCAGTAGCTTCCTCCCTCCTCACAATTTCCGAATCGAATCTTACCGCCATGCGCCAGGATAATCTTCTTCACAATTTCAAGTCCGTGAATATTCTGCTTTGCACCGCCCTTTTTCCTGCTCTGCAATCCATGCAGAATTTCCGGGGAATAGCCCACACCGTTATCCTCAAAGCGAATATAACATTTTCTTTTTTCTTTCCACATGGATATCTGAATGTTTACGGACTTATCCTGTCCGTTGTGTTTGATGCTGTTGTTGATCAGATTCCGTAACACCCTCACCAGAAGCTGTCGGTCTGCCATCACATATATATGTTCTGTGTCCCCATCCATCCGCACATCAATCTTCAGTTGTCCTGACAGGGTATCATTGAGAAATTCTGCCGCGGTACTTCTGATCATTTCTGCGAGACGTACCTTTTCTTTTCTAAGCGCCTGCATGGAGTATTCCAGCTGGGAAGTCAGATTTAAATCCGCAATCAGTTCTTTCATCACGATACTCTGGTGCCGGATGACAGCTGCCTGTTGTCTTGCTTCTTCTGACAGGCCTGTATCATGTTCCAGGGTATCCGCATATCCCATCACCACAGATAATGGAGTTCTGATATCATGGGATACCCCTGCAATCCATTCTATCCTTGCCCGCTCCCGACTTTTCATAAAACGTCTTGTAAATAGGAAGACCAACACTACAATCCAGGCAAGATTTGCTGCAAAATAATACCACCAGGCTTTCATAACAAAATCCATCCAGGAAATAGGAAATTCCAGATTGTATTTCCAGGCAGTATCCTTTTGCATGCCGACTACCATAATCCGGTCATCCCATACCCGCAGTTGTACCGGATATCCTTTCAGATACCAACGGGTCATACGGGCAATATCAGCCTGCGTATAGGTATTTTTCAGTTCCTCCGGTTTGCGCACACTCCACACCACTTCTCCCTTTTCATTAAGAAGCATTGCAAATTGATCCTGTTCTTCCAATTTGCGAAACATATCCTCCGCCAGCACATATCCTTGATCTGTGTATGTGAGCGCTTCCATCACTTTTCCGCCGGCAATATAATCCCAGCTCATATTGCTGTAAATATACCCCCCTGCCAGCAGAAATACAAAATTCAATATACCCACCAGAACAATGATCATGATAATCACTGAGATTCCATAAAGAACCACTTTCATTAATTTTCTGCCATTATATTGTATTTTCATGTCTCATCTTCCTTATACCAGTCTGTATCCCAGTCCTCTTACCGTCAAAAGATATTTCGGATGGGAGGGATCCTCCTCTATCTTTTCCCGCAGTCTGCGGATATGGACGATCAGGGTATTCTCATACCCATAGTTTTCTTCCTGCCAGACCGCATCACACAGCGCGTCAATGGTCACGATCCGCCCTCTTTCCTGAGACAGTTTCTTTAGGATAGCATACTCCTTTGCCGTCAGTGCAACCTCCGTATCCATTCCACCTGCGCCGGCCTTTTCACCCCTGTTCCAATGCACAACACCGCTCCCTAAATCCACAAGACAGTCCCCCAGCAAAACACTTTCATTTTCCCTGGCATCTTTTATCCGATACACACGCTTCAACACAGCCTTGACCCGCAGGATCAGTTCCTCCGGCAAAAAAGGTTTCGTGATATAATCGTCCGCGCCTAAGCCCAGTCCCCGAAGCCTGTTCTCATCTTCGTCCCTGGCTGACAGAAAAATAACGGGTATTTCCGATTCTTTCCGCAGGCTCTCAAAAAGGGTAAATCCATCCCCGTCAGGAAGCATGACATCTAACAGGACTAAATGTGGTGTCTCTTTATGAAACAGTTCCCTGGCCTGTCTACAGTTCCCTGCTGTGACCACATGATGAAAACCGGCTCTCTTTAGAAATCCCGCCACCATCTCCAGCAATGTTTTCTCATCATCTACCAGTAAGATTTTATATTCATGGATATCCATTTGCAAATCTCCTCCATCCCAGATCAAAAGACTTTGATACATTCCTTTTCCCACTTAAAACTCTCTCTGCCAATATTATATTGCTTACCACATTTTAAGGAAAGATATACATCTGTTTCTTAATGTAAATGTAATCTCTCCTTCATCACGCTGTAAGCAGACTCCTTTATCCTAAAGGTATCAAAATTCATAACACAGGAAAGGATGATACATTATGCCAAAACAAAATCTGGTAGAAACCCATAATCTCACAAAACAGTACGGTAGTGTCCGCTGTGTCAGCTCTGTTAATATGCAGGTCCCTCCGGGTGCTGTCTACGGCTTCCTGGGGCCCAATGGTGCCGGCAAGTCCACCACGCTGAAGATGATCCTTGGTCTGGCCCGGCCCACGGACGGAACCATCACACTCTTTGGCACACCGGTCAATGAACACAACCGCATTAAACTGCTCGCACAGACCGGCTCTTTAATAGAATCTCCCAGCTATTATGGGCATCTGACCGGAGAGGAGAATCTGCGTATTGTACAAACCCTCAAAGGCTGTTCTGCAAAAGATATTGATGAAGTACTTAGAATCGTCCGTCTGGACGCTGCCCGCCAGAAACTGGTCAATCACTATTCTCTGGGCATGAAGCAGCGTCTCGGTCTGGCCGCAGCTCTGCTGGGATTTCCCCGGCTCCTGATCCTGGACGAACCCACCAATGGACTGGATCCTGCCGGAATCCAGGAAATGCGTGAGCTGATCCGTTCCTTGCCGGACGCCTATGGTATGACTATACTGGTTTCTTCCCATCTCCTTGGTGAGATCGACCAGATGGCGGATCATGTCGGGATCATCCGCAAAGGAGAATTAGTCTATCAGAACGCTCTGGAATCTCTTCATTCCCATGCCAAATCCCAGATTGCGCTGCGTGTCAGCCATACAGCCATTGCCATGGACCTGCTGCGCCAGGATGGCATAGATATATCGCAGGAGGAAGATTACCTTTTGTTTCCCATGATGGACGACTCCTATGTGGCCAACCTGTGCAGACGGCTGATTGCGCAGAATATATCTCTCTACCGCATAGAGAAACGGGAAAAGAGTCTGGAAGATATTTTCTTATCCCTGACCGGAAAGGAGACCAGCTTATGATCACACTGAAGACAGAATTTCAGAAAATCAAAAGAAGAAAAATCGGACTGACCATGGCCGCTCTGACAGGCATCCAGTTTGTGTGGTTTCTCTGGGCCACCAAAAATCCAGATGAAAAAGAACTTACCCAGGGCTGGCTCAACCTGCTCTACAGCCTGCCCCTGCTCAATGTCATCATGATGCCCACCATCATGTCAGTGCTTGCCTCCCGTCTCAGTGACCTGGAACACAAGGGCAATACCTACAAGCAGCTTCGGACACTACGAAGGCCGGGCATCCTCTATGATGCCAAGGTCCTTTGCGGTTTCCTTTTCGTTGCAGCTATCTGCGCTGCCCAGATTCTCTTTTTACTGGTTCTGGGATATTGCTATCATTATACGGATACACTTTATCCGCACTATTATCTGTCAGCCTTTTTATTAAACCTGGGATGTTGCTTTTCTTTATATTTATTGCAGCTAAATCTGTCCCTGCTGTTTTTTAACCAGATGATTCCTCTGGTGGTAGGTCTGTGCGGTTCCCTGCTGGGCCTGATCCTGATGTTTATTAAAATGTATTCCTTCCTGCCCTGGGGCGGATTTCTGTCCTGCACCCTGGTGAGCATGGACTGGAATGTGGAAACCCGGGTAGTGACCTATTTCTACAGAGAACATTCTGCCATAGAACTCTGTGCCATAGGCATGGTATTTATCTGGATTGCCATCTTCTATATGACCGGCAGAGTTGCCTTTACCCGCAAGGAAGTCTGACAAAATAAGGAGGAAACCTACATGAACATATCTTACTATAAAGCCGTCAAGGCTGAACGGCTGAAACTGAAACGAAGTCCGGTATGGCTGGCCTTTTTTGCCCTGCCTATGATATCCGCTTTCTTCGGCACCATGAATTATAAAATGAATCTTGGTATCTTAAAATCCGAATGGTTCAGTCTCTGGAGTCAGCACTCTCTCTTTCTCTGCTACTTCTTTATGCCTGCGCTGATCGGTACCTACTGTTCTTATCTGTGGAGGCTGGAGCATACACACCACAACTGGAACAGCTTTCTCACCGCTCCCATACCGCGCTTTAGTCTGTATCTGGGCAAGCTGACGCAGGCAGTGCAGATGGCTGTATTGGGTAACTTATGGATTTTTCTTTTATTTTATGTATGCGGCAGATTTGCCGGTATTCAAAGCCCCTTCCCGGCAGTCGCTGCAGAATGGTTCGTCTGCGGCGTCCTGGGCACTGTGGTCATCTGCTGCGTGCAGCTTCTGTTATCCTTAATCATCCGCTCATTTGCCATTCCCATTGGCATTGCCCTTCTGGGCGGTATCCTTGGATTGATGATAACCAACCGTGACCACGGCCTTGACTATCCTTATTCCATCTACTGTATGGGGATGCGCGCCAACAATCCGGACATGACTATAGATATACCAGCCCTTGTCACTAACTCTCTTGGCTATATTTTTATCTTTTCTTTCCTCACTATCCTGTATCTACACAGGAAGGAAATTGCTGCAAATTAGGAAATATAAATTCTTATAGAATTAAACCGGTAAACCAAAACGCTGGTCAGACAAGCGGCCAGCGTTTTTCTTCTGTCTCTATGTTGTAATAATTTATTTCTGCCCGTCCAGAAGCTGTTTGAGCGCTTCATCGCCCACGCTTATCCAGGCATCTTCTTCCTCTTCATTGAGTCCCAGATACTCCCGCAGAGTCTCCGGAGTCTCACTGAATCCCCACTCCTGGCTGTAGTCATCAATGGCCTCAAACTCTATCTCGCCTGCCAGGTATTTTTCTTTAAATTTCTTCTCTGTATCTTCCCGCGCCTTTTTCTCCACCATCTCATAGACAGGTGTGGGCACGCCGTACTTCTTACCCATCCGCACCACTTCGTAGATCAATCCGTCAATCTCAGAAGGCTTGCCGGCATAAATATCCCGCTGCATGGAGGTGCTGGCTGTCGAATTTAAAGAATCCAGAATCTGTAAGTTGGTGGTCACAATATCGACCAGGAAAGGAACGCCCATGGCCACCGCCAGCGCATCCACTTCCTTCATCAGCTTCACAAAGGTATCCCTGGGTTCCCCGGTCTTTTGCACCTCGCCGGCGGAAACGTGATAGTAGAGACCACAGGCCGCCATGGGAGACACATAGGCAAATTTCTGCAAGGCATCCCGTCTGATGTTATCTGACAATATACCCTCAATGCCGCTTTCCTTTAAATCTTTTGCCACCTCCAGAAGCTCCGGCCGTAATTCCTCTTTCTCCCGCACGCCATACACGATACGGAAGATATCTCCATTCTGCCAGATAGTACCCGGCTCCTTAATCTCCGCTGCTATATAGATACACCCGTCTGTCACAAGCAGACCGGGCAGTTCTTCCTGTAATCTGCTGCCGGTCCCATAGATATTAAGAATCGGAATAACTATTGTAGTTTCCTTCGCCACCCGTCTGATGAAGGGTATGACATCTTCTAGGGAATACCCTTTCACACATACAAAGATGATATCAGGCTGTCCGTCATAATGTTCCATATCCGCAGCCTGCACGGGAAAGACCGTATAATTTCCTTTCCGCGTGGTCTCCATCTTGAGGCCTTCCTCCTGCATCTTTTTCAAATGCGTCCCCCTCGCAATCAAGGTCACATCCTTACCTGCCTCTGTCATATATGCACCGATGCTGCCGCCGGTACCGCCTGCCCCAATAATCAAATATTTCATATAAACCTCCCTGACTTACATTCCACACTCACATTTTAGCCGATTCCCCCATGAATGACAAGCGTAAAAACGATGCATTGTATTTCTTTCTGTTCACATCGAAGATTCTCCCCCGCCTCAAATGCCAAATGCTTCTTGACACTTCCATAAATAAGGTCCATAATAGCTACGGTTATGGATACCTTATTTTAATAGGTAGAAATTTTTCGGAGGAAAACTAAAATGTTCATACTTTTTTTCCTTGTATGGGTTATTTTTAACGGCCAGTTTACACTGGAAATCGCTGTCTTTGGAATTGTCATTGCCGGGGCTATGTACTGGTTTATCTGTAAATTCCTCAATTATAAGCCCGGTTATGATCTTTTCTTATGCAAGAAGGCCCCCCTTCTGATTCATTACCTGATAACACTCATCATTGAAATCCTGAAGGCAAACGGAGCAGTTTTTAAAATGATCTACAGTGCTGAATATGAGCCGGAACCGGCCATCGTTCATTTCCAGACAGATTTAAAGACTACTTTTGCACGGGTGCTGCTGGCCAACTCTATTACTCTGACACCAGGCACCATCACTGTCTCCCTGAAGGATAACATATATACCGTGCACTGCCTGGATAAAGAACTTGCCATGGGCATTGACTCCTCTGTCTTTGTAAAACTACTGGAAAGAATAGAAAGGAAAGACTGAGATGATCTATCACACAATCTATATCACCATGCTGATTCTGTTATCCTTTATGCTTCTGGCCTGTCTGATCCGTGCCGTCAGGGGCCCCTTGATTGCCGACAGACTGATGGCTGTCAACATGATGGGAACCATGGTCATGGTCATGATCGCCGTCCTTGCCCTGATGCTTAAGGAAGGCTATCTGATAGATATCTGCCTGATCTATGCCATGATCAGTTTTCTGGCCGTGGTCGTTCTTTCCAAGGTATATATTGGTATCTATGAGGAAAAACACCATAAGAAGGACTCCGATAATGACCATACTGTAAAGGGGGATTTGTCTGATGGGAACGCTTGAGTGGATCAAAATTATCATTGGCAGCGCTTTTTTAATCTGTGGTGTAGTCATCTTTTTTACAGAATTATTCGGCGTGTTTCATTTTCAATATGTGCTTAACCGGATGCATGCCGCCGCTATGGGTGATACCCTGGGTATCACTTCCTGTCTGATTGGTCTGATGATCTTTTCCGGTTTTAACTACACTACCCTCAAGATTTTATTGATTATCTGCTTTCTGTGGTTTGCCTCCCCGGTCTCTTCTCATGTGCTTGCAAGACTGGAGGCCACTACCAACGAAAACCTGTCTGAGCGCTGTGAAATCTATGAAGATCTTGACGTATTAGAGCAGGAACTTGCCGGTCGGAATATGACAAAGGATGTAAAGGAGGATAGGTTATGACTGCTTTTCAAATGATTTTAATGGGACTTCTGATCATCTGTGCCATTTCGGTCAGTTTCTCCAGGAATCTGCTAAATTCTGTCTTAATCTACATGTCTTTCAGCCTGGTCATGTCCTTATTATGGATCTGCCTGGAATCTCCGGATCTTGCCATCACGGAAGCCGCCGTTGGCGCAGGTATCACCAGCGTTTTATTCTTTGTAACGCTCAAAAAAATACATGCCATCAATGTTGCAGAGAAAACGGAGGAGAAAAAAGATGAGTAAGAAAAAATCTGCCGAAGAATATCATAAAACTTTTGCCTTTCATTTTTTCAGATGGCTGAGCGGAGGCAAAGACCCCTATCTTGGAAACGTGGAAATGCGTCCACAGAAAGAATATGAAGCAGATCCAGAAATGCTGCTTCGCCAGGAAAAGGAACACGATGCCATTCTGGATAAAGTCTATGATACCAAACACAATGCATTACTGAAACTTTTTCACAGTCTGTATGAAATTACAAGTATCCTTTTCTGTCTGTTTCTGATGGCACTGCTTTTAGTGACCATTTCTTATCTGCCTGCCACAGGTGCCGCTGACAAACCCGTCAATAACGAGGTGGCCGGCCGTTATATCGAAAAGGGGCTGGAGGAAACCGGTGCCGTTAATATTGTGGCCGGTATGATTTTGGATTACAGGGCCTTTGATACGCTGGGGGAATCTCATGTGCTCTTCGTCGCCACGATTACGGTTCTGATCCTGTTACGTCTGGATAAGAACAAAAAGGGAGAAGTGAATCCATTGACGAAGGAGATGAATCCCAACGACCGTATCTACGAACCCAAAAATGATGCCATCTTACAACTGGTGGCGACCTTTCTGGTTCCGATCATTATCATCTTTGGTATTTATATCATACTGAACGGACACCTTGGCCCGGGCGGCGGTTTCTCCGGCGGTGCCGTCATTGGCGCCGGACTGATCTTATATTTAAATGCCTTTGGCTTCCAGAAGACAGAGCGTTTCTTTACGGAAAAGACTTATAAATGGATCTGTTTCTTTTCCCTCTCTTTCTACTGCCTGGCCAAAAGTTACTCCTTCTACACAGGTGCCAACCATCTGCACAGTATTATTCCGAATGGCACACCAGGTGCGATTCTTTCGGGCGGCCTGATTCTGCCCCTCAATATCGCCGTGGGGCTGGTGGTTGCCTGCACAATGTATGCTTTTTATGCAATGTTCCGCAAAGGAGGGTTTTAAGATGGGCCCGAATCTTCTGGTAAATTATGGGGAGGCGGTGGCTGCGATCTTATTTTGTATCGGTTTCACCAATCTTCTGTTACAGACCAACCTGATCAAAAAGATCATCGGTTTAAATATCATGGACAGCGCCATCTATCTTTTTCTGGCTGAAAAAGGATATATTGCCGGCCGGGCCGCTCCTATTGTCACCAATGGTGTGACCAGTGTGGAAGCATACATCAATCCCATTCCCAGCGGCCTGGTATTGACCGGTATTGTGGTATCAGTATCGGTATCTGCGCTGATGCTTTCCCTGACCATACGTCTTTATCTCAGATACCATACGCTGAATCTGGATGAGATTGCCGCACAGCTTAAAAAGGAGGGAAGATAAATGGATTTTGTCTGTAATTTTCCTTTTTTCTCCATCCTGTTAAGCCTTTTTTCAGGCACCATCTGTTCCATCCTTCCCGGAAGAGCAGCCAAAGTGGTAAACCGGATCGTCATCGCGGCGGTGGGTGTCATGTCGGGAATCCTTCTTGTATACCTGCTGGGTACCGGGGAAAGCTTCGTCTACTGGATGGGACACTTTCCGGCTCCCTGGGGCAATGAAATCCGTGCCGGTGTCCTGGAAGCAGGTATGGCATTGTTTTTCTGTATCATCATGTACCTGTCCATGGCCGGCGGCGCACACAAGCTTTTTGATGAGGTGGAAGAGAGCAAACATAATCTCTACTACATCCTGATCAACCTGCTGTTGAGCTCCCTGCTGGCACTGGTTTATACCAACGACATGTTTACGGCTTATGTGTTTGTGGAAATTAATACCATTTCCGCCTGCGGCCTTATCATGATCCGCCAGGTAGGACGCACAATCGAAGCAGCTGTCCGTTATATGATCATGAGCCTTTTGGGTTCCGGGCTTTTATTGTTCGGTCTGTGCATCATGTATGATCTGACCGGCCATCTGCTGATGAGCAATATCAAAGAATCCGTGTCTGTTCTGATACAGACCGGCGAATACCAGATTCCGCTGATTGTCTCCGTGGCTTTGATGTGCGTGGGACTGTGTATTAAAAGCGCTCTGTTTCCTTTTCACGCCTGGCTGCCGGACGCTTATGGATATTCCACGGTATCCTCAGCCGCGATTCTGTCCAGTCTGGTGTCCAAGGGTTATATTTTCCTACTGATCAAGATAATTTACCGTGTGATCGGTTTCGATATCTTTAACAATACACGGATTATTGATGTGCTGTTTGTCTTTGGACTGATGGGTATGATCTTCGGTTCTTTGAGCGCCATTAAGGAAAATGACATCCGCCGGATGATCGCCTTTTCCTCGGTGGCACAGATCGGCTATATCTATATGGGATTCGGCATGGGAACACAGGCCGGTATGGTGGCCAGCATCTTCCATATCCTCTCCCACGCAGCCACCAAATCCCTGCTGTTTATCGCCGCTATCGGCCTTACAGAGGTATCCGGCGGCAGCCGTAAATTTATTGATCTGACCGGTGCCGGTTACCGCAATAAATGGGCGGGGGTGGCTTTTACCGCCGGTTCCCTGTCCATGGTAGGTGTGCCGTTGTTCTCCGGCTTTATCAGCAAGCTGTTATTTGCCCAGGCCGCCGTCCAGGTGGAAGGCAAGATGTTGGCGGCTTTGATCGTCCTGGGAATCAGTACGGTTCTAAATGCCATCTATTTCATGAAAACAGTGATTCGTATATATGCTGTGACAGGCGATACTTCCTATCCTTGTATCACCTTTAAGGATATGAAGGTCCATGCCGTCGTACTGGTATTATTTGTGATAGTAAATATCTTATTGGGTGTCAGTTCCCAGCCGGTCGTCAATATGATCGAGCAGGGGCTTGCGATGTTTGCATAAGGAGGTGATGACATGTATCTGATTCTTTTACCAATCCTTTTTCCGATTCTTGCCGGAGTCTGTCTTCTGGTCTGTAGAAAAGACCTGAGCAGAAAATTGCTCACGGTAACAACCGGAACCTGCCTTGTCATCACGGGTGCCTTGGCTATCACTGCACTGACCCGGGTAAAACAGGATTTTACTTTATTCTACCTGACCAGAACACTGCCGGTTTATTTTCACATAGACCAGATCAGTATCCTCTTTTCTCTTCTGACAGTGATTGTCTTTCTCTGTGCAGGCTTTTTTTCCTTTGCCTACATGAAACACGAACAGAAAGAGAAGCGTTACTATGGTTATTACCTAATGGCTTTCGGTGTCCTGAACGGCCTTTGCTTTGCAGGCAATCTGATCACGTTTTATCTGTTCTTTGAATTGCTGACCCTGTCCTCCTTCCCTCTGGTACTGCACACAGGCAGTAAAGAGGCAATTATGGCAGGATTGAAATATTTGTTCTACTCCCTGTGCGGCGCCTATGCATCCCTGTTTGGGATTTATTTTCTCTGCCAGAACTGTGATACCCTGACTTTCACGGCAGGCGGCGTCTTACAGGTCTCTGCGGCTTCCAAAGATGGCAGTTTCTTTCTGTTTCTTGCTTTTATGATGATTCTGGGCTTCGGTGTGAAGGCCGGTATGTTTCCCATGCACGCCTGGCTGCCCACTGCCCACCCGGCGGCACCTGCGCCGGCATCCGCAACCCTCTCCGCAGTCATTGTCAAAGCCGGTGTACTGGCCTTGATCCGGGTGATTTACTATATCTTTGGCGCAGACTTTATACGCGGCACCTGGGTGCAGACCACATGGCTGGCCCTAGCGCTGGTCACTGTTTTCATGGGTTCCATGCTGGCCTACCGGGAACCTGTCCTGAAGAAACGACTGGCCTACTCCACTGTGAGCCAGCTCTCCTACATCCTCTTTGGTCTTGCCGTGATGAACGAAGAAGCTTTTACAGGCTCTCTCCTGCATGTACTGGCCCATGGCTTTATCAAAGGAACCCTCTTTCTGACCGCCGGAGCAATTATCTATACCACCGGCAAAACAAAAGTCGATGAACTGCGCGGCATCGGAAAGGAAATGCCGCTTACCATGTGGTGCTATACCATCGTATCCTTGGGACTGATCGGTATTCCCCCCACCGGAGGCTTTGTGAGCAAATGGTATCTGGCCATAGGCGGACTTGCCGGCGATATTGGTATATTCCGTTACTTAGGCCCGGCCATCCTGCTTGTCAGCGCCCTGCTTACCGCAGGTTATCTGCTGCCGCTTACCATCCGGGGATTCTTTCCCGGAACAGATTATGATTATCAGACATTACAGAAACGGGAACCCTGTCCGTTGATGACGATACCGATTTTATTTATGACAATTTTGTCAGTTTTGATCGGCCTGTTTCCCACTGTGATTGTTGATACACTGACGGATTTCGTCAGCACCCTGATATAAGAAAGGAGAAGCCTTATGATTATCTGTATTATACTGATACCCTTACTTGCCGGGATTCTGGTGCCAGTGCTTCCCTTTCGCAAAAGAAGCCACAAGGAAATTTTCCTGGAGGGAGCTGTCATTTTAAACAGTATTCTGGTATGGTATCTGTTATTACATCATTCCGAGAGTACCTTCCTGCTCGCCCACTTTACGGGCGACCTGAATATCAGTTTCCGGGTGGACGGCATGAGCATGGTATTTGCCGGCCTGGTTTCCGGCCTCTGGCCTTTTGCCACCCTGTATGCCTTTGAATATATGACGAAGGAAGAACATGAGAACACCTTTTTCCTGTTCTACACCATGACCTACGGCATAACCCTGGGCATTGCCCTTGCCGCCAATCTGCTGACCATGTATTTCTTCTACGAACTTCTGACCCTGGTTACCGTGCCTCTCGTCATGCACACCCTGACCAGAGAGGCCATTCTTGCCAGCAGAAAATATCTCTACTATTCTCTGGGCGGCGCCGCTTTTGCCTTTATCGGCCTGATCATGGTGATCGTCTATGGAACCACCACCGACTTTATTCTCGGCGGCGTATTGGATCCGGGCAAAATTGGAGATAAAAACAACATTTTGCTGCTAATCTATGTGATGGCCTTTATGGGATTTGGTGTCAAGGCGGCGGTCTGCCCTTTTAACTCCTGGCTTCCGCAGGCCGGTGTCGCACCTACCCCTGTCACCGCACTGCTACATGCAGTGGCTGTGGTGAAATCCGGCGCCTTTGCCATTATCCGCCTGACCTATTACAGCTTTGGCACAGAATTTCTGTATGGTACCTGGGCGCAGACCACCGTTATAATCGTGGTAATGTTCACCATCGTGTACGGTTGCAGCCGGGCATTGAAAGAGACTCATATCAAACGCAGACTGGCCTATTCCACCATCAGCAATCTTTCTTATATCCTGTTCGGCGCCGTTATCATGACGCCGCTGGGACTGACAGGCGCCCTAACGCACCTGGTATTTCACGCTGTGATGAAGATCAGCTCTTTCTTCTGTGCCGGCGCCATCATGCATCAGACGGATAAACGCTATGTGCATGAACTGAACGGACTAGGGTACAAAATGCCCTGTGTATTCGGTATCTTTACCGTCTCTTCCCTTGCGCTCATGGGGGTACCGGGTCTGGCCGGCTTTATCAGCAAGTGGAACCTGGCCGGAGCGGCGGTAAACAGCAGGAATTCCCTGGCCTATGCCGGGATTGCCTGCCTGCTGCTGTCGGCACTGCTGACAGCCATTTATATGCTATCCATCGTAGTGCGGGCTTTCTTTCCCGGGAAAGACTTTGATGACGGCCCGATCCAAAACGTACATGATCCTAACTGGAAAATGCTTCTTCCGCTTTTCGTATTTACTGTCTTTATCATAATATTTGGCTTACATTCACAACCGATTGTAGATTTCTTTTATGATGTGGCAACGGGGGTATATTAGTATGAATCTGTTAATCTACACTATCATTTTTCTGCCCATGGCAGCAGCACTTTTATGTTATATCACAGGACGCTTTCAAAAGGCCGTAAGGGATTATCTGGCTGATGCCGCCACGGGCATTACCTTTCTGCTATGCCTTTATCTGGCTGTGCAGACAGTGACCCGCCCGGATTTATCCAGAGTTCTTGTGGAACTTCCTGATATCTGCAGTATGGGACTTCATTTTACACTGGATGGTTTCCGCGCGCTGTACGGGGCAATTGCGGCCTTTATGTGGTTTATGAGTACTCTCTTTTCCAGGGAATACTTTGCTCATTATCATAACCGTAACCGGTATTACCTGTTCCTGCTCCTCACTCTGGGCGCCACAGAAGGAGTCTTCCTGTCGGCAGATTTCTTCACCACTTTTGTTTTCTTTGAAATCATGTCCTTTACCTCTTATGTGTGGGTAGCCCATGATGAGAGAAAAGAATCCCTGCGGGCTGCCGGCACCTATCTGGCAGTGGCAGTAATCGGCGGCCTGGTGATGCTGATGGGCATTTTCCTGTTATATGACGAGACAGGCACTTTATATTTCTGCGACCTGTCCGGCATCCTCATGGAAAGCGGCACCTCCTCCACCCAGATCTGGGCTGCGGGTCTGTGTCTCCTGTTTGGTTTCGGGGCAAAGGCCGGCGCCTTTCCACTGCATATCTGGCTGCCCAAAGCCCATCCTGTGGCACCGGCACCGGCATCTGCCCTCTTATCAGGCATCCTGACCAAAGCAGGTATGTACGGCATTTTGATTTTAACTGCCTATCTCTTTCTGGGCTCTGCTGCCTGGGGCGCCCTGATCCTGCTTCTTGGTGTGTGTACCATGGTTATCGGTGCCCTTCTGGCACTGCTATCCATGGACTTAAAAAGAACCCTGGCCTGTTCTTCCGTCTCCCAGATTGGCTTTATTCTGGTGGGTGTGGGCATGTCGGGCCTGCTTGGGGAAGAAAATGCACTTGCCATGCGGGGCAGTCTGCTTCATATGGTAAATCACTCTCTGATCAAGCTGGTCCTTTTTATGGCTGCCGGCGTGGTCTTTATGAACGTGCATAAGCTGGACTTAAACGAAATCCGCGGTTTTGGCCGCAGAAAGCCTCTTCTCAACGGTATTTTCCTGATGGGCGCACTGGGTATCGGCGGTATCCCTCTGTGGAACGGCTACATCAGCAAGACGCTGCTTCATGAAAGTATTGTGGAGTACACCACACTTATTCGTTCCGGCAGGGTTACCGGTCTGTTTACTGCCTCTTTCATGAAAGGGATTGAATGGATCTTCTTGATCAGCGGCGGCCTGACCATCGCCTATATGACCAAACTCTATGTCTGCCTCTTCCTGGAAAAGAATACAGATTCCGTCATACAGGAAAAATATGACAGTATGAGGCATCAGTATATGAATCCGGTAAGCAGTCTGGTTCTGGTCATATGCGCAATGCTGCTGCCGGTCATGGGATTTTTCCCCGGTATTATCATGGATACTGTCGCCGATATGGGAGCATCATTTTTACAAATTACGCCTTTGTCCCGAAAATTGTCATACTTTTCCATCACAAACATAACCGGGGCCATAATCTCTTTCATCATCGGCGCAGTGATTTATCTGGTTGCTGTGCGCTTCTGGCTGATGAAACGGATTAGTCCGGACACGACCGAAAGGCAGTACGTAAACCGCCTGCCTCACTGGATGGACCTGGAGGAACTGCTCTACCGTCCTTTGCTGTTACGGATTCTGCCGTTTACCTTTGGCATGATCTGCCGGTTCCTGGACAGCCTGGTAGATACAATCGTGGTCGTGCTGCGCAGGACACTTCTTCGTGACAGTAAACTGCCGAGAGAACTGCCGCAGGGTAATCCCCTCACACATATGTGCGCCTGCATAGCCGCAGGATTCCAATGGCTAGGGAACCATACCATTCACAGAAAGCAGCCCAGGAACCAGGATTATGAACATAAATATGCTCTCTTCTACGAAGAACTCAGCGAAAACAGTCTGATGATCGCCAGAAGCATGTCCTTTGGACTGCTCCTCTTCTGCGTGGGACTGATACTGACCGTAGCTTACCTTTTTGTAAAGGATATTTTTAATATGTAATAGTATAAAAAGATTCCGGTTTTGCCCGGAATCTTTTTACATCCTTGAATGGATCCTTATACAATTAATAAATCATGCTGTCTCTTCCGTCTCCGGAATGACCTGTTTCTTCTGTCTCTTCTTTTTCTTTCTGCCTCTTATGACAATCACCACAACCAGGAGAATGACCGCCAGGGTGCCTGCGACAATATAAACCAGGTACTCCATAATTCCGCCGGTTGTATTACAGATTACAAACTCAGCCTCGTTTCCATCTACGGAGAACAGGTAATATATCCCCATCATCTCCGTCTCGGCCTGTGCCCATCCGCTGTCATTCTTGATATAGACCACGATGTCTTCCGTCTGTCCCTGGGGCGCCTGATACCTTACCTGGTGGCTTCCATTGCCGTCCTCCGGAAAGGCTATCTGCCAGTGCTCCACTATCTCTTCCGGCTCCCTGTCCTCAATCACAATCCCTGCGGTCTCACACTTGGTATCCTCCAGTGCATCACCCACATGGAAGGTTCCATCCACCAGGACTGCTGACTGGCCGCCGTCTCTGAGCTGACTGCCTGCCAGAGTTGTCAGATAACGCACATATTCTACCGTTACATCTTCATCTGCAATAACCCTGTCTATCTCCTTGATGTCCCAATCCGCATAGAATCCTTCCTTCACCGGTATGTTGGGATACTCTTTCGCCTCCACATTGCTGCCGTAGAGACAGTCCAGAGTCCCCACCTCCTCCTCATCCGCATAGAACGTAATCCGCATCTTATGGAATCTGGCCGGCAGACCTTCTATGGCAAGCAGATCCTGATAGGCAACCGGCTCGGCCCTGCCGCTGTAACTGATTCTGTCAATACCGGCAATCTCCTCCGACACAAAGTAATTATTCAGTACCGCCTCTTCATCATTCACATCACCGGCAATGGCCCCATAAAAAGCCACGGCCTCTTTTACCCGCACCATGGCACAGCTGTTCTCGATACCGCTTCCGGAACCGACAATGCCACCTACATATTCCCCGCCGGATATCGTACACTTGGCATAACCGTTTGTAATATGGGACAACGACTGCCCGGCAATGCCTCCCACATAATCCCCGGATTCGCTCTCTATCCTGCCATAGTTCTCACAACCCAGAATAGTCCCCATCTCCTGTAATCCGGCAATGCCTCCCGCATAACTTTTCTGTGCAGTAATCATACCGTCATTGATATTCTGTCTGAGTACGCATTTTGTCAGGAACGTAGAATTAGCCCTGGCATCCTCTATGCCTGTCACATCGCCTTCCAGGTCAAAATCATATTCTATGGCCATGGTTCCGGCAATTCCCGATACATTAAGATCCGCCCTGACAGTACCGGTATTGACACAGTCCGCAACCGTTGCATCAATACTGTCCTGTGCATTTTCCTGGGAATTATCCTCATAAATACCGGAATAATCCATATCCAGAACACCATCCAGCGCATCTGTATACAGCAGCATGATCTCACTGAACTGATCATTGATATCTGTAAGATCCTCTCCCAACAGATCATTGGAGGCTGACATCTCATCATTCAGATATCCCATATTCTCCGAAATACTTTTCAGATTGGAATTCAGACTTCCCGTCATCGAACGGTAGTCGCCTCCCAGCTGCGGAAAAACAATATCCTCCTTTTCATTCAGGGTATCTATGATGCTTTTCACCTGATTCCCTGCCGTCTCCAGATTCTCCGTAGCATCTTTGGCATGGTCAATGGCTTCATTTAAATTCCTCCTGGCATCCTCCGTCATCTCATCCGTATGTCTTGCAGCAATGTCGGACATGGTCTCCAAGTGCTTTTCCATATCAGCCTTATAGCCGCCTCCATACTGATCATCGGCATAATCGGAAGCTTTCTGTGCGGCATCATCATCTTCCATTTTCTGTGCCACATCGTTTAACAGTTCCCGGTCCAAGTCTCCTTGAGCTCCATCCCCTGGAAAAGAAGCGGTATTATCGCCATCACTGCTATCCGGATCATCCGGATTAAAATCAATCCAGTGTACCCATTCCGTGACTTTCATGTATTCTTCAATATCACTTGATGGAGACCAATTCTTCTCCATCCCTGTCTCTTCCAGGATAGGCCGCAGATCCAGTTCATTTGGATCCCCATTCTTATATTTATCCTCTGAAAACCGAAGCTCATCAATACAATAATTCTTATAGGCCTTCATGTAATCGGCATAATCCTCGGCGTGTTTCTCCGATGCTTCCCGGATGGCGTTCTTAGCCGCATTATATTCCTCCTGTTCCTCCGGTGTCATATACTGAAAGATATCCATGGAATTAACCATATCTTCCAGTTCTTTGGCCGCATCTTTCACATTGCCGGCTGCATCCTTGCTCTGGTCTATTACCCCGTCATTTCTGGCCGTCTCCTCCATCACATAATCAAACCGGTTAATGGCCTCATTGACAGAATCCGTCATACCGTCCGCCCACTCTACAGTCCTGTCGGCAAGAAAATAGGTGTCATCCAATGCCTTGTCGGCAAAATCCTGAATCACCGTCAGACGATTCGACAGGGTATCCGATTCATTTCCCGCATCATCCAGCATGTTCCCGATCTGATCATGCAGCACATCTATATGATCGGACAGCTGCCGCACAATATCCTCAGACAGATCCACGGCAATATAAGGCTCTGCCTGCCCCACGATACCGCCTACATCTTTACGTCCATAGACGACACCTGCGTTCTCACAGGCATGTATATATCCCGACTGACGGCCCGCAATCCCGCCCACGTTATAACCCACATGCTCATAACCGATGGTGCCGGTGTTTTTGCTGTTCTGTATAATACCTGTAGACAGCCCCGCAATCCCGCCTGTATCTACATTGCTGGTAATAGCGGATGCTTTCTGTGCCTTGTCGCTGTTATCCTCCGGGTTTAACAGTCCCGCCGTATATTGCTCAATATTAATGTCTTCCAGGGATTTCCCCTTATCTTCATTATAGATATTGACATCTGCCTGGTTCAGACAGCCCACGATATTGCCAACATTATGCCCTGCAACACCGCCGCTGTAATGAATCCCCGTAACTGTACCGCCGGTTTTACATTCCATAAGAATACCGGTCAGTTCGTTGATGCCTGCGATACCGCCCACATAATCATTGCCCTCTATGACGCCATCATAAGCACAGTTTAAAAGAATCCCCCGGTTATCCCCGACAATACCGCCTACCACCATCTGCTTCCCGGCGGGCCTCACCGATCCTTCCACTTTCAGATTCGCAATCACCGCCGTGGGCTGTGTGTAACAAAATAACCCCGTATAGGACACAGAATCCCTGATGGTCAATCCGCTTATGGTGTGCCCCTGTCCGTCAAAATATCCGCCGAAAGTCGGAATGGATACAAACTCACCGCCGGAGAGATTGATGTCCTCCTGTAAATACACTTTCTTATTCTGAGACCAAGTATCCAGCCAACAGTTTCTGGAAAACTTCTTTAAATCCTCCAGATCCTCTATGTATATCTCTTCCCATTCCGTCTCTTCATCATTATAGGAATCGATCGTCTCGTTGGCATCTTCTACGCTGATGACTTCCTCCTCCACGGAAAGTTCCTCTTCCTCCTCTTCGGCCCATACATTCATTGCCGGCAGGACACCCAATAACACCGCTAAGAAGAAAGACAATATTCTTTTACACTTATCCGGGTCCGCAAAGCGGATCCTGTCATCGAACCTGTTCGATTTATGCATGATCCGTCACCTCCCTGCTCGCCAATTCCTCGGACACCGTATCCGCCATCTGCCTGTATTCTTCCTCTGAAAGTTCCATCACATCGCCGGCCTCCACATAGGCGCTCACATTTCCTCTGACAATGGCTTTCATGGTACCTGTCACAACACCGTCAATCCTGCCCCGAACCAGACCGTCTACCTTCATCAGACCGGTGACATTCTTCGTCCGGATCGGCATATTCATGACAAAGGCCGTCTTCTCAATGATCTTATCACCCACCAGAAGAATCTGCGGCAGCACAAACATGGTGATCAGGATAGAAATGGATGTCCCTCTTCCCAGAGATCGCCCAATACCAAAAATAGCCGCATTGGAAGTCAGTTTGCCAATCAGGAAACCGGCCACCACCATCATGGTTCCGGACGTAATAATGGTCGGAAAAGCCTGGTTCATGGCGTCTATAATAGACTGCCGCCTGCCGTTGGTCTCCCGGAGTTCCATATACCGGCCCGCAATGACGATGGCATAGTCGATATTGGCACCCATCTGAATGGAGCTGACAATCAGATAGGACATAAAGAAGATATTATCATGCTGCAACGCCGGCACGGAGAAGTTCAGCCAGATACAGCCCTGAATCACTGCAATCAAAAGCACCGGCATACCTGCGGACTTAAAGGTAAACAAAAGCACTACCAGCACGGTCAAAATGGAAAGCACATTGGTCACCAGATTGTCCCGGCCAAAAGTCTTCTGCAAATCATACTGACTCACCGATTCTCCGCAGACCAGCACCTTGCCGTCATAATATTTCCCTGCAATCTCATGCATCTTATCCAGGAAAGCAAAAGTCTCCTCACTCTCCTCCGGGAGCGTCAGATAGACCAGCATCCGGCTGTAATTCTCTCCCTGTAACTGATTCCTGGCAAAGTTCATCTGCCGGTAGGCATCATCCAACGTATCCTGCAACTCATCATCCAACGTGACGTACCCTTCATCCACCTCATCGTAGACAAACATAAACATATCAATCAAGGATACCTTATACTCCGGCAGACCATTGACCACCTTTGCATAATCCTCATCATTCACGGCATAAGCCGCGTAAATCAGTTCCGCCACCTCATAATCCAGATCAATCAGCTCCGAGAACTGCCTGGGTGTCAGCTTATCCGTCAGACAATAACCGTCCATCGCTTCTATATTGGTGAGGCCCATGGTGTAGTCCACTTCCGGACATGCCTCCAGATCTTCCAGGAGCTTTGCTTCACTCTCATAATCTCCGGCCGGCACGATCAGCGCTACCATATTGCTGGCTCCAAAATTGTCTGTCTGCATCTC
The DNA here is from genome assembly GCA_003612405.1 of bacterium 0.1xD8-71. GTDB lineage: Bacteria > Bacillota > Clostridia > Lachnospirales > Lachnospiraceae > UBA3282. The sequence continues at coordinate 140,524 of RAYR01000016.1, forward strand.
TTCCGTCTTCTGGACACTGTTCTGAATCGGCGGAGTAATCGTCGTATCCCCGAACACATAAGGACAATCCTTGGATACCATATAGGCTCCCACAATAACCACCACAAAAAGCGGCGCTACCACATGTCTTGTGGCATAATCCAGTTTTCCCACAAAAGGAATTTCCGGAACAAAATTCTTATGCTGTGTCTTATCCATCAGCTTCGAGAACAGCATAATCACACCCGGCATCAAGAGGAACACCGATCCCAGTGCCAGGAAGATGGATTTGATCAGACACATGGCCAGATCCGGCCCCATCTTATACTGCATGAATCCCATGGCAATCAGACCGCCTATGGTAGTCATGGAACTGCCGCATATCTCTGGAATGGCCTTACTCAGGGCAATGATAATCGCTTCCCTGGATTCCAGATTCGCATGTTCTTCCTTATATCTGTTCAGCAGAATAATGGCATAGTCTACCGACAAGGCAAGCTGTAACACTACCGTAACGGAGTTGGATACAAAGGAAATGGTTCCAAAGATAAAGTTCGTTCCCATTTGCAGGATAGCCGCCGCCACAAAGGTAATCAGTAATACCGGCACCTCCGCGTACGCCTGCGAAGTAAGTAAAAGCACCGTCACCACCACGATCGCCACCAGAACAACGATGACATTCATCTCTTCCGCGATCAGTTCCGCCTCAATATCCCCCAGGGTTGTGGAAAGATAATAGTCATATCCCGCAAGTTTTTCCTTGACCCGGTCTAACATCTCCAGACAACGGTCATCTTTCTCATCATAGTCAAAAGTGACATTATAATAGGAGGAACCATTATTATAATGTTCCTCCGTATCGTCATATTCCACCGAAAAAATCCCCGGCATAAATTCCAGATCACGCCCGATAGACTGTGCCTGCTCATAAGACACATTGGCAACCATTATATTACAGGTTCCATAAGTAACAAATTCCTGCTCCATCAGATCCAGACCCTGCTTGGTCTCCGTAGAGTCAGGAAGATAGTGGGACATGGAATTCTCCACATTCACCCAGTTTCTTGATATGGCTGAAAAAATGATCAGGAGCCCAAACAACAGGAAAAACAGATTGCGCTTATCCACAATAAATCCGCAGATCTTGAGCATCGCCTGATTACCGCCATTTTTGGCCTTTTGTTCATTATCCATTGCTAACACCTCTCCTATTTAGGAAGAAATATAGCACTGCGCTAAACCATTGTCAATTTCAAAAAAAGGAAAACTATACAATCTCATAAAATTGTATAGTTTTTGATATTGTCCCGATTTTATTTTTTTATTTCCCGTAAATGATTTACGTGGATGCCTATATGACCAATCCCCATTCCAGAGTATTTTGCCTTACAGCGAAATCCATCCCAATACGTTGGCAATGGAACTTAGCAGTATAATGGCAATACAGATCGGCGCCAGATATTTCAAAAAGAAGCAATACAGTTTCTTCCTGTGAAATGCGGAAGATATCTCCACTTCCTCCTCAATTTTCTTAATGCCGACCACGCGCAGAATCAAGAAACAGGTCGCCAGTGCGCCCAACGGCATCATAATCGAATTTGTCAGGAAATCAAAGAAATCCAAAAACTGCATACCCAGGATTCTCACCCCATCCCAAATGCCATAGCCAAGCGCCGATGCAGAACCCAGCACAAACGTTACCACCACCATAATCAGACAGCTCTTCGCACGACTTAGGTGCAGCTCATCCTGTAAAGTTGCCACACTGGCTTCCATAATAGAAATGGCACTGGTCAACGCCGCAAATAAAAACATCAGGAAAAAGGCAATGGCAATCACCACACCGGCACTCATACTGGCAAATATCTTAGGCAGGGTAATAAAGGTAAGTGATGGTCCGGCCTTTAACATTGCCATATCCCCGCCGGAAAAGGCAAACACTGCCGGAATGATCATCAGACCGCCCAGCATAGCGATACCTGTATCAAAAATCTCCACCTGCGAAGTACTTTTCTCAATATCCATTTCTTTGTCAATATAAGATCCATACGTATAAAGCACTCCCATGGCAATCGACAACGAATAAAACATCTGCCCCATGGCGGCCACTACTGTCATCCAGGAAAAATTCTCAAAATTCGGCACCAGAAAATATTTGACTCCCTCAAATGCACCGGGACGGGTCATAACATAAATTGCCACAAAAACAGCCAGCACCACCAGCACAGGCATCATTACTTTCGTCACTCTCTCCACGCCCTGTTCCACACCGGCCAGGATTACGGCAAACACAAAAAACGTAAATAACAGGAACCAAAATTCTACATTACCGGAAGACGCAATAAATTCGGAAAAATATCCATCCCCGGCCAGGATACCTGCGTTTCCACGCAGATACTCAATCAAAAATTTCAGTACCCATCCGCCTATCACACAATAATATGGCACGATGATCATGGGAACCACCGCGTTGATCCAGCCGCCAAAGTGAAACGGCAGACTTTTACCAAAGCTATGAAACGCACCCACCGGCCCTTTCTTTGTCATACGCCCCAAGGCTGTTTCCGATACAATCAGCACATAACCAAAGGTAACCGTCAGAATCAGATAGACCAACAGAAACATGCCGCCGCCATATTTGGCCGCCAGATAGGGAAATCTCCAGATATTCCCGAGTCCCACCGCGGAACCGGCAACCGCCAGAACATACCCTATCCGTCCCGAAAACTTTCCTCTCACCCCTGCTTTGCTTTCTGGCTTATTACCAGATGTTTCTTCCCTCATAAGTAACCCCTCCAGATATTGATAATATTACGTTCCATTATAACCTTATAGTTCTGTGCCTGTCCACTGGTTTTGTGAAAGAGGTTACCGCTTCGTCTTTCTCACTATAATATTAACCCAGGGCTTGTCCTTATAATCGGGCCGTGAATCCTGCGTCTCATAACTCTCTATCAGTTCAAACAGACCGTCCTGCAAGAAAACCTTTTCTATTTCTTCTAAATGATAATCACTGAAAAGACGCCCCAGACGCTCCTCTTCCCTGTCCCCTAATTTAAAGGAAGCATAAAATATACCCTCTTCCTTTAATGCCCTGTGAAAGCGTCCAAGAATCTTCGGTAAAGCCTCTTTTTTCACATGAAGCAGGCAGGCACATGCCCATATGGCATCAAACTCCTCCTCCCAATCCATCTCCTCAAAAGCCATGCAGACTACCGGCTGGCCAATGTATTCCTGCGCCATCTGACACATCTTTTCAGAACCATCCATGGCCTGTACGGCAAATCCTTTTTCCATAAAAAACTTACTGTCCCTGCCACTGCCGCAGCCGGCATCCAGAATCCTCATCCCCGGGCTTAACAGGCTGATGAATTTATTTTGGGAAAAGCTCATATCCAAATGGACCGTTCTTTCTATAAAGGATTGGGTGTTTTGGTTGTAATATGCTATGGTTTGGGGTGTCATTTGGGCTCCTTTCCTTTCCTGATTTGGTCAAATACACTTTTCCCGTATCCATTCCACCAATGCCTCATTGGATCCGTTCTCTATGATAAAATCTGTTACATTTTTTCTTGTTAATACCTTTTGCAAAAGTTCTGCATCCAGTTTCTCAAGCAGTTCCTTCATTCCTATCTGAGACAACCTGCGGATTTCTTTCAGTCTGGCGGTATCCCTCATTTTACGCTCTGCTTCCTGCTTCGGATATCCATTGCCAAAAGGTTCCAAAAAAAGCGCCTCCAGGGTATGATTTAAGTTAATCTCCCCGGCCCAGCCATAATTTAATCCCAAGGGCAATGAAACTGCATTTCCATCATTGATCTGCACAAACAGATAGGCATCCTGGGGCGTCGGCGTATATCCACAGAGTACACCCGGCATAGTGTTGCAGGCAAGCATCATACCCTGTCCGGAGGAACATCCCGTGACAATAAAATCGACAGTGCCGCTTGCCAACAACAGACCTATTTCAATGGAAATTTCTATATAAGAATACTGCCTCTCTTCTTGAGCAAAACATCCAAAATTAATCACCGAGTGACCTTTTGCATATTTACATACTGCGTCAAATAAAATCTTATTTTTCTCACGTTGCGAACTCGCCTGTATGACTCCGATTTTCATTTTCTGTTCTCCTTGATACTCCCAGAATATACAGACAGTCATTGTCCGACAAGGCCAGACGTCCCAGCAGTTTTTCAAACTTTACATTATCATTATGAATATCGCTCGTCACATAGTGCATACATTTCCTTCCGTCTTTCCTTACAGGCAAGGCCGTAACACAGCCCATTAAATCCAATCATATTTACATAATGTCCATTCTTATTTCGTCAATGATGCTTTTATCTTTTAACTTATTAATTTCAATTCGAGTAATGAACAATACTATAATAATCAAAGCAAATGCTTCAACGCCCAATGTCCCCCATGGAATATGATACAATACCGGAAAAGCTTTCCGAATGGATAAGTTGATGGCAAATGGAATTGCAATTCCCAGTATAACTCCGGGTACAAGTGCTTTTATAACACACACAATACTTTCACTGTAAATCATTCTGCAAAGTGATTTATTCGTCATTCCTACACTCTTTAAAACGGCAAACTCACGGCTTCTGATTCTGATATTTGTTGTCAGTGTACTGATTACGCTTGTAAATCCCATAATAATGATCAGGCTAACAAAACCATACATTACAATTTCAGCCAATACAATTGCTACATTCAACATTTTAACCATTGTATCGGCGCGACTTATTCTTACGGTATATCCCTGCTCAACATAGGAATCTTCTGTGAGAATTGGATAATATCTTTCCATTACTTTTCTGGCATATGCCGTATAAGCCTGTTCATCATCCGGCGTGCTATACCAGTCGAAATATCTTGCATCTATATCTGGAACAACAATTCTTACCGGATTCGGATTCAGTTCATGAAATCCCTGTTCTTTTAAATCTTCCTGATATAAAAATCCGCCGATTTTAAGTTCTGTCTGCTTATCTGCTGCATTTACTAATGTAATTTTCGTTGTATTCTCATTGAAAGGACTTATTGTTTTTATTTTTCCGTTGTCATTATACTGATAGCAGTTTATTAACAGATTGCTGCCATAATCCACTCCTGCCCTGTCACATAATTTCTTATAAAGATTATTGTCAATAGCGACAAGAGAAACTTCTGTTTCGCCATTCTTATCAAAAACATCAGGAACTCCTGACATATCCGCTGAAAGAAAATCCGTATTCAGTATTGCATTATAGGTACAGGCATCGCTTCCGATTCCGTAAACTTCAGTATTCGCATACTCTGACAAACTCCCTGTTATATCATTGTAAGTTTCAGATGAAATCGGCACTACAATTTTTTCTTCTTTTTTTCCTGTATTTTCATTCATTGCGATATCACGGATAGAACAGTAATCCACAACCACTTCTTCTGAATCTGATTCCATCCAATTTCTGAGTTCATTTGCCTGATTTGAAAGCCCACCTGTTATCAGGAGTAATAAAATTCCCAGTGACAAAGCCCGTATCGTTGCTTTATAACCAGATTTGTTTCTTTTTATATTCTTATATGCAATTGCTCCTTCATATCCAAATACCGCTTCTACAAACCTATCGTTTTCATCGGATTTTTTTAAGTCTGTATTTGCTGCAACACCCTTTATACATTGCAGTGCAGTAAATTTTCCAACTTTTTGGGCAGGTTTATAAGCAGAGCATAATACAATAAGAAAAGCAAAAAATGCTGCAAGTACATATGTCCATACGGAAACATAAAATGAAAGAGAAAACGAAAACGGTCTCATGATAATGCTCTTAGAAAGTTCATTTATATCCGAGACAAAATATCCTGTTATTTTTACACCGAAATATCCAACGACTGTCCCCAAAATTAGACCAAATGGAATACCTGTCAGACAGAGCCACAAACCTTCATAAATGACTGTCTCTTTTACCTGTTTTCCAGTCCCACCTACACATTTTAAAATTCCAAGTTCCTGTATTCTCTTATTCGCACTTGCAGTAAAAATATTTGAAATAACTGTCATCGACATAAAAGCAATCAGCAATCCTAAAATGAAAGCCGGAATTGCAACTATCATGAAATATGCTCCACCATAATTTCCATATTTCGGTCCTAAAAAATCAGTAAGCATTTTGTTGCCGCTTGTTGCAAAGCACATGACCGCTGTAACAAGCGATGTTGATAAAGAAATTGCCAGAACACTTCCCCTTGTTCTTTTTCGATTTAATTTAATCTGGCTGAGGGCGAGCTGTGATGTTATTTTCATTACTTCATCACCTCGTCTTTCATAATTTTTCCATCGCCGATTGTGATGATACGATTCGCCTGCAATGCAATCTTTTCGTCATGTGTGACCAGAAGAATCGTCTGCTTGTATTTCTGGTTGGCAAACTTTAAAATATCAAGAATCTCCTGACTTGTCTTACTGTCAAGGTTTCCCGTCGGTTCATCTGCAAGAATAAAAGCCGGCTCATTAATAAGAGCTCTTCCTATTGATACTCTCTGCTGCTGACCGCCTGACATCTGTCCCGGCAGATGTTTTCCCCGCTTTTCCAGCCCGAGCATGTTTACAATCTCCAGAAGACGTTCTTTATTCTCTTTTCTTCCATCAAGTTTCCATGGCAATACAATATTTTCCTCTGCTGTAAGGGTAGGTATCAGATTATAAAACTGATATACAATTCCCAGATTTCTTCTACGGAAGATTGCAAGCTCATCCTCACTCATTGATTGTATCTCGTTTCCGTCAATGATAACTGAACCGCTTGTTGGATAATCAATTCCTCCGATCATATTCATAAGCGTCGATTTTCCGGATCCGGAAGCCCCGATGATTGCGACAAATTCTCCTCGTTCAACAGAAAACGAAACATGATCAAGTGCGATTACTTCCGATTCTCCCTGACCATATCTCTTTGTTAAATCTTTTACTTCTAAAACAGCCATTGTGTGTTCCTCCTTTTTCACTTTCAATCCTAACAATGCTAAATGACTGTTCCGTGACTAAAGAGAATTTTATTGTGACAATTTTGTCACTTAAAAAATTTAAGAATGAAAATGGTGCCTTCTCCATTCCCTCCAAAATCGACATCGATATCTCCACCTTGCCCTTTCATAATGGATAGTGCCAGTGGCATACCGATTCCAAATCCATTTTCACTCGTGGAATTTTCAAATCGTTTAAAGAGGGCTGCATATTTTGTTCTGTCCATTCCCATACCTCTATCCTTTACCGAAATCCAGCTATACATAGGATTTTCTCCGCTGTCTACCACTATAACGCTATCTTTCGGTGAATACTCAATAGCATTTTTGATAATATTCGTAAGTGCTTCAACTGTCCAGCGTTTATCGCAATGTATGACACAATCATTTTTCAGTTCCGTTGTCTGATTATTGATATCAAGAAGTATTGCAACCGATGGTTTTACGGCTTCAAGAAGTTCCGATGTATGGATATCTTTCTTTATAAAATCAATCGCATGGGCATCAAGCTTTGCCATTTTAAGGAGCGCCTCTACGAGCCACTCCATCTTATTTAATGAAAATTGAATGTTATGAATAAACTCTGCCTGTTTTTCCGGTTCTGCATCTTCCAGTAAATCTGCCATGATCATCATGGAAGTAATCGGCGTTTTCAGCTGATGGGAAATATCTGCCATATAGTCAGAGAGAATATCTCTTTCCGATTCAATCGCCTTTATCTGTTCATTCTTCTTATCAACAAGAGAATAGATATCATTTTTCAATATATTAAAAACACCTTCTCTATTAACACGAATATCAGGCTTTTCGCCCGAAATATAGCCTTTCACGAACTCCGACAGCTGTTCTATATCTTTTTTCCTAATCCACACGATAGCCCATTCCTCTCACAGTCTCAATGTTTACCGCTTCCCCAAGTTTCTCACGCAATCGTTTCACATAAACGGTAAGCGTATTGTCCTCAACAAAGTTGCCGTCAGCATCCCATATTTTATCCAAAATCTGCTGTCTGGACAGCAGAGATCCTTTATTACCTGCAAATATAAGCAAAAGCCTGTATTCCAATGCTGTAAGTTCAATTATTCTGTCATTCACATAAACTTTTGCCTCGTCTGTATGGATGGTTGCCTGTCCAATGCTGATAATGTTATCATTTTCTACATATTTGTTTTTAGTAGACAGGATACGGCGGACTCTTGCCAAAAGCTCTCGAATCCGGAAAGGCTTTACGATATAATCCTGTGCGCCCTCATCAAATGCTCGTACAATCGTATTTTCATCGTCCACAACCGTCAGGAAAATAACTGAGGTATTGGTATTTTTCATCATTTTACTTACCTCAAATCCGTTTCCATCCGGAAGCTGCATATCTATAATCGCCAAATCAAATTGATTAGCTTCAATCAATTTTTGGGCATCCGCAATCATCGTGGCATGTTTTGTTTCATAGCCCTCCGTTTCCAGTGCATAAGTAATTCCTGAAGCAATCATAGTGTCATCTTCAATCAATAATATTCTACTCATGCGTTACATTCCTTTCGTCATAAGCTGTTTGATATAGAAATCGAATAGATTTCATAACGATATGCCATGGAATGTCAGCAGCGTAAAAATAATTTTTTTGATATGTTTTCCACAGTTTCTCCATAATCGAACTTGATTCAACTTCATCAAACACTTCTCTTATGTCTCCAGATTTTATCTGTTCCAATGTACCTCTTTTTCTGGCTGTAGCCACAAGTGCATGCCATAATACTTCTTTTTTGAATTGTTCTCCATACAACTTTTGTAGAATATAAATATCATAAAAATCTCTCATTCGTGTATTCGTGACATTTCGACTAATAACAGTTTCCAGTTTTTCAGCCAATACCGTTTCCAGATTATATGCCCATATCTCGATTGTGCGATCTTCAAACATAAGATTAAAGCTATACTTAATTTCTCTTGGTGTAATTACATCCCCTGTAGAAATATCAATCTTTAATGGTGTGATCACACCGTCGAATTTAGTTTCCATACTTACACGGACGCCCGGATAATCTGCCTCTTCGATGATTTCCGATATCCGTTTAATACGAAACGAAACACCATCGTCTATGGGTATTGATATAATTCTTGATATAACCATCTCTACATCCGTTACACTAACATTAAAGCCTTTTATAGTAGCATCCAGATCCATGGTAGCTCTGGCATCCAGGCCAACCATTGCTGACACCAACATTCCACCCTTTAATATAAACTGGTCTTTATACTCTGATAAAGAAATTCGTTCTAAAAAACGTTCCGTCATATAATTCCGCATCAAAATCTGTGCATCAGCGGTTTTTTTCTTTGAAAGATTACGAATCAAATCCTTTAATTGCCTTGCCGTTGTTATCATCTAAAGTAGTACCTCCAAATAAGGTCTTAGTATCTTTTCGACATGAAACATGGATGCATATTTCATAAGCATGCGTAGGTTTTTATCCTTACGTCTGGCATATTGCTTTAATGCATCTTGAAAAACCTGTATTTCTATATTTTTCCTACTGCGAAGCAGATCACAAATTGTACGTTCCATATCATAAACCGGAACAGAATGTCCGAATGATGTCTGCATAGTTGTGGTTCCTATTTCATGTAATTCTTTTTTTACCGTATATACTTGAAAGCCATCTTCCTGCAAGCGACTTGGATTATATCCAGTTCTTACTGTTATAGCATATTTCAAAGGCTCTCTATCTGTCAAAGCATGAAAAAACAATGCAGTTTCGTGAGAAAATACAGCCTGACTACAACGTAAATGTAAAATGTACATGGCATCTGTCCAAGTATCCAGCGATACATACACTCCATGAGCAACTTGTTCCAAGCCTCGTTCCTTCACATATGCATAAAACACAGGTTTACTAATTCCGCTATTTATAACCTGAAAAGTCTGAATTGTTCCCCCATATTCATCCAACAACAAATCTAATTGTTCAAATTGAGTCATATGATTACTCCTTTCGTGCTAATATAATACCGCACATTAGCACGAAAGTAAATACAAATAACGCTTATAATAAGAGGAACTCTTATGTACCTCATATGGTCTCCAGAGAAAAATAGTATTTACAAGTATTTTGTGATAAAAACCTATTTCTCTAAATAATCTACAACAAACTCATCCACACCCGGAAAACGCTTAACTGCTATTCCTGCTGTTTTATATACTGACTCGTATTTTTGTAAACATGTATCAAATAAGCTGACGTTGTCCTCTAAACAATCAGGGTTATACTCTTCCATAATATTGTAAGTTCCTATGGCAGCCTCAGATGAAATCTCTGCAAACATATAATGTAAATTGCACATATTCATGAAAGATGCGAAAACACTATTTTGTTCAGCTGCCTCTTCTACCTTGTTTCTCCAGTTTGAATACATTTCTTCATAAGTGCCCAAAAGGCTTGCGGAAGGCTCTTCTTTATCTTTCTCCTGTTGCAAGTGTCCTTCCGCATATAAAAGAAGACTTTTTGATAAAGCTCTTAACTCCAAGACATCTTTGCTTGAAGCTATGCTCTTTAAGTTATCCACAAAAGTTTCTTCAACAGGTACTTCTGCTAATTCTTCAATCATTCTTTTGGTGCCACGCTTAAAATATCTTCCATGAAAAAGCATAATTGCATCCATAAGGTAACACATTACCCCAAATACATCCAGGCGGATCTGTCCTAATTCCTCATGTAAAGAAGCATTGGCATAGGATATTTTTGCTTTATCTATCAGTTCATTTACTCTATGGAAACGTTCCTCAGATGCCAGAAATCGTTTTGTCTGTTCTCTTAATTTGCACAGTTCATCATAAGCTTCCCGATTTTTAATATACACAATTTGGGAATCCATCAATTTAGAAATCTGGGCATGATGGCATGCGGCATCATATCTAAGCCCGTTCCAGTCCGTACAATATATGTCATAACCTACTTTACTGTCATCCAGGATAAAACCCGTGCCAAGCTGCCAACCCCTATCGTCCTGAATAAGTATGAGCAAATCTAAATCTGATTTTTCATACGTATCTCCTGTAACAATCGAACCATATATTCCTATTAAAGACACCGAATCAGGACATACTTTCTCAGCTTTTTCTATAACTGCATTAATTATTTTCTGATTCACATGATTCATCATTACATCTCCTTTTTCTGTGTATGTTCCTCCGAACTACACATATATTTCTTCTTTTGTTTCCAGACACAAACATCCCAGACGGCCACTCTTATCACCGGAGCCACAATCGCAAATATAAACGTTTCCTATCCCGTTCTTCCAGATGGTTCCCCCGCCTTTGTTGTGATGCCCGCATACAGAGATGTAGCCGGCAATTCCTTTCTTTAAGAATTCCTGTTCATCTCCCTCACCCCACATATAATAATCGTCCCTATATACCTTATGGGGATGGGCCGTCATTGCATGTGCCAGCAAATATCTGACACCATCAATTTCTATACAATCCTGCACGGGCCATTCTAAAATCATCTTAGCCAGATGCATCATATCAACCGACGTCAAACGCTCTGTCAGTAATGCAAAGGTATTATACTCATATGCTGCCAACTTTTTTCGTTTTCTTTCCGGTGTTTTATAATAGCTCAAAATATACCTGGCAAGCCAGTCGTCATGATTTCCTCTTATCATCCTGCATTTATTTCCTGTTTTTAAAATATTAAAGTACACTCCCACGGGATCCGGATTATAATCCGTCCTGTCAAAGAGGTCTCCCAGAATATACAGGCAGTCATTTCCTGACAAGGCCAGACGTTCCAGCAGTTTTTCAAACTTTACGTTATCATTATGAATATCGCTCGTTACATAGTGCATCCCTATTCCTCTATTATTATTTATTGAAAGCATTTCCTTTCACATATATCACTTCTTCTGTTTCAATACAGAACGCCGCCAGCCTTCCGCCATTCACGCAGCCACAGTCAATCGCAATATGTCCATTCTTCCTGTACACCTCTGGTTTCCGCCATCCTGTAACCAAAGATGATAGGCCAGAAAATAATCATCATTTTGTGCAAACATCCCGACGACAGGTTTTTTCATAAATGTATACATAAGATAATCATGAATTGAATTTTATCCAATAATCTTATATATTCATTATAGCATCCATGAATATCAGAAACAATGTACCTCATACACTTGTCTCCTTCTCGGCCTGAAGCAGGCTTTCCGGTTCCCTTCTGATCCGTTCCCAGGTACTGAATTCCTCCCCTTCTGTTGCAAACAATGTCCTTTGACCTGTATTTACTTTCCAGTACACAGTATCCGCCATCCGACAGCTTCCACAGGTTCTTTTCTTTGTTGTTCGGCTTCCTTTCTGCTTTGTATCCCCTCTGGGTGTTTCTGACAGTACAATCACCATTCTCTTGGTCAGGTATGAATCCGGACACCTCCTGTTTCGAGGAATGGAAATCTCCCCGAAATTATCTTCCAGATCAATTCCATACACATACAACTTATCATATTCCTCCGGAATGTCCTCTCTCATCTCATATTCTTCCGACGACCAGTCTTCTTTCCTCACGATTGAAAAATTCCGGCCCACCTGAAGATACTCCCGCAGATTGCCAAAACACATTTCCCGATTATCGCGCCTCCTGATATCCCACGGCTCCTCCTGCACCACAATCTCCAGTCCTCATCCAATGAAATGCTCCCGCTGTTCCTTTTCAAATATTGCATAAAAACAGCTTTCGTTTACCTCAAAATAATTCTGAAACATCTGGATATTCTTTTCCGTTGACGCAACACCGGAATAGATTCTGAAATCTCCGTCTTTGTACAACATCTCCATAAAAGAATCATTGTCCCTTTGATTATTACCGGGAAGCAGTATTAAATGCTCTGTCATAAATTGTCTTTCCATATGTACTCCTTATCTCAAAACCTGTTTTTTATCAATCCCGCATCACATCCGCTATCTGTGCCAATGCCTTCTTTTCCCCTCTTGCCACGCGGTCACTGAACTTTTGTATTCTTTTGTCTTTACAAAACATCAAATCCATTCTGCCCGCGGCAATCAGTTCTTCTTCCGTAAAATATTTCTTTCGCTCCCGCAAAATACGGATATAATAATCCAGCATATGTTCCATACCCTCCACGCCCTCCGGCGCCAGGGAACACATGACATTTCCTGAGCCGCTTAAGTCCCTGATATTTTCCGGTGAAATATCTCCGTCAAAAAATACCTGAAAATGTTCCCGTCTGATCCATTCCAGATGCTCCTGTGGGTTGCTCCAATAAGAAGCAAACTCGCCTCCCGGAAAAGATGCCTGCAAAAAAGCCGGAACATAATCCCAATAAGGATCTCTTCCCCGCAGGGAATTTAACTGTCTATCCGGAAGTATAAATACATTCTCCCTTCCCATGCCAAGCGCAAATAATCTGCTTAGTTTTGCCGTAATCGGCATAGATGCAGGCAGAAGCTTTTGCAGGTTGTTTCCCTTTATCAGCTCTCTTAAGAAATCATATTTACTGTATATGTTTCCCACCTGCCGGATTACCTCCATATCATTTATCCTGACAATGGTATGCCTGAGCGGCAGCCAGAGACTGAACATCGTGTCCGCTTCCAGACAGCCTCCTGTCAGGACACAATCCCTGTCATGCCATCTGCGGTATTCTTCATGTGCTTCCACATTATCGTAATATTCTCCGGCAGGCTTATGGTCGTCATACCAGATCCACTCTTCTATTTTGTTTATGATGGGCTTATAAATATTATCTTTGCTCATAAAATCCTCCCTTTTTATGTACGCTTACTTTCTTATATAATAAAAAACAAGAAGGCGGTTTTTTCCACCCTCTCGCTCTTATTTTACATATTTATGTATTTTATTCTTAATACTT
>RAYR01000017.1 GCA_003612405.1 bacterium 0.1xD8-71
ATTTGCGAAGCAAAGCAAAGCTTTTCGCTAATACCGAGTCCGCGAAGCGGATCTCGTATAGTTATTTGCGAAGCAAATTACTATAAGTATAGCAGGCAGGAGTCAGAAAGTAAAATCATATGTGTGAAAAGAGGGGTTGTCATGAAGATCAAGGCACTCTATGAAAAATACAGGGACTTTATCATGGAAGTGATTCACTTTGGCATTGTAGGTGTGATGAATACGCTGCTGGGGTATCTGATCATGTCGGGATTATACAATCTGGCCCATTGGAATTACTGGGTATCCAGCGGTACCTCCTATTTTATCGGCAGTGTGTTTTCTTATTACATGAATGGCAAAGTGACTTTTAAGGTGGAAAATAAAGACAAATGGCTTCCCTGGCGGTTTGCCGTCAATATTGTGGTCTGTTACGGACTGGCTTATGGGATTGCCAGACCCCTTATCCGCTATCTGCTTTCGGCGCAGCCGGCGGTGGTGGTAGATAATGTGGCTATGGTTCTGGGGATGGCGCTGTTTATTGTGATGAATTTCTTTGGACAGAAGCTTTTTGTATTCCGGACGGGAAGACGGAGACAGGGAGACGGAGAATGAAAAATTTGTTGAAGCATAAATGGTTTCTCTGGCTGACCAAATACTGGTTTCTTTTTCCGATTTCCGGCTTTATCATACTGATGGCAGCAGTGCTGTTTGGTTTCGGGGAGCGCAGTTATATTGCAGTGCACGACAACATGGATCTGTTTCTTGCACAGTATCAGATGTTAAAGAACACAGGCACTTTTTTTAAACATGGTGTGAATGTGCCTTTTCTGGGCGGCGTCAGCAGAGATCTTCTGCCCTCCGAACTGTCTTTATACAGTCTGTTGTATGTGGTGTTTCCCACCTATACGGCTTATGTGCTGGGGCTTCTTCTGAAGATTCTGCTGGGCATGTTTTCTTTTGTCCTGCTGGCAAAAGAACTGTGCGGCGAAAAGTACAGGATATATCGGCCTGTTATTTATATGGTGGGATTTGCCTACGGCATCATTTATTTCTTCCCGGCGTTCGGGTTTGCCTTTGCGTCTATTCCCCTGTGTGTCTGGCTGTTGATCAGTATATACCGGCAGCCTCATGGGAAATGGTATCTGGCGCTTTTTGCCTATCCTTTGGTGTCCTATTTTTCCTATCATGGTATTTTTATTCTGGGATATCTGGTGATAGCCATTATATGGGTTTCCATCCGGGATAAAAAAGTGGCGAAATCCCTGATTGGCGCCCTGTTGGTACTGGCGGCGGGATATGTGGTGTGTGAGTACCGTCTGTTTGGGCAGATGCTGTTAAGCGATGAGGTGACAATCCGTTCCACCATGGTGAATCCGTCCCTTTCCCTGTCAGAAATCGGGAGAGAGATTCTTACTGTATGGAAGGACGGTATCTTTCATGCGGAGGATGTGCACAGTAAAGTGATCATGCCGGTCTGTGCTGTTTATTTTTTGATTCAAAACGGCTCATACTTGTGGAAGAAACAGGGCGGGAAGATCATACGGGATCCCTTTAACCTGCTGATGGTGTTTATTCTGTTTAACTGTCTGGTTTATGGGTTATATGACCTGGAACCGTTTCGGACATTTGTGGAGACGATTCTGCCGCCTTTACAGGGCTGGCAGTTTAACCGCACGATTTTCTTTAATCCATTCCTCTGGGATCT
This sequence comes from bacterium 0.1xD8-71, assembly GCA_003612405.1. GTDB lineage: Bacteria > Bacillota > Clostridia > Lachnospirales > Lachnospiraceae > UBA3282. Next base: position 1,688 of record RAYR01000017.1, read on the forward strand.
GGCGTTATTGCTGATTCTGATACGTCTTTACAATCGGGGGATCGTGACCTTGTGGGCAGCCAATCTGATTGTCTGCGGTGCGGTGCTTGTGGTGATTCTCACCCCCACCAGATATAATGATCTCTACACCACCTGCCATCACAGATTCTATGCCTGGAATCATGGGACAGAGGTGGACGAGTTTGACTATGAGCAGTTCTATGCGGTAGAGCTGTTTGAGCAGATCAAAGAGGAAATCGGCTATGAGGACCAGTGGGCTGCCGCCTATGGTATGCACCCTGCGGTGCTTCAGTATAACGGCATTGCCACCCTGGACGGCTATCTGGGATTCTATGGCCAGCAATACAAAGAGGATTTCAGGAAGATTATTGCGCCGGCCATTGAGCGTGTGGAGGCCAGCAGGATTTATTATGATGACTGGGGTGCCAGGGTATATCTGTATTCCGGCACGGATGAGAGCGTGGTGAGCTCTGCGAAGACTGTCTATGCCACGGACGATACGCTCTATATGGATCCGGAAGCCTTTGGGGAACTTGGGGGAACTTATCTTTTTTCCAGGATCCGGTTTTCCAATGCGGAAGAAATGCAGCTGCAACTGCTGGGTGAATATACGGCAAAGGATGAAAGCCTGACAGTGTATGTTTATGAACGCAGACCATGAGTCTGGCGGATAAGATCAATAACAGGAACGACAAAGGAGGACGAAAATGCCGATCAGGGTACACAATTTCGGAGGCGTAGTCGGTTGGAACGCTAAAAAATATCTGCCGAGACTTTCCAGTGAGAGCTATTTAAAGCTTCAGTTTGTCAGCAGGAGAAAGTCGCAGAAATATTATATAGATTATTTTCTGGAGCATGAGGAGGCGCCGCACCCTCTGGTGGTGAACTTAGAGACGGTGAACCGCTGTAACAGTACCTGCGAGTTCTGCACAGCCAATATCCATGCGGAAAAGCGCCCCTATAAGAAGATGGAGGAGGAACTGTACTATTCCATCATCGATCAGCTTCATGACTGGGAGTATAAAGGGCATCTGACCCTCTATGGCAACAATGAACCGTGGCTGGACAAGCGGATTGTGGGGTTCCACCGGTATGCCAGGGAGAAACTGCCGGAGGCCTTTATTTTCATGTCCACCAATGGACTTTTGCTGGATGTGAATAAGGTGAAATCCATTGTTCCCTATGTGGATCAGCTGATCATCAATAATTACTGTCTGGACATGAAGATGCATGACAATATAAAGATTATTTATGATTATGTGAAGGCGCACCCGGAGGAGTTCCAGGATGTAGACATCCTCATTCAGATCCGTTATCTGAAAGAAGTGTTGACAAACCGGGCGGGCAGTGCACCGAACAAACAGTCCAAAGGAAGGATTGTGAAAGAAACCTGCCTGATGCCTTTTACGGATCTGTGGATTACGCCTCATGGTAAACTGGGCATCTGCTGCTGTGATAACTTCGAGGTGACGGAGATGGCGGATCTAAATCAGGTATCTGTGAGAGAGGGATGGAACAGTGAGAAATACAGACAGCTGCGGGAGACTATCGCCACAGGCAGACAGAATTATCCTTTCTGTAAATACTGCGACTTCATTGACGCAGGACTGCGCATGGATGCGGTGGATGATGCCTTAAAACATCATCGGATGCATGGTGCAAGACAGTCTGTATTCAAGAAAAAATAAAACCGGATGGCGGATGAAACTATGAGTGGAAAGAGAATGGGAAGGAAGTCAAACCATAAAAGAAGAAGTCGGAGGACAAATCCGGGACAGCTGGCGGCCGCGGCAGTGGGCGCGGTAGCTTTATGTGCTGCGTTTGTCTGTGTGGTGGTCTTCATAGCGGGACGTTTCGTGGATAAGGCAGACGGCGAAAAGACAACGGATATGGCTCTTGGAGACATACAGGATGGCAGTGCCCGGGAGGAGACTGCGCCGGAGATTCCGGAGGAGGCATCCCCACAGGATGCTTCTGTCGGCGGGCAGAAGGAAGGGCAGGAGCCGGACGTTGAGGTGCCTGAGACGGCGGATGCGGACAAAGAGACGGAGGAGCAGACATCCGAGACAGAACCGGCGGTCACCACAATCTCTATTCTGGGCGACAGTATTTCTACGTTCCAGGGTTATATTCCGGCCGGATATTATGACTTTTTCCCGGGAAACGGGCTGGTATCCGATGTGAACGATACCTGGTGGAGGCGGGTTTTGGACGATACGGGGTGGATGCTTTATGTGAATGGATCCAGTTCCGGGGCAACCTGCGTGGGAGATTCCACGGGCACGGCGGACCCCCAGTGCGGATGCAATGAATTTCGTACCGGAGCCTTGTATGGCCCGGGGAATACAGCACCGGATGTGATTATTGTGTATATGGGGACCAATGACTTATTACAGAGTATTCCCATGGGGGACAACGACGGCACAAGGCAGGTGGCGGAAGGACAGGTGGCGGCTTTCTCGGATGCCTATACGTTAATGATTGATAAACTTCTGGCAAAGTATCCTTCCTCCAGGATTTATTGCTGTACAATCACCCAGATCGGGGACTATGGAACCAGCACGCCTTATGTGGAGTTTGTCAACGGGGAAAATCTTACGGCGGCGGACTACAGTGCCAGGATCAGGCAGATTGCGGCGAATAAGAATCTTCCCGTGATTGATCTGTACGACTGCGGTATTGCGGTGGATAACCTGCACAACACCACTGCGGACGGTGTACATCCCACGCCGGACGGCATGAAATATATTGCAGAGGCAGTCAGAAAGGTGCTGGACTGATATGAAAGACAGGAAAGAGATACTCATTCGTATAGCCATGTTTTTGCTGTTCCTGTTCGTAATTCTGGGCGTAAATGCGTTCCGGTATTACGACAGGACTTTTTATGCCTGTGGGCCTTCTGATTTTTTCAGTCTGGACAGGGGCAGGTATGAAGTTTTTGTTGATACGGATGAACCTGCCGCAGACAGCTGCCTTATTTATTATGAGACCAACGGACAGGAACGTATTCTGGCTGACAAGGCCATGAAGTCAGGCGTGGGCGGACGCTTTGAGATGGAACTGCCCTCCAATATCCGCAATGACAGTGTCAGAGTGGTCCTGCTTAACGAGACGGGGATGGAACTTTCGCAGATAGATGTGATGCGGATTACCCGGATACTACCGGTTGGACAGACGGCGGTATATCTGGTGATGTATCTGTTGATAAGCCTGCTTCTTTTCAGGTGGTTTGGCAGCGGGCAGATTTCCTGTCTACTGACAGGGTTTGTGAGTGTGGCGCTTTTGCCGGTATATCCGGTTTACTGTGCAGCGCCTGGCCGGATTCTGCTTTTAATTATGACATGTGTGTCAAATCTTTTTCTGGTGGATAGAAAAGCGGGCATTTCCAGGGAAAGCATTGTCAGATATGTGTTTTTTCTGTCACTTTCTCTTGCGGCGCTCTATTTCTGTACGGAGTCATCGCCTTTCTATGCGCGCAATCCCTGGGATGATACCAGTATTTATTATTCTATAGGGCGGGGCATTACCCAGGGATATGTTCCTTATCGGGATATGTTCGATCATAAGGGGCCGGTGGTATTTTTCCTGTATGCTCTGGGGCATCTGCTCACGCCGGATCGGTTCTATGGGGCCTATCTTCTGGAGAGTTTCTGTTTTTCGGGGCTGTTATATGTTACTTACCGGATATGCAGCCTGTACTTTGAGCGGGGGATGGCACAGGTACTGGCGGTGGTATCCATGGTCTTTCTGCTGGATGGAACCTTTCTTGTCTACGGCGGATCCTGTGAGGAATTTACTATGGTAATCTATGCCGCCATTCTGTATGGATACCTGTCTTATTTTTCCGGCACGAAAGAGTATACCGGACGATGGATGGTCATGACAGGAGTTCTCTGCGGTCTTTCTTTCTGGATGAAGTTTAACATGACAGTGTGCCTTCTGACACTGGTGGGAATGATGCTTTTGCACAGACTTCTTGGGAGGCATAATATCGTCAAGGATGTACTGGCATTTGCAGGGGGCTTTTTGGGTGCGGGCGTTCCGGTGATTGGTTATTTTTTCTGTACAGATTCCCTGGGCTATCTCAAAAACGGATATTTTGTGGCTAATCTTGCCTATGCAGATGTGAGGACCATAGGGGAGACACTCACTGTGTTTGGGCAGAATGTACTGCTGGCAGTGACTGACAATCCGGGAATCTCCCTGGTGGTGGCAGTGGGGATTGCGGGCTTTCTGTTCTCTTCTCGTTATATTGGCAGCATAGCCGGTAAGATTGGTTTAGTGATGGCGTTTGGCGTGTTGATTGGCAGTACCTATATCAGTTATGCTTTTCTGTATTATTACTGTCTGGTGGCGGTGTTTGTGATACTGGGAATTATTACCATTGCCGGTATTTTGACGGACAGGGGCCTGAAGTGGAATGTGAAAGAGGGAATGGCTTTTGGCCTGGCGATGCCCTGCCTTTGTCTCCTGCTTGTCTTTAACCGGAATTATAGGGAAGCGGCAGTGTTTTCCGAAAATTTTACGTTGTGCGACGTATGTGAGAAGGAAATGGAGAACGCTTCACAGGATCGGGAGAAAACGCTTCTTCTGTACCGCAATCACAGAGCGCAGATGATGACCTTTGCCGGGATGAAGCCGGCAGCCAGATACTATTTTGCACCCAATATCAGTAAGCATATGCCGGAGATTAATGAGGAGCAGGACCGCTATATCCATGAGGGCACTGCGGAATTTGTGCTGGTGGATCATGCAGAGATGTATCCTTCGCTTGTGGAATGGGGACTGTATCAGTACGACCAGATTCTTGACTGGCAGCAGGGACCGGAGCGTGTGCAGCTATACTGTCTGAAGAGATAAGTCGAAGAGCCGGGAAGGCGCGGTTGCGCTTGGACAGAGGATATGATAAAATAAAAAGCGTTATGATGTATCAGGAAAATACATAATTTTACACAGAACGAAAGGGCTGGAGGGCGAGAAATGAAATTTTTTAACGGTACCAAAGAACCTACGGAAATGGATCGGGTGATGGAGAACATTAATCAGACGGAGAATGAGATCCGGGGGCGGATTTATCAGTTGGGGGAGATGTTTTACCAGGCCAATAAGGAAAAGGATCAGGGAGAGGTAGACGAACAGTATTATGCTGTGATTGATTTGGTTAATAAACTGGAGCAGAACAGAAGAGGCTATTATAAGAATAAACTGCGTCTGGAAGGGCAGATGATGTGCGAGCACTGCGGTGCGGTGATTCCTTACGGCAGTATGTTCTGTAATGTCTGCGGACAGAGAGCGGACGGCCAGGCAGGGGCAGGAGTAGCACCTGTGGGAGCGGTGCAGACGGCAGCAGTGCCGCCCATGGGAACACCGGCGCCGACAGTACCGCCTGTGGGGGCGCAGACAACATCAGCAATCCCGCCTGTGGGGACGCAGACAACATCAGCAATTCCACCTGTGGAGACGGCGACAACGATACATAAGTGCAGTCAGTGCGGTGCGGTACTGGAAGAAGGCAGTTTGTTCTGTGAATCATGCGGCGCTAAGGTACAGTAGTGGATGAGAGGGAGAGATAGGAATGTTTTGTAAAAAGTGTGGAACAAGTATCAATGAAGGTGCCGGATTCTGCCAAAATTGCGGAGAATCGGTAGGAAACGTAAACAATGCGGCAGATGCTGCAAATGGTTCCGGTACAGGTAATCAACAAAATCAGGTGATTCCGCCGGTTTCCTCATTATGGGATAAGTATCCCCAGAATGGTCAGCAGGCGAACAGTCAGGCAGGCAGCGGTCAGGCAGGCAGCAGCCAGCCGGGTAATGGCCAGGCGGCCGGACCGCAGTTTACCAGCCCACAGTACAATGGTACACAGCAGGACGGGTTTACCAAAGGCATTACCATGGACGGTGGATTTAAGAAGTTCTTTGGCAGTCATAAAGTACTTCTTATCGTTGGGGCTGTGGTTATTGTTGTGCTTGCCCTGGTGTTATGCAATATCAAGGTGGCAGCCAATTTCCTGCGTAAGACGTTTTCTTCCCCGGAGAAATATTATCAGTATGTGGAGAAGAAGACAGTGGAAGAATTTTCCAGTGATTTTGGGGAATTGTACGGCAGATACTTCCTGGACAGATTGAATATTTCTGACAGAAGTGTCAGTGCGCAGCTGAGCATGACCCTGGGAGAAGGCGGTCAGGAGCTGATGAATCTTGCGGGGCTTGCAGGTGTGGATATGTCATGGTTTGAAAGCGCTTCGTTTACGCTGGATTCCTCGGTAAAGAAGGATACCGTATTCCTGGGAGTCGGCGCGGTACTTAATGAGGTTAATATCCTTACTGGCAATGTGGTTCTGGATCTGGGGGCAGAGATGGCCTATCTGCAAGTGCCGGAGGTGAATAAGCGGTATATGGGAGTGGAAGTAGACACCGGCGAACTGGGCGATGTAGAAGAATTGTGGGAGATGTATGAGGCACTTGAGCGGATCTGCCCGGATCAGAAGCAGGCAGAACAGCTGTTCAACCGTTATTTAACCACATTGATAGGATGCGTGGATGATGTGACCAAGAAGAATGGTGTTCTGGAAGCGGAGGATATTGAGCAGAAGTGTACGGTGCTTACGGTCACTATCGATGAGGAAACGGCCAAGGAAATGATGATTGCTGTTTTAACCCAGATGAAAGAAGACAAGGATATTGAGAAAATCATCAAGAACGCTTTGACGGATGAATATATTATAGACCAATTGTATCTGGATGACATGAGTCCTGAAGAGGCTTATGAAAATTTCCAGGATGCGATAGACGAAGAGTTAGAATATATGGAAGACTATGACGACTACAGCAGTGAAAAGATCAAGATGAAAGTCTATGTGAATAACAAGGGTGAAATTGTTGGCAGAACCCTCACTGCGGAAGACACGACAATTAAGATGCTGATGCCGGAAAAGGGTAAGAAGTTCGGTTATGAGTGTTCCTACGAGGATTCCTATTTTGATGAGTCCATTGCCTTGACCGGAACTGGTACACGAAGCGGCGATAAGATAACCGGAGAATTTGCTCTGGAATATAATGACTCTTCCATGGTGAACCTGACAGTGAAGGACTATAATACCAAGGATGCAAGGAAGGGTATTATAAATGGCAATATGACCTTGGAGTTATCGGAAGATATTGAAGATCTGATAGGATATACGCCAGGATTGTCCATGATAGAGGACATCAAGCTGACCATGGACTTTAAGTCTGACAAGAGCTCCAGTAAATGCAGTATGGGAGTACTCATGGATGACAAGAGTATTGTGGATATTGTGATGTCCTATAAGGAGGAAAAAGGATATAAAGGTCCCAATCCCGGGAAAGATGCCGTTGTGATGGAGGATATGGATGATTTGTCTGATTGGGGCAAGGACTTTGATCTGGGCGGATTTACAGAGGCCTTAAAGAAAGCGGATGTGCCTTCGGAGATCACAGAAAGCCTGGAAATTTTCGACGGTATGGACATAGAGACGATTATGGAAATGATGTATTACTATTATTAAACTGCTGAGCACTGACATGGAGGATCGGACTGCTGTATGGAGATGGAACTGGCAGGAATACGGAAATCATATAAGAAAAAGAATGTTCTGGTGAATATATCTCTATCTATAGGGAAGGGAAACTGTGTGGGCATCCTGGGAGGCAACGGCAGTGGAAAATCCACACTCCTGTCAATTCTGGCGGGTGTGCAGAAGGCCGACGGCGGCGCATTTATTTACCAGGGGGAGGATCTGCTGCAAAACAGTTCCAAAATCCCCCCGGTGCTTGGTTATGTCCCTCAGGGGAATCCTTTGATTGAAGAACTTAATGCGTGGGACAATCTGCGTATGTGGTATGACAGGGCAACCCTGCTTCAGGAATTGGAGCAGGGGGCTCTTGCCATGCTGGGAATCAACAGTTTCTTAAAAACGCCGGTACACAAGATGTCCGGGGGTATGAAAAAACGTCTTTCCATAGCCTGCGCTGTGGTAGCCAGACCAAAGATTCTGGTGTTGGATGAGCCTTCTGCGGCGCTGGATTTAGTCTGTAAGGAGAATATATACCGTTATCTGGAGCGGTATAAGGCAGAAGGCGGGATTGTGCTTCTGGCCACCCACGACATGCAGGAACTGGAACTGTGTGAGCAGTGCTATATCTTAAAGGAAGGCGTCCTGGAAGCCTATCAGTACGATGGGGATCTTCATCATCTGGCGGGTAAGTTATAAATGAGCAGAAGTTTTAAGTATTTTGAAGTACAACTAAAACGGGTTATGAAAACTTTTCCAAGACAGATGATTGTCAATCTGCTGGTGTGTCTGTGTGTGGGTGTTCTGATGGTAGTGTTTATACGGGACGGTCTGTCAGCCCAGGATGGACAGAAATACCGGATCGGCGTGGTGGGGGATATGTCGGATTCCTATCTGGGATTTGGCATCACGGCCCTACAGTCTATTGATGATTCCCGCTTTATGATAGAACTTGTCACCATGACCAGGGAGGAGGCAAGGACGGCTTTTGAAAAGGGAGAACTCTATGCGATTGTGCAGATACCGGAAGGCATGATGGAAGCCATAGAGTCAGGTGCCAATGATAAGCGCATTTCCTATATTGCGGCGGAAGGGCAAAAAGGCATTGGTACAATGGTGATGGGCCAGATTGTGGATGTAGCGTCTACTTTGGTGACAAGATCCCAGAGTGCTGTTTTTGGTATGCAGTCCATTATGCTGGAACATGGGATGCAGGAAGAATTCTGGGAGGCTACCAATGCATTGAACCTTCTGCTGATAGAGCTGGTGGTCAACAGGAGCGGACTTTATGATGTGGAGGTGCTTGGCATTGCCAACGGCCTTTCCATAGAAGGATATTATTTTTGCGGTATTCTTCTCTTTTTACTGCTTTTAGCAGGGATTAACAACAGCCCGTTGTTTACGCGCAGGCAGACGGATATGCCCAGATTTATGCAGTCAAGGGGTGTGGGAGCCGCAGGCCAGGTGGCGGGAGAGTATCTGGCCTATTTGTGTCTGATGATACTGTGTGTCGTGGTAATTTTTATTCCTCTTTATCTGTGTCTGGAGAGGGAATGGTTCACCATCCCGGAGTGGGAAGGCATGGGGGCGGAGCCGTTAACGCAGTTTCTGCCGGCGCTTCTGCCGGTGACAGCTATGTTTGCGGCTTTACAGTTTCTGTTGTATGAAATTATGGCAGGAGTGGTCAGCGGCATCCTGTTACAGTTTCTCTGCGGGATTGGAATGGGATATCTGTCGGGCTTTTTTTATCCGGCGGCATTTTTCCCGGACATCATGCAGCGCCTTGGCAGGATAATGCCTACGGGGGCGGCACTGCGGTATGTGAATGGCAGTGTGGCGAAAGAGGAGTCTGGAATGGCGGGCTTCGGTGTATTGCTGTACCTGGCAGTTTTTCTTGTATTGTCTGTGTATGTCAGAAGAAGCAGGATACGGAGAGGATAGCCGGATGATAAAAAGAATGTTGACCAGATATTATCTGTGGAATAAACGATTGTTTAAGAAATATAGTTTCCTGCTGATCCTTTGTATGGTGCCTCTGCTGGTTGGCGGAATCCGGCTGCTGGCGAAAGAGGAGAGCGGCATCGCCAGAGTGGTGTTGTGCCTGCCGAATCCGGAGGATGAACTGGCGTCTCAGGTAACGGAAAAACTGATGGGCGAGGAAGGGATTCTTCGGTATCTGCTCTGTGAAGATGAGGAGGAGGCCCGCAGGATGGTAGTGGAGAACGAGGCGGATACTGCCTGGATTTTTGCGGAAGATCTGGCGGACAGCCTGCAAAAGACGGCTTCCCGAAAGCGGATTGGCCCGGTGGTCAAGGTGGTGGAGCGCAAGGAAAGCGTCTCTTTGATTTTCAGCAGGGAAATTCTGGGGGCTGCTCTCTATCCGGCTTTCTCTTATGCAATATATGAAGCGTATGTCCGAAGTGATCTGGGACTGACGCAGGTGAGTGAGGAGGAACTGCGGCAGGCCTATGAGAGGATGCTGGTGGAAGACAGTCTTTTTGAGATGGCTTATCTGGACGGCGGACAGGACATGGAGGAAGATTACCATTATTTGCAGGCGCCTGTGCGGGGGATTCTGGCCACATGGCTGGTGATCTGCGGACTTGCGGCCTGTCTGTATTATATGCAGGATGAAGAACAGGGAGTTTTTTCACGGATACCGGCAGCGCGCAGACTTCCGGCATCTTTTGGCGTGTGCGCGGTGTTTCTGTCGGATGCGGCACTGGTGCTTCTCATTGCCTGTAAGCTGGCAGGTGTGTTTACTGTCTGGCAACGGGAAATCTTAAGCTGCCTGCTGTTTGCCTGCGCTACACTGGCTTTCTGTAATCTGCTCAGGCTCATCTGCGATACACCGGAGCGTCTCGGAAGTACGATTCTGGTTCTTACAGCGGGAATGTTGGTGCTTTGTCCGGTATTTTTAAATCTGAGGAATTTTCGGGTGCTGAAGTATTTGCTGCCGTCTTATTATTATCTGTTGTCTATTCATAGTGTCCGGTATCTGTATGGCATGGTGATATATACGACAGTAGTGTCAGTTCTGTGTGTGCTGCTGTTTAAGTGGAAGAATAGAAATATAAGGATGTAGCGTTTGATTGCTGCACGGGGAGGAAAAGAGTATGTTTTGTACAAATTGCGGAAAGATGATTAAGGATACGGCCAGATTCTGCCCTTACTGCGGGCAGAGTGTGAAGCCTGTACAGCCACAGGAACAGTCGGCGCAGCCACAAGTACAGCCGGTGCATGAGGTGTCGGCGCAGTCACAGGTACAGGAGGTACCGGTGCAGCCCCAGGTGCAGCCACAGGTACAGGAGGTGCCGGTACAACCACAGCGCGTACAGGAGCCGCCGGTTCAGACAGCGCAGAAACCGCCAAGATCCGGGAAGAAAAAGGGCGGTATTCTCTTTTTGGTTTTACTGTTGATTCTGCTTGCCGTTGGCGGCGCGGCCGGCTGGTACTATTTCCAGAAGCAGGATAATGACGGGGACAAGCCCCTGGAAGAGGTTGAGGGAGAGTCCGTGGAGGAATCGGAAGAAGAACCGGAGGAAGAAACTGATGAAACGCCTGTGACAGAGGAGGACGCTCTGGAAGAAGAATTACCGGAGGAACCGGAAGAAGTGGATCCCCTGAAGGATGCCCGGGCGGCCTATGAAGCGGACGATTTTGCGCTGGCGCTGCGGGGTTGCGACGACGCGCTGCTGGAAGACGCCGGAAGGGAAGAGGCTTATGAACTGAAGGCGGATATTTATCTGGAACAGGATGAAGTGGAAGAAGCGGCACAGGTTCTGTGCCAGGGAATTGAGGCCACGGATTCCCAGATGCTTATCGATAAGCGGGAGGATCTGATCGCGCGTGTGGTGACCAGATCCTGTATGCAGTACAATTCCCTGAAGGATCTGATTGGTATGATACAGTATGATAATGCAGGCAATGCCATACGCTACACTTACTATGACGGGGCGGATGTATTATCCATAGAAGAATGTGATTATGATGTACAAGGACAGGTTATAAACAGGGATTATTATGACAGGAATCAGAAGCTGCAATGGAGTGAGACCTATGATTATGATGTGGACGGCAATCTGCTGTACACAACCCATTACAATGCCAAAGGCAGGGAAGAATGGCAGGATGAATATGCCTGTGATGATAACGGCAATGTCATCAGGCAGACCAGATACAATGCGGACGGAACCCGTTCCTGGTGGGATGAGTACACTTATGAGAGCAGGGAGAGTGTAATCAAGACAGCGCATCCTTCGTCGGGGAGCACTGTAAGTCTGCGGTATGAATATGAGTACGATATGTTCGGCAACCAGACTTACTGTGCGGAATATAATGCTTCAGGCGACTGTAATTATTTCTGGAAGAAAGAGTATAACGGTCTGGGAGATGTTGTGAAGCAGAGCAGTGACGGAGAAATTAACTACGTGTATGAGTATGATCTGCGATAGGGATAACAAGTTAAAATTTTACAAGGAATGTTAAAATCGTTCGCTTTTTTATGACAGAAAAGTTGTGTATAATCAGCTATAATGAAACAAATAGAGTGATTGTGCTCATAAGACAAGGAGGATTTATTTTATGAAGAAGAAATTGTTATCCATCATGCTTGGATTAGCAATGGTAGTATCTGTGACGGCCTGTGGCGTAACAGCACCTGAGGCACCGGCAGCGGAAGCTCCCAAAGCAGAGGCACCGGCAGCGGAAGCGCCTGCGGCAGAAGAGCCGGCAGCAGAGGAACCCGCAGCAGAAGCGCCTGCGGCAGAAGCACCTGCGGCTGAACCGGAAGTAACACTTGTGTATGCGGAAGTTAACCCGCTTGACACCATCGTTGGCCAGATGGCTACAGAGTTTGCCAACAAAGTGTCCGAGCTTTCCGGCGGCACCATGAAGATTGATATTCAGGCAAGCGGTGTACTTGGTTCCGAGAATGACGTTCTCGATACCATGCTGGGCGGCGGCGGCACCATCGATATGTCCCGTATTTCCGCTTTCGCGCTGACAAGCTACGGCGGAGAGAAATCCATGCTGCTTTCCCTGCCTTATACCTTTGTAAGCAGAGAGCATTACTGGAACTTCGCTTCCTCTGATCTGGCAAGCGAGTTCTTACTTGAGCCCCATGAGAACGGCAGCGGCGTAAGAGGCCTGTTCTACGGTGAGGAAGGTTTCCGTCATTTCTTTACGGTAAATGAGATTTCCGGCATGGAAGACCTGGCAGGCATGAAGCTTCGTGTTTCCAATGACCCTGTCATGAACGGTCTGGTAGAGTCCCTGGGAGCAAGCCCTACGGTTGTATCCTTTAACGAGTTGTATTCCGCACTGCAGACTGGTGTTGTGGATGGCGCAGAACAGCCCATCGCCAACTACAAGTCCAACGCTTTCCCGGAGGTGGCTCCCTGCATGATCTTGGACGGCCATACACTTGGCGCTATCCAGGTTATCATCACAGATGAAGCATGGGATTCCCTGACAGAAGAGCAGCAGAATATCCTGATGGAAGCAGGCGAGTATGCGTCCCAGTTCAACAAGAAGATTTCCGCAGATGCTGAGAACGAAGTATTAGAGCAGTTAAAAGCAGATGGTATTAAGATTGTGGAAGTGCCTGATGTGACTCCCTGGCAGGAAGCTGTTAAGGGCGTTATCGAAGAGAATACCAAGGGACAGGAAGAACTGTACCAGAAGATTCTGGAAATGGCAAATTAATCATCTGTTCTATATGAGAGGAAGGAGCGCATCGGCGTAACAGCCTGTGCGCTCTTATCATCATAATAAGGAGGTATTTCATGTCGGGGTTTTTTGAGCGGGTTGATAAGATTAAACCGATATTTGACATTACATACAAGATTGTGTTGTTTGCCTGTAAGCTTTTATTGATTGCAGATATTTTTATTACTACCATGAGTGTAATCGGCAGGTATGTACCTTTTGTTCCCGATCCGGCCTGGAGCGAGGAAGTGGTACTCACCTGTATGGCCTATATGGCGGTGCTGTCCGCAGCGCTGGCGATAAGACGGGGCGCCCATATCCGGATGACGGCATTGGACAGATATATTCCCAAGCCGGTGCTTCTGTTCCTGGACATTCTGGCGGATGTCTGTGTGCTGATTCTGGCGTTTGTGATGATTGTTGTGGGTTGGAGGTATGCGTCCGGCCTGGGGGCAAAGGGGACTTATGTCAGTATGCCTTGGCTGTCCCGGTTCTGGATGTATTTCCCGGTTCCGGTAGCAGGTGTGGCAATGGTGATCTTTGAAGTGGAGACACTCTATAATCATATGAAGAAGATCTTTTTGAAGGAGGGAGAGGCATGAGTGCAGAATCAATGGCAATCCTGGTATTGCTTGCAAGTTTCGGTATTATGATATTCTTACGGTTCCCGATTGCTTATGCAGTAGCCCTTTCTTCTCTTCTGTGTTTGCTGTATCAGGGACTTCCTTTTACTACCATTTGTCAGCAGATGGTAAAGGGAATTAACTCTTTCAGCCTGATGGCGGTGCCGTTCTTTATCACCATGGGCTGTCTGATGGGCAGCGGCGGCATCTCTGATAAGCTGATAGCACTGGCCAATGCCTGTGTGGGCTGGATGACCGGCGGTATGGCGATGGTGAATATTGTGGCGTCCTATTTCTTCGGCGGTATTTCGGGTTCCGCGGCAGCGGATACGGCTTCCCTGGGAAGTATTCTGATACCGATGATGGTGGATCAGGGCTATGATGACGATTTCTCGACGGCAGTTACCATTACTTCCTCCTGTGAGGGACTTCTGGTTCCGCCCAGCCATAATATGGTTATTTATGCCATGTCGGCAGGCGGTGTTTCCGTAGGCAGTCTGTTCCTGGCAGGATATATACCGGGCGCATTACTTGCCATTTCCCTGATGATCGGTTCCTACATTATTTCCAAGAAGAGAAACTATCCCAAGGGAGATAAGTTTACTTTTAAGAATCTTATAAAACAGTTGGGGGTTTCCGTATGGGCCCTGGCGGCAGTCATCATTGTGGTGGTGGGCGTTGTGGGCGGCTGGTTTACGGCTACCGAGTCTGCGGCAGTTGCGGTTATTTATAGTCTGCTTGTCAGCGTCTATATCTACAAAGGCCTGGACTGGAAGGGGGTCTGGAAGGTACTGGAAAATTGCGTGGACACCTTATCCATCGTACTGATCCTGATTTCTACCTCCAGTATCTTCGGTTATTGTCTGACCACCCTGCATGTGCCAAGTATGGCGGCCAACGCGGTAATCGGTCTGACGAATAATCCGATTCTGATCGCCTTACTGCTGAATCTGATTCTGTTGGTATTGGGATGCATCATGGATATGGCGCCGATCATTCTGATTGCAACGCCGATTCTTCTGCCGATTGCAACCTCCATCGGCATCAATCCGATTCAGTTCGGTATTATGGTCATATTAAACTGTGGTATCGGTCTGCTGACACCTCCGGTAGGTGCAGTGCTCTTTATCGGTTCTGCTGTGGGCAAGGTGAAGATGGAAAAAGTCGTCAAGGCAACGTTACCGTTCTATTTGTGTATGATTGTGGTACTGCTTTTGCTTACCTTTATTCCTGAGATTACAATGCTGCTCCCGAATCTGTTCTATTGATGCGGGAAATGGAGCGTATGGTAATCAGGGAAGGAGTATGAACATGCATTATCAGTATCAATGCAAAATCAAACCGATTGACTTCTGGAAGTTGTCCATGCGGCGTACCTATCGCTCCCTTGTGGGCGTATGTAATATTGTTTTTGGTGTGGCGATGATGCTTCTGACTGTCCGGTTTTGGAACCAGGCAGGCGATGTGGTGCAGGCACTGTTGTTTCTGGCCTGTCTTCTGGTTCCGGTGATACAGCCCACAGGCGTCTATCTGAAAGCAAAGGCGCAGGTGGCAGTGATTCCGCAGGGGACGGAATTATCATTTCATGAAGACGGTATCCATGTGACATTGGGAGACGAGCGGGAATTCATACGCTGGAATCAGGTCAAGGGTGTGAGAAAAGAGGGGAGTATGATTATCGTCTACACGGATGCAAATCATGGTTATATGTTGACAAAGAGGGTTCTGGGAAAAGAGAGAAATGAATTTTATCAGTATGTGAAGAGACATCTGAATAAGTGATTGGCAAAAGAGGGCAGTACGCGGTGCGGGCTGCCCATTGCCGTAAAACGGAAATGACGAGAACAGTGAGGACATAACTGCATGAGACGGTTGCTGAAAAATACGTGGCAGTCTTTGAAGATCAAACACAAAATAAAACTGTATACGGACATTGTGCTGTTGATCATCCTGCTGTCTATTTTTCTGGCTGCCTGGGCGATTAAATCTTCGCTGTTGGATTTTTCCGTTATCCTGAAAGACAATTCCCTGGTCAGTGATTTCGTGCAGTGCATGGAAGATGAGGCGGAACTGTTTGAGAGCTATGCCAAGACCGGCAAGGAAGATGTCTATCAGGAGTTGGAAAGTGCCATCAGGGACACGGAAAAGCTGGTTGCCCAGCTTCCCTATGAGTACAGGAAAATAGGAGAAGTGAGATATGCAGAAACCTGGTCAATCCTGAATATGTACCGGGTTTATTGCGATAAGAGAAATGTGATCCTGGATATGGAAGAAAAGACGCCGGAGGATATCGGGTCTTTGTATGAAGTGTATGAGATACAAAGTTATCTGTTGAATTATTCCAACCAGCTGATGCGGGTCACGTTGGAGGACGGTGTAAGCGCTTATGCTGGGAAGGTCAGAACGATCATATTCCTGCCTGTGTTACTGATTATTATAGAATTTATTTTCTTTTTGTGTATTCGTAAGATGTCGGAGCTTATGAACAGTTCTATTGTATCGCCGGTGATGGACCTGGCGGAAGCTTCCCGTAAGATAGCGGAAAATGATTTTTTTATAGAGGATGTAAGTTTGCAAAGCAAGGATGAAATGGGAGAACTGGTACATGCTTTTAACAAAATGAAGTATGCTACCGGGGAATACATCATGGCGCTTGAGGAAAAGCGCCGTGCCCTTGATTTATATCATGCGGAGGAACTGGAGAAGCTGGAGATGGCGGGAAGACTGGATGCCATGGAGTTGGATCTTTTGAAGAATCAGATCAATCCTCATTTCCTCTTCAATACACTGAATGTGATTGGCGGTATGGCCAATCTGGAGGGGGCTTCCACCACGGAGGCCATGATACAGTCACTCAGCTTTCTGTTCCGGTATAATTTAAAAACACCGGAGGAAAAGGTCTCTCTGGCCAGGGAACTTAAGGTGGTCAGGGATTATATGTTTATACAGGAAAAGCGGTTTGGCAACAGGATTACTTATAAGATTGACTGTCAGATGGATGCGGAATCAGCACTGATACCGACATTTACTTTTCAGCCTCTTGTGGAGAACGCAATCATTCACGGTTTATCCCAGAAAGAGGAGGGGGGACAGATTCTGATCCGGATTCGGGAAGTGGGAGGTCAGATCTGTATTGCGGTGGCTGATAACGGCGTTGGCATGGAACTGGATGCCCTGCGGCAATTGCGGCAGGGACTGCGGCAGGAGGAGACGGACAGAAGCGGCCGGGTGAGTATCGGTATATTTAATATCTATAAGAGGATACATGCGATGTATGCAGATGGGCAGATGAGGATTCACAGCAAAGCGGGTGTGGGTACGATCATCAGCATACGGATACCAAATGAGAGAGGAAATGGATTTGGAGAATAAAAGATACCGTATTTTGATAGCGGACGATGAGCCTATAGAGAGGGCCGTGATCGGGAAGACCATACGAAACCATTTTGGGGATGAAGTGGAAGTGTATGAGGCGGTGAACGGACGGGAAGCGATTGAAATTTTTCGGCAAAAAGACTGTCAGATTGCTTTGCTTGATATCTCCATGCCGGGTATTGACGGGTTGGATGCTGCGGAGGAAATCCGCAGGGGAAATGAGACAT
This sequence comes from bacterium 0.1xD8-71, assembly GCA_003612405.1. Lineage (GTDB taxonomy): Bacteria > Bacillota > Clostridia > Lachnospirales > Lachnospiraceae > UBA3282. Next base: position 19,156 of record RAYR01000017.1, read on the forward strand.
GCAGTATTATTTTTCTTACGGCATATGATGAGTTTGATTATGCCAAGCGGGCTATCAAGGTACGGGCCCTGGACTATCTGTTAAAGCCCAGTGCCAGAGAAGAACTGATTACGGTTCTGGAGGAGGCCATCCATCTGACAGAACGGGCGGCCGGGCCTGGCCTGTCTGCGGTAAGCTTACAGGACAATGGGGAAGAAAAGCAGGAACCCATGAAAAACCAGCTTTTTACGGAATATATACGGGGCTATATTGAGGCGCATTATATGGAGGATATCAGCCTTCAGGATGCAGCGGAACAGCTGCATTATTCAGACGCCTATTTCTGCCGGTTTTTCAAGCAGAACTTTGATAAGAATTTTATTATGTATCTGACAGAACTCCGCGTGGAGAAGGCAAAGGAACTGCTGGAGGATATGACTATCAATGTGAAGGATATCAGCCAGAAAGTAGGGTTTCGGGATTCCAGTTATTTTACCAAGGTTTTTAAAAGGATCACAGGTGTGACCCCCAGTGAATATAGATACGGTCTTCTGTGATAAGGGGTTCTGGGAGCATCAAAAGAGTCGTTAGGGAGTATGACGGTTGCTATGGAGGCAGAAAGCAGAAAGAAGAAAGGAAAATGGATTGTTGTCTGTGCAGTGGCGGCTGCGCTGTCTGTCAGTTTGTTCCTTTGGCTGAAAAAGGATAAGATGACAGTACCGGAGTATGTGTTTTCCTATGCAGAGAATCAGACCCCGGATTATCCCACAACACTTGGCGGATTACGGTTTGCCCAGCTGGTGGAAGAGAAGACACAGGGACGTATCCGGATCCGGGTGCAGTCCCAGGGCATTTTAGGTTCGGAGACGGAAGTGATTAAGCAGATGCAGTATGGCGGAATAGATTTTGCCCGGGTTTCGATTGCGCAGATGTCGGATTTCATACCGGAGATGAATGTGCTTCAGCTTCCTTACCTGTATGAGGATTCCGATCATATGTGGCGGGTTCTGGATGGAGAGATAGGGGATCGTTTCCTGGGATATCCCCAGGAGCATGGCCTGGTGGGATTGTCCTGGTATGATGCGGGAGCCAGAAACCTCTACTGTTCCACCAGACCGATCAGGACGCTTGAGGACATGCAGGGGCTGCACATCCGGGTGCAGGAAGCGGAAATGATGTCGGAGATGATGAACGCCCTGGGAGCGGTGGCAGTGCAGATTCCGTACGATCAGGTATATGCGGCACTGGAGCGAAAGCAGGTGGACGGTGCGGAGAATAACTGGTCATCTTATGAGACCATGCAGCACTATGAGGTGGCCGGATATTATACGGTGGATGAGCATATCAGGATTCCGGAAATGCAGATTTGTGCACAGCATACCTGGGAACTGCTCTCGGAGGAGGACAGGGAGATTATTATAGAGTGCGCCAGGGAGTCGGCGTTATATGAGAGGAAACTGTGGACGGAACATGAGATGGTGGCCAGGGAAAATGCCCTGCGCAACCAGGTGCAGGAAATCTATCTCACAGCAGAAGAAAAAGAGAAATTCCAGGAGGCAATGGAGCCGATTTATCAACAATATTATGCCGATTATGGGAAGGATATAGAAGAGATCTTTGCCCAGGGCACAAAAGGACGGGAATAAAAATGCAGTTTCAAAATTCAGACGAAAAGAAACAGTTAGTATATACATATCTGGCATTTATGTTAAATGGCATACTGGCCTTGTCTATCGGCTCTTTACTGCCGTTTATCAGGGAGACCAGAGGGTTGAACTATGCCTTTGCAGGTCTGCTTGTCAGTTTACACTCGGTGGGCAATCTGTTTTCCAGTTTTGCATCGGGAACGCTGTCCGTATTTATCGGGAGGAAGAGGAGCATCCTGCTGTTTAATGCCTGCTATGCACTCTCTTATGTGCTGATTATCTTCAGCGGAAATAACTATATGCTGGCAGCGGCTTATCTGATGACAGGACTGGCAAGAGGCGCTTCCAGCAATTTCGGCAATTATACAATCAATAATCTGGCACCCGGCAAGGCGGGGGTATTAAACGGGCTGCATGCCATGTTCTCCATCGGTGCTTTTTCCTTTCCGATCATCCTGACGGTATTGACCAGAACAGCTGCGGATAAGTGGATCTATGCCTGTTATTTCATTGTAGCCATGGGCATATTAAGCTGGCTGTTGTATTTCCTGATTCCGGATCCGGAAGCTTTGGAGCAGGGCAGCGGGCAAGGCGGAAAAAAGAGCGGGGAGAATGGATTCGGATTTTTCCGGGAGCCGATTTTCTATCTGTGTACATTTACCTTGTTTTTCTATCTGTGTGCGGAACAGGGCGTTATCGGATGGCTGATCACTTACTTTGAGGATACCGGGCTTCTCAGTGCAGCGCTGTCACAGCTGATGGCCAGTGTGCTCTGGATCATGATGCTGGCAGGACGTCTTACGGCGGCGTGGCTGTCGGAGAAGGTCAGAAAAGAAAGGCTTCTGTTACTGATGGCAGTAGGATTTGTATGCTTTTTCTTCTGGCTTCTGCTGTGTAGAAATACGGTTCTGATTGTGATTGGTATTATGGGTTTTGGGTACAGCATGGCGGGAATATATCCGACAACAGTGTCATTTTGTGGCGGATTGATTCAGAAATATTCCATGGCATGGAGCTTTATCCTCACAACCGCCAGCTTTGGGTCTATCCTGATGCCCATGATTATCGGCAGGATTGCGGAGAGTGCGGGTATTGCCTATGGGATGAGTTCTATCGTAGTTGTAGTGCTGATTGATCTTGCGCTGATCTTTTCACTGAATATTTATATGAGGAGAAGAGAGCAGAGAGGCTTGCAGGGTTAATCTGCGAATAAATGATGAAGGAGGTATTATGTTATGAAGACGGAAAAGAACAATATCTGGAATTTCTATGAGGATATTGAAGGAGAGAAAGCAGGAGAGGGTGTGGTGCGCCGGATCTTATCTTACACGGACGAGCTGATGGTAGTGCAGAACCATTTCCAGAAGGGTGCTGTGGGAGCTCTGCATCATCATCCCCACACGCAGATTACTTATGTGGTCAGCGGCCAGTTTGAGTTTGAGATTGCCGGGGAGAAGAAAGTAGTGAATACGGGGGACAGCATGTTGAAGAAGGATGGCATTGAACACGGCTGTGTTTGCCTGGAAGAAGGTATCCTGTTAGATATCTTTGCACCGATGAGAGAGGATTTTGTATAACAAGAAGATAGAAAAGGAGTGTATGCTTTATGGAAATGACATTACGCTGGTATGGGAGTAAATCGGATTCTGTGACGTTGGAACAGATCAGACAGATTCCGGGAGTGAAGGGAGTCATCACGACGCTTTATGAGACGGCGCCTGGTGATGAGTGGAGTCTGGAGGAAATCCGTGCAATGAAAGCGGAAGTGGAGGCGCAGGGCCTGCATGTGGCAGGCATTGAGAGTGTGAATATCCACGATGCGATTAAGATCGGCTCGAAAGAAAGGGAGCAGTATATTGATAATTATATTAAGACACTGGAAAAGCTCGGACAGGAAGATATCCATATGGTGTGCTATAATTTCATGCCGGTGTTTGACTGGACAAGAACGGAGCTTGCCAGAAAACGTCCGGACGGATCCACAGTGCTTGCCTACCATCAGGAGACAGTGGATAATCTGAATCCGGAGAAAATGTTTGAATCCATTGCAGGGGACACCAATGGCTATGTGATGCCGGGGTGGGAGCCGGAGCGTATGGAGAAGATCAAGGAATTATTCCGTCTGTATCAGGATGTGGATGAGGAGAAGCTTTTTGCCAATCTGCAATACTTCCTGGAGGCAATCATGCCGGTGTGTGACAAATACGATATCAACATGGCAATTCATCCGGACGACCCGGCCTGGAGCGTATTCGGCCTGCCGCGTATCATCATCAACCTGCCGAACCTTCAGCGGATGATGAAGATGGTGGATAATAAGCATAACGGAGTAACCTTCTGCTCCGGTTCCTACGGCACCAATCCGGATAACGATCTGCCAGGTATGATCCGTGCCCTGGAAGGGCGTGTGCATTTTGCCCATGTGAGAAACTTACAGCATAATTATCCTGGAGATTTTGAGGAAGCGGCGCATCTGTCCGCGGACGGCAGCTTTGATATGTATGAGATCATGAAAGCACTGTATGACATCGGCTTTGACGGTCCGATCCGTCCTGACCATGGACGCATGATCTGGGGAGAGGTGGCGATGCCCGGGTATGGCCTCTATGACAGGGCTTTGGGTGCCACCTACCTGAACGGTCTCTGGGAAGCAATCGTGAAATCCAATAAATAACAGCATAAGGAGAAGAGAGCAATGAAATTAGATAAAGAAGGTCTTCAGGAGAGCGAAGCGTGGAAGAGCGCCGGTTATCATGTACCTGCTTATGACAGGGAGGTTCTTACGGACAATACAAAACAGAACCCTCAGTGGATTCACTTTGGGGCAGGGAATATCTTCCGGGCATATCAGGCGAATCTGATGCAGCAGTTGATGGAGGAAGGTAAGAGCGAGACGGGTCTCATTGTGGCAGAAGGTTTTGACTATGAGATTATCGAGAAAATGTACCGGCCTCATGACGATTACAGTATTCTTGTGACTTTAAAGAGCAACGGGGAAGTGGAGAAGACCATCATCGGCAGTATCGTGGAATCCCTGATTTTAGACAGTGAGAATGAGGCGGAATTTACCCGGTTGAAAGATATTTTTGCAGCACCGTCCTTGCAGATGGCGAGTTTTACGATCACAGAGAAGGGCTACAGCCTGGTGGACGGCAAAGGGGAGATGCTTGGGGCAGTCAGAAAGGATATGGAAGAAGGCCCGGAGAAACCGGGAAGCTATCTGGGCAAGGTCTGTGCGCTGGTGTATGAACGCTACCAGAAGGGCAGACTCCCGCTTGCGTTAGTCAGCATGGACAACTGTTCCCATAACGGAGATAAGCTGAAAGCGTCTGTGCTTGCTTTTGCCGAAAGCTGGACGAAGGCAGGTAAGGCGGAAGCAGGATTTTTAGACTATGTCAATGATGCCTCCAGTCTTTCTTTCCCCTGGAGTATGATTGATAAGATTACACCGAGACCGGATCCCAAGGTGGAAGCCATCCTGGCGGCGGATCAGATAGAAGGGCTGGAGAAAGCGGTTACCAGCAAGAATACCTGGGTGGCACCTTTTGTCAACGCAGAGGAGTGTCAGTATCTTGTGATTGAGGATGCTTTCCCCAACGGAAGACCCCGGCTGGAAGATACAGGCGTTATCTTTACGGCAAGAGAGACTGTGGATAAGGTGGAGAAGATGAAGGTGTGTACCTGCCTGAATCCTCTGCATACCACATTGGCGGTATTTGGCTGCCTGCTGGGTTATGAGCTGATTTCCGAGGAGATGAAAAACCCTGCCTTAAAGAGACTGGTGGAGCGTATCGGGTATAAAGAAGGACTTCCGGTGGTGGTGAATCCGGGTATCTTAAGTCCCGAGAAGTTTATTGACGAAGTGCTGGGGCTTCGGATCCCCAATCCGTTTATGCCGGACACACCGCAGAGAATTGCAACGGACACTTCCCAGAAACTGCCTATCCGTTTCGGAGAGACTATCAAAGCATACGAGAAGGCGGATAATCTGTCGGTGGATACGCTGGAGGGAATTCCTTTCGTGTTCGCCGGATGGCTCAGATATCTGATGGGCGTGGATGATAAGGGGCAGACTTTCGAGCCCAGCCCGGATCCCCTGCTGGAAACCCTGATGCCCATGCTCGCGGGAGTGAAACTGGGAGAAGGCTGTGATGTAGAGGCAGTTCTTACACCCATCTTAAAGAGAGCGGATATTTTCGGCGTGGATCTGACCCAGTCCGTACTGGGAGAAAAAGTGAAAGCCCTGTTTACGGAAATGATACAGGGACCGGGAGCGATAGCGGCGCTTTTGGAGAAGAATTTCTAAGCAAATAAAAGGCTGTGCGGGAAATAAAATCCTGCACAGCCTTTCTTAAAACTTCCGCTTATCCGAGTCCGCAAAGCGGAACTCGCAAAGTTATTTGCGGAGCAAATTACTTTTGAGCGAGATTACTTTTGTATCTGTCCGCGGGCTTCTTTACAAAGCTCCGTGATCTTATCGAAATTGCCGGCCGCAATATCAGCCTTCTTGCAGACCCAGCTTCCGCCCACTGCGAAAATAGCGGGATTGGCAACAAACTCTGCAATGTTTTCGGTATTTACGCCGCCGGTAGGCAGAAACTGCATATCGGTAAACGGTGCGGCCAGGTTGGTGATTGCCTTCAGGCCTCCATAGACGTTGGCAGGGAAGAACTTTACCACCCGCAGTCCCAGCTTTCTGGCCATCATGATTTCCGTAGGTGTGACACAACCGGGTGTGACATTAATGTCATTTTTAATACACCATTTCACGATTTTCTTGTCAAATCCTGGGGACACGATAAACTTCGCGCCTGCCTCCACAGCCTCTTTGGCCTGATCGAGGCTTAACACGGTGCCAACACCCACGATCATATCCGGGCACTGCGCTGCCACGCTGCGGATGCTGTCCAAGGCTGCCGCCGTGCGCAGGGTAATTTCCATTACATTGATGCCGCCTGCTAACAGGGCATTGGCGGTGGGGACTGCGTCTTTGGCATCTTCTATCACTACCACCGGTACAATAATCGATTTTTTCATACTGTCTGTAATCTTACTCATTTTCCATCCATCCTTTCCATCCATGAATCTTACTGTCTGTGGGAGTTTATCTCTGCACCCTGGCGCCTGCGCCGCCCATGATGGCTTCCACTTCCTTGCGGCTTGCCATGGTGGTATCGCCGGGAGTCGTCATGGCCAGTGCGCCGTGAGCTGCGCCATAATTTACGGCAAGTTCTGCGTCCTGTGTGGTCATCAGGCCGAAGACCAGTCCGGAAGCAAAGGAATCACCGCCGCCCACACGATCCATGATTTCCAGATCCTTGTAATCCTTGGCTTTATAGATTTCACCGTCGGCCCAGCAGATAGCGCTCCAGTCATTGACAGTAGCGGTCTTGACCTGGCGAAGGGTGGTGGCAACTGCCTTAAAGTTAGGGTAGGTCTGTGCCGCCTGGTTGATCATCTTCTTGTAGCCGTCCAGATTGAGGGTCTTTAAATCTTTGTCATTGCCTTCAATCTCGAAACCGAGACAGGCGGTAAAGTCCTCTTCGTTTCCGATCATCACATCTACGTAGTTGGCAATTTCTTTATTGACTTCCTGGGCCTTGGCCTGTCCGCCGATGGCGCTCCACATGGAGGGGCGGTAGTTTAAGTCATAAGATACGATGGTACCATATTTCTTGGCGGTCTTGATGGCGGCCAGCACTGTCTCGCAGGACTGCTCGGATAAAGCGGCGTAGATACCGCCGGTATGCAGCCATCTGACACCAAGTTCGCCGAAGATATACTCGAAATCAAAATCCTCGGGTGTGGCCTTGGAGATGGCCGTATTGGCACGGTCAGAGCAGCCTACTGCGCCGCGGATGCCAAAGCCGCGCTCCGTGAAGTTCAGACCGTTACGGCAGATCCGCCCGATGCCGTCCGTTTTCATCCATTTGATCAGAGAGGTATCCACACCGCCCTGGTTGATGAAGTCTTCCATCAACATGCCCACCTCATTGTCGGCAAAGGCCGTAATGACAGCGGTATTCATCTTAAAGCATTTGTGCAGGCCGCGGATCACATTGTATTCTCCGCCCCCTTCCCATGCCCTGAAAGATCTGGCGGTGCGGATTCTGCCCTCACCGGGATCCAGACGCAGCATAACTTCGCCCAGGGAAACGGCGTCAAATTTACATTCTTTTTCCGGTTTTAAATTCAGATTCATAAGGTTTTCCTCCTGTTTGATATTAGTCCTGGGGTTTTAAGTCAAAGCCAAAATAGCGGATAGCATTGTTGTAGCAGATGCCTCTGACAATTTCCCCAAGGGTATCATAATCGTCCGGATATTCTCCATTCTCTACCCAGGTGCCTAACAGATTGCAGAGGATTCTGCGGAAATAATCATGTCTGGTGTAGGACAGGAAGCTTCTGGAATCAGTCAGCATCCCCACGAAGCCGGAGAGATTTCCCAGATTGGCAAGGGAGATCATCTGGTCCTGCATACCTGTCTTGTGATCATTGAACCACCATGCGGAACCCTGCTGGATTTTGGCAACGGCGGTGGAGTTCTGGAAACAGCCGAGGATGGTTCCGATGGCCTGGTTGTCGTTGGGATTTAAGCTGTACAGGATTGTCCTGGGCAGTTCATCCGTCTTTGCCAGCGCATTTAAGTAATCGGCCATCTCAGAAGAGGGTGCATAGTTGTTGATACAGTCATAACCGGTATCAGGCCCCAGCTTGTCAAACTGAAGCGTATTGTTGTCGCGCTTACAGCCATAATGGAGCTGCATAACCCAGTTACGTCTTGCATATTCTTTACCGACAAAGAGCATGAAGGCAGTTTTGAATTGCAGTTCTTCCACACGGGTCACGCTGTTGCCGGCCAGACGTCTGGCAAAAATGGCCTCAATCTCCTCTGCGGATGCAGGTGCATACATCACATATTCCAGAGCGTGGTCGGAGACAGAACATCCCATGGAGGCAAAGAAATCCATGCGCACAGACAGAGCCTGGCATAATGCGCTGAAGCTGTCAATCTTAACACCTGATACATCGGCCAATGTGGCAAGATATTCCGTAAATGTTGCTTTCTCAATATTCATGGCCTTGTCAGGACGCCATGCAGGAAGCACCTGTACATCGAAGGAAGCATCGCCGGCAATCTTCTGGTGCCATTCCAGGGAATCTACAGGATCATCCGTGGTACAGATCAAAGTTACGTTGGACTGTCTGATCAGATTGCGGACAGACATGGAAGCGTCTTCCAGTTTCCGATTGCAAAGATCCCATACTTCTTCTGCGGTCTTTTTGTTTAACACGCCGTGGTAGTCAAAATATTTTTGCAGTTCCAGATGAGACCAGTGGAAAAGAGGATTGCCGATCGCTTTGCCAAGACATTCGGCCCATTTAAGAAACTTTTCTTTGTCCGTGGCGTCTCCTGTGATGTAGCGTTCCTCCACGCCGCAGGAGCGCATAAAACGCCACTTGTAATGATCGCCTCCCAGCCATACCTGTGTGATGTTGTCAAACCGGCGGTCTTCATAGATTTCACGCGGGTTGATGTGACAGTGGTAATCCAGCACCGGCGTATCTGCCGCGTAGTCCGCATACAGCTTCTGTGCGACATAATTAGAGAGTAGAAAATCCTGGTCCATAAATGGTTTCATAAACAGCCTCCTTTTTATTTTATAAATGATATGAAAATAAATTTGCAAAGCAAATCTGCTTTGTGATCAATGGAAACATGTGGTATCCCGTTCTATCAGTTTGCCGGAGAAAACCACTTTCTGGGGCATCTGTTCACCGGCGAGCACTTGCAGCAGCGTGTGGATCAGCTGGTGCGTGAGCGCCTCCAGACAGTTATCCACAGAAGTGAGCGACGGGGTACAGCAGGCGGTGAGCATGGAATTGTTATAACCAATAATGCTGATATCTTCCGGGATGCGCAGACCTGTCTTCTGTGTGTATTTGATACCGCCCACTGCCAGTACATCATCCGAAGCGATGATGCCGTGGAACGGCGGCCTGCCGTCTGTCATCTCCTGGATAAAAGCGGTAATATCCTCGATACCGCCGGCGCTTTTATCGTAGTATAAGATATTGCGCATGGATTCCGGAATGTGGTTATCAGCCAGGGCCTTTTCAAATCCCTTCAGCTTCTTTAAACCACTGTAGGATCTGGAGTTATACAGATACAGGATGTCGGGGATGCCGGATTGGATCATGGAAGATGCGGCCTCATACATGGAAGCATAATCATCACACAGTGTACTGTATACATTCGGATGACTGTAGGAGGCGTTTAAGAGCATAATCGGAATCTGGTCTGCGGCTTCCCGGATATATTCATTCTCCAGTTCTGTGGAAGCAATAAAATGAGAACCCACCAGAATGATGCTGTCCACCTTTTTGGAAAGAATAAGATTCAGATAATTTTTGCGTACATCCTGATTAAAACCGGTGCAGCAAAGCAGGGATTCATAGCCGTTAGCCTGTAGTTCCTGCTCTAACAGATAGACGGCCCGGGCAGTATACAGATCGGAAGAATCCGCACATAAAAGGCCTACGGTCTTTAGGGAACGCAGTCCCATACCGCGGGCATAGGCGTTGGGGATATAGCCATATTCTTCAATAATATCTGTCACCTTTTTGCAGGTGGCCGGGCTGACATTTCCGCCGCCGTTTATGACACGGGATACGGTGGCAGTGGATACGCCGGCTTTTTGGGAAATATCGTAAATTGTTATCGCCATTTCAGCTGGTCCTCTGATCATGAAAACGCTTACATTAAAATTGAGTCTATTATATAGTAACCAGACGAAAAAAGCAATGCGCAGGAGGGCACGTGCGGGCAAAATATCAAAATCCTACAAGAATATCAAAAACTTACGGAAACACTGAGAAAATCAGCTAAAAACCAACCGCCTGATGTATTGACTAATGGCAAAAAATGTGAAACTATAGAGATATGAAACTGCTTACATTTTATTATGGTTACGGAGAAGAAAAAGAATACAGAGAATGGTAAGGAAAAGAAAGGAGAACAGTAGTCATGGAACTTTTGAACAAAACCAAAACCGGAAAGGTGGAAAGACCCATCAAGGTTTTACAGTTTGGGGAGGGGAATTTTCTCCGCGCCTTCGTGGATTATATGATTGATATTGCCAACGAAAAGGGTGAGTTTAACGGGGATATCGTTCTGGTGAAACCGATTACCTTTGGTACGTTGGAGCGTTTTCATGAACAGGACTGCCAGTATACGGTACAGCTTCGGGGGATTGTGGATGACAAGCCCCAGAGAATCAATCGGATTGTAACCAGCGTGGCTGATGCAGTGGACGCATATGAAGAATATGAGAAATATGCCGGATATGCCCGGCTGGATACCTTACGGTTTATTGTGTCCAATACCACGGAGGCAGGGATTGTCTATGACGATACAGACCTGCTTGAAATGACGCCGCCCAAGACCTATCCGGGTAAGCTGACGAAATTCTTATATGAGAGATATCAGCACTTTAGCGGGGCACTGGATAAAGGATTGATTATCCTGCCGGTGGAGCTGATAGACGATAATGGGATTCATCTGAAAGAATGTGTGCTGAAGCTGGCGGAATTGTGGAAGCTGGAAGAAGGATTTATCAGTTGGATTCATGAGGCGTGCGTGTTTACTTCCACGCTGGTGGACAGAATTGTCACCGGATATCCCAGGGATGAGGCGGAAGAACTCTGCAAAGAATTTGGCTATCAGGATAACCTGATTGTGACAGGAGAACCTTTTGCACTCTGGGTGATTGAGAGCGCCAAAGATATCAGCGGGGAACTTCCTCTTCCCCAAGTGGGACTTCCTGTGATATTCACGGATAATCAGAAACCTTATAAGCAGAGAAAGGTTCGTATCTTAAACGGAGCGCACACATCCTTTGTGCTGGCTTCCTATCTGTGTGGCAATGACATTGTGTTACAGTCCATGCAGGATGAGTTGATTTTAAACTTTATCAAGGCGACCATTTTTGAGGAAGTGATTCCTACTCTGACGCTGCCGAAGCAGGAACTGGAAGAGTTCGCCCAGGCGGTGCTGACAAGATTTAACAATCCTTATGTCAAACATGCCCACCTGTCTATTTCCTTGAATTCCGTCTCCAAATGGCGGGCAAGATGTATGCCCAGTTTCCTGGAATATATAGAGAAGACAGGGAAGCTTCCGGTGCATCTGACATTTTCTTTGGCAGCACTGATGGCTTTTTATACCGGCGCGGAAATTCGGGATAAGGCGCTGATCGGACATCGGGGTGAGGAGGAGTATAACATCCTGGATGATGAGGCAGTTCTTTCTTTCTTCGCGTCCAACAGTGATAAGCAGACGGACGAATATGTGCATAACACCCTGGCCAACACGGATTTCTGGGGACAGGATCTGAGCAGGATTGCAGGAGTAGAGGACGCGGTTACCGCTTATCTTACGGATATCCGCAGCCTTGGTATGCGCCAGACGATGGAAAAACTGTAGGCCAGGCGTGACAGGGAGAGATAAGAGAGGGTATTGTTGCGCAGGCGCATTGTTAATGAAGGAAAGGGTAATAGTGGAGAACGGATTATGAAGAATTATATGCAGATTCATGAAAAGGATAATGTGGTGGTGGCGGTCAGGGAAATCCCGGCAGGCGATACCATGGAAGTGAGCGGTATACGGGTGACAGCACAGGAAGTAATTCCGGCGGGCCATAAGATGGCTCTTTGTGATATTCCCGCAGGCGGCGATGTTATCAAGTATGGCTGCCGCATCGGCAATGCCAGAGAAGAAATCAGGGAGGGAAGCTGGGTGCACACCCACAACCTTAAGACGGCATTGGGAGAATTGCTCACCTATGCTTACGAGCCTGTGGAGACAGAGGAAAAGGAGCTGCCGGATGCGACCTTTATGGGATATGTGCGTCCTGGCGGCACAGTGGGGGTGCGCAACGAAATATGGATTATTCCCACGGTAGGCTGTGTCAACAATGTGGCCCAGGCCCTTGCGAAGGAGGCCAACAGCAGGCTGCAAGGTACGGTGGAGGAAGTAATCGCTTTCTCCCATCCCTACGGCTGTTCCCAGATGGGGGAGGATCAGGAGCACACCAGGATGATTCTGGCGGATTTGATCAACCATCCCAATGCGGGCGGTGTGCTGGTGCTTGGCTTAGGGTGTGAGAACAGCAACATCGAAGTCCTGAAGCCCTATATCGGTGAAGTGGATGAGGACAGAGTGAAATTCTTAGTCTGCCAGGAGACAGAGGACGAGATGGAGACAGGGGCACAGCTTCTGGATGAACTGATTGCCCGTGCGGCTTCCTGTGAGAGGGAACCGGTCAGCGTATCCAGACTTATCGTGGGATTAAAATGCGGCGGAAGCGACGGTTTCTCCGGTATTACCGCCAATCCTCTGGTGGGGAAATTCTCCGATCTGCTGATTGGCAGAAAAGGTACTGCGATTCTCACTGAGGTGCCGGAGATGTTCGGTGCGGAGACGCTTCTGATGAACCGATGTGAAAGCAGGGAGATTTTTGAACAGACGGTAAAACTGATTAATGATTTCAAACAGTATTTTATGGATCATAACCAGACCATTTATGAGAATCCTTCGCCGGGCAATAAGAAAGGCGGTATTTCCACCCTGGAAGATAAGTCTCTGGGCTGTACCCAGAAATCCGGGAGTGCTCCGGTAAGAGGGGTGCTTTCCTATGGACAGCGGGTGGAAAAGACAGGACTGAATCTGCTCAGCGCACCGGGCAATGATCTGGTGGCTTCCACCGCACTGGCGGCCAGCGGAGCCCAGATTGTGCTGTTTACCACGGGGCGCGGAACACCCTTTGCTTCTCCGGTGCCTACGGTCAAGATTGCCAGTAACAGTACCCTGGCCGGCAAAAAGAAGAACTGGATTGATTTTAATGCCGGTGTGCTGGTGGAAGACCAGGATCTTGATCAGACGGCAGAGAGATTGTTTGACTATGTGCTGGAAGTAGCATCCGGAAAGAAAGTGTGCAGTGAGGAAGCCGGGTTCCATGATATGGCGATTTTTAAGCAGGGTGTGACCTTATAACAAAAGTAAATTCCTTCGGAATTAACTTTGCGAGCACCGCTTCGCGGGCTCGGATAAGCGGAAGTGCTTTCCTGCATTATAAAAGTAGAGCAAAAGCATAAAAATAATTTGCTACGCAAATAACTTTATGGGTTTCGCTTCGCGGGCTCGGATAAGCGGAAGTGCTTTCCTGCATTATAAAAGTAGAGCAAAAGCATAAAAATAATTTGCTACGCAAATAACTTTATGGGTTTCGCTTCGCGGGCCCGGATAAGCGGAGGGATATTCTATATAATAAAGGTCGGGCATAGAAGCCGTTGAAAATGCTCTGTGGAATACAAGAGCTTACGATAGAGGTTATTTCTTGGGGAAGACTGCCTGTACGTAAAATACCATATCTTGACATTTCAGTGTATAACTGCCGTTATATTTGCGGATCACCGAGTTAATGCTGGAAAGCCCGAGACCATGATGCTTTCTATCCTTTTTACTTGTTTTTACCGTATTGTTTTTGATTTTTATGTTTTCAGGAACACTATTGGAGATAATCAGGGTATAAAAATGCGCATGGTCATTTCCCTTGATTAAGATATAGGGATCCACGGCATCTATTGATCCCTCTAACGCATTATCAAGCAAATTTGATAAAACGGCGCATACGTCAATGGGAGAGAGATTATTAAGCCATGCAAAATTGCCGTCACATTTAAGGCGTATGCCGACATTGTCCGCATATGCCTTTTTGATGGATATTACGGTGTCCGCCGCATGGTTTCCCGTGATGCAGAAGCTTTTTGAAAGCATGGGATTCCCCGATAATTCGCTGATATAGCTTTCCATCTGTGCATATTGTTTTGTATTGCACATTTCCTGAATGACCTGTAGGTGATTGCGCAAATCATGCTTCAGGATTTTTATTTCCTGACGGTTGGTTTCTTCTAACTCCAGACTTTCAATCTGCATGGTGAGATATTTTTGTGCGTGGTCGGCGTCTCTTTTCTTATTTGCCCGGTCCCGCGCTATGATAAGATAACTCCAGTATGCAAGAAAAATTGCCAGCATAAAAAACGTAGCAAGTAAATCAAATACGATGCTCAATTCATATTCCAGCGTGTTATTATATACTCCCATGCTGAGCAGCATAAACAGAGCGAAGATAAAAAAGGCCAAAAAGCCTGCAACTTCCAGAAATTTCAGTCGTAAATCTATCTTTCTGCGGCGGCATAATGCATAGGTCCCTATCAGTAATACGGTAAGGCAAAGATCCCAGATAAAACCTGGCAGGGTGAGTGAGCTTACTCCATAAAGTTCATCGAAGCCGTTTCCCAAAATGAAGGCGTGATCGGATTTTCTCTGATGATATGGCTTGGAGCTTCAGCAGGGGCTGTAGGCGTTACGCAATATTACATAGGTTATTTGCTGAAGGCGGGACATATAGCGGTGGTTACCCATCTGGTGAAGACAGGCAGCCTGCCTGAAAATCAGTTTGCGTACGGTAAGGAGGTCGTAAAGGAGAAGTTTGCAACGGCGGCGGCATATTTTGCGGTGGATCGCCTGGTGTCGGGAGCTGTAAGGCAGATTAATGGAACACTGAATATTGTAGGCAGTTTTCTGGAAAAAATTCCTGGAATGGAGTCTCTGGTTTCCTTTGCCAAGACCTTCATCAATATTTCGCTTGGAAATCTGGATGAATGTTGTATGGCATACACCTTTTATCACGCGGAGCAGTCGTCCTTTAAGAGTGCAGCTGACGGCGTAGTTATTTATTTTCAAAATTGGAAAACCATCCTAAAAGACGCCCTTAAGACGGCAGTAATAGTTGTCATCATTTCAGGCGTCGCATGGTTCCTTTTAATGTTTGGTATAATCGGCATCCTCAGTGTTTTGGGTGTGCCCGGAATACTGGGGCTTTTGGCGGCGCTAGTGCTGACGGTCATGATTATGATGGTCGTTAAATCCTCCATAATGGACAGCTACACCATGGTATGCATGGTATGTTCCTATTTACAAGTTGCTCCGACTACGGAAATCACGTTTGATCTGTACGACAAGCTGTGCAAACTGTCTTCCAAATTTAAGAGTCTGTTACAGAAGGCAGGAGAAGCTGTATAGAAAATATAAGTTACGTGAGGGAAATTAATATCAAATAACGCATAAAGGCGCATGGGACAATAAATTGTAAACCATGCGCCTTTTTGTGTCCAAAAGTAGTAACAGGAGCCTTTGTACGGTACAACTTTTTCATGTCGGCCGGTTGATTGGGTTGCATATGGACTGGTGTTCATAGAGAAGCAGTTCAAAATCAAACATGAAGAAGATGTCATTCTTTTGTTTCATGGTATGCCTTCTCGGTGTTCACGTTCCAGACATTATCCTTGGAAGCAACACCATTGACGATATTCTTCACGGTCTCGAAGGAGGTCACCATGGAGTGATCAATATTGTTGTAGCGGTGCTGGCCGTTGCGTCCCACGCAGTAAAGGTTGTCGAAGGATTTTAAGTATGCCACCAGCCTGTCCATGTCTTTGTAGGTATCGAAGTATGCGGGATAGGCTTTCTTGACCCGTTCCACATGGGAATCCATCACATCTTCCGGTGAGTCGATCAGGCCCATGCCCACAATCTCATCTACCGCAAATTTCGTAAAGTCCTCATCGGACATCGTCCAGTATTTGTCGCCTTCAAAACAGAAATACTCCAGGCCGATCCAGACAGTGTGTTCCAGATCCTTAATCATGTAGGGAGACCAGTTGTTATAAATCTGGAAGCGCCCTAACTGGACGGTCCTGTCATGCACATAGACCCAGCAGTCCGGTACGATGTTGCCGATGGTCTTTAGCTTGGTCTTATTCTTAAGATTCAGTTTAGGCAGCAGGAGCCCCACGGTCATATAATCGCGGTAAGGAAGCCCCGCTGCGATGGCAGCTTCGGTTTCCGGTACATCATTCATGCCTGCCACCAGGTCTTTCACCGGCATAGAGGAAATAAAAATATCACCCTCTACAGTCACTTCCTGTCCTGCTGTCTCGTAGGTTAAGGAGGTGATATGGTTGTTTGCGTCTTTGTGGAGCTTTGTAGCCTTACAGTTGCGGAGAATGATGCCGCCCATTTTCTCGATTTCTGCGGCGGTCACATCCCAGAGCTGTCCGGGGCCCAATTTGGGATAACTGAATTCCTCGATCAGTGAGGTTTCCACTTCCCGGTTCTTTTTGCCGGGAATCATCTTGGCAAAAATGTCCTTTAAGATAGCGGTGATGGACAGACCTTTCACACGCTGTGCGCCCCAGTCCGGAGCAATCTCGCTGGGATGGCGGCCCCACAGATTCTCGGTATAATTTTCAAAGAACATGGAGTAAAGCTTCCGGCCAAAACGGTTGATGTAAAAGTCCTCCAGAGAGTTTTCCTTCCGTTTGTGGATCAGGGAGGCCAGATAGCTGAAGCCCACCTGTAAGGTGGTGAGGAGTCCCATATTAATAAAGGTTTCCGGTTTGAGGGAAATCGGATAGTCAAAAAACTTTCTTTTGAAATAGATGCGGGATACGCGGTTTCTGCGAAGCATGACCCGGTCTTCTTTCTCGGGGTCCGGGCCGCCCAGATTTAAGGTCATCTCACGGTGAAGAACGATATCGTCATAGGTGGGTGCACCCTGCCTTGGCAGCATCTGATCCCACCAGACATTGACTTCCGGCACTTTGGAAAAGAAGCGGTGGCCGCCCATATCCATGCGATTTCCTTTATAGTTTACGGTCTTAGAAATACCGCCCATGGCGTCTGACTCTTCCAGGACAGTAACTTCATATTCTTTACTTTGTTTTAATAATTCGTAAGCGGCGGTGAGTCCCGCAGGCCCGGCGCCGATCACATATACTTTTTTCATGGAATACCTCGTAGTTATGCGGATACAGAGCAGAAGAAAGCAACTGCATCTATATCCAAAGATACTAAACAGTTTACCATATTTGGGCAGGGATGTACAGTGCGGTGCTTTAAAAAGATCACACAGATGGTCTATGTAAAATGTTCCAGATGTGGTATACTACAACTATTATGGCGAAGAAAAGCCTGTTTATACTTTGACAGCATATAAAAGGAGTTTTTATGACAGCCATCATCAGCTTACTTTTCTGGCTGGTCATCATTCCGTTTTGCATCGGACTGATACCGGCAAACTTCATAGCATCTGATAAAAGAAGTCCGGGCTTTACTATGCTGGCGGGCTATTTTGTAATGTGGGCACTCTATGGACTGGTCACAATTCCGGCGGTTTTGTGGGTGGAGTATCATAATTTCCGCATGGCTTCCGTCTGGTTTACAGTAGCGGCGGTCCTATGTGCCATCGGCGGAGTTCTTCTGTGGTATCGAAATTACCGAAAGGGAGGTCCTGGGCTGGTCACAGGGAGCGGAGGGTTTCGTATCAGGGTGATGTCCTGGGAAGAACGGATTGAATGGCTTCTTTTCCTGGGGGTTCTGGGGTTCCAGCTCTATCAGGCTGCCGCCTGTACATCTTTTGATGGCGACGATGCCTACTATGTGACGGAATCGCTGCTTGCCCAGGAGGCGGGTGTCATGTACAGGATACTGCCCTATAAGGGTGGTTCCACAGGTCTGGATGTGCGGCATGCGCTGGCGGTATTTCCCATGTGGATTGCCTTTGTGGCTACAGGAAGCGGTATTCATGCAACCATTGTCTCTCATCTGGTGATGCCGCTTTTGCTGATACTTCTGACATATCTGTTATATTTTCAGATTGGGAAAAAATTATTTTGTGACAAGCATGTCAATTTGCCGGTCTTTATGATTGTGATGGGCATGTTTCAGATATTCGGACATGTATCCATCTATACCAATGAGACCTTTTTCCTGACCCGTACCTGGCAGGGTAAGTCGGTGGCGGGGAGCCTGGTGATTCCGGCCCTTTTCTGGATTCTTCTTTTGTTGTATGATGGCAGCCAAGATAAGGGTAGCATAGATGGGGGTGACCGGGGGAAAAGACGAACAGATGCAGGTCTTTGGCTGCTTTTGGTATGTGTCAATATGACAGCGGGAATCTGTAGTTCCATCGCGGTCTTTCTGGTCTCGATCCTGATGGCGCTGACGGCTTTCGTACTGATGATTGTGGAGCGGGATCTTAAGGTGCTGGTCAGACTGGGAGCGGTCTGTATACCGAATGTGGTCTATATGGGAATTTATGTGGTGATGGCGTACAGTTACCTGCTGCGGTAGCAGAAGGATGATGTTACAGGAGTAAATATATGTGGGGCATTTTTTTGGAAAGTGTTGTGATATTCAAGAATTATATGGGGTTTCACCAGTATAAGTTTCTGGCGGGACTGTATCTGCTTGCCCTTGTCTATCTGTGGATTGCAGAGAAAGATAAACATCGGCGGGCGATTTTTGTCTATGCGCCCACGTTGCTTCTGCTGGCTTTTTTCTGCCCTCTGTTTCGCAAGATTTTTGTGCGGCTGATGGAGGATTCGGAGACTTACTATCGGCTGCTGTGGCTTTTGCAGATGAGTCTTGTGAGTGCTTACGGTTTTATCAGGCTGATGGGTAACCACCGGCGGATTGGTCTTGCTATTATGTGTGCGGCGATTGTAGCCGGCGGGGACTATGTCTATGACAGCATCAATATATCCAAAGCGCAGAATGTCTATCATCTGCCGCAGGATGTGATAGACATCGTGGATCTGATCGAACCGGAGGAGGGCCGTATTATGGTGCTGATGCCGGGAGAACTCATGCAGTATGTGCGTCAGTACAGCACGGATATTGAGCTTCCTTACGGCAGGGAGATGCTGATTGACAGATGGGATTATTATGATGCCATGTGCGAGGCCATGGAGAAGGCGGAAGTGATTGATACGCCTTATTTTGTGGAGCTGGCAAGAGGGTATCCCTGTGCGTATGTGATTCTCCGGGAAGACCGTCAGGTGAAGGAACCCTTGACGGCGTATGGCTATGAGATTTATGGTCAGGTGGGGGTCTATGTGATTTACAAAGATATGACGCTATAGAGCCGGGATGCAATCCCGGTATGTGCGTAAAGCTGCACGGAAATGGGGACTATCATGCTATTTAATTCTTATCTGTTTGTTTTCATATTTTTTCCGCTGTGTCTGCTTGGCTATTATGGCTTACTGTATGTGAAAAAACCGGAGGCTGCCAGGATATTTCTGACATTAATGTCACTTTGGTTCTATGGGTATTTTAACCTGTCTTATCTGCTAATTATGGTGGGAAGCATCCTTTTTAATTATATCTTTCATCTGCTGTTGTCTAAATATCCGGATAAAAGGCTGATGATTCTGGCCGTTGCAGGGGATCTGGGAGTCTTATTTTATTTTAAATATTTTGATTTTTTGCTCTCCACGCTTAATGGTGTGTTTGGCACCGCTTTTCTCCTGCGGGGGATATTGCTGCCATTGGGTATCAGTTTCTTCACCTTTCAGCAGATTTCCTTTGTGGTGGATACGTACAGGGGGGAAGTAAAAGACTGTAAATTCTGGGATTATGCGCTGTTTGTGGCGTTCTTTCCCCAGTTGATTGCGGGGCCTATTGTCAATCATGGTGAGATGCTGCCGCAGTTTCGCAGAGTTGGGCAGGAAAAGTGCAGGTGGGAGCAGATTGCGCAGGGGTTTGGTCTCTTCATCCTGGGACTTGCCAAAAAAGTACTGTTAGCGGACACTT
The DNA here is from genome assembly GCA_003612405.1 of bacterium 0.1xD8-71. Taxonomy (GTDB): domain Bacteria; phylum Bacillota; class Clostridia; order Lachnospirales; family Lachnospiraceae; genus UBA3282. The sequence continues at coordinate 39,502 of RAYR01000017.1, forward strand.
TCGGTGCGGGAGTGGATTATGGGTATGATAATCTGGCGTTGCTGGGACGAATGGACGCGGTGCTTGTGATTGTCTCGTATGCCTTGCAGCTGTACTTTGATTTCAGCGGTTACTGTGATATGGCGAGGGGTATCGGTAAGATGCTCGGTATTGAGATCCCGGTGAACTTTGATTCTCCTTATAAGGCGACCAATATTGTGGAGTTCTGGAAACGATGGCACATTACCTTGAATCGTTTCTTTACTAAATATGTGTATATTCCTCTGGGCGGCAACCGCAGGGGTCAGGCGCGGATGTATCTGAATCTGATGATTGTCTTTCTGCTGAGCGGCCTGTGGCATGGCGCCGGGTGGAATTATATCGTCTGGGGCGCGATGCATGGCGTTCTCTATGTGATCACGAGATTCTGGCAGAGGCAGATAAAAAATGACATTAATGTTATGGGTGATGGAACGGAAAACATAGCCATACGGCTCCGGGCAGGCAGAAGGATTGTGACAGTGTTGTCACAAATACTTCTCTTTGTCTATGTAAGCGTAGCCTGGGTCTATTTCCGGGCACAGGACATTGCGCAGGCCAATCGTCTGCTGGCGGTGGCGTTCAAAGGGAAAATGCAGAAAATCTCCCTTGATCTGGCAGAATGTTTTCAACTGGACGAATTCTGGTATGTGCTCAAAGTCCTGCATCTGGACCGTATGGACTACAGCAGATATATTCTGATGGCGGTGATTCTGGCGGCAGGACTTTATCTGGCCATGGTGGGCCCGAACGCCGCCCAGAGGATGGAGAAGGCCAGGTACCGCGCGGGTTCGGCGGCGGTTCTGGCAGTATTGATGGTGTGGAGTATCCTTACGTTCTCGGGTGTCAGCACCTTTTTGTATTTTAATTTTTAAGAAAATTCGGATGAAAATGGCAGTGATTGGGAATGGAAGGCTTTATGAATAAGTATAAGAAGTGGCTGATTGCCATAGTGTTGGCGGTTATAATTGCACTCATATCGGAAGCGGCGGTAGTGGTTTATGTGGATCCCTTTTTCCAGTATCATGCACCGCTTGAGAAGTTTCCCTATCTGGTGGACAATCAGCTTACCCAGAATCCGGGGATGGCTACCCACATGGAATATGACAGTGTGATCTTAGGTTCCTCGATGACGGTCAATTTTAATACAGACTGGTTTGCGGAAGTAATGGATCTTGATACGATCAAGTTGAATTACAGCGGCGCTTATCCAAAAGACCAGGCCAATATCATGGAACGGGTTTTTCACAGTGACAACCAGGTGAGTACGGTGTTTCTGGGGATTGATGTGATGACTTGTACCGGCGGCGTGGAGGAGACCAAATATCCGATTCCGGATTATCTGTATGATGATGTAGTCTGGAATGATGCGGCCTATCTCTGGAACAAAGATGTGTTCTTAAACTATATCCTGCGTCCCATGGCGGATCCTGATAAGACGGATCTTGCGACAGTGTATCAGAGCTGGTGGACAGATGAGTATTATAATATCCAGTGGGTGATGCACAACTATGAGCGTCCCGTACCGGTGGAAGAGGAGACGATGGCGGACGCTTATCTGACAAGTGTGGAGGCCAATCTTGCACAGAATATCTGTCCTTACATCGAACAGAATCCGGAGACGGAGTTTTATGTGTTTTTTCCTCCTTATAGTATCCTGTACTGGAATGATGTGATCACGGAAAACCATCTGGAAGCCACCATGGCGGAGTATCAGTACATTGCAGACAGACTGCTTGCGTATGACAATGTGCGTGTGTTTTATTTTCCGGATCAAGAAGAGATTGTGACGGATTTAAATAACTATGCCGATTATACCCATTATCACCGGGATATCAATCGGTATATGACGGAATGTTTTGCGGATGGTACCTGTGAGATTACATCTTCCCAGAAAATGCAGGAAGCCCTGGCCTGTACCAGGGAGATGATTGACAGGTTTGATTTTGAAGAGTTGTTTTCGGTGGAATGGTAATGTGAGAATGTCTAAAGTACAGGCATCCTCACATCAATTTAAAGTTTTGTTTATTCCCCATCCTTTACCGGGAAGATACATTCCACGAACCGGGAAGCCAGAAGTTCCCTGCCGGCATCATTAAAGTGGATATAATCTGTCATATAATCCAGATAATTGTCCTCATTCACCGAACCATAGAAATTATCAATAAAGGAGATACCGCAGTCGTTGGCGGCATCCAGCTCTTTTTGCAGATAGTGGCTTAAGGTTCCGTGGCCTAAGTCTATCCGGTCGCCGTTTTCAAAGTTGCCTTCTTCATTGATGGTGTGACAGAAAGTATGGGACATCACCACAATGCGAATATGCGGATAGGCTTCCTGAATTGCTGTGACACCTGTGCGGAGAGCACCGGTATAGGTGACAGGGTTAAAAGGTTCATTGGGATCGTCACAGGGCCGTTTGTTGATATAGTCGCTGGCGTCATACATGATACAGAGGATATCCACACTGTTCATATCCAGATCGGACAACATCTGCGTGGTCAGCGGGAAATTCTCGTCATTACTGTAGGAAGCGGCTGTCTTCATCAGGGCAAAATCATTATGGGCCAGGCTGGTTGCCACATAGAGGAAGGAAAAAGCGTCCATCATATCCCCTTCTCCGAAAGTCGCGGATGCCGGTGCCATAGTGGTGCCTGTAAAAGAGCCATTATAGACTGTTGCACCTGTCTTTTGGGCAATCTGTTCTGCCAGACCGCCTTCGCCCTGGTCTAAAGAAAAGGGATCGTCCCCCAGACAGAGGATGGTGGTTACGCCGTCATCCACATAGCCTTCCCGCTTGTCCGGTGCCAGTGGAATGATGCTGTCCAGAACTTCCACATCAAAATCCGTTGTCTGCTGGTTGGGATCATATTCGATCCGTTCCCCCCCCTTGTCCCACAGATACAGGCGGAAAACCGAAAAACCGATGATAAGCACGATGGCGGATAACAGAATCATGTGTATATTGACAGGAAAGCGCCTGCGTTCCCGGGAGGTATCCTTTTCATCCGCCACATCCATGGTGGTCTGTTCAGTCTCTTTATTTTGTTTCATAGTCTGTTCACTTACCTTTCCTGTATTTCTTAAAAGTATATCTCATTTTACTATGAATTTTTCCAAAAATCCATGCTTTCCATTTATTTATTCATTACTTTTTTCTTAATTTTCTCTTGTAAAATATAAAACAGAAGAAGAGTGTATTTCAAAATCCGCAGATTTTCAGAATACACTCTCCTTCTGTTTTACGTTCGCTGCATGTCAACTCATTGACAGGGCGTTTTCCATCGATGTCTGGTCTATGACAGGATAGGCAATGATTGCCTGTTGTGTCACCTGCTTTTGCAAGTCCTTATACCATTTGCTGTATTTATACATACGGTATGTAGTACTCAGCATTTTCAACTGCTCTTCATCAGCGCAGCAGGTGTTGAACGTAGTCCTTGAACTTTCGTCCATGGATACATAATCCATGTAGGTGAGTTTTAACTCAGTGATCGTCTCCCGGCATTTCGGGCAGAACTGTTTGTGTCCGTTCAACATATAGACTCGATGGCAACGCTTACAATAGTGCATGTACATCATGAAAAATTCCCCTTTTCTCATTAAACAATGTTGAAATTGTAATGTTGCACTTATATTGTGTCAGCTGGTGGAGATAAAGTCAAGCGGATTTTACCGTAATATGGCGTATTTGGCGGTGTTAAATATCGCGCAGAAATCGCGTGGCGATACAGATGTGACAACGAGAGGTTTGAACGTTATGTAAATCTTACCAAAACCGGGGCCTGCAAGAAGAATGTCAAAAAACCTTGATAAAATGACCCTTTTATGATAAAATGTTATAAAATTATGGGCAAGGAAAGGTTTACATAAGATGCAGAACAAAAAACAGAGTAAAAACAATACAAGAAATCATGGAAATAATCATACAAAAAATCATTCCGGCAGTCATACAAACAGGAAACGGGTTCGTTTTGAGGATTTGTTGGATGATGACAGATTTGATGATGAAGATGCGGATAGTGTGACAGAGGATACACTGGAGTTTTTGAGCCTGGATGATGATATGATTGCGTCCTATCAGAAGAGCCACAGCGCGAAGTCTTCAAAGTCATCTAAAGGGTCAAAATCTTCCGGCAGGAGTGTGGCGAAAAAACCGTCCCGCCCGTCCCGTTATGAAAGAGATTATGACGATTACGAAGAGGAAGCGTACTATGAGGATGACTACGAGGACGCTGATTACGAGGATGAAGAGGATTACGAAGACGCTGATTATGAGGATGAGGTGTCTTACGAAGACGACGATTACGAGGACGAAGAGGACTACGAAGACGACGATTACGAGGACGAAGAGGACTACGAAGACGACGATTACGAGGACGAAGAGGACTACGAAGACGACGATTACGAGGATGAAGAGGACTACGAAGACGACGATTACGAGGATGAAGAGGATTATGAAGACGACGACTACTATGAAGACGACGATTATGAAGATGATGATTACGATGACGACTACGAGGATGATGATGACGGTGTCATAGCTCGTTTCAAGGATTTTCTGGCGGATATGAGTACGCTGGATGTCGTGGTGGCGATGCTGGGTATTCTGGTGCTGGCAGGTGCCGTCATTACAGGAGGACTCTATGCCAGTGCCAAATTTACGGAGAAGCAGGTTGCAACCTTCGCAGAAATGGGAGAGGAGATCCAGGGTGTTTCCGTTATTGGTGAGAGCGGACTCCTGGCGGTATCAGAATCGGCGAAGCTGGGTGGTATGATAGATTACGATGAGGAGGAAGAAGGCTGGGAGGAAGAACAGGGAGAAGAAAAAGAGGATCCCAATAAAGAGGTTGAGGTGGAGCTGCGCCTGACTTCCATTCAGTCCGATCTGAAAATCAAGTTTGCCAATAAATCCACCGGCAAACTGGTGGGCGGCGTGCCCTTTGTGGTGGAAGTATCCGGGGGCGGTAAGACCTATGAGCTAAAGGATGACGACAAGGACGGCATTATCTATCAGACGGGAGTGAGCGCCGGCAGTTACAGTGTCACGATGAAAGCGCTGGAGGGAGAGGCTTATCAGAAATATAAGTTACAGTCCTCGGCCAGCAAAGTGGAAGTAACGGATAAGATTGCATATAAAAAAGTAGATGTTGCAGACGAGGTCAAGAAGGAATCTGAGATTAATGTGGCCCAGGAGGAGGCCACGCAGCAGAATACGGTGGTAGAATCTACGTTAAAAGATACAGTGGAATGGGTAGAATCCACAAAGACTCCTGTAGGAGAAGAGAAAGACAGCTATGAGGAAGTGCCGAAGGATAAGATTGCAGATCCCTGGGCAGTGGCCGGCGGTTACAGGAAGCTGGTAGAAGGCGATGGGGCCAATGATCCGGATGATACGGGCGGTGACAGCGGCACGGGTGATGGTTCAGGAAGCACGGGTGACGGTTCGGGAAGTACAGGTGACGGTTCGGGAAGTACAGGTGACGGTTCAGGAAGCGCGGGTGATGGTTCAGGAAGTACAGGTGATGGTTCCGGCGGAGACACACAGAAACCGGAAGAAAAGCCGGAGGAACCACCCAAGACTGAGAAGAAAGAAGTAGAGGTCAGTTTAAATAAGACCAGTCTGACGTTAGAGATTGGAAGCAAAGAGACACTGAGCGTATCGGACAGCGAGGGAAACAGTTATTCTGCTTCATGGGACAGCGATAATTCTTCGGTGGCGTCGGTATCCGGTGGTACGGTGACGGCAAACGCCGCCGGCAGTACAACCATCAGGGTGAAAGTAAAGGGAACTGACAGCGTCACCATTAAGAATCCTGAGTTAAGCTGTTCTGTGGAGGTAAAGGAGAAGCCGAAGAAGGAAGTGACGGTGAGCTTAAGTGAGACCAGTCTTTCCCTGGAAGCCGGAGGCAGTAAGACGTTGAATGTCTCAGGCAGTGACGGTAACAGTTATTCCGCAAAGTGGACCAGCAGTAACACGGATGTGGCAACGGTATCCGGCGGAACAGTGACGGCCAAAGCTGCCGGCAGCGCTACAATCACAGCGGAAGTGAGCGGTGGCAGTGATGTCAGCATCAAACCTGATAAATTAACTTGTTCCGTGACCGTCACGGCCAAGAAGAATGAAGTGGAAGTGAAACTGAGTAAAACAGAGCTGATGCTTGCGGTGAACGGAAAAGAAACCTTGCAGATTACGGATACAAGCGGGAAGGTCTATTCCGGTGAGTGGTCCTGTAGCAATACTTCTGTGGCGAAAGTACATTCGGATGGCCAGGTCAAGGGATTGAAGGAAGGCACAGCCACTGTCAATGTGAAAGTAAAGGCACCTGACGGGATTACAATCAAGAACCCGAATCTGTCCTGTAAGGTGACCATCAGCAATAAGAATTACACCAAAGTCACCATCAGCGGCAAGAATGAGGTGGGTATTAACCAGACGCTGACACTGAAAGCCAAATCAGATCCGGAAGGCGCCGAGATTATCTGGAGCAGTGAAGATGTGAAAAAGGCGAAAGTGGACAGTAAGGGCGTTGTCACCGGTGTGGCGGAAGGTAAGGTCAAGATCAGGGCCACCTGTAAGCTGAACGAGAATATATATGACATCATGGAAATCACTGTCAAGAAGTCGGTGATCGATCCGGAAGCCAAGCTGAAAGATAAAGACGGCAACCAGCTTTATTACAGGAAATCCAACGGAGAATACAGGGAAGCTACTTATCAGGATTATAAGGAACGCAGTACCTTCTATAAGAAAGTGAAAGTGGCGTCCGAGTATAAATATACCGGTTGGCAGACCATTGACGGTTCTCTTTATTTCTTTGGTAAGGATAATAAGTATGTGACGGGTGATCAGGTCATTCAGGGCGCTAAGTACAGTTTTGGCAGTGACGGCAAGCTCTCCAAGGGTTCCGGTGCCATGGGTATTGATGTGTCCAAGCACAATGGCAATATTGACTGGAACGCGGTTAAGAATTCCGGAGTTTCCTATGTCATCATCCGCTGCGGCTACCGTGGCTACTCCACAGGCGTACTGGTTGAGGATCCGATGTTCAGGAGCAATATTAAAGGCGCCAAGGCGGCAGGACTTAAAGTGGGTGCATACTTCTACAGTCAGGCGGTTAATGAAGTGGAAGCCGTGGAGGAGGCGTCCATGGCCATAGATCTGGTGAAAGGATATGGTCTGGACTATCCGCTCTTCATAGATGTGGAGGCCAGCGGCGGCCGTGGTGATGCCATCGGGCGCGATACCAGAACGGCAGTCTGCAAGACGTTCTGTCAGACAGTACAGAATTCCGGTATCTCAGCAGGCGTCTATTCCAATAAGAACTGGTTTAATGAGAAAATCAGTACAGGCACGCTTACCAGCTATAGGATCTGGCTGGCACAGTATGCGAGCGCACCTACGTATTCGGCTACCCGCTATGATTTATGGCAGTACTCTTCCAAGGGTAAAGTCAGTGGAATCAGCGGCAACGTAGACATGAATATCAGCTATATGAATTAAGAGGCGGGCGCAGAATGTCTATGGACATTCCTGCCGTAGAATGATAGTATGTAGCAAGAGAGATTTATAGATTTAATATGGAGGACACAATGAAAACTTATCTTGTGACAGGCGGTGCCGGGTTTATCGGTTCCAACTATATTCATTACATGTTTCGCAAATATGGGGATTCCATCCGCATCATCAATGTAGATGTGCTGACGTATGCCGGAAATCTTGAGAATTTAAAGGATCTGGAGGGCAGGGAGAATTATACTTTTGTCAAAGCGGATATCTGTGACAAAGAAGTAATTGCAAAAATCTTTGCGGAAAATGATATCGACAGAGTGGTACACTTTGCGGCGGAAAGTCATGTGGACCGGAGTATCAAAAATCCGGAAGTCTTTGTGCAGACCAATGTGATGGGCACAGCGGTAATGTTAAACTGCGCGAAGGCGGCCTGGGAACTGCCGGACGGAACCTACAAGGCGGACAAGAGGTTCCTCCATGTATCCACCGATGAGGTGTACGGCTCTCTGGAGGAGGATGACGGTTATTTCTATGAGACCACGCCCTATGCTCCTCACAGCCCGTATTCAGCCAGCAAAGCCGGTTCTGACATGTTGGTGAAGGCTTATATGGACACCTATCATTTTCCGGCCAACATCACCAACTGTTCTAATAATTATGGGCCCTATCAGTTCCCGGAAAAGTTGATTCCGCTCATTATCAACAATGCTTTGCAGGGAAAGAAACTGCCCGTGTATGGTGATGGTAAGAATGTGCGCGACTGGCTTTATGTGGAGGATCACGCCAAGGCTATCGACATGGTGCAGGAGAAGGGAAGGCTTTTTGAGACCTACAATGTAGGCGGCCACAATGAGAAACAGAATATTGAAATCGTGAAGATCATTATTGAAACACTCAGGGAGATGCTGCCGGAGACAGATGAGAGACGGGCGCATCTCACGGAGGATCTGATCACTTATGTGGAAGACCGTAAGGGCCATGACAGAAGGTATGCTATCGCACCGGATAAGATCAGGAAAGAAATCGGTTGGGAGCCGGAGACCATGTTTAAAGAGGGAATCCGCCGCACCATAGAGTGGTATTTTGCACATGAGGACTGGATGAAAAATGTGACGAGCGGCGATTATCAGAAATATTACGAGGAGATGTACTCGTAGACAAAGAAAGGCTGGACAGGTTCTATGAAAGGAATCATATTGGCAGGCGGTGCCGGTACGAGGCTCTATCCGCTGACGAAGGCGATTTCCAAGCAGATTATGCCGGTGTATGACAAACCGATGATTTATTATCCGTTATCCATTTTGATGCTGGCGGGTATCCAGGATATCCTGATTATATCCACACCCAGGGATCTTCCTGTATTCGAGGAACTTCTGGGGACAGGAGAGCAGTTGGGACTGCGCATGTCCTATGCGGTACAGGAGTATCCCAGAGGATTGGCGGACGCATTTATCATCGGGGCGGATTTTATCGGCAAGGACAGTGTTGCCTTGATTTTGGGAGATAATATCTTCTATGGGCAGAGTTTTTCCAGAGTGCTTCGGGAAGTGGCGGCCAGGGAAAAGGGAGCGACTATATTCGGTTATTATGTGAGAGATCCCAGAGAGTATGGCGTGGTGGAATTTGATCAGAAGGGTATGGCCATATCCATTGAGGAGAAGCCGGAGCATCCTAAGAGCAACTATGCGGTGCCGGGGCTGTATTTCTATGATAACGATGTGGTGGAGATCGCACATAATGTGAAACCTTCCGCCAGGGGAGAGATAGAGATTACCAGTATCAATAATGAGTATCTGCGAAGAGGAACGCTTCGCGTGGAGACACTGGGCCGCGGGTTTGCGTGGCTGGATACCGGCAATCATGATTCGTTACTGGATGCAGCAGATTTTGTGGCAGCTTTCCAGAAGAGACAGGGACTGTATATTTCCTGTATTGAGGAGATTGCTTACAAGAGAGGATTTATTACCAAAGAACAACTGTTAGAGCTGGCGGAGCCGCTGATGAAGACGGCCTATGGTCAATATATGGTAGAGGTTGCAAATGGACTCTAAGAGAATGAGACATGCGCTCTTTGCCATGGTAGGTATGTTTCTTCTGCTTATTGCGGTGATTGCGCTGATGAATCTTGATACGGTGAAGAGCAAGCTTGGTCTTGTGGAAGAACCGGAACAGGAGTTGGAAACAATAGAAGAGGCAGAGACGGACAGTGGACAGATAGGAAATGATCTGTCTGCTTTTCTGCGCGATGAGACCTTTTTTGATGAGGAACCTAAATTTAAGAGTATTGAGACTTATTCCGGCCGGAATGTCTTTCTGATGATGAGTTCTGTGGCCAAGGATCTGCGTGTCATGGTGGTGGACAGTGTGGGTAGACTGGTGACGGGGGCGCCCTTTACCATCGAGATTCAGGGAGAAGGAGAATATACGGATTCCGATGAGGACGGTATCATCTATATCGAAGGTCTGCGAGCCGGAGAATATGGAGTGTCGCTACAGGAACTGGAAGGCTTTCATGTACCCAACACGGTGACCACCATCCAGGTGCGTCAGGAGATTGAGTATCGTGTGATTGATAATATCGAGTATCTGATGCTGACGGAGGATGATATTGATCCGGCTAAGGAGGATAAGGCAGTCAATGGTGCCGAGGAGGACGCGGACGGCAGTGAAAATACACAGATGCAGTTTGCAAGCGGCAGTGCGAAGCTGGGAATTGATGTTTCCAAGTGGAATAAAGAGATTGACTGGGAGGCTGTGAAAGAGGAAGGTATTGAGTTTGCCATTATCCGCTGCGGGTATCGCGGCGCGGCCAGCGGCGCACTGGTCATAGATCCTATGTATGAGGAGAATATCCGGGGTGCGATTGACGCCGGGATTCCAGTGGGAGTATACTTTTTTACCCAGGCACTTGACGAGGTGGAGGCGGTAGAAGAGGCCAGTATGGTGATCAGTCTGATTGAAGAGTACGATGTGGATTATCCGGTATTCTTAGACAGCGAAAGCGCAGGCGGCAGCGGGCGCGCCGACGGACTTGATGCCAAAGAGAGGACAGCGGCCCACAAAGCCTTTTTGGAGACAATCAGTGCGGCGGGTTACGAGACAGGAGTCTATGCATCCAGAAACTGGCTCAACGACAGAATAAATGTGACAGATTTGTCAGAATACAAGACATGGCTTGCGGAATATGCTGATGTACCGGCTTATGACGGCTACTATGATATGTGGCAGTATACTTCCAAAGGCACGGTGAATGGCATTGGCACCAACGTGGATTTGAATCTGTGTTATATGAATATTGATACATCCATCAACCATGCCAAGGGTGCGGCAGGGTATTCCGGTGTGGTAAACGGTGACAGCGGCAATGTACCGACAACAGACTAGGGAAAGAAGGAAAGGAAACGGGACAAATGGGCAAAATAACGGTGGAGACATGTGGAATTGAAGGGCTTAAGATTATCACGCCGACGGTGTTTGGCGATGCCCGTGGTTATTTCATGGAGACTTATAATTATAATGATTACAGGGAGGCTGGAATCGATCAGGTTTTTGTGCAGGATAATCAGTCTTCCTCGGTAAAAGGAGTGCTTCGCGGCCTGCACTTTCAGATTAACTATCCCCAGGATAAACTGGTGCGTGTGGTAAGCGGAGAGGTTTTTGATGTGGCGGTGGATTTAAGAGCCGGTTCTGCGACCTACGGCCAGTGGTATGGGATCGTGCTTTCCGCGGAAAATAAGAAGCAGTTCTTTATCCCCAAGAACTTTGCTCACGGTTTTTTTGTGCTTTCGGATTATGCGGAGTTTACCTATAAATGCACGGACTTTTATCATCCAAACGATGAGGCTGGCATTATCTGGAACGATCCCGATATCGGTATCGAGTGGCCAATTCCGGAGGGTATGGAATTAAACATGTCCGCCAAGGATATCCAGTGGGAGGGATTGAAAGCCTTTACCGAAAAGTACCGCTAAAATCACATATCATACCCTGTACCGGACAGGGTGTTCAAAGGTCAGCGATATGCATATAAAAAAGACAGAGAAGATACAAAATGCAACTGAAAAGAAGAATTTTCCAAAGCCCGCAGCGATTGCCATATTCTGGGGGCTTGGACTGCTTCTTGCCCTTGTGCTGTTAAAGCACCATAATCCCCTGGCGGACCAGGTGACGGAGCAGATGAAGAAGTTCAGCGGCTGTGTGCTGATCACTTTTACCTGCATTATTTTTGCCATCTATTATGACAGGATTGTGACCATACCGGTGGAATTGTTCCAGAGCAGACGTCTGATCTGGAAACTGGCGAAGAATGATTTCAAGAAGCGCTATGCGGGTTCCTATCTGGGGATTGTGTGGGCCATGGTTCAGCCAGTGGTCACAGTGCTGATGTACTGGATTGTGTTTGATATGGTTTTTGAAGCGCGGGTGCAGTTTGTTGCGGGAGACGGGCAGATACCGCCCTATGTCCTGTATCTGACAGCGGGGCTGGTCCCCTGGTTTTATTTTTCAGAGGCGATATCGCAGGGAACGATGGCACTTGTGGAATATACGTATCTGGTGAAGAAGGTGGTGTTCAATATCAGTATTCTGCCAATCATCAAGGTGATTGCGGCTACCTTTATTCATGTGTTCTTTGTGGGAGTGTTGTTGATTGTCGGTATCTGCTATGGCTATACGCCTACCATTTATACAATACAGATTGTTTACTACAGTTTTTGCCTGTTTTTGTTCGTGCTGGCCTTAAGCTATCTGACCAGTGCCCTGGTGGTCTTTATCAGAGACTTGCAGCAGGTCATAAACATTGCGCTTCAGATAGGGATGTGGGCGACACCGATCATGTGGGACATCAATATGATTCCCGATCATGTAAAGACATTGTTTAAGCTCAATCCGCTGGTATATATTGTAAACGGATTCCGCAGCGCTCTCTTTGAAGAAGAGTGGTTCTGGGAACATTTTTATTCTTCCACATATTTCTGGATTTTTACCATCAGCATGTTTTGTATTGGTACACTGGTCTTTAGAAGACTGAGGACACATTTTGCGGATGTGCTGTAGGATACATCGTTTTGCTGCGCCGGTTCCGGACAGCGATAGGAAAGGTTGAATATGAAGGACATTGCGATTGCAGTAAAAGATGTGGGAAAAGTGTATAAGCTCTATGATAAGCCTTCCGATCGGATCAAGGATGCGATGGGACTTGGAAGAAAGAAGCACTATACGGAGCACCATGCCCTTAAGGGTGTGGATATGACCATCAGACAGGGGGAGTGTGTGGGCATCATCGGTACCAATGGCTCCGGCAAATCTACCATTCTGAAAATCATAACAGGTGTTCTGACACCAACCTCAGGCGAAGTGACAGTGAATGGACGCATCTCTGCGCTCCTGGAGCTGGGAGCCGGCTTTAACATGGAATATAACGGTATTGAAAATATCTATTTAAACGGGACGATGATAGGATTCAGCAAGAAAGAGATTGATCAGAAGCTGGAGGAGATTCTTGCCTTTGCGGATATCGGTGATTATGTGTATCAGCCCGCCAAGACCTATTCCAGCGGTATGTTTGTGAGGCTTGCTTTCGCTGTGGCCATCAATATTGACCCGGAGATTCTGATTGTGGATGAGGCACTTTCTGTGGGAGATGTCTTTTTCCAGGCGAAATGCTATCATAAGTTTGAGGAATTTAAGAAGATGGGCAAGACCATCGTTTTTGTCAGTCACGATTTAAGCAGTATCAGCAAGTATTGTGACCGGGTGGTGCTCTTAAATCAGGGTGTAAAGCTGGGAGAGGGTTCGCCCAAGAAGATGATTGATACCTATAAACAGGTTCTGGTGGGACAGTATGTGGCGCCGGATTCTGAAGAGGAGCGGCTTTTGGATGACGAAAAGCTGCGGGAGATGGCGGCAAAGGGTGTAGATGGCAGTAAGATAAAGAAAGACAGTGCTGAAGAAACAGGCGTCGTCGGGGAAAACCCGGAACTTCTGGAGTACGGTTCCAAAAAGGCGACCATTACAGAGTATTATATTACGGATGATAAAGGAATCAGAACATCGGCGGTCTTAAAGGGCAGCCGCTTTGCCATTCATATGAAAGTGGAAATGTCGGAAAAGATTGCGGCCCCGATTTTTGCCTTTACGATTAAAAATGTGCGGGGAACGGAAATTACAGGTACCAATACGATGGTGGAGAAGGCATTTCTGGAATCGGTGGAGGCTGGTGAGGTGAAAGAGATCAGCTTTACCCAGGAGATGAACCTACAGGGAGGGGATTATCTGCTGTCTCTTGGCGTGACCGGCTATGAGGGCGATGATTTCACGGTTTATCACAGACTCTATGATGTGTTGAATGTGACGGTAGTTTCAGATAAGGACACGGTAGGATATTATGATATGAATTCCGTGGTGGAGGTAAGGTAATCGGCATAAATGTGCGTAAAGGGGATTGTCTGATTGATGAGCGGATTGAAGAATGGGTATGACTGGGCGGCCTACTATGCGGCGGCTTATGAAAAGGAACGCAAACATAATACCATGCTGGCTGGCCAGGTGGCGGATCTGGAGAGAAAACAGGAGGATTACAGGGATAATCTGGAACGGATTTATACCAGTCCTTTCTGGAAAGCCATTGCGCCGGTGCATGGTTTATTTTATAAGGAATCAGCTGTTGCTGAATCGGCGGATTCTTCTGAAAGTGGATGTAAGGACACCTTGGAAGAAGAGGATAACACATGTTGTGAAAATGAAAAAGTAAATCTGGATTCTTTTATTGTAGTGGAAGGATGGAGAGAAATTGAGATTCCGGATTCCGATATACTTCTGTTGACCTATGGCTCGGGAGTGCTTGAACAGGGGATTTTTGAAATAATTAAATTATACTTTAATAAGCACACATCTTGTATGGCGGCCTATGTGGATGAGGACTTCTATGAGGAAAATCCGGCATGTGGAAAGAATCCCTGGTACAAGTCCGACTATGAACCGGATACGCTGCTTGCCTATAACTGCTGGGGGCATCTGGTGGCAGTGAGGCGGGATCTGATTTCCGAGATTGCCTATGGCGGACTTTCACAGTGCAGTGAGAAGACGGAACTGGCAGTGGGATTTTATGATCTGTGCCTGCGTCTGGAGGAGGCGGCTTTGAAACGCTGCGGCATGGATTATGGAAAAATGCGTCAGGTAGTGTGTCGTGTGGACAGCATACTCTATCATGGAAAGATTACGGCAGGGTCGGGGGAAGAGGAGACCTTTACAGGTGCAGGACCGGCCTTTTGTGCAGTGCGGGAGGATGCCCTGCGCAGGAGAGGCATCCGGGCAGATTTGCAGTACGGGCCGGATCCGGATTTATATCATATTGTTTATGATACTTCTGTGTCTGGCAGGGAGCGCTGTGCCCGTGCAGGGAGTGACGGCCGTGCTATCGCTCCGCACCGGGTAGTGTCGGTTATCATGCGCACCAAGGATGCACCGGATTCTTTGGAGCGGTGTCTGAAATCTTTTAAGAAGAGGACAGCCTACCGTTATTATGAGTGGATCGTGGTAGATAATGGAAGCAGCGAAGAAAACAGAAGAAAAATGGAAAAGCTGCAAAGAGAGTATGGATTTATCTGCCTGTATGAACAGGAGTCCGGGGACGGGGCTGCACAGTATGGCCTGGGAGCGGATCATGCCAAAGGTGATCTTCTGCTTTTTCTCAGTCATGATATGGAAATTATAGAAAAGAGCTGGCTGGGCCATATGGCAGGGCAGGCATTACAGTCTCATGTAGGGGCTGTAGGTGCGGATTTATGGATGGTGGGCACAAAGAAGGACCTGCGGTCCGAAGTTGTGCGGGATGTGTCTGTGGTATCGGAGGCATGTCTGATGGTATCCCGTGAGAAATATGAGAAAGCAGGCGGTTTTTGCGCGAATGGAGAAGCGGTTTGCAGTATTGAAGATTTCTGCCGCAGACTGGAGACGGCCGGTTATTATAATGTAATCAGAAATGATGTAGCGCTTCGGCAGCATACTGCATCGGAGGATGGAACAGAAACAGAAGAGTTTTATACAGGCTCCTTACAGCAGGAACAGAGCCGGATGACAGAGGAGGAAACTCTGCGTTTCTACCGGGATGCCTACAGACGGGAGAAGAAAAAGGGTCAGGTGCTTTCCGGCAAGCTTGACGATGCGCAGAAAAAGAGTGATGCGCTGGGCCTGCGGCTTGGTCAGATTAAGGGCAGTATTTTGTGGCGGATGTCCAAACCGCTGCGCACTCTGGTGCACTGGGTACGGCGCACCAAGGAACGGGTGGGGTACTGTGGCAGTGTCAAAGGAGTCCTTCGCAAGGTAAATGCCAAGATGATTGAGAAAAAGGCGCGTGCCCAGCATGGAACGGCCAGTTTCCCGGATGCGGAGGAAGCGGCGAGACAGCGGGCCACCAGATTTGATAAGGCAATCAAATTCAGTATTCTGGTGCCTCTTTACAATACACCTGAGAAATATTTACGGCAGGCCATAGAGTCGGTGACAGCCCAGACTTATGAGAACTGGGAGCTGTGTCTGGCGGACGGCTCTGATGAAGAGCATGGCGATGTGGAACGGATATGCCGGGAGTATATGGAACTGGATAAGAAATACCTGCGTTCCAGCAGCAATCTGTACTGCCGGATTGTCTATAAGAAGCTTCCAAAGAATGAGGGTATTTCCGGCAACACCAATGCCTGCCTTTCCATGGCTTCCGGTGATTATATTGCCCTGTTTGATCATGATGATGTGCTGCATCCCAGTGTGCTTTATGAGTATATGAAGGCAATCTGTGAGAAGGGCGCCGATTATATTTACTGTGATGAGACTACCTTCAAGGGCAATAAGACCATAGATCATATGCTGACCCTGCACTTCAAGCCGGATTATGCACCGGACAATCTGCGGGCCAACAATTATATCTGCCATTTCAGCGCTTTTTCCAAAAAGCTGTTGGATGGGACACCGTTGTTCCGCTCTGAGTTTGACGGCAGTCAGGATCATGATATGATCCTGCGCCTTACATCCAGGGCCAGATGCGTGGTGCATGTGCCTAAGCTTCTCTATTACTGGCGGTCCCATGAGGGCAGTGTGGCTTCCGATATCAATGCCAAGAGCTATGCCATTGAGGCCGCAAAGGGTGCGGTGGCCTCTCATCTGAAAGCGCAGGGGTTCCGGAATTTTGAGATTACGTCCACCAAGGCGTTTGAGACCATTTTCCGGATCAAGTACGAGATTCAGGGCAATCCCAAAGTATCCATTGTGATTCCCAACAAGGATCATCTGGAGGATTTAAAGCGTTGTATTACTTCTATTGTGGAAAAGACCACCTATGACAATTATGAAATTCTGGTGGTGGAGAATAACAGTACTAGCGGGGAAATTGTTGAATATTATAAGAAAATTCAGGAAAATCCGGCCATTAAGGTGCTTACTTATAAGGGAGAATTTAATTATTCGAGGATTAATAACCGGGCCGTGGCCAGGGCTTCGGGCGAGTATATCCTGCTCCTGAATAATGATACCCAGGTGATTACCCTGGACTGGATTGAGGAACTTCTGATGTATGCCCAGCGGGATGATGTGGGAGCTGTAGGCGCCAAGCTGTATTATGAAGACAGGACCATTCAGCATGCCGGAGTGGTCTTGGGATTAGGTGCACACAGGACGGCAGGGCATAGTCATTATGGTATCAGTTATAATAACCTTGGCTATATGGGCAGACTATGTTATGCCCAGAATGTGATGGCCGTGACCGGCGCATGTCTGATGATGCGTAAAGCCTTGTTTAAACAGCTGGGCGGGCTGGATGAGAATTTTGCAGTGTCCCTGAATGATGTGGATCTCTGTGTCCGTGCCTGGAAGGCGGGATATGTAAATGTGTTTACCCCCTTTGCGGAATTGTATCATTATGAATCGGTTTCCAGAGGAATGGATGATGCAGGAGAGAAGGCAGAACGGTATAACAGGGAATCGGAGGTTTTCCGGGAGAAATGGAAGGAAGTTCTTGCCCAGGGCGATCCCTATTATAATCCGAACTTCTCCCTTGACCGGAGTGATTTTGTGCTGAAATATAACCAGACGTAAGACGAATATGAACAGGAAAGAGACAATGGCGGACAGGCGTATGAATGAAAATGAGAAAATCATGGAGGTCGGAAAGGTCAGGCTGGATCTTACCTATTATCCAGGCGAGGATTATTACTGTGACGGTGCGGTGGAGGATGAACTTCTGGACATCGTGAAGAATTATGCTGCGGTGGAGTATCAGCGGATTATCGAGGAGAGAAAAAGCTGGCCCGTGTTGTATCATCTATCGCCCCTTCGGGAAAACATTGTGGAGTGGATTCCCATGGAGGGCACGAAAGTGCTGGAAGTGGGGAGTGGCTGCGGTGCCATAACCGGTGCCCTGGCCCGCAAGGCGGCTCAGGTGGTGGGAGTAGATCTGTCCAAAAAGCGGAGCCTAATCAATGCCTATCGTCACAGCGACTGTGATAATGTGACGATTCATGTGGGGAATTTTAAGGATGTGGAGCCTGCTTTGCCAGTAGATTTTGACTATATCTTTCTGATCGGTGTGTTTGAATACGGGCAGAGTTACATGGGCACCGACAGACCCTTTGAAGAATTCTTACAGATTGTCATGAAACATCTTTCGCCCGGCGGCCGTGTGGTAATCGCCATAGAGAATAAATATGGCCTGAAATATTTTGCGGGCTGCAAGGAAGATCATCTGGGCACCTGGTTCTCCGGTATTGAGAATTATGCGGCCGGCGGCGGTGTGCGCACCTTTTCCAGACAGGGGCTGGAGAAAATATTGAAAAACTGTGGAGTAAAGGACTACAGTTTCTACTATCCCTATCCGGATTATAAGTTTATGACCACGCTGTATTCGGACGGACGGCTTCCGGGGAAAGGAGAACTTTCCAATAACCTGCGCAATTACGACAGGGAACGGATGAATCTGTTCGATGAGAAGTATGCGTTTGACGGTATGGCGGAGGATGGGCTTTTTCCGGTGTTTACCAATTCCTATGAAGTGATCATCGGCAAAGAGCTGCCTGTTTTGTATACCAGATATTCTAATGACCGTGCACCGGAATACCAGATTAAGACGGAAATCAGTAAGGATCCAGCAGGGCCTGAAGGGCATCCTGTTGTTAAAAAACTACCGTTATGTAAAGAAGCGAAAGAGCATATCAGACAGATTGCCGCTGCTTACCGGAAGCTGGCAGAGCGGTATGAGGGCGGGAAGATACAGATTAACAAGTGCTGTCTTCATGAGGATGCGGACAAGGAATGGGATTCCTTCGAGTATGTGGAGGGAAGACCGCTGACAGAACTGATGGATGAGAGACTGGAACGGAATGATATTGAGGGATTTCATGCTCTTTTTCAAGAGTATGTGGAGCGGGTCGGATATCATGCGGAATATCCGGTGGTAGATTTTGATATGATTTTCTCCAATATCATGGTGCAGGAGGATACCTGGACGATTATCGATTATGAGTGGACGTATGAGAAACAAATGGATCCAAGGGAACTTGCTTTCCGTGCAATTTACTGTTATCTTTTAGAGGATGAAAAGAGAAATAAATTAAATTTAGATTTAATATTAAACTCTCTGGGAATGAGTGAGGCGGATATGGATGACTGCCGCGCCAGGGAGCGGAAGTTCCAGAAACAGGTGACGGGACGCAGCAGGTCCATGTCAGAACTCTATGCCTGGATGGGAGCACCTGTTATTGATCCATGGGATTGTCTGGAACGGGAGAAACAGAAACTGGTGCCCAGAAAGGTGCAGGTATATGAGGACTGCGGGAGCGGATTTTCGGAAGAAAAATCCTATTTTGTGCCGGAGGCCTACCTGAATGACGAAGATGTGGAGTTACAGCTTACAGTGGACGGAAATGTGCAGATGCTGCGGATAGATCCGGCCATGGAGGCTTGTGTGGTCAGGGTAGAGGAAATGACCTTTAACGGGAAGGAAGTCCCCATCCGCTCCAAATCTGTCTTTACAACCAATGGAAAAGCACTGAAATCTTCCACGGCAATGGTTTTTGTCACCGGCGATCCCAATCTGAGCATCAATGTGGCAGGACTGGAGAGAAAGCCGCTGAATCTTTTGTATGTCAGGATGAAGGTGGTGATACTGCCGCCTGTGATGGCGGAGGATATGGCAGCATCCGTGAGAAAATGGATCTGAGGGAGGATAAGGTTTGCGCTTGAAGAAATGGATCCGGCGGTTATTGGAATGGCGGCTGGACAGACGGTATGAGAAAAGCCTGCAATTATATGAGATGAATTATGATACCAGACTGGAAGATGAGGAGGAAGGATCTGTCCTTACAGGACAGGAGGATTCTGTGGATTTTGAGATTCTGGTTTTTGGTGAGGGAGAGATGGCTGCGGATGCCAGGGAACGGATCGCAGCCTTCTTTGTCAAGTATCCCGAGGTGTTCTTTGTCTATGGAGATGAGGATGTGCAGGACGAGAAGGGGTCTTATCACTCCCCCTGGCTGAAGCAGGACTGGGCGCCGGACAGTTACCTTTGCAGGGATTATCTGGGCAGCCTGGCTGCTGTGAGAAGAGAACTTTATGAGCAGCTTACCGAGGAGGAGAAGCAGGAGGAGGGCGCCTGCCATGACAGGCTGGTGGAACTGGCGGGGGGCTATGAGAAAGGATGTCAGCACATCGGCCACCTTCGGGAGGTGCTTTTTCACAGGCGGAAAGCCTGGCTGCCGGCAGGAGAAGGCAGACCGGGAAAGAGGCTTGTGGATATGCCCCGTAAAGAGGCGTTTGTGTCTGTGGTGATTCCTTCCAAGGATAATGTGCCGATTCTTGTAAGGTGTCTGGAAACCGTTACCCAGACGGTGCGGGAGCTGCCCTACGAGATTGTGATTGTGGATAATGGCAGCAGTGAGGCCAATCGTGTCAGAATCACACAGGAAATAGACAGAATCACACAGGAAGCAGGCAGTGAGATCCGCTATTTGTACCGTCCTATGCCTTTTAACTTTTCCCATATGTGTAATCTGGGGGCTAAGGAGGCGAAAGGAAACCTGCTCTTATTCTTAAATGATGATATTGAAGCTGTATCCCCCGGCTGGCTGGAGGAACTGGCAGACAAGGCGCTCAGAGAGTGGACGGGTGCTGTGGGGATTAAACTGCTGTATCCTGATTCTACCCGGATCCAGCACACGGGGGTGGTGAATATTGTTCTGGGGCCTGTTCACAAATTACAGTTCCAGGATGATAACGGATGTTATTATGATGGCAGGAACCAGGGCGTATGGAATTATCTGGCTGTGACGGGCGCCTGTCTGATGCTTCGCAGGGAAGTCTTTGAGGAAGCAGGTGGTTTTCAGGAACAGCTTCAGGTTGCCTTTAATGATGTGGATCTGTGTTTTACTTTGTACGAACTGGGATATCATAATGTGGTGGTAAACACCTGTCATCTGGTACACCACGAATCTTTAAGCCGTGGGCATGATGAGAGCGAGGCAGATCAGAGGCGGCTTATGCAGGAGAGGGACATTCTCTATGGCAGACATCCCAGGTTAGAGAGAAAGGATCCTTATTATCACCCAAGGCTTAACAGAAAGCGCCTGGATACCACGATTCGTCCTGCCTTCGAGGAGGGGCGTACCATTCCCGACAGGCGTGTGTGCGAACTGGGGGAGGACATTACAGGCGTCAGGGAGGACGAATGTCTGCGTCTGATTGTGGAACTGGCTACGCCTCGCAGAGTACAGGGCTATGCGGTGGTTCTGGGAAGCGATAATGCCTGCTTTGAGACGAAACTGCTGTTTGAGGACAAGGAACGGGGCAGTCTTTATCAGTTGGAATATACGCCCCAGTGCCGTAATGATATTGCACAGAACATGCCTGATCAGAAAAATATCGCGCTGTGCGGCTTTGAGGTGGAGCTTGTGGCGCCCCTGCCGCCCGGGGAGTATCGAATCGGCGCGGTGTCGAGGGATGTTATTTCGGGGCTTAGGATTACAAGGTGGATTAATGTGGCGATGGTGGTGTGAATATCCTTATAAATATATTTGCTAGCAGTTTCAGGTTGTGGTAAAATATAGGGGATTCATGAACTTGGCTTTTGTTCTTTCGTAATGGGCGGGGAACAGTATTATAAAACAAGGAGGTTACACGATGGGATATCAGGAGCAATTTGAGTTTTGGCTGGAGGATTCCTACTTTGACGATGCAACCAAGCAGGAGCTTCTGGCGATCAGAAACGATGAAAAGGAGATTGAGGACAGGTTTTATAAGGATCTTGCCTTTGGTACAGGCGGCCTTCGCGGCGTGATCGGAGCCGGCACCAACCGTATGAATATCTATACAGTGCGCAAGGCTACCCAGGGGCTTGCCAATTACATAAAGAAACAGGGCGGCGAGAAGAAAGGTGTTGCCATTGCTTACGACTCCAGAAGAATGTCTCCGGAGTTTGCCGATGAAGCGGCGCTTTGCCTGGCGGCGAATGGGATTAAGGCTTATGTGTTTGATGCCCTTCGTCCTACACCGGAATTATCTTTTGCACTCAGGGAACTTGGCTGTATCTCTGGTATTGTGATTACAGCAAGCCACAATCCGCCGGAGTATAACGGTTATAAGTGTTATTGGGAGGACGGCGCGCAGGTAACTGCTCCCAAGGACAAAGAGATTATCACCGAGGTCAATAATGTGACCGATTATCATACCGTGAAGACCATGGATAAGGAAGAGGCTAAAAAGGCCGGTCTTTATGAGGTTATTGGCAAAGAGATTGACGACAAATACATGGCAGAGCTGAAGAAACAGATTATCCATCCGGAAGTCATCAAAGAGATGGCGGAGGATATGAAGATTGTCTATTCGCCTTTTAACGGTACGGGAAATGTGCCGGTCAGGAGAATTCTTTCTGAGCTGGGCTTCAAAAATGTGTATGTGGTGCCGGAGCAGGAGATGCCAGATCCCGATTTTACCACCCTGGATTATCCAAATCCGGAAGATCCCAAAGCCTTTACCCTGGCATTGAAGCTTGCCAAGGAGAAGAACGCGGATATCGTGCTGGCCACAGATCCCGATGCAGACAGACTGGGTATCTATGCGCTGGATACCAAATCCGGTGAATATGTGCCGTTTACAGGCAATATGTCCGGTATGCTGATTGCAGAGTATATCTTAAGAGAAAGGACGGCCACAGGCACCATGCCTGAGAATCCGGCTCTGGTAACCACCATTGTTACCACCAATATGGCACGGGCGATTTCTGAGGATTATAAGGTGAAGTTTATTGAAGTCCTGACAGGGTTCAAGTTTATCGGTGAACAGATCAAGCTGTTTGAGCAGAGCGGTTCTAATCACTATGTGTTTGGTCTGGAGGAGAGTTACGGCTGTCTGGCAGGTACCCATGCAAGGGATAAGGATGCCATTGTGGCAGTGATGTGCCTGTGTGAGATGGCGGCATGGTGCAAGAAACAGGGTAAGACCGTGTGGGATCAGATGATTACACTCTATGATAAATACGGCTATTTTAAAGAGAGCCAGTATTCCATCACCATGAAGGGTATTGACGGAGCAAAGGAGATCGAGGAACTGATGAACAAACTCCGCAAGAATCCGCCGAAGAACTTCGGTGATCTGAAGGTGAAAGAGTTCAGGGATTATGATACCGGAAAGACGCTGAATCTGGAAACAGGGGCAGAGGGTGAGACAGGACTGCCGCAGTCCAATGTGCTCTATTTCGATCTGACCAATGATTCCTGGTGCTGTGCAAGGCCTTCCGGTACAGAGCCGAAGATTAAGTTCTATATGGGCGTGAAGGGAACGAGTCTTGAGGATGCACAGGTTAAACTGGATCAGCTGACAGAAGATCTTAAGAAGAATTTATAAGCAAAGCGTGATAATCGCCCTGCGGTGAGCAGGGCGATTTCATTACACTTGGCAGCAGGAGGTGTGACAATGGGCAATCGGATCTTGAAGATGGATAACGTAAGAAAGACCATAAATTACCTTAAGAAAAACGGCATAAGTCATGCATACTATGCTGCGAGAGAGCGCGTGCAGGAAGAGAGAACGGCGGACTACTGTTATATGGCGCCTTCTCGGGAGAAGCTTACAAGGCAGCGCAGGGAGACGGAGGATTATCCGTATCTGTTCAGCATCGTGACACCGGCTTATGAGACGGAAGAAAGCTATATGCGGGAATTGATTGCCTCTGTGTGCGCCCAGAGTTACAGGAAATGGGAACTGATTATTGTAGATGCCTCGGAGGGTACGCAGGTGGAACAGACGGTGCGGCAGATGATACAGGAAACCGGGGATATGCGTATCAAATACCGGCGTCTTGCAAAGAACCTGGGCATCTCCGGGAATACCAATGCAGGAATAGCCCTGGCGGCAGGAGATTATATTGCACTGTTGGATCATGATGATTTCATAACACCTGATGCATTATATTGTATGGCAATGGCTGTGCATGAGAGTAAACTACAGAATCTGGTGCCGGCACTGTTGTATTCGGATGAAGACAAGTGTGATGAAACGTCGAGATTTTTTGTGTCTCCGCATATAAAACAAAAGTTTAATCTGGATTTAGTTCTATCTAATAATTACATCTGTCACTTTATGACAATAGAGGCGAAACTCTTGAAAACACTGGAACTGCGCGGTGAATATGATGGCGCTCAGGACTATGATCTGGTGCTTAGGATTGTGGATAACCTGTTAAAAAGAGGTTTTTCGGGAAGAATGGATCGTATGATTATTCATATTCCGAGAGTCCTGTATCACTGGCGCTCCCATGCCAGGTCCACGGCCCAGAATACGGAGAGTAAGTCTTATGCCTATGAGGCGGGGCGGATGGCGCTTGTGGATTTTTGTCACAGTCAGGGATTTGAGGTACAGGTGGAGCACAGTCTCCATCTGGGATTTTATAAGATTTGTTATGAACCGGATATCTTAACGGTGAGGCAGGATGTGGGTATCGTAGGGGGCAGGATTCTGGATGCTCACGGCTGTATCTTTTCCGGTGCTTTTGACGAGAGCGGCAGGTGTCTGTTCGAGGGATTGAACGGGCACTACAGCGGCGGCAGCACACACCGGGCGGTATTAAAACAGGACTGTGGAGCGGTGGATATCCGTTGTATGCAGGTGCGGAAAGAATTGCAGCCGGTTTTCAGTCAGATTCTGGGGATCCCTTATCAGGAAAGAGTAGTACGGATAAAGACCCGGCAGGGCAAACAGGATGTGCTTATCGCCAACGTAGCGGGGCTTAGCTGTGATGAGGCGGGATATCGGAAGCTTAGCATGGCATTTGGGCAGGCGGTGCGCAATGAGGGATATCTGGTGGTATGGGATCCGGAGATTACCCTGAAGCCGGGTATGTGAAATAAGTTTCGCAATTACCTGAAATGTTAACAGAAAGAAAGAGGAAATGCCATGAGGCAGGAGAGGAAGGCGGGAACAGAGGCAGATGACAGCCGGCGGACGGATGGAGACTTGATTCGCTCCACGATCATCATTCCCAACTATAACGGAATCCACTATATAGAGAACTGTCTGAAGTCCCTGGAAGGAGAGCCGGCCAGAGTACTTGTGGTAGATAATGGTTCTACGGACGGAAGCCGGGAGCTGGTGGAGGAGCGTTTCCCACAGGTGGAAATCATTTCCCTGAAGAGCAATCAGGGCTTTTGCGGTGCGGTAAACAAAGGCATTTTGGAAAGTGAAACAACGTATGTTATTTTATTAAACAATGACACGGTGGTGCTTCCCGGATTTGTGCGCGCGCTGGAGGCCCCTCTGGAACATGACGGGAAAATTTTCTCCGGTTCCGCGCAGATGATTAATATGAAGAAACCGCAGCTGATAGATGATGCGGGAGATTACTACTGTGCCCTTGGCTGGGCTTTTGCGGCGGGAAAGGATAAGGAGCGGAAGGCTTATCAACAGGAGAGATACATTTTTGCAGCCTGTGGAGGGGCCTGTATCTATCGCAGGAAGACCTTGTCGCAGATAGGGATGCTGGATGAGAACCATTTTGCGTATCTGGAAGATATTGACCTGGGATATCGTGCCAGAATAGCGGGATATCATAATCTGTATATACCGAAGGCCCAGGTTTATCATGCGGGGAGTGCATCGTCCGGTTCCCGTTACAATGCTTTTAAGGTGGATCTTGCGGCCAGGAACAGCATATATCTGGTTTATAAAAATATGCCTTTCCTACAGATTTTGTTAAATCTGCCATTTCTTACCGTGGGATTTTTCGTAAAAATACTTTTTTTCAGCCGCAGAGGTTTTGGCGGCATTTATGTCAGCGGACTGATAAAAGGCCTGAAGTTATCCTTATCGGCGAAAGGAAAATTCCGGAAAGTACATTTTCAGGGAAGCAATCTGCCAGCTTATGTCAGGATACAATGGGAGTTGTGGCGTAACATATGGTATAGGTTCTGTTATTGACAGTTGTGTTTTTGGCATAAATATTGTAGAATAAAAGGAAAAATTGATTACCATACCTCCACGAGAGGCTTGCATATGATCAAAGATAACCAGAAATATTTTAACAGACTGCACGTTGTGCTGGATGCTGTGATTGTGGCAGCATCCTATATGTTGGCCTGGTATTTAAAGTTTGCCAGTCCTTTTGCAGACATCGACCCGGGCGTCGGTGCTCTTGATATGGCCACATATTTTGAGATGCTGTATGTGATCGTGCCCGGTTATCTGATTTTGTATTATTCTTTTAATCTGTATACAGCGAAGAGAGGTACTACCCATCGCTACGAAATTCTCAATATTTTTCAGGCGAATACGGTTGGTATGGTTCTCCTGATGGCCGGCTGGTACTTGATTGCCCAGATCCATTTCTCGCGTTCCATGATGGCCATGTTCTATGTCATTAACATTGTTCTGACCACGCTGGGGCGTTCGCTCATCCGTATCCTCTTACAGTATTTTCGTGAAAAGGGATATAATCTAAAATACATTCTGCTGGTAGGATATTCCCGCGCCACAGAAGAGTATATCAAGCGTATCAATGCCAACCCCCAGTGGGGTTATGTGGTGCGGGGCATCCTGGATGACAGTGTGCCCAGCGGTACGGTTTATAAAGGGGTGAAAGTGGTGGGGCGCATTGAGAATCTGCTCTATATTCTGCCCCAGAATAAACTGGATGAGATTGCCATCACGCTTTCTTTGAAGGATTATGATAATCTGGAACATATTGTAGATCTATGTGAGAAATCCGGTGTGCATACGAAATTTATTCCTGATTATAACAGTCTCTTCCCAAGCAGGCCTTATACTGAGGATCTGATGGGACTTCCGGTGATCAATATCCGTTATGTGCCTTTGTCGAATACACTGAACTGGTGTATGAAGCGTGTGATGGATATTCTGGTATCCCTGGTGGGGCTGGTGGTGTCTTCTCCGGTCATGCTCCTGTCTGCCATTATTATTAAGTGTACATCCAGAGGACCCATTGTATTCAAGCAGGAGCGTATCGGTCTGCATAACAAGCCCTTTAAAATGTATAAGTTCCGAACCATGGAAGTACAGAAACCTTCTGTTGAGGAGAAGGGCTGGACAACCAAGGACGATCCCAGGGTCACCAGGGCAGGCAAGTTTCTTCGACGGACAAGTATTGATGAACTGCCGCAGCTTTTTAATATCTTAAAGGGTGATATGAGTGTGGTGGGGCCGAGACCGGAGAGGCCGCAGTTTGTAGAACAGTTTAAGGAAGAGATTCCCCGCTACATGGTCAAACACCAGGTAAGACCCGGTCTGACAGGCTGGGCGCAGATCAACGGCTATCGGGGGGATACCTCTATTAAGCGCAGGATTGAGTACGATATTTTTTATATTGAGAACTGGACATTGTCCTTTGATATCAAGATTATGTTCCTTACCATTTTCAAGGGATTCATCAATAAAAATGCCTATTGAGGACATAATAAGACAAAATGCAAATTCTTAAGAAATTCGGAAGAGTTATCAAAGAAACATGAATTATATTGCAATTATACCAAGATGTAGTATAATCTTATAAGAATAGACACAAAAGCTTGCCTTTTCGGGCAGGATGTGACAAAATAAGAGACGGAATTTATTGTAAATTTTGTTTGGAATCAAGGGAGTACAAAGTATGGCTAAGCATTATGAAGATGAGTATGACGAGGGCGAATACAGGCCAAGAAAAAAGTCTTCTTCCAAGAGCAGTTCAAAGTCATCCGGCAGGAAATCTTCCGGATCCGGGAAGAAGTCATCCGGCAAAAAATCATCCGGTAAAGGTGCAGGTAAGAAACAGCAGGCCAAGAAACAGCGCAGACGGATCATTATTTTCATTATTGAAATCATTGTTCTGGTCATTGCAGTGTTTGCCCTCTATGCGATTACGAAGGGAACAGGAACCGGCAAGGTAGAGCTTGATGATGAGGATATTATCATCAATGATACTGTGGAACAGGCGCAGGAGACAACCATGAAGGGGTATCGGAATATTGCCCTATTTGGTGTGGACTCCACCACAGGTGCGCTGACCAAGAATACGCGAAGCGACACAATTATGATTGCATCCATCAATCTGGATACGGGAGAGTGTAAACTGGTTTCCGTTTATCGAGATACTTACCTGAATCTGAGCAATGACACGTATAACAAATGTAACGCTGCCTACGCCAAGGGCGGACCGGAGCAGGCAATCAATATGCTGAATATGAATCTGGACATGAATATTACAGATTTTGTTACGGTAGGATTTGCCGGACTGACAGATACCATTGATGCATTGGGCGGTGTGGAGATTAACGTGGACAGCTCGGAGATTAACCACCTGAATAATTACCAGCTGTGTATCGCGGAAGATTTAAAGAGAAGCTACACCCCTGTAACACAGACAGGTATGCAGCGCCTGGATGGTTTACAGGCAACCGGTTACTGCCGTATCCGTTATACGGCGGGAGATGACTTTAAACGTGCGGAGAGACAGAGAGATGTGCTCAAGGCAGTAGCGGAACAGGCCAAGAAGGCATCCCTGCCGCAGCTGACAAGCACTGCGGATTCTGTATTCAATGAAGTGTATACGTCCCTGGATCTGGCGGAGATTGTGGATATGCTGGGCAATGTGAGCACTTACTATATTTCTGATACAGCAGGATTCCCGCAGGAGTCTAATCGTATCACCGGGACAATCGGTCCCAAAGGATCCTGTGTCATCCCGCTTAGCCTGGAGGACAATGTCAGATGGCTGCACAAGTTCCTGTTTAATGCGGATGATTATGAACCCTCAGAGACTGTGAAACGGTGCAGTGAGAAGATTTATGAAGAAACGAATGGATATCTGAAGAAAGAATAAAAGCAAAGGGGCTTGTCTTGCAGGCCCCTTTTTCCCGTAATCAAGAATAGAGGGAGGGAGACTGCGTGGAACGGGTAGACATCATTATTCCCGCCTATAAACCTGACCAGAAGTTTCTTAAGCTGATTGAGAAACTGACACATCAGAGTGTGCCCATCAACCGGATTATTGTCATGAACACGGAGCAGAAATATTTCGACCGGTTGGTTTATGGTACTTCTTTTTCCAAGGATCATCATAAGATAGTAGTGAGGCATCTGTCTAAAAGAGAATATGACCATGGCCGTACCAGAAATCAGGGCGTCAGACATTCGGACGCCGATTATTTTGTGATGATTACGCAGGATGCGGTGCCCGCGGATGCATATATGGTGGAGCAGCTGCTGGCACAGCTGCAAAATGAAAATGTGGCTGTGGCCTATGCCAGACAGCTGGCGGAGGAAGGAAGCAGCGAAGAAGAGCGGTATACGAGAAACTTTAACTATCCGCCGCAATCCAGAATCAAGACTCGGGATGATTTATCCCAGCTGGGGATCAAGACGTTTTTCTGCTCCAATGTCTGTGCCGCTTATAACAGGAAAATATTTGACAGTCTGGGAGGTTTTGCAAAGCATACGATATTTAATGAGGATATGCTTTATGCGGCCAAGGCCGTGGAGGCCGGATATGCCATTGCTTATACGGCGCAGGCGCGGGTATACCACTCCCATAACTATACCAATGCACAGCAGTTTCACAGGAATTTTGACCTGGGTGTCTCGCAGGCAGATCATCCGGAGGTGTTTGGCAGGTATCCTTCGGAATCGGAGGGGATACGCATGGTAAAGGGATTAATAGAGCATTTGAAGAAAAAGAAAATGAAACGCAGGATTCCCCATGTGTTGTGTCAAAGCTTCTGTAAGTATATGGGGTATCTTCTGGGTAAAAATTACCGCAGGCTGCCAAGACGTCTGGTCCTTTCCATGACATCCAACAAGGAATACTGGATGTATTAGCAGGCCGGGCGGACACAGGCAGTAGAGGGCAGGGAAAAGCAGGAGGATGAAAACATGTGTGGAATCGTAGGCTATATTGGAACCAAACAGGCGGCGCCGATTATACTGGATGGATTGTCCAAGTTAGAATACCGCGGGTATGATTCTGCGGGTATGGCAATCTACGATGATGGTAAGATCAACATTACCAAATCGGTAGGGCGGCTTAAAGTACTTGAGAATCTGACCCATGGCGGAGAGACCATGCCGGGTATCTGCGGAATCGGACATACCCGTTGGGCGACTCATGGCGTGCCCAGCGATATCAATGCACATCCTCATTTTAATGAGGCGGAAACCATTACTGTGGTACATAACGGTATCATCGAGAATTATATTCAGCTTCGCAAAATGCTGACGGAGCGGGGATACAAGTTCGTTTCGGAGACGGATACGGAAGTGCTGGCGCATCTGCTGGATTATTATTATAAAGGCAACCCCCTGGAAGCTATAACCAAGGTGCTTCACCGTGTGGAAGGGTCTTATGCCCTGGGGATTCTCTTTGCGGACTGCCCGGATCAGATTTTTGCGGCCAGAAAGGATTCTCCGCTTATCGTGGGACAGAATCAGGATGGATGTTTTATCGCTTCAGATGTGCCTGCGGTCCTTAAATATACCAGAAAAGTATACTATGTTGACAATCAGGAAGTGGTGCGTCTGCGCGCCGATCACATGCACTTTTATACGGTGGATGAAGAGGAGACCACGAAGGAGCCCGTCACCATTGAGTGGGATGCCAGCGCGGCGGAGAAAGCCGGTTATGAGCATTTCATGTTAAAGGAGATGTATGAACAGCCGAAAACCGTGACAGACACTTTGATGCCGCGGTTAAAGGATAACGATATTGTCATTGATGAGTTGAATATGACGGATGAGGAACTGCGGTCGATTACAAAGATTCATATTGTGGCCTGCGGTTCCGCCTATCATGCGGGCATGACAGGCAAGTATGTGATAGAGGGACTGGCCAGAGTGCCGGTGGAGGTGGATCTGGCGTCAGAGTTTCGTTACCGCAATCCCATTCTGGAAGAGGGAGCCATGGTAATTGTTATCAGTCAGTCCGGTGAGACAGCGGATACGCTGGCGGCACTTCGGGAAGCAAAGACAAGAGGCTTTAAGGTGCTGGGTATCGTCAATGTGGTGGGCAGTTCCATTGCCAGGGAAGCGGATAATGTGATGTATACCTGGGCAGGCCCGGAGATTGCGGTGGCAACCACGAAGGCCTACAGTGCTCAGCTGATAGCCCTCTATCTGCTGGCCATAAAGCTTGGCAGAGTACGGGGGGAGATAGATGATAAAGCCTATGCAGGTCTGATCGGAGACTTGAGATGCCTGCCGGATCAGATTGAGCTTTTGCTGCATAATAAGAATAAGATCCAGAGATTTGCGAACCGCTATATCGGTGCAAAGGATGTGTTCTTTATTGGACGGGGCATCGATTATGCGATTTCCCTGGAAGGATCCCTTAAGTTAAAGGAGATTTCCTATATTCATTCCGAGGCCTATGCGGCGGGAGAGTTAAAACATGGCACCATTTCCCTGATTGAGGACGGAACCCTGGTAGCGGCGGTGTCTACCCAGCCGGAACTCTATGCCAAGACCATCAGCAATATGGTGGAAGTCAAGGCGAGAGGAGCTTTTCTGCTGGCGGTGACCTGTGAGGAGAACAAGGAGATTGAGAAGGCGGCCGATTACGTGATTTATATTCCGGAGACGAATCCTTATTTTGCCAATTCTCTGGCGATTATCCCATTACAGCTGTTCGGATATTATGTATCTGTGGGCAAAGGATGTGATGTGGATAAGCCCAGGAATCTTGCAAAATCAGTGACGGTGGAATAACAGGACATATAAAAAACAAAATTAAAACACAATTTTTATAAAAAGTCATCACAATTTATACACAATTGGGGAATATACTGGCTACATGATCAACAAAGATGATCGGCTAAGAGCCGGTGCAGAGGAGAGACATGGAAAGGAGAGAGGATCATGTACGATAATCATTATCCAAACGATTACACAAGCCAGGGTGAAAACAAACAACAGCCTGTTGGAACAGGCTGCCGGACATATCAGAACGGTTATCAGAATTATCAGCAGAATCATACGGCAGGGCAGGGGACAGCACAGAACAATCCTTATGGACAGGGCGGCAGTTACCAGGGTCAGTCAGGCACCTACCAGTACGGCAGTACCTATCCCAATGACTATGTCAGGATGGATCACGAGAAAGACAAGAAGGCCGGGGAGAAAAAGCCGCATACTGGCGGCAGGTACTGGAAGAAGGCACTGGCAGCAGTATCTTTGGGCCTGTTTTTCGGTATCTTTGCAGGACTGGGGCTTTATATCGTGGATGCGGTTTCCGGCATGTCGGCCCGTGCAGACCAGCCTGTTATCATAGAGCAGACCGATGTGGATGCCGTTGCACAGGAAGCGGAGGAGATTGAAGATACGGCCAGGGACGCTGCAAACCAGACGGCAGCGGGCATTAAGAAAACAGACACAGTGACCACGGTGGTTTCTGATGTGACCGATGTGGTGTCGGAGGTAATGCCTTCTATCGTGGCAGTCAACAATCACTATACGGAAACCTTGTCTTATTTCGGACAATCCATGAGCAGTGAGGCGGATGCCAGCGGATCCGGTATCATTGTCGGACAGAATGACACAGAGCTCTTAATTGTGACCAATTACCATGTGATAGAGGACACAGATAAGCTGACGGTTCAGTTTGTGGAAGGCAGTGAAGCGGAAGCACTGATCAAAGGTATGGATCCGAATATGGATCTGGCAGTCATTGCTGTGCCGATTGAGGAAATAGAATCTAAGACATTGCAGGAGATTAAAGTAGCTACCCTGGGTGATTCCGATTCCCTGGTGGTGGGAGAGCCTGCAATTGCCATTGGGAACTCCCTGGGCTATGGGCAGTCGGTTACCACAGGGGTAATCAGTGCGCTGGACAGGAGCATAGAGATATCCGGCAGTGCGGACGGCACCTTTATTCAGACAGATGCAGCTATCAATCCGGGCAATTCCGGTGGGGCGCTTTTAAATATCAAAGGTGAGGTTATCGGTATCAATTCTAACAAGATTGGCGGCAGTGCAGTGGAAGGTATGGGATATGCGATTCCCATTTCTGCGGCCAGCCCGATCATTGCAGATCTGATGCTTAAGGAAACCAAGAGCAAAGTAGCCAAGGAGGAGAGGGGCTATCTGGGAATTTCCGGTATCAGTGTCACGCCGGAGGTGTCTCAGGCATATGGTATGCCCGAGGGCGTCTATATCGCACAGGTGTATGCGAACACCGCAGCATCCAGGGCAGGTCTCAAACAGGGTGATATTATCATGGAATTTAACGGTGATTCTATCACTTCCATGGAGGAGCTGCAAAGAGAACTGGAGTTTTATGCCAAAGGCGATACTGTGAAGGTAAAGGTCATGACCATGACGGTGAATGGATATGAGGAAGCAACAGTGGATCTTACCCTTGGGAATAAGGTGCAGTAATAGAGAAAGTTATGAATAGCAGAGTATAAGCGGAGAAAGGCGGTTGTATGACCGCCTTTCTCCTTGTATGGCGTTTTAGAAAATGTTTACTTGTGGGAAAAAGTCTTTTATACTATGATAGAGGGGCGGGAATGTATACCTCCTTATTGTAGAGTAAAATGGAAGGAATATCTGTATATACAAATGAGAAAAAAACTTTTTCTGATTCTTGGTGATGCTGTTTGGACTGGGGACCTTATTGGCTTCACAGGAGAAGAAAGTGTGGCTGCGGTGTGGAGATGATAATCGGATGTCCTCCTACAGGAGAGATAGAGCATAAAGTCACTTTTCTGGAAGATGAGGGGGAATCTGTAATATGGATTACTGATGGTGCAGTATTGGAAGAACTGCCGTATTATGATAAGGACAAATATGCAGGGTGGTATTTTTCATATAGCAATGAGGAATATTTTGACGAGCTGCCAATTTATGAAGATGTTATATTTCGCCGTAAGGTGCGGTAGACAGATTCTATTGGGAAAAGAAGGAGAGAGACAGGCATGTATGATGATATAGATAAGGAAATGGAGAGTAAAACCTGGGATTTCAGGGAAGTTGAAGACGCCGAAGAGCAAAGAGAAAAACTACGCAGGTTAAGAAAAGAGAATGAGGAGAAACAGATTTCCGGGCAGGATACGGCGGTGGTAACAATGGAAGATGAGCAGGATAAGCCCGGGGAGGAAGTTCTGGTGGAAACCGGAGACGGTGTTGTGAAGGCGGATGAGGAGAAAGACAGTCATGACAATGACTATGAAGACGTCTGTTTTATCTGCCGCAGGCCGGAGAGCAAGGCGGGCAGGATGTTCAGGCTCCCAAACCACATCTGTGTCTGTGATGACTGTATGCATAAGACCATGGATACAGTCAGCCAGTTCGATTATCAGGGCCTTTTAAATCATGATGATATGGATGATTTAGGCGGCCGGGGCTTTCCGAATATCAGTTTTGTCAATCTGGCGGATTTACAGGGAGACGGCGGGATTCCGAACAAGCAGAAACTGAAGAAAAAGAAGAAGAAAGATGCTCCACCGGAGATTGACATCCGCAATATCATGCCGCCGCATAAGATCAAGGAAAAACTGGATGAGTATGTGGTAGGACAGGAGCATGCAAAGAAAGTCATGTCGGTGGCAGTTTATAATCACTATAAGAGAGTAGCTACCGGCACCATGGATGAGATTGAAATAGAGAAGTCCAATATGCTTATGATCGGGCCGACAGGCTGTGGTAAGACATATCTTGTCAAAACCCTGGCCAGACTGTTGGATGTGCCGCTTGCCATTACCGATGCAACCTCGCTTACAGAGGCAGGATATATTGGTGACGATATTGAGAGTGTAGTGTCCAAGCTGCTTGCGGCGGCGGATAATGATGTGGAGCGTGCGGAAAGAGGGATTATTTTTATTGATGAGATTGATAAAATCGCCAAGAAGAAAAATACCAATTCCCGGGATGTGAGCGGCGAATCGGTGCAGCAGGGTATGTTAAAGCTTCTGGAAGGCGCCGAGGTGGAGGTTCCGGTGGGGGCCAATTCCAAGAACGCCATGGTGCCGCTTGCCACGGTCAACACCAAGAATATTCTGTTCATCTGCGGCGGTGCTTTTCCGGATCTGGAGGAAATCATCAAGCAGAGATTGAACAAAAAGACCTCTATCGGTTACAGTGCGGAATTGAAGGACAAGTATGATAAGGAAAAGAATATCCTGAACCGGGTGACGGTGGAAGATATCAAGAAATTTGGCATGATACCGGAGTTTATCGGCCGTCTTCCGGTGATATTTACCCTGGAAGGACTGACGAAAGAGATGATGGTCAAGATCTTGAGTGAACCTCGAAATGCCATCTTGAAGCAGTATCAGAAACTGCTGGAACTGGACGAGGTACAGCTTGCCTTTGACCAGGGCGCACTGGAGGCGATTGCGGAGAAAGCCATGGAAAAGGAGACCGGCGCCAGAGCGCTTCGGGCGATTATCGAAGAATTTATGCTGGATATTATGTATGAGGTGCCAAAGGATGACAATATTGGCCGTGTGATTATCACCAGGGAATATATTGAGGGTACTGGCGGCCCGGTGATAGACATTCGCAGTAACAGCATGGAGCATCCGGATAATCTGCGTGTGATAGAATAGAAGGAGGAGGCATAGAATAAAGATAAGAGTATAACCAGGTGAAAGGGTGGAAATTTGACCTGTAAAGAGAGAATTTTATCGAATGACTATGTCGATCTTATCACAGACTATGAGGGGGCGGAACAGTTCTTTGAGGCGATGGCTGCGGATTTTTGTCATCATAAGATAGATGAAAACTATGGAGTTACCAATGTGCGGCGGAGTGAAACGCCGTCCATGTCCATTGGCTATTACGGATATTCTGCAATTCCCAATCTGTATGGATTGATGCAGGTGGAGAATGTGCCGTTTGATCCGGCATGCCTCAATGCCATGGGGAATATCCAGGTACAGAATCCCCCGCTTGCCTTGCAGGGCAGTGGTGTAATCATTGGTTTTATAGATACAGGAATCCGTTATGAACTGGATGTGTTCAGACGGGAGGACGGGAGTAGCCGTATCGTGTCTATCTGGGACCAGACCATACAGACAGGGACACCGCCGGATGGTTTTGAATATGGTACGGAGTACCGTCGTGCCGACATAGATCAGGCACTTCAATTAGATGATCCTTTGTCTGTTGTTCCCACGACGGATACGATCGGCCATGGTACACAGATGGCTTCTGCGGCAGCAGGAAGCATCTTAAATCAGGGACTGACATTCAGGGGCGCTGCACCGCAGGCGGATATTGCGGTAGTCAGGTTAAAAGGGGCGAAACAGTATCTGCGGGACTATTATCTGATCAGTGATGATGCTGAGGCCTATCAGGAAAATGATATTATGGAGGCTGTCAAGTATTTACAGCAGATGGCCGTACCTTTCAGTAAACCGGTGGTGATTGTTCTGGGTATTGGCACCAATATGGGCAGCCATGACGGAACCTCTCCGCTGGCATCTTATCTGAATATTGTGGCCAGCCGCAGGAGCCGTTCGGTGGTGGTATGCGGAGGCAATGAAGGGGACAAGGAGCATCATTATGAGCACTCCATGCCCAGTGATGTGGAAATCCGGGTGTCAGAGCGCATGAAGG
This sequence comes from bacterium 0.1xD8-71, assembly GCA_003612405.1. Taxonomy (GTDB): domain Bacteria; phylum Bacillota; class Clostridia; order Lachnospirales; family Lachnospiraceae; genus UBA3282. The sequence continues at coordinate 76,100 of RAYR01000017.1, forward strand.
GATTCTGCATGGAACTGTGGGGAAGCCTGCCTGACGATTATGCGATTTCCATACGCTCTCCGGGCGGGGAAGTGTCTCCGATTCTTGATTTTCGCAATGGAATCGATAAGACGATATATTATATCTTCGATAGGACCAGAATAACGCTTGCTGTGGTGCTGGTGGAGAAAGATGCCGGAGATCCCCTGATATTCATGCGTTTTGACAATCCGACACCGGGAATCTGGACGGTGGCGGTGACTTCTTCCGAGAGACAGATGCGGGGTACGGGGCTTTACCACATGTGGCTGCCCATCGAACAGTTTCTGGAGCAGAGTGTCACATTCCTGGAACCAAGTCCGGAGGTGACGCTGACAGAGCCTTCCAATGCGGCCCAGGTTATCACCATATCAGCATACAACAGTCATACGGACAGCTGGTATCCCGTTTCCGGCAGGGGATATACCAGAAATGGCATTGTCAAGCCGGATCTGGCAGCGCCGGGAGTGAGGGTTCCTGCGATTCTGGGAGAAGAGAGCGGTTCCTGTATCGCCGCGGCACTGGCGGCGGGATGCGCGGCTCAATTCATGGAATGGGCCATTGTGGACAGCAGTGCACCGGCGGTAGACAGCAGGGGGACGAAAAGTTATCTGATCCAGGGCGCAGACCGTTCGGGCGATATTGTGTATCCGGATGAACGGTGGGGTTATGGGAGAATCAATATCAACGGGACGTTTGAGACATTGGCCCGGCTGTAAAGAATCAGGCATTTTTGCATGGATTATAGACAACGGGTTGCATGATAAGAGGAAAACATATGATGATTATAGGATGTGCAATTTTGGCGGCAGCGGTATTTACACTGGATCTGCTGATCAAGAACCATATCGAAAAAACAAGAACAGAAGGGGAGGCTGAGGCGGTCTGCGGGGGAATGATTGTGGTGCACAGGTATCACAATAAGGGCGCTTTCTTAAATCTGGGGGAGACAAAACAGAAACTTATGACAATTGTGTCATTATTGTTGACGCTCATCCTGACTGTGGTCTTTCTCACGACCTTCACATTCCGGGGCAGGAAGATTTTGAAGGCGGGGCTTGCGCTTCTTCTGGGCGGTGCCTACAGCAATACCTATGACCGTCTGGTACGTGAGTATGTGGTGGATTATGTGAGTTTCCCGGTGAAAAACAAGAAGATTGCGAGTGTTGTATTCAATATATCGGATTTTTGTATTATGATAGGCGCACTGATGATGGTGTTGGGGCAGAAGCCTTGAAGATAAAGGGAAGATATAGAAAAGGATGGCAGGAAGAATCACCTGTCATCCTTTTACCTTTCTTATATGATTATGATATGCGATTGTGTACTTATGCTGTAATGACAGTGCCGGCCTTGCCCTTAATGGCATCGGAAACAGCTTCCAGCGAGGTGATCAGCACTTTGCCGGCAGGGTTCTGTTCCAGATAGAAGATGGCAGCCTCAATCTTAGGAAGCATGGTGCCTTCCTCAAACTGCCCCTGGATTATCAGTTCTTTTGCCTGGGCAGATGTGAGGTGATTGAGGGCGGTCTGATCCGGCTGTCTGTAGTTTTGATAGACACAGGGTACGCCTGTGAGGATGATCAGTTCATCCACCATCAGATTGGCGGCCAGTTTGCCGGCAATGGAATCCTTCTCAATCACGGCGGAAGCACCTTTTAAGGCGTGATTTTGTTCAATCACGGGGATGCCGCCGCCGCCGCAGGCGATCACCACCTGGTCAGCCTGTGCCAGTGTACGGATGGCATCAATCTCCACAATATCAATAGGATGAGGGGCAGCTACCACACGGCGGAATCCTTTACCGGGTTCTTCCTGCACATAGTTGCCTTTTTTGATTTCTATTTCGGCGTCCTCGGCGGACATATAGCGTCCGATGACCTTGGTGGGGGCATAGAAAGCCTCATCATAAGGATCTACGGTCACCTGGGTCAGGATGGTACTGACTGCCTTGGAGATACCGCGGCTTAAAAGTTCCGCACGCAGGGAGTTCTGGATATCAAAGCCTACATATCCCTGACTCATGGCGGAGCAGACGCACATGGGAGCCGGCGTATAGTCAATATAGACCCGCCTGAGTTCTGTCATGGCCTTATGGATCATGCTTACCTGCGGACCGTTGCTGTGGGTGATGGTAAGCTGGTAATCTGCTTCTACCAGGTCTGCCAGTGCCTTCGCGGTAACTTTCACGGCGTCCCATTGTTCCAGGGTGGTATAACCAAGAGCCTCGTGCCCAAGGGAAACGACTGCTTTTTTCTTGTTCATCATGTAACCTCCCGATGCCGGACTGTCAGATGGTAATCCTTCTGTCCGGATATTCGTGATTTTATGAAAGAATCATTTTCAGTATAGCAAACCCCGAATCTTTTGTATAGAATTTATTTTTTAAAAAAATATCAACCTCTAAATATAGTCATAAAAATACAAATTGCCACTTTATATAGATGCATACAGACAAGTTGTGCTATTTATCCAATAAAATAGATTGATTTTAATTGAATATGGTCAAAATACACAAAAATAGTTTGACAGTAACTTCCAGAGAAGCTATAATAAAGTACATAAAAAGAAATTTGCATAAGGGACAGATAATTATAGAAGAGGGTCTATAACGATATACGGGGAAGGGGGAAGCCGGTGCTGTGATGGGATAACATCGGCGGTAATATGGGTTATTTGGATATTTTACAGGGGATGTCCCTGGAACAGATCAGCGCAGTCATAGAGGTCATACAACAGTCTTCGGATTCGTTTCTGTTCATTCTTGATCTGAATACGGATGTCTATATGGTTTCTGAGAAGGCTACGAAACGGTTTCCTTTTGATAGTACGGTGATGGAGAACAGTACTGAGATTCTTAAGGGTGTGATTTATCCTTCAGATTATGCCATGCTGAAGGCGGATATTGAAAAGTGCGCTTCGGGAGAACAGGATACGCATGCATTGGAGTACCGTTGGCTGGACCGGAAGAACAGGGTGGTCTGGATCAGCTGTAGAGGGACTGTGGTGACAGGCACGGAGGGACACAGGCTGCTTGTGGGCAGGGTCAGTGAACTGGGGAAAAAGGCGAAGGCCGACAATCTTACAGGACTTCGCAGGGAAGCAAGGTTCCGGCTCAATGTGGAGGCGCTTTTGCGGGACAACCCCGAGAGCATCCGTTATATGATGCGCATTGGCATTGATAATTTTAAGGAAATCAATGAGAAAGAGGGCGTGGAAGCCGGTGATGAGGTCTTACAGGAACTGGCAGAATGTATTTTGAGTTCGGTGGACGAGAAGGTGGATGTCTATCGTCTCATGGCAGATGAGTTTATGATTGTGGATGCTTCGGATGTGGCTCCGAAGAAACCTCGTGCCGTCTACAACGAGATTCAGAAAAAGATAGCACATACGGCAAAGCTGAAGGAATACAGCCGTTTTTATACGGTGTCTGCCGGCGTGGTGGAGAAAGATTTTACGGGCAGGAGCGCAGAGGAGGTTATGCGGCTTACGGAATTTACTTTAAATGAAGCCAAGCGTAACGGCAGAAATCAGATGGCGCTGTATAACCAGGCAGACTATGATGAGTATTTGAAGAGACTGGATATGCGCAAGGCACTGAGAAGGGCAGTGAACCATCAGTTTGAGGGGTTTGAAGTTTACTATCAGCCCATTGTATCCACGCTGGATTATTGTGTGGTCGGTGCGGAGGCACTGCTTCGCTGGCACAGCGAGGAATATGAAAATGTGTCTCCGGCGGTCTTTATTCCGATTCTGGAAGAGAGTGGACTGATTATTCCGGTGGGAAGACATGTGCTGTGGGAGGCTGCCAATATCTGTAAAAAGTGGCAGGAGTATATACCCGATTTCCATGTGAATGTGAATCTTTCTTATGTACAGCTTTACCGGAGTGATCTGATGAAAGATGTGGAAAAGTGCATTAAGGAAGTGGGAATCAATCCGGACAGTCTGGTACTGGAACTGACAGAGAGCGGCTATATTGAGACCGATGAACGGATCAAAGAGCTTTTCAGGGAACTGAAAGAAAAGAAGATTGACCTGGCGCTGGATGATTTTGGTACGGGATATTCCAATATGCGTTACCTTAAGGAGATAGAGGCAAATACGGTCAAGATTGACAGGAGCTTTGTGGTGCAGGCCCTTCAGAATGATTATGATTATAATATCATCAGTCATATTATAGATATGGTGCACAGCCTGGGCTCCTACGTGTGCATGGAAGGAATAGAGGAGAAAGAAGAATTGAATAAGATGATGAAGACGAAGCCGGATATGATACAGGGGTATTATTTCGGCAAACCGTCTCCGGCAGATCAGTTTGAGGAAACGTTCTTACGAGTTAAAGATTCTCCTTAATCCGAATATCCACATCTACATAATTGTTTTCGGAGGCCGGCTCCTCTCCGGTGGTCAGGTAGGTAAAGAGGATAGCCAGGGGGTTATATCCTTGTAAGAAGGGCTGTTGGCAGATAGTGGCTGCAATCAGTCCTTTTTCCATAAATTCTCTGGTGGTGGGCACCATATCGTTGGCGATGACGGTCATGCTTTTATGACGGCCACAGGCCACAATACCACGGCAGCCGCCGTACACACCGCCGGCGGTAAAGTAAAGAGCGTTGATCTGGGGATATCTGGTTAACAGGCTGACAGTCAGTTCATAGCTTTCAGATTCATCGTCATTGTTGTTCACGATATCCACAATCCGGATGTTATTGCAGGAAGCCGTCACATGACGAAAGCCGGCAATGCGCTCGGTATGGCAGAGGACATTCTGGGAACCGGAGACAATGCCTACGAATACATTGCCCTTCGTCATAAGATGCATGAGACCTGCGGCGGTTTCGCCGGAGCGATAGAAATTACTGCCAACATAGGCTAGGCGCCTGGAATTTTCAATATCGGTATTCAATGTTACCACAGGGATGCCCTGGTCACAGAGAGAGTTGATTTTTTCGCGGACAGCATTGTCATTGTAGGGAGAAATGGCCAGACCATTTATGCCTTCGGACAAAAGCTCCTCTATGGCAGCAAGCTGCTGCTCGGGACTGTATTCCGTCTGTCTGATCAGGACGCTGCAATTGTAGCCGGCAAGTTCGGCCGCTTTGTCATGGACGCCGGAGAGGACATCATCGTAGAAGGGATTGCCGACGCCGAGAAGAACGACCCCCAGTTTAAGATTTTTCTTCTGGGCAGCCAGGACGATACCGGCTTTGTTAGGCTTGTAATCGAGCGCCTGTACGATTTTGAGGATTTTGGCTTCGGTCTGTGGACTTACTGCGCCGCGGTGATTGAGAACCCGGTCTACTGTCCCTCGTGATACGCCTGCGAGACTGGCGATTTCTTTAATGGTTGCCATGGCTGGATTTCCTTTTTGCTTTTACGTTTGTATTTTGATTGTACATCAATAAGATATCTTGTGTTATTAAAGTAGAGAATTATAGTATGACATACACATTAGCATATTGTGTGCCGCAAGTCAATGAGGAGGCATGTAATCTGTAAAAGTGGAAATAGACAATGTGAAGTGGGGTATTTTGTTCAATGTTACGAAAATAATTTACAGACTTGATTTTCTATTTCATACAGCTTATCATGAAATTAACGTGCACGTGCACGGAGAGCGGTAAGGCGGGTGGCGCAAAACAGCGCAGAACGCCTGAAAATCAATAAAAACAGATTGGGAGGGTTGTCATGTTGTACATAGGTGTAGATTTAGGAACCAGTGCCGTAAAACTTCTTTTGATGGAAGGAAACGGAAGGATTGTCAATATCGTATCCAGGGAGTATCCTCTGTATTTCCCGCATCCAGGCTGGTCGGAGCAGAAGCCGGAGGACTGGTATGAACAGAGTATTGAGGGAATCAAAGAGCTGATTGCGGATGTAGATAAGAGTCAGATTGCAGGAATCAGCTTTGGCGGCCAGATGCATGGACTTGTCATCCTGGATGAGAATGACGATGTAATCCGGCCCGCAATCCTGTGGAATGATGGAAGAACCACTGAGGAGTGCGATTACCTGAACAACGTAATCGGCAAGGATAAGCTTTCCCAGTATACGGCTAATATTTCCTTTACGGGATTTACAGCACCGAAGGTTCTCTGGGTTAAAAATAAGGAACCTGAGAATTTTGCCAGAATTAAGAAGATTATGCTGCCCAAGGATTATATTGCTTATAAATTGACAGGTGTGCATTGTACGGATGTGTCTGATGCTTCCGGTATGCTTTTGTTTGATGTCAAGAACCGTTGCTGGTCTAAGGAAATGTGTGAGATTTGTGGCGTGAAAGAGCAGCAGCTTGCGAAGATTTATGAAAGTTATGAGACTGTGGGAACTGTTTTGCCGGAAATTGCAAAAGAACTGGGTATTCCCGAGACAGTCAGGGTAGCGGCAGGTGGCGGAGATAATGCGGCGGCAGCTGTGGGTACCGGCACTGTGGGAGACGGTATGTGTAACATCTCTCTTGGCACCAGTGGCACGATCTTTATTTCTTCCAACAAGTTTGGAGTGGATAAATTCAATGCACTTCACGCATTTGCCCACGCGGACGGGCATTATCATCTGATGGGATGTATGCTCAGCGCAGCGTCCTGTAATAAATGGTGGATGGATGACATCATCGGCACCGAGGCTTATGCGGACGAGCAGAAGGCAATTACTGATGATAAACTGGGGGAGAATCATGTGTATTTCCTGCCTTATCTGATGGGCGAGCGTTCTCCGCACAACGACCCTAACGCAAGAGGAACTTTTATCGGCATGACCATGGACACCACCAGGGCAGATATGACTCAGGCAGTATTGGAAGGGGTAGCCTTTGCACTCCGGGATTCTCTGGAGGTAGCGAAATCTCTGGGTATTCATATTGAGAGAACCAAGATCTGCGGCGGCGGCGCCAAGAGCCCTCTTTGGAAACGAATGATTGCCAATATCATGAATCTGAAAGTAGATGTGATTGAGAGCGAGGAAGGGCCGGCTATGGGTGGTGCCATGTTAGCGGCTGTGGCCTGCGGGGAATATGCAAATGTGGAAGAAGCGGCTGCTAAGATTGTGAAAGTGGTAGATACCGTGGAACCCGAAGCGGATCTGGTGGCTAAGTACGAGGCACGTTATCAGACTTTCAAAAAGATTTATCCTACCTGTAAGGAATTATTTACGCTCATCTAATACAGATACCAGGGTGCAGGAAGGCAATATATTACGAAAGAATACGGAGAGTAGACAGTGTGTGGAAATGGGTAGAAAAATTTGATCGGAAGAAAGTGATTTTATCGTTCTTATTGCTGGAAGCAGCAGTTTTCGCTGTCTATAGTATCTTCGTTGTGACAGGATATTCGTCGTATCCGTCAATTGATTATACGGATGCCGATATGATGCTTTATACTGTGGATGGTGATATTCAGGAGGGGAATTATACAGATACTTCCTTTGCCGAAGTAAAGACGGTAGTGACACCGGCTTTCAGGTTAAAAAACGGAATTTACCATATACAGGCATCTATCCGTGGGCAGGGGCCTGTCAAAGGTGGGTTGATTTATGACCAGACAAGAAATGGGAAAGAGCTGGTCGAAAACAATGAGTTCCGGGTCAGACCGGAGAAAGAGAATATTTCCTTTCGTGTTAAAATCCGTGAGGATTCACCGGTACGTTTTAAGGTAAGACTGACCGGTGATGCTGTAGAGGGAGATTATATCCAGTTGCTTGCGGTTCATGTGGTACCCTCTAAAGTAACATGTTTATATCGGATTTTCTGTCTGGCAGCGTTGTTTTTGACAGCAGATATGCTGGTATGGATATATAACAGGTGTTATAAGAAATGGAATGGAAAACAGCAGGTTATTTGTTGGGTACTGACTGTTACCGCAGTATTTACATGTCTTCCGTTTTTTCAAGAGGGATTGGTGCCCGCTGTTGATTTGATGTTTCATTTACAGCGTATCGAAGGGGTTTGCCAGGGATTGCTGTCCGGACAGTTTCCAGTGAGGATACATCCTGGATGGCTGGATGGACACGGTTATGCGGCTTCCATTTTTTATGGTGATGTTTTTCTGTATCCATCGGCGGTTATGCGGATTGTGGGCTTTACTGTGGAAGAATCCTATAAATTTTATATGTTTCTTGTGAATGTCATGACAGTGGCCATTGCCTTCTATGCCTTTTATAAAATGACAAAGGATGAACTGGCGGCGATGGCAGGCAGTATCCTGTATGCCGGGAATCTATACAGGATCGATTGTCTGCATCAGGCCAAGGTTGGCAGATGCAGCGCCATGATATTTTACCCGCTGGTTCTTGCCGGATTTTATCTTTTGTTTACGGAAGATGTGGATAGCAAGGAATATAAGAAAATATGGGGATACCTGACGATTGGTTTTACAGGGCTTTTGATGACCCATATGCTCAGTGGTCTGATGGTGGCAGTGTATGCGGTGGCAGCCTGTCTGGTCATGCTTAAGAAAGTACTGCGTAAGGCCACGCTGCTTGAACTGATGAAAGCGGCAGGCGGATTTGTTCTGTTAAATCTATGGTTTTTGGTGCCGTTTCTCAGTTATATGTGCAGTGAGAAACTTCTTATTAACTCACGGCTGGGTAGAGTCATTGGAGAAGAGACCGATTACTATGCGCTGTTAGAGGATTTTACCCAGGAGGGGAAGGATCTTTATCATCTGGTTTTGGAAAGAGATTCTCTGGGTTATGCCCTGTTGCTGCTTCTGATCCTGTATGTGGTTACGATACCGATTCAGAAAAAGGATGATTCTTTGACCGGACGGAGCAGATGGCTTTTTGGCGGCACTCTGCTGACTTTGTGGGTGTGCATGAAATCTTTTCCGGTGGTGGAGATTGCAAGGTTGTCGGATATCTTTTATAAATATTTCAAGACTACCCAGTATCAGATTCGGTTTATGAGTGTGACCATTGTATTTGCCGCCTGTATGGGAGCTGTCTTTTTTGCCATGAAGCTGTTAAAAGAAAAGGAGTTGTGGCTTCTGGCGGGACTCCTGTTGTGTGTCACCGTATGGCAGGATGACATTTATTTTGAGAACATGACGGCGGAGGAAGTATATCTGGATACGGTGGATTTGAATTTTTATCAGGGTAAGGGCACTACTTACAGTGTGGGAAATGCAGAGTATTTACCGATGAATGTGGACAGACAGCAGTTGACGGATGAGATTATAGCACAGGAAGGTCTCAGTATAGAGTCGGCAGACAGAGCATATCTGTCATATCAGCTCGTTGTCAGTAATTCTACCGATCAGGAAAAGGAGATAAAACTGCCAATTCTATACTATACAGGATATGAGGCATATGATTTAGACAGTCATGCGGCACTTAGGACTTATATGGGGGAGAACGGTTGTGTGACAGTCGGTGTGCCGGGAAGCTACAGTGGACATTTTGAGATGAAATTTCATGAGGCTTGGTATTGGCGTATGGCGGAGATAATTTCTCTGTTGACGCTTGTAATAGGAATTTATTACATAAACAGGAAAGGAGTCAGAGCAAATGGAAATCAAGAAAGTGACAGACCCGTCATTTCGTAAGTATGGCAGGGTCGTGGAGGGGATTGACTTCACCGATCTGGTAGAAGCGATTAAGAAGGAGACGCCTTTGCCGGATGGAGTAGCCTACGAGCCTTCCATTCAGGCGCTGGAGGTTACACAGGCGGCAAAAGATTTACAGAGGAGAACCTATGGGGAACTGCCCATTGAGGTGGGATACTGCAACGGGCATAACTATAAACTCAATGCCATAGAGTATCACAGGAGTTCGGAGATTAACGTGGCGGCTACAGATGCTATATTGATCGTAGGTATGCAGCAGGATATCACAGAAGATTTTACCTATGAGACTGCTAAGATGGAAGCTTATCTGCTGGAGGCAGGCACGGCAGTGGAACTCTATGCGACGACCCTTCACTATGCACCTTGCAGTGCGGATGAAAACGGTTTTAAAGTAGGTATCGTGCTTCCTGCCGGCACCAACTATCCGCTTGAGGAGAAACATGAGGGCTGGGAGGATGCTTTGATTGCTGCCCAGAATAAGTGGCTGATCGGTCATGAGGAGGGTGGTCTTGACGCAGGTGCACATATCGGACTTGTGGGCAAGAACCTGGACGTTAGATATTAATAAAACATGTAAACAACCGGCAGCACCGGTTAAAGGAGGATAAACAATATGAACAATTTACCGAAAGTAAAAATTGGTATCGTAGCGGTAAGCCGCGACTGTTTCCCGGCATCTCTTGCTGTGAACAGAAGAAAAGCCCTGGTGGAAGCTTACAAGGCAAAATATGATGCGGAAGATATCTATGAGTGCCCTGTCTGCATCATCGAGAGTGAGATTGACATGGTCAATGCTTTGAAGGACATCAAAGATCAGGGTTGTAATGCACTCTGTGTATATCTTGGCAACTTCGGTCCCGAGATTTCAGAGACTCTGCTGGCAAAGCACTTTGAAGGCCCGAAGATGTTTGTGGCAGCAGCAGAAGAATCCCAGAACGACCTGATTCAGGGACGCGGCGATGCTTACTGCGGTATGCTCAATGCAAGCTACAATTTAAAACTGCGTAACATCAAAGCATATATTCCTGAGTATCCTGTAGGCGATGCAGAGGATTGTGCTGATATGATCCATGAGTTTGTTCCGATTGCACGCGCAGTGGCAGCACTTGCTAACCTGAAGATTATTTCCTTTGGTCCGAGACCGCTCAACTTCCTGGCTTGTAATGCACCGATTAAGCAGCTTTACAACCTGGGCGTAGAGATTGAAGAGAACTCCGAGCTGGATCTGTTTGAAGCGTTCAATAAGCATGCTGACGACCCTCGTATTCCGGATGTGGTGAAAGATATGGAAGCAGAGCTGGGTGATGGCAACAATAAACCTTCTATTCTGCCTAAACTGGCACAGTATGAGCTGACACTGCTTGACTGGGTAGAGGAGCACAGGGGATATCGTGAGTATGTAACACTTACCAGCAAATGCTGGCCTGCGTTCCAGACACAGTTCGGTTTCGTTCCCTGTTTCGTGAACAGCCGTCTTGCAGGCAGAGGCATCCCGGTATCCTGTGAGGTAGATATCTATGGTACTTTAAGTGAGTTCATCGGCCAGGCTGTCAGCGATGACATTGTAACCCTGCTTGATATCAACAACTCTGTACCGAAGGATATGTATAAAGAGTCTATCGAGGGCAAGTTTGATTATAAGTATACAGATACCTTTATGGGCTTCCACTGCGGTAACACCTGTTCTAAGAAGCTGTCCAAGTGCAGCATGGAGTACCAGATGATCATGGCCAGATCACTTCCGGAGGAAGTAACCCAGGGTACGCTTGAGGGCGATATCATTCCTGGTAATATTACCTTCTATCGTTTACAGAGTACAGCAGATAGTATTCTGCGTGCATATGTGGCAGAAGGAGAAGTACTTCCGGTAGCAACCAAGTCCTTCGGCGGTATCGGTGTATTCGCAATTCCTGAGATGGGCAGATTCTATCGTCATGTATTGATCGAGAAGAATTATCCTCATCACGGTGCAGTAGCGTTCGGTCATTTCGGTAAGGCCCTGTATGAAGTATTTAAGTACATTGGCGTAGATGTGAGCGAGATTGGATACAATCAGCCCAAGAGCCTTCCTTACCCGACAGAGAATCCTTTTGCATAAAACATAAGAATTAAAAACATCAAAGACATAAAAAAGAGGCGGAACCGAATGTTCCGTCTCTTTGTCTGTGCTGTAGAATCAAAGATAAGTCCGAAGGGCTTTTCTCTTGACTATAGTGTCGTATCCAAAGTTTATAGTGTCGTATCCAAAGTAGAACCCGCCCCCACAGAGCTGTAACCGCCCTGGCTGGTATAGGTCTTGTTTCTGAGGGATTCTCCCTGGCTGGCGTACCGATAGATGGAGTTGATTCTGTCGGTCATCTTTTCTCCGAAGGAGTAGACGCCGTCGAATAAACTCTTGACATTACCCATATCCGACTCTTTGAATTTGGTCTCGTCTATGGACAGAGTCTTGTCGGCGTTTACGGTGATACCCATCCGGGAGAAAGCGCTCTTGTTGCCGCTCACAAGGCTCTTTAAATAATTCGCCTGATTGATGACGTTGGTGTTCTTGCTGTCGTTGGTGTTTTTCAACAGTGCGTTATAGTCTTTCACAAAAGCTGAAAATGCATCGTACACGTTATCTTTGTTGTCATTGTTGATGTTCATGGTACCCAGCTTCTCCAATGACTTATACAGTGTGCTGGCGGAAGCTGCCGATGCAGGGTCTTCTGCGGTTTTGGAAAGTTCCTTTGAGGAAGTAGAACTGCTCGTTTTGGAACTTGAGGAACTGCCGCCGGTACTGCCTGCGTATTTTGCCTTCGAGGAGGTAACAGACTCCCCGTCGCCGGCGGCGCGGTAGATTCTGCTTGCCCGGTCCGCTGCCTTATCAGCAAAGGAACCGATACCGCCAAACAGCGTTTTTACTGTGCCGGCGCGGCCGCTGTCCTCGGTAAAGCATTTTTTGAAGGAATCTTCATCGAGGGACAAAGTCCGGTCGGAGTTCATGGTAATACCGATTTTGGAAAAAAGCTTGTAGTTGCTGTAGTAGGAATTATACAGCGCATCGGTCTGTTTCTGGACAGTGGAGTTTTCACTCTTGGCACCGCTCTTCATCAGACTGTTGTAATCCTTGATAAAAGCGGATACTGCATCCGTGATCTTTTGTACGTTCTCCTCACTGTGATCGTCGTAATTTAAAGTGCCAAGCTTGCTGGCAGATTTGTGGAGCGCGCTTGCCGCAGAGGCAGAAGAGGTATCTTTTACCTTTTTCGATTTAGAGGAGGAAGTTTTCTCGTCTTCTTCGCTCTCCTGTGTTTTTAATTTAGAATAGTAGGATTTCATCATCTTACCATAGCTGCCGTTTTTGATCGCAGCATAATCGGTGAGCAGTGATGAACCGTCAAAACCGCCGGAACTGCCAGAACCGGCTCCGCTCAATAAGCTGGAATAAGTATCTGCTAATCCTGAATTTAATCCGTTTAAACTGATTCCCATTTTGCATCCCTCCATGTAATATTGTCCGACTTCCGTGTCTTATATATTATCTCGGTTTTTCTATGGATTTGTAAAGAGGTAAATCGTATTTTTTATAACATTTTAATCCAGTTTCAGGTCATTTTCTTTGATCCAGTTTATTTTTCGCAGGATATTCCCGATCACCAGGGAAATAACCGCAGGAAGGATAAAACTTATCAGGATAAGTCCGATCCAGTCAAAAGCGGTGACAGCCGTTTTGGTGCCGGCAGCTATATCGTTTATCCAGCCTGAATATACGCCGATCTGTCCTACCAGCCCGCAGGTGCCCATGCCGGAAGAGACAGGGGTGCCGTTCATTTGCAGATGGAACACGCAGGTAGCAAGGGGGCCCGTGATGGCGGAAGCAATAATCGGCGGAATCCAGATTCTTGGATTCTTGAGGATATTTCCCATTTGCAGCATGGAGGTGCCCAGTCCCTGGGAAATCAATCCGCCCCATTTGTTTTCCTTAAAACTCATGACGGCGAATCCGACCATATTGGCGCAGCATCCTGCCACTGCCGCGCCGCCGGCCAGTCCGGTCAGGGAAAGCGCCGCACAGATTGCCGCCGAAGAGATAGGAAGCGTTAAGGCGATGCCTACCAGGACAGAGACGATAATGCCCATCAGGAAGGGCTGTAATTCGGTAGCCCACATGATAAGACGGCCCAGACTGCTGGCGGCCGTTCCAATGCCGGGGGCAAGCAGCGTGGAAAACGCCACGCCGACGAAGATGGTGACAAAGGGTGTCACGAGAATATCAATTTTCGTCTCTTTGGAGACCAGCTTGCCGCACTCCGCGGCCAGGATGGCAATGATCAGCACTGCCAGAGGACCGCCTGCGCCGCCCAGTTCATTGGCGGCACCGCCAACAGCGGCCAGAGAGAAAAGTACCAGCGGCGGCGCCTGCAAGGCAAATCCGATAGAGATGGCCATAGCAGGGCCGGCCATGGCAGAGGCATAGCTGCCGATGGTCACCAGATACTCGATTCCGGTCTGCTGTCCCAGCGTTTTGATGATGGTACCGATTAAGAGGGAACAAAAAAGTCCCTGAGCCATGGCGCTCAGACAGTCCACGCCGTAGCGCTTCAAGGAAAAACTGATGTTTTTCCGTTCTAAAAATTCTTTCATATGCTTAAAAGATTCCTTTCTGGTATTTTGTGACATTCAGTCATATTGTAGTAGTTTGTGGAATTTTGTCAAGTCTGTCTTTTCAAAGAATTTGATTGCACTGTGTGGGCAGATACGGTAAGATGAAAAGGGTATAGGTTATAGGTACATAGCTGATATTACATAGACGAGAGAGAGTAAGAAGATGAAGAAAGCGAAAAATGAATTGTTACAGTTTCTGGCGGGTCTGGCAATGTTGATTGGGGGATTGTTTATTTTTTCACAAAAGGTGATGGTATCTTCCATGTTTTTCGGATATGGTTTCCGGCTCGGCGGTATCCATATGGGAAACGGGCTTATCATGGTGCCTTTTATCATAGGTGTGGTGTGGATGTTTGTGACGGAAGGCAGCGTTGCTTCCAAGCTGTTTACGGCGGCAAGCATATTTCTTGTTATCCTGGCAGTGATTATCACCACCGATATTCGCCTGATGCATGTGACACTCTATGAGTGGGCGCTTATCTTAGTGCTGATCTTTGGCGGTGCCGGGCTGGTAGCGAGAATCCTTTTTGCAGGCCGGCGGGAGAATCTGTCTGAAAGACGCAGGGAGGATCCCCGGATTGAAGAGACAGATAAAAAGGTACGGCAGATTGAGGAAGAGTTGGAACGAATCAAAAGGGAGAGATAATGACTATGTATGAGACATATAATCAGGCACTGACTCTGCATCCGGATTTCTTTGATCCTATACATAGAAAGGCGAAGATTGTGATGGAGCCTGGAGATCCGGAGTTTGTAAAAGTCAGTTATTATGATGAGATACCAAACGTCAGGGTTGGAGAGGACGGAGTGGTTGATTTTTATCTGTATGCACCGGATGCCAGGAAGGTTGAGATAGGATGCCTCGGCGGATTTGCCGGGAACGGAAGGTTTGCCTTAGACCCTGATGGAAAGGGTGGTTTTGCGGGAAGTAAGAAATTCCACTATGGTATGCATTATTATCATTGGTTTGTGGATGATGTGCAGGTATGCAACCCGACGGCAGGAGTCTCCTATGGCTGTTTTAGTGTGATCAATACCTTTGAGGTGCCGGAAAAGGAGGATGATTTCTTTTATGTCCGCCCGGTTCCCCATGGAACGATCAGTATCTGCAAATATGTGTCCGGGGTGAATGGCCATGTGAAAGAAAGCTATGTGTATACACCTCCGGGATATGAGAAGCCGGAGAATTCACGCAGGCAGTACCCGGTTCTGTATCTTCTGCATGGTGTGGGGGAGAATGAGACCGGATGGATCTGGCAGGGTAAGCTGAATTTTATTATGGACAATCTCATTGCCGAGGGGCGATGCCAGGAGATGATCGTGGTCATGGCCTGTGGGTATGCTTTTGCGGAAGGAGAAGACCCGGTGTTTTATCCGGGAGATTTTGACAGGGAACTCACAGAAGACATCATTCCCTATATGGAGAATCATTATAGAATCAAAAGAGGGAGAGAGCATCGCGCCATTGCCGGGCTTTCTCTGGGTTCGGCACAGTCAGCCCTGTCAGTGATGAAGCATCCGGGGACGTTTGGGGCGTTGGGCATCTTTTCCGGTGTGTTTATGGAGCCCCTGGATACGATTATCCGGGAAGAGACGGACAGGCCGCACTTTATTTTCCTTTCCTGCGGAAGCGAGGAACCGGAGATTCGTAAGGAGCAGGAGCACTATGCGGTGCAGTTGGAGGAAGCGGAGATTCCGGTGCTGCACAAGACGTATGAGGGATATCATGAATGGCAGGTCTGGAGAAAAAGTCTGGCGGATTTTGTGCCGGCACTTTTTGGGTGGAAAGCGGATACAGGGAAAGGGACGGTTGACGGCAGGAAATGGGCCGCTTTGGAGGACAGAAAGTCAACCAAGGAACAATTGTATCGGCAGAGCCGTGAAGAACAGATGTTATTTTTTAATCCGGTATATAAACAGGTCTGCTTTGAAACGGATGAGGAAGGCAGACCCGCCGGGCGTTATATAGACAGCCAGCCGGGGTTTGTATATATGGGTGAGGGGCGTGTGCAGATTTCGCTGTATGCCCCCGGAGCCCTGCGGGCAGAAGTGGATGTGTTTGACTGCGGGCGTATCAGTTTGCAGAAAGATCAGAAACAGCCAGGATATTGGTGCGGTGTGATGGAAGATGTGGAGCCTGGTTTTCACTATGTTACATTCAGTGTGAACGGTACGAAAGTGTTAAATACGCAGGCACCGGTGGGATACGGGTGCTTCCAGTCCATCAATTATCTGGATGTGCCGGATTTGGTATTTGACTATCATGAGCTGCGCAATGTTCCCCATGGACAGATTCATATGGACTATTACACCTCTTCGCAGACCGGCAGGATAAAACTGTGCTATGTCTATACACCGCCGGGCTATGATGCCCTTGACGGTAAAAAGTATCCGGTGCTCTATTTACAGCATGGCGGGGGAGAAAATGAAATCGGATGGCTGCGGCAGGGCAAGATCGCAAACATAGCGGACAATCTGCTTGCGGAAGGCCGGATGGAGAAGATGATTATTGTCATGAACACAGGCTATGCTTTCCGGGCGGACGGCACGAGCCATCCTGCGGTGGGATCTTTTGAGGAAGAACTGGTGCGGGACTGTGTTCCTTATATTGACGGGCAATATGCCACCATAGCGGATAAATGGCACAGGGCTATGGCGGGTCTTTCCATGGGCGGCATGCAGGCCCAGAAGATTGCCCTGCATCATACGGAGCTGTTCGCTTCCCTGGGTGTATTCAGCGGTGGATTTGTAATCGAGGATAAAGAGGAGGATTACAGGGAGTTGCTTTGCCATGCGGACCGGTTCCGGGAAGAGATGGATTTATTGTTCGTGTCGAGCGGTACGGAGGATCATTTTTACAAACGGACTGTCGCTAATGTAGACAAGGTGCGGGCAGAAGGCGTGCCGGTGAAGGCTTATTTTGCAGAAGGAAGGCATGACTGGAATTTCTGGAGAAGGAGCGTGGTACGGTTCTTGCAGAATGTCTTCCGCAGGCAGGCATATAACCCTTATCTGCCGTCCTGGGAGTATATTCCCGATGGGGAACCCTATGTGTTTGATGGCAGAGTATATGTATATGGGTCACATGACCGCTATAACGGCCATGTTTTCTGTCTGGGAGATTATGTGTGCTGGTCTGCGCCTGTGGAGGATCTGGGGAACTGGCGCTATGAGGGCGTTATCTATCCGAAGACGGCCGATCCGCTCAATGCAGACGGGAAGATGTGTCTGTATGCGCCGGATATTACGGTGGGTCCGGATGGCAGATATTATCTGTACTATGTGCTCGACCATGTATCTGTGGTGTCGGTGGCGGTCTGTGATACGCCGGCAGGGGAGTTTACGTTCTATGGGTATGTGCAGTATCCGGACGGCACCCGCCTGGGAGAACGGCAGGGGGATCAGCCGCAGTTTGATCCGGGCGTGCTGACAGAAGGGGGCAGGACATATCTATATACAGGCTTCTGTCCCAGAGGCGACGGTTCCAGAACCGGTGCCATGGTAACTGTTCTGGGTGCGGATATGCTGACCATAGAAGAAGAACCCAGGCTTGTGGTGCCGGGATGTGAGCATAGTGCCGGTTCTGGTTTTGAGGGACATGAATATTTTGAGGCGGCTTCTATCCGCAAGGTGGGAGCGGACTATTATTTTATCTATTCTTCCATAGTGATGCATGAATTGTGCTATGCGGTGAGCAGGGAACCGGACAGAGGATTCGTCTATGGTGGTGTGATTGTCAGCAACTGTGATCTGCATATAGACAGTTATAAGCCGGCGGATAAGCCCATGGCATATGGGGCCAATAATCATGGAAGTATTGTACAGATCGGAGAAGACTGGTATATCTTCTATCACCGCCATACCAATGGCACCTGGTACAGCAGGCAGGGATGCGCGGAAAAGATCAGGATAACCGAGGATGGCAGTATCCCGCAGGTGGAGATGACTTCCTGCGGCTTGAACGGAGGCTGCCTTCGAGGTGGGGGAGAGTATGGGGCATATCTGGCCTGCAATCTCTTTACGGATACGGAATCTGTCTATGTGGGAGACGACCGTTTTCCTAAAATCATGCAGGACGGCAGGGACGGGGATGAAGAGCCCGGCTATATCGGGAATATGAAGGATCATGCCACGGCCGGATTTAAATATTTTGATTGTAAGAATGTGACAGGGATTGGGATTAAGACACGTGGATACGCAGACGGGCACTTTGAAGTGCGCACGAGCTGGGATGGGGAAGTACTGGCCCGGATTCCGATCCGTTATTCCAATGTGTGGGAGGAATACAGTGTGCCGGTGCATATCCCGGACGGCCCTCAGGCCATTTATCTGACTTATCGCGGAGAGGGCAATGCAAGCCTGCTCTCCCTGATATTGAAAACGGGAGAGCAGCTATAGAACTATCAGGTTACGGGTGTTATGTTATAAATCTTCTTCTTTATAGAGGGTGTAGAAATCGGAATCGAGATTATCCATCATTTGGGCGAACCATCTTTTGGCATCATCAAGTGCTTTGTTGTATATGATGGGTGCCATTTTCCGCTCAAATAATTCATAGAGCTGCATTTGTTCGATTAATCCGATTTCTTCGCCCCGCTCATCCAGATAAAAGGCCTTGATTTCGGCACTGAGTTTTTCTTTCTGGGAATCTGAGAGCTTGATCTGCGGCATAGATTCTCTTCTGGCCATGTATGCTTTTCCTCCTGTGGGTGATAAATGATTTGGCTGCTTTTATTATAAAGGAAATCAGGGTTTGCGGCAATTGTTGTTACAAAAAAGCAGGCAGCTGGGAAATTCTTTCACGGTTGCTATATTATTATAATTAAAGAAGAAAACGGAGTGAAATTATATATGAAGAAATATGACAAAAGTGTCAGAAATATCAGCATCATTGGCTGGGCAGATGGCCCGACGAGTATTTTTATAGCAGGTAGGACCGGTAAAAGACCGCTTAAAGTGCGGGTTAAGAACTGGATATACAGACAAAGGCGTAAAAGCATTGCCCGCCGTATCCGTCCCAACCCTCATTCCCTGAAGCAGGTCACAGCCTTTATCAAGAAGGAATACAGTGCGGCTGAGATGTCCATGGACAGCTGGCAGTATCGGGATAACAGGGCCAGTCTGCGGGAAGGTCTTATGATGTTTCGTCAGATAGAGCAAAGGAGCGAAGCCGTCTCCAGAATACCGGAGGAGCAGTTTCCCATGGATTTTCATATCTATGAGATTTACATAGAGGGTGGAAGAATGGAGATAGAAATTGATTACCGGTGGGATGTTCTGGGCATTTCCTACAGCGGTAACAGGAAGGCCATGAGAAAGTTAAAGGCAATGGGCCGCAGAATCCAACTTTATTACGGCGTGACCAAAGAGGATATCCAGGAGGAATCGAAGAGATATTCTTCCTTACTTACAGCGTTAGCCTCGGATTAAAACAACAGTGCCGTATGGTATTTTACACAGGGAGGGTTACTCATGGGAGCCAGAATCTGCTTTACCAATCATATTCATATTGCGGAAAAGTCCTTTGACAATGGTCTTTTAAAGTATGTAGGATATCAGGATATCACACCGGAAGTGCTGGATGAGATTACGCATGACAGCCGTATTAAGATGGTGCAGATTGACAGACAGCTGCCGCAAGAGGCCTATGAGGTGATAGATCGTATTCTGGAGAGAAGGCCGGATCTGTATTTGCGGATTTTTAGTATTGGCAGCACCTGTGGGCCATTTGATCTTTCTGTTTTGGGCCGGATGCCTCATCTGTCAAAAGTCTGGCTGGAAGCGTATCTTCGTTATGATAAAAATGCCCTTAATGCGGAGTATTTATGTGAGCTTCCTAATTTAAGAGGGCTTCATCTTAATCTGTTTGACTGTCGGGAATATGATTTTGTCAATCACCTCACCCAAAATCTGGAGGAGCTGGTGCTCTATGCGGATACCATGGGAGGCGGCATACGTTTTGACTGTGAATGGCTTTTGCAATATGGACAGTTACGTAATCTGGCTCTGGGAAAAAAGGCCAGGAAAAATCTGGAGAGTATCAGCCGGATGACGGAACTGGAGTCTTTGTCCTTAAACGGCATTAAGGTGGCGGATTTTGCCTTTTTGAGGGAACTTTCACTGGACACGTTCCGTCTTTTGTGGTGCGGCAATTCTGATCTGTCCGGACTGAGCGGGCTGGAAAGCCTGCGGGAACTGGAGCTGTGGAGAATCATGAAGTTAGAGAACCTGGATTTCCTTTGCTCTTTATTAAATCTTGAAATCCTGAAATTACAGGATTTAAAACATATTAAAACTTTACCTGATCTGCGTCATCTTAAAGAACTGAAACGGATTTGTCTGGACAATGTGCCGGTGGATCTGGATAGTCTTGACGAGTCTGTGAGAAATCTGATTCATAAAGGATACTAAAAGGTATCTTTTCTTTCTTATGGAGACAATCTGTCTTTTTTACGCAAATCCCACATAGAATGAAATATCGTTGTATATACTAAAGAATTATATTCTGTAACGAACGCGACAGGGAAGGAGAGAACATTCATGAAAATATTACAGAACCTGCTTGGCAAGGGCAGTGTTATTGGCGCACCCGCGGCAGGTGAATTAGTCAGCATCCGGGAGGTCAGTGACGATACGTTTCGGGAAGAAATTCTTGGAACCAGTGCTGCCATCAGACCTGCGGAAGGTAAATTCTATGCGCCGGCGGACGGTAAGGTAGCTACTGTGTTTGCTACCGGTCATGCGGCCGCAATCACCACCCAGGACAGGGCGGAGGTGTTGATACACATTGGCCTGGATACTGTGAAATTAAAGGGCAGATATTTTACGGTTCATGTGAAGGAAGGACAGCAGGTAAAGAAAGGCGACCTGCTGATAGAGGCTGATCTTGAGAAGATAAGCGCCGAGGGGTATGACACGATCACGCCGGTGGTTATCTGTAACTCGGACCGGTTTACCAGGATTACCCTGGCGCCAGGCGGCCCTGTGGCACAGGGAGATGTTATTATGACGCTTGGAAAGTAGGGCCGTTGGTCTGGTGGCATCTGCGGCCCTGTGTGCTTTTGTCTGTGGTGTTACAGAACCTTTTGAGTTTGGATTTATGTTTCTTGCGCCCGTATTGTATTTGATTTATGCGGTATTATATGGTATCTTTACAGTAATTACTACGCTCGTGGGATTTCGGGCGGGCTTCAGTTTTCAGCGGGTGCTACAGATCTTTTGTTCTCGGCGCCGCTTTCGGCAGCAGTGAATACCTGGATGATTATTCCTCTTGGTATAGCGGCTTTTGTGGTATTTTATTTTGTGTTCCGTTTTGCCATCGTCAAGTTTGATTTAAAGACGCCCGGCAGGGAAGAGGAGGACACAGAGGAAGACAGGAAAGCGACACTGGCCAATGATGACTTTACCAAGGTGGCGGAGATCATTCTGGAGGGTCTTGGCGGAAGGGAGAACGTGACATCGCTTGATAACTGTATTACGAGACTGCGCATGGAGATTAAGGACTATACCCAGGTGGATGAGAAGAAAATCAAATCTGCGGGCGTAGCGGGTGTGATGCGGCCCAGTAAGACGGCTGTGCAGGTTGTCGTGGGAACAAAAGTGCAGTTTGTGGCGGATGAGCTGAAGAAGATGCTGTAAAGAAAAAGGAGGATTGCGATGAAGATCATCAAAGCAAAAGATTACGACGACATGAGCAGAAAAGCCGCCAATATTATTTCTGCACAGATTATCATGAAACCCAGCTGTGTGCTCGGTCTGGCTACCGGCTCCACGCCAATCGGAACCTATGCCCGGCTTGTGGAGCAGTATCAACAGGGAGATTTGGATTTTTCCGGGGTAACTACGGTTAATCTGGATGAGTACAAGGGGCTTAACCGGGAGAACGACCAGAGTTACTACTATTTCATGAATGATAATCTGTTCAGTAAGGTAAACATTGACTTAAAGAAGACTTTCCTGCCAGATGGCATGGAGCCGGATGCAAAGAAGGCATGTGAAGATTATAACCGTGTCATTGCTGCTACAGGCGGCGTGGATTTACAGCTTCTGGGTCTGGGACACAACGGGCATATCGGTTTTAATGAGCCGGGAGAGGTCTTTGAAGCCGAGACGCACTGTGTTGACCTGACAGAATCCACCATAGCGGCTAATAAGCGCTTCTTTGCTTCGGAGGAAGAGGTGCCCAGACAGGCATATACCATGGGTATTAAGACCATTATGCAGGCAAAGAAGATACTTCTGGTGGTCAGCGGAGCCGATAAGGCATCCATTGTGAAAGAAGCTTTTTATGGGGCTATTACGCCCAGGGTGCAGGCATCTGTGTTGCAGCTCCACAAGGATGTGATCATCGTTGCCGATGAGGCGGCGTTGTCGGAGGTGTGCTTATGATCATCCGTAATGCCAGTGTGTATACGGAAGATGGAATTTTTGTGGAAAAAGATATTTACATTGCAGACGGTCATTTTGTGGACAGGGAAGATAAAGTTACGGACACACAGGTGATTTCCGCTTCAGGGTGCTATGCGATTCCGGGGCTTACAGATATTCATTTCCATGGTTGTATGGGATTTGATTTCTGTGACGGAACCAGAGAGGCCATAGATGAGATGGCAGCCTATGAACTCTCAGTGGGAGTGACCAATATCGTGCCAGCCACCATGACGCTTTCGGAAGAAATGCTTCTTACCATCTGCCGGACAGCCAATGCCTATGCAGAGGAAGGGTTTCATGAAGCAAGAGCCCGCTTTCAGGGCATCAATATGGAAGGCCCTTTCCTTTCCGTGGAGAAGAAGGGTGCCCAGAACGGCGCCTATATCCACGAGCCGGATGTGGCCATGTTCGAGCGGTTGAACGAGGCTTCCGGTTACAGGGTCCGTTTGCTTGATGTGGCGCCGGAGACACCGGGAGCCATGGAGATGATCGGGAAATGTCATGACCATGTGGTGGTTTCCCTGGCGCATACCTGTGCCGATTATGACACGGCCATGGAGGCTTTTGACGCAGGTGCAAGTCATATGACACACCTTTATAATGCCATGCCGCCGTACACCCACAGGGCACCGGGGCCTATTGGTGCGGCTGCTGACCGGGAAAAGGTAGAAGTGGAACTGATTACGGATGGTGTGCATATCCATCCGGCTTCGGTGCGGACTACCTTTAAGATGTTCGGGGATGACCGTATTATCCTGATCAGTGACAGTATGCGTGCGACAGGACTCGAGGACGGCAACTATACCCTGGGAGGACAGGATGTGAAGGTTACCGGCAACAGGGCGGTTCTTGCGGACGGTACCATTGCCGGTTCCGCCACCAATCTGCTTGACTGTATGCGGACAGCGGTGCTGCATATGGGGATTCCCCTGGAGTCCGCGGTGAAATGCGCGGCGGTCAATCCGGCCAGGAGTGTTGGCATTTATGAGGAATATGGCAGTATATCGCCGGGAAAGAAGGCGGATGTGGTACTGCTGAGAAAAGAGGATCTTACGATAAAACATGTAATCCTGGAGGGCGGTCTCGTATGAGGCCGCTTTTAATATACAAATCGTCATCGGCGTGAAAGTTGTCCTTTTTTGGAAAAAATAACAAAAATATGGGATAGACTGCATATACTTAACTAAAACAGTGTACAGGGTATTGCTATGCGTAAAAAAAGAAGCTGGAATGATAAATTCAGACTTGCCATGGGAGAATTGGAGAATAAAATACAACGGGAAAGAGGAGATAAGAACGGCACCTGGCCGGAACGTGAGAAGGTGGAAGCGTGGAATGAGGAAAGAAAAAGGCAGGGATATGGGCAGTACTGCGGTTCCGTCTGCGCTGCGGAAAAGACACAGACAAAGGCAGAGCGTAAGCGGGAAGATTTTATCAAAAATGTGCTGATGCAGACCGCAAAATCTGCGGCGTTTTTGCTGGCTACGCTTGCGCTTCTACAGGGAATCATTAAGGTACTTCCGGATTCCATCACTGTAAGCAGTTCTGTAGGAGGCAGAGAGCTACCAATTTACTGTGTGGAAACAGATAAGAAGCAGGTAGCTCTCAGCTTTGACGCGGCATGGGGGAACGAGGATACCGGGCGGATTCTGGATATTTTAAAGAAACATAATGTGAAGGTGACCTTCTTTATGACGGGCGGCTGGGTACTCGGATAGGCATACATGAAAAAACTGAAATATGGCAAGAAATGTACGATTTACAAAGGACAAGCCATAGGGTAAAGGCAGGTTTTTCAAGTAGAAAGATTGAAGTAAGAGTTTATATTTAGTGGAATATTTGAATGTTTGCATAGGCACATATGCTGATAGAAATATGAGTATGTGTGTCTATTTTTATGTTCAAATATAATCAGAAAGGACAAGACATAATGGCAGTACACGTAAAAAACATGAAAGAACTTAATAAGGCATTACAGCCGGTAATGGTGGGTATGGTAGACAAAATGGCAGAGAGAGTAGAACAAACACTGAATTATTTTCTGCAAGAATACTACGATAGTTATGATCCAGTCTACTACCGCCGCTTATATGATTTTCTTCATTCAGTTATAAGGACAGAAGCGAAAGTAGTAGGCAATAAAGTAGTTGCGTCTGTATATATCGATACTGATTCAATGAATAATTACTATGAAGCTACGGGTGAACAGATAGCAAGGTGGGCGAACCAGGGAACCCACGGCGGCACGATCCGGGGAAACAATACCCCTCATGTGTGGGATGATACAATGCGTGAGACTGTTAATAATGGAGAACTTTTAAAATTGGCGGTAGATTATTTGAAAAGCAAAGGCATTTCAGTAAGAACATAAGAAAGGAAGAAAAAAACAGAATAATTTTAAGGGAGAAAAGATAATGAATGAGAAAATTATTAGACCTGGATTAATAAAACGGGTGGTAGATTTATTGAAATGTAGAAATAAGAAGTATACGCAAGAAGATGTTGAAAATATTGTGTCTGCATTTTGGGATGTTATTATAGATGCGCTTTCAAATGGCGATTCTGTAAATCTCAATGGTTACGCAACAATAGGTACAAAGTATATGGCAGAGCGAAAGTCAAGAAATGTAGCTGAGAATAGAGAGATGATTGTTCCAGAACATTATCGAGTGTACTTTAAAGCAGGATCAAAGCTAAATCAAGCTGCAACGGCTTTTACGAAAAGGCAGTTAGGGGTGAAGAATGAATAACGAATTACATAAAAAGGATATTATAGACAAAATATCCGGCAAATTGATTAATGAAAAGATAGCCATAGGTGGCAATGGCAATAAGTATAAAAGAAAATATCATCTAAAATATACACAGAAAATAATCGCAAATGTATTAGATGCTTTCTGGAATGTAGTATATGAATCTATAGAGAACGGCGATTCTATTAAGATAAACAATTATATCAAGATGGAACCCAAATACTATAAGGCAGTCAAATTAAATGCCAATGGATTCAACAATATAAAAGAGAATATTGTACCAGCACGATATAGAATCAGATTTACGATGGGTGAACGCCTGAAAGAAGCGTGTAGGAGATTATCACAAAAGAAATGTGATGATTCTGCTATGGATTGATAAGATGCAGGATTATGGAGGAAACAAGTTTATATGAAGGAAATCAAGAACTTACAGGAGAAAAGATTGATTATTGCAAGGCATATTATGCTGGATCAGATTGAGCCTACAGACGAAAATATTATCAGTGTGTGGTGTAAGACATTTTCCGCTGACAAATCTAAGTTAGAACACGCAGAGAATACAGAATTATTTGACTGGATGCGTAGATTTATTAGTAGTAATAGTGTGAAATCCTGCAAGGAGAATTTGGCACGATTAAGGCGAAAGGGCGAGAGAAATCTAAAGTCAAAAGGCAAATATGTTGGATATGGCGCAAAATTAGTGAAAGAGCCTAAAGATTCATTGGCTACATACAATATATTTACAAAGGGTAAAAAGTATTCTGGTAATTATACTGCTTTATGTTTGAGGATGGGGAGATTATCAAAGAAAGATTGAAGGTGAGTACATAATATTATGGATAGAACGCAAAATTGCGCTGAATGTGAATTTATGAGAAAGTATGATTATGGTAAGAAAATTTATTGTTGTGACCATTCAGACAGAATTGACGATATGGGGAAATTGAGTGTTGGGGAGTTGCCGAAGAAAAATCCTGAGTGGTGTCCATTAAGAAAATAAATAATCGCCATTCATAACAAACTGTAAAAGCGAAATTCAAGAAATTCTAATAACTGTCAACCGTTTCATTGTGCAAGTCTGCACAATGAGATTCCAATAAATAATGATGAAAACTAAATATTTGAAAATAAAAATTATGAGTAAAAGACCGCACTGTTTTGGTGTGGTCTTTTTGTGATGCAAAAAATTAAAACTTAACATTTCTGAATTTTTACTAATCAAGATTGGTACGAGTATTTTGGTAAACTTCTAAAATATATTTCTTGAATTTCTGGTAATTTAGGAGGTTCAATGGATAATGACATAAAATGTATGTACTTTAACTACAGATTCAAAGAAAAGCCGCAAGGTAAACAGTGTGGATGGGTACAGAAAAGTTTGACACAAGTAAATATTACGATTGAAAATTTGGCAGATGCTTTAGTTTATGGGGCATCGTTTAAGCCAGGAGTATTAGCAGGAGGGAATAAAGCTGAAAACTGGATAGAACAACAATTATTTGGTCTTGATTTTGATGATGGTATAAGGATAGAAGAAGCCTATAATAAGGTTATTTCTCTAGGAATTACACCATGTTTCATGTATACGACATTCAGCCACAAAGAAGAACATCATAAATTCCGTATGATCTTCTGTAATGATACAGTAATTACAGATGGGAATATAAGGGATAAATTACAGGCTACGCTTATGGGAACTATCGGCGGTATTGATGAAGTATGTTTTAACCGTGACAGACTCTTTTTCGGCGGTAAAGGGCATACAGTATTATATCCTGATTATGATACAAGGATAAATGCTGAATCCATCATAGAAAAATACTGGAATGATGATTTTGAACAGTATATTTCCAATGCAAAGCCGAAATCAAAGAAGAAAAAGGATAACACTGTTGCTGGTATCAAAAATAAAGGTACTGATACTGTAAAAAAGCGTTCTACATATGAAAATCTGAATGTAAAAGCAATCAAAGAACATGATATTGAGTATCTACGCAAGGTATTAGCGCATGATCCGATAGAATTTGAGAATAAAAATGAGTTTTGGGATTATATCTACTCTGAATTGGATATAGCGGAACTGATTGACATAGACGATCCGAGGTCATTTTGTTGTGTGTTGCATGATGACCATAATCCATCTGCAAATATATTCACTACACAAAATGGCGTACAGAAATATAGATGTTGTTCTGAAAATCTCACGCTGAATATCAAACAGTTAATTGAACTGTTGGGCGATTTCAAGTCTGAATACAAAGCAATCCAATTTATCATGAATATCTACAACCTATCAATCAAAGAATCCCAATGGAGCATAGAACAGAGAGAAAATATTGATCTTATGATAAGCAATATCACGCTGAATAAGTTCAAAGAATTGTGTCCACAGGCAGATAAAAATATCAAATATGCGAAAGATACATTCCTTATGATGCTTTCTATTGCAAGGAATAATGTCTACAGTGAGAAATTCTCTAATGATGATGGCGAAATTGTGTTCTTTGTGACTACAAAGAAAATCGCTGAATGTCTGGGAAAAGATTACAGTCAAAGTAAGATAGATAAGATTGGCAAATATATTAAAATGCTCATTTACCATGATTTGATCCGTATTCTTGATGATGAACAAGTACCAAAAGAACTATTATTCAAGGCAATCAAGTATTCTGGTACTGATAAAAGGACAGGGAAACACGTTAATTTCTATGCTATCCCATCATGGGTAATTCAGCAATTAAGCACGATTGAAAATAACGGTGTCAGGTGGAAGGAAAAAGGAGTATCATTTGATATGTTCTACCGTTCTGAAGGATTTGATGTGGCAGCTTCCATATATCCGCAGTATAAGAAAAAGAAGAATGAATATGGTGAGATTGTAGACCGTTCTACCACAAAAGCCAGTGATGAGCGTACTTTGAAGATTTCCGAGATTATATTACAGTGTATCCAGCGAAAAGGATATTGCACTGAAAAGGAAGTTGTATATATTCTTGGCAATAAATATAGATATGAAGTTACTGAGACACAGATTAAGCGCAGTCTGAATGAGATTATGGATTTATACGGATTGAAAAAGGTTAAAGCAAATAAGGCATTGAAAGAGCAGTACCATATTAAATCAGACGGTTATCCCAATATAATCATTGAAGATGTTGCTTGATATGGTATAGGTAGGGGTAAAAGGTGGGGGTAATATAACTTATATATCTCTGTTATATACCCCCCTCCTTTTACCTCAATGCTTGTCAATACCTAATTTGAAAATATATGAGAAATACATTAAAAACTGAATAATCAAACAAAACCAGAGACAGTATGAATCAATCGTATTGTCTCTTTTTATTATGAATAGGAATCGGAGCATACAATCGGGATGCTCAATTATTAACTTGGCACAAAATGGTGCTGAGTTATCTAAGACATATCGAAAGGAAGTATCAAACTAACAATGAGCAATACAAGAGTATCAGAAATTGAAACAACAAAAATATGTAAGAAATGTGGCAGGATATTGCCAATAGAAAAATTCAGATTAGTAAAGGGGCAGTTTTATAATCCATATTATTTAAGTCAATGTAAAGAGTGTGAATATAAATATCAGCGTAAATATTTGGAGGAAAAGAATAAGATTGAATTTACGGATAATCTGGAAATGCTGATCCATAGGCATTACAAAGATATTAAGCCTGAAAAAATACTGGATATTTCACATTTTAAGTTTATTCCATTAGGGATAGATGAAACCTTTGTAAAACTGATGGACTATAAGAAGACATGGATATCAAATTATGGAAGGGTAATCAGGTTTTCAGATGGTAAATATAACCTGTTACAAGGAAGCTATGATAAATATGGAGCTTTATTCTATTCGTTAAGGGAGAATGTATTTTATGATGGAAAATGGATATATAAAAGCGTACATTTATATGCGGCTAAAGCAGTAGTAGAAGAATTTATTGTGAATCCTGATAAAGCGAATAATGTTTACATATGGCACAGCGGATTTGATAAGCAGGATCATTACTACAGAAACCTATATCCGTTAAATCAGGAACAATATAGGGTTGTAAAAAATTATTTCAATAAAACAGGTGATGATTCAGAAGTATTTATTTTAAAGGTAATGAATGATATAAGATACAAGCCTGATGATTGGAGCAGAAGTATAATGGAGCCTGTTATGTGCGGTATCGGTTATCGTGGGAGTGAGAATGTAGATTGTACAGCAGAATCCTATTTGAAATGGCATGATATGATAAATCGTTGTTATAATGCGAAATTCCATAAGAGACAGCCACAATATAAAGGATGTACAGTTTGTGAAGAATGGCTGAATTACAGTAATTTTAAAGTATGGTATGACCAGAATAAGATAAAGGGCATGTCACTGAATCTGGATAAGGATATTCTGTTTAAGGGTAATAAGGTGTATAGCCCTGAGACAGTGGCATTTGTACCACATGCGATCAATACGTTGTTTTTGAATGGTAAGAAAAACAGGGGAGATTTACCTTTAGGTGTACATTTTGATAAGAGTAAAGGTAAATACCGTGCTGAGATGTCCTTTATGGGTGAACCGATCAAACTTGGTACGTTTGATAGTGCTGAAGATGCTTTTGCCAGATATAAGGAATATAAAGAAGACTTTATAAAGGATATGGCAGAACAGTATGGGGATGAAATACCGTATAAGATATATGAAGCAATGATGAACTGGAAAATTGAAATTGATGATTAAATGATGATGGATAGATGATTATAAGGCATATCGGATGTGAAAGTCTGGTGTGCCTTATTTTTACGGTTTTTTACGGTTTTTGTTATAATGTGGAAATAGGATTATGGGTGTGGTATAATATTTAACTATAAATATAACTATGTATTTTGATCTTTAAGGTGGTACGGTTTTGATGAATTTGGATAAATTAGCTGAATATCTGAAGAAAGAGAATGAAAATATTGTTGTATTATCATTTTGCGACATAGAAAATATATTGGGCATAGATTTGCCAACTGAAGCAAAACAAGAAGCAAAATGGTGGTGGAATATAAAGGGTAGCAAGAAAGCAAAAGCATGGATAGATAGCGGATATTATACATATGATTGCAAGTGTATACCGATAACAGGTAATGTATGCTTTGAAAAAATTAAGACAGAAACCGATAAGGAAATAAAAGGCATAAAGAGAATATGGTATTTTTTAACTGATAAGGATGCTGAATTACATCAAAAAATTAAGGCATTTTTAGAAATATTTGTTCTACCATTGATAGCTTTAGTTACATTGATTTTAACATTTATTTCAGTTTTTCCTACTAATTCTGAAACAACATCTGAAATAATAGTTAATAACTATTATGAAAATGTAAAAAGTGATTCCCAAATCGAAATTGTTAATATTGATATACTTGAGGACATGGTGTATATAGTAGATGAAACAGAAACTTTACCGTTTATTGAGGGAACTTATATTGATATAAAACTTCGGAATAAAGGAGATACGGTTGCTTTTTTAAAAAAGATTAAATTTGAAGTAGAACAAATATTTCCTTTAGATGATCCCAGAGAAATTAATTATAGTGCGGTGGATGTTTCAGAAACATATGATGTAATATTAGATGATGAAACTACACAAACAATTGATATTTCTCAATCAGTTCCAGCAAATGGTGTCGATAGGTTTCGTTTAAAAGTATTGAGCAGTGTAGGAAATAACGACATGGATGTTATATATGTTTTTAAAATGGAATTTATATATGATGGTGATGATAAGCTTGTTTCATCAGCCAGACATATTGCAGTATTTCCTTCGGATTTTAATTTTAGTGGAGCATATGTTTATGGGTTTGATTATAATATTTGGCTTTCGAATTACAATGAAATTAAAAGGATAGCCGAATTAGCTAGGAAGAACGATGATGTAATAGTTAGTGCACAATTTCAAAATTTATTAAAACAATATGAAAAAGAAAGCAAATTGAATGAATCAGAGTTGATTGATAAATATGATAAAAAAAATGTAATAATGATAAATAAAAGAGGGATGTTGAATGAAGAACAATGGGAAATCATTAAGAAACAATCTGATGAAAAATATCAAAAATATTACATAGAAAGGGAATGGGAAAAATGAAATATTTTTTATAAGAGAGGGTTATAGTAATAGTAGACGATTAAAATTTACAGATGAAAATATATTCTTCCTTTATTCATAGCCCATTTGAATACAATGATAATGTCCAATAAGCTTGGGTATTCTGTAGGGGTATATGGTCATATAGTTTGGTAAAATATCTGTAGAATTTAAATATACTCCCTTTGTATATGGAGATTCCAGTATACCGCATTCTTGCTTTATATCAATAGTATATCTTTGAATTTTAGGAGAAATAGCTAGAGATGATAAGTTGGTAGGGTAATAGTGTTTCGCCTGAAATTCTAACGTGTACATTAGATTATCGGCATTATTAGAGGATGTATTTTTATACAGGGGTATACCCTTATATATGGGATTTGATTTTTTGGATGGAAACATACCCCCTATGGGATGCAAAGATACCACAACCATCAACAATCAAAAAGTTTTTAAAAGAGTACTCATTTCCTAACGTCAATGAGTACGATAGTAGTCTTTATTTATATAATCAGTCTTTTATTATAAAAAGACGGCTGATTCTGCACATTGTAGTGTGATATACTTTGCCATTTTTTCTTCAAGTATATCACACTCTGATGTGATATATTTTATGGTAATAAAGATAAAGGCGATTTTTAGTGGGTAGTTCGGTTCGGGGTTGAAAAATTAAGTCGACGTATGGATAGATTAGATACGTGCTTTTCCACGTTAAAGTCTGAAATATATTATGTAAACCTACCCTAGTACACCCTTACACCCACCACCCCTATACCATCATACAGACGGCAAACAAGCAATAAATCACCCAAAATAACCACGCTACAAGCCGATTCTAGCCACTTTCCAGACGTTACCCTAAAATGTATCAATGAAGCCATTACAAGCCGAAAATAAGCCTAAAATCGCATGATAACCATACAAATATAAGCAAATAAACCGCACAAAAAAGACTATGAGCCATTGAAGCGCATAGTCCTTATTTTGTATTATTGATTATCTGTTTATCTTTCCCAAAAGTAACCGCTTCCATCCTCAAAATACAGTTGCAAGCCGTATTCAGTAGCCGTAAAGTCAACGATTGTATTCATATCCACAATATCATCATTGAATGGTATATATCCGTCTGGTACAACTTCCCTTGTCTCTGTCACTGTCTGTATTTCTGTGATTGTTTCCGCTTGTGTTGTGCCTAACATATAAGCCGATACAAGCATAATGCCCATAGTTGCGACAATTCCGATAGCTTTAAATGTTTTCTTCATAGTTCTATGATTTCCTTTTCGTAAATGATACATTGGTTTTAGATATCAGGGTGTAGCCGTTTCCATTGGTTACACCCATTTTTTTACTTAAATCTTAATCCTGATCATGCTTCCGTGAATTGTTCACCCATAATATATTTAACCGCTTTTTCAGCCTTACTTGAAGCCGATACAACGAACTTTACATCATTCCGTAACACAGATAACCAGTTTTGAATGTATGCCGCTGAGTTCTTAAAACTGTTTGCCGTTTCAATTCCGATGATATTTAGAATGGTTGCACTTCCGATCTCTGCCGTCAATTCCTCTTTGCTGTATTCCTGACTACCGAAAGCAACAATCTTACCCTTACGATCTTCTGCGCGGTTGCAACGATCTTCCTTCATCGTACTATGTACTGACTCATGAAATGCCGTTGAATAATACTCGCTTGAATCGTTGAACTGTTCAAACAATGGTAAACATATCATGTCAAGGGTAGGTGAGTAGTAAGCTCGGTTCCCTGCTTTATGCTCAACCGTTATATTTTCCCGTGTCCAGTAATCATTTAAAACCTGATCAGCCATTTCTATCGGTTCTATATCGTGTAATTCTTCTTTCGGTAAAGGTTCTACGCCGTCAACCTGTGAGATATGAAACACGTTGTAGTATCTAAGTAAAGGTATCTGTTTTACAACTTTTGTGCCGTCTTCCTGTTCTTCTTCTACGGGCTGTATCTTCCAGAATGTAACGATCTCTGACTTTTCACCCTTGCGGACATGACCGCCTAAGTCTTGCCATTGCTTGAAGGTGGCGTATTCTCCGTCATGTTGTAAAAGCATCTGATTTAATAATGAATAGCTTTTCTTGCTTATGCGGTTGTATGCGCCCGATCGTACACCTGTCCAGGGCTTCTGCCACGGGATCACGCCTTGCTCTAACTGGTTGATAATCCTGTCTGTTACCATCTCATATACTGATTTTGCCATACTGCATAACCTCCTGAAATAAAAAAGTGTAAAGCTCTTGAAAACTAAATAGGCTTTACACTCTGTTATTGCGATATAGTTATGTAGTTGTGGTTATGCTGTATGTACGGTTTTGTCTTCTATGTGTTTATCTAAGATTTCGTGTACTCTCTCGACTTCATCTAAAATCAGTTCGTCCATAGCTTTTAGTTCGGCTGTAGACTTCATGATTTGACGTTTTACAGCATTTACATCTTTTTCAAGATCTGTTACCTTTTGATTCATGTCTTGCATTTCATCTTTTATAGGTTGCAATTTTTGATCCAGTAAATTAGACATTGCCTGTAATAATTCATTGTCTATCATATGATCACCGCCTTTACTGTGATTGCCGGTATTGTTGTTTGCTGTAAGTATATCACATCCAGAGTGTAAAGTCTATTCAATTATCAAGGTGCTTTAGGTTGTGGGTTGTTTGATTTGATAAGACTACTATAACACGATATCGTGTTATAGTAAATCGGCAAAACTGACAAATATAACACGATATCGTTATTGAAAATAGACAAAAAAAATAGAGTATGTATATACTCTATCTCCTAATACATTATAATTCACGATCTAGTTTTTCATTGACGGCAGATACTATAAATCCATTTAAGGAATTACCTGTGTTTGTAATTTTTTCTTTTGTTCCCTTGGGGAAACGGACTAAAACTTTATCATAATTTTCCTTTTCCCATTTTGCTGTAGCTCTCATATGGGCTTCAGATGCTTTCTTTTTTTCTTCCATATAGTCTCCCTCATATATAGGATATAAATACAATAACACGATAGCATAATTTTCTTGTTAGGTCAATAACACGATATCGTTTTATGCGTTGTAGACAAAGAATTAACCACGCTATCGTGTTATTTTTGTGAATATTTCCGGGATTGAAATAACACGCTATCGTGTTATAATAGTCTCAACATCAAACAAAACACCACACAACACAAGCAACCGAGTAGCCCGAAAAGCACCCACAAACTTAAAGCAATATACCTGTGAACCATTAGCGACAGTGAAGGCAATAGTCAGGAAGATTCTTTAAGGGTTGCTACCAATTAGAAAAGAAAGGGAGATCAAGAGTATGTGTGCAAATATGAAAGAATTTCAGACAGTATCAGAAAAAATCTTTGAGCTGGAGCAAAAGAAAGCCAAAAAGAAAAAAGAGGTAGATGCCTTAGAAAAAGAGATCAAGCAGCTGAAAAGCGAGACATCTTCCTATATGAAGAAACGGCAGAAAAACATACTTACAGTTGCTGGATTAGAAGTTTTGTTTACGGCATTCACAAGGCCGACATTTGATAAGGATGCGTTTATCATAAGTGAAGGTGAGGCGGTCTATAACAAATATTTACGAGATATTCCGATAGAGCGCGTCACAGTCAGACTTGCCAAAACACAGTTATAAGTCGTCGCGGCGACTATAAACAGGACTTTAGGCCGCAGCGTTCCCACTGGTAACGGTGGGATGTAGTCAAAATAATAAGGAGGTGGCACCAATGCACAGACAAACAGTTCAATTTGCAGTCACACGCAACAACGGTAACATTACCAGAATCGGCAGGACTGGCATAAATCAGCCTAAGACCAATTTTAAAGGCGGTTCCGTCAAATGGTATGAGGACAAGCCGAAACGGGGAAGCAGGTAAGCCGTAACAGGCAGCAGGGCGGATGGTTCTTCTTACAGAGTTCGATTCTCTGTACGTCCCTTTTTCAATAGGCCATTGAAACAAGCAACAAATATTTCAAGCAATCAATCTACAGAAGGGAGCAGGATATAATGACAAGTGCGGATTTATCGGTCTTACAGCCGTATTGTGATAATGATATGCGGTTACTAAAGAAGATATCACGGTCAATCTTTATGCGGTTCAATGAACCCTTGGCAAAATCGGATCACGATGATTTCTTTTCCATAGCAAATATGACGTTGTGGCAGGCATACAACGCTTATGATCCAGACACGGGGATAAGTTTTGACGGGTTCCTGCGGTCATGCCTACAGAAAAAGTTTAAGACGGAGCTTACGCACAGGCACAGGCAGAAACGGATTTTAAATCAGCTTGCCGTTTCACTGGATATGGTGGGTGACGGTGAAGATGAATGCAGCTTATTAGAGTTTGTGCCGTCCGACTTTGATACTTTCGAGGAAGTTTTCAAGCGAAATGAGAGTCAGGCAGTTTCGGACAGAGTACAACAATACATATCAAGGTTATCTGACAGACAGGTAAATATATTAAATCTTCTGATAGACGGCTACAGGGCAAACGAGATACAGGAAATTTTGATGATATCCGCGCGGGAATATGCGGAAAATATGCAGATCATAAGAAGTTACGAGAACGTAAAAATATTATTTTAATCCAGAGGAGGGAATCGCAATGGCAAAGATCAGGAAACAGACATACAGTTTAGACCAGTATTTGAAGTTGATGAAAGCTGAAACAATAAGAAGCGACCAGGATTGTCAGAGACTTTCTGGTCAGTGGAACCAGAACATGGTCAATGAGCTTATTTTCACAGTATTGACGGATGATTACATTCCACCGATTATTCTTGGAGAAGAAACCGTCAATGGAATTACAAGACAGTGGATTATAGATGGACTTCAGCGCAGTAGTTCGCTTTCCATGTTCCGCTATGCAAACACAAGGATTACAAAGAATCTGGATGAGTATATGGTAAGTTACCAGCGGAAAATTTTGGATGGCAGCGGAAAGCCTGAGAGGGACGAAAACGGCGAAATCCTGTGGGAATCCGTGGACTTTGATATCCGCAATAAGACATATGGGCAGTTGCCAGAAGAATTGAAGGAAAGATTCGCGGGATACCAGATCGAGGTGGCTATCCACCAGAACTGTGACATGATGGAACTTTCTAAGCTGGTGCGGAAATATAATAATCATGTGGCGATGAACACAGCACAGAAGGCATTCACATATGTGGACTCTTTTGCAAGGGAACTTCGGCATATTACGGAGAACCGTTTCTTTTCGGATGTGTACTCTTCCAGCCAGAAGGGAAGGATCAACGGGACTTTTGAACGGATCAGCGGAGATATTGTCCTTCTCTGTAGCTATCCTAATAAGTATCGTAAAGATACCAAGTTGGAATTTAAGTGGTTAAATGAGAATGCGGCACTTTGCGATTTTGAGAGCGTGGACAGCCTGCTTACAAGGCTGACGGCATCCATTGAGCCGACAAAGGATATCAGGGCATTGTTCAACGGAAAAAATACCAGCGCATTTGTAACGGCGTTTAAGGCGTTTGTGGAGACAGGCAGGAAAGATAAAGAGTTTGGTGCATTCCTGAAATGGTTCATAAACGGCGGGAAGGAAACGGCGGTTGACGGGAAAACATGGGAACTTTTGGACAGTAGCCATTCAACAAGGGATTCAGGCGTGGTACATGGAAAAATTGATTATCTGGTTACGGTGATGGAGCAGTATTTTAAAGGAAAGAAAACGGCGGCATAGTGGAAAATTGGGGAGGGGATACCCCTTCCCCATATACATAGGAAGTGAGGACAGATCATGTATACGGTATCGGACATCATAGCGGACATTAACAGAGGATGTACCGCTAACAATATGGTAGAGGACAGATTCAGCTATAGAATCATGTTTTTCGTCAACGGTGGAAATAATAGTTCCAGGCGTTACATAGACACATCTTACAACGGTTTGCGGAAAGCGTTGGAAAGCATCATCAGGGAAAATCTTTCACTGACAAACTGTGTCGTTATCGCGGAGACAACGGCGTTAAAGCATGGGAAATGTGTTTTTCTGCAGAAAAGGGCATATTCTTTTAGCCTAGACGGGTATTTTAAGCAGATAAGCGGAGAATGTAGGAACAGTGGCAGGAATGGAAACGCCAGATATGGAAGGTGTGCAGTGCGATAGAATTTAAGAGCAGGAAGGGGATAGAGATTATGTGTTTTAATTTTAGAATTATTGATATAGCGGATGGCAACCAGATCATAGACAGACGGCTCAAAACGCCATATAGCGCGCTTACACCGCTTCAGATGGTGGAATACATAGAAATGGATGTACAGCTTGCAATCATGGATATGATGGAACGGAAAGCAAAGGAAGAAACGGGGCGCAAGCGGCTTGTAAGTGTAAGGAATCAAATATATAAAATAGCTTGCTTATGGGGATTGGTTTAATAAAGTTATTATCATGGACTGCTTGAAATAGGGCAGTCCTTATAATTATAGTAGCAACGGAAATTTTTTGTTTTCATAGTTTTACAGTTCGGATTGTTAGGAATAAAGAAAAATGCTATAATATTAATATAATTATAGAAACTATAATTAATACATGGAATAATGCCGATTAAATGCACAAAAGATGAATTACCTGATAGAGTGCCGAAGGAAAATAAAAGAAGGAGGGATTGTCTTGCTAGCTGCTGTGAAGGGAATCGTGCAAGGGAATACAGTTGTTATTGAAGATGATGATATAAGGGAATATGACGGAGCGGAAGTTGTTGTTACATTATTGGATTATCCGCAAAAGAAAGTAAAGAAAGTTCCTGTTGATTGGGATAGTTTTGCTATTCCGAGTGAAAGAGGAAAAAATGTTGATGAGTATATGAGGGAGATGCGCGAAGATGACAGACTTTAAAAAGGCTTTTGTTGATACAGCACCCTTTATATATTTTATTGAAAAAGATATCAACAATCCCCAATATTATGAAAAGGTAAAATGTTTTTTCAGGGATGGATATAATCACGATAAGAAGTTTGTGTCATCTGTAATTACAATGGAAGAATATTTTGTATTTCCATATAGAAATAAATCATATTCATATATAGATATGTTTAATCGCTTAGTAGAAACAACTGATATGGAAATAGTGGAGATTAATCAGGAAATTGCAAAGAAAGCCGCTCAGATAAGAGCAGAATATAAAGGATTTAAAGCAATGGATGCTTTACAGTTGGCAGTTGCGTGTTTGTCAGGATGCGATTTATTTTTGACAAATGATAAGCAATTAAAACAGTTTAAAGAGGTCAAATGTATTACTGTTGCAGAATTAGATTGATTATGGAAGGCACCAGTGGAAATTAAAAGAGCCACTTGAAAAAGCAAAAGAAAATGGTAAAATATATTTATAAGAATATCATCTACTTGGACGGTAGGGATGTTATTTCTTTTTATGATTGTCTATGTAAGAAAGAATCGTAAAGGAGAAAGCACCAACGGATGAACTAATCATCTGAAGGTGCTTTTTTCGTGTCTTGATTTATGGAACGGATATCAGAAACCGCTTTTTCTAATGAATCCTGTTGCCAGCGTTGCTTAATGATTTGTTGCTTTAGTTCGCCGATCCGCTTATCCATATAACGGTCAAGCCAATTCATAATCGGTGATGGAATGAGCTTTTCGGGAATCTTGGAAATTATGGTGAATAATATATCTTCAGCCTTGCTATGGAGCTTCTGGAAAAATTCTTTTACCCGGTTACGGTCTTTTAGTTCGATATCTATTTTGATCAACTCCCTTCGTAAACAGTATACATCTATATGATACCTTCCAATTGAAAAATGCACAATATCCATGCCGAAAATCAAAGAAATTATTTTCTCAAAATAACGGAAATTTGTTTGAGTTTTTATATAGAGAATGGATTTAAAACGGACAAAAACTCAAAAAAGATACAGAAATATATATCAGGAAAAACTCAAAAAAATTTCTTGGAGGAAATATGTATGGAAAATTTAATAGCAGAATTTAAAAGGAAAATGTTTCTGGAAGGAAAATCGGACAGGACGGTGGAAGTATACAGCAATTCCGTGAAGGAATATTTCAGATGGTTTTATGAAAGCTATGGGAATGTGGAATTTAAACAACTGTACCGTGAAAATATTTTGGAATACAAGAGCTATCTGAAGAACATTAAGAAGTCCTTGCATTCCGGGAATCATCTATGTCCTAAATCTATTAATTCAAAATTGTCAGCACTGATCTGTTTTAATGAGTTAATGGAGCCTGACAATATTGTTGTATCAAAAAGGGATCTGATAAAGATACAGTCGGAAATGGTGAGCCCTACATCTATTACTAAAAAGGAAATAGAAGAATTCAGACAGATAGTGTTACAGGCTGAAGGGTGTGGTGCAAGGAGAAATTTTGCCATAGTCACAATACTTGCCTATGCAGGATTAAGGATTTCGGAATGCCTGGATTTGCGGAAAACAGATATATGTCTGGAATCCAACCAGTTACGGGTAGCCAGTGGGAAGGGAGAGAAAGCAAGGATTGTTATAGTTAACAGTAAGATAGTGTCGGCGGTAAGGGAGTACCAGAAAACGGATCATGTTAAATCGGAATGGCTATTTCATAACAGTAGGGGAGAAAGGTTAAACCAGACTACAATAAACAGAGTGTTCAAACTGTGCTGTCCAAAAGGATATGAGATAACACCACATACATTAAGACATTTTTATGCGATTAATGCGGTATCAAGTGGAATTTTTACAATTCCAGAGATCGCTAACCAGATGGGACATTCCAGTATTAAGACTACAATGCGGTATATGAATCCTAATTTGGAGGAAATCCGAAAGAAGGTTGAACAGCTTTAGTATTCACGGAAATTTTGTGGGGATACGGAGAAATACATAGTAGGAATATTAAAATAAACATGATTGGAGGAAACAGAGTATTGAGGAAATTAATTGAAAGAGCATTCTGTAATGGGGTTGCGGTTGGAATCAGCTTATATCAACGGATGATTCTTGCCGCACATGAGAAGAAAAAGCCGTTTAAGATAGGGGAGGACTTCTACTATATCTATAGCGGACGGGAAAGACTAGCGGAAATGCTTGATAAAATCTGTAAATAAGGAGGCAACAGTTATGGAAAAAAGTATTTTTGACGTGATCACAGAGTATGCCATCAATGAATCGGTGAATACCACTCTTTTATCGAAGGAGGAGTATAAGCAGATACAGAATAAAATTGACAGCCTGACAGGTGAACTTGATAAATTTATTTTGCCAAAGGAGCTGAAAGTGTTTATTGACAGACTGATATCTTCTTATATTGAAAATGGTGCGCTGTATGGGAGACTGACCTATCAACAGGGATTTAGGGATTGTGCTACATTGCTTGGGGAGATGGGATTGATTAAGAATGGAAGGGAAATAAATTTTAAGGAGTGATAAAGAATGGCAAGGGCGGTGGTTGACGCTGAGTATCTAAGCGATGTATGGACACGGATTAACAGTGTGTTCTCTGAACAGAAAGTATCTAAAAAGGGAATCGCAAAGCAATGTGGATTTGATAGAAAAATTCTGTCTGCCAATACGAATATATGTATAACTTATTTTGCAAGACTTTGTGAAGAGTTAAATGTATCAGCAGATTTCTTTCTGTTTGGTTTGGAGAAAGAAAAAGAGAAGACTAATGTGGCTACATATATACCAGATAAATGTTATAAGGATATACCCACACAGCGGGAAATTATCAAAGAAGCTAAGAAAATGATGAGATGTAAGGGGAATGATATTTCGATCAACAATAGATGTGGTATATCAGTTCAAAGGGAGCTAATGAGGTTGGCGGATGATTTTAGACTCTTACATAGGAGAGATGTACAAGAGATCATTGAAAACTGCAAAAGTTACGAAGAAGGTCATCAAAAGATTATGAGAATTTATGAAGCAGCATATTTAAAGTAAATAATTGTATGGAGGTAAATTTATCATGAGTACAGCAATGACAGTTGAAGAAACTTTTTCAATATTAAACAGGCAGTTTGGAACTTTGAGCATAAAGCAGTTAAACGAACTGTCTCCGTTAAAAGATGATATTGTATCTACCGGCATAATGGGGCTTGATATTGCGCTCGGTGTAGGTGGGATCAAGAAGGGAAGTATCGTGGAGATATATGGCCCCGAAAGTGGCGGTAAAACAACACTTGCATTGCAGTTATGCAAACAGTATCAGAAGGAGAAACCTGTATTATACATAGATACAGAGAGGACATTGACACGGGAAACCATTGAAAGTATGGGTATAAGGGAAAAGAACTTTTATCTCATGCATGTGGATAACTTAGAGAAGGCACTTGGAACATGTAAGACAGTTGCGCAGGCGGGTACTTTCGGTGCTATTGTTATTGACTCATTAGCTGGACTTGCACCAAAGGCACAGATAGATGGGGATATTGGCGATTCTCACGTTGGATTATTCCCAAGGATCATGTCGGATGCATTGTCTATACTGACACCATACCTTGACAATAGCGTATGTACGCTGATTGTAATTAACCAGATACGTGAAAAGGTTGGTGTTATGTTTGGAAATCCAGAGAAGGCGACAGGTGGTAGAGCATTGAAATATTATGCGTCTGTCAGGCTTGATATGAGAAGGATTGAGTCTTTGAAACAATGTGGGGAAGTGATTGGCAACAAAACGCGAGTGCATGTTGTTAAGAATAAGATTGCGGCTCCTTTCAAATCAGTAGAATTTGATATCATGTTTGGTCAAGGTATATCTGTAGAGGGGGATATTTTGGATCAGGCAGAAGGAAAAGGCGTTATTACTAAGAGTGGTGCTTGGTATTTATTTGACGGGAATAAGATCGGGCAGGGCAGAGAGAACGCGAAGCAGTATTTAAAGGACAATCCGGCTGTATGCAAAAAGATTGTAGCTAAGCTGAAGAAGGTATGTAAGGTTGCATAGGTTATGAAAAGAGATATTAGAGGTCATAGTTTCGGCTATGGCTTCTTTTTTGTGTAGAAGGGAATAAAAATAAACTCGGAGTGTGGTTCGGTGTGGAAGATGTGGAAAGTTGAATTTATGCAAAAAGTCTACTATTATGGCATAGTATTTGGAGTGGAGAATGTTAAAATATGATTTAACAAAATAATGTTCGGTAGAAGGTGGTTCATATATGATGTGCAATGCTGGAAATCCTTTATTTTCAAGGGATTTTTTGATTTGAGGTGATGTGAGGGGGTTAGATTGGACTGGAAATAGAGTTTGATTTTGGGGATTTTTGAAGAAAGTTCGAGATTATGCTGAAAAAATGGACGGTTTGTGAAGATTTTTATTGATGTATTTGAAATGGGTGGATGATTGGGAAGTGCTGATTTATCGGGAAATATTGTTGTTTTGTGGTGGTTTGGGGGAGTTCGGAGAAATTTTGAAATAATGGTTTGAGATTCAAAGCTGTGTCAGTGATGGCATGGCTTTTCTGTTGTTTAGACTATATTGTGATCCAGTAAAATAATCATACAAAATGTAGTTGAATGGATGTATTGTTGATGATAAAATAGTAGGAAATACAAGGGAGGATTTTATGGAAAACATTACTTTAGAGAAGAAAAATGTGTTTGTTTCATATTGCCACAAAGATGTAACTGAAGAATGGATAGATAAATTGGCAACATCATTAGGACAATATGGCATAAACTGTATTGTAGATATATATGATTTGCAATTAGGGCAAGACTTGAATTATTTTATGGAGCAAATAAAAAAAGTTGATAAAGTGCTTATATTGCTTGGGAAAGAATATAAAGAAAGGGCAAATGATAGAAAAGCTGGAGTAGGAACAGAAACACAGATAATATCTAATGATGTGTACAATGACGTTGAGCAAACGAAATTTATTCCAATAGTTGTTAATAAAGATGAAAATGAGGAAGCATATTTACCATATTATTTAGAATCCAGACTTTATACTGACTTTTCAAATGATGATTTATTTGCTGAAAAATTAAATGAATTAATTAGGCAAATTCATAAGTTGCCCAAAAGAGTAAAGCCACCAGTATTAGATCCACCTAGTTCATTGATACGATATAATTCAGTTGTAAGTGCTGTGTTAATAAATGAGAATTTGAGCTTTGATGAACTGAAAATGACTATCTTAGAAGAAATGGGAAATATAAAATCTACATATGAAGAATATGATAAAGAAAAAGATGAAATCATTTTAAAAAAGATTGAGGATTCAAAAGAGCTTAGAGATGTATATATAAAATGTTTATGTAAAATGCTTGATAAAAATAATATTGAAGTGGAAGATATAGTATCTTTATTTGAAGAAACATATAATGTAGCTTATGATGTTGGAAATGGAACCTTTTATACTTCACAAAACGATAGCTGTAAATTTTTATTACAAGAAATGATAATTTATACTGTTGCCATTTTATTTAAGAAAAGGTGTTTTGAAGAAATGGTACGCTTAATAAAAACAACGTATTTTCCAGAAGCAATAGATCAGTATACAAGAAATGGAATTCGAATAGATGAATTTTATTATACATTGGAATCTTTGGAGACAAGAAATAAAAGGCTTAAACTCAATAGACGTAGTTTGCATGCTGATATTATTTTACAAAGAGCTTTTATAAAGGATATTAATTTGGATTTTTCTGATATTCAATTAGCAGATTGTTTAATATTGGTATTAACAGAGTGGTTTTATAGAAAAGAAAATAATTATGCTTATTGGTATCCAGTAACAAGTGTATATGCACAAAATAATGGTTTCTTAAAATTCAGAAAATATTTGATTTCTAAATCGAGATTCAAATTTGTTCAGAATTTATTTGAAGTAAATAATGAAAAAGAATTTATATTACGGTATAATGAACTTTCTTCAATATTTGAGAATGACAAAAATGCAAGATTTTATCGCTCTACTCCGTCGATCTGTTCTATAGTAAAACCGGATGAGCTGTTCTCAAAAGAATAGAAAAAATTGTCAGTTCGGTAGAAAAGAAAATGAATATTCTTTAAGTCGATATTTCCCTAATTTGTCAAGGATTTTGAGAATTTTAATTATGTATATGAAAAAAATAATGTGGAAAAATACACAAATATTCGTGAAGTTCGGTAGAGCAGTAAATTTATAAACCTTCCAGTAATAAATAATCTGCTATTTTCTTATGGGAATATTGAGAAAATGGCAGATTTTATCTTGCTATA
The DNA here is from genome assembly GCA_003612405.1 of bacterium 0.1xD8-71. Classification (GTDB taxonomy): domain Bacteria; phylum Bacillota; class Clostridia; order Lachnospirales; family Lachnospiraceae; genus UBA3282. The sequence goes on from RAYR01000017.1 coordinate 120,869, forward strand.
ATACCCACTAAAATTATAGGAATTATATAGAATGTATGTCATTCGGCGTGTTTTTCGGTGTGAATGTTGGGAAAACAGGGGATTTTTATAAAGGGAGTTGTGGGAGATGGGATTGAGGGGGTGGAATTATTTAAAACGCTGAAATGATAGGATTTTCAAGGCGTTACAGATGGGTTATGGATAGGGTATTTTTATGTTCGGTGATGTTGCAGATAGGGTATAGATGAATATAAGATAATATATTGATTGGATTATATATTAGACAGGTATATAATTGAAATATATAAGACGTAAAACGTAATTGTATTTAACGGAGACCAGCTATGAAAAGTCAAGCCTAAATTAACAAAAAATTTCTTTTTCCTATCGGTGGTAAAAAAGGGTAACTT
>RAYR01000018.1 GCA_003612405.1 bacterium 0.1xD8-71
ATCTTACCGTGTATCCGAGGCCGCGAAGCGGAACTCGCAAAGTAATTTGCAGAGCAAAAAGAAATCTTACCGTGTATTCGAGGCCGCGAAGCGGAACTCGCAAAGTAATTTGCAGAGCAAATTACTTTTGTGTAAATTGTCTAAAGGTCTAAAATGTGAAAAAACAGTGATTTTTTTAAAAAATACACAAAAAAGACATGAATACAGGTAGATTTTTTTGTAAATATAGATTAAAATAGAATCTGGATTTTGTATTTTGCTAGAAAAAGAAGGGCGGATACTTGTGTAAATTGCTATAAAACGATAAGAGGTGGGGGTATGATTTCAAATCAGATTTTGCAAAATACGATCGAAGGGTTAAAAGCGATCGCAAGGGTAGAGTTGTGCGTTATGGATGTGGATGGAAAGCCGGTGGCCATGACGGCGGACGAGATGGAGAAGTGCGGAAAGCCGGCGGCGGAATTTGCCAAGTCTCCGGCAGATTCCCAGGAAATCCAGGGGTATCAGTACTTTAAGATTTTTGACGAACAGCAGTTGGAGTATATCCTGATTGCCGGGGGCGTTGGAGAAGATGTCTATATGGTTGGCAAGATGGTTGCCTTTCAGATTCAGAATCTCCTGGTAGCTTACAAGGAGCGGTTTGATAAGGATAACTTTATCAAGAATCTGCTTCTGGATAATCTGCTTCTGGTGGATATCTACAGTCGTGCGAAGAAACTTCATATCCAGACAGATGTGAAAAGAGTGGCGCTGATCATTGAGACGGAAAATGCCAAGGACAGCAATGTGCTTGAGACCATGCGTACTTATTTTGGTACGAGCAGTAAGGATTTTATTACGGCCGTGGACGAGAACAATGTCATTGTGGTGAAGGATCTGTCTGAGGGTGACAGTATGCGGGATATTGACAGAAGCGCCGCGGGCGTGGCAGGATATCTGCGTAAAGAGAACTATAAGAATGTCCGGATTGCATACGGTACGGTGGTTGGAGAGATCAAAGAGGTGAGCCGTTCTTACAAGGAGGCCAAGATGGCTCTCGATGTGGGTAAAATCTTTTTTGATGAACGGGATATCATTGCCTACAGTGAACTGGGTATCGGCCGTCTGATTTATCAGCTGCCCATTCCGCTGTGCAAGATGTTCATTAAGGAGATTTTTGACGGCAGAAGTCCGGATGAGTTTGATGAGGAGACACTGACAACAATCAATAAGTTCTTTGAGAATTCCCTGAATGTGTCGGAAACTTCGAGGCAGCTTTTTATCCACAGAAATACGCTGGTCTATCGTCTGGATAAACTGCAAAAGAGTACGGGACTGGATCTGCGGGTGTTTGAGGATGCCATTACCTTTAAGATTGCCCTCATGGTCGTAAAGTACATGAAGTACATGGAAAGTTATGAATTTTAATATCAAGAGAAAATACAGGTGGTGAAAACGTGGCAGCAAAAAAAAGAAAAAAGAGTACAGCGGCGGAGAAAGAGATCATTACGTTGACAAATGTCTGTAAGGCATATTCTACAGGTGCCCCGGCATTAAAGGATGTGAATCTACATATCAGCAGAGGAGAATTTGTCTTTATCGTGGGAGACAGTGGCTCCGGTAAATCGACACTGATCAAACTTCTGCTTCGTGAACTGACGATCACGAGTGGATATATCAATGTGATGGGGTATGATCTTTCCAAGATCAAACATCGCAAGATTCCGAAATTCAGAAGAAATCTGGGAATTGTGTTCCAGGATTTCCGGCTGTTAAAGGATCGGAATGTCTATGACAATGTGGCCTTTGCCCAGAGAATCATACAGAAATCCAATAAGGAGATTAAAAAGAACGTTCCCAGTATCCTTGCGATTGTAGGGCTGGCCGGCAAGTATAAGGCAAAGCCCAAGCAGCTCTCCGGAGGAGAACAGCAGAGAGTGGCGCTTGCCAGGGCACTGATCAATCAACCCACAATCCTTCTGGCGGACGAGCCTACCGGTAATCTGGATCCGAAGAACTCCTGGGAAATCATGAAGCTTCTTGAGCAGATCAATGAAAATGGTACGACAGTTATTGTGGTGACGCATAACAGGGAGATTGTCAATGCCATGCAGAAGCGGGTGGTTACCTTAAAGCGCGGCGTCATTGTCAGCGATGAGGAAAAGGGAGGATATATCGATGAGGATTAGTTCATTTTTCTATACGCTCAGACAGGGCTTCCGTAATCTTTTCAGGAATAAACTGTTTACGCTTGCGTCCATTGCGACGATTGGGGCGTGTCTTTTCCTGTTTGGTCTTTTCTATGCGATTGTGACAAACTTTGAGCATATCGTCAGAACCGCGGAAGAAGGCGTGTCTGTGTGGGTCTTTTTTGATGAGGGACTGGAAGATATCAGGATTCAGCAGATCGGTGATATGATTGCCAAGAGACCGGAAGTCTCCGACATTAATTTTGTGTCTGCGGAGGAAGCCTGGGAAGGGTTTAAGGCAGAATACCTTGGGGAGTACGGTGATGGATTTACAGAGAATCCGTTGGAGAATTCCGCCAACTATCAGGTCTACTTAAATGATGTATCCATGCAGTCGGCACTGGTGACTTATCTGGAATCTGTGGAAGGGGTACGGCAGGTTAACCGTTCGGAACTGGCAGCAACTACACTGACGGGTGTCAATGCTTTGATTGCTTATGTGTCTGTGGGTATCATTGCAATCCTGCTGGCAGTATCGATTTTCCTGATCAGCAACACGGTTACCATCGGTATCTCTGTGCGTAAAGAAGAGATTAATATTATGAAATATATTGGGGCCACGGACTTTTTTGTCAGATCGCCGTTTGTGGTGGAAGGTATGTTGATCGGACTGATCGGGGCGGCAATTCCACTTGGATTTATTTATACTTTGTATAATGTAGTGCTTTCCTATGTGATGGAGCGGTTTTCCATGCTTTCTTCCCTTTTGAGTTTCGTGACAGTGGAAGAAGTGTTCCGCGTGTTAGTGCCGATTTCATTGGGCCTGGGTGTGGGCATTGGATTTCTGGGCAGTTTTACAACAGTGAGAAAACATCTGAGAGTATAGCAGCGTGGGGGAAACTGTATTGACATGGAGGATTGGCATGTTGAAATATAGGAAAAAACTGATATGTCTGATGCTTTGTCTGGTGGTTATGTGCACATGTATGCCTCCCGTACAGGCAGCTTTGACTAACGATAGTATCCGTCAGAAGGAAGCAGAGATTAAGAAGGCGAAGGAAGAAGTCTCCGGCTTGAAATCTAATCTGACGGATGTGGAAAAACTCAAAAAACAGCTGGAACAGTCCAAGACGGACCTGGCTGCTTATGTGACACAGCTGGATCAACAGTTAGTCAGCATACAGGAGAAAATACAGCAATATAATACAATGATTACCGAAAAAGAGGAGCAGATTGAGGAGACCGGCAGGGAACTGGAGGCAGCTATTGTGCAGCAGGATGAACAATATGCAGCGATGAAGAAGCGTATTCAGTTTATGTACGAAAGAGGCGATTCTTTTTATCTGGAAATGCTTCTGGCAGAAGGAAGCTTTGCCGATATGGCCAACAGAGCTGATTATATTGAGTCTCTGTCCAGATATGACCGCAAAAAGCTGGATGAATATGTGGAGACCAGGGAGTATGTGGAACTGTGTAAACAGGAACTGGAAGCGGAGCATGAAGTGTTAAATGAGGCCAGAGAAGCAGTTAAGCAGGAGGAAGCAAATGTTAACAGCCTTCTGGCAGAGAAAGAGGCACAGATTGTGTCTGTTTCTGCGGATATTACGAATAAAGAAGCAGCAATCAAAGAATATGAGGCGATGATTGAGCAGGAGAATGAGGAAATCGCTGCACTGGAAAAGGCGGTGGCAGAGGAAAGAGCGCGGTTGGCGGCAGAAAATGCACGTGTCTACAACGGCGGTATGTTCGCATGGCCCTGCCCGGGATATAAAAGAATATCGGATGAATATGGCAACAGGGTTCATCCGATTCTGGGAGTGCAGAAATTCCATAACGGCCTGGATATGGCGGCTCCCGGCGGTACGGCAATTCTGGCGGCCTATGATGGAGATGTGGCAGCGGCGGCATACAGCAGCAGTATGGGCAACTATATTATGATCAATCATGGCAGCGGCCTGTATACGATTTATATGCATTGTTCCGCATTGTATGTATCCAAGGGACAGTCCGTGTCCAAAGGACAGACGATTGCGGCGGTGGGGAGTACCGGACGGTCCACCGGTAATCACCTGCATTTCAGTGTGCGCTTAAACGGTAATTATGTGAGCCCGTGGAATTATCTAAAATAAGAGGTAGGAGATGAATCGTAGTGAATCAAAGCGGAGATAACAATTACTATAATCAGGACTATCATAACAATGGCTATGGCGGGCCAAATCCCTATTACAGCCAGCCACAGCCTCCTCTGCACCCGGTACAGCCGCAGCCTCCCCGTAACGGGAATCAAGGCGGCGGCTCATTTCTGTTAGGGCTTCTGCTTGGTGTGATTCTGACGACGTTGATTGCCGGTATTACGGCCGCAGGTTTCAAAATATACGATGTGGTCAGGGAAAATAATGCAAAGCAGGTGAACGGCGGTTCCAGCGGTGCAGAGAGTGTCCTGAATGAGGATACGGAAAAGAAGCTGTCTACCATAGAAGAAGTAATTGACGAATATTATTATAAGGATGAAGATATTGATACAGATTTAATGATCGAGGGTATGTATTCCGGTATGGTGGATGCCCTGGGAGACCCATATTCTGTTTATTATACGGCGGAAGAGTGGAATCAGCTGATGCAGGAGACGGAAGGTATTTATTACGGCATCGGCGCCTATATCAGTCTGGATCCGGCAACGGGTTACGGCAAGATTAACGGTGTGATTCCTGATACACCGGCACAGGAGGCGGGACTTCGGGAGAATGACATTATTTATCTGATTGATGGTGAGAGTTCACAGGGAATGGATCTCTCGGAGATCGTGTCAAGAGTAAAAGGCGAGGAAGGCACTACAGTTCATCTGACCATATATCGTGAAGGAGAGACAGACTATCTGGAGATTGATGTGGAACGGCGTAAGATTGAGAGCCCTACCGTCAATTATGAAATGTATGACAATGGGATTGGCTATATTCAGATTACCGAGTTCGATGATGTGACCACTGACCAGTTTACCGAGGCTTTGGCAGTGATCAAAGGGTCCAAGGCCAAAGGGCTGATTCTGGATCTGCGCGGTAATCCGGGAGGCAGTCTGCCTGTGGTAGTGGATATTGCCCGAATGATTCTGCCAAAAGGACTGATTGTCTATACAGAAGATAAATATGGTGAACGGGATGAGTATACCTGCGATGGAGAACACGAACTGGACCTTCCCCTGGTGGTACTTATGAACGGCAATTCTGCCAGTGCATCTGAGATCCTGGCGGGAGCGGTCAAGGATTATAAGAAAGGAACGCTGATCGGCACCACGACTTTTGGAAAAGGAATCGTACAGCGCGTCATGCCTTTAAGCGACGGTACGGCACTGAAGCTTACCATCAGCGCATATTATACGCCGAATGGCAATAATATTCATGGCGTAGGTATTGAACCGGATATTGAGTGCGAATTTGACAGTGATGCCTACTATGAGGAAGATGTGGATAATCAGCTGCAGAGAGCCATACAGGAAATTGAGAAAATGACCAGGTAAAAGATTTCAGAAGGAGCGGATCGCAGTAAACGCTCCGGAATGGAGATTAGCATGAATATCGTATTGTTGTCAGGAGGATCCGGCAAACGTCTGTGGCCCTTATCCAACGATACCAGATCCAAACAGTTTATCAAGATATTTAAGACAGCGGCCGGTGATTATGAATCCATGGTACAACGGGTGTACCGTCAGATTCTTTCGGTGGATCAGGACGCGGCGGTGACGATTGCCACCTCTAAATCCCAGGTGTCGGCCATCCATAATCAGTTGGGGGAAGGCGTGGGAATCAGTGTGGAACCCTGCCGCAGGGATACTTTTCCGGCGATTGCGTTGGCGGCGGCCTATCTTCATGATGTGCTGGGAGTTGCTGTGTGTGAGCCGGTGGTAGTCTGTCCGGTGGATCCTTATGTGGAGCAGGATTATTTCGAGGCCCTGCAAAGACTCAGCGGCCGTGCGGCAGTCAGTGAGACCAATCTGGTACTGATGGGGATAGAACCCACCTACCCAAGTGCAAAGTATGGTTATATCATTCCGGAGAATACGGAGAATATCAGCAGGGTCTCCATGTTCAAGGAGAAGCCGGATGAAGATACCGCCAGAGAATATATGAGACAGGGTGCTTTGTGGAATGGCGGTGTATTCGCCTTCCGCCTGGTTTATGTATTACAGCGGGCCCATGAGCTGATTGATTTTACAGATTACAAGGATTTATATGCAAAATACGAGACCCTGACGAAGATCAGTTTCGATTATGCGGTGGTGGAACATGAGCCCTCGATTGAGGTGATGCGGTTTGGCGGCATGTGGAAGGATATGGGTACATGGAACACATTGACAGAGGCTATGGAGAGTGCAGCCATAGGCAAGGCAATCCTTAATGATACCTGTGAAAATGTGCATGTGGTTAATGAACTCGATGTGCCGGTACTGTGTATGGGTCTGAAAGATGTGGTGGTGTCTGCGAGCCCTGAAGGGATTCTGGTATCCGATAAGGTACAGTCGAGTTATATCAAACCCTATGTGGATGAAATAGACCAACAGATTATGTTTGCGGAGAAATCCTGGGGAAGTTTCCGGGTGATTGACATCGAAGAGGGAAGCATGACGATTAAGGTCACGTTGAATCCAGGCCATAGGATGAATTATCACAGCCATGAGCACAGGGATGAAGTTTGGACAGTGGTTGCCGGGGAAGGACGCACCATTGTGGACGGCGTAGAGAGTAAAGTCACAGCCGGGGATGTGGTCAGGATGCCTGCGGGGACGCCTCATACGATCATAGCCGACACACCTTTGCAGGTGATAGAGGTGCAGATTGGTGAGGAGATCAGTGTGCAGGATAAGAAGAAATTGAAAATACATTTACAGTAGTAGTTCCTTGTAGTAGAATTTCGTTATCTATATTTTATCGAGGAGTAAGATACGAATGACAAGGGATGAGTGGCAAGAATGGTGGCAGGCCTTTTTGAAAAAAAGCTTCAGGGAATAGTTGGGGAGCTTGATGAAGTAGATTGCATAAATGGCAATGAACCTAAGCCCCAAAAGATTTGATAAGTACCCTTGGGCAGTTGGAACAGGTGCATTTGCAAAGTGGGCGGGTTAAAAGAAAAGATAGCCTGATTGAAAAATAATTCGGAAGAGACATGAATATATTAGGTCACAGACAAGAAGTTACGCTCGTCTGGATAGTAGTAATTATGCCGATATCATAACAGATTTAGCAGGGATCAGATTGATTGTAAATTATCGCGGAAAATGGCAGGATATTCATAATGAAATTATAAAGGAATTTCCCATTAAGAGATTGGAATTATATAGAGGAGTAGAGCATTTACCACATGTTAAGGGTGAGAGATTTTTGGCAGAAATTCCCACTGTATATTATGCTGAAGGGGATTCGATAGCACAATATTCGGGATTCAATCTTATAACAAAGCAGCATCCACGTGGATATCGAAGTATTCATTATGTGATTAGTTATAACGAATGTAGCAAATGATATAGGAGATAATATGCATGATATTTTCATAGAGAACAGGTTTTCGTACGCGGAAGGAGATATTTGGATGGCTTCTTCATATAAGACAGAATAAGTATGAGGACAGAATCATTATCTGCCAAAGTATTATTGAACATATTGTCATTGATTATTTTGTAGACATTGACCGGCTTAAGGACTTCCAGGAAATTGAGTTTGTCAATGAGACCAAAATATATGCTTACTTGTCTTATTGGATACTGAGGCATAAACCCTTACAGATAACTACCTGTGATGATCAGGATGATCTGGTATTTGTCAATGAAGAATGTGTAGCAGATTTTCTCTGTAGTTTTCTCTTTACACAGCCGGACAATGTTCCCTTTATATCGGAGCAGAAGCCGCGGATTGATGAGTTTGTTAAAACACTGAGATACTATTTTGCTTATCGGGGGTATTCTGCACAAAATATTGAATTGATGTTATTGGCTTTTAATGCAGGAAGAGGATATCAGTATTCTGTAGACTATCAACAATAAAGCGATTGTTGGAAAACACCTGTGGAATTATTCCATGGGTGTTTTTTGCGGCCTCAACGTAAATATTGAGAACAAGAACAAATGTTCTAAAAACGCTGTACAAAATAAATTGGGTATGCTATAATCAAAACTGCTTTTGAACTGACAACAGGGTACTAATAAATGGAGGTGTTTTTCCCGATGCCGTTTAAACTGCATAGTGAATATCAGCCCACCGGCGACCAGCCGCAGGCAATTGCGGAACTGGTAGAGGGATTCCGGAAAGGCAATCAATTTCAAACCCTTTTAGGAGTGACAGGTTCCGGTAAGACTTTTACCATGGCAAATATTATTCAGGCACTTGATAAACCAACCCTGGTAATTGCCCATAATAAGACGCTGGCCGGACAGCTCTACGGTGAGTTTAAAGAATTTTTCCCGGAAAACGCGGTAGAATATTTTGTCTCCTATTATGATTATTACCAACCGGAAGCCTATGTACCTTCCACGGATACTTACATTGCCAAGGACTCATCGATCAATGACGAGATTGACAAGCTCAGACTGTCCGCCACGGCCTCGCTGACGGAGCGCCGGGATGTGGTGGTGATTGCCAGCGTATCCTGTATTTACGGTCTGGGGAGTCCGGAGGAATATGCGGGTATGAGTATGTCCCTTCGCCCGGGTATGTGTAAAGACCGTGACGAGGTGATCCGCGGTCTGATTGAAATGCAGTATGACCGCAATGATCTGGATCTGGACAGATGCTGTTTCCGGGTGCGCGGGGATGTAGTGGAGATTTATCCGGCACAGGGCGGGGAGTATCTGATTCGTATAGAGTTTTTTGGAGATGAGATAGACCGGATCGCCCAGACGGATCCTCTTACGGGCCAGGTGCATGCTACATTGGAGCATGTGATGATATATCCCGCATCCCATTATGTGGTGGCGCAGGAGAAGATCACTGCGGCATGTAAAGAGATTGAGAAAGAGATGGAAGGCAGGATAAAGTATTTTAAGAGTGAAGACAAGCTGCTGGAGGCCCAGAGAATTTCGGAGCGGACGAACTTCGATATTGAAATGCTGCGGGAAACGGGATTCTGTTCCGGCATCGAGAATTATTCCCGGCATTTAAACGGTATGGCGGAGGGGGAACCGCCCTTCACACTGTTAGATTATTTCAAGGATGATTTCCTGATTATCATAGATGAGTCGCATATGACGATTCCGCAGATACGGGGTATGTTTGCTGGAGACAGATCCCGGAAGAATACACTGGTGGATTATGGTTTCCGTCTGCCGTCGGCGTTGGATAACAGACCGCTCTGCTTTGAGGAGTTCGAGCAGCATATCGACCAGATGCTTTTTGTGTCGGCCACGCCTTCCGATTATGAGGCTGCACATGAACTGTTCCGTACGGAGCAGATTATAAGACCCACGGGCCTGTTGGATCCGGAAGTGGATGTGCGGCCGGTAGAGGGGCAGATTGATGACCTGATCTCGGAAATCAACAAAGAGGTGGCGGAGCACAATAAGGTACTGGTAACCACGCTCACCAAGCGGATGGCGGAGGATCTGACGGCTTATATGAATGATGTGGGCATCCGGGTGAAATATCTGCACTCCGATATTGATACGCTGGAACGGGCCCAGATTATCCGGGACATGCGGCTGGATGTGTTTGACGTACTGGTGGGTATCAATCTGCTGCGAGAGGGACTGGACATTCCGGAGATATCGCTGGTGGCGATTCTGGATGCGGACAAGGAGGGATTCCTGCGTTCCGGGACTTCTTTGATTCAGACTATCGGACGGGCGGCGCGTAACGCGAAGGGACATGTCATCATGTACGCGGATGATATGACGGATTCCATGCGCACGGCTATCTCGGAGACCAACCGCCGGCGTAAGATTCAGCAGGCGTACAATGAGGAACACGGCATCACACCGCAGACCATTCAGAAGGCTGTCCGTGATCTGATCAGTATATCCAGGACCATTGCCAAAGAAGAGATGAAGTTTGAGAAAGATCCTGAATCCATGAGCAGACAGGAACTGGAGAAACTGATCAAGGATGTGGAGAAGCAGATGAAGAAAGCGGCGGCGGATCTCAACTTTGAAGCGGCGGCAGAGCTGCGCGACAGGATGGTGGATTTGAAAAAGAAGCTGAGGGATCTTGATGCGGATTAATATAGTGAACGATAGTGGAAAAGATAAATCAATAAAAGTTACATTGACAGAACGGAGATTACAGGATGGAAGATACGATTAAGATGCGCCCGCGGGATTATATCAAAATCCGCGGTGCCAGCGAACATAACCTAAAGGGGATAGACATTGATATTCCACGAAATGAATTTGTGGTGTTGACGGGATTGTCTGGTTCCGGCAAATCTTCCCTGGCCTTTGATACCATCTATGCGGAGGGGCAGAGACGTTATATGGAGTCCCTGTCTTCTTATGCGAGACAGTTCCTGGGGCAGATGGAGAAGCCCAATGTGGAGCGGATAGACGGGCTTTCCCCGGCCATATCCATTGACCAGAAATCCACCAACCGCAATCCCAGGTCAACTGTGGGTACGGTGACAGAGATTTATGATTATTTCCGTCTGCTTTATGCACGCATCGGGATTCCCCACTGTCCGAACTGCGGCAAGGAGATTAAAAGGCAGACCATAGACCAGATTGTGGATCAGGTCATGGAACTGCCGGAGGGAACGAAGATACAGCTCCTTGCGCCTGTAGTAAGGGGCAGAAAGGGCGAACATGCCAAGGTGTTTGACCGTGCCAAGAAAAGCGGTTATGTGAGAGTGCGTGTGGACGGTAATCTTTATGATTTGTCTGAGGAAATTAAGCTGGAGAAGAATATCAAGCATAACATTGAGATTATCGTAGACCGCCTGGTGGTCAAAGAGGGAATTGAGAGACGACTGACTGATTCGGTGGAGAATGTGTTTGCTTTGGCGGAAGGGCTGATGATCCTGGACATCATCGGCGGCGAACCTGTGAATTTCAGTCAGAGTTTTGCCTGTCCGGATTGCGGCATCAGCATCAGCGAGATAGAGCCCAGAAGTTTTTCCTTCAATAATCCCTTTGGTGCCTGTCCTGAATGTTTTGGTCTTGGCTATAAGATGGAATTTGATGTAGATCTGATGATTCCTGACAGGAGTGTCAGTTTAAAGGATGGAGCCATTGCCGTACTGGGATGGCAGTCCAGTGGAGATACTGGCAGTTTTACCAATGCGGTTTTGCAGGCGCTTGCCAGAGAATATAAGTTCAGCCTGGAGACACCTTTTGAGGAACTTCCGGAGAAGGTTCAGGATATCATCATCAATGGAACGGACAAGCAGGTAGATGTGTACTATGAAGGCCAACGCGGCAAAGGTGTATACCCCATTACGTTTGAGGGCGTGATCAAGAATGTGGAGCGAAGATACCGGGAGACCGGGTCTGAGTGGAGCAAGCAGGAGTATGAGAGCTTTATGCGGATTACGCCCTGTAAAGAGTGTAAGGGTATGCGCCTGAAGAAGGACTCTCTGGCGGTGACCATCTGTGATAAGAATATTTATGAGATTACTTCCCTATCCATTGCCAAACTGCATGAATTTATCGGGGAAATGAAACTGACGCCCACACAGGAATTGATCGGGAAACGTGTGTTAAAAGAAATCCGTGCCCGGGTGGGATTCCTGATGGAGGTGGGATTGGATTATCTCTCTTTGTCCAGAGCCACGGGGAGTCTCTCCGGCGGAGAGTCGCAGCGTATCCGTCTGGCAACCCAGATTGGTTCCGGGCTGGTGGGTGTCTGCTATATTCTGGACGAGCCCAGTATCGGTCTGCATCAGAGAGATAATGACAAGCTGATTGCGGCCCTTAAGAATTTGAAAGACATGGGCAATACTCTTCTGGTGGTGGAACATGATGAGGATACCATGCTGGCGGCGGATCATATTGTGGATATCGGACCGGGCGCAGGCTCTCACGGCGGAGAAGTGGTAGCCCAAGGAACGGCACAGGAGATCATGCAGGTGGAGGAGTCCATTACAGGACAGTATCTGAGCGGCAAGCTGACAATCCCTGTGCCGAAGATGCGCAGGAAACCTACCGGATATCTGGTGGTAAAGGGTGCGGAGGAAAATAATCTCAAGAAAATAGATGTGAAGATTCCTACAGGGATTATGACCTGTGTGACCGGTGTGTCCGGTTCCGGTAAGAGTTCCCTGGTCAATGAGATTCTCTATAAGCATCTGGCCAGAGACTTAAACAGAGCCAGATGTATTCCGGGAAAGCATAAGGGAATAGAGGGGATAGAGCAGCTGGATAAGGTCATAGACATCGACCAGTCACCCATCGGCAGGACGCCCCGCTCCAACCCGGCTACTTACACAGGCGTATTTGATCAGATAAGGGATCTGTTTGCATCCACTCAGGATGCGAAAGCAAGAGGGTATAAGAAGGGCAGGTTCAGCTTCAATGTAAAGGGCGGACGCTGTGAAGCCTGCGGCGGCGACGGCATCATTAAGATTGAGATGCATTTCCTGCCGGATGTCTATGTGCCCTGCGAAGTCTGCGGTGGCAAGCGCTACAACAGGGAGACGCTGGAAGTAAAATACAAGGGCAAGAGTATCTTCGACGTACTGGATATGACGGTGGAGGAGGCGGTGCCTTTCTTTGAGAATCTGCCGTCCATCCGCAGAAAGATTGAGACCCTTTATGATGTGGGACTTTCCTATGTGAAACTGGGACAGCCTTCCACCACTCTTTCCGGTGGTGAGGCGCAGCGCATTAAGCTGGCCACGGAACTGAGTAAACGCAGTACCGGCAAGACCATCTATATCCTGGATGAGCCTACCACAGGTCTGCATTTCGCCGATGTCCATAAGTTGGTGGATATTCTGCATAAGCTTGCGGAAGGCGGCAATACGGTGGTGGTCATCGAGCATAATCTGGATGTGATCAAGACAGCCGATTACATCATAGATATGGGACCGGAAGGCGGCGACGGCGGCGGCACCGTGATTGCGGAGGGGACGCCGGAAGAGGTGGCGAAGAATAAGAAGTCCTATACGGGTATTTATGTAAAGAAGATGCTGGAGAGAGCGACGAAGCATCAAGGGTGATGTTTTCGTGTCTAAATCCCTCGGAATACTTTATGCAATCTGATAAGTTGGAACCGAAATAAATTATGCAAAAATTAAAGTTGTTTTCGAGAGTGATTTAGAACAAGAAAGGGAGCGACCACGTAAATCAAATGAAAGAAAATAATAACTTGTGAATTACCTGAGAATATCAAAGCAACTCCCTAGTCCTCCGCGCAAGATACAAAGGCAGATTGGTAATAGCCCCATCCTTCCGATAACCGCGCTTTGAGAAACGAATCGCATGTTCAGGCTGATGGTCGGCAATATATTTTTTGAAAGACGGGGCGGATTTATCTTCCCCGCTTTTTACTTCAATGGGGATAATCTCAGTGCCGTTCTGCAACACAAAATCAATTTCACTATTTTTGTCAGAGAAATAGCGGGGAGCGATTTCAAACTGCCCACGAAGCTGTTGCAAACAGTAGTTTTCAGCCAGAGCTCCTTTGAACTGGTAGTCAGTCTTCAAAAGGATTGCGCTGTTGTCGATACCGGCCATGTGCTTGAGAAGTCCGGTGTCGAATACGAAAAGTTTGAACTGATCCAGTCTGTCAAAGGCCGAGAGAGGATGTTCCGTTTTGGAGACATTATAGACCCGGCCCAGCATACCGGCTGAGACAAGCCATTCAATAGCCTCTTCAAAATCACGCGCCCTGCCGCCTTCCCGGACAGCGCCGTACATAAACTTTTCGTTGGGTTTGGCGAGCTGCGTAACAATACTGCGGAAGACCATGAGGATGCGTCCGCTGTTCACTTTGCCGTTATGTTTTGAAAAATCATTTTCGTAGACTTCTATAAGCTCATGCTGTATCCGGGATATCTTCATCGGATCCTTGTACTGAATCCACGAGGCAACACATTCCGGCATACCACCGATGATAAGATAGTAGTTATATGCTTCAAGAAGACGATTGTGGAAAATATCTTCGATCTGCTGGTTCTTCTGAATGTTTATATAATAGTCATAGAGAGTCGGATCAACTGCGCAAAGGAACTCGTCAAATGTCAGTGGATAGACGTCAAGCAGGTTGACCATACCAACCGGATAAGACTTTGGCTTAGCAAGAAGTGTTCCAAGCAGACTGCCGGCAGCAATGACATGGTAGTCATTGGCTTTTTCTTTGAAATATTTAAGTGTGTTCAGAGCCTCCGGACATTCCTGAATCTCATCGAAAATAATGAGTGTTTCTTCCGGAAGAATTTTTTCTCCGGCAATCATGGAAAGAAGGTCGATGATTCTGTGGGGATTTTTATTGGTTTCAAAGATGGATTTCAATTCCTCTTCTTCGTCGAAGTTAAAGTATACAAAGCTGTCATAACAGTTTTGTCCGAATTCTTTCATAAGCCATGTTTTGCCGACCTGACGGGCTCCTTTTAATACAAGCGGTTTTCGGTTGTCGCTGGATTTCCAGTTTATCAAGTCCTGAATAGCATTGCGTTTCAATTGAAATCCCTCCTTTTGGTGCGGTCAATATTAGTATTGCACATTTTTCTTAAATTTACAAACAAAATTCACACATTTTTCTGAGATTTACAATTAAAAATCGCACATTTTTTCAAAAATCATCACAGCATCCGATACCTTGCCAGACATGCCAGAATCTCCTGACGTCTCACATAGGCGGCGGGGCCTGTCCCGTAGTTTCTGGGCGTCAGGGCAAGAATCCCTTCTTTTTCCAGTTTGTCGGAAGCCTCTTTTGCCAGCTGGGGAATGGTTTTCTTTCCGTCCGCCAGTCGGTCCAGGGCATACTGCATGATATAGGCCAGAGCGGCGGTCTGGCTTTCTCCTACAATCTGTTCCAGATAGCGTAGGTCAATCTCGTTTTTGTCGAGGCTGATCGTGTCCCAGCCGTGGGTTCTTGCTTTCTCAATCTGTTTTTTGCGGACGGATTTTTTTACCCAGGCGTTCTTCTGTACCTTTTCTTCGATTAACTCTGCGGCCAGTTCCTTGGCCCGTGCGGTCACATCTTTTGTCTCATAGCAGTCCATCTGCAATACCGTATTGGCCACGGAAAGGTAGTCGCCGGAACTTCCCGCAACTAATATGGTAGAAATGCCCAGATCCTGATAGAGACTTCTGATCTTTCGGATAAAAGGCGTGATAGGTTCCTTTTCGTCGGAGACCAGTCTGGCCATGCGGGTGTCGCGCACCATAAAGTTGGTGGCGGAAGTGTCCTCGTCAATCAGAAGGACTGTACTTCCGGAAGCCAGAGCCTCCACGGTATTGGCGGCCTGGGAGGTGCTTCCGCTGGCGTTTTCCGTATGGAAACGGGTGGTGTCCGATTTCATTGGCAGGTTATTGATAAACATGGAAATATCCGTCTCGTGAATACAGCGGTTTTCTTCGGCTCGCAGTTTGAAGGCGGTTTCATCGGTAATGACAAGCTCTCTGCCGTCCCCGGCGATATGGTTGTATACGCCCCGTTCCAGTGCCTTTAACAGGGTGGACTTTCCGTGAAAACCGCCGCCTGCAATGACCGTGATTCCCCGGCGGATTCCCATGCCGCGCACTGCACCTTTGTGGGGCAGGTTTAAGGTGATTGCCAGAGAGTCGGGGCTTTTGAAAACAACGGCCTCCTTTAGGGGCCTTTGCGACACGCCGCTTTCCCTGGGCAGAATGGAGCTGTCCGCTACAAAAGCCGCAAGGTTGTGTTCGCAGAGGGCTTCCCGGATAAACTGCTGGTCATCCGCGAGGGCCGTTACCTTATCCAGGTCCTGTTTCATGCGGGGCTCTATGCGGAAACATTTCTGGGCCAGATCAGGAAGCTGACGGAAAAGAATCTGGGACAGTTCTTCCGCGGCGATGGTGCGCCCGAAGGCGGGGAAGCCCACTTCAATCCGCGCTTCAATCGCCTCTTTGCTGATGTGCATGGCGGTGGTTTCCAGAATTTCCTGTCCTACCCGGCAGGCTGTCACAAGCCCGCTCTTGCCGGAACCTTTCGCGGCTCTGCCGTCCCCGTTTCTGAGAGTCCGGTGCAGACAGCGGAGCAGATAATCCTCCACCGCGATTCTGCGGTGTTTTGTCTCAAAATATTGTCCTGGTATATTTCCATGATTCCTATATACAATCCGTACCCGGGAAGGTGTTGCAAAGGGATCTCCCTGCACATGGTCGATGCAGAGGCGGTAGACCCCGAAATCATACTCCCCTTCCAGAACTTTATAGGCCTTATAGCCTTTGTGGTCAATCTGCCTTAACTGTGTCCGTAACTCTGCCTGTGTTTTCATGCTCTTTTAGTTCCTTTCCTGTATTCGCTCGATTTATTATAGTAAAAGTAAACCGGCTTTTCAACTTGAATTCGCAAAAGGTCTGCCGGGATATGTGTTTCTGTGGTAGAATATCATAATAGAAGCTTTTGGAAAGGATGATACATATGATAGAATCATTACTGCATCTGGACGGGAACATATTGCTTTTTATTCAGGAGTTTCTGCGCAATCCGCTGTTGACGCCGATTATGAGAGTCATCACAACGCTTGGCAACAGCGGAGCAATCTGGATTGTGTTTGCACTTCTTCTGCTGGCAATTCCAAAGACCAGAAGAGTGGGATGTATGCTGGCGGCAGCGCTGCTTGGCACCCTGCTGATCAATAATATGGTGCTCAAGAACCTGGTGGCCAGAACCAGGCCCTATGAAGTGATAGAGGGGCTTACTTATCTGGTGAAAACGCCCACGGATTTTTCCTTTCCCTCAGGACATGCAGGATGCGCCTTTGCGGCGGCGGGTATCATGTTCCGCAGGCTTCCGGGAAAGTATGGCGTACCTGCCTTGATTCTGGCAATCCTGATATCGCTCTCCCGTCTGTATGTGGGTGTGCATTATCCAAGTGATGTGCTGTTTGGTGTGATCAGCGGTATTGTGATCAGTTATATGGCGGAGGCGCTTATAGCCAGGTTGTGGAAGGAGCCGGAAAATTTTGGCGAAAGAAAATAGTTTTTTGGGGTTAAGGAATCGCGCTGCTGTTCCGATACATATTCTGAAGAAGGCACGGATGCCGAAAATGGGAACGGATGGAACCGTTCTGTTTTTGGCGTTTTTTATTTTTTTCAAAAAAATTTACAAAAACCTTTGAAAAACCATTTCATTAGGTTATAATATATCCAGCATACTGCGCTTTTTGTGAAATGACATTTGTATGATTGTTTAGTTTGACAGTATTTGGAAATTATTATAGAGAGACCAAGGGAAAGGGGATCGAAGGGAAATGCAGTACACGGACATTGGAATAGATTTGGGAACAGCCAGTATTTTAGTATACATCAGGGGAAAGGGTGTTGTGCTCAAGGAGCCTTCTGTTGTAGCTTTTGATAGAGATACCAATAAGATTAAGGCAATAGGTGAGGATGCCCGTCTGATGCTTGGCAGGACGCCGGGCAATATTGTGGCGGTAAGGCCATTAAGACAGGGCGTTATTTCGGATTATCAGGTCACAGAGAAGATGATGAAGTATTTTATTCAGAAAGCTCTGGGCAAAAAGACATTCCGCAAACCCCGTATTGCAGTGTGTGTGCCGAGCGGCGTCACCGAGGTGGAGAAGAAAGCCGTAGAAGACGCTACTTATCAGGCAGGCGCCAGAGAGGTATCCATTATTGAAGAGCCCATTGCAGCAGCCATTGGTGCGGGAATTGATATCTCCAAACCCTGTGGCAATATGATTGTTGATATCGGCGGAGGTACTTCCGATATCGCGGTGATTTCCCTGGGCGGCACGGTAGTCAGCGCTTCCATTAAGATTGCCGGGGATGATTTTGACGAGGCAATCGTGCGTTATATGCGTAAGAAACATAACCTGCTGATCGGTGAGCGGACTGCGGAGGATTTGAAGATTAAGATTGGTTCCGCGTTCAAAAGACCGGAAGTGGATTATATGGATGTCAGAGGACGTAATCTGGTGACGGGCCTTCCCAGAACTGTGAAAGTTTCTTCCGAGGAGACCGAGGAAGCGTTACATGAGACCACAGTGCAGATTGTGGAGACAATCCATAGTGTTCTGGAAAAAACACCGCCGGAACTGGCAGCGGATATTGCGGACAGAGGCATTGTTCTCACAGGCGGCGGCAGTCTTTTACGGGGACTGGAAGATCTGATTGCGGCTAAGACCGGTATTAATACCATGACCGCAGAAGATCCGATGACAGCGGTGGCAATCGGCACCGGTAAATATGTGGAATTTTTGGCGGGATACCGCGAGGATTGATAAAGAGAGGGAATACGGATGCTCAAAGGATTGTATACGGCGTATACGGGGATGCTGAATGAACAGCACAGAATGGATGTGCTGGCAAATAATCTGGCAAACTCTACGACGAATGGCTACAAAAAAGAAGGCACTACCAGCCAGGCGTTTGATAATGTGCTGGCCTATAAGATTAAAGACTTGTCGGAGCCGGGAAATCTTCCCAGATCCCTTGCCAGGAACAGGGCAGTGGATCAGAATGAGTTAAACAATCCCGATAATGAAGATTATCTGGAGCGCAGAGTCAGGAGAACGGGTTTAAATCTGGGTGTCAAGATTGGTGAAAACTATGTGGATTACTCGGAGGGCCCCATCAAGGAGACGGGGAACCCCTTTGACCTGGCAATATCGGACAGAGGCTTCTTTGCGGTGGAATACACGAACAAAGCAGGGGAAACCTCTACCAAGTATACAAGAGACGGTAATTTTACCATGAATTTACAGGGGTATTTGGTAACCCAGGACGGGGACTTTGTACTGGATGAAAATGGACGCCGGATTCGGATGGAGACAGAGCTTCCGGTGAGTATTGACCGAAACGGCAATGTAACCCAGAATGGTGCCTTTGTGGCGACCATAGGGCTTACAGACTTTGAGGATTATGATTATCTGGAGCGTTTTGGGGAGAATTATTTCCAGCCGATAGAGGGAGCGGAAGAGACGGACGAGGTGGCGTCGCAGATTTACGCCGGTTATCTGGAAATGTCCAATATCTCCGTGGTGACAGAGATGGTCAATATGATAACATTACAGAGACAGTATGAGAGCAACCAGAAAGTGATTACTACATATGATGACACACTTGATCAGGCAGTGAGTCAGATAGGCAGATTGAACTAAGCAGGTGTACAGGAGGCGGTAAAAATGGTTAGAAGTTTATGGTCAGGCGCGACCGGCATGAACGCACAGCAGACAAATGTAGATACGATAGCAAATAACCTTGCCAACGTCAATTCCGTGGGATATAAGGCACAGGTGACACAGTTTAAGTCATTGTTATATCAGAATCTTCAGACTGTAACGACGACGGCTAATGGAGATCCGAAACCGACCAGTTCCCAGGTGGGACTTGGCGTGCGTACATCTTCCATTAACTCCATCTTTACCCAAGGCAGTCTTCTGGATTCTGACAGTGATACGGCTTTTGCCATTGAAGGAGAAGGCTTCTTTGCAGTACGCGGCGAGGATGGCAATAACTATTACACAAGAAACGGTGATTTTACATGGGCGCTTGCCAGTGATAACCGTATGACACTGACCAATGCGGACGGTCTTCCGGTTCTGGATTCTCAGGCCCGCGCGATTGTACTGCCGAGGACATACGTTGCAAGCAGATTATCCATCAATGAGGACGGGGAAATCTGTTATCCGGATGAAACCAACAGCCCGGTACCCATTGGTACAAGAATCGGCACTTTCCAGTTCAGTAATCCCGGCGGTCTCAACAGAGTAGGAGATACCCTTTTTGCGCCGACTGATGCCAGCGGCCGTGTTATCAACGAGGATACCAATGCAGAGGTAGAGAAGAGCAGAATCGTACAGGGATATCTGGAAGGCTCCAATGTACATGTAGCGAATGAAATGGTTAATCTGATCGTAGCACAACGTGCCTACGAGATGAACTCCAAGTCCATAACCACCTCCGATTCCATGTTGGAAGTGGCTAACAACTTGAAGCGTTAGCATGAGCAGTGCTAAAATGTAAGCTGACAAACCGAAGGTTTTCGAGTGAAGCACTGCATTATAAAACAGACTAATAACACGAGGACAACACTATGAGTGATTTGACAGGATTATCCAATTATACAGATTATATGACCGATGCCAATCGTGTGGCTACGGAAAATCTGCAAAAGCAGCTTGAAGAGTCGGCGAAAGCGAAGGAAAACGAAGCCCTTTTCGATGCCTGTAAACAATTCGAGGCTTATCTGTGGGAGCAGGTTTACAAGGAGATGGAAAAGACGGTGGATCTCTTTGGCGATGACGATGACGGCTACGCTTCCAATATGGTTAACTTCTTTAAGGATTCTGTTATTCAGGATATTTCACAGCAAACCGCTTCTCAGGGTTCTAATTCCCTGGCGCAAATGTTATATGAACAGGCGAAACGCAACTACAATCTCTGACAGTAGTTACAGATAATGCGACGGACTGCTTTGAAAGGCAGTCCGTTCTTGCGTATAAGGCACCCTGCTACGTTGCCGTACAGGGAAGAGGGCAAGAATACTTTATGGAGACAATCAAGGGGTTTATAGAACACATTATATACCGCAATCATGATAATGGATATACTGTACTGAATCTGATGGGTGATGGGGAAGAGATTACCTGTGTGGGATTTTTTAAGACCATGGATCAGGGAGAAACGATTGAAGCCCAGGGAGAATATATTACACATCAGGTTTATGGCAGGCAGTTCAAAATAGAGCATTATAAGATACTGCCGCCGGATGATGTGGTGAGTATAGAGCGTTATCTTGGTTCCGGTGCCATAAGGGGTGTGGGAGAAGCTCTGGCGGCGCGGATCGTGAAGATGTTCGGTGCGGATACCTATCGTATTATTGAAGAGGAACCGGAGCGGCTTGCCGAGGTGAAAGGGATCAGCATACGCAAGGCGCGGGAGATTGCAGTCACGGTCTATGAGAAGAGAGATGCCAGAGAGGCGATGACTTTCTTACAGACTTATGGGATATCCAACACCCTGGCTATTCGGATTTATGAGACTTATGGGCTGAATCTGTATGGTATCATGAAAGAGAATCCCTATCAGCTGGCGGAGGATATCCATGGGATTGGTTTCAGGATTGCGGATGAGATTGCTGCCAGGATCGGTATTCACACAGATTCGGATTACCGCATCCGAAGCGGGATTCTCTATACACTACAGCAGGCCGGTGCTGATGGGCATTGTTATCTGCCGGAGAGCAGGTTGCTGGCGAGGGCAGGCGAACTGCTGGAGATTGCGCCGGAACTGATGGAACCGCAGCTACAGAATCTGGCGATGGATAAGAAGCTGGTTATTAAAATGCCGGAACATGGGGAGCAGGAGCGTAAAGTCTATGCTTCCAATTATTATTATGCAGAATTGAACTGTGCAAAGATGCTGCATGATCTCAATATTACAGAAGAATTATTACCTGCCGAGGAGGCTGCTGTTCTGTCGAAAATCGATCAGGTGGAGGCAGACCTTGAAATCGAGCTGGATGAACTGCAAAAACGGTCGGTGTTAGAGTGTATCCGGAACGGTATCTTTATCCTGTCCGGGGGCCCCGGCACGGGAAAGACTACCACGATCAATGCCATCATACGGTATTTTCTGTCTCAGAAGATGGATATCTTTTTGGCGGCGCCCACAGGCAGGGCGGCCAAGCGTATGACGGAGGCCACCGGATATGAGTCCCGCACAATACATCGGCTTCTGGAGCTGAATGGTGCCGTTTCCGAGGAGGCCAGGGCGGCTCGTTTTGAACGAAATGAAGAGAATCCCCTGGAAGCGGATGTGATCATTGTGGATGAGATGTCCATGGTGGATATTTTCCTTTTCCAGGCACTTCTGAAAGCAATTCCGGTGGGAACGAGACTGATCATGGTGGGGGATGTAAATCAGCTTCCGTCGGTAGGGGCAGGACAGGTCCTGCAGGATCTGATGCAGAGCGGCTGCTTTGAGACAGTGGTGCTGGAAAAGATATTCCGGCAGGCCAAAGAGAGTGATATCGTGCTAAATGCCCACAGGATTCATGGCGGGGAGGATTTGGTGCTGGATAACAAAAGCAAGGATTTCTTTTTTTTGGAAAGAAATGACACGGATGTTATCTATAAACATATGATACAGTTAATATTAGATAAACTGCCGCCTTATGTGGGGACACAGTCTTATGAAATCCAGGTGCTGACTCCCATGCGGAAAGGGAAACTGGGAGTAGAGGTTTTAAACGGTATTTTACAGAAATATCTCAATCCGCCTTCTCCCGCGAAAAAGGAGTGCCAAGTGGGGGATACGCTGTTCAGAGAGCAGGATAAGGTCATGCAGATTAAGAATAATTACCAGCTGGAATGGGAAGTTGTCAGCAGATATGGCATCCCCATTGATAAAGGAAGCGGTATTTTTAACGGGGACATCGGCATTATTCTGTCCATTGATGACTATGCCCATGAGGTGGTGATCGAGTATGATGAGCATCGCCGCGTGACCTATCAGTATGCGCAGCTTGACGAGATAGAACTGGCTTATGCTGTTACGATTCATAAATCCCAGGGCAGTGAGTATCCGGCTGTAATTATGCCGCTTCTATCCGGGCCGCGTATGCTGTTTAACCGCAATCTCCTCTATACCGGAGTGACACGTGCCAAAAACTGTGTTACGATTCTGGGCAGCCGGGAGACCCTTCGGGAGATGGTGGCAAATAACTATCAGAATCGCCGGTTTACAGGGCTTTCAGATCGGATCAGGGAAGTCATTCTGTAGAAAGGAATAATTTTATAATGAGTTTCATACAATCACTTCGGGATCTTATTCTGGATCTCCTGTTTCCCAGGCGGTGTCCTGTCTGCGACCGTCCTGTCGCACCTTTTGGACGCCTTATCTGTACCTCATGTGAACAGATTTTTACATACATTAAACAACCATACTGCCTTAAATGTGGCAAGCCGCTTGTGCATGAAGAGCAGGAATACTGTCAGGATTGTACTATACGCAGGCATTTGTTTGACAGGGGGCGGGCAGTATTTGAATATAAAAGCATATCGGATTCGCTGTATCGTTTTAAGTATAAGGGAAGGCAGGAATATGCCGCTTATTATGCTTCCTGTATGGCGGATAAGATGCGGGATTTTATCGCAGGGTGCCATGCAGATGCACTTGTGCCCGTCCCCATTCACAAAAGCAGGAGGTATCAGAGGGGATACAATCAGGCGGAGGTGCTTGCAAGGGAACTTTCCGTGCTGACAGGCATCCCTTTGGTCACAAATTTGATCCTGAGAGTACACAAAACAGTACCTATGAAAGACTTATCTGTAAGAGAGAGACAAAATAATTTGAAAAAGGCTTTCAAAATCTGCCGTAATGATGTAAAATTAAGTACGATTATAATTATTGATGATATCTATACCACAGGAAGCACCATAGATGCCATGAGTTATGAATTGAGAAAAGCAGGGGTAGAACGAATTTATTTTATGTCGCTTGCCATTGGCAGAGGGGCATGAACAAAAATTTGTCAGCAGGAGGATAAAGTATGAATGTAAGAAATTGCAGAAAGTGTGGAAATCTTTTTAACTATGTATCCGGGCCACCGATCTGTATGGCTTGCAGGGATGCACTGGAGCAGAAATTCCAGGAAGTTAAGGCGTATATCCGGGATAATGCACACGCAACGATTCCCCAGGTGTCTGAGGATTGTGATGTGTCTACGAACCAGATTCATCAGTGGCTTCGGGAGGAGCGCCTGGAGCTGGCAGAGGGATCCAATATTTCCCTGAATTGTGAGAACTGCGGCGCTGTAATTCTGACAGGGCGTTTCTGTGCCAAATGTAAGAACAATATGGCGAATCAGCTCAATAGCAGCATCAAAAAACCGGAAGTGAAGAAACCGGAGCCGAAGAAGGATCAGAAAGAAAATCCTAAGATGAGGTTCTTAAACTAAATCCGGTCAAACATTGGAGACTTGTATGCTAAACGAAGAGAGAATCATCCTGATGACCCAGATGGCGTCTTATGAGGCTAACGAGGGAAAGAAAAACGTGGCCATAGGAAGCTATTTTCGGAGTGATTATATAGGATGGCAGGTACTCAAATCCATTATAAGTGCAACCATCGCATTTGTAGTGGTTTTTGCTATGTACATTTTTTATGATTTTGAAATTTTTATGATGGAGATCTATAAGATGGACCTCCTGGAATTTGCGAAGGACGTTCTGTTCACATATTTAAAGTTTGTGGGCGTTTATGCGCTTATTTCTTATTTGGTTTACTCATTCCGTTACAGCAGGGCGAGGAAGAGCCTGCGGCTGTATTATGCGAATCTGCACAAACTGGCAGGTATGTACAAAAGCGGAAGGTTTTAACTGAGAGGATAAATGATGACTACCTTACTTGTTGCAAAACAGATTTTGATGGCAATATACAGTAAATATGAAGTGTATATTACGCCTCTTCTGAAATTTTTACTGGCGCTTGTGACGCTTCTCGTGATCAATTCCCGGCTGGGATACATGGAGAGCATTGACAAATTGACAGTGGTGTTGATTGTGTCTCTTATGTGTTCTTTCATGCCGATGAATTTTATCGTTGTAGCAGCGGCAGTGTTTACCATGCTCCATCTTTACAGTTTTAATTTAGAGACAGCAGTGGTGCTGGGAATAGGATTCTTACTGATGTTTTTGCTGTATCTGCGGTTTTCCCCGAAAGATACGGTGGTGATTGTTCTTTTGCCAATCTGCTTTTTGATGAAGATTCCTTATGTGATACCCATTTCCATGGGATTGATTGGCACACCGGCTTCGGCGGTGTCTGTGGCCTGCGGCGTGATGGTTTATTACATGCTTCATTATGTGGTGCAGAACACGACTGTGATTGCATCCATGGCAGATGAGGAGACCGCGGCAAAATTCAAGTTTATCATAGACGGTCTTCTTTCTAACCGGGAAATGGTGATAACGATTGCAGCGTTTGGTATTACTGTAATTCTGGTATATATTATCAGAAGGCTGAGTATGGATTATGCATGGACAATTGCCATGACAGCAGGTGCTGTGGTAAATATCATGGTATTGCTGGTGGGAGATCTGATGTTTGATACGAATGTTGCGCTTTTTGGGGTGATCGTGGGGACGATCATATCCTTCCTGCTGGTGATGGTACTACAGTTTTTTGTATTTAATGTGGATTACAGCCGGACGGAAAAGGTGCAGTTTGAGGATGACGAATACTATTATTATGTGAAAGCCGTGCCCAAGGTAACTGTGGCAAGAGCAGAGAAAAAAGTGAAACAGATTAATACACAAAGAACTGCAAAACCGGTTCCAAGAACGAGAAGTACACACGAATCATAAAGCGTTAGAGGTAGGTGAAAGAAGGAATGGAACAACTGAATAAGTGGATTGGGCCATATCTTTCCAACCTGCATATGCCCTCGATTCACTGGAACGATGTAGCAGAAATAATCATCTTGACTTTTGTGGCTTACCATATCTTACTCTGGATTAAAAATACCAGGGCCTGGGCACTGTTAAAGGGTGTCATTCTGATTTTGGTGTTTGTTCTGATCGCAGGATTTTGCAAGATGAATACGATCCTATGGATTGTGCCTAATATTTTCAGTGTCTGTGTGACTGCATTTATCGTGGTGTTACAGCCGGAACTTCGGGCGGCGCTTGAGGAGCTGGGACGTAAAAATATCTTTTCTTCCCTTCTGGATTCCGGTAAGCGGACTGACGGCCGTTTTTCCGACCGGACGATCAATGAGATTGTGAAGGCATCTGTAGAGATGGGGAAGGCCAAGACAGGTGCATTGATCGTCATTGAGCATGATCAGCCGTTAAGAGAGTATGAGAGAACAGGTATTGATGTGGATGGTATTATTTCAAGCCAGCTCCTCATCAATATTTTTGAGCATAATACGCCCCTGCATGACGGAGCCGTGATTGTGAGGGGCAACAGAGTTATCTCCGCCACCTGTTATCTGCCTTTGTCGGATAATATGGCACTCAGCAAGGATTTGGGAACCAGGCACAGGGCTGGGGTTGGTATTTCGGAAGTGACGGACTCCCTGACCGTGATAGTTTCCGAGGAGACGGGTAAGATCAGTGTTGCCTATGGCGGACAGCTGGAAAGAGGACTTGATGCAGACAGACTGCGGGCAAGGCTGTCGGATATCCAGGATAAACCGATGGAGGAGAAGAAGCGTAAACTCTGGAAAGGCAGGTCCGGGAATGAAGAATAAGATCACCAAAAACTGGGGACTCAAAATAGCCTCTTTCCTGTGTGCCGCCGGTCTGTGGCTTGTTGTGACCAATATCAATGATCCGGTAGTATCTTTCAGGGTCTCGGATGTGCCGGTCACAATCAGAAATGCCGGTCTGATCACGGACAAGGGACAGGTGTATGAGGTGTTGGACGGTACGGATATGATAGATGTGGTTACCATATCGGCACCGCGTTCTGTGATTGATGCGTTGGATAAAAGTAATGTGGTGGCTGTGGCGGATGTGAATGATCTGACCAGCGTGGACACGATTCCCATCAAATTGTCCATCAATAAATATAATGACAAACTGGATACGATAAAGGGTAATATCGACAGTGTAAAACTGAGTATTGAAGAGAAGAAGACCAGGTCGCTGCCATTGCGCCCGAGTACTATCGGGGAAGTCAGAGATGGCTATATGATAGGAAATGTTAAGACGGATCAGAACCTGATCAGGATATCCGGTCCGCAGTCGGCGGTTTCCCAGGTCAGCAAAGCCCAGGCGGAAGTAGATATTTCCGGATTTGGCAGCAATATCGATACGGATGCTGATATCCGGCTCTACGATGAGGAAGGTAAGGAGATTAAGGCGGCCAATATCGAAAAGAGCATTTCCAAAGTGCGTGTCAACGTGGAAATTCTCCAGGTCAAAGAAGTACCGCTGATGTGTACAGTGACCGGCATGGCATCGGAGGGACATCAGTTTACCGGAGAGATTGGGTATACAAGAAATACCATTCAGATAGCAGGCAGAAGTCAGACGCTGGAACATGTTAATGTGATTGAAATTCCGGAGGGAGTTGTGGATATCACGGGTGCGGAAGAAAATGTCACAGTTCCGGTTGATTTGCATGATTATCTGCCGGAGGATGTGATTCTGGCCGATAAGGAGTTTAATGGACAGATAGAGGTCACTGCCCATGTTGAGCAGGAGACCCAGAGAAGCGTAAGGGTTCCGGTCAATAATATTGTATTTACAGGGCTGCCGGAGGAGTATGAGGCGGTCATTACGGAACCGGAGAATGAGTGCAGCATTATGCTGGTGGGTCTTGCTTCTAATCTGGAAACCGTTACAGCGGCAGATGTCACTGCTGTCATAGATCTTGAATCCTGGATGGAAGATGAGGGAATGACGGAAGTGATAGAAGGCAGTTATTGGATTCCGGTGAAGACGATTATTGCTAATGATACTGTCAGACAGCGCGATGACACAGAAGTTCGTGTGCATATTATAGCGAAGAATTAATTCGCTTTATAATAAGATATGAATTTTAGGAAAGGAATCAACACAATGAGCAGATTATTTGGTACAGATGGAGTCCGTGGAGTCGCTAACGAGGAGCTGTCGCCGTTATTGGCGATGCAGCTGGGGCAGGCAGGAGCTTATGTCCTGACCAGGGAGAATGAGCACAAACCTACGATTATGGTGGGGTGTGATACGAGAATATCCGGTGATATGCTGGCAAATGCCTTGATGGCAGGTGTATGTTCTGTAGGAGCAAATGCTGTTTATGTGGGTGTGGTGCCTACTCCGGCAGTGGCGTATCTTACCAGAAAATATAAAGTGGATGCCGGTGTGGTCATCTCAGCATCCCATAACACAGTGGAGTTTAATGGCATAAAGTTTTTTGACGGAAATGGTTATAAGCTGCCGGATTCTCTGGAAGATGAGATTGAGGAGCTAATCAGGAGTGATATGAAAGGGGTTAAATTTCCTACCGGAGCAAGTGTGGGTAAGATCAAATACCGCACCGACGCCAGAGAAGAATATATTAACCATGCGATGAAAGCAGTCAATGTAGATCTGCGGGGGTTAAAGATTGTGCTGGACTGCGCAGAGGGCGCAGCGTTCTATACCTCGGTGGAGACCATGAAGGAACTGGGTGCGGAGATAGTGGCAATCCATAATAATCCGGACGGTACAAACATTAATGCGAACTGCGGTTCCACACATATGGAGGAATTACAGGCGCGGGTGGTTTTTGAAAAGGCAAATATTGGTCTGGCTTTTGACGGAGACGCGGACAGACTGTTGGCGGTGGATGAACTTGGCAATATAGTGGACGGAGATCAGATTATGTCTATTGTGGGCACCCATATGAAGGCGCAGGGGAAACTCAATAAAGACACGATTGTGGCCACAGTCATGAGTAATCTTGGATTCTTCCTGATGGGGAAAAACAACGGGATTCATATGGAGCAGACCAAAGTCGGCGACAGGTATGTGCTGGAACGTATGCGGGAAATCGGAGCGAGTCTTGGCGGTGAGCAGTCCGGACACGTAATCTTTCTGGACGAAAATACCACGGGGGACGGACTATTAAGCGCACTGCATCTATTGCAGGTGCTGGTGGAGACGGCTAAGCCTCTCTCGGAACTCAAGACGGTTATGGAAGTGATGCCGCAGGCACTTGTCAATGCCAAGGTGCCGAATCATAAGAAAGAGAAATATATGGACTATCCGGAAATAGCAGAGGCAATTGAAGTGCTGAACAAGAAGTTTGCGGGAGAGGGCCGTGTACTGATCAGGCCTTCCGGAACAGAGCCCCTTGTCAGAGTCATGATCGAGGGTAAGGATCAGAAGATGATTGATGAGGAAGCCCACAAGCTTGCGGAACTTATCCAGAATATTATGTTGTAGGACTTGTGATAGTTCCAAAAAAATGTTATAGTAAATGTTAGATTGTGAGCGTGGGGTTAGCAATTGGAATATAAGTTGGAGGAAAAGGGTATGGTAAGCCAAAAGGTAGTCATCAAAAACCCGACAGGGCTACATTTAAGACCAGCAGGCATCCTATGTAAGGAAGCGATGCAGTTCAAATCTTTAATAACTTTTACATTTCGTGAGAATACGGCGAATGCCAAGAGTGTTTTGAGTGTGCTGGGCGCATGTGTCAAGTGTGGCGATGAGATCGAGTTTGTATGTGATGGCGAAGATGAGGAGGATGCTCTTAAGGCACTGGTTGGTGCGATTGAGAGCGGACTCGGAGAATAACGCTGTTTGTTGAGACCCGTTGTATTCAATGGGTCTTTATTTTTATGGTAAGGAGGAGAGAAGATGTTAAATTATAAAAGATATCACAGAAATCCGGTGGAGGATTATCCGGAAAGAGAGTGGCCGAATAAACAGATAGAGAAAGCACCGGTCTGGTGCAGTGTGGATCTGCGGGATGGCAACCAGGCGTTGATAGATCCCATGATTGTTTCTGAGAAGATAGAGTTTTTTAATTACCTGATCAAGTTGGGATTTAAGGAGATCGAGATTGGATTCCCGGCGGCAAGTCAGATAGAGTTTGACTTTTTGCGTCAGCTGGTAGACCGCAGACTGATTCCGGACGATGTGGTGGTGCAGGTACTGACCCAGTGCAGAGAGGAACTGGTAGAGAGGACTTTTGAGTCCATTCAGGGATGTAAGCAGGCGATTGTGCACATTTATAATTCCACTTCCACTTTGCAAAGAGATGTGGTCTTTCACATGGATCGGGAACAGATCATCAATATTGCGGTGGAAGGCACGAAGATGGTCAAGAGACATGCTGAGAAATTCCCGGGCAAGATTATCCTGGAGTATTCCCCGGAGAGCTTTACCGGAACGGAGCTTGACTATGCTTTGGAGATTTGTACAGCCGTGCAGAGAGAGTGGGGGCCGACCAGGGAGAATCCCATGATTATCAATCTTCCATCCACGGTGGAAATGACCACGCCCAATGTCTTTGCTGACCGGATTGAGTGGATGAATAAGCATTTTGAAAACCGGGAGAGCATTATTTTAAGCGTACATCCTCATAATGACAGAGGTACAGGGGTAGCCAGTGCGGAACTGGCGTTGTTAGCCGGTGCCGATCGTGTGGAGGGCACATTGTTTGGTAACGGTGAGAGAACCGGTAATGTGGATATTTTAAACATTGCCTATAACATGTTTTCCCAGGGAATCGATCCGCAGCTTGCGATTGAGCATGTGAATGAGAGCATTGAAATATATGAGAGATGCTGTAAGATTCCGGTTCATCCCAGACATCCCTATGCCGGGAAACTGGTATTCACCGCGTTCTCCGGTTCCCATCAGGATGCCATCAATAAGGGCGTAAAGGCATTGAAGGAGCGGGGCAGCGATATCTGGGAAGTACCTTATCTGCCCATAGATCCTGCCGATATTGGCAGAGAATATGAACCTATCGTGCGGATTAATTCCCAGTCCGGTAAGGGCGGCGTTGCATTTATTATGGATACTTATTTTGGATTTAAGCTGCCGAAGGGGATGCATAAAGAGTTCGCCAATGTGATTCAGAAGATTTCCGAGGAACAGGGAGAGGTATCGCCGGATCAGATTATGGATAGTTTCCGGCAGGAATATCTAATGAAAAAAGAGCCCATTCATTTCCGCAGACTTCGTGTGGATGATCTGAGTGAGGAGACGGAATCCGAGTTTGATACCAAGGTGACGGTAATCTATACAAACGCAGGTGTGGAGAAGTCCTTTGAGGCTGTAGGAAACGGCCCTATTGATGCCGTGAAGCGGGGACTTCAGGAAGAACTGGATATCAATATCAAGATTCTGGATTATGAGGAGCATGCACTTCAGAGCGGTTCTAATTCTCAGGCAGCTGCCTATATTCATCTGCTGGATGCGGATAATGGTAGTGTGACCTATGGTGTAGGCGTCAGCTCCAATATCACAAGGGCTTCCGTACGGGCAATTTTCTCGGCGGTAAACCGTCTGGGATTAGGGGAAAGAAGGTGATCATATGACACAGGCGAAACAGATAGAACAGCTTAACGGGTGGATAAAGAATACCGACAATATTGTCTTTTTTGGCGGGGCCGGTGTGTCTACGGAAAGCGGCATCCCGGATTTCCGCAGTGTGGACGGCCTGTATAACCAACAGTATGATTATCCGCCGGAGACGATTTTAAGCCATACTTTCTATCGGAGGAATCCGGCAGAGTTCTATCGTTTTTATCGCGCGAAAATGCTCTGTCTGGATGCCAAGCCCAATGCAGCCCATCTGAAACTGGCGCAGTGGGAGCAGGAAGGGAAACTGAAGGCGGTGGTGACACAGAATATTGACGGCTTGCATCAGGCGGCAGGGAGTAAGGTGGTGTTGGAACTGCACGGTTCCGTGCTTCGTAATTACTGTGAGTCCTGTGGAAAATCGTATGATGCGGAATACATGCTTCATTCTGAGGGTGTGCCTGCCTGTACATGCGGCGGCAGCATTAAGCCGGACGTAGTTCTCTATGAGGAGGGCTTAAACCAGAAGACGCTGTCAGATGCAATACATTTTATCAGCGAGGCAGATGTTCTGATTGTAGGGGGAACCTCCCTGGCAGTGTATCCCGCAGCAGGATTGTTGGATTATTATAATGGCAGTAAGCTGGTGCTTGTTAATAAGACGCCTACCCCCAGGGACTCCATTGCGGATCTGGTGGTGCAGGGCAGTATCGGAGAGATTTTCTCCCAGTTAGACTAATGCAGGAAATATTCTGAATGTTGCGGATATCCTTTGTATAGCTTAGCGTACAGGAAAAGAGGCATATATGGATATACAGGTTGGTGATATTTTAAAATTAAAGAAACAGCATCCCTGTGGATCTAAGGAGTGGGAGGTCCTGCGTATCGGTGCAGATTTTCGCCTGAAATGCAGGGGATGCGGTCACCAGATTATGATTCCACGCCCGCAGGCGGAGAAAAATGTCAGGGAGATTATCCGCCCGGAAAAGAAAGAGTGAAAGGATTCCACGAAGTGTAGGAAAATCCCTTGCACTTTGTGAACACATATGATATTATAAATATCCGTGATATACTAATTTGGCCAAGAGCCATACATCCTTGCTCCTTCGTATGGGAGGGGCCAGAGACCAAAAGGAGGTAAGAAGCATGAACAAATATGAGTTAGCCGTTGTTGTTAGTGCAAAGATCGAAGATGACGAGCGGGCTGCTACTTTAGAGAAAGCCAAGGCTTTGGTAGAGCGGTTCGGCGGACAGATCACAAATGTTGACGACTGGGGTAAGAGAAGACTCGCATATGAAGTGCAGAAGATGAAAGAGGCTTTCTATTACTTTATTCAGTTTGAGGCAGAGAGTACCGCTCCCGTCGAGATTGAAAGCCGTATCCGTATTATGGACAACGTCATCAGATACTTGTGCGTTAGACAGGACGAGAAATAGAAAGAGGTATTTATGAACAAAGTTATACTGATGGGACGTTTGACAAGAGACCCCGAGGTGAGATATTCCCAGGGGGAAAACGCGATGGCGATAGCCAGATACACATTGGCGGTAGACCGTAGATTCAATCGTAATAATGATGATCAGACAGCAGATTTTATAGGCTGTGTAGCATTTGGAAGAGCAGGAGAGTTTGCAGAGAAATATCTTCATAAGGGCACTAAGGTTGTGGTTACCGGACGTATCCAGACTGGCAGTTATACCAATAAGGATGGTGTCAAGGTGTATACAACGGATGTGGTTGTGGAAGATCAGGAGTTCGCAGAGAGCAAGAACAGTTCTGCGGGCGACGGAAGCTTTGCCCCTGCCGGCAGAACAGCTCCGGCACCAGCAGCCGCCGGTGACGGTTTCATGAATATTCCGGATGGAATCGACGAGGAACTGCCTTTTAATTGATGAAGGAGGTAACATCATGGCATTTAATAAAACAGACAGGCCGGATTTCCCTAAGAAAAAGGGCGGGATGCGCAGAAGAAAGAAAGTATGTGTATTCTGTGGTAAAGATAATGTGATAGATTACAAGGATACCAACAAGCTCAAAAGATATGTATCTGAGAGAGGCAAGATTCTTCCCAGAAGAATCACCGGCAACTGTGCAAAGCATCAGAGAGCGCTTACCGTAGCAATTAAGCGTGCCAGACACGTAGCACTTATGCCTTACGTACAGGATTAATTGATTTTGCATCAACGAAGACCAATGGATTTTCCATTGGTCTTCTTCAATATCCTGTCATTTTTGGACGAAAAAGATCTATATATTGATGTGGCAGTATCTTACAAAAAATGCTATACTTATGTTAATATTAACTATAGAGATTTAAGAGGTTCAAATGAAGAACAATGTGAAATTGAAGGGAAGACTGAAATCCTATTTACAGTCATCGCTTTATCTGGGATTTTTGTTAGTGGCAGTGGATGTTCTGATCTATATGATTGATTATAGGGCAGGGCTTGCTTTAAGTGCTTTTTTAATTCTTTATTTTGCTATTATTCTATCTATGATGTTTTATAATAAGCCCATTATCATGAATGAGCTGATCAGTTTTGCTACCCAGTATGGGCAGATACAGAGAAGGCTTTTGAGAGATCTGGAACTGCCACACGCGTTGCTTGATGATAGTGGGAAGATTATCTGGACCAATATAGCATTTGAGCGACTTGTTCATCAGGAGAAAGGATACCGCAAGTCTGTCACTTCTCTTTTTCCTTCTATCACAAAGGACAAGCTTCCCGGGGTGAATGAGGAGGATGAGGTTGAGTTTGATGTAGAATATGAGGCAGGTAATTATATTGCCAAACTGAAGAAGATATCTCTGAAAGAAATGGCACAGAACAGCGATATCATAGAGGCAAAAGGATATGACGGATATCTGATTGCCATGTATTTGTTTGATGAGACGGCCCTTAAGATTGCCTTGAAAGAAGTGGATGATCAGTCTCTGGCAGTGGGGCTTATCTATCTGGATAATTATGAAGAGGCTCTGGAGAGCGTGGAGGAAGTCAGACGTTCTCTGTTAATTGCACTGATCGATCGTAAGGTAAATAAATATATTGCCGCCATGGACGGTATCTGCAAGAAACTTGAGAAGGATAAATATCTGGTTATCATGCGCAAGCAGGCAGTCACACAGCTTCAGGAAAGCCGCTTTGATCTGTTGGAGGACGTAAAGACTGTTAATATCGGAAATGAAATGGCTGTCACGATTAGTATCGGTATGGGACTGAATGGCCTTACCTATGCGCAGAATTATGAATTTGCACGAAATGCCATTGACGTTGCCCTGGGCCGCGGCGGTGATCAGGCAGTGGTAAAGGTGCCCGAAAATGTGATTTATTATGGCGGCAAGAGCCAGCAGGTGGAAAAGAGTACTCGTGTGAAGGCAAGGGTAAAAGCCCATGCTCTCAAGGAGATTATCTCCGTGAAAGACGATGTGTATGTGATGGGCCACCGTATGGGCGATGTAGACAGTTTCGGCGCTTCTGTGGGTATCTACAGGATTGCCAAGACCATGGAAAAGAAGGCCCATATTGTGTTAAATGATGTGACCTCCTCCACACAGCCTATGGTGGACATGTTTCTGCATAATGAGGAATATGCCGAGGACATGATCATCAATAATATGCAGGCGCTCGAAATGGTGGGTAACAATGCAGTACTGGTTGTGGTTGATGTGAATAAACCCAGTATTACGGAGTGCCCGGAACTGTTAAAACGCTGTAAGTCCGTGGTGGTTCTGGATCATCACAGACAGGGCACGGAGGTTATTGAGAACGCAACTTTATCTTACATAGAAGCGTACGCCTCCTCGGCCTGTGAGATGGTATCCGAGATTTTGCAGTATATCAGCGACGATCTGAAACTGAGGTCTGAGGAAGCAGACTGTATGTATTCCGGTATTATGATTGATACCAATAATTTCATGACCAAAACAGGCGTCAGAACTTTTGAAGCGGCGGCTTTTTTGCGCAGAAACGGCGCTGATGTGACTCGTGTAAGGAAGATTTTCCGGGATGATGCGGCAGAGTATAAGGCCAAGGCGGATGCGGTCAGTCAGGCGGAGATTTACAGGGATTACTATGCCATATCAGTATGTACCGGGGTAGATGTGGCAAGCCCTACAGTGGTGGGTGCGCAGGCGGCCAATGAACTCTTAAATATCCGGGGAATCAAGGCCAGCTTTATTCTTACCCCTTATAATGGAATCATTTATATCAGTGCACGTTCCATTGATGAGGTAAATGTGCAGGTGGTTATGGAGAGAATGGGTGGCGGCGGTCATTTGAATATTGCCGGTGCACAGATTGAAAATGGTACACTGGAAGAAGGTATTGTGACGATTAAGAGGACACTTGATGCGATGATTGCGGAAGGAGAATTGTCATAAATTTTCTTTACTTATGCTGACGCAGACAGTGGTTATGCAGATAATTCCGCAGGTTTGGAAAGGAGCAGGTTTATCAGAATGAAAGTTATTTTGTTGGAGGACGTAAAGTCCCTGGGTAAAAAGGGTGAGATTGTGAATGTCAGTGACGGGTATGCAAGAAACTTTGTACTGCCCAAAAAACTTGGTGTGGAAGCCAACGCCAAGAATATGAATGATCTGAAATTACAGAAGGCTAATGCTGAAAAGGTGGCACAGGAGCAGCTTGAGGCAGCGCAGGAACTGGCGAAGGTACTGGAAACGAAGGAAGTGGTTCTTAAGATGAAGTCCGGGGAGGGCGGCAGAGCCTTTGGTTCCGTCTCTTCCAAGGAGATTGCGCAGGCTGCTAAAGAACAGTGTGGATTGGAACTGGATAAGAAGAAGATACAGCTACCGGAAGCGATCAAGGCCCTGGGTGTTTATGAAGTAGGTGTGAAACTGCACACCAAAGTGATTGGCAAGCTGAAGGTTAAAGTGATAGAAGAAGTGTAGGTGACAGACATTGGAGGAATCTTTACTCAAGAGAATTTTACCGCACAGTATGGAGGCGGAACAGTCTGTCATCGGTTCTATGATTATGGACAGGGAAGCGATCGTGGTAGCAGCTGAGATTGTGCTGGGAGAGGATTTTTATAACAAACAGTACGGAACCCTCTTTGACGCGATGGTGGAACTCAACGATGAGGGTAAACCGGTAGATCTGGTGACGTTGCAGGATAGATTGAAAGAAAAGGATGTGCCCCCGGAGGTGAGCAGCCTGGAGTTTATCCGTGACCTGATTACTGCGGTGCCGACTTCCGCAAATATAAAATATTATGCCAATATCGTGGCGGAAAAAGCAACTCTTCGGAGACTGATCCGCATTAACGAGGAAATTGCCAATACCTGTTATGTGGGCAAAGAGAGCCTGGAAAATATTCTGGAGGACACAGAGAAACGGGTTTTTGATCTGATACAGCGAAGGAACAGTGATGAGTTTGTTCCCATCAGACAGATTGTCATGAACGCTATGGATAATATCGAGCGGGCATCCCATAATAAAGGCAATGTTACCGGTGTGGCAACCGGTTTCCTGGATCTTGATTATAAGACAGCCGGTATGCAGCCTTCCGATCTCATTCTGGTGGCTGCCAGACCATCTATGGGAAAGACGGCCTTTGTCTTAAATGTGGCTGAATACGTGGCATTTAAGCAGAATAAGACTGTGGCAATCTTCAGTTTGGAGATGTCAAAGGAACAGCTGGTCAACCGACTTTTTTCCATGGAGTCCCGCGTAGACTCCCAGCATCTCAGGACGGGTAACCTCTCTGATGTCGAGTGGGAAAAGCTGATTGAGAGTGCGGCGGTGATTGGCAAGTCGAATCTGATTATTGACGATACGCCCGGTATCAGCATTTCCGAGATGCGCTCCAAGTGCCGTAAGTATAAATTGGAGCATAATCTGGAAATGATCATTATTGACTATTTACAGTTGATGTCCGGAAGCGGCAGATCTACAGATTCCAGACAGCAGGAGATTTCGGATATTTCCCGTTCCTTAAAGGCATTGGCCAGAGAGCTTCGAGTGCCGGTGATTGCGCTGTCACAGCTTTCCAGGGCAGTGGAGCAAAGACCGGATCACAGACCGATGCTGTCAGACCTGCGTGAGTCGGGGGCCATCGAGCAGGACGCCGATGTAGTCATGTTCATTTACCGGGATGATTATTATAACAAGGATACAGAGAAGAAGGGAATTGCGGAGATTATTATTGCAAAACAGAGAAACGGACCAATCGGTACGGTAGAACTGGTATGGCTGCCGGATTATACCAAATTTGCGAATTTACAAAAATAAAATACACAGGCATTTACAAAAGAGACGAGTCAGGAGTGGCGGCGTCTCTTTTATTATTAGAAATGATAACTGGAAAGGAGAAACAATATGGGAGAAAACACAATTTACTACATATCGGAGGCTGCAAAAAAGGTACAGGTGGAAACACATGTGCTGCGCTATTGGGAGGACGAGCTGCAATTGGCCATTAAGCGCAATGAGATGGGACATCGTTGTTATACCGCCGGAGATATCGAACAGTTACAACGGATTAAACTGTTAAAAGAACAGGGATTGCAGCTGAAGGCAATACGTACGGTCCTGCGGGGCGGCGGGGGGATTATTGCTGCGGCTGATAAATCCGGGCAGGAAAACATAGACGAGGTATTGACGAAAGAGCAGGTACCGGAAAAAAAGGATCAGAATATGGAAAGACAAAAAGAAGAAAGTATGGAACATAAGGTGGAGGATATGGTCATGAAAAAGGCAAAGAAGTATATGGTTACCCTTTCTAAAGGGAAGGAGCCGATCATAGAGACACCAGGAGAAAGCCTGTCAGAATATACAGTACAGGAGGATATGGACAGAACGCAGAAGGCGGCGAGGCTGCAATATCTTTTGCAGCATATGGTTACGGAGGCTGTCAAGACGGCTAATCAGGAGATGTGCACAGAAATTAAGGAGAGTATCCTAAAAGAGTTGGATTATCAGTTCAGACAGCAGGAAGAACGGGATGAAGAGCATTGGAAACAGGAGGAGGAACACTATCGGAAGATTGATGAGATGATAAGACAAAGACACCTGATTAAGGAAAAACTGCCTAAAGGCAAAAGAAAATCCCCTATCAATCTTTGATAGGGGATTGTAGGATCATTAACCCTGAGAGATAGAACCTGTCGGGCAAACACCTGCACAAGATCCGCAATCGATGCACTTAGCAGGGTCGATCTCGAATTTGCCATCTCCCATGCTGATAGCGCCTACCGGGCACTGAGCCTCACATGCGCCGCATGATACACAAGCGTCACTAATTACATATGCCATAACAATTATCCTCCTTGAAAATAAGACTGTTTGAAATTGATATATATTTATCAATTACCTACATCTTATTCTAATATAAATGCAATAAATATACAAGGGTAAAGTGTGGAAACGGCCGTATAATTGCCGATTGATATTGTGCCCTACTCCTCGTGATGGTTCTTTATGCCAAGCTCCTCACGGCGTTTGCGGATACCGCCCAGAATGACTTTCTTTTTCTCTACCAGTTTATCCTTATCCATTTGCGGAACACCGGCAAGTTTGTATTTCATACCCAGTTTCTCATACTTCGATTCACCCATGGTGTGATAAGGAAGCGCGTCAAGGGCCTTTAAGTTGGTGAAGGCACCGATAAAATATCCCAGCTGGTAGAGGTATTTGTCATCATCTGTAATTCCCGGAACAATAACATGGCGAATCCACATATCAACCTGCTTCTCGTTCAGATATTCGGCAAAGGCCAGGATTCCCTCATTGGGCTGAGAAGTAAGCTCCTTGTGCTTTTCCGGATCGATATGTTTGATATCAAGCATGACCAGATCTGTTAAGGTCATCAGCTTATCCAGTTTGGCAAGCCATTCGGGATTGGCATTTTTCTTG
The DNA here is from genome assembly GCA_003612405.1 of bacterium 0.1xD8-71. GTDB lineage: Bacteria > Bacillota > Clostridia > Lachnospirales > Lachnospiraceae > UBA3282. Next base: position 39,126 of record RAYR01000018.1, read on the forward strand.
TATGCGATACCAGAGGAATCAATACAGGTATGCACGTTATTAGCCTTGGCGATGGTGAACAGGTCAATTAGAAAATCTACCTGCATCAGAGGTTCTCCGCCGGTGACGGTAATGCCGCCGCCTTTGTAAAATGCCTCATTCCGTTTGTATTGTTCAAAAATATATTCCGGCTCCATCAGTGTGCCGCCGTTCATTTCCCAGGTATCGGGATTATGACAGTAGGCACAACGCATAGGACATCCCTGGACAAAGACCACAAAACGCGTTCCGGGACCGTCTACGGTGCCAAAGCTCTCTAAAGAATGTATTCTGCCCTGCATAATTATAACCTGCCTTTCTATCCATGATAACAATAGTATACTCTTTATAAAGACAAAAAACCAGACAGTTTGTAATTTTCATAGAAAAAGGAGCCAACCGGAAGTCCGGTCAGCCCCTTAAAGAATACTAGCTCTTACGCTTATCCCGAGTCCGCGAAGCGGAACTCGCAAGGTTAATTCCGCAGGAATTTACCTTTGTTAAACACTCTCATGGAATGTACGAGAGATAACGTCTGCCTGCTGTTCCGGTGTTAACTTGATGAAGTTAACTGCATAACCGGATACGCGGATTGTCAACTGAGGATAGTTCTCAGGATGCTTCTGAGCATCTAATAATGTATCTCTGTTGAGTACGTTAACGTTAAGGTGATGGCCGCCTTTTGTTGCATAACCATCTAATAAAGAAACTAAGTTATCTACCTGAGCATTTGCTGCTGCCATTGTTTTGTCCTCCTATAATATAATTTGGTTATGGTATTGAGCCATACACTCGTGAGCGCGTTGCTTCGCAACTATGGCTCAATGCTATTTAAAATCATCCAGTCCCTCGTGGAGAGTTGGAACACTACAGGCCAATGGGGTACGGGAGCAATCCGTGCACCCCATGGTCTGAATATTTGATTCCTGCGCTTTGTCATCGACTTCCACATTCACATGTCCGACACCCTGTGCCATCCCGGAATCCATCATCTTAACAAAGTCATCAATCATTTTTTTGTCATCCATATATTATTTCCTCCTTTTATATCTCTGGAAAAAAATCTGCCATATATGGATTTTTTTCCGATCAACGAAAAATATTCATTGATCACTTATTTATTAAGATCCACTTCGATATCGCCTGCAAATACCTGATCTTCTTTACCAAGAGCACCAGGAATGATGGTGAAGGTATTGGAGATACCATCCTGTGCATCGTTGAACGGAAGTTTGGATACAGAAGATAAGGAAGCAACTGCACCATGAGTATCGCGTCCATGCATCGGGTTAGCACCAGGAGCAAAAGGCTGACCTTTCTTACGTCCGTCAGGGGTGTTACCTGTAGCCTTACCGTAAGTTACGTTGGAAGTAATGGTAAGGATGGAAGTTGTCGGAACACCTTCTCTGTAGGTGTGATGTCTTCTGATGGCGGTCATGAACTTGTGCACAATCTCCTGAGCAATTTCATCTACGCGGTCATCGTCGTTACCATATTTCGGGAACTCACCGGTGGTCTTGAAGTCAACGATGATACCGTCTTCGTCTCTGATAGGCTCAACCTTGGCATACTTGATAGCGGACAGGGAGTCAGCTACGATGGAAAGGCCTGCAACACCAGTTGCGAAGTAACGTTTAACGTTTCTGTCATGAAGAGCCATCTCTGCTCTCTCATAGCAGTATTTGTCATGCATGTAGTGGATAATGTTCAATGTGTTTACATATACATCTGCCTGCCACTCTAACATGTCAATAAATTTATCCATAACGTCATCGTAATCGAGAACGTCACCGGTAACAGGACGATACTTAGGACCAACCTGTTTCTTGGTAACTTCATCAATACCACCGTTTAAAGCGTATAACAGACACTTGGCAACGTTAGCACGTGCGCCGAAGAACTGCATTTCTTTACCGATAACCATGGAAGATACGCAGCATGCGATACCGTAGTCATCACCATGAGTCACTCTCATCAGATCATCGTTCTCATACTGGATGGAAGAAGTCTGGATGGACATCTTAGCACAGTATTTCTTCCATGCCTCAGGAAGCCTTGTGGACCAGAGAACTGTTAAGTTGGGCTCCGGAGAAGGTCCTAAGTTGGTTAATGTGTGCAGATAACGGAAGCTCATCTTTGTTACCATCGGACGACCGTCAACACCAACACCACCGAGAGACTCGGTTACCCATACCGGATCGCCAGCGAAAATCTGGTTGTACTCAGGTGTACGGGCAAATTTGATCAGTCTCAGTTTCATGATGAAGTGATCAACGAACTCCTGGATCTGCTGCTCTGTGAAGGTACCGTTAGCCAGATCTCTTTCAGCATAGATATCAAGGAAAGTAGATGTACGGCCAAGGGACATAGCTGCACCGTTCTGTTCTTTTACAGCGCAAAGATATCCAAAATAAGTAGCCTGGATAGCTTCCTGTACGTTAGAAGCGGGTTTGGAGATATCGCAGCCATAAGAAGCAGCCATTTCTTTCATCAGTTTCAGAGCAACCATCTGCTCGGAAAGCTCTTCACGAAGACGGATTACATCATCTGTCATAACACGGCCTGTGGAATCCTTCTGATCCTGCTTATCCTCGATCAGTCTGTCGATACCATACAGAGCAACACGCCTGTAGTCGCCAATGATACGGCCACGGCCGTAAGCATCCGGAAGACCTGTGATGATGTGGGAAGAACGGCAGGCTCTCATCTCTGCATTATATGCATCGAAACAACCTGCATTGTGTGTCTTTCTGTGAGTGGAGAAGAACTCGCTGATCTCAGGATCAACTTCGTAACCATTGTCGGAACATGCTTTCTCAGCCATTCTGATACCGCCGTAAGGCTGAAGGGAACGCTTGAAAGGCTTATCGGTCTGGAAGCCTACGATTGTCTCCTTGCTCTTGTCCAGGTAGCCAGGGCCATGGGATGTGATGGTGGAAACCACCTTGGTGTCCATATCAAGTACACCGCCAGCCTCACGTTCCTGTTTCTGTAATTCAAGAACCTGTGCCCATAAGTCTTTTGTGTTCTGTGTAGCTTCGGCTAGGAAGGACTCGTCACCATCATAAGGATGATAGTTCCTCTGGATAAAGTCACGGACATTGACTTCTTTGTCCCACTTACCGCCTACAAAATCTTTCCATTCTGGTCTCATTTTGAAATAACCTCCTATTTAAAATTTTTTAATAATGTTTTGTGGTTAAAACATGCTTATCCAGTACCAATATTATATGTTATAGGAGCTGAAAGAGTCAATACAGCCTTTGTACTTTTTCGCATACAAATGCCAAAAATTAACTTAAAATTTTGTGAAAATTGTATGTAAGAAATAAAGGGCACAAAATATTGATAGTCAGGATGCAGAAGGGGAAATTTTCTATATTAAAAAGAGCAAGCGAGAAATTGCTTGCACAACATCTACATTCCTATTATAATCAACATGAATAGATTATGCCTATTCTAACAGACTATTATTTGTAATGATAAATTGGAGGTGTAAATATGGCACAGATCAGTAAAGATACAACTATCGGTGAAGCGCTCAGGATTAATATGGATATTGCCCCGGTTCTTATGGAGATTGGCATGCACTGCTTGGGATGTCCGTCTGCCCAGGGAGAGACTCTGGAAGAGGCTGCAATGGTACATGGTATTGCAATTGAGGATTTAATGTCCAGGATTGATGCGGTTACAGGCGCGTAAAAGAATACTGATTCATGAAAGATAAAACGCACGGGAACGATTTCCGTGCGTTTTTGTGTGCCTTTATATCTGCGCTAAAACTTCTAAAGCATTATCTTTGATCAGGGGTTCGTAATGCTCCTCCAGATATGCGCTGGTGGCAACTGCGGTTTTTTCGGTTCTGGCGTATTCTGAAATCAGGCTGCATACGCGGTTGTATTCGTCAGCAGATAAGGAAGCCGGATCCAAAAGAAGAAGATATTTGTCGGATGCTTCATCTTTATAAAGAGAATTCATATCCGGATAGGAAGAGGCTGCCACATGAGCCAGTCTTGTTACTTCACGCAGCGAAGGAAAAGAGAACAGTCTGCTAGTGATCCTGACGGGGGTGGGTTCTTTGTCGGTTTTGGAAGTACGGCGGCCGGAATTTGAAGCGGATGGCTGTGACGTCTCCTCTGACAGTCCTGATCCGTTCATTTTACGAAGCATATTGAGCACCTCATCTGCGCCGTCGGCAAAGCTTTCCATAAGTTCCTCCGTTTCTTCCGCGAATCCGTCCTCGTCATGAACGGAAGGTGCAAATTTGGAGAAACGGGTATCCAGTTCTTCGGGATCCTCCACTTTGGTGACAATCAGAACGATACACTCGGCATTTAAAGGAATCGCTTCGATCATCAGCGGGATATCTTCGGCTTCAAAGCCACATTCGTAGGCGGCCTGCTGCATCATATCACGGAAGAGACTCTTGGCTTTTTCGGTACCATAAGCCAGTTCGCTTATCTTTAACTCTCTGTTAAGCAGATCCTCCCGTGTGAGGGTGCAGCGGATCTGGTGTTCATTTACCTTTTCTATTTTCATTGAGATGTTCACATCCTTCTTTGTTATATATTATAAAGTAAATTCTGAAGGGATTTACTTTTTGCCATTATATTATACTTTGCGTCAGTTTTAGTCAATAGCGCGCGGAAAGTGTTTAAAAAATTTTAATAATTTTAGAAATTGCTTGCTTTTTTGTCAGATTATGGTTATAATCCAACTACGAGATGTCTTCTGATAATCGGCAGCGAAGGGAGGCATGCACAATTTCATAAATAATAACATCTGTTTCTCCGCGTTATTCAATCAGACGGAGAAAGTCTTATAGGCGATGTGCCTGGTCAGAAACCCAATCTTGTTCCCCTCTACATTCACAATTATAATTCACAAGGAATGAGTAGGTTATACAGTTATTTTTTTATTTTGCATGTCAGAGATATCTTCAGAACTATTTCCACCCCATATATCATATGCCGTTAGTATATCACAATTGATTATTTAAATTTCCTTTTGGCAGGTTAGATTCTGGTGTGGACGGTTACACTGTATGAGACAAAGTATCTTCGATATTGATGTGTGTTATTCATTGCGCAAGGAAGTTCCCGCTTGCTGGCGTTTACGGATTCTATGTTGATATGGTGGGAGATTTTGGGACAGCGTTTTTCATTCATGCGAAAAAAAGCGAAAAAATGCGAAAAATATCAAAATCATAATGACTGGAAAGAAATAGTTTGCTATAATTAAGGACGGTCAGAAAGGAGCTGGATAAATGAAAAAAGTGATTCCGGTGATAATTGCGATCGTCCTTATTATTGTGATCGCGGCAGCGGGGGTTGGAGCCAAGCTGTTGGAGAAATATTCCTATTCTAAAGAGAGAGCAGATTTGACAGAGTATTTTGGTGTCATGGGGGCCGGTGATGTACCTGTGATATTGCAGGATGAGCGGATAGAAGAACATGCCAGACTTTGGGACGGGGTGTGTTATTTTGATTTGGCTACGGTGCATAAATACTTTAATGATAGATTTTATGAAGACAAAAAGGAGGGGCTGCTTCTCTATGCCCTGCCGGATAAGATTGTCAGAACTGAAATTGGAACCAGCACGTTGACCCGGGGAGGCGAAGAGGAGACAAGAGAATATGTGATTTCCAGGTATGAGGGGGACATGCTTTATATCGCGGCTGACTATGTAAAGGAATATGCGAACTTTTCCTATGAACTTTTTACGGCGCCTAACCGTATGCAGGTATATACGGAATGGAACGAGAGACAGACAGCCGTAATCGCCAAGGATACCCAGGTGCGTTATCAGGGCGGCATTAAGAGTGATATCCTGACGGATGTGCAAAAGGGCGATGAGGTCATTGTTTTAGAGGAGATGGAGAACTGGACGAAGATAAAGACCAGGGATGCCATTATGGGTTATGTGGAAAATAAGAGGCTGGAAGGGCATAAGACGCAGACACCCGTACCGGTGACAGATTACGTGGAGCCGGTCTATGAAGCAAACACCCGGGATTATAAAATAAATATGGCCTGGCACGGTATAGGAGGCGTAGACGGAAATGAGACGCTTGATGCGATGCTTGGCGGTACAAAAGGTATCAATGTGATATCTCCGACCTGGTTTACTTTGGTAGGTAATCAGGGTGATTTCAGTAGTTTTGCGACCAAGACTTATGTGGACAAGGCCCATGAAAGAGGAATCGAAGTATGGGCGCTGGTAGGCAATGTGGAAAGCAAGGATGTGGATATGTATGAAGTGCTTGCGGGCACAACCAACAGGACGCATCTGATAGACGGTCTGATCAATACTGCACTGGAATATAAACTGGACGGTCTCAATATTGACTTTGAGAATATCAGTCTGGATGCAGGGGAACCCTTTATCGAATTCATCAGGGAGCTTTCCATTCCCTGCCGGGAGCATGGCATTGTATTGTCTGTGGATAACTATGTGCCCATGGATCATACTGACCATTATAACCGGGCGGAACAGGGTCTGGTGGCGGATTATGTGGTGATCATGGGATATGATGAACACTACGGCGGAAGCAAAGAGGCCGGATCCGTGGCGTCTATTGATTTTGTGGAGAAAGGGATTGCCAACACCGTGGAACAGGTGCCGGCAGAAAAAATAATCAATGGCATTCCTTTCTATACCAGAATATGGGAAACTGCGGGCACGAATGTATCCAGTCAGGCAGTAGGCATGGAGAAGGCCCAGGAATATATTACACAGCATGGCATTACAACCAGATGGGACGAGGAGACCTGTCAGAATTACGGGGAGTATCAGTCCGAGAGCGGTTTTTGCCAGGTATGGCTGGAGGATGCCGAGTCAATCCGTGTGAAACTGAATATCATGCAGAAGTATGGGATTGCAGGTGTGGCGGAATGGAAACTCGGCTATGAGGTGGATTCCATCTGGGATGTGATTGAAGAATATATGAATCAGTAAAAAGTCCATACCCGCATTTTTGGGGCGATCCTTTCATATGCATTTATAAAGGCGTTGGTGTTAGGAATGAGATATGAAAGGGAACAAACCGCTAAATGGTGAGAGGATAATCCAGGGCGTTTTATGGGCACTTATGCTGTTCAGTATTTGTTTCGCTGTGCGCGGAGGCGTTAGGATGGCTTCTTCCGGGCAGGTGGAGACGGCTGCCAAAAGGCCCTGTGTGGTCATTGATGCCGGGCACGGAGGGACAGATCCGGGTAAAGTTGGTGTAGACGGCAGTCTGGAGAAGGACATCAATCTGCAAATAGCAAGGAAACTTCAGAAGTTCCTTGTAATGGCGGATGTGGACGTCGTGCTGACCAGGGAGTCGGATGCAGGGCTTTATGATGAGAGTGCACCGAATAAAAAGGTGCAGGACATGAAGAACAGGGTAAGTATTATTGAGGAGAAAGAGCCTGACCTCACCGTAAGTATTCATCAGAACAGTTACCATGAAGAATATGTACATGGTGCGCAGGTTTTTTATTATGCGGGCAGTGAAGAGAGTAAAGAGCTGGCGCAGAGGATCCAGCAGGTGATGACGGCTGATCTGGATCCGGATAATACCAGACAGGCCAAAGCCAATGACAGTTATTATCTTTTAAAGAAGACTTCCTCCCCGATTGTCATTGTGGAATGTGGGTTTTTATCCAATTATGAAGAAGCGCAGAAGTTATCTTCTGATATTTATCAGGAAAAAGCCGCCTGGGCGATTCATCTTGCGATTTTACAACATTTGAACGACCAGAAAGGTAGATAAAGGAAGCATGCGGATGTGAAGACCAGGATAGTACAGATAGATGAAAATAATATAGACGGGGAAGCAGTGCGGCAGGCCGGGGAAATCATACGTTCCGGCGGCCTGGTAGCTTTTCCTACAGAGACGGTGTACGGACTGGGCGGGGATGCCTTGAATCCGGCATCCTCCCGGAAGATATATGCAGCGAAGGGCAGACCATCGGATAACCCTTTGATCGTACATATTGCCAGATGGGAGGCGCTTGCGGCGATTGTCAAAAAGGTGCCGGCGGAGGCGGTGAAGCTGGCGGAGACTTTCTGGCCGGGCCCGCTTACTATGATTCTGGAGAAGTCGGATCTGGTACCTGGAGAGACTACAGGGGGACTTGATACGGTGGCAGTGCGCATGCCGTCCCATAAAACGGCGCTTGCCTTTATTGAGGCGGCCGGCGGTTATGTGGCTGCGCCCAGCGCGAACCGTTCAGGAAGACCCAGCCCTACGGTGGCCAAATATGTAAGGCAGGATCTGGATGGCAGGATTGAGATGATTCTGGACGGCGGAGATGTGGAACTGGGGCTGGAGTCAACAATTGTGGATCTGACGGAGCAGGTGCCAACCATACTGCGGCCAGGGTATATCACCGGACAGATGCTTAAGTCTGCTCTTGGACGGGTGGAGGAAGATGTGACCATACTTCGCAGTGACAGCGGACAGGCACCTAAGGCACCGGGTATGAAGTACAGACATTATGCGCCGAAAGGAGAATTGACGATTATCTCGGGGTCGGAGCAGCAGGTAGTGGATTATATTAATGCACAGTTGGATCAGTGGCGGGATGAAAATAAAAAAACAGGTGTTATTGCAACAGATGCTACGATTGGCGCATATCGGGCAGATGTGTGTAAGAACGCCGGAAGCCGTCTGGATGAAAGTGCTATGGCAAGGCGGCTGTACAGGATTTTAAGAGAATTTGATGATGAGGATGTAGAAATCATATATTCAGAGAGCTTTGAAGGAGCCGGTGTGGGACAGGCTGTGATGAACAGGCTGTTGAAAGCGGCAGGGCACAGAGTAACAGAGTTGAAATAGCGCGGATTTAGGTGTAAGATAACAATAGATTAATTTATGATAATGATAAATGTCTCTTTGTGAAGGAGGAAGCATATGATAGCGATTGGCAGTGATCATGGCGGATTTGACTTAAAGCAGAAAGTGATGGCGCATTTGCAGGAGCGGGGATTGGAATATAAGGATTATGGCTGTGCGGATAAAAGTTCCTGCGATTATCCGGTTTACGGAGCTGCTGTGGCTAAAGCGGTGGCATCCGGGAAGTGTGACAGGGGAATTGTGATCTGTACCACGGGAATTGGTATTTCCATCACGGCAAACAAGGTGAAGGGAATACGCTGCGCGCTCTGTGGCGATCCGGTATCTGCAAGGCTTACAAGAGAACATAATGATGCAAACGTACTTGCCATGGGAGCCTCGATTATCGGGGAGAGTGTTGCACTTAATATTGTAGATATCTTTTTGGATACGGAGTTTTCCGGGGTGGAAAGACACCAGAGGAGGGTAGATCTGATCGAACAGTGTTAAGGTCGGAGGGAATATATGGAGAGAAAGCAAAAGCTGGCAGCTTGCCTTGCGCTTATTTTGCTGTGCAGTGTCATGCCCTTCTCCGTACAGGCCACGGAGGAGACCAGGGAGAAAATTCGTCAGGCAGAAAGAGAAAAGCAGGAGACGGAATCCAGACTTGATGAGACTGAGGAGAATCTGAAAAATCTGAATGAACAGCAGGATTCTCTGAAAGGTGCCCTGACAACTTTGAATACGGAGCTGACTCAGGTAAGCAATAATCTGAGTGAACTGGAGCAGAATATAGTTGATAAGGAAGCTGAGATTGCGGTATTAGACGAGGAGATTGAGCAAGTAAACGAAGAGCTTGAAGTAGCGATCACGTTAAAAGACGAACACTATGATGCGATGAAACATCAGATTCAGTTCATGTATGAACGTGGCAACTTTCTGTATATGGAGCTCTTTTTTTCTTCTGGGAATTTTTCGGATTTTCTGAATAAGAATGATTATATTGAGCAGCTGTCATCATACCAGCAGAAGGTCTTGCAGGAGTATAAGGACTCCCAGGCCGCCATGGAACAGAAACAGGCGGAACTGGAATTAGCCAGACAGAAGCAGGAAGAAAATAAGGCAGAGCTCGATGAGTATAAGATTCAGGTTGTGGCGGAACAAAGCCGTGTGTCCGGGCTGGTCAGTCAGACATCCAATTCCATTCATGCCACGGAAAGTCAGATTTCCCAGGCAGAGGCGGAGGCTCTTGCTTATGAGCAGAGTATTAAGGAACAGGAAGCGAATCTGACTGCACTGCGGGCAAAACTGGCGGAAGAGATGCGAATGTCGGAAATGGCGGCACAGTCCAGCTGGCGGGATATTTCTGAGGTGAACTTTTCGGAAGGAGACAGGTATCTTCTGGCCAATCTGATTTATTGTGAGGCCGGTGGAGAGCCCTATGCCGGTCAGGTGGCCGTAGGATCAGTAGTCATTAACCGTGTGTTGAGTTCGGTCTATCCTGATACAGTAACGGGAGTTATTTATCAAAATAAGCAGTTTTCACCGGTAGGCAGCGGAAGACTGGCACTGGCATTGGCGGAGGGCAGAGCGACAGCCAAGTGCTATCAGGCGGCAGATGAAGTGATGAGTGGGGCGACCAATGTGGGCAACTGTGTATATTTCAGGACACCGATAGACGGGATCACTCCCAAATACAGGATTGGCGGACATATTTTCTATTAAGTTACATATTGTTCAATGGGAGACTGTAATTGATTGAATCCACCGGCATAGATTATCTGTAGCAGATGGTTTAGGTTGAGAAGTGATTTTTTGAGCATATCATCAGTAAGCAGACCGGTTTCCTGTGCGGTCACAAGCTCATCAATATCAACGACCTTGACAAAGCCGTCCGGATAGACGATCACATCCACAAGAAGATCGGTGATGATGTATGTATCTGTATCGGTATCGTGGTCATAATCAACAATATCACAGTACCAGTACAGGAGTGAGTTGTCTTCCCGATAAAAGCGGCTCACTTTTATGCCTTCCTGCAGATAGTAGCAGGAGAAGCCATGATGGAGGTCCTTGCGGGGCTTTAAGGTATTCCAGCCGGTTACGATAATTTTCTCATCACGGTATAGGAGCCTGTCGTCCTTCAACAGCACACATTCATCCGGAATCAGTCTTTTACGGTATAAAATCGGACTTGCCATATTACCTCCCCATAGGTAAAGAAAACGTGAAATCATCTCTTACTCGTTACGTTACACTTACGGCGGTCAAAAGTCAATGTAAATTGTTTTAAATTCTTTGATTACTTATCTAATTTACACAATAATACTGGACATAAGTACCAAAAGTGGATATAATTTTACTGTTAGGTTTTATTTGGAAAGGAATGTATTTTGAAATATAACAGAAATGTCTACCAGGCGCTGATGATGATAACCCAGTTTGGCATTAACATGCTGGTTCCTATTTTACTATGTTCCTTTGTGGGTATGTTTATAGATCATAAACTGGGGACTTCTGTCTGGACAGTGGTGCTTTTTTTTGTGGGTGCACTGGCGGGATTCACCAATGTGTTCCGGTTCGCAAAGAAGATTTACGAGACGCCGGCCAGTACCCGCAGGCGAAGGACGGAGAAGGATTATGAAAAGAAAAATAGATCCGACATTGTTTGAGCTTTGTCTGGGGATTTTCTTATATGGTATTATTTTTGAGATGGTGCTGTTGTTTTTTTCAACAGAGATATCCTATAGTCTTGGATTATGGATCGGTGTGATTCTTGCCATGGCAGGATCCGTTCATATGTGGTGGTCTTTAAACCGGGGTCTTGATATGCCAGAAAAGGATGCAGTAAAAAGTATGGGTGTCAACAATATCATACGGTATCTGGTTCTGGTGATCGTGATGGCGGTTCTCATTTATACGGAGTTTGCCAATCCGATTTTTACATTTTGCGGCTATATGGGGATGAAGTTATCGGCTTATTTTAATCCTCTTATACACAAAGTGTGCGGCGGGAAGGTACACAAACAGCCGGATGATGTTGTATGAAAATGTTATGATTGTCTGAAAGAACGCCTGACAGCGCTCTTTTTATAAAAGGTGTTATTTTAAAGAATAGATGTGTAGAAGGAGGTGAAAGTATGGGACAGGGAATTTTATTATCTGCTGGTGCGGACATTGACTTTATGATCCATGGGGTATTCTCCTATGAACTGTTTGGACAGACAGTGTGGATTACAACGACCCATGTGTGTGTGCTGATTGTCATGTTGGTAATCGTGGCGTTCAGCCTTGTGGCAAACCGTGCTATCAAACATGCATCGGATGTTCCGGGTACTTTCCAGAATATTGTTGAACTGGTGGTGGAGATGCTGGACAAGATGATTGGCGGCGTTATGGGCAAATTCAGCCCCAAGTTTCGCAATTATATCGGCACGATCTTCATCTTTATCCTGCTTAGCAATATTTCAGGATTGTTTGGCCTGCGGCCGCCGACCGCTGATTATGGAGTGACCTTTGCAATGGGTATCATGACGTTTGTGTTGATTCACTATAATCAGTTCAAATATCAGAAGGTAAAGGGCGTCATTGCCAGTCTGTGTGATCCGTGGCCTGTCTGGGCACCGATCAACATGATTGGTGAGATTGCAGTACCGATCTCATTGTCGCTTCGTCTGTTTGCCAATGTCTTATCCGGCACGGTTATGCTGGCGCTGGTGTATGCACTTTTGTCGAAGATTGCCATTATCTGGCCGGCAGCGCTTCATGTGTACTTCGACCTGTTTTCGGGGGCAATCCAGACATATGTGTTCTGTATGCTGACTATGACATACATTACCAATGCCTGTACCACAGACGAGTAATTTTATTAAACAAACCATTTTAAATTTTGAAACACATATTAAAGGAGGAAATCAAAAATGGGAGAATTTAACAACAATTTTATCTTGGGATGTTCAGCAATCGGTGCCGGACTTGCAGTTATCGCTGGTATCGGACCTGGTGTAGGTCAGGGTATTGCAGCGGGACATGCGGCTGCGGCAGTGGGAAGAAATCCGGGTGCTAAATCCGATGTTACATCCACCATGTTATTAGGTCAGGCCGTTGCCGAGACTACAGGTCTGTATGGTCTGTTGATTGCGATGCTGCTGTTGTTCGTTAAGCCTTTACTGCCCTAAGAAGTTGGAGCAAATTCCTGCGGAATTAGCTCCTCAAGGACCGCTTTGCGGCCTTGGAATAAGTTGAGAAGATTTTGCGGAATTAACTTCACGAGATCCGCTTCGCGGCCTCGGATACAATTTAGAGATAATTATAAGAAAGGGGGACGAAGGGCTTGAATGTAACAGCTACGGGTTTGGTGCTGGCATCCGCGGAGATGGCGCCGAGATTATTTGATCTTGACTTACAGCTTATCGCGGATTCCGTTTTGATGATCATAGCCGTGTTCTCGCTGTTTTTGATCGCTTCCCATTTTCTGTTCAATCCTGTGAGGGATATGATGCAGAAGCGTCAGGAGAGAATCAAGAATGAACTTGATACGGCTGCGGCAGATATGGAAAATGCCAGGGCACTGAAAGAAGAGTATGAAGCCAAGTTAAAAGATATTGATAAAGAGGCCGAGTCAATCCTTGCGGAAGCGAGGAAGAAGGCGTTGGCCAATGAGAACAAGATTGTAGCGGACGCAAAAGAAGAAGCTGCCAGAATTATTGAAAGAGCCGGCGTAGAGGCAGAACTGGAGAAGAAGAAAGCTGCCGACGAGGTAAAACGTGAAATGGTAGTATTGGCGTCCATGATGGCCGGCAAGGTTGTCAGTGCGGCAATCGATACGACTGTACAGGACAGTCTGGTGGAAGAAACGTTGAAAGAAATAGGTGAGAGCACATGGCTAAGCTGATTTCAAAGACATACGGAGATGCGTTGTTTGAACTCGCGGTAGAAGAGAACAAGATAGATGTCCTGTTGGAAGAAATTGAACAGCTCCGGAAAATCCTTACGGAGAATGAGGATTTTGGCAGACTGATGAATCATCCGAAGATTATCAAGGAGGAGAAGATCGAGGTTGCCAGAAATGTGTTTGCGGGAAGGATATCAGAGGAACTGTTAGGCTTTTTGACTATCATTATCTCGAAAGACCGTTATAAGGAAATTGACCAGATCCTGGATTATTTTGTTGCTAAGGTGAAGGAATATAAGGGAATCGGTATCGCAACGGTGACGACCGCAGCCCCGCTTAAGGAAGAGCAGTGCAAAAAGATTGAACAGAAACTGCTTGATACCACCAAATATAACTCGATGGAGATTCACTATGGATTAGATGAGTCATTGATCGGTGGTATGGTAATCCGGATTGGCGACAGAGTTGTGGATAGCAGTGTCAGTACGAAATTAAATGAATTACAAAGAGATCTGCTGAAGGTGCAGATCTGAAGAAATCTAGAAGAAAGGTGCGTATGATCCATGAATTTAAGACCAGAAGAAATCAGTTCAGTCATTAAGGATCAAATCAAGAGATATGCTTCAGAACTGGAAGTATCCGAAGTGGGTACGGTTATCCAGGTGGCTGATGGTATCGCTCGTGTGCACGGACTCGAGAATGCGATGCAGGGTGAGCTGTTAGAGTTCCCCGGCGAAGTTTACGGTATGGTTCTGAACCTGGAAGAAGATAATGTTGGTGCTGTTTTACTGGGAAGCCAGCATAATATTAATGAAGGCGATATCGTAAAGACTACAGGCAGGGTTGTGGAAGTGCCTGTAGGTGATTGCATGCTTGGTCGTGTGGTCAATGCCCTGGGGCAGCCTATTGACGGTAAAGGGCCGATTCAGACTGACAAATATCGTAAGATTGAGAGAGTTGCATCTGGTGTCATCACAAGAAAATCTGTGGATACACCATTACAGACAGGTATTAAGGCTATTGATGCCATGGTGCCGATTGGAAGAGGACAGCGTGAGCTGATTATCGGTGACAGACAGACCGGTAAGACGGCTATCGTTATTGATACCATTATTAACCAGAAGGGACAGGGCGTCAAATGTATCTATGTGGCCATAGGACAGAAGGCTTCCACAGTCGCCTCTATTGTTAAGACACTGACAGAGCATGGTGCTATGAGCTATACCACGGTAGTGGCGGCGACAGCCAGTGAACTTGCGCCGCTTCAGTACATTGCACCGTATTCAGGCTGTGCAATCGGTGAGGAATGGATGGAGAATGGTGAGGATGTGCTTGTGGTCTATGATGATCTGAGCAAACATGCTACGGCTTACCGTACACTCTCCTTGCTCTTAAAGAGACCGCCGGGGCGTGAAGCTTATCCTGGTGATGTATTTTATCTGCACTCGAGACTCCTGGAGCGTGCGGCGAGAATGAATGAGGAGTATGGCGGCGGTTCCCTGACAGCGCTCCCGATTATCGAGACCCAGGCAGGCGATGTATCCGCTTATATTCCGACCAATGTCATTTCCATTACAGATGGTCAGATTTACTTAGAGACAGAGATGTTTAACTCTGGTTTCAGACCGGCCGTCAATGCGGGTCTGTCCGTATCCCGAGTGGGCGGCGCAGCACAGATTAAGGCTATGAAGAAGATTGCGGCACCTATTCGTACAGAACTTGCACAGTACAGAGAGCTTGCTGCGTTCTCTCAGTTCGGTTCGGAATTGGATGCGGATACCAAGGAGAAGCTGGCACAGGGCGAGCGTATCAAAGAAGTCTTGAAACAGCCTCAGTATCAGCCCATGCCGGTACAGTATCAGGTTATCATCATCTATGTGGTGACAAACAAGTATCTGCTGGATATTCCGGTGGCTGATGTCACCAGATTTGAGAAGGAACTGTTTGAGTTCCTGGATACCAAGTATCCTGAGGTCCCGGGTGCGGTTGAGAAAGAGCATGTGATCTCCGAGGAGACAGAGGCAACGTTGAAGAAGGCTGTGGAAGAGTTCAAGGCGCAGTTTCATTAAGTAGAAAGTAGAGGGTGACGCTATGGCCTCAATGAGAGACATTAAAAGGCGTAAAGGCAGTATCCAGAGTACTCAGCAGATTACCAAAGCCATGAAACTCGTCTCTACTGTGAAGTTACAGAGAGCGAAACAGCGCGCGGAACAGTCCAAGGCATATTTTAACTGCATGTATGAGACAGTAACTTCCATGCTGGCTAAGACCAGCGGATTGAACCATCCTTATCTGAAAGCGGGAGAATCGAAGAAGAAGGCGGTCATTGTGATCACTTCCAACAGAGGACTTGCGGGTGGATACAATTCCAATATTGTGAAACTGATCACAAAGGGAGATTTCAATAAGGAAGATCTGGAGATATACGCAATTGGTAAAAAGGGTAAGGATGCACTGCATCGTCATGGTTATCACATTGTGGAAGACAACCCTGATATTATTGAGGAGCCTTCTTATGTGGATGCCATGGTAATCAGTGACAAACTGCTCAAATCCTTTGCGGCAGGGGAAATCGGAGAGATTTATCTGGCTTATACCAGATTTAAGAATACGGTAGTCCATGAACCGACACTCTTAAAGCTCCTTCCGGTAGAGCCGGCAGACAGTGCAGAAAGCGAAGCGGAGACAGGCAGTAAGGCGATGATGAACTTTGAGCCCGAGGATGACGAGGCGCTTGACATGATCATTCCCAAATATGTTACGAGTCTGATCTACGGTGGCCTGGTGGAAGCGGTCGCAAGTGAGAACGGTGCAAGGATGCAGGCGATGGATTCCGCTACGAGCAACGCTGAGGAAATGATAGATCATTTATCTCTGATGTACAACAGAGCGCGTCAGGGATCTATTACGCAGGAATTAACAGAAATTATCGCAGGTGCAAACGCTATCTCATAGCATGAAGCAGGCATACTGCAATGTTATGGTGATTGTGATTGCACATAAATAAACATGAGTGAAAGGATAAAAAGATGGCAGAAGTAAAAACAGGTGAAAATCTTGGAAAAATCACTCAGATCATCGGTGCGGTGCTTGATATCAAGTTTTCGGCGGGAAGCCTGCCGGAAATCAACGACGCGATTAAGATTCCGCTCAAGGATTCCGGGGAATTGGTTGTGGAAGTGTCGCAGCATCTGGGTGATGATACCGTCAGATGTATCGCCATGGGTTCTACCGATGGACTGGTAAGAGGTATGGAAGCGATCGCAACGGGCGCTCCCATCACGGTTCCTGTGGGAGAGAATACCCTGGGACGGATTTTTAACGTATTGGGTGAGCCGATCGATAATATCGAGGCGCCTAAGGACGTATACTATGAGCCGATTCACAGGCCGGCTCCGAAATTCGAGGAGCAGGCCACGGAGACAGAGCTTCTGGAGACCGGTATCAAGGTCGTAGACCTTCTGTGTCCTTATCAGAAGGGTGGTAAGATTGGTCTGTTCGGCGGTGCCGGTGTAGGAAAGACAGTACTGATTCAGGAGCTGATCCGTAATATTGCCACAGAGCATGGTGGATATTCTGTATTTACCGGTGTTGGCGAGCGTACCAGAGAAGGAAATGACCTTTATTATGAAATGAAGGAATCGGGCGTTATTGATAAGACCACGATGGTATTCGGACAGATGAACGAGCCTCCGGGGGCCAGAATGAGAGTGGGTCTTACGGGACTGACCATGGCGGAGTATTTCCGTGATAAAGGCGGGAAAGATGTGCTGCTGTTTATCGATAATATTTTCCGTTTTACCCAGGCAGGTTCTGAGGTGTCTGCGTTGCTTGGACGTATGCCTTCAGCGGTAGGCTACCAGCCTACGTTACAGACGGAAATGGGTGCTTTGCAGGAGCGTATTACCTCTACCAAGAATGGTTCCATCACTTCCGTACAGGCAGTGTATGTGCCTGCGGATGACTTGACTGACCCGGCGCCGGCTACCACATTTGCGCATTTAGATGCAACAACCGTGTTGTCCAGATCTATTGTGGAGCTTGGTATTTATCCGGCAGTGGATCCTCTTGAGTCCACTTCCAGGATTCTGGATCCCAGAGTGGTAGGTCAGGAACACTATGAAGTGGCCAGAGGCGTGCAGGAGATTCTGCAAAGATATAAAGAATTGCAGGATATCATTGCAATTCTTGGTATGGATGAACTTTCCGAGGAAGATAAGTTGGTTGTATCCCGTGCAAGAAAGGTACAAAGATACCTGTCTCAGCCGTTCTTTGTGGCAGGACAGTTTACCGGTATGGAAGGTAAGTATGTGCCGATTGCCGAGACCATTCGCGGTTTCAAGGAAATCCTGGAGGGCAAACACGACGATATTCCAGAGAGTTACTTCCTGAACGCAGGAAGCATCGATGACGTACTTGCCCGTGTCAAATAATAAGACATGAATTGGAAGTTATATGAAAGCAGGTAGGATATGGCTGACGATAGAAATTTTATTTTAAAGATCATTACACCGGACAGGGTATTCTATGAGGAAGAAGTGTCCATGGTAGAATTCAATACGGTCGAAGGTGAAGTCGGTATCTACAAAGATCATATCCCGATGACTATGATTGTTGCGCCGGGGATTCTTACTATTACCCAAGGTGATGAGGTGAAAGAAGCAGCGCTTCATGCAGGGTTTAGTGAGGTTCTGCCTGATAAAGTCACGATTCTTGCAGAAATTATAGAGTGGCCGGGAGAGATTGATGTGGCCCGTGCGGAGGAAGCGAAATCACGTGCGGAGGAGAGAATCCGGGAACATGCACCGGGAACGGATATGAGGAGAGCTGAAATGTCCTTGAAACGTGCAGTTGCAAGAATTGAAGTGGTGAATGATTAATGGAAAGATGCAATACATTTCATGAGGGAGCGGGAAACCGTTCCCTCATTTTGCATTGATTTCCCGGGCAGAGGCAAAACAATTTATTATAGTACGCATATGATAAGGTAAGACAATATAAACCTGTGTACAAAAACATACACAGACTGGAGAGCAATATGAATCAATCGAGAATCTTGCCTTTTTATATGGCATATCCTCTTCCCTTGTATTATCAGGAAGAAGATACAGTGACCAGGGATCTGGAATATTTACAGCAGATGTATCCGCTGGAAGCAAAGAAATATCAGAAAATCATTGTTGATACACTGGATCGGCTGGATTATGAGGGCAGTATGATTTATGATGAATACCCGGACAGATGGCAGATTTACCGTCTTACACAGATCATTGTAGATAAGATTAAAAAGATGGAAAACCAGGAGGCTATGACATCACAGGAAGGGCAGAATAACGAAGGTATGCCGGAGGAGATCATACGGGCACAGGCCAGTGCCGTACCAGAGAAAGACTGGAACCATATCACAGAGTTCATACAGGTGCTCTTAAGCTATGAGATTTACAAGAAACGTCATTCCAACCGCAATGGAATTTTAAAATTTTAGTTGTGGTTTTCCTGTAATCTTATTAAAATAATAACAGGGCGTAAATGGAAGCAGGGGACATACAGGATGAATGAGCAGCTTAAGGTGCTTTTACAGGATACTGTGGACAGTGGACTTTATCAGATTATATTGAGTAATCCCAGACATAAGGGAGAGTCCGTTCCTTTCAAAGTAAAAATAAGACCGGTTCTGGTAAAAGAGAGGCTTCTTTTTCAGGAGACGGTGTATCAGGGGACAAAAGTTTTTCATGAAAATTATGAAGATACCTCTATGATCAGCCGTATAGAAGAAAAGCTTACCCATGATTTCAAACAATGTGAGGTGGAACATAAGGCTTGCAGAGCGGTGGTACTGGTCAGCAAGAAGGGCAGGATGACCATAAGCAGGAGACAGCCGGCACAGAATGTGACACAGCCGGAAGAAATGCGGAAGATGCAGATGTCTCATAACCGGGTGAAGCGCTATATTCTGGAGGAGGGGATTCCGGTTCCCTTCCTGATCGATCTGGGTGTACAGACCCGGGACGGTAAGATTGTGCATGCCCGCTATGACAAGTTCAGGCAGATTAACCGGTTTTTGGAATTTATTGAGGATATTTTGCCCACACTTCCTAAGGAAGGGACCGTGCGGATTCTGGATTTTGGATGCGGCAAGTCGTATCTGACTTTTGCCATGTATTATTATCTGCATTGTCTGAAGAAATATGATGTGCAGATTACGGGACTTGATCTGAAAGAAGATGTAATAGAAAACTGCAATCGCCTCAGCAGGCAGTATGGCTATGATAAGCTTATGTTTCTAAAAGGGGACATTGCCGATTATGAGATGAGGGACAGGGTAGATATGGTGGTGACACTGCATGCCTGTGATACGGCGACAGACTATGCGTTGTTGAAGGCAGTCAGGTGGAATGTGAAAGTAATCTTGTCAGTACCCTGTTGTCAGCATGAGGTAAACAGGCAGATTCACAATAAGGAATTGGCATCTGTTCTGGGATATGGTATTATCAAAGAGCGCATGTCAGCATTGATTACAGATGCAGTCCGTGCTGAGCTGCTGGAGGCACAGGGATACGAAACCAGTATTTTGGAGTTCATTGACATGGAACACACTCCCAAGAACCTGTTGATCCGGGCAGTCAGACGGCCTGGAGAGCAGCCGCTAAAGAGTCTTGCAAAGATGGAGGAAGTGATTCGGTTAGCCGAGTTTTTACAGATAGAGCCAACCCTGCTTAAGCTGTTGTGTGACGGAAGCGATAGAGAGGCTTGACAGAGGAATCCTATATAGTATGAAAAGAGCAATCATAAAGGGTGTTTTCCTGGGTATCATTTTTGCACTGGCATTGATGGTCTTGAGTACAGTGATGAATCAGGGGAACACTGATATGACAACCGAAATGGGAGAGGCGACATACCCTGTGGTGTCCATGTTTGTGGACGGACACAGGGTTAACAGTCTGCACGGATATACTGACAGTATGAGCAGTGCTTATCTGCGTGAGACCCTACAGCCGGTGGAAAATGACAGAAAGGTCAGTGTGCAGATTGATACCTATGGCAGGGAAATAGAATCCATTGCTTTTGAGGTACGAAGTCCGGATGGAGAGCGGCTTGTGGAGAATACACAGGTAGATGAATATGAGCTGAATGAAGACACTGTTAATTTTCAGATCACGCTAAAGGATCTGATTGAAAACGATACGGAGTACATGCTGATATTTCTGGTCACACCGCAGGGAGCAGAACCGATACGTTATTATTCCAGAATCATTATGAGCGATTCCCTGCATATTCAGGAAAAGCTGGACTATATTCTGGATTTTCATGAGCGCACCTTTGATAAGGAAGCAGCGGCTGAGCTGACCAAATATCTGGAGTCCAACGCGGAAGGGGACAATACTACCTTCCATAAGGTAACCATACATTCCAGTTTTGCACAGGTTACCTGGGGAGACCTGGCTGTGCGCAAGGTGACGGAACCGAGGATTCTGATCAAGGAACTGGCTGAGCAGACAGGCTCTTTTGTGATGGAATACGTGGTCAGTATCAAGGACGGCAGGGAGACCAATTATTATCGGGTTAAGGAATATTACAGAATCCGCTACACACCGGAAAGAATGTATCTGCTGGATTATGAGAGGGGTATGGAGCAGATATTTAATGAGGATGCAGATGTCTATATCAATGATAAGATAGTGCTCGGCATCACTGGCGATCAGGTAACACTCCATGAAAGCGATGGAGGCAATGTGCTGGCTTTTACAGTGGCCGACAAGCTTTACAGCTATAATGTAACAGATAACAAACTGGCAAGACTTTTTAGTTTTTACGGGAATGTGGAACAGCTGCTGGATGAGCGCAGCGCTTATGACAGACATGATATTCAGGTACTGGGTGTGGATGAGACAGGTAATATCGCTTTTCTTGTCTATGGCTATATGAACCGGGGACGCCATGAAGGGAATGTGGGGGTGGCAGTTTACGGTTATAACAGCATGACAAACACTGTGGAAGAGCGGATTTACATTCCTTATGATAAATCCTATGAACTGTTAAAGACAGATATAGAGAAGCTTTCCTATGTAAACAGATCGGGCATCTATTATTTTATGATGGATGGGGCAGTGTATGCAGTTAATCTGGATACGCTTTCCTGTCAGGTTGTGGTCTCCGGGCTTCGGGAAGGCGGTTATCATGTATCGGATTCTAACAAGATGCTCGTGTGGCAGGAGGGGAGTGATCTCTATGCCGCTTCCAGCCTGGTACTGATGAATTTGAATATGCAGACCCAGACGCGGATTGATGCGGGTGCCGGAGAATATATTTCGGTGCTTGGATTTATGGAGGAAGATTTAATCTATGGTCTTGCAAGAAAAAATGATGTGATAGTGAATCATGCCGGTATCACTACGTTCCCCATGTACCAGTTACGGATTCAGAGTGATGAAGGCAGTGTGTTAAAGACCTATCAGAAAGAAAACATCTTCGTGGTGGACAGTGAGATTCAAGAAAATCAGATTAACTTGTCCAGGGTGGTATTCGATGAGGAAAGCGGCGGCTATGATGCTGTCTCGGACGATCAGATTATGAGTACGGAAGAAGTAAAGATAGGTAGTAACACCATAGGATATGCGACTACGGAAACTTATGAGACAATCTGCCAGATTGCGGTTAAAAACGATATAGACAGTAAGTCATTGCTGCATCTGACACCTAAGGAAGTGCTCTTTGAGGGCAGCCGTGCAGTTGAGACTCCTGGGATGAGCAGTACAGAGCCGCGGTTTTATGTGTATGGAAAGAACGGGATTGAAGGTATCTATGTCAATCCGGGTAAAGCAGTGGAACTGGCTTATCGTACGGCAGGTGTTGTGGTGGATGACGATGGGGATTATATCTGGCGGCGGGAGACCAGGAGCAGCCGCAATCAGATTATGGCGATTACAGAGGATTCGATCACAGAGTCCAAAGGCTCTTTGGCAGTCTGCCTGGATACAATCCTGCGGTTTGAAGGAATTTCCAGAAACACGCAGAGGCTTCTTAATCGCGGCAATACGATATTTGATATTCTCAGAAATGATTTACAGGAGTATACCATACTGGATCTCTCGGGATGCAGTCTGGATGCCGTGCTGTATTATGTCAATAAGGATATCCCTGTGCTTGCAACGCTGGACGATGGCAATGCCGTATTGATTGTGGGATTTAACGAACTTAACATTGTGGTCATGGATCCGGTGGAGGGGACATTGGAGAAACGAGGCATGAACGATTCTACGGAATGGCTGAATGAAAATGGGAATCAGTTCATCGCCTATATCAGGAAAGAGTAAGAACACGCAGAAACAGACAGAATGAGGATTGGCATGAGCAGATATACAGATGCAGTGATATTTGATATGGACGGGGTTATCTTTGACAGCGAGAGACTGGTTCTTGCCTGTTGGAAAAAGGTCAGTGAAAAATATGGATTTCAGGGAATAGATGAGGTATTTATGCCCTGTATAGGCACCAATGCCACGAGGACGAAGGAAATCGTATTAGATTATTATGGGCCTGATTTTCCATATGAGGATTTTAGAAAAGAGGCTTCTGTATTATTTCATGAACAGGTGGACTGTGACGGCCTGCCGGTGAAAGAAGGAGTACGGGAACTTCTGGACTATCTGAAAGAACAGGGTGTTCCTGCGGCAGTTGCTTCTTCTACTCGTCTGGAGGTTGTGGCGGATGAATTGAAACAGGCAGGATT
This sequence comes from bacterium 0.1xD8-71, assembly GCA_003612405.1. Lineage (GTDB taxonomy): Bacteria > Bacillota > Clostridia > Lachnospirales > Lachnospiraceae > UBA3282. Next base: position 62,590 of record RAYR01000018.1, read on the forward strand.
GTATGAGTATTTCAGGGTGGTAATGGGAGGAGACCAGCTTAAAAGAAGTAAGCCGGAACCGGATATCTATCTGATGACCTGTGATAAAATGGATGTGATACCCGGCCGTGCCTATGCCATAGAAGATTCTTATAATGGAATCCGTTCGTCTTACAGCGCCGGCATGAGACCGATCATGGTGCCGGATATGCTCCCTCCTACAGAGGAAATGCGTCAAAAGAGCGTTGCTGTATTGGAAAATTTGCTGATGGTGCGAGAGTATCTGGAAGAAATACATAGACAGAACAACTTCCTGCAATGAAAATGAAAAGGAAGATATGATGAAGAAAAATATAAAAGAAATAGTGTTGCGGGTAATCATCTTATTGATTGGATTGACGATAGCACATCTGGGAGTGACGCTGTTTTTGCTGACTGATTTGGGAGCGGATCCCTTTAATGTGCTGGTGCAGGGAATATTCCGTACAGTAAGCAGTGTGACCGGAGCAGGGTGGCTGACCCACGGGTATACCCATATTGCGATCTGTTTTCTGATTATTCTGGTACTTTTGATTGTGGACAGAAGTTACATCAAAATCGGGACAATCCTCTGTATGGTGTGCGGCGGGCCGATCATTGATTTTTTTACAAAACTGCTTTCCTTTATCTTTGCACAGGAGAGAACGTTATGGTTTAAACTGCCGGTTCTTGCCCTGGGATGTGTAATCCTGGCATTTGGCATGACGATAGTCATCAAATCTGATGCCGGAACGGGCCCTAATGATCTGGTTGCGCTGGTAATCAGCGATAAATCCCATAAGAAATTTGGAATTGTGAGGATTATTGTGGATGTATCTTTTGTGGTGGTTGGATTTGTTCTGGGAGGATCCCTGGGGATTGGCACCATTGTCTGCGCCTGCCTTGTAGGGCCTGTGGCAGGATTTTTCCTGCCACAGAGTGGAAAAATAGTAGAACATATCCTACATAGATTCTGTAATGGCTGCTGATGATAACAAGGATATGGGAATTAACGGATTCCGAATATTTTACCCTGATATTTTTGCAGTGCGGTCAACAGGATCATGCCTAAGATACCACAGGAGATGAATTCTCCGGCCCCTACGGTCAGGCAGTAATATCCGTAACATTGCAGGGTGCTCAGACCCTCTATGAGAAGTCCATAGCCATAGATCAGTACCAGAGGGACGATGAGTGTGTTGGCGATGATCGGACATACCGGTGCGCACCATTTCCATTTGCGCAGGACATAAGTACCCACAGCACCGGCCAATGTTGCCAGACTGCCGAATACAATATCCGGCAAAGCACAGCCTGTCAGTATATTGCTCAACAGACAGCCGATAAAGAGGCCGGGAATGGCAGCCGGTGTAAAATATGGTAAGATGGTGAGTGCTTCCGAGAAACGGACTTGTATGGCGTAGCTGGCCAGTCCGAGAGCGTTGGCTATAAAGGTGAGCACAACATAGATTGCGGCGATCATGGCTGCCTGAACCAATGACAGAGTTGGTGACATGACTGCCCCTGCGGGGACAGCGGTTGTTTTGTTTTTCATGATTTTGTTCTCCTTTAGTTTTGTTTTACGAGTGGAAGGTCTCGAACACTCGGGTCGTTTTGCTTTAGACCTTGGTTTTTGGAAATTTCCGAGAACTTATTATACAGAGAAATTTTGAAATGTCAAGTGGCGGAGGAAAATATGCAGGCAAGTATTGAAAAAATGTTTGATAAAATGTACCCTATGACGGATGGACTCAAAAAGAAGGCTTATGAAAAGTGGATGACAGAGTTTCGGGAGAGGCATGGAGAGACTTTTAAACAGATGACAGAATCTGTGGAAAGCGCACAGGATCAGCAGGCTGAAGCCGGGGCTGTTGCGGTGTTGTTTGCAGATGCCGTAGAGAAATTATTTTCCAAAAGAGGAAAGATTTCTTCCCGTAAGCAGGTTGATATAAACTGTTTTATGATTTACTATGTGTTTCCGGCAATTCTCCTGACACAGAGTGAGTGTGCGACTGTCCTGGCGGATGCGGTCCGTGATGAGTGGAGAGCGCGGTTTAAGGACAGCAGTCAGTTTGCCTATACAGACTATGATACGTTATACAAATCTTTTAATGATAAGATATTTGGGATGTTTTAAGGGACAAAGCTTAAATTGTAATAAGAAACAGAGGGAAATTATATTCCCTCTGTTTCTCCTTCATTATATCTTGCCACACAGGCCTGAATACGTTCCACGGGATTTAACAGATCACTGATGGAAGTGTCGTGGTTTAACGTGTCAATGATGTAGGCGATATATTTACTCATATCACAGTCAATATACCATTCGCGTTCCAGCAGCTCGGGTGTCTGATAGACCAGATTGGTAGTCAGTACTCTGTGGATAGTCCCTTCTTCGTAGGCCTTATCAAAACGTGCAAGTCCGGCGGTAAACAGTCCAAAGGTAGAGAATACGAAAATACGGTTGGCTTTCCGTTCTTTGAGTGCAGCAGCTACTTCCAGGACACTTTCCCCTGAGGAAATCATATCGTCAATGATAATGATGTCTTTGCCTTCCATGCTGCTTCCCAGAAATTCATGGGCAATAATGGGATTTCTGCCATTTACGATTCTGGTATAATCTCTTCTTTTATAGAACATACCCATATCAAGTCCAAGTACGTTGGCGGTATAGATTGCCCTGCTCATGCCGCCTTCATCCGGGCTGACGACCATCATGTGATCGGCGTCAATCTTTAAGTCACGGACATGGGAAAGAAGGCCTTTAATGAACTGATAGGCGGGTTGTACGGTTTCAAAACCATGCAGGGGGATTGCGTTCTGTACTCTGGGATCGTGGGCATCAAAGGTAATGATATTATCCACACCCATATTTACCATTTCCTGAAGCGCCAGTGCACAGTCCAGGGATTCCCTTGCGGTTCTCTTATGCTGCCTGCTTTCATAAAGATAGGGCATGATGACTGTGATTCGTCTGGCTTTGCCGCCCACAGCGGCAATGATACGTTTCAGATCCTGATAATGATCATCCGGGGACATATGATTTTCATGTCCGCAGAGGGAGTAGGTAAGGCTGTAGTTAGCCACATCTACCAGAAGATAGAGATCTGTTCCGCGTACGGATTCTTTAATGACGCCTTTGGCTTCGCCGGATCCGAAACGAGGTACTTTGGCATCCAGAATATAGGTATCGCGCTGATAGCCGGAGAAGGCGAGGGAATCTTTGTGCTCGCTTTCCCGTTCTGTACGCCATTTTACAAGATAGTAGTCGACTTTTTTGCCAAGATTGATACAGCCTTCCAACGGAATCATCCCCAGGGAGCCGACAGGTATGGTTTCCAGATTTCTTTTTTCTTCGCGTCTGGTCATGAAAAAGAATCCTCACTTTCTGTTCAACAATCTTTTTTTGTACATCCGAATGTCCTGTCCTGACAATTTACAGACTTCATAGTTGCTTGTGATGCGGGAAAAGATACGGTCAGAGTATCTGTTTCTTAATTCCTCCAAAGACAGATTCGTGGAGATAACAGTAGCTTTTTTACCCATGTGTCTCTCGTTCAACAGAGCAAAGAGCTGGGATGTGACGAACTGATTGGTCAGTTCGGTACCGAGATCATCGATGATAAGCAGATCGCACTGATAGAGATCGGCATAGGTACTGCGCAGCTCTTCTCTGTTCTTATAATCAAAGGAATTTTTAGAAAGTAAATCAAACAGACCGGTCGCACCAAAGTAGATTACGGAATGTCCCCGTTCGATCAACTCTTTTGCCACACAGCCGGAAAGAAATGATTTTCCAGTACCCACTGTACCATAAAAAAAGAGATTATGGTAGTCGGAATTGAAATTTTTGATAAAATTCTGACAGGTTCTGACTGCGTTCTGAAAACGTGACAAGTCATCCCCCTGATAATATTCATAAGATAGCGCATTGAAATTCTCGGTACGAAGCATTTCCTGAATATTGGACTGCTCATAGAGGAGGGTGATCATGGCCTGTTTAAAACAATGGCACTTTTCGCCTTCCACGTAACCTGTATCCTTGCAGTCAGGACATTCATAAACGGGATCCAGATAGTTTTCCGGAAGCCCGAAATCTTTAAGAAGCTGCGCTTTGCGACCTGAAAGTTCAGCCAGGGTATCCTTAAGATCCTCCAGAGCGTCTTCGTCTCCGGCCAGAAGTTTCCGCCCCTGTGCAACAGACACGGAAGCAACAGACTCTGAAAGTTCGCGGTATCCCGGGACATGTTCGTACACATAGGAAAGCTTTTGTTCTGTCTCGTGGCGGCTTTTCGCCTGTTTTTCCTCATATTGATGAAGAATCTGATCATATTGTGTGTTCGTCAGTGACACGGCAAGGCTCCTTGTGGTTAGTTGCTTAAGATTTCCTGTTCAAGGACATCGAAATCGTAATCGTTTTGTTTGAATTGGTTGAACTTGTTGCCGGCGATAGTGCGGGCAGTTCTCCCTTTGCGATAATCATCATCCAGGGGCTGTATATCACTCTTATGATGGACCCCGGCTTTATACCAGCTTGCCAGGATGCTGTCAGCATACTCGAAACGATGATGATCTGTGGCCAGAACAGTGCGCTCACAGGCCGTAAATATAACATCGGTCCCAAATCCGTAATCTTTCTTCCAACGATTGATATAGGATACTTCCGTTTCCGTAGGAGTACCGTTCTTGCCCAGTGCTTTCATGATTTCATATACGGATTTTTCATATTTTACGGCAAGTCTGGCCGCCTGTTTGGGCGTAGTAATACCTTGATCTGCCCAGCTTAAGGCAACTTTCTCTATGTAGCGGAGATCTTTTTTGCCGCGGTCTACACAGTACTGGATCAGATAGTCTATCAAATCCTCCGAGAATCCCAGCTTGTCCGAAATAAAGAGGATTGTACGGACATCATTTGCGCTCAACGTCTTTTTTAAATACTGTTCCGCCACAAAAAGAAGTCGGGAGGAAGCTTCATTGGATTTAAAAGCTTTTAATTCATCTAATGTATAATTAGGTTTGGAAGCAATTGGTACAATAGAGGCTAAAGGTGCAGCAGGCGGAATTGTCACACTGGGAACCGGCGCAATCTGAGCCGGTGCAGGAACCGCAGCAGGAGCGGCGCCAAAGTCCATCAGATGAATACCAATGACGTTTTTATTGTCATCATAATCTAAAGTGAGAAGCCGGTTTTTCTCCCAGTATTTCAGGGCGCGCATGACATCTTTTTCGGTATAGTTGAAGGTATCTGCAATATCACAGATACTGGTGCTGAGCCGTGCGCTCATCATGCGAATCAGATACAGATAGATTTTGAGCTGGGCATCATTGGCTGCCAGCATGTATTCGTCTATAAAACGATTGGAAATCACTGTAGAATCTGTATAGTTATCCTGATAAATTGTCAAAAGACCCATTTTAATACCCACCCTGCATATACAAAAACTAATTCATAAAACATATAAGATCCCCATAAGAGAACATGTGAATTATAGCATAGCATTTTTCAAAAAGAAATAGGCAAACTGCCACAAACCACGAGATAAACACTTGTTCACCGGGCAAATGAAAAATGTGGACATTGTGGATACTTGTTAACAAATGCCTTAAAACAGTGGGATCCCTTCCACAAAAATATCCACAGAAAAGTTTCCGAATCATCGGTTCTTTTCTGTGGATATTGTGAATAATTATTTCTGTAACAAATTTTCGGCGATTTTTACGACATCACCGGCCCCCATAGTTATCAACAGATCGTCCTTTGTGCAATTTTTAATGAGGAAGTTCTGAATTTCTTCAAAGGATGGAAAGTAGTAACAGGAATGTCCCGATTCCATGATCTTACTTTGTAAAGTCTGCGAACTGATACCAAGCGTATCTTTTTCCCTGGCGGCGTAAATGTCTGCCAGGATAATCTCATCGGCAAGGCTTAAAGCGTTTGCGAACTCGTCAAGAAAGGCTTTGGTGCGTGTGTAGGTATGGGGCTGGAAAACACACCAGAGTTTCTTGTGCGGGTACTCTTTGGCGGCAGTTAAAGTCGCCCGGATTTCTGTTGGGTGGTGTGCATAATCATCAATAATCTGAACGCCATTCATCTGACCTTTATACTCGAAACGGCGGTCTGTGCCGTCAAAAGCAAGCAGTCCCTTTGCGGTTATATCGCGCGGAATATCCAGAGTATCCGCCAGGGCAATGGCGGCCAGGGAATTCAGGACGTTGTGTTCCCCGTGAACTTTTAAGGAAAAGACGTCTTCTTTGCCGTCTCTTTGCATAAGATGAAAAGAAGGGCAGCCAAAGGCATCATAAGTAATCTGTGATGCGCTGTAGTCGAAGGAAGGGGAAGAACCGTAGGTGATGACCCGGCAGGAAAGCCCTGCGGTAATCTCCTCCACATGATCAATATTGCCGTTAATGATGAGTGTTCCATCCTCAGGAAGAAGCAGCGCGAAACGGTGGAAAGAATCGCGGATGTCCTGAATATCCTTAAAGAAATCCAGGTGATCTTCCTCTATATTAAGAATGATGCCTATTTTGGGAAAAAAGCTTAAGAAACTGTTGGTATATTCACAGGCTTCCGTAACAAAATATTCCGAGGAGCCCACCCGTATATTGCCGCCGATGGGTTTGTAGACTCCGCCGATGGACAAGGTCGGGTCAACGTCAGCCTCCAGAAGGATCTGAGCGATCATGGAAGTGGTGGTAGTTTTGCCGTGGGTGCCGCTTATGGCCACGGGAGTCCTGTAATTTTTCATCATCTGTCCCAGAAGCTGCGCTCTGGTCAGTGTGGGAATATTCTTTTGTCTGGCGGCCATAAGTTCCGGATTATCTGGTTTGATAGCCGCGGTGTAGACAATCAGATCGATATTGGAAGTAATATTTTCCTCGCGCTGACCGTAGTAAACGCAGGCGCCCTGTTTCGTAAGGATATGGGTCAGATCGGAAGGCGCTCTGTCAGAGCCGGATATCTGAAATCCTTCTGTGAGAAGAATTTCAGCAAGCCCGCTCATGCTGATGCCGCCGATACCAATAAAGTATATATGAATTGGATTTTGGAAATTGATCTGATACATGGGTATCTCCCTATTTACATTTTTTACTAGTATTATACTCATTTCACGGAAAAAAACCAATAAGAATTTATTTTATACTGATTTTAGACATAATTTACAAAAGGTAATCATAGTGTGGATTCGCATAAAATAGGCTATGTAAAAAATGGACAAAGATATTGAAAATGAAAATAAAATATTGTATATTATTAATATATCAAAAGGAATGAAAACTGAATATTTTTATAAATGTGATTTAGTTTTCTGTCGGATTGTGATATACTTATTATATTATAAGTTCAGGAGCTATATTTAGTTCTAAAAATATATAAATATTTTAAGAAATAAGAGGTGATAAAATGGTTAAGAAAGAAATGATTGCCATGCTGTTGGCGGGTGGTCAGGGAAGCAGGCTGGGAGTACTTACGTCAAAGGTCGCAAAACCGGCGGTATCCTTTGGCAGTAAATACAGAATTATTGACTTTCCCTTGAGCAACTGCATTAATTCCGGCGTTGATACGGTAGGTGTACTCACACAGTATCAGCCGCTTCGGTTAAATACACATATTGGAATCGGTATTCCGTGGGATCTTGACAGGAATATTGGCGGCGTTACAGTACTGCCCCCATATGAGAAGAGTGCAAACAGCGAGTGGTATACGGGCACGGCTAATGCAATCTATCAGAATATGGATTATATGGAGAGCTTTAATCCCGATTATGTGCTGATTTTGTCTGGCGATCATATCTACAAGATGGATTATGAGGTGATGCTTGATTTCCACAAGCAGAACGGTGCGGAAGTGACGATTGCGGTTATGCCGGTACCGATGGAGGAGGCCAAACGTTTCGGTATCATGATTACGGATGAAAACCGTAAGATTATGGATTTTGAGGAGAAGCCGGAGAATCCCAGGAGCAATCTGGCGTCCATGGGTATTTACATATTCAACTGGAAGACTTTGAAGGAAGCACTTCTGGCGAATGCAGAGCAGCCGGGACTCGATTTTGGTAAACATCTCATTCCCTATTGTCATAAGAAGGGTGCACCTCTTTATGCATATGAATTTAACGGCTACTGGAAGGATGTGGGAACACTTCATTCTTTCTGGGAAGCAAACATGGAACTGATTGATATCGTTCCGGAATTTAATCTTTACGAAGAGTACTGGAAAATATATACCAAGAGCGAAATTCTTCCGCCTCAGTACCTGGCATCAGACAGTGTGGTGGAGAAGAGCATCATCGGTGAAGGCTGTGAAATCTACGGTAAAGTATATAATTCTGTGATTGGGTGCGGTGTTACCATCGGGGCAGGTACAGTGGTTAAGGATTCCATTATCATGAACCAGACAAAGATCGGTGAAAACTGCGAGCTGTATAAAGCGATTGTTGCTGAGAATACAGTGATTGAGGACGATGTGAAGCTGGGCATTGGAGAAGCGGTACCGAACGAGACAGATCCCCATATTTATGATCATGACATTGTAACTGTGGGTGAGAAGAGTGTGGTTCCGAAAGGAATTACCATAGGGAAAAATTCAGTAGTCTTCGGTGTGACTATAGCGCAGGACTATGAGAATGGTAATCTCCCGAGCGGTAGAACTTTGATTAAGGCAGGTGATAAATAGTGAGAGCAATCGGAATTATCTTAGCTGGCGGAAATAACCACAGAATTAAAAAACTGACACAGAAACGTGCGGTATGTGCAATGCCTATTGCAGGCAGTTACCGTAGTATTGATTTTGCACTTAGTAATATGTCCAATTCCCATATCAATAAAGTGGCTGTGTTTACACAGTATAATGCCGGGAGCCTGAATGAGCACCTGAGTTCCTCCAAATGGTGGGATTTTGGACGTAAGCAGGGTGGTCTGTTTGTGGTGACTCCCGCAGTAACGGCAGAGAGCAATGCATGGTATCGCGGTACGGCAGATGCGATCGCCCAGAACCTGTCTTTCTTAAAAAACAGTCATGAACCTTATGTTGTGATTGCTTCCGGCGACTGTGTCTACAAAATGGATTACAACAAAGTGCTGGAGTATCATATCGAAAAGAAAGCAGACATCACAGTAGTATGTAAGGACATGGACAAGGATGCCAATGTAGAACGCTACGGTACGGTCAAGATGAACGAGGAGTGCCGTATTGAAGAGTTTGAAGAGAAACCGGTGGTGGCGAAGTCCAATACAATCTCCTGTGGTATCTATGTAGTCAGAAGACGCCAGCTGATTGAAATGATTGAGAAGTGTAAAGAGGAGGACCGCTTTGATTTCGTGAAGGACATCCTGATCCGTTATAAGAACCAGAAGAGAATATATGGCTATAAGATTAAAGAGTACTGGAGCAACATAGCCACAGTGGATGATTATTTTAAGACTAATATGGATTTCCTGCATCCGGAAATCAGAGATTATTTCTTCAAGCAGTACCCGGATGTCTATTCCAAGGTGGATGATCTGCCGCCTGCTAAGTATAATGTGGGGGCAAACATCAGGAACAGTTTAATATCCAGCGGCTGTATCGTAAACGGCACCGTGGAGGACTCCGTAATTTTTAAAGAGACATATATAGGGAATAACTGTTATATCAAGAATTCCATTATTTTAAACGATGTCTACATTGGAGATAATACACATATCGAGAACTGTATTGTGGAAAGCAGAGGTACAATTCGTGCCAATTCCTATCATAAGGGAGATAATGGTATTGAAATTGTGGTGGAACATAATGACAGATATGTGCTCTGATGGTATAATAGACGCAGGATTAATATTCTGCGTTTGAAATAGCGAAGAGGTGACTGCTAGTTGAAGATGACTGACTGTGTAAGGGGCATGTACATTATTAACTAAATGTTTATTACAAGCTACGTGGCTTGATGAGTATGACTTGTGTGGAAAAGCTTGTGAAAACCGGCGGTTGTTCGTCCGGTATCATATGATAAGGAGGCTGAGCTTCATGAGAATTACTGATGTCCGCGTGCGTAAAATGACTCAAGACAGCAAGATGAAAGCAATCGTCTCAATTACTATTGACGATGAATTCGTAGTTCATGACATTAAAGTAATCGAAGGCGAAAAAGGTCTGTTTATAGCGATGCCAAGCAAGAAGGCAACTGATGGCGAGTATCGGGATATTGCACATCCGATTAATTCCGAAACTCGTGACAGGATTCAGAGAATTATTCTGGACAGCTATGAAAAGGCGCTTTTAGAACCGGGAGATGGGTAAAAAGCATGATGTGGAAAGAAGAGGACGCGGGAGCGTCCTTTTCTTATGGAGAGGAATATGTTCTATTAATTTATGGTCTTGTTATGAGACGAAGTTGTTGATAAAATAGTAAAGAATATGGCCGGATGGTCAATAGTAATCTCATGTAGTCGGAGGTATGTTCAAGGCTGGATGAGGATAAGATAATTGCGATTAGCAATGAATGGGAGCAGGATAATGTATATTATCGTAGGACTGGGAAATCCGGACAGACAATATCAGAACACAAGGCATAATATCGGTTTCGATGTAGTAGACACTATTGCAGAGAAGTACGGTATTGCCATGGGAGAGAAGAAGCATAAGGCAGTCATTGGAAAAGGATTTATTGCCGGACAGAAGGTAGTGCTGGTAAAACCCCAGACCTACATGAATTTGAGTGGTGAGAGTGTGAGGGCTGTCATAGACTTTTATAAAGTGGACGAGAAAACAGAACTCATAGTGATTTCGGATGATGTCAGCCTGGATGTGGGGCGTATCAGGATTCGGAAGAAAGGCAGTGCCGGCGGGCATAACGGGCTTAAGAATATTATCCTTCACCTTGGGCATGACGAGTTTATGAGAGTACGCATGGGTGTGGGAGAAAAACCCCAGGGACGCGATCTGGCGGATTATGTGCTGGGACATTTCACAATGACAGATCGGGAAGTGATGGATGAGAGCGCCAGAAATGCGGCGGCGGCGATAGAGGTTATGATTACACAGGGGCCGGACGCGGCAATGAATTTATATAATAAGAAAGTGCAGGAGGTATGATGTGAGGGCATTACTGGCTCCGTTAGAAGAGTTGGGGGAATACGAAGAGATTAAGAAATGTCTGGCAAAAGACCAGACATCTGTGAGTTTAAGCGGCTGTGTGGATTCCCAGAAACTGCATATGGTTTACGGATTGGGTGAGAGCTTCCGCAATAAGATTATTGTTACATTCAGTGATCTGAAGGCGAAAGAGCTGTATGAAGATTACCAATTTTATGACAGAAATGTCATGTTATATCCGGCCAAAGACCTGATTTTCTTCCAGGCAGATATACATGGTAATCAGCTGATTATGGAGCGTATCAAATGCCTGCGCAGACTGTTGGAGGGTGTACCGGTGACAGTAATCACCACATATGATGCCATGATGGCGCCGCAGGTGCCTATCCGGATCTGGAAGGAACATGTGATTGCCATAGATAAAAACAGCAGTCTGGTGGAGAGCGAACTGGCGGAAAATCTGGTGGAGCTGGGGTATGAGAAAAATTACCAGGTGGAGGCGCCGGGACAGTTCAGCATCCGGGGCGGTATTGTGGATATTTTTGATCTGACGGAGGAAAATCCTTATCGGATTGAACTGTGGGGAGAGGAAGTAGAATCTATTCGCAGCTTTGACATCCTAAGCCAGCGTTCCATCGAGAAATTGGAGTCTGTGACAATTTATCCGGCCACAGAAATGATTCTTTCCGGGGAGGAGCTGCGGGCGGGCCTTGAGAAGGTGAAAAAGGAAGGTAAAAAACAGGCGGAAGTATTGCGCGGGCAGATGAAGACGGAGGAAGCGCATCGCATTGAGGTGCAGGTAAAAGAACTTGCGGAACAACTTCTGGAACTGGGTCTTTCGCGCAATGTGGTTAATCTGGAAAGCTATGTGCGGTATTTTTATTCGGAACTGGAAACCTTTTTGGACTATTTTGATGAAAAGGGAAGCTGTATTTTTCTGGATGAGCCGCTCCGAATTAAAGAGCATACGGACGCGGTGGAGATGGAATTTCGTGAGAGCATGACGCACAGGGTGCAGAAAGGTTATATTCTCCCGGGACAAATGGATGTCCTGCTCGGAACTGAGGAAGTGGGGGCAAAGATTGCCGCCCGCAGGGTGGTAACCCTTTCTACCATGGATGGGCGGAACCCTCTCCTTAAGGTGGATAAGAAGTTTGCCATACAGGCGCGGAGCTTATCTTCCTACAATAATAGTTTTGAATCCCTGGTGCGAGATCTGACGGCTTATAAGAAAAAGGGATATCGTATTCTGCTTTTGTCCGGGTCAAGAACCAGGGCCAGGCGTCTGGCGGAAGACTTGCGGGAGCAGGAGATCAGCGCTTTCTATACGGAAGATCCCATGCGGGAGGTACAGCCGGGTGAGGTCATGACATATTACGGTAGGGTGCTCAAAGGGTTTGAGTATCCGCTGTTACAGTTTATGGTGATTGCGGAGAGTGATATCTTCGGTGCACCAAAGAAAAAAAAGAAGAAGAAAAAAATTTATGAAGGTCAGAAGATCAATGATTTCAACGAACTGCGGGTGGGAGATTATGTGGTTCACGAAAGTCACGGACTCGGTGTCTATCAGGGAATTGAGAAAGTGGAAGTGGATCATATTGTCAAGGATTACATGAAGATATCCTACCGGGACGGCGGTATCCTGTATGTGCTGGCCACAGGACTGGATGTAATCCAGAAATATGCTTCCTCAGATGCGGGCGCGAAGCCTAAACTCAATAAGCTAGGAACCCAGGAGTGGACCAGGACGAAGACCAAAGTCCGTACGGCAGTTGATGAGGTGGCGCAGGATCTGGTGGAATTGTATGCTTTAAGGCAGCAGAGTGAAGGGTTTAAATATGGTAAGGATACTGTGTGGCAAAGAGAGTTCGAGGAAATGTTTCCCTTTGAAGAGACAGAGGATCAGCTTGCAGCAATCGCCGCCACCAAAGAAGATATGGAGAGCGGTAAGGTCATGGACCGGCTGATCTGTGGCGATGTGGGCTATGGTAAGACGGAGATTGCAATTCGTGCGGCGTTTAAGGCGGTACAGGAGGGTAAACAGGTGGTCTATCTGGTACCCACGACCATCCTGGCGCAGCAGCATTATAATACCTTTATACAGAGAATGAAAGATTTCCCGGTGCGTGTTGATCTGCTGTCCAGATTTCGCACAGCGGCGGAACAGAAAAAGACGATCACAGATCTGAAAAAAGGTATGGTGGATATTGTCATCGGTACCCACAGAGTTCTCTCCGCAGATGTGCAGTATAAAGATTTAGGGCTTCTGATCATTGACGAGGAACAACGTTTCGGCGTGACACATAAGGAGAAAATCAAGAAACTGAGAGAAAATGTGGATGTGCTGACATTGACGGCAACACCGATTCCCCGGACGCTGCATATGAGTCTGGTGGGTATCCGTGACATGAGTGTTTTAGAGGAGGCGCCTGACGAGAGAGTGCCGATTCAGACTTTTGTCTGTGAATATAATGAAGAACTGGTCAGGGAAGCGATTGTCAGGGAACTGTCCAGAAATGGTCAGGTGTATTATGTCTATAACCGGGTAAACACCATCGCGGATATTGCGGCGTCCATTCAGAAACTGGTGCCGGAAGCTAATGTCGCTTTTGCCCATGGACAGATGAAAGAGACAGAACTGGAACGGATCATGTATGACTTTATCAATGGGGAGATTGATGTGCTGGTGGCCACTACCATCATTGAGACAGGGCTTGATATCTCCAATGTCAATACCATGATCATACACGATTCCGATCAGATGGGTCTGTCCCAGCTCTATCAGCTCAGAGGGCGTGTCGGGAGATCCAATCGGACTGCCTATGCTTTCTTAATGTACCGGAGGAATAAGCTGTTAAAGGAAGTGGCTGAGAAACGGCTGGAGGCTATCCGGGAATTTACGGAACTGGGAAGCGGATTTAAGATTGCCATGCGGGATCTGGAAATCCGGGGCGCAGGGACACTTCTTGGGCGCAGTCAGCATGGACATATGCAGGCAGTAGGGTATGATTTATATTGTAAGATGCTGAATGAGGCGGTGAAGAATCTGAAAGGGATTCCTACACTGGAAGATTTTAATACGGTCATAGATGTGGATGTAGATGCCTATATTCCCCCCTCCTATATTGTCAATGAAGTGCAGAAACTGGATATCTATAAGAGGATTGCCGGGATTGAGGATGAGAAGGAATGTGAAGATATGCGGGAGGAACTTTTAGACAGGTTTGGGGAGATACCCAAATCAGTAGAGAATCTTCTGCGAATTGCCCTGATCAGATCTCATGCCCATGGACTTTATATGCCCGAGGTAAAGGGCAAGAATGAGGCAGTGCGCTTTATCATGCGGACGGATGCACCCATTAGAGTAGAAAATATTCCGATGCTGATTGGGGCCTATGCTGGTAAAATGAAGTTTGAGCCGAAAGGGACTCCCACCTTTATTCTTCACTATAAAAAGTGCGGTGTGATTGAGAAAGATGAGGAAACTTTACTTGCACTGACAGAGGGTGTGCTTGCCAGGATGGAAGAACTGTTTTTGTAGGGAAAGAATGGGGACAGAAAGGCGGAAGAGATATATTGCAAGTCCTCTGTCAGTCATGTTATAGTAATACGTACTATTAAATCATTAAGATAAATTATTACAAAATGTGGAGGTAGTAAAAATGGCTGAGGAACATAAGAAAGGATTAAATGCCGATTTGGTAGGAAACGATCTGGAAAGCTGCTGCCGGAAAGAGGGTCTCTGCGGACAGTGTCACAAAAGTGACTGTATCATAGGATATGGCAAACAGTGTATCAGAAATTATAAGAAAGAGCCAAAGAAAGAAGTGGCGGATGGGATGGAAAAAATCCCGATTACGGACTTTAAGCTGTTTGATGAAACGGAACTGGAGACGGCGATTGCACATATTTTGAAAGAGTGTAAAGATTGTAAAGAAGATCATACGGATGAATGTATCATTAACGTAATACGCAGCTGCTATGAG
Organism: bacterium 0.1xD8-71; assembly: GCA_003612405.1. Classification (GTDB taxonomy): domain Bacteria; phylum Bacillota; class Clostridia; order Lachnospirales; family Lachnospiraceae; genus UBA3282. Next base: position 77,647 of record RAYR01000018.1, read on the forward strand.
GTGGGTCTTTTGGGAGATGTGCAGACATATGAGGGCAGTGCACTGCAATATCTGATGTATTTAAAAGAAAATTATCCTGATAAAGCGCTTTTAATTGCAGATGCCTACAGCAGGGCATAATTATAAGGATATGTTTTAAAATCTGTGTGTTTCAAGATATTTTTTGTCGGCAATGAAATTCTTTTGGAGAATTTCGTTGCCGATAATTTTTGTAAAATATTCTTGTAAATAGAGGATTTATGTCTTATAGTAATTGAAATGTTGACAGATTCTTCTAATTCTGTCAGGAGAAAATATCTCCGTCTTATTGATTCTTTCCGGTGGTCGGAGATAATCCCGTAACTATTGTTGTTTGGCTGAATCATGCGTTTCTTTGATTTGTTCTGTTGTTTTCCTTGTATTCAGTCAGAAAAAACTGTATAATGGAGGAAAATTTATGACAAAACGAAATGCAGGAAATTGGTACAGGTATGGAAGCTGGTGGAGGAGACTCTGGTTTAACCGGAAATATAAGGATGTCCTTTTCAGACATCTCTTCCGGGAGAAACAGGACCTGCTGGAGCTATCTGTTATTGAAAGGATTATTGCTGACCAAATACGGGAGTAAGGATTGTATTTGATAATTATTCTGAAAGGAAACATTTTATATGATATATCTGGACAATGCGGCAACTACCAGGACAGCGCCTGAGGTGGTGGAAGCGATGCTGCCGTATTTTAGTGAATACTATGGCAATGCCGGCAGTATCTACGGGTTGGGAAGTCAAAGTAAAAAGGCTGTTATCAATGCAAGAAAAACCATTGCTGAGACATTGGGCGCACAGCCGAATGAGATATATTTTACGGCGGGCGGCACCGAGTCGGATAACTGGGCGATTAAAGCAGTATATGAATCCTGCCAGGATAGGGGCAGGCATATTATTACGACTAAAATTGAACACCATGCGGTTCTGCATACCTGTAAATATCTGGAGGGGCGGGGGGCCAGGATCACTTATTTAGATGTGGACGAGAATGGTCTGGTGAATCTGGAGCAGATGGAGAGAGCTATTCGTCCTGATACGATTCTGATTTCTGTGATGTATGCAAATAATGAGATTGGAACCATCGAGCCGATTGGCCCGATTGGAGAGATTGCAAAAGAACACGGTGTCCTTTTTCATACGGATGCCGTGCAGGCTTATGGACATCTGCCCATTGCAGTGGAACAAATGCATATTGATTTTCTCTCTGCCAGCGGGCATAAATTTAATGGTCCTAAAGGAGTTGGGTTTCTTTATGTGAACAGCAAGACGAGGTTAGGCTCTTTTATACATGGCGGGCAGCAGGAACGCGGACGGCGTGCAGGAACAGAGAATATGCCGGGCATTGTGGGAATTGCTGTGGCAGCAGAGCGTGCGGCGGCTTATATGGATGAGCATGCGGCGGTAGAAAGCAGGATGCGTGATTATCTGATTCACTGTATTGAGGGAAAAATTCCGGGTGCAAGACTGACAGGACACCGAACCATGCGTCTGCCGGGGCATGTCAGTTTTTGCTTTGAGGGAATCCAGGGTGAGTCGGCACTGATTATGCTGGACATGCAGGGTATCTGTGCTTCCAGCGGTTCTGCGTGCACCACCGGGGATCCCGGGCCCTCTCATGTACTGCTTGCTGCCGGTGTGCCTGAGGAACTGGCGAGAGGGTCGATCCGGCTTACATTGAGTGAGGAGAATACTATGGAAGAACTGGACATGGTGGTGGAGTCATTGGCCGGAATTGTGGAGAAATTGCGGCTGTTGAGATGAGGAGGGTGATGTCTTAGTTTTGCGTATCCAGAAAATCCCCTTTCAAAATGTGATTACTGCGGAAAGAACTGCCATCCACCCACATCTGAACTTCGCCTTCTTCTATCCAGAAGTAGTCCCCTTTATAGTGAAGTGTGACAATAGTGCCTTCTTCATTTATGACACCGTCCGTACATTCAAACATACAGTAATTGGTATCACCCACTTCCAGACAGAAACTGTCTGACTCTTCATAATAGATTTCGTCCATTCCCTTGCCGCCCTTCATTACAAACTCGTCATAGGTAAGGCCAATCTTTTCGAGCAGGAGGCTGCTTACGGCAGCCTTATCCATCACAAAAAAATCTGTGTATAGTTCGTCCTGGTTATGCCGCGCTAAAAAAGCCTGAATTTCTGCTTCCGTGCCGTCTCGGGCAATGCCGGCACCGTTATAGAAGACTTCGTAGAGATTGACGTCGGTAGGCTTGTCCCAATCAGACAATAAAAATCCGTAATTAGAACCCTGTTGTATCAATTCCGTATAAGACTGCAATTCTTCCTTCGTCAAAGGGGTGCCAGCAAGGGGTTCATCCTCTATAGATTCCTCAGATTCCAAAACGGGAGGTTCCGGAGGGAGTTCTTCAACTTCGGATGGAACGGGTTCTGTCTGGGGAGATTCTTTCATATCCGGTGGAGAGGGAACGGAGGGTGTGTCAGTGACAGCAGTAGTCGGGCTGGCATCAGTTACTTCCATTTCACTGGATATAGGAATATTGTCCTCGGTCTGTTCTGGTTCCCCGGTATTTCCGCAACTGGTGCAAAGACTGAATCCGCAGATGAACAGTATCAGCATCAGGTGTCTTGAGATGTTGTTCTGTGTCGGCATAAGATACTCTCCTCATAATATCGGTGTTGCTGATGATTTACTTCCTGTCCATTATAGCACCGGGAAATATTTTTCAATAGATTTATTTGAAAAAGAATGTTTTTGGCGGTTCATAGTCCGAAATATAGGACTTTATATGTGATATTCTTTTATAGAACAAAGGTTCGATAAAGAAAAGGAGGACCAGGATATGAAAGGATATGCAGTTGAGAGCGGGTATATGGGGTATGTAAATGGTGTCTACATGTTATTTGCAAGCGAGATGGATTATGAGGACTATATTGCAAATTAATTGGGCATAGCTTAAATGTGGTTGATAGAAAGGGGTAAAATACAGTATACTAAAAGAGCAGTTTTTGCACAGCGGCGGGCAGAAACATATTTGCTAAACGCCGGACATAGGTATATGATAGGGCATAAGAGTGTAAAACCAGGCTTATGCGGAGTTATGTGACGGCTTGCGAGAGTATGAGCAGGTTTATGTGTTATGCATGACAGATGGAGCGTATATGATCAAAAAGATAGATAATATTCCAGTGAACTATATAGAAGCAGGAGAAGGCGATGCGGTACTGTTACTGCATGGCTGGGGTGCCAATATTACACTGTATCAGGGAATTATTGATACGCTGAAGCGCACACGGAGAGTGATTGCGCTGGATATGCCTGGTTTTGGAAAGACACCGGAACCGGAACGGCCCTGGTGTGTGGATGATTACGTGGATTTTGTCATGCAGTTTATTGCATCTTTTGAGCTGAAAAAGCTGAGTATTGTGGTGCACTCTTTTGGCGGCAGGGTGTTCTTTAAGATGAACGCCAGAGAGAATCTGCCTTTTACGGTGGATAAAGTGGTGCTGATTGACAGTGCGGGAATACTGCCGAAGAAATCATTGCGTCAGAAGGTAAGCCTGCGGTGTTATAAGATAGGGCGGGCATTTATGAGCACAAAGGTGATGCATTTTCTTTATCCCGATGCGGTGGAAGATATGCGGCGCAAGAGAGGATCGGCCGATTATAACAGTGCAACGCCTACCATGCGGGCAACTCTTGTCAAAGTGGTTAATGAGGATCTGGAACCGCTGATACATCTGGTAAAGTGTCCGGCCCTGTTGATCTGGGGAGATCTGGACACGGCTACGCCCATAGCGGATGCCAGAAGGATGGAAGAGTTGATAGCAGATGCAGGACTGGTGGTCTGTGAAGGAGCCGGGCATTTTTCCTTTGCCCAACAGGCGGGAAAAGTGAACGCAGCACTGGAGGCATTTTTTGCCTGATAAGTTCAGAAGTTTGTAAGAGAGGAAAGACAGAACATAATGTATACTGTATTATTTGGAATATGGCTGGCAGCTTATCTGACAGGCGCCGTTTTGTATGTGCTTTATCTGATGCATATGTTTCAGCAGGATTCCTATAAACCGCGGGAATACAGGGAGTGGATGCAGGTGCATACCAATGTGGGAAGACTCCTGGGAAAATGTTTGTATGCGGTGTTCTCACTGCCGCTTGTGATTGTGGGAAATTTGGGATGTCTTGTTGCGGCCTGTGCCATGAATATAATGACTATATTGGTCAACAAACCCCATAAAGCCAAAAAACCATTGGTATACACCCCGCGTGTCAGGAGAATGTTGGTTACCACGGCTGCACTTTATGGAATTGTTATAGCGGCTGCTGTCTGCCAGGGCCTTTGGGGTCCTGTTTGGGGTAACAGCGGGCATATGTGGAAGCCGGCCATGCGATATATGAGTGTGGCATTGTTATTGCTGTTTATTTTGCAGCCGTTTATAATACTGGCAGCCAATCTGATCAATCACCCCATTGAGGAGGGAATTAACCGGCATTATATCAATGATGCGGCGCGGATTCTGAGGCAGATGCCGGATTTAAAGATTATCGGGGTGACGGGGAGCTACGGAAAGACCAGTGTGAAATATTACCTCAATACCCTTTTATCTTCCCAGTACAATGTCCTGCACACACCGGGTAATTATAATACCACACTGGGTGTGGTACGGACAATCCGGGAAAATATGAAACCTTTTCATGAGATATTTATCTGTGAGATGGGAGCAAGAGAGGTGGGGGATATTAAGGAGATCTGTGATCTGGTACATCCGGATTACGGTATCATTACCTCCATAGGCCCTCAGCATTTACAGAGTTTTCATACCATAGAGAATATTATTTCCACAAAATTCGAGTTAGCCGATGCAGTGCCGGCGTCTGGTAAGGTATTCTTAAATTATGACAATGATTATATCAGGAATCATAAGATTGATAAGGATGTCGTAAGTTATGGGATAAGCCAAGAAGGCGAGGCTTACAGGGCCTATGATATTGCTGTATCGCCCAAAGGTTCTGTCTTTAAGATGAAGGACATGACGGGGAAGGAATATGAATTTCACACAAGACTGGTGGGCAGTCACAACGTGCAGAATATTGCGGGAGCAATCGCTGTGGTCAATATACTGGGGATTCCCATGGAGAAGCTGCTCTATCCGGTGAAGCAGCTGGAGAGTGTGCCTCACAGATTGCAGCTTGTCAGACAGGGCGACAGGATTGTGCTGGATGATGCTTATAATTCCAACAAGAGTGGATTTAAGGCGGCTTTGGATACCCTTGCCATGTTCCGGGAACTGCGGATTCTGATGACGCCGGGTATGGTGGAATTGGGAGACAAAGAGTATGATGAAAATAAAGAAGTGGGTGTCTATGCGGCCGACAAGTGTGATTATGCAGTGTTGGTTGGAGGGGAGCGGACAAAGCCCATTCAGGACGGACTGTTAGAGGCAGGGTTTACACCATCCAGAATGATTGTAGTGGACACCTTACAGGAGGGATTCAATATGGTGGCGGCGATTCCCAATGAGAGGCAGAAGGTGATACTGATTGAGAATGATCTGCCGGACAATTATGCATAAGGGCTGTAAGAAGAAAGAGAGGAAAGCATGAAAATCAGAGTAGGCGTATTTTTTGGCGGTAAGAGTGTGGAGCATGAGGTGTCAGTGATTTCAGGGTTACAGGCATATAATGCTTTTGACCGGGATAAATATGAGCCCATTGCCATTTATATAACCAAAGATAATGAACTCTATACGGGAGAGGCAGTCAGTGACATTGGCAATTATAAAAATATTCCGGAATTGCTTAAGAAAAGTACCAGGGTGTTCTTTATGTGCGAGCAGGGTAAGGTGGAGCTGATTCAGTATCCGGCGAAGAAATTTGGCAATTCCGTAGTGGCACAGATTGATGTGGCGTTTCCTGTGGTACATGGCGCCAATGTGGAGGACGGATGCCTACAGGGTTTCCTGCGTCATTACAATATTCCTTTTGCGGGTTGTGATGTGATGGCATCGGCCGTGACAATGGATAAGTATGTGATGAAGACAGTGCTAAAGGACAATGATATCCCGGTGCTTGACTGTGTGACATTACATGTCAGGGAATACCAGACGGATGAAATAGCTGCGCTGCATAAAGTGGAGAACAGGATTGCCTATCCGGTTATTGTCAAGCCGGTTAATCTGGGATCCAGCGTAGGTATCAAAGTGGCAAAAGACAAGGAGCAGCTGCATGAAGCGTTGGAGTATGCCTTCACTTTTGGGGCAAAGGTGCTGGTGGAACGTGCGATAATGAACCTGCGGGAGATTAATTGTGCGGTACTGGGAGATTATGAGGAGGCGGAAGCGTCCGAGTGCGAAGAACCTATTTCCAGTGATGAGATTCTCAGTTATGAAGATAAATATGTGGCGGGCAGTAAGAGTGGTTCCGAGGGCATGAGAACGGCCAGAAGGGAGTTGCCGGCTAATCTGACGCCCGAGAGACGGGAAGAAATCCGGCAGATGGCTGTGAAGACATTCCAGGTACTTAACTGTAACGGCGTGTCCAGAATTGATTTTATGATTGATCAGGATACAGATAAAGTGTATGTTAACGAGATCAATCCCATTCCAGGCTCACTTGCCTTTTATCTCTGGGAAGCCTTGGGCAAACCCTATGCCGAGCTGCTGGATGACATGGTAAAGCTCGCCCTTAAGAGAGAGCGGGAAGAGAAGAGCATGATGACATCCTTTGACAGCAATATTTTGCAGAGTGCCAATCTGTCCGGCGCAAAGGGCGTGAAGAAATAAATGCCATTACTCAATAGACAGTTCTGATTCCGGACAATCAGGTTTTATCAAAATGCGATACAGATTATGGGTCCATGCAGTTTGCAGGCGTGGATCCGTAATCGGAATTTCTTCTATGGCTGCAAGCTGTGCCTGTCGTATGGTTACTGTTCCTAAATTACCAATATGCAATAAAAGGTCTTGAGCTATGGTTTGTGGAGTTGGTTTTTCATAAGTCATCAGGCTGATGACGACTGTATTTTTGCTGCCTGTTTTATCAGGCTGGAAAGCATAACAATCTTTGATCAGAATTCTATGCCCCTTGCAGAGTGTTGCAGTTCTTCTGTAATATGCAAGACCGGCTTCTTCAGGATAAGCGCCGGCGATATCCATGGTGATTTCACACAGATTTTCATTCATATGCCAAGAAACATCTCTGGCACGATAATTCTCTCCGTCTTATTGCATGATATCGTTTATCGTGGGCAGGTTATGGTAGGCGGACTGCATGGTCCAGATTTCATAACGTCTGGGAGAAAAAGTCTTTTGGGTATAGCTCTCTACCCCTACATCAATGATGAGAGGTAAGCCGTTCTTATATACAGTAAAACTGCCGGTGTCATTATGATTGTGACTGTCGGCATTATCTCCGGCTTTGACAGCAAGACAGAGGGTGTCATCCCTTGCCACAAAAAGCCCGACGCTTTTGTAGTAGACATCGGGATGGGAGACTGTCTCCTGGTGAGAATCCGCATATTGTCTGATCTGTGCGGCAGTATATCCGTTCAGCAGACGGTAATACAGGTTGTTCTCGGCGGACATAAGAAGAGTATCCATGCCGCCTGCCAGATAATCTCTGGCAGCAAAGAGCATCATATTGGTATTGTGCGTGCGCCTGGCAAAGAGAAATTCCCGGACACCGGCTCTTCCGGCGATGGGGGAACAATCAGCAAAATTCACATAATACTTATCATTTATGTGTACGTTTAAAATATAAGAGGCAATATTGCGGATCTTGGGGGCATCATAAAGATGCAGGAAGGCATTGTCTGTGATACTGTTTAGAATTTCCATCACATGGAAGAGACACAGCCCGGCATGTCTGTAGTATTGCGCCCCTTCGTCGCAACAGCCGTCTTCGCCATATTCAGCCAGAAAGTAATCCACACTCTGACAGGCTTTCAGAAACACTTTTTCTCTGAGAGATGGATCTGAATCTGTCAGAAAAACTGACAGGAGTACATTTTGTGTACACCAGATTGTCCAGTTGTTCATAGGCTGTGTACCGTCCCCCATCCACCAGAAATGTTTTTCCAGATAGGGCGTAAAAATGCGGTGCTTCAGCTCATACAGGATGCGGCTGCTGATGAAAGGACTTACCGTATCCAGTCTTTCTTTCAGAAGGTACCAGGCGGTGCCCAGGATGGCGCCGGTTTCGCAGGCAAAAAGGTCTAAAACCGGGGCGCTCATATCGGGCAGAAGAAGCTGCGGAGTATCACGGACATAGGTATTATGGGCCGGCAGCTGCCAGCAGCTCTCCTCGCAGATGGCAAAGATGCCGTTTATGATATCATCCATAAACCGTCCTTTGTCTTCAACACATTCTGTCAGAACAAGAGAGGAAAGGGCGCGACGTCTTGCAAAAAACCTATCTTCAAAGCGGGTGCGGTTTCCGGTGCGGGTAAAGTCCATGTAATCAGTGGCCGAGAGGACCGGATAGGAATAGTGCAGATACTGCTCTCCAAGTTTAATGCTTTCCTGCCGCCACTCTTTGCAGAGCACATCCCAGGACTGTCTGTCACTGATGGAAGCACAGGGTTTATAGGAAAATAATTTTCCGGTGCGGTTTAAGGCAATTTCGTGGAACATATCATATTCTCCATTCTGCAAGGTTCATGTTTATGGCAATGTTAAATATTATTATTCATATAGTCCCGGGGAGAGATACCGGTTACTTTCTTGAAGACGCGGCTGAAATAAAAAGCACTTTCAAACCCCAACAGGTCGGAAATCTCGTAAATCTTGTAATCTCCGCCTGCCATCATTTTAATGGCGGCATCTATTTTGTTCTGGCTGATATAATCGGTAAATCCCACATCGTTGTATTTGGAGAAGAGGACGCTCAGGTAATTGGGGCTGATGCTGAATACCTCAGCTACTTTATTCAATGTAAGTTTTTCTTCAATGTGTTCGCCGATATATTTCTTAACGTTGATAACAATATGGTGTTTGTAATCTTTGTTATGGGCGGCAAAACTTGCGCAGAGTCCGTCACGAAAAAAGGTGAGCCAATCCAGAATCTGTTCCACGTTTGTCAGTTCATATAAAGAACGATAACCGTTGTTTCGGTCTGCAAAGATTTCAGATACAATCTGCTCTCCGTTATTTAATAAGGAGAGAGAAAGATAGAGGATGTTTCCGGCGGCATCAAGGGCCTGCACATAGTGTGTACTTTGATTCCGAAACAAATCAATGATGGTGGTAAAGATATCGTTCAGTGCCTTCTCATCGAACTCGGCGTATGCCTTGCGGATATCCTCTTTAAACAAGGACATGTTAAATACGTTTTTCAAAGGCTCGTCACAGGGAAAGTCCTCAAAAAAGCAGAAGGAATCTTCCGTTTTAAATCGTGCAAAGATTTGTTTGGCATCCTGATAGGAAGAGGCAATCTGCATGGGAGCTGTAACAAGAGAGCCAATGCTTGCACGGATAGTGACGGTATAATAGTTGAATAACATGGATGAGACTTGTTCTAAGGACTTTTGGATAACATTGTGGTGGTCTGCCATATTCAGTTCATCTAAGAAGAATATGATGCAGAAGTGTCTGGTATCCAGAGATAGAACATGACAGGGCAGATATTTGGCGATGATTTCCCTGGAAATCTGTAGGCTGTTGGTATATAAAACAATCTGTTTATCGGAAGTCATATGGTTTAGCCGGCTGTCGTCTATCTCCACATAACAGGCCGCATAGGCCGCATGTTCAAAATGAATATTGAGATTGTCTGCCTGCGCCAGGAACTGCTGTTCCGATTCAAAGAGATTCAGGATCAGGCGGGTGAAAAAGTGTTCTTTGATCAGATAAATATTATGGTACGGGGATTCTGTTGTCTGTGAAGAGGCTTGCAGTTCCTTAACCCGGGCCATGGCCCGCTTGAGACTGTCAACAAGAGCCTCTGGTGTCAGCTCTAGTTTGACAAGGTAATCACTCACCTGATAGATAAGCGCCTCTTTTACGAACTGGAATTCCTCGAAACTGGTGAGTATAATGAAGACAGGCAGATCCATGCCTTCTTCAAAACATTTTCTGGCCAGATCCAGACCGCTCATTAAGGGCATCTTAATATCGGTGATGACAATTTCAGGAGAATATTCCACGATCATATCCCAGGCAGCGGCTCCGTTGTTGGCGGTACCTATGATATTGATACCATAAGAATCCCAGTTGATCATGGATTTGATTCCTGCCTGTACCAGTGGTTCGTCGTCAGCTATTAACAGGTTTAACATAAGTGGTCTCCTTCTTGAGGAACGGTAATAAGATAGAGATGGTGGTAAATTCTCCTGGTGTACTGGTTGCATGAAGACCATAGGATGGTCCGAACTCATATTGCAGTCTTTTATGAACATTGCTTATGCCGATTTCTCTGAAAAAAGAAGAACCAGCAGAGGAATCATTGTCAAAAAGATGAGAGATAGTTTCTTCATCCATGCCGATACCGTCATCTGTAATATCAATACAGACATCAGAATCAGTGTTCCGATAAATGTGGATGGAGATTGTTCCGGCGGTTCCTTTCGGTTCTATACCATGGAAGATTGCATTTTCTACAATAGGCTGTAGGGTGAATTTCAGAATCTGGCTCTCAGTCAGATCCGGTTCGTCTATGGTAAGGTCTAAAGTGATGGTGCCTCCATAACGATACTGTTGAATGGTGAAGTAATCCTTGATCAGCGATATTTCATGGGATATGGGTACCAGGTTTGTGGTTCCCTTGGAAATATCTTTAAGCAGGCGGGAAAGGGAGGTTGTCATCTCCGCGATACCGGTTGCATTTTGTATGGTAGCCATCCATTTAATGGAATTTAAGGTATTGTAGAGAAAGTGCGGATTGATCTGGCTTTGCAGCATACGATACTCATAATCTCTTTTCTGGCGCTCATCTTCAATGCGCTGATTCATCAGGGAAAGAACATTTTCGGATAAGTCGTTGATGTTCTTGCCGATATCGCCCAATTCATGTTCCCACTCCGTAGAAGGATCCCGGGAAAAATCACCGTCTGCAATTCGTTTCATGCGCTCCTGAAGTTGCTGCACAGGTTCATTTACGGTTCTGGAGAGCAGGACAGAGAACAGGACACCGGTGATTGTTGCAAAGGTCAGTATGATAACGACCACTACAAAAAAGGTCTGGAAGATATTTTGTGAGAGAATATGTTCGTCCAGACATTCGGTTACATATAATCCTGTATTTTTCAGAGGGCGTGTGATCAGAATACAGTCGCGGCCATCCAGATCCCTGGCCCGCTGTATAATGGTTCCCTCACTTAACGCCATATCGGACAGGTCGTCGATAACTTCAAAATTCTTGGTGCAGGCGGTAAGATTGTGGTCTGTATATTGATAGAGATAATCTCCTATTTGAAAGTAGAGACGGCTGTTCTCATCTACAAGATAATTATGCAGGGGATCGGTAATCACGGAAGTTGAGATTTCCGTAAAGATATAACCGATTTCGGATGACTTGTAGGGATGGTCAATCGCCACCACAAAGGGCATGACCGGTATATCCTTGGAGTGATAGAAGGGGTCGGAAAGAATACCGGCGGTCAATTCTCCCGGATGTGCATAAAGATCTTCAAAGCAGGAAAGGGTCATAATGGCATCTGCGGAGACAGAAACACTGGAATAAACGGATTCCACTACCTGAATAATATCATTCTGGGATTTGCGGATAATGACCAGCCGGATAAGCTGTGAGCGCAGAGCCGTATTGGAATTATAGGTATTCATCACAAAATCATGGGCCTCACGTTTGCTCTGCTTGTCCGAAGAATCTGTTTCCAGGGCAAACTTGCGTATCTGGCCGCTGGTCTGGCAGGAATGCACAAACCCCCGCACACTCTCCAGGTTAGAGTCAATGGAAGAGGCAAGAAGGGAGAGCTTGGTCTCTGTTGTCTGGATCAGATTTTCCTCAAGATTGGAGGAAGCGATAAAATAGCTGATAAAGGCAATGATAATGCTGATCAGTAATATTAAGGAAATCGTATATAATAAAATTTTTGCACGGATCGTATGAAAGTGTTTTTTCAAAACAGTTCCCGGCCTGTATGTATGGAAAATATGGTTTTTCAGGCTGTTTCCTTATTTATATTTTATCATACTTGTTTCTACAGGGGAAAGTGAAACGGTGAAAATGGATAAAGTAAGATAAAAAAGACAGCTTAATCAAAAATAGTACAGGAAACAAAAAAAATTTCCATAAACGAAAAAGGATTCTGAATTAAATATAAATATTTTCCATGTTCATTCACAAAACGAAATACTATACTAAAATAGCAGACAGGTTTTTCCAGCCGTTTGACGGAAACAGAGAACATGGAAGCAAATAAATTACTTTCTATTATTTAAGAAGAGGGAGGAAATAATCATGAAAAAGAAAATCGTCAGCGTTATTCTGACAGCAGCAATGCTTGCTACAGTTCTGGCAGGTTGTGGATCGAATGAGGCGGCACCGGCGGCGGATGCACCGGCAGCAGAGGCGCCAGCAACAGAAGCAGAGACACCGGCAGCAGAGGCACCGGCAGCAGAAGAAGCAGCTCCGGAGGAAGCATCCGGCGAAGCAATCACGCTGAAGTGGGCAATCTGGGATAAGGATATTACACCTTACTGGCAGGCTATTAAAGATAATTATGAAGCGGCCAATCCCAATGTAACCATTGAGATGACAGATCTTGGATCTACCGATTACATGACAGTACTGGCAACGGAATTGTCAGGAAGCGGCTCGGACTTCGATGTGGTTACGATCAAGGATGTACCTGGATATGCAACACTGGTATCCAAGAATACATTGGAGCCCCTTGACAGTTACATATCCGAGGCAGGGATCGACCTGGCACAGTACGGCGGTGTTGATAAGCAGGTGACAGTAAACGGCAGCCTCTATGAGCTTCCGTTCAGAAATGACTTCTGGGTTGTATTCTATAACAAAGACATCTTTGATGCAGCCGGCGTGGATTATCCCACCAACGATATGACCTTTGATGAGTATGATGAACTGGCAAGGAAAGTGGCAGATCCCACATTCGGCGCACAGGTATATGGCACCCATTATCATACCTGGAGAAGTGCGGTACAGCTCTTTGGTGTGCTGGATGGCCAACATTCCATTCTGGATGGCAATTACGATTTCTTCAAACCCTATTATGAGATGGTATTGAAGGAAGAGGACGATTCCATCTGTAGAAATTATGCGGATCTGAGTGCGGAAGGATTACATTACTCCGCAGCTTTCTCCGGTGGTGATGTGGCAATGTTAAATATGGGTTCCTGGTATATTTCCACACTGATTGCAAGCCTCGAGAGCGGTGAGTATGATTCCTCTCTGTGCGGTAACTGGGGATTGGTAAAATACCCTCACGCAGAAGGTGTTGAGCCTGGTTCCACATTGGGTACGATCACCGGTCTGGCAGTAACCAGTGTATCTGATCAGAAAGATGCGGCCTTTGATTTTGTAGAGTGGGTATCCGGTGCGGAAGGTGCTAAGGTTATGGCAGAAACAGGTAACTTCCCGGCTCTTATGAATGATGAAGTGGCAGGCATTATCTCCAGCCTGGATGGATTCCCGACAGATGAAGCCAGCAAAGAGGCTTTAAGTGTATCCAATCTGTATCTGGAAGTGCCTTATGCAGAAAAGGTGTCTGAGGTCAATGATGTTCTGGATACATATCATAAGTCCATTATGAACCGCGAGGTATCCATAGACGACGGTATTGCTTCCATGAATGAGGAAGTAGGAAAGATTTTAGGAAATTAATGATTTGAAACAAAGGCTGGCTGCCTGGCGGCCGGCCTTTGTCAATGTAGAGGATAGAAACGGCACAAGCAGGCCGGGGAAGGCGGAAAGGAGTAAAAGGTCTGATGGATGAAAACAGAATGGCCAAAGTGGAACGACTGAAACTGGAATCCGCGGAGTTAATGCGGCAGATCCGGGCGGAAGATGATATCCAGAAAAAACAGAAATTGATTGCAAAGCGCGATTCCGTACAGAGAAAGGTAACGGCAATCAGTAATAACAGGAGGATCAGCAGAGAGACCAAAAGAGATATTGTGGCCTATTCTTTTATAGCGCCTAACTTTATCGGGTTTGCCGTATTTACGCTGATTCCGATTGTGTTTGCTTTTCTGCTGGCTTTTATGGACTGGGATGGGAGCAATGCGGTAACTTTTGCAGGTCTTTCTAATTTCAAAAGGCTGCCGGGAGATACATTCTTTAAGGCGGCTCTTAAGAATACGATTCTGTATGTATTGGGTACGGTTCCCCTTACCATGATTGCCTCCCTGGCGTTAGCCATTGTGCTGAACCAGAAAATCCGGGCAAGAGGATTTTTCCGGACCGTAGCCTTCTTTCCTTATGTGGCTTCTCTGGTGGCGATCACGGCAGTGTGGAGTATGATTTTCCATCCCTCCAAAGGACCGGTGAATTACATATTGCTGACCGTGTTTGGTGTGCCTCAGAATCAACTTCCCAAATGGTTCAGCGGAAGCCTTGTGCTGGTCACATTGATTTTGTTCAGTGTATGGAAATACATGGGATATTATATGGTCATCTATCTGGTGGGTCTACAGGGAATCTCCGGCGAATTGTATGAGGCCGGAAGCCTGGACGGTGCCAATACCTGGCAGAAATTCTGTTATATTACCTGGCCGCAGCTGCGTTCCACTACTTTTTTTGTGGTGGTTATGCTGACCATTAACTGTTTTAAGGTTTATGATATTGCCGTTATGCTGGCCGGAGGCGGTGATGGCAAGCTGAGTACTTCGGCAACGGTTCTTGTCTATTATATTTATCAAAATGCGTTTAACTATTGGGATCTGGGTTATTCCAGCGCTATCGCTATGGTGCTGTTTGTGATGGTACTCATAGTTACACTGATTCAATTCCGATATGAGAAGAAGTTAGAAGCGTAAAAAGACGGGAAGGAGGAACCGAAATGAGCAGTGTAAACGGTAATACAGAAACGACAAAATACAGATCCAAAAGAAAAAATCAGATTATCGGAAAGGTATTGATCTATGTGATCCTGCTATTCATCACAGCATGTATGATTGTGCCTTTTCTGTGGATGCTGTCGGCATCTATTAAGTCTAACCGGGAAGTATTTTTGATGGATCCTTTTGTATGGATCCCGGATCAGCCCAAGTGGGACAATTATATTAAAATATGGACCAAAATACCACTGTTAAAGTTTGTGCAGAACACAGTATTTCTCACAATCGTAGTGACCATACTACAGCTTCTCACATCAAGCTTTGCAGCTTACTCTTTTGCAAAACTGGAGTTCAAGCATAAGAATACCTTGTTTCTTGCTTACATAGCAACCATTGCCATGCCCTGGCAGGTTTATATGGTGCCGCAGTTTATCATGATGAGAGGCATGGGACTGAATGATAAGCTTCTGGCGATGATATGTTTACAGGCGTTTTCCGCGTTTGGTGTATTCCTGATGAAGCAGTTCTATGAAGGAATCCCTAATGATCTGTGCGAGGCGGCGAGAATTGACGGCATGAGCGAATATAAAATATATGCCAAAATCATGCTCCCATTATCAAAACCGGCCTTGTCTACATTAACAATTTTTACGTTTGTCAACACCTGGAATGATTATCTGGGTCCTTTGATCTATTTAAAGACGGAGACAAAGAAGACAATCCAGCTTGGACTGAAGATGTTTATTGGACAATATTCGGCAGAGTATGGTCTGATCATGGCAGGTTCCGTAGTATCTTTGATTCCTGTGATCATCGTATTCTTGTGTCTGCAAAAATATTTTGTGGAAGGTGTGGCGTCTACGGGATTGAAAGGCTGAGTAAGAAACGCTGGGGATGAAGCGTTTTGGATGGGAGAGGGCATATGTTGTTTGAGAATATGCCGGCAATTACCGGCGAAGAGGTGGAGAACGCCCTGCGTTTTGGGGCAGAGCAGGTGGTAAGAAATCTGACTGATTTTACCTATAAATTTCAGAAGGCTTACAGTGAGGGCGGATTTTACCGACCCATTGATAATAATTACTGGACAACGGGATTCTGGACAGGAGAAATCTGGCTGTCTTATGAGTATATGAAAGGGAAGGATAACCCGTTGGCAGAGCAGCTGCGCAAGGCCGGAGAAATTCAGATAGACAGTTTTCTGGAACGAATTGAGCAGAAGATTGAAGTGGATCATCATGATATGGGGTTTCTCTATTCTCCCTCCTGTGTGGCCGGTTATAAGCTGATCGGCAGCACAAAGGGCAGAGAGGCGGCAATCAGGGCGGCGGATCAGTTAATTACCAGGTATCATCCGGTGGGAGAATTTATTCAGGCATGGGGTCCCATGGATGCGCCTGAAAATTACAGACTGATCATTGACTGTCTGTTGAATCTTCCCCTCTTGTACTGGGCGTCGGAGGAGACCGGGGATACAAAGTATAGAGATATCGCAGAGAAACATATTCATACGGCCATTGCAAATGTCATCAGGGAGGACTATTCTACCTGGCATACCTTCTTTTTTGATATGAAAACAGGGGCGCCTGACCATGGAGCTACCTGTCAGGGGTATCGGGACGGTTCTGCCTGGGCGAGAGGGCAGGCGTGGGGTATCTATGGCTGTGCCCTGGCTTATAAGTACACAAAGAGAAAAGAGTATATTGATATCTTCAAACATGTATCTCAGTATTATCTGGAGCATCTGCCCAAGGACATGGTACCCTTCTGGGATCTGGAGTTCACGGATGGGGATGACCAGCCCAGGGATTCTTCTTCGGCATCCATTGCGGCCTGCGGTATGCTGGAGATGATTAAATCCATGGGAGAAGAGGATGCGGCGGTCTATCGAAGATATGCGAAACAGATGATGAAGTCTCTCTATGATACCTATGCAGTCAAAGATGCTGACCTGTCTAATGGACTGGTCCTGCACAGCACTTATTCTAACCATTCTCCCTATAATACCTGTAATCATTATGGGGTGGATGAGTGCAATTCCTGGGGAGATTATTTCTATATGGAAGCGCTGACAAGGCTGCATAAAGACTGGAAATTATACTGGTAATACATTAGAAAAAAAGAAACAAAACGGAGACAGTAAGATGATAAAAGAATGGGAAGGAAAGCTGAACAGCAAAGAGGACTTCAGAAAATTACTTCTGGAGATTCTGCGCCCTCTGCTTCCCTATTACAGTGAAGAGAAGGCAGAACTGATTCTGGGCGTCACAGCAACGAATTATGACCAGAAAGCCATTCGTCTGGAGGCTTTTTCCAGGCCGCTTTGGGGTCTGGTACCGCTGTGGGCGGGCGGCGGGTCTGCGCCGGAATTTGAACAGATATACAGGGAGGGCCTTGCGGCCGGCACTAAAGTGGGCAGTAAGGAATATTGGGGCGGTTTTCATGCCTTTGACCAGCGCTTCGTAGAGATGGCGGCCATATCTTACGGCATGATTCTTGCGCCGGATAAATTGTGGGAGCCGTTAGGTGATACCCAAAGAGACGATGTGGCATCCTGGCTTTACGGGATTAATCAGTATGAGCTGCCGGTCTGCAACTGGATATTGTTTGCGGTATTGGTTAATCTGGCGCTGAAAAAGCTTGGCAGGAAATACGATGCCGATAAACTGGAGCAGTATTTACAGGGGGTAGAGACCTTTTACCTGGGAGATGGATGGTATCAGGACGGTGATTCCGGGCAGAAAGATTACTATGTTTCTTTTGCCATTCATTTCTATAGCCTGTTCTATGTAAAGGTGATGGAGAAGGAAGATCCGGAGCGGTGCGCACGATACCGGGAACGGGCAAAAGACTTTGCCAGACAGTTTATATACTGGTTTGATGATTCCGGGGCAGCCCTTCCTTTTGGGAGATCCCTTACCTATCGTTTTTCATAGGTGAGTTTCTTCTCGGCCTGCCTGATGGCGGGCGTGGAACCATTTTCTGTGGGTGTGATGAAGGGCTTGATTGTCCGTCATCTGTGTAATTGGATGAAAAAGCCTATTTTCGACAGGGATGATATCCTGACGATAGGATATGGCTATCCTAACCTGATTATGGGAGAGAACTATAATGGCCCGGGTTCGCCTTACTGGGCGCTCAAGACGTTTGCCATTCTGATGCTGCCGGATGATCATGCTTTCTGGAAGGCATCACCGGAACCCATACCGCCGCTTAGAGAACAGATTGCCCTGCCTTATGCAGATATGCTGATCAGGCGCTATCCGGGGCATACGACGGCTTTCGTGCCTGGGCGTTACAGCCCTTATGGGCACGGGCAGACACCGGCTAAATACGGGAAATTTGCCTATGATACCGGGTTCGCGTTCAGCGTAGCCAAGTCCACCTGTGAGATTGCGGAGGCGGCTACAGACAGTATGCTGGCTTTTGTGACGGGCGGTTATGTGTACCCGAGAAGAATCTGCAAGAGCTTTTATGTGACAGATACGGGGATTGTATCGGAATGGATTCCCTGTGAAGGGATTCATGTGACGACTGTGATTACACCCACACGGGAAGGACATATACGCAGGCATCTGGTCATAAGCGACAAAGAATGTATTGCTTATGACAGCGGGTTTGCCGTGGAGATAGATGTGGAGAAAGAAGTACAGCAGGCGGGAGAGGATACGGCGCTTCTTGCCAATTATTACAGCAGCTGTCTCGTCAGGCGTCTGCGGGGAGAGGGAGCCGGGGAGATTATTCCCACAGCCTGCAACACCAACTTACTTCATGCGATGACCAGGATTCCTGCCATAAAGTATCAGATTAAGAAGGGCAGGAACGAAATAGAAACGGAGATTAAGGCGCAGTATGGCAAAGCTTTTTAGTTATGATAATCCTGTATGGAGATTGATGGGAAGGGTGGCGGATGTGTTCCTGCTCTCTGTATTATGGGCGGTGTGCAGTCTGCCGGTCATCACAATAGGGGCATCCACATCAGCGCTCTATTATGTGGCATTAAAGATGGCGCGCAGTCATGAGGGGTATCTGGTCAGGTCTTATCTGAAGGCTTTCCGGGAGAATCTGGGGCAGGCTACGGTCCTGTGGATGATGCTGTTGGCAGTGGGACTCTTTTTGGGTGCGGATATGTACTGGGTATATGGAATGGAAACAGGTGCGGCTGGTATGCTGTTCTGGGTGCTTTTTGTGCTGACAGTTGTCTATCTGTTTGTGGCAGTCATGGTATTTCCTTTGGAGGCCAGAGTGCAGGCAGGAACAGGAAAGATATTTTTTCTGGCATTTATGATTGGCATGAAGAACTTTTCCTGGGTGCTTCTCATGCTGGTGACGGCGGTATGCATCGCAGCCCTGGGTGTGCTTGTGTTCTGGCCGATTCTGTTTGTGGCAGTGGGAGCCATAGCGTATATTCATGCCTTTATATTGGAGTGGGTTATATTTCCGAAATATGGATTCAGTGAGAAGAAGGAGGAGTAAATGGCGGCTTTTACATTGCAGATATTGGATAAAGATAATAAAATTCTCTGTGAAGACAGCGGAGAAGATTATGCAGGGATTGTATATCAGCAAAGCTATCGGGAAGGGGATAAAATCCGCATAGAGACGCCGCAGCAGAATCTGTATGTGATCTGGCAGGTGGATGACGGACTTGGGCCGGCGTTTTGCTATCTTACCAGGGAAAGTGTCAGCTATGAGATACCCTTTGGTGAAAAAAAGATACCCTATTCGCCTAAAGCCTTCTCCGGAGACCGGCATTACCTGTACATAAGGACAGCCAGGGAAGAAGAGATAGCAGGATACAGGAATCTGGCTCTTAATGTCAATGATCAGCATGAAGATACGGGCTGTTTTCCCCATGCATGGGCGAATGTGGAGACCAGGGGAGAATCTGTTTTTGCGGCACGTAATGCCATAGACGGAATCTGTGAGAACAGGGGACATGGTGAGTGGCCTTATGCATCCTGGGGCATTAACATGCAGGATGATGCCAGGATACAGGTGGATTTGGGAAGAGAAGTGGAAGTAGATAGGATTCTTCTCTATACCCGGGCGGACTTCCCGCATGATAACTGGTGGAGGCAGGTAAAGCTGTCTTTTTCGGATGGCTCTGAGATTGTCTGGGATCTGGAGAAAAGTACTGCGGCACATGAGATTAGCTTTGAGAAGAAGCGGATTACCTGGGTGTGTCTGCATGATCTGATCAAAGCAGATGATCCTTCTCCATTTCCGGCCTTGAGTCAGATGGAGATATATGGTTATAATGTAGATAGATGATAATAAAATTTCAGGAGAGGAAGGGATTATATTATGGAACTTAGAACGGCGGCTTCACCGAAGGATGTAAAGTACTATACCACACAGCGGTTGCGGGAGGAATTTCTGATTCAGAATCTGTTTGTAGCGGATGAGATCAAGCTGGTGTACAGCCATATCGACCGCATTATCACAGGCGCGGCAACGCCAGTGTCCAAGACATTGGAACTGACGGCGGGAGATGAACTGCGCGCGGAATACTTTTTACAGAGACGGGAGATGGGCGTGATCAATGTCGGCGGTACCGGGGTGATCACCATTGACGGAAAGCAGTATGAACTTGCCTACAAAGACGGCATGTACATAGGTATGGGGGCGCGGGACATTTCCTTTAGCAGTAAGGACAGTTCTGCACCTGCGAAATTTTATTTAAACAGTGCGCCTGCGCATAAGGCATATCCCACGGTACTGATCAAACCGGAAGGCGAACCGGGAGAGGGTATTGTGATTGTCAAAGACGAGAATAAAGTTGAACTGGGATCTCTGGAGGAGTCCAACCACAGAGTTATCTGCAAGTATATCCTGCCCGGACAGGTGGAGAGCTGTCAGCTTGTGATGGGTATGACGAAGCTTGCACCGGGCAGCGTGTGGAATACAATGCCCTGCCATACCCATGACAGACGGATGGAAGTCTACCTTTATTTTGAGATGCCGGAAGATGCTTTTGTGATGCATTACATGGGAGAACCGGATGAGACAAGACATATTATCATGAGAAATGAAGAAGCGGTTATTTCACCTAGTTGGTCTATTCATGCGGGAAGCGGTTCCCAGGCTTATACTTTTATCTGGGGTATGGTGGGTGAAAATCAGGCCTTTGATGATATGGACGCAGTAGCGATGAAGGATTTAAGATAACTGGTTTATGATAATGGTATGGAATGGAGAGAAAACGATATGAGCGATTTTATAAAGAAATTTTCATTAGAAGGAAAGATTGCGCTGGTGACAGGCGCTTCCTATGGCATTGGATTTGCCATTGCAAGTGCCTATGCAGAGGCTGGGGCGACTATTGTATTTAATGATATCAAACAGGAATTGGTGGACAAGGGTCTGGCAGCCTATGAGGAAAAGGGAATTAAAGCGCACGGATATGTGTGTGATGTGACCAATGAGGAGCAGGTGCAGGCACTGGTAGCGCAGATTGAGAAAGAAGTGGGCACTATTGATATCCTGGTCAACAATGCGGGCATCATCAAGCGGATTCCCATGTGTGAGATGACAGCCCATGAGTTCAGACAGGTGATCGATGTAGACTTAAATGCGCCTTTTATCGTATCAAAGGCAGTAATTCCGGGGATGATCAAGAAAGGACATGGTAAGATTATCAATATCTGTTCCATGATGAGTGAACTGGGACGCGAGACGGTATCCGCTTATGCGGCAGCCAAGGGCGGTTTGAAAATGCTGACCAGGAATATTGCATCTGAGTATGGTGAATTCAACATTCAGTGTAATGGTATCGGACCTGGCTATATTGCCACACCGCAGACGGCGCCTCTCAGGGAAATACAGCCCGATGGCAGCAGGCATCCGTTTGATCAGTTTATCATTGCCAAGACACCGGCAGCCCGCTGGGGTGTGACGGAAGATCTCCAGGGCCCGGCAGTATTTCTGGCATCTGAGGCATCTGATTTTGTAAATGGACATGTATTGTATGTGGATGGCGGTATCCTTGCCTATATCGGTAAACAGCCGCAGTAATCCGCAGGCTAATCCCAATGGCCCACTTCATCGGCTGTCAACGCCTGATTGCCGCAGACCGGACAGGTCATATCTGTGATATCTTCCGGAAGAGGCGTCTGTGGTTGATTGCCGCATGCCGGGCAGATTCCTGTATAGATTTCATCATTCTCAATGCTCCTTAAGACAGGCACACTCACTGGTTTGTGACAAAAGCTACAGGAAGCTATCTGATACCGGAAGTCATATAACGGAATGGGGTTTTGGGTAAGGAGCTTCATGACCCGTGCCTGTTCCTCTGTCTGAAAAGCGGCAATGATGTTTTCTTTTCTGCCATGCTGTAGTCCGCATCCGGTCATACATTCCCATTCTGCGCGGCAGGCATTGCAGTGTATTTTCATGATTTCACCCATTCGGGACAACTCCTCTCAATATGGTATCATCATCCTAAGAGGCTCAATATCAACTGAGAATGTTGATTTGCCTGCGCCAGCATGGATGCACCGGCCTGCATCAGTATCTGGTTGTTGGAGTATTCTACCATTTCCGTTGCAATGTCCGCGTCCCGGATACGAGACTCCGCCTCGGTAGTGTTCTCCGTAATATTGTTCAAATTGTTTATGGTATGTTCCAGGCGGTTCTGTAAGGCACCGTATTGACTTCTTACATTGCTTACACAGCCAATCGCATATTTGAGCTGATCGATGGCACGGTCCGCGTCGTCTGTAGATCTGACATTCATATCTTCCAATCCCAGAGCCCGGGAACTCATCTGGTACAGGTCGATTTCTATATGCTGTCCGGGTTCGGCACCGACTTGCAGGCCAAGATCCGAAGGACCGCTGAGATTTACGGTGACCTTGAAGGGATCTATCCGGAAAGGCTGGTTAAGTGCACTGGCATTATTGCCGAGGAGCGAAGAGCCTCCCACATCCAGGCCTGTGGTAATGACCGAACCGGCACCGTTTCTGGATTCGTAAGAGAGTTTACGGACAAATTCCGTCAGGTTCTGATCACCGTTGCTGAAGAGATTGTTTAATTGCGAGGTGCTGATACCGGTATTTTTCTGTATGGCGCTTTCCAGACTCTGACCATTCAGAAGGTCTGTAAAGATTTTATCCATACCCTGGGCAATATTAGCACTGGTTACGGCACCGCCGCCGTTTGCAAGGTAGCCAAGATAGGCGGCCCCCAGATAACCGTGGCCGTAAGGTCTGTTATTCATGGTAAATTTCTGTAGATAGCTGCGGATATTGTTGTCCTGACTGGTATCGTTGGCACTGGTCAGATATTGTGCGTAATAAGACAGTGTATCGTTCCAGCCGGTGGAATAGCCGCCGCCGGCCAGCTGGGCAGTGCCTTCTGTGAACCATGCGGGATATTTTTCACCAAATCGTCCGCTCATACCGTCTGTTAATGTATACTGCATTACCGTATGCATCAGTTCATGGGCAATCGTAGACTTTAACGCCTCTGTCTTGGGGCCGGTACCTTCCGCATCAGCCTTGCTGAAATCAGAGATATCTACACGGATTCCCATACCGTAGGGCCTGCCGCCACCGTAACTGTAACGGAAGGAAGCATAGGCAAGTGTGCGGTTGGGGCCGTCTATATAGGATACATCCAGCGACATGTTAATGGTGTCACTGCCTACATTATTCTTTAAAGAAGGAAATGCGTCAAAAATCTGCTGCACGGCGTTGGGAACCAGTTCATTGGCAATGGTGTCCGCCAGTACATTTCCGCTGGAGACAGTCAATCCGGCACGCCCTGCCGCGCCTGGGCCGGCGGCCGCTCCATTGACCATTACGGAGCCGTCTTTCAGGTTATAGGTAATGTCATATGACTTGGATTCCATAAATCCGGTAGATAATGGAGAAAGCCCGTTTTCAGGAAAAAGGGGGATTTCATTGAATGTGGTATTACGCGCCGTCCGGTCAATCTCAGCCTTAAGCTGTTGGATTTCTGCGTCAATCATGGCACGATCCACATCCTGTAAAGTACCTGTAGCTGCTTTGACAGCCAGTTCATTGGCACGATGCAGCATATCGTGTACCTCATTTAAGGCACCTTCTCCAATCTGTACCATGGAAACGCCGTCCTGGGCATTTAAAGCTGCCTGGGTGAGGCCGCGTACCTGTCTGCGCATTTTCTCTGAGATAGACAGACCGGAAGCATCATCAGCGGCTCTGTTGATGCGGTAGCCGGAAGATAATCTTTCTGTGTTCTTGTCATTTTTCCTGGTCGTAAGGCCAAGCTGTCGGTTGGCATTTAATGCCAGCATATTTGTTTGAACTGAAAGCATCCTGCCCTCCGATATCCTGCCTCCATGCAGTTACTTGACAATCAGACCAATCTCTATAGGCGGCAAAATCATAGAAAATTCGTTGATATTATATTTAAGAGAAACAAATATAATATAGCTACGTAATTTGTATCGGCAAAACGCTGCATTTCCCTTAGGGCAAACAGAAAATAAAAGAGTCTCATTGACTGAAAATTCAGGGATGAGACTCTCTGACCGCACACGACTGTTTGATTGTATCCTTTCTTAAATCAGTGCGGCCTCATCCCCCACCAGTGTCACATCCGGATGAAGCTGTAACACAGAGGCGGGTACCTGCGGCGTAATCGGCCCGTAAAACGCTTTACGGATAATCTCCTTTTTACTTTCCCCGCAGGCCATGACAAGGATTTTTCTGGCCTGCATGATGGAACCGATGTCCATGGTATAGGCCTGTTTTGGCACATCGGTAGCAGATGCAAAAAATCTTGCATTGGCCAGAACAGTGCTTTCGGCCAGTGTGACGAGATGAGTTGTCCTGGCAAAGGCGTCACCGGGCTCATTGAATCCGATATGGCCGTTATGGCCAAGTCCCAGAAGCTGTAAGTCAATGCCACCGTGAGAACGGATAATTTCGTCATAGTCCTGACAGGCTTTTTCTGCGTCGGCCTCCATACCGTCAGGCACAAAGGTATTTTTCTTGTCAATATTGATATGATTGAACAGATGTGTGTTCATAAAATAACGGTAACTCTGGTCGTTTTCCGGATTTAGGCCCCTGTATTCGTCCAGGTTGATGCTATGTACTGATGAAAAATCAAGGTCTCCTGCCTCGTAGCGCCTGATGAGGTGCTCATAGGCGCTGACGGGAGTAGAACCGGTTGCGAGTCCCAGTACACTGTCGGGTTTCATAATGATCTGTGCAGCCAGGATGTTGGCGGTTATTCTGCCCGCCTGCTCATAGCCTTTGGCGCAATATAGTTTCATTGTGGGGTCTCCTTTTTCTCTTAAAGCTTGCTCTTGGTGTTGCGGTATTCATTGGCGGACATGTTCTCTATCTTCTTAAATACTCTGGAGAAATGTGCCAGATCCTGAAATCCAACCATTTCTGCCACATCGCATATACGAAGGGAGGGGTCATTCAGTAGTTCCTTGGCCTTATCTATGCGGGCGCTGTTTAAGATATCCGAAAAGGTCTTGCCGGTATGCTTATTGAGCAGCTTGGACAGATGCCACTGGCTGACATAGACCTGGTCCGCCACATCCACCAGACGCAGTTTTTCCTGGGAGTTATCTCGTATATATTCCAGGGCGTTTTTCACAATAAAGCTGTTGGCTTCGTTATGATAGGATACGTCTTCAGCGTTTTCGGTGGTATCTTCTTCTGTGAGGAGGGAAGCTGTGGGGAAATGTTCCTCAGACTGCATAAGCCGTCTCGTTACTTCTTCCATTGCCTCTTCCAGTTCGTTCATCTTGGACGGTTTCAGGAGGAATCGGGCTACACCCAGGGAAATAGCTTCCCTTGCGTACTCAAATTCTCTGTATCCAGTCAGAATGATAAGCTGCATGTCAGGGAACTCCGATTTCAGAGCGGCAATCATTTTCAGGCCATCCAATTCGGGCATATTGATATCCGAGATAATGATATCGGGCCGTTCTTTACGAATCATCTCCAGACCCTCTTTGCCATTGTAGGCAAAGCCGGTCAGCTGACAATCCCATTTCTCCCAGGGCATTGTCCTGCATAATCCCTCCACAATCAAAGGTTCATCATCAATAATAGCTACCTTATACATAACATCCCTCACATTCAGAACTGTATTGTATCCGAGTTCTCGAAGAGAATCTCGAGGAGTTAATTCCGAAGGAATTTACTCCTAGCCTTTAACTGCCCCCGCCGTCATACCCTTAACAATATACTTTTGCAGGAAACAATATACAATAATAACAGGAACGACCACCAATGTCACGGCCGATGCCATCAGACCGTAGTTAGTCCCTTCTTTGGCGGTCAGACGGTTTAACAAAGTGGTGATACCGTACATGTCAGGTCTTGTTAAGAAGAACATCTGTGTAAACAGGTCGTTATAGCTCCACAGGAAAGAGAAGATGGCAACCGTTGCAAAGGAAGGCTTCGTCAGAGGCAGAACTACCTTGAAGTATATCTGAAAAGCATTGCAGCCTTCCATATATGCCGCTTCTTCCAGTTCTACAGGAAGTCCTTTGATGTAACCGATCAGCACTACCATGGCGAATGAGAGGTTACCGGCCACCTGCGGTAAAATGACAGATAACATGGTTAAGAACCAATTACCTGTATTGGCGATGCCCCAGGAAAACTCCATGGAGAATACCGGAACAATAGTGGCAAATACCGGGAACATCATACCTGCGATGACCATGGTATGAAGGAACTCAGAACCCCGGAACTTATATCTGGAAAGTGCGTATGCTGCCATGCCTGCCAGCAGTATGACGAACAGTGCCACCATAGTGGAAATAAAAATGCTGTTCTTATAGGCGTTTACTATATTCAGGCTGTCAAAGGCTTTCCGATAGTTTGCCATGGTGAACAAGTCTCCGAAGGGCAGTGAAAAAGAGTCCGCCAGGATCTTATCCTTTGCCTTAAAGGAATTTTGAACCACCCAGAGGATGGGATATATGGTTGTTATGGCCCAGAGAATCAGAAGCAGATAGACGACGCCCCGGCCAATGGAAAACGTTCTTTTCTTAGTCATATCTCATCCCTCCTTTAATAGTCTTTTTCACGGAAAATTGTGTTGACTACTTTGGACAATACAATACCGAGTACAACAATCAGCACAGCCAGTGCACAGCCGTAGTCCACGTTCTTGGTCTCCATGGTGTGATAATACATGTAAGTACCTGTCAGGAAAGTAGATTTAAGCGGCATCCCCTTGGGGAACATCGTCCAGGGGAGATCGAATACCTTAAGTGCTCCGGTAACTGCCAATACACTACAGGTACAGATGACATTGTGCAGAAGCGGGAGAGAGATATACCGCACGCTTTGCAGAGTGGATGCACCGTCAATCCGTGCCGCCTCATACAGTTCATCGGAAATGTTGTTTAAGCCTGTGATGAGGATGACAAAATAAAATCCTACATACTGCCACATAACGGGAAGCATCATGGTAAACAGTGCTATGCCTTCTGCCTTCCAGTCAGTCAGCTGGCTTTTGCCGAGTGCTTCCAAAAGCTGGTTGACCATACCTTTGTCATACAGAAAGAGCAGATTAAACAACAGACCCAAAGCAGTTGCCGAAATCACGATCGGGAAGAAGAATACCGTTTTAAAAAACTGTTTGCCTCTTCTGATATTATCTACCATCAGTGCCAGTATGATGGCAATTCCAACCTGGCCGATCAGGGTGACGACCATCATGATCAGTGTATTTTTGATGGATGTCCATACGTTTTCATCGTGGATTATTTCTACATAGTTGCTATACCAGGGTGTATTAAAACTGGCAGCGGAACTTCCAAGCTGCTTGATATGCATAAAGCTGTTCATGATATTTTTGAAAAAGGGATAGTAGAGAAACAATATCATGAATAGGAAAGCGGGTACCAGGAATACAAGCACCGGTTTTTTATTGCGATAAATATTTGCTCCCATAAGATACCTCCGTTATTTTACACAGGTCATTTTGGAAAAAGGAGGCAGGGTAATCCCCTGCCCCTTTCAGCCGATTAGCGTTTTGCCATATTACTGATTGTGGTAAGCATCCAGTCCTTCAGCCACTGCATCTACGGCATCCACTCTGCCGGTTACGATTTCAGGCATACCATCGAAGGTAGATACGCGGCAGTCGCCCTGGAATAAATCCTGTACAGCGCCTGTGAGAGAGGTTACCCCGGCCATCATCTCGATGGATTTACGCTGTAACTCGTTAAATTCTGCGGGGTCAACTTCCGGTGCGTTCTTTAATGCGGATGCTGCGTGCTGGGCGAAAGCGGGCACAACGTCGTCGGAAGTCATATACTCCACAAAGTTGACTGCTGCTGCTCTCTTGTCCGGATCATCCCATGCTTTTCTTGTAATGTAGTAGCCGGAAGAAAGTCCGCCCACCAGGTCTGTTGCTTTTCTGCTGCCCTTACCGGGTACATAGGTTACATCAAATTTAGCGAGCTTATCTGCATCCAGGGTAGAAGGATCTTCCGGATCTGACTGGCAGGAACCTACGATACCGCCGACTTTCCAGGAACCGTCAATCAGGAAAGCTGCCTTGCCGTCTGTGAACATTGCAAAGGTCTCATCATCTGTTGCAGAGAGTGTATTGTCAGGGAAGTAGCCTAATTCATACAACTCTTTGATGTCGTTCATGCCGGAAACCCATGCCTGACCATTGGTGTCTTCAACGCTTGCCGGAATCTCCAGATGGGTGTCCGGTGACTGGTTATTGAAGATAGCGAACTCCCACCAGTAGTGCGGAATGTTGCCCAGTGCTGCTGCGATAGGTGTATAACCTGCTGCCTTGATCTTTTCGCAGTCTGCATTGAACATATCCATGGTGTAGTTTTCTCCGGGCATTGCCACACCTGCTGCTTCTAAGATTTCTGTGTTGACAAACATTGCTTCCCAGTAGCCGTTTACCGGTATCGCATATTTCTTGCCATCCACCAGAGAACCGGGAATCAGGTCTTCGTTCATGTTGGTGGCATATTCCGGATACTCTGTACGGATCTCGTCGATGGATAATACTTTATCTGCCTCGATAAAGCTATTTGCGTCTGCGCCGTTGAAGAAGAACAGTACATCCGGTTCGGAACCGGTTTCAAAGTCTGTTGCCACCCTCATCTTGAAGGTTTCATCTGAGGTTGCGGATGTATCCACTACTGTATTGCCGGTCTGTTCCTCCCAGGCCTTCACGGCATCTTTGTAATTCTGTGCATTGGTGTCCTCACCTGCAAATGTGGTGGTGACTGTCAACTCTACCGGACCTGCCGGCTGTGCTGCGGGCTGTTCAGCAGCTTCTGCGTCTCCGCCTTCCTCAGCGCTTTCAGTCGGTGCTGCCGCCGGTGTCTCTGTACCGGCAGCGGCGGGTGTGTTGCTGCTGTTGCCGCATGCGGTCACGGATAATACCATGATTCCCGCGAGCATTGCTGCGATAACTCTTTTTTTCATTATTCATCCTCCCTTTTGATTTCTTTTGTGTGGTTACATCTATATCATACCGGGAAAAGAAACAAAGGGTAATTGTTGGTATTGTTCTTTTTTGCCTTTTATTGCTCGGTTGGGGATTCTGTTTTGAGCAAGATTGTGCTGACCGTATTTTCCTGTTCACTTCCTGTTATAAATAATCCACAATCATTCCCATATATCATCTTCAGTCTCTGGTCAACATTACGAATACCCAGGCTGACTCTCTTTGCATTGGACAGTTTGGCGTCCTTGGAGAGAAGTCCGTCAATCTTTTCACGTTTCTCACGGGTCAGGCGTCCGTTATCTTCGATTTCGATACACAGATAGCCATCCTTTCTTTCATAGAGGCGGATTTCCAGACAGCCCTTTGTGGAGATATCCATACCATGTTCCACTGCATTTTCTACAATGGGCTGAATAATCAGCCGGGGAACCTGAATGGTCATGAGTCTTTCATCAATATGCTTCGTGCACTGGAATTTGGCGCCAAAACGCTGGGCAATAATGTACAGGTATGCATCGGCATAGGCCATTTCTTCTGCAATGGAATGAAACTGCTGTTCCCTGCGGTTCATGGTGGCACCCAGCATGGTGGAGAGGGCTTCGATCATGCCGCTCACTTTATAGTTGCCGTTGAGGCGTGCTTCCCAGTTGATAATCTCCAGAGTGTTATTCAGGAAATGGGGATTGATCTGGGATTGCAGGGCCATGATCTTGGCATCCCGCAGGGCAATCTCTTCCAGATAAATCTTATCAAACTGATTTTTAAGCTGTAGTGACATATGGTTAAAGGAATCTTTTACGTGATAAAATTCTCTGTTGTCTTCTACATTTTCTATCTGTATGCCAAGGTTTCCATCTCTGACAGCGTCTGCCGCGACAATCAGATCGTGTAATGGCACGGTTACTTCTTTATGGAAAAAGCGTATCATCTGTATCACAAGCGGTATCATAAAGACGAGCATGAGCACAAAAAGGTATTGCATTGTGATGGTTTCCGCGTGAATAATGCGGTTGTCCAGGCTGACGGAAAGAATGATGGTACCCCCATATGTATTTATTTTATGGTAAAGATAGGAATGGGCTCCCGGCCGATGTTCGTAGGAGGTATCCTTTTCTTGTAATCTTGCTTTGATATTTTCAGAGAGAATATCTGAGGCATCATCCTGTGTTGTAGTTATCAGCTCATTATTCCAATACAGGCTGACATCCGTATAGCCCCATATGCCGGAAAAGCTCTCCATCAGGGAATCCTTGTCCAGTTCCAGGGACAATACGGCATAAGGCACAAACTTGGGAGTTACAAGATTTCTGACCATATAAATCCTTCCATCCACGCATACCAGCGTCGTACCCGTGTCAAGCGATCGGGCTACGTCCAGAATGATATCCTGGGATTTTGTCTGAAAGAAAACAATATCCTGATAGCTTCCTCCGTTGCTGTTATTCAGTGTGTAATAGCAGGTATCTTCTTTCCCAAGGACGATAAGCTGTGCTGTTTTGCAGTTATCATTATAGCCATACTGCTGACTTAAGAATTTCTCTACTTCCTTTTCAAAGTAGTCAATATTACCATCATTGAGATAAGCAGTATAGGTCCTGGAAATGACGCCCATATAGGAAGCGTTTTTGGAAGCAGTCTCGCAGTCTTTCAGCTGTATCTGCATGATGTCTGCGGTCTTTTCCATAGAGGCTGTGAGGGTATGTTCTACCTGACGATAAAGATTACCCGTGATCAGCATTACCATAATGAAGATTAACATGAGTAATGGAAAAAACCACCCAAACAGAAGCCTTCGTACCATGCTCCATCGAAGTGATTTTTTCCCTGTGTATTGTTCATTTGTTTTTCTCATATTGATATCCATACCTGCTTCCGGTTCTTTTCCTACAGTCTATACTATTCTGTTGCTTTTTGAAAGTATGATGCAGGAATTTTCATGGAAAATAACAGACGCAGGCTTTTTTGTCTGCGTCTGTTAAAGGTACTCTGAGATATTACTTTAAATCCAGATAGCTCTCGAACAATTCGCAAAATGCGGCTGCATCATCTTTCTGTTTCATTTCGCAGAAGATTCTCAATAGAGGCTCTGTTCCGGAAAATCTTACAGATATCCAGCCCCCATCCTTCAGGTAGATCTTAAGGCCGTCCAGATAGGAAATGCGGTCGATATCATAAGGAATCTGAGGCAGTTCCTTATCTTCCAGGATCTGCTTGTAAATTTCCACCTTTCTCTGAGGACTGAAACGATAGTCCCTTTCTTCCAGTGCCATACCGCCGTATTCTTTGCGTATGGTTTCCATGATCTGGGAGAGCGGCATCCCTGTTACGGCGATCATTTCCACTAAAAGAGCGGAAGCATAGATGCCGTCCTTGCCTTTGATGTGTCCTCGTACGGCCATGCCGCCTGAGGATTCTCCGCCGATGATGGCGTCCGTGGCAAACATTTTGGCGGAGATGTGTTTGAAACCCACCGGAACTTCATAACAGGACTGGCCGAAACTTTCTGCAACCCGGTCCAATAGATGGGTGGTGCAGATGTTTCTGACCGCAGCCCCGTGCCATCCCTTATATTTTACCAGATAATAGTATAACAATACGAGAATGTCATTGGGATGGAGGAAGTTACCTTTATCGTCGATGACACCGATTCTGTCTGCATCTCCGTCCGTGGCGATACCAAGATCACAGCGCCTGTCTATCACGTAATTTTGTAAGGTGCGGAGTGTCTCGGCCGTGGGGGCCGGCAGTTTACCGCCAAACAGGGTATCGTGTCTTTCGTGGATGGTCTCCACTTCGCACCGTGCGGTCATCAGAATGGTCTTTAAGGAAGTCTCACTGACACCATACATAGGGTCAAGAGCAACCCGCAGGCCGCGTTTTTTAATGATACCCATATCCACTGTGTCAATGATGCTGTCCAGGTATTCATTCAGTGGATAGATTTCTTCAATGAGGCCGGCATCGAGCCCTTCCTGATAGGTAAGATCCTCTACTGGAATGTCTGTCACTTCATTGATATATCTCTCGATATCGGCAGTTTGTTCCTCATCGGCATCCCGGCCGCCATGGGTAAAGACCTTGATACCGTTATAGATTGCCGGGTTGTGGCTTGCGGTAATCATCATGCCATAGTGAAATTCATGTTTCATCACATAAAACATGACAAGCGGTGTAGGGGCGGACTTATTGATAAGATAAGCCTTAATCCCTTCTCTGGCAAAGACCTGTGCCGCCCACTGCATTGCCTCCTTGGAGAGAAAACGTCTGTCGTAGCCTAACACGATGCCTTCCCCGGCAACATTTTCCTCCCGCATTTTGTCACAGATAGCTCTGGATAAGATCTGAATATTTTCTCTTGTGAATCCGTCTCCGATAATGGCTCTCCAGCCGCCTGTACCAAATTGTATCATAAATATCCCTCCTGTTTGTGCTGGCATGTCTTAAAATGCCTGTTGGCTTCGTTGTATCTTACTCTGTGGTGCCAAGGATTACCTCAACAACATGTTCACTGTCCGCAGGCATCACAGGGATTTTATCCGTGAGCTGTCCGTCCAGACGTATTTCCTTTACCCCTTTCATGACACCGTCCGGATTACTTACCCGGATGTCATATCTGGCGCCGCGGAAAATACGAGTTGCGCTGAAATTCTGCCAATCTGCCGGAATACAGGGATCGATTGTCAGACTGTCGTAATCCGGCCGGATGCCCAATATATATCTGGTGGCGGCAAAGTAGGCCCAGCCGCCGGAACCGGTCATAAAAGGATGCCTCGCCCTGCCGTGGGCACTGTGGTCTTTGCCTGCGATAAACTGACAATAGGAGTAAGGTTCGGCTTCTCTTATTTCAATCTTATCATTTTGCAGACAGGGACAGAGCGCATCGTAGAACTTCATGGCAAGATCACCTCTTCCTCTGGTGCAGGCAGCAGCCCATGCCCATGGATTGGGGTGGGAGAAGACTGCGCCGTTTTCTTTCAGTCCCGGATACACTCTGGTGACAAAGCCGATGTCATCATCAGGCACCGTGTAAGAAGGGGTATTCAAAAGGAGGCCGTAAGGTGTATAGAGATATTCGTCAATGGCTTTGAGAGCCATATCGGCTTTCTCATCATCGGCAGCACCTGAGAGGACTGCCCATGCGTTGGACTCCAGATGTACTTTTCCTTCCCTGTCTTCCTGTGTCCCTATCTTCCTGCCCTTGGCAGTGATGCCCCGGATAAACCATTTTCCATCCCAGAGTTCTCGGTTGCAGACTTCTTTCACCTGGTCGGCAACCTTGGTATAGTGGTCTGCATCTTCTGGTTTATGCAGATAAGATGCCAGCTCAATAAAATGCTGTAGTGCCCAGTAGTGCAGGAAACTGACCATGGCGCTCTCGCCGCCGCCTAAATTCAGACAGTCGTTCCAGTCAGCCCGCAGTCCCTTGCAGATACCGGTCAAGCCAACCTGTTCGGTAGAAAAGTCCAGAATTTTCTTTAAATGTCCGTAGACAGTTTCTGTCTCTTTGCTTCCTGATAGGAAGGTGTCCGCGTAGGGAAGTTCTCTGGAGGCAAAGGAGATATCACCTGTTTCCTTGATATATTCGGTAACAGCGCCTATCAGCCAGAGCGCGTCATCGGAGCAGGCGTCTTTAAGTCCGTGTATGATGTTGTCTTTGTCCGGCTCCGGAATGACGGTGGGCGATTTAAAGGGTTTCGGGCCGTCGTTTTCTGCAAACCATTCCGGTTGGAAGAGATGCAGGCCATAGCCTGTGCTGGTTAAGCCGCGCAGAAGCTGTTCGATACGTTCCCTGCATTTATCCGGATTGGAGTGGGGAACGGTCATGGCATCCTGTGCCGTGTCACGATATCCAAGGCCTACCCGGCCGCCGACTTCGATGAAGGAGGCGAAGCGGGAGAACATCACGTTGATTTCCGACTGATACAACGTCCAGGTATTGATCATGGTATTCATGGCAGCACTGGGAGTCTGAATCTGTAGTTTGGAGAATTTGTCTTCCCAGTATGTTCTTAAATCAGCATAGACCAGATCCATGGTTTCGGGATTTTCATATTTGGCACGTATACGTTTCCCTTCTTCCCGCCTGCCTTCTCCAAGCATGAAGATGATTCGTACTTCTTCACCGGGTTCCAGGGTCAGATCCTTTTGCAGACTGCCGCAGTGGTTGCCGCCTTTTTCATAGGAAGAAGAACACTTTCCGGAGGATACGGCAATCGGATTAGTCTCGGTGTTGTAGGTGCCGATAAACCGATCCCGCATACAGTCAAAGCCGTCAGGAGTCATGTTCATGGTAAAGTATTGATAGCCTTCCTCTTCATAGAATAAATCTTCCTCGATAATGCCATCCTCATAGGAGGAGCCTGCACAGTAGAGACTCATCTGATAATTCTGGTTGTCGATCATAATGTGGTGGAAGGAAAATTCCAGATAGGAGAATACACTTAGATTTCTAGAGGTATCTCCCGTGTTCTGAATCTTCACATCCCACAACTGGACGGCCTCGCCTCTGGGAATCACCATGGTCTGTGAGGCTTTGATGTCCTGGTAGTCACATTCATAGACAGTGTAGGACATGCCGTGACGGCAGCTGTACCTGGCGGCATCCAGCGGTTTGCCCACAGGCTGCCAGGAGACAGACCAGTAGTCGTTCCTGTCGTTATCTCTAATATAGATGTAAAATCCTGGCCTGTCCATAGGTATGGCATTGGCCCTGAAACGGCTGATCCGGTGGTACTCCGGTGTCTTGTAGAACAGATAGCCGCCGGCAGTATGATTGACCACTGCCGTCAGATTTTCCACGCCCAGATAGTTCGTCCATGAGCAGGGCAGATCGACTCTGTCGATCACATATTCCCTGTTTTGGTCATCAAAATATCCATATTTCATAATACTCCCCCATTTCCGGAGCGTCAGCCCGCTCCCGGCATTGTTTTTAATTTCCCTTGATTGTATTATAAAGTAGAGTGAAGCGTCTGGGAATGGATGAGGATGTGATAATTTGCCGATTTTTGTTAAGTGGGTTGTGAAAACCAGAAGGGAATTGCCGTGACGGCGGTTTGTGGAGGGATGCAGGTGAAGGACAGGGGTAAGAGAATTGTATGTATTGTTGGATTGCTTTTACTATGGTGCATCGGTATTGGGGCGGGTATTCCTGCTTCTCCGGAGAGAGTGGGGGTTCCGGTACCCAGGCTGAAATTGGGCAATATGGAGGGAGAGATAATAGACTATCGTTGGCCGGAGCACTGTATCAGGGTAGATGATACGACGGTATTGATTGTAAATGATTATTTCTTTCTGGATGGTTTTTACAGACAGAGGGTATTTTTTCTTGCCGAAGCGCCGGATTTTACATTGCGGGAAGTTTATCGTCACGATTATAAAGAGGTGCCGGAGGAGGTCCTTCAATATCATAGCAGGTATGAATATGTGAACTGGCGGATGGCATGGCCGATTCCTGTACAGGACGGTTATGTCTATGAGGTGGACAAAAGGCTGTATCATGTGTCCGGAGATTTTAAGGAGAACGAGGAAGTATGCGATCTCAGAGTGCTTATGGGGGATTTGTATGACTTATATTATGCGGAAGATACAGAAGGGATGACCTGCGATATCAGTGCAGATGTAAAAAGGCTGTTGGCATGTACCAATAAAGGGCTTTATGAATATAATCTGGAAAGTAAAGAGGCGAAACTTCTTGAGAAATCTGTCTTTAAACCCCATGAACATATTGAGGATGACGGAGACTGCCTATGCGGGGTGCCCGAATATGATTTTGTGGGTCCTGCGAGGGTGAGTTATACGCCCGATAACCGGGGCTATGTTTTTCTGACGGTGGATGCAACGCAGGATGCATGGGGAGAGATTACGGGCATTACGTTAAGATCTTTTGAAGATAAAACGCTGTATCATAAACAGATTGACGAATACAGCGGGGATTATAAATGGATGAATACGAAAGAGAAGGATTATCTGGCTGTGTTTTACCGGGAGAATGAGGAGGCCTGTCTGGATTTGGTGGAGACTGATACAGGGAAGAGCGTGACTTATAAGCTGCCGGACGAAATTGTGCATGGTGATATTATGGATATATCATTCATAGATGAGCACCATCTGCTTTACCGTACACCTTATGATGATGAGACAAGGTCGGTTTCTTTTGAAATATACCAGTTACCTGATGGGGTGGAAGAGCTTCCTATACCTAAACAGAGGACGGGCAGGTTTAACTGGAAAGTAACAGTACTGGGAGAGGGCGGCTGGATTGGATATGATACGATTGTAAAATATCCGGAGTTGTAAAATATTTTATTACATGCATATAATTTCCTGCTTTACAAATAATAGTAAAAACGTAGAGAAAAGAAAATATAAAGTCACACTACGACTATGATTGGCAGATGGAGGTTATATGATATGAAAGCAACTGGTATAGTCAGACGAATAGATGATCTGGGACGTATTGTAATTCCAAAGGAAATCCGCAGGACTCTCCGTATCAGGGAATCGGATCCGCTGGAAATTTTTACCGACAGGGAGGGTGAGATCATTCTCAAAAAATATTCTCCTATTGGCGAGATGGGCACTTTTGCGAAACAGTATGCGGAGAGTATGGCGCAGGTGTCGGGACATATTGCAATGATTTCCGACAGGGATCAGTTCATTGCGGTATCCGGCGGTATGAAAAATCTGCTGGGTAAGTCCATCAGCAGGGAACTGGAGGAGAAGATCAATCACAGGGAAAGTCTGGTGGCGGCCAAAGGTGACAGGAACTTCATCCAGGTCAGCACCGACGCGGATGAGTTTCAACATGAGGCCATCAGCCCGATTATCTGTGAGGGGGATGTGATCGGATCCGTGATTTTGTTGGAGACGGACCATAAATCCAAAATGGGAGAAGTGGAGCAGAAGCTGATTCAGTCGGCAGCAGGCTTCCTTGGAAGACAGATGGAACAGTAAAGAAGGCTGTCGTCATGACCATAATGGTCGGACGACAGCCCTTTTCGCTATTTGATTTTAAGTTTTTCTATTTCGGTACGTAGTTCTTGGATAAGGGCGTCTTTTTCCGCAATAATCTTGTTGTAGGTGCGGATATCCCGATAGTATTCTTCCCGGTCCAGACAGCGTTTGCGGATATTTGCCTCGGCACTTAACAGGAAGATGGTGTCGGAAGCTTCCCTGATAGAGTCGTTTTTGGATGCCAGCATACGGATTTCCTCCCAGGTGGTTGCTTTGAAGAGTTTCGCCCAATGGTCAATCTGGTACTTTTTGTCTTCCTCAGTTGCCAGGTCTGTTCGAGATAAGTTTACCACACTTAAGGTAAAATTGTCACTATAAATCTCATGGTT
>RAYR01000019.1 GCA_003612405.1 bacterium 0.1xD8-71
CTGTAAATCCCTTCGGAATTAACTGCCGAAGAACTCCTTTGCAGTTGTTCTTCGTGTGCGCTTCACGCTTTATACAGCGCTGTGCGACTTTCATATAATATCAGATGGTTCCTTGGATGTCAACGGGTTTTTGCGAAATTTTTAAAAATTTTTTTCGTCTAAATTTATAACACATAAATCCCCATAAAATCCAACCCTCTATAAAGCAGATAAGAAAGCAGACACGCCTCGGCTGCACCCATAACAGCACCCATTAATTTATTCAGTCCTCCTATCACAGAAAGGTTGCCCAAAGCCAGTAGAGGCTTAAAGATAAGATTACAAAGCTTAAAAATAATTCCTAATAAAATCAATCCGATCATGCAGACTGTCAAGGTGCTCATCGCTTTGGCCGCCACACTGCTTATGGCAAAGAAAACAAGAACAACACAGAGTAAAGAAATTGCTCCGGACAGGATATTGACAACCTCCTGCATAATCCCATTCTCAAATCCTCTGTGAATCCTCCATATAAATAGTAAAAATACTACTGCCGCAAAAATGAATGTAAACATTTCCTGCCTCATCATCAAGTTTATTTTAATTCTATGGTATCAATCGAATTGGGAGTTACCGCCATATAACGATAATTTCCACTCAATGGTATCAGCACCAGTACCGACTTATTAAATTTACCATCATATTTTTGTATCCCTTTACTATTGTAAATGCTGCATTGAGACTCATTATGAATAATAATCTGATCCTCATGGAATAAAATATCTGTATACTCCATATCAAATTCTATGGATTGCTGGAACACTCCTGATTTATGATACACATCCAACCGATATCTGTTGCTGCCCTGTGTACTGTTAAACACCAATCCAATATATTCGTTCCCATAATATACACCGCGAACCTCTTCACTGATTAATGTTTCCGCCACCATGACCGGCTTCTGCGCCCCGGTATAGAACATGATCCGGTCATCAGACACTGCAAAGACCGAACGATTATCCAGAAAATGAGTCAATGGCACCACTGCGTTCAGATAATCATAACCACTGACATAATTATCTGTATTGTTCTGTCCAACTGCACCAAAATTATAGAAGGCTACACTGGATTTCATCTGACCGCCATCCACAAACATATAAGATACGCACACCAACTGTCCATTGGGTGAAATGGAAACATTGACAGGATAACCGCTCTCTTTCATAGTAGTCCGAAAACGTACAAGCTCATTTCCTTTGGCATCATACAGGCAAATCAAAGTGACATCCGTGTCATCCAACACCACTGCCACGACTCCGTTAGCCGCTACACAAAAATCGCGCACCGGCCTGTTGGTAGTGATACTCCCCAAAAGTCCCATCGTATCCATAACGTAGATTGTCCTGCCATTATAGTCTCCAATTGCAGCTACATTCTGGCAGATATCCACCATTGGATTCTGCATTTCAAAAGTCTGGTTCCATACTGCATTGCCTTTGGTATCCATACAATTGGCACCATCTTTACTGTAACTTAGAAGATGTCCGGAAAAAGGCATCAGCTTGGCATCCTGTGTAATGTTAATCGCTACGGAAGACAACTCCACACTCTCCGTATACACCTTATTCTGCCATTGTATAAAAGTTACTGCCACAATCGCAGCAATCAGGATGATGACCAATATTGTCCGATAGAAAATCGTAAACTTGTGGCTTTTTATCTTTTCTCTGTAACTTACTCTGGGAACCGTATTCTTATTTTGCTCCCGCTCTGCTTTCCTTTTCAGGTAATCTCTAATGTTTACCATCGGCTGTACCTCTTTTACCCTCTGTCCGCCCAGACAGTACATGTCCAGAATCTGCATCGGCTGTACCATGTTCTCTGAGGCTGTAATCCTCTGCAACTTCAACAAGAATTGCACCGCAATTCTTGGAATGCAGGCTGCCGAGCCTGCATCCATTGTACCACACATTTTCTCATGGCAGTATTATTTTTTGTCCGGAGCGGATTCGATCTGGATCCGAAATATCATTCAGTTCACAGATCTTATTAACCTGAGATGTATCTCCATAGATTTTCTGACAGATTGTGTAAAGTGTATCTCCCTTCTCCACTTCATAATACCTTGTCACATTTCTGGAAAGAGCTTCTGTCTCATTTGCCCCGCTGCTGTC
This sequence comes from bacterium 0.1xD8-71, assembly GCA_003612405.1. Taxonomy (GTDB): domain Bacteria; phylum Bacillota; class Clostridia; order Lachnospirales; family Lachnospiraceae; genus UBA3282. The sequence continues at coordinate 2,154 of RAYR01000019.1, forward strand.
CTCCGTGCCGGCAGCTTCCGTATCTTCCTGTTCCTTTTCGGAATCTGTTTCTTCCTTATTTACATCTTCCAGCTGTTGATCCATAACACCTTTATTATCTTTTATTGTTTGATCATCTCCACTACCCTGTCCAGGCTCACTGTCCTGTTCTGTTTCACTGTCCTGTCCGGCTTCCTGATCCTCCATTGAATCCACATTCCGTTCCACTACAATCTCTTCGGCCGGTTCATAGCCATCTGACACGGAATCGTCTGCCTCCTGATTCTCTATTGCAAAAAAAACCTCTTCCGCAGACTGGTTTAACTGCTCCATCTTTTCGTAACTATTAGCAGAATTAATGACAATGGCTATCAGGATTATCAGAATCATGCCCAACTGTGCGGAGATCACTCCATGGGAGTGTACCGGTTTTGTCTCCATTGCACCGGTACCTGTTATGGATGGCATTTCTGCCGTTGCCTGCCTGTCCGTCCGCACTTCCTTTGGCGGACCCGAAAAATTCTTCGTCCGTTCTACCATATAACTCTGCATCGCCTCATTATCCTGGTAAAAAACGTCAAATCCTTTAATCTGGTAGATCTCCTCCGACTCCCGCACCATAAATACCGGCCCTGCCTGCGTCAGCCGGCACACAATCTCCTCCAGCAAATCATATGCATCAAAAACCGAAATCTGCTTGTCTCTTCCTGCGCCATAAATAATATACTTTCTACTGCCGTTTTGTCGTTCTCCATAGAAATAGATCTCTGAAAATTCCAAGGATCCGGTTTCATATTTTAAATAGGACAAAACATAATCTTCCACGTAAAGTTTGTATTTTTCTTCTTTTCCTCCTTTGTGAATGACAATCGACTTCGATTCCATTTCATTCACTCCTTACACACGGTTCCTCCAATACAGCCAGATTATCGTTAACAGGCCTCATTCCCGTCAACAAACCTGTCCCCGCGTACAAGTATATCATATGCTCCCTGAAAATATAGAAGAATCCAGCGATAAAAAAAGTAAATTCCTTCGGAATTAACTTTGCGAGTGCCGCTCCGCGGACTTGGATAAGCGGACATCTTTCCGAATCCTCAAAATAAAAAGGTGCTTTGTATGCACCTTTTTAAACCAGATCCTGATTTTTTCGAGCCAGCAGTTTCCTGCGCAGGCACCAATAGACAACGGCTCCCACGGGAATCGCAAGAAACAGAATCCAACCGTCGTTATTATATCCTTTAAGACCAGACATGACAAACCAGTTTATGCCTGCACCGATAAAGAAATTACCAGGCATATTTTTTATGTAGAAGCTGAAAAAGGTAAGAGCCGCTATCAGCCACAACCCAAACAGCCGGGGACGTTTCCGGAGGATATCAACTACTGTAAAGATAATAAAAAAGTAGGACAGGATACCCAGGATCAGCACACCCCATTGCAACACGGAATTTTCCCTGGCAGTCGTAAAATCACCGCTTACCAGCATTGGCTCAGCTCCAGGCTTGAGATAAAATCCATACACTCCTTCTCCATTATCATCAGACAGATAAGTTAGGTTAATCGTGTAAGACTTATCCTCTGTATAAACGAAATACTGCGTCTCACAGACAATAGAATTCCCGGAATTATTATAATTCTTCTGGGTATTGATGGAATTCAGCTTCTTCGTATGGCTGTCCGATTTTTCCCAGATCTTACGGATGCCCTCATAAGATTCATCAAATTGCTCCCGTGTGACAACACCCGGATACAGGGATTGAAAAATCTTGTCTCCATCATCCTCATTTAGGGCAGCAATCAACCGCTCTACCTGCCGATCCATCTGCTCATCTTCAAGCAGACTGCCGCATCCTGTCAGAATAAAGCAGATTAAGATGGAGAGAATCAGATTTACAATCCTTGCTTTTTTCATGGCAATCCTCCTCACTGTACCCATTCCCCTGCGCATCAGACAAACTGATACACCGTCTCAGACTGATAATCCTTGCCCGGCCCGAATACTGCCTGCGGGAAATTCGCATGGTGGATGTTATCCGGGAAATACTGTGTTTCCAGACAGAATCCCATGCGGGGTGCATAGTGCGCTCCGTCTTTACCATCCTCCTCGGCAATGCAATTGCCCGCATAGAACTGCACGCCCGGCAGCGTTGTAAAGGCTTTCAGTTTCCGTCCGCTCTTGGGATCTTCTGCTTCCGCAATCTCCCGCAGCGTTCCATCCGCGCCATCAATCACAAAATTATGATCATAACCAAGCGTCAGCTTTAACTGTTCATAATCGGCATTGATATCCTGCCCGATAGGTTTCGCCTTTGTAAAGTCCATGGGCGTTCCTGCCACGGCCTGAATCTCACCTGTGGGAATCGCTCCGGGAACCACGGGCGTAAAATGCGCCGCATTTAACTTTAACAGATGATCTTCAATACTGCCTGCCTTATGTCCTGACAGATTAAAATAGGTATGATTAGTCAGATTGATGATGGTATTGGCATCCGCAGACGCATGATAACTCAATTTCAGTGCATTATCGTCAGACAGGCTGTAGACCATGGTAATCTTTTTGTTGCCTGGAAATCCAAGCTCTCCATCTTTGCCCTCTATGGTGAGTGTAAGGCCGTCTTCTCCCACCTCGGCATCCCACACCTGTTTATGATACCCATATTCCATATCTGTGTGCAGGTTGTTGGGCCCGTCATTGACTGCAATATGATATTCTTTGCCATCAATCGTAAAGCAGGCGCCGCCGATACGGTTGGCACAGGGTCCTATGGTCGCGCCTAAGAAGCTGCCGTTCCTGTAATAATCTTCCAGATTATCATATCCAAGCACCACATCATCTAATTTCCCGTTCTTATCCGGCACCAGAAGGCTCACCAGGTTAGCACCAAAATTTGTAATCTTAGCCTCCATACCATTCTTATTTCTTAAAGTATATAAAAAAACGTCCTCACCCGATCTTGCCGTACCAAATTTCTCTTTTATAATATCCATCTTTATAACCCCCTGTTCTTTTTCAGCCTGTCATCCTGCGCAGGCCGCTCCATATCCACGCCATTTTATAATTCCACTCTGCCCTCCAGGGCCCGCAGCAGTGTCACCTCGTCAATATACTCCAGATCACCACCTACCGGTACACCGCTGGCTATTCTTGTAACCTTGATTCCTGTTGGTTTAACAAGCTTGCTGATATACATCGCCGTGGTCTCCCCTTCCAGGCTGGAATTGGTGGCAATGATCACTTCCTGCACATCGCCCTCCAGGCGCTTCATTAGTTCTTTCAGCCTGATATCTCCCGGGCCGATTCCCAACATGGGAGATATCGCTCCATGCAGTACATGATATACACCCGTATATTTTCCGGTCTTCTCATAAGCCGCAAGGTCTCTTGCATTTTCCACAACCATGATGGTATTATGATCCCTGCGCTGATTGGCACAGACCGGGCACACATCCTGATCTGTCAGAGTATAACATTCCTGGCAGTAGCGCACATTCTCCTTCGCGCTCACAATCGTCTGCGCCAGACGTTCCACCCGCGCTTTGGGCATATTGATCAGATGAAACGCAAGGCGCTGGGCCGATTTATGCCCGATACCGGGAAGCCCCGCCAGCTCCTCTATTAACTTATTGATATGTCCGCTGTATAAGTCCATCAGAAGGGAAATCCTCCGCCCATGCCAAGCCCCCCTGTCATCTTGCTCATGGCTTCAGTGTTAGCTTCCTCCGCCATACGCAGCGCTTCGTTGGCTGCCGCCATCACAAGATCCTCCAGCATCTCGATATCATCCGGATCCACCACTTCTTCAGATAACTTGACCTTCGTCACTTCCTTCTTGCCGGTCACGGTCACCTCCACCGCACCGCCGCCTGCTTTCGCCGTAAATTCCTTCGTCTCCAGTTCTTTCTGGCTCTCTTCCATCTGACGCTGCATCCGCTGTGCCTGCTTCATCAGGTTACTCATATTTCCCGGCATGCCGCCACCCGGGAATCCTCCACGTTTTGCCATGATCTGTCTCCTTTTTATGTTTCATTTATTCTATCTCAATATCCATATGCACAATCTGGGAAAGGTCCACATAGTTCAGTGCAAAGTCCTCTTTGCTCCGCACCCCCTGCACTGTCACATCAATCTCTTTTCCCACTGCGTCAGACAACATCTGGGTAAGCAGTTCTTTATGCCCTTCCTGCTTCAGAAAATAGTCGGAAGCCAATCCGTCTTCCACCACCACCATCAGTTTGTTGTCTCCTCCCAGACTGAGCCTGGCCTCTTTCAAATACTGTTTCATAGGCATGGACGCCCCTGACACAATATCCTGCCATTGCTCCACCGCCGCCTGCACATCCTCCGGAATCGCCTTGGGTAAAGGAGGACGTTCTTTCATGGCAGGCGTTCCCGCCTGACCGGTCATGACTCCTTCCCCGGCATACCCTGGCATACCCGCCGGCGCCACTATCACCCCATTTTCCAACTGTTCCTCTATCACTCTGACACGTTCTACAACAGAACCGAAATCTTTCTCCATGTCAGGACGGCACAGCTTGATCAGCGCTATCTCCACCAATATTCTCTTTTGGGATGCATACTTAATCTGTCCGGACAGTTCCGAAAAGATACGGATGTAACGCATGATGGTCTCCACATCCAACATTTCGGCCTCTTCTTTCAGCCGCAGCAGATTGTCGGAAGATACATCGACCACATCTTCAATATCATCAGAAGATTTCAACAGCAGAAGATTTCGCAGATACCAGGTAAAATCCGTGACAAACTGTGTCAGCTCCCGGCCCTGCATGACGATTTCCTCCAAAAGAGCGATACAGCCCGTCACATCCCGCTCCAGCACATGCCGAAGAAGCCTGCTGAACACCTCTGTATCCACTGCCCCCAGTACATTCAGCACCTTATCATAAGTCAGCTCCTGGCCAAAGTGAAATGCAATACACTGATCCAGAAGACTTAAGGCATCACGCATGGAACCGTCCGCGGTCTTGGCCACATAGCGAAGTGCCTTCTCCTCCACGGATATTTCTTCCGCCTCCATCAGTTCCCGCAGTCTCTCTGTAATGGTATCAATCGTAATTCTGCGAAAATCATAGCGCTGGCAACGGGAAAGAATGGTAATGGGAATCTTGTGCACTTCTGTGGTCGCCAGAATAAAAATCACATAGGAAGGCGGTTCTTCCAATGTCTTAAGGAGTGCATTAAAAGCACCGATGGAAAGCATATGCACCTCATCAATGATATAGACTTTGAATTTGCCCTCCGCCGGTGAGTAAGATACCTCATCCACAATCTCACGGATATTATCCACTCCGTTATTGGATGCGGCGTCAATTTCGATCACATTCATGCCTGCCCCTGCCGCCAGTGCCTTACAGCTGGCACATTCCCCGCAGGGGCTTCCTTCTATCGGATTTTCACAGTTGACCGCTCTTGCAAATATCTTGGCTACCGAAGTCTTTCCGGTGCCCCGCGTCCCACAGAACAGATAGGCATGCCCAATACGATCCGCTTTTATTTGATTTTGTAAAGTAGTAACAATATGTTCCTGGCCTTTCACATCCTCGAAACGACTGGGCCGAAACTTGCGGTATAACGCTGTATATGACATATATTAATCCCCGAAACTGATACCTACCATTTTCGCCTCTTTGACGATGGTCGCATCCGGTGACACCATCTTCAACTTACCCGCTACCTCTTCCAGCGGAACCTTCACGATTTCTCGGTTCTTATAACCTACCATAAATCCGTACTCACCCTTCAGGATCAGCTTGCCTGCCTCAGCACCCAGACGGGTTGCAAACACACGATCATAAGGACAGGGGCTTCCGCCGCGCTGTGTGTGACCCGGAACCGTCACACGCACTTCTTTGCCGGTCTTTTGCATAATCTTATCAGCAATTTCATAAGAAACGGACGGATAAGCATAATTCTTCATCTTCTCTTTATACTCTTTCTTGGACAGCTTCGCATCTTCCTTGGAAATGGCACCCTCCGCCACCGCCATGATAGTGAAACGGGAACCTCTGGCTGCCCGCGCGTCCACTGCCTTGATGATTCTGTCAATATCATAAGGAATCTCAGGAATGAGAATAATATCCGCACCGCCTGCAATACCGGCATTGAGTGTCAGCCATCCTACCTTGTGTCCCATGACTTCCACAATAAAGACACGGCCATGAGAAGAAGCCGTAGTATGGATACAGTCAATACAATCTGTGGCAATATTCACCGCACTCTGGAATCCAAACGTCATGTCTGTGCCCCACAGATCATTGTCAATGGTCTTAGGAAGCGTGATCACATTGAGCCCTTCCTCACGAAGCATGTTAGCTGTCTTATGTGTGCCGTTACCGCCTAAGATCACAAGAACGTCAAGTTTTAACTTATAATAGTTCTGTTTCATTGCCTCTACTTTATCAAGTCCGTTCTCATCAGGCTCTCTCATCAGTTTAAAAGGAGTTCTGGAACTGCCAAGTATGGTGCCGCCTTTGGTCAGGATTCCTGCAAAGTCATTGCCTGTCAGCATCCGGAAATCCCCATAAATCAATCCCTTATAACCATCCAGGAAACCATAGATTTCTACATCTTCCCCACTACAGGACAGACATTTCACTACACCTCTCATAGCAGCATTTAATGCCTGACAATCTCCGCCACTGGTCAACATTCCGATTCTTTTCATTTTACTTCCTCCTTATACCCTGTTTTCCATAATTGCCGTTGCATAAAAAACACTAAGTAAATTATAGCCTATTTTTTCCTTCATCACAACTTCTATTTCGACTGCAAGTTCTCCGAAATATGTGTAAGCTCCCTGATGAGTTCCTCGGAGTATCGGCTTGCATCCTGATAAATCCGCTCTGCCTTGCCATAATCCTCCTCAAACAGGGCATCGATCGCCTGCTTGCCATAGGCGTGGAACTTCTTATGCTTTTCGCCCAGCTCCTTCCAGAGTTTCATGACCTCCGGTCTGGCCGGCTCTATTGCATAGTAAAAATGCCCGAATCCGCATTTTCTATCGTTGACCTGCAACGGCAGAATCGTCCTCTCTTTCACAATCCGTTCCAGATTTCCAAGCCAGTTTTTGTGTGCGGTAATTGCCTTCTCAATATATTCGGCAAAATTATGATCTTGCAGCTTGTAAAAAGGATCCTGCGTCATCGTACCCATGACCTTGGCAGACTCATCCAATGTCGATTCAATCGTCTCTAATGGTCTGGCAATATCATAAATATCTTTGCCGTGTTCCCGCAGTCTCGCCGTATCCTCATGCAGAACGCCGCACTGGCTGTTAATGTCCGAAGAGCGGGACTCGAGTTCCATGATGGAACTGCTGATTTCTTCACTGAGACTTGCCAGTGAGGAAATATTGTTCGTGATCTTTTCTACATGCTGCCGGTTGTCCTCATTTAGCTCCCAGACATGACTGATCTTCTGTGTGACAGTTTCCAACGACTCAATCGTGTTGTCCACACTCTCAACACTCTTGGCGGAAGCACTGAGTATGTCAGCTACGGACCGTCCCATACTTGCAGTCAGCTTCTGCGTTTCATCAGCCAGCTGACGGATTTCATCTGCAACAACAGCAAATCCTTTTCCGGTCTCTCCTGCTCTTGCTGCCTCAATGGAAGCATTTAACGCAAGAAGATTCGTCTGGTAAGAAATGGAATTGATGCCGGCGATCACATTATTCATCTGACTGATAATCTCCGAAAGCTGATTCATGTCCTGCTGCATCTCCTTTGATGCGCTGATGGTGCTGTCAGACAGTCTCTTGGTATCAGTCAGCTCCTGCTGGCCCTCATCAATGCGTTGATAGACCGCGTTTGACTCCTCCGATATTTCAATGATCGTGTTAGTCAGTTCTTCATGCTGGACAGATACCATCCTGGCTATGGATTCCGCTTCGTCCGAAGCCGAATGAATCAATTCGGTGGCACCGGAGACACTGTCCGATACTTTCTGTAATATTTCAGAATAGTGATTCAGAGAAAGATCCAGGGAACTGATCTGCATCAGGGAATCCAGGATATTTGCCAGCACCTCCTCAAACTGCGTTCGTCCTGCAACCAGACGACGGTACATCTGTTCCAGTTCCACAGACTTTGCCCCGTAATCCGCCTCTTCAAGTTCTAAGATGGACAATAATAAATTTTGCTTTTTTGTTCTCATTAAAAGACTCATAGATACCCCCTTATTTCCATATTTCATTTATATCGTCAGTTTTCTGATTGGCTTATGCTGTTCCGGCGCATTTGTTTCTCTATCCGGTTCCGCTCGCGCAATTCCTTAAAGAAAGACTTAAGCAGACAGGTACACTCTTCTTCCAAGATACCCCGTCGCACCACCACCTGATGATTGAACTCCGGCATTTCCAGGATATTTAAAATGGAGCCGCCGCACCCTGCTTTGGGATTCATGGCACCTATCACCGTCTCCGTGATTCTTGCCTGTACGATGGCCCCGGCACACATCTGACAGGGCTCCAGCGTCACATAGAGCGTACACTCCTCAAGCCGCCAGTCCTTCATCTTCCTGCTGGCCTTGTTGATGGCTGTGATCTCTGCATGTGCCAGCGTATTTTTGTCCGTATTGCGCCGGTTATATCCCCTGCCGATAATCTTATCCTGATATACGATCACACAGCCGATCGGCACCTCCCCCAGGGCATATGCCTTCTTTGCCTGACGGATTGCCTCTTTCATATATTTTTCATCCTGCGTCATGGCCATACTCCCACCCAACCTGCTGCCTGTGCTCTTGTTTTCCTTTCCTGCCTGATTGCTATTATCTTATCACATTTACAAAAAGATTCCCAAAAGATTTTGTAAAAACAGTAGACAAGGATTTGTTTTCAACTTATAATCGTATTCGTATGGAGATGTATCGAAGTGGTCATAACGGGGCGCACTCGAAATGCGTTAGCCCTCCGGGGCACGAGGGTTCGAATCCCTCCATCTCCGCTGAAAAGCCAGAGCGGGTTTTGCTCTGGCTTTTTTGAACACTCGCAGGCTTTCAACCCTCTTCTATCCATATTGCTTTCGTAGATATTCTACTGCCACATACAGGGCACGAGCGAAACGACAATTGCCCCATTCTTTTTAATATCTCAAACCGATTCTCAAGGGTAATATACAAATCCGGCTCTGTGGGACTGGCTGTATTTCCATGCCATCCACACGCTGAACAATCTGCATATTGAAGCACTACTCTTCTCCACTCTCCCCCATATTTATAAAGCATACAGGGAATCCATTTCTTCACATTTTTCCACTTTACGGGCCGAAAAGCAATGGCAAAGCCTGCATGATTGTCTATAAATTCTAAATCCCTGTCCAGCATCGAAAACATAGCATCTTCTTTTTCTATCTTCGTTTTTACTCTTAACTTTTCTATACTCTCTTCCATCCCTCTGGTAAGGATATATACATCTTCTCCATCAATTTTTTCCATTCTGTTGGTTATTTCCAACACTTCCTCTGTTGACATTGAAATCCTCCCGGACTGTACTCCATTTCGTCCCTCTCAAGTCTTTATCAGTATCCGCCTCCAAATTATAATAACTATGCACACCACTGGTTAAATAATTCTCATGAATCAAATGAGCCGGCCGATATCCCTCGTATAGTTTATCTTTTCTGGATCCTACAAATTCAAATATTGCTTCAACATCTGGTTTTAATTGCACTTTAATCTCTCCTTATAATAAAAAGGCAACCATTTTATTTCAGGTTGTCTTTCTGTCCATTATAATATATACACATTAACCGTAACATAGAAAAAAATGTCTGTCAAATCAACAGGAAAGGACCCGCATACACCATGTATGCGGATCCCCTCTATCACATTGACATTCCCATCCAGTCTTCTATATTGCTGACTTTCTTATCTGTTTTCTTTCCGATACTGTGGTAATATACCAACAACAGGAAAATAGCCACAAGTGCCACATTTCTGCGCAGTTTTCCGCCTCTGTGAGCCCACTTGATAATCCTTGACACAAGCTCCTTCTTCTCTTCCTCTGTCATGCCGACACTGCCGTCTGCAAAATACAGGAGCAGATAAGCAAGACCTGCTATCATCTCTAATGTCGCGTACAGTTCCAGAGGAGTATAATCATCTGTCTTCGGTTCATCGTCCCTTCCCGTCTTCGCATTTCCTGTCACATCACGGTATAAAAGCGCATAAGAGGAGAAGAGATTCGTCTCAATGGTGACGGTATCCTCATCGTTGTCTAAATCGTCCAGGATAACTGCCTCACCATCATGCACACGGATAATGGCAAATTCTCTCGTCATGGTTCTGCTGGTGTTCTTCAGCTCCTCCGGGACGGCAATGGTAATCCTTATCAGTCCATTTGTCTGCACTATCTTTTCCCTGTTGTCCCCAAGCACCTTAAACAGGCTGATGTCAAGATACTGTCCGATGACATAGTCACCCTTTTCCCTGTTCATCACTGCCTTATCCTGACTGCTCACGGTGTCAGTAGCATCGTCTACAATCAGTAGTATTTTGACAGTCGATCCATTTTTTACCGACTGTCTTTCTGCTTCCGTCAGAACAACTGCTGCCAGTTCGCCTGTTGTCATGGAAATTTCCGTGTCGGGAACCTTCTCATTCTTTTCCACTTCTTTCCAGATTGCCCCGGTATTTAAGGAAGTCCCCTGGCTGTTATTCATTCCGGCAGTTTCATCACTGCCGTTGCCATCATCACCTTCAAGACTGCCCGTCAGGACATCGTCGTTGCCATTTTCATGACTGCCGCCGGAACCACTGCCGTTGCCCGGCGTCGGATATGCCTTGATATCGCACTTTATGCTCTCGGAGTTAAAGGTATCATCCTTCGCCTTTATCCTGATTTCATAGCTTCCCGGCGCCAGCTCCTTAATCTCTCCTTCATCATCGGCGGTCACATCCTGCCAGGTTTTTCCTCCATCCTCAGATATCTGATAGGTTTCTCCCGGCGTCAGATTGGTAATCGCGCCATTATTTTGTCCACTGCCGCTCTCACCTGTTGTGCCCGGCTTCGGAGGGCTTGGCCGCGCCGGGATGGTCAGGCTCTGCGGTGCACTGTCCAGTTTGTCTTTATCATTTCCCTTTTTGACAATCTCCACACTCTGCCCGTGCCAATCCTCATCAAACTTGATTGTACCGTCCACATCCGCCGTCCGTTCCTGTGTATGTTCTATGCCGTCCGGTGTGGTATAGCTCACCTCATACTTCGCACCCGGCGCAAGACCGGTCAAAGTATCATTCTCATAATCTATCCCGGCCTGCGGTGTTCCTTCTTCTGTCGGCCGGGTTGTATCTATGGTAACCGCCACAGATGCATCACTTCGGAAATGATCCTCTCCCGCCTTTACCCGCACCTGATAACTGCCGGGTGTAAGTCCAGTTATCTCCGTACCGCTTAAGACGGCATCTGTCCAGGTGTTCCCGCCATCGTTCGATATCTCATAAGCAGTTCCTTCTGTCAACCCTGTAACAGCGCCGTTGCCCGCTCCCGGATAAGTTTCATGCCTGCCATTAGCGACCGGAACAGACGGGCGGTCTTTCACAGGAATTTCCGCAGGCGCACTTGCCGGGAAATCATCTTCCGCAGGATAGCGGATGTAAATACCGCCGCCGATATATTCTGTGATATCATGCTCGTCCCCCGTAGTAATTGGCTGCGTACATGACGGATCCTTAAAGGCTTCTACACCTTCCGGAATAGTGAAAGTTTCCTTTTCATAATCTATTCTGACATAATCCTGCCCGCTGTCCGCAGTTGGTGCTGCCAGACAAGTTGCAATCTCCGCACTGCCCGCCGAGGAACGGAAGCTATTGGCCGTTGACGGATAAAAAGCTTCAAACGTGTATTTTGTCCTGGCTGTCAGCCCGGTAAATACGGGGTCCTCCCGCCATTCACCGCCATTCATCCGATATCTCACACCGGTAACCTGCCTGAGTGTAATCTGGATATCGGTACGACTTGCAGCCTCCGGCACAGGCGCATTGGGGCGGGCCGGCACAGGCAGGCTCTGAGGTGCACTGTCAAGCGCGGTACTGTTATTGCCCTTCTTCACAATGGACAGGGTAGTGTCAAACCAACTGCTCTCTATGGAAATCTTCCCCTCTGCATCCGCTGTATAAGCCGCATTGTTTATGGTATACTGCCCGTTTACCGCAAGGCCGGTTAATTTTTCCTCCCTGTAATCAATCGCCGCCTGCGGTGTATTCTCCGCTCCTTTTACCCTGACAGTGACATTTGCCGGTGTCACGTTACCGGCATGGTCTCCTGCTGTTACCGTAATAACTATTTCTCCGGCTGGAATCTCCCCTGCCGGAATAATAAAGCTGTCACTTGTCACCATATTTGCAGTATAGTTATGATCTACCGTTTTCGTACTGCCGCCGATGCCCACCTGATAGGACACGGAAGCAATGCCGCCTGCAATCATGCTCTGTCCGCTCTCATCTTCATGATCTGTGACAGTAACTGTGATATCCGGGGCAGTATCATAATAGCTTCCCGCCACTGCGCCGCCATTTACGCTAAAGCGGACTACCGGTGCATTATCCTCCACGATAACACCGCCGCCTGCGCTCACCGTCACACTGTCCGCCTGATTGCCTGCTGCGTCCGTACAGGTAATGACTATCGTTCCTTTAAAATCCTGGTTAAAAGAAATCGTCGCTGTTCCGTTCTTTACAGAAGCTGTCTTTGTCTCCGCCTGATTATTCATCGGATTACCACCCGCATCCACCGGCGCCATGGTATAGCTGATCTGCGTCACACCGCTTCCCGTATCGGTAACAGGCACATAGATAAGCAGACTCTTTTTCCCAATAATCCACTGCCAGAGGTCCGCCGCCTTGTTCGCATAAGTCAGCTCCCCAATCACCGGCTTGTCCGTATCCAGTTTTACTCTGAATTCCGTGCTTGTCCCTGACTGATTCCCTGCCGCGTCCTTCGCATAGAACTGATATTTATGGTCACCCTCTTTGACCGTATAGGTATATGAGGTACTGCCGCTTGTGAAACCGCTTACCTTTGTATAAGTACTTCCGTCAATGCTTACCCACAGCTCTGTCACTCCCACACCATCACGCAGCGTGAGCGGAATGGTCTTTTGTGTGCGTGTCCAACCTGTGGGCAGCGTTGTACCGCTTTTCAGTACAGGCGCATCGGGCGCTGTTTCATCTTTCCAGTAAGCATAAAGTGTATGTGCAGTCATTTTATCTACTACAGTTGTATCGGAAACTTTACTTCCCATTCCGCCTGTCTGCGTGTACCATCCCTTGAAGGCATATCCTGTTCTGGTCGGCGTGGGCAATGTCCCATAGGTTCCCTGATAGGTCATGTCCCTGTAAGCCGGGCTTCCCGTGCCGCCCTGATAATCAAAAGTTACCCTGACCGTGCTGCCCGTCCATTTGGCATAAAAAGTCTTATTCCCTGTATCCGTTGTGGAAACAGCCGTTACGGCGGAACCGGTGAAATTGGAGCTTGTATACCAGCCGCCGAAAGTATAGCCCGTCCTTACAGGTGTGGGCAATGTCAGCCCCTGCCCATAAACATAGCTTGTATAATTGCTCTCATTTGTGATTGTTCCACTGTTTTTATTGTAGGTTATGGTATAAGCCGCCCCTGCAATCAGGCTCGTTCCACTGCCGGGGATCAGACCATAACCGGCGTTATCCAGCTTATAATGTTGGGTATCCTTACTGCCCGTCACCACTGTGGTTCCGTCCGTGACAGAATTCATCTTAATGGTATAGGTGCTCGTCAGACCGCTTGCAGCAGTACCGCTGGCCGTGATTGCATTGGTTGTGTAAATACTGCCGGAAAGCGTGGAATTTCCGGTGACAGAAACACTCTTGCCGTCATTATAGACACTGTATGTATTGCCTGAAATGGATACTCCATTTAAAGTCAGACGGCCACTGCCGCTGCTTCGCAGATAAACCGCACAATTCTTATCGGAAGTGTCCGTATTCCCTGTGATGGTACCGCCTTTCAGAGTACATGTCCCGTCCACAGAGACAGCCGAACCGCCTCCTCCTGCCTTACAGCTCTTAATCGTACCGCCATTCATGGTAAATGTACCGTTTGAAGAAACCCACACTGCTCCGCCTGTACCGCTTACCTCACAGTTTTCAATGACCGCACCGGAATTCATGGCCATATTACCATATATGGCAATCACGCCAGAACCGCCCGTCTTATAACCGTCACGAATCGTACAGCCGCTTCCCAATGTCAAAGATACTCCTGTATCACTGGCGCCATCCCCGACCTTAATCAGCGACTGACCCATACCCTCTCCGCTGATATAATCCCTGTTCCCATCATAAATAATATTGGTCAGCGTCAGATTCCCACTGCCCGTCAACGTAATGTTTCCATACTGTCCGACAGGCATCCTGGTTATCGTACATGGTTTTGATGAGTCCTTGCTGGTAATTGTGACAGTTTTGTCTACCAACACTTTTTCATTAAAGACAATATCCGTCAGCAGCCGGATGGTACCGCCCGAATATACGTTAGCCAACGCCGTGGTAAACTTACCGGTCTTCCATGCTCCGCCAGATGTCTCCTGCCACTCCGCCTCCGCTTCTTCTGTGGAACTTAAAATAATCTGGTTATTTGCTTTATCCAGCCTGGAAAAAAGGGTGGAATCCGCCATGGTAACTTTGCTGGCATCCACACCGGTCAGGGTATAGCCGTTGCCCTTGGCCAAGACCTTTCCCTCCTCCCGGGAACTGCATTTCAGGGTAATCTTATAGCGCAGGGCAGAGGTAATCTTCGGGCAAAGTGTTCCTCCGGTATTATCCAGATATATGTTATCCTGGATATTCCCCTCTCCTCCAATAGATAATATAGAAGTAGCATTATTAAGTGTGGAATAATATACTCCCATTCCTGCACCACTGCTATTTACCTTATTTCCGGAAATAGTGCCGCCCTTTACAATAAGCCTTGCACCAGTTGAAGCAAGATAAATCCCACCGCCATTGGAAGCGGAATTACCCGTAATGCTGCCGGAATTCATGTTACAGATGCCTTTCAGATAAATGCCTCCTCCTGCATAATTATAAACATGACTTCCTATATTCCCTAACGTTTTACAATTTCGTATGGTTCCTCCATTTATATTCAGTGTTCCTGCACAATATACACCACCAGCAGCATAAGTTCCCCCGCTGGTATTGGTATTCATATTATAATTATCCTGAATTACAGCATTGCTGTTCATATTTACCGTTCCGGAATCTATAAAAACAGCCGGCCCATAGGCATTTACCTTATTACCATCTATGGTAATATTCTCCAATGTCAGATTGCCACTGGAAACATATAGCAAATTATTATAACGACCTGATTTCTGGTCTGTTCCCGTATAACTACCAGCCCTCACAAGTTTCCCGCCGCCATTAATCGTAACACTCCCGCTGACCGTAAGCACTCCGGAGACAGTCACCGTCACCCCAGGATTAATGGTATAAGTCCCAGCCGCCAGCGTCTGCTCTCCCCACTCCTGGTCAGAGGTTATCGTTCCGGGCATAGCTGTCACAGCAGCTGTCGTCATCGGCTCGTCAAACACCAGCCATACGCCCACCTGCTCCACATCCTCCGCATAGGCATACTCTTTCTCTTCTCCGTCCTTTCCAAGCCGTGCGGTAAAGAAGAATCTCCCGCTGTAGGGCAGAATCCCCTCCTCGTCCTCTGTATACTCCGGACACTCCCATCCGAGAATTGACAGTTCTTCTTCGCTTAAAGCATCCGCATCATCCGACATCTCTGCATCATCCGTTGCATCCGCTCCGTCCTCTGTATCTGCTTCACCCTCCGAACCATCCACACTAACCTTAGCAAACTCCACCGTCACCTTTTCCGGGAAAAGGGATGTGATATCTTCAAACGGAATCTGTACCTCACTGTCTCCTCCTGCTATATCAATGCTATAACTTCCATCTTCATAGAACAAATCGCCTTTAGGCGCAACATATTCCTCATCAAAATACCATCCACTGATCTGCGGTACAGCCGTCTGCTCCTCCTCGACAACCGTTACCGTAATCTGCGGCAGGCTGGCATCTTCTGACAGAATATACCCCTCCCCCGGCAATTTTGGAGTAAAAATGTACTCACCCATGGTCTCGCCGTCATACTCCGGTGAGCTTGTCCATGTAACGTTCTCTATCGTAATTGTTTCCTCTTCTGTCTCATCGTCCACATCTGCTGCCTGCTCCTTCGATGCAGGCTCGGAGTCATTACGGATTAAAGTTTCTACAGATTGTTCCTCCGAAGGAGACGAGCACACTTTCTCTAAGGATACCGTAAATGTTGCTGTTTTCATTTGAGCGGTATCCCCTGTGGAAGTATCAGATTCCTGATTTTCTGAGCCCTTATCCTCTGTTCCCTGCCCGGATGTATTTCCTTCTGTATCCGATGTATCTGCCGGATTCGAGTCTTCCGTTTCTCCCGAATTGTCTGTTTCTTCTGGGTTCTCCGATTCCCCTGAGTTCTCCGTCCCTTCCGGATTCTCTGTTTCCCCTGAGTTCTCCGTCTCTTCCGGATTCTCCGTTTCCCCTGAGTTCTCCGTCCCTTCCGGATTCTCCGTTTCTCCTGAGTTCTCCGTCCCCTCTGGGTTCTCTGTTTCCTCCGGATCCTTTTCTTCCGGATTCTCCGGTTCCTCCGGATCCTTTTCTTCCGGGTTCTCTGTCTCCTCTTTATCCTTTTCCTCCCCGGAATTCTTTTCTTCTTCTGTCTCCTCAGTCTTTTCCGTTTCTATCAACACTGTCGCTTCCAGCGTATCGGACAGCACAAGTTCATCAAGCGCCGTTCCCACCGATACACTCTGCTCTCTGACCTCTTCCGGTAATTCTGAAAAATCGGAAATGATTCTTTTCGTTTCTTCCATAACCTCAGTGTTTGCGTGAGCATATACAGTTAAAGTACCCATTTGCTCAGCCAACAGCGCAACAGTCAATATCCCTACAACTACTCTTTGTATAATAGAATGGTTTCTATAACTTCTGCTTCTGTATTTTCCTTTGAACTCTCGCATCTTCAGTTGCCTCCCTTTTCTACTACACTTACAGTTCAAAAACCAACTCAATCCATTTTTGCTTAAGCATATCAAATCAATACACATAAACAAGCAATTTGGTATACTTTGCACTTTTTATGGTATGCTTTGTGTTTTGGTTTACAATTCAGGCAGGCGTTGATTCTTATTTTTACCGCAGCAAAAAAGACAGATGGATTTCACTCCATCTGCCCTTATCCTGTTAAAGTCAAGATACTATACTACTTCCCAATAACCGTTTTTACTTGCTCCATGCCTTACTATTTTTCCATTTGCTTTTAATTTAGACAAAATTCTCTCGACTTGTCTGTCAGTCAGTCCGATTGTAAAAGCAATCATTTTGGCAGTCAATGTTGAATCCCTCCGCCGGTTTCCCTTTACTCACTTCTGTTCCACTGACAATGGCTGAAAAATAATTTCTTATACCCGATATCCGCAGATTGGCCTCTTTGGAACGGTGGAACACCTTTCTCAACCATCTGGCCAGCTCTATCAATATGCTTCATCTGGTTTATGACACAGACTTTATTCTCGGCGAATACCTTGCGCAATATCTACGCATGCAGGATCTTGATTTCCTGCATGAACAAATCCAGCAGATGACACCCTTTTCAGAAGCGCACGATTTCCTTCTGATCAGTAAAATGCCGAAACATAATATTGCAATCGGGGCTGCGCTCCCTTATATTCAGGCTTTCTTAAATGATTCTGCCATCTGACAGTCTTCTCACGGCATGCTGGACCTGGTTTCGCTACCGCACAAAATTAGTCATAACTCCTGGCTCTCTCTCCGGAATCCCGTAGGCCTCTTTGCCAAGTGCAATACTCTTCATCAGGAAAGCCATATTCTTTGCCAGTGTACGCATCATCTGAAGCCCCTCTTCATCCTGCACGGCTTCTCCCGGCGTTCTGCCATGGATGCCGTTCCAATACTGTCCGGAAGCCACCGGCATACCGGCAATGGCAAAGAATTTATTGAGTTCATCAAAGGTAGCCGTCAGACCGCCTCTGCGGGCCGCCGCCACACAGGCCCCCACCTTCATGGTCTTACTGAAATGTGTACTGTAGAAAAGCCTGGTCAGAAATGCCACCAGTGTGGCATTGGCGGAGGCATAATACACGGGACTCCCCACTACCAGTCCGTCACATTCTTCAAACTTCGACGCCGCCTCATTGACCATATCATCAAACACACATTTTCCCGTTTTTCCACAGGAACCGCAGGCGATACAGCCCCGAATAGCCTGATTGCCCACATGCAGGATTTCTACCTCAATACCCTCGCCCGCAAATACTTTCTCCATCTCCCGCAGCGCCACATTGGTGTTCCCATTAGCCCTCGGACTGCCATTGATCATCAGTACTTTCATAATTATGTCTGCTCCTCTCCGCTCATTTATGTTCGATTGATTTTCCTTAATCATATACCACGCGGAGATAACTCGTCAATCTGCCTGCAATTCTTTCTCTAAAAACTGCTTTATGTATGGATTATTTTCCTCACTTAATGTAGGCTGAAAGGCCATGTAACGGCATTTCTGATACTGCTCTCCATCTAATACAAAAGTATATCCCATGATACATTTCGGATTACAGTCATTGGGATTGATAAGCCGCTTGCAGACAGACGCTTTCTTAATATCTTTTTTTACCTTTTCGGGCAGTGTATCGAGAAAGCTCTGGTATTCCTGTATATGTTCGGGATAAATGCGGAGCTTCATTCCCGTTTTTCGGGATATAAAGGTTGCCAAAGTTCTCTTGCTGCTATTTAACACATAGGACACAACATAGCCGCTTTTTTGTAATTTTACATCGCATTTACAGCCGTTTTCTGTCAAATACTCGTTGATTTCACTTACAAAACCACGGAAACGCTCGTCAACTGTTCCCATAAATATAAATAATTTCTCGTCCATAAGCGCCTCCGTTATTCCTTTTTCTTTGTTACAGGTATCCATACCTCATATTGTGCGTTCTGCGGATCCGGATTCAAGTAAACCTCAATATCGGGAGCGTTGGCATATTCATATCCGGAAGTGGGCAGCCACTCCATTATGATCCTCTGCTCCAATTCCTGTATGGACTGATTGGTACCCGTTCCGGAAAAGATTTCCATTGTGCTTCATCATTGCAGGCGCTCACGCCCAAAAGTCCCATTGGAGGCGTGTCCATCATGCCTGCCAGTTTCTGGATTGTTCCATTAACAGATGCCTCCTGCCACATCTTGGGCACCACCATAAAGTTCTCTTTCTGTCGCTCCTTTCACAGCCGAGGGGGCTATCCCATGAAAAGCCTGAAATGCTCTGTTAAACGCGGTCGGAGATCGGTAGCCATACTTCTCTGCAATTTCAATAATCTGTTTATCTTCACCCTGCAAGTCTACCGCCGCCAAAGACATTTTTCTTTATTATTATAAGCCATATCCTTACATTTTTCCTCGCAATTCTTGCACAAAATAGAGAGGCCTTATGTAAAAGAGTTGTAAATTATTTGAAGATTTCCCGGATTGACAAACCTGCCAAAAAACAGTATACTTATTAAACCGTGCAGCCGGGGCGTTAGCGGTGCCCTGTACCCACAATCCGCTCTAGTGGGGGTGATGCTTTATCGAGGGCTTTCGCTTGGGTAGCTGCCCTTTATAAGTGGCGATGAAGTTTGGGTCTTACGCAATGAATGTCCATGAACCGTGTCAGGGTGGGAACACAGCAGCACTAAGTGGAATTTTTCATGTGCCGTGAGGGTGCCTGGCGGAGTTAACTGTAAAGGTAACGTGCTTAAGTCCGGCTCGACATAAAGCGCACGGTTTTTATATGACTATCCAATAACCTTCATAAATCATCACCCTATGGACTCAGGCAAAATGAACACAGATTCCCCAATTTCCAGCCAGACAACATCTTTTAATCAGCCCTCAGGAAACAGACAGACATCTATTCTGCCCGACATGCAGGACTGTACCTTATGCCCCCGGGAATGTCATGCTGACAGAACTGCCGGGCAGACGGGATTCTGCGGACAGTCGGAGCAGATCATGGCCGCCCGCGCCGCCCTGCATTTCTGGGAAGAACCCTGCCTGTCCGGCACCAATGGCTCCGGCACTGTTTTTTTCAGCGGCTGTAATCTGCGCTGTGTCTATTGTCAGAACCACACCATCGCCCAGGGACAGACCGGTAAAGGAATCAGCATAGAACGGCTCTCGGAAATCTTTCTGGAATTGCAGGATAAAAAAGCCCACAATATTAATCTGGTGACACCCACACACTTTGTCCCACAGATAATAAAAGCCCTGCAAAATGCCAAAGACAACGGTCTGACAATCCCCGTTGTCTATAACACTTCCTGCTATGAAAAAGTTGACACCCTCAAACGTTTAGAGGGTCTTATTGACATTTATCTTCCCGATCTTAAATATCATGATACAGGTTTAAGCGCCCGCTATTCCACGGCCCCCGACTATTTTGAGAAAGCCGCCGCCGCGATTGACGAGATGCTTCGTCAGACCGGGCTGCCTGTTTTTGCAGACGGAGAAGATTCTCTGATGTTAAAGGGTGTTATCGTGCGGCATCTGCTCTTACCAGGGTGTGCGGCAGACTCCCGTTATCTTCTGCGCTATCTGCACCAGGCTTACCAAAATGACATATATGTCAGCATTATGAATCAATATACGCCGATGCCGCAGGCCGCCTCTATCCCCTCCCTCAACCGCAGAATATCCTCTGAGGAATATGACAGAATCGTAGACTATGCCATCAGCATCGGTATCGAGAACGGCTTTATCCAGGAAGGTGAAACCGCCTCGGAAAGCTTTATCCCCGCCTTCGACTGTGAAGGCATCTGACCGTTACAGAATATCCGTCCATTACAGGGTATCTGTCCATTATAATTCCACCCTGCGCAGATAATATCCAAATTCTCCCGGCCTGGCCTCGCCGCCCGAACACTCAAAAGCTTCAAATCCGAACATCAGCGCAACCATCTTTTCTCTCTCATAGAACACGCCCGGTACACCCAGATAGTAGTCGTTTTCTTTTCCCAGTATCACATACCGGTAATTATAAAAGCCATGTAACAGGAAGCTGTTATTCACTAACTGCTGATATTTCTCCTGTAATATCACGAAGTCCTTGGGCTCCAGTTTCACATAAACCCGCTCGTCTCCATACGGGTGAATCTGATCATAGGTATCCAGGATCTGCTCCCACTTGTCCTCCTTAACGCCATTGATCTGCATTTGCTCAGCCATGGGGGGCGGCAGTTCCTCCGATACCATTACCGGGGCCTGTGCAGGCACCTCCTGTACGCTTCTGCGCTGTTTCTGCACCGGAATCCGTTCGGCACTATCAGTTCCGACATTCCTTTTTATCGCTGCTTCCCCTGGAGCCGTCTGTTCTCCTGTCACCGTTGGCCGCTCCTCTGCTGTGTCTTCGCCTGTTCTTATGTTTTTCTCTTCTGTTGTGTTATCGCCTGTTCTTGCGTTTTTTTCCTCCGCTGTATTTTTATCTCCCCTCACATCGTTTGCTTCCATGCGCTCATGAAGATTCTGCTCTGCTTCCTTGCTGATCCCCTCAATCAAATATCCGCCCGGAAGAATAATCTGTAAGCGTACCTGCCTTAAGGATTCCGGTTCATATTCTTCCCACTGACCGTTTCCTTCCTGCAAAGTGATTCCGTCCACTTCTTTCCAGTCCATGCCATTATAAAATCTAACCGGGAACCTGCCGTTTATAGAATGGGGTATATTCTTTACTTTAAGGAACAGGCTGCTTTCCTTATCCCGGCTCTCCACTTTCAGAAAGCCTGCACTCCCCAGTCTGCTTCCGTCCTTGTGCAGTCCCATATAGATAATTTCCTTCTGGTACATAACTTATCCTCTCTTTTATATGACTTAACCGATGCCAACAAACCAATTCTCTACCCAATATATATGCCGGCGGACACAAAAATATGCCGGACAAACTTTTGTCCGGCATCATCTCATAACCTGTTGTTCTATTAATAATCCAGTGAATTCAGATACTTCATATAATTGACCACCATCAGGGCAATCTTAAAGGTCAGGGCATCATCAAATGTCCGGATATCAAGCCCTGTGCTCTTCTCCAGTTTCTCAATCCGGTACACCAGCGTATTCCGGTGTACAAAAAGTTGTCTGGAAGTCTCCGACACGTTCAGGTTATTCTCAAAGAATTTATTGATCGTTGTGAGCGTCTCATCATCCAATTCGCTGGGAACATTCTCTCCGAATATTTCATCAATAAAAATCTTACACAGATTAATGGGCAGCTGATAAATCAACCTGCCGATTCCCAGGGTATTGTAGGCCGTCACTTTCTTTTCCGCATAGAAAATTTTCCCTACGTCAAGGGCCATCTTAGCCTCTTTATAGGATTTCGATACATCTTTCAGTTCTTCCACGATCGTTCCGTAAGACACACGCACATTCAGCATTGCTTCCATATTCATCATATCCACAATCGTGTGTGCGATCTGGTCTAGTCTGTCATATTCATCCTCAGGCATAAGTGCCTTAATCAATATCACATTGCTTTCATCCACAGATGTGATATAATCTCCAACCGGAGACGTAAACATGCCATTTAACAATTCCATGGCCGTGGAATCCTTTTCCTTATCTGTCTCGATCAGAAAGACCGCTCTTGGCACTGCCACCTCAATATGCAGTTTCTTGGCACGATTGTAGATATCCACCAACAGCATATTATCCAACAACAGATTCTGAAAGAAGTTATTGCGATCATAACGCTCTTTATAGGCTATGATCAGATTCTGTAGCTGGCAGACTGCTATCTTACCGATCATATAGGTATCTTCGCTGGTTCCCTTGGCGTCAAGAATAAAGAGAACCTCGTCTTCATCCAGCACTTTCATCAGATGATGTACTCCTATGACCTGACTGTCTGCGGGAGATTCTGCAAATCCTGTGATCAATGCCGGCGTGATATCTTCCGATTCAAACGTAGCCACCACTATTTTACCTTCCAGATCCCACACCGCCATATCAATTTTGGAGATTGTCTTTAACTCTTCAATACTGGTCTTAATAATCTGACTTGAAATCATACAGTACCCTCTCTGTCTTATGCCTTATACAAGATATAGATTCAAAAAGAGGGATGCCAAAGCATCCCCCCTTATGATTATTCTGACTAATTCGTGATAGTCTGCTCTGTCTCTTTATCGAAGATATGAATCTTCTCAACATCAAAAGCAAACTTAACGGTATCACCAGGTCTTGCCGTTGTGCGGGAATCCACTCTTGCTGTAATCGGGAACTCAGCAAGATCAAAGTATAAGTAAACTTCTGCACCGAGCAGCTCATAAACCTTGATGGTAGACTCAAATACACACTTAGCGCTCTGGATGAAAGCTTCGGAATCATATACATCCTCAGGACGGATACCGAATGTTACAGTCTTACCTGCATAACCGCCATCAATCAGCTTCTTAGCTTTAGCAGCCGGTAACGGAATTGTCTGGCCTGCAACTTTCAGGCTTGCATCGCTGCCGCTCACCTCAACAACTGCATCCAGGAAGTTCATCTGAGGAGATCCCATGAATCCTGCTACAAACAGGTTCTGAGGCTTCTGATATAAGTTCTGAGGTGTATCTACCTGCTGAACCACGCCGTCTTTCATAACAACGATTCTTGTACCAAGAGTCATAGCCTCTGTCTGGTCATGTGTTACATAAATGATGGTGGTGCCCAGTCTCTGATGTAACTTGGAGATCTCAACACGCATCTGCACACGCAGTTTTGCATCCAGGTTGGACAACGGCTCATCCATCAGGAATACCTTAGGATTACGAACGATTGCACGGCCCATAGCCACACGCTGTCTCTGACCACCGGAAAGAGCTTTCGGCTTACGATCAAGAAGTGCTGTCAGATCCAGGATCTTAGCTGCTTCTTTTACCATCTTGTCAATTTCGTCCTTCGGAACTTTTCTTAACTTAAGACCGAAAGCCATATTGTCATATACAGACATATGAGGATACAGAGCGTAGTTCTGGAATACCATTGCAATATCTCTGTCCTTAGGCTCAACATCGTTGACCACTCTGTCACCGATCTTCAGTTCGCCGGAAGAAATATCTTCCAGACCTGCGATCATACGAAGTGTTGTAGATTTACCACAACCTGAAGGTCCTACGAAAATAATGAACTCCTGATCTGCGATTTCCAGATTGAAATCTTTTACTGCCTCGAATCCGTTAGGATATACCTTGCAGACATTTTTTAAAGATAAACTTGCCATGATTGCCTCCTAATTGTAATTTTTTTAGTTACCGCTATGATTACCTTCCCGTAATCAACTCTGTGATTAGTATAACGGACTTTCCCTGCCTTTACCATACCACTATTACACAAAGATTCTTCTCTCGATTGTAAAAATTGCTTATTTTAAAATCTTTTTTTATTCTTTCATGACAAGTTGACCAAGAATTTCTCCTCTTATTATACATATTAAACAAAACGAGCTGCACAGCCCAAAACCTTATATCCTGCCTTGGTCACGGCTTCTGCCAGGGTCTCATCCGGCACTTCCTGCGCCATGGTTACGCTTGCCTGTTTGTCTTCCAGGCTGACATCGACCCCGGTCACGCCCTCCACGCCCTCTAATGCTTCCTTCACATGTGCCTGGCAATGCGCACACATCATACCCTCAATATCCAATACTTTTACCATTTGATCTTCCTCCTTTTTATTTGGCAATGCCATTTGCTCTATTCCTGTCAAGCCGTCTATAAACGCCGGCATAGGAACCTTCTTATACTTCTTATCACGACTGCTGTCACGCACGGCAAACAGATTCAGCCGCAAAGCGTTAGTCACCACGCAAAAGCTGGAAAGGCTCATGGCCGCGGCAGCAAACATCGGATTTAAACTTAATCCTATAGCGTGTACCAGTATCCCGGCTGCCAGCGGAATCCCAATACAGTTATAGAAAAACGCCCAGAAAAGATTTTCATGAATGTTTCTCAATACCTGTCTGGAAAGCCGGATAGCCGCAGATACATCCTGAAGCCTGGACTTCATCAGCACGATATCCGCCGCGTCAAGCGCCACATCTGCACCCGCTCCGATTGCTATCCCTACATCCGCCCGGGTAAGTGCCGGTGCGTCATTGATGCCGTCTCCCACCATTGCCGTCTGTCCATGTTCTGACAATCTTCTGATCACCGACTCTTTATCTCCCGGCAGGACATCTGAGACAATGGCGTTAATCCCTGCCTGTCTGCCGATGGCCTGCGCCGTGCGGCCATTATCGCCTGTCAGCATAATGACCTGTATGCCCATATGCTTTAATTCTTCCACGGCCTTAACGCTGTCCGGTTTAATCACATCGGCAACGGCAATCATCCCCAGCAGAATACTCCCCCTGGCAAAATACAGAGGTGTCTTCCCATCGCCGGCCATCTGCTCGCCCAGTTTCAGAAACTCCTCCGTCATCAGACCCTGCTTCTCCAGGAGAGCGCTTTTGCCGCCCAATGCCGGAAGCTGTTTGAGCACACCCTTCACACCCCAGCCGGGAAGCGCCTGAAAGTCCGTCACCTGCCCCAACGCAATGCCGTCTTGTTGTGCACGTTCACAGATTGCCCGGG
The DNA here is from genome assembly GCA_003612405.1 of bacterium 0.1xD8-71. Taxonomy (GTDB): domain Bacteria; phylum Bacillota; class Clostridia; order Lachnospirales; family Lachnospiraceae; genus UBA3282. Next base: position 27,840 of record RAYR01000019.1, read on the forward strand.
CCAGTGGATGTTCGCTTTTCTGTTCCAGAGACGCTGCCACCCGCAGGAGTTCTTCCTGGGTGGCCTCCCCGGCAGGACAGATATCTGTCACCTGTGGTCTTCCCTCCGTTACGGTGCCTGTCTTATCCAGAACCACAAAATTGACTTTGCCCGCCCGTTCCAGGGCCGTTGCATTTTTAAAGAGGATGCCCTGTCTGGCCCCCACGCCGTTGCCCACCATAATGGCTACCGGTGTAGCCAGTCCCAGCGAACAGGGACAGCTGATAACAAGCACACTGATGGCATAGGAAAGAGCCTTCCCGATATCTGCTCCCGCAATCAGCCAGATGATTCCCGTGATCACTGCCAGTGTAATAACCACCGGTACAAATACCCCGGATACCCGGTCTGCTATCTGTGCGATGGGCGCCTTGGTAGCCACTGCATTTTCTACCATATCAATAATCTGCTGCAAGGTTGTATCCCTGCCCACGCGGGTCGCCCTGCACAATAAGGCGCCATTCTGATTCAGCGTCGCTGCACTGACCCTGTCTCCCACGGTCTTATCCACCGGCAGACTCTCACCTGTAAGCGCCGACTCATCTACAGCGCTCTCACCCTCTACAATCTCACCGTCCACCGGAATACTTTCGCCCGGCTTTACCACAAAGAGATCTCCCAGGACCACCTCATCCGCTGCCACGATTACTTCCGCGCCGTCCCGCATAACATGGGCTGTTTTAGGCGCCAGATCCATCAGGCTCTTTATCGCATTGGTGGTCTTGCCTTTACTGTAAGACTCCAGCATCTTGCCCACTGTGATCAGTGTCAGGATCATGGCCGCCGACTCAAAATACATATCATGCAGACAATGCACCGCCATATCCGCCTGCCCCTGCCCCATGTAGCTGCCCATACGGAACATAACCGCCGTACTGTAGACAAAAGCCGCACTGCTTCCCAGTGCCACCAGGGTATCCATATTCGGGGCACGATGCCAAAGACTTGTGAACCCACTGATGAAAAACTTCTGGTTAATAACCATCACAAACCCTGTCAGCAAAAGCTGATACAATGCAATCGCCCAGGGGTTCTGTGCAAAAGCTTCCGGCACATACCATCCCCACATCAGATGCCCCATAGACACATACATAAGCGGCAGCAACAGACCGATTGACGCAATGAGTCTGCGGCGGAGTTTCGGTGTCTCATGATCCTCCAAACCGGTTCCCGCCTTTTCACTCGCCTCGCCGGCGGACGGCGCCGCCCCATATCCGGCCGCCTCCACTGCCTGACAGATTGTCTGTGCGGTAGCCGGATTATCAAATTCTGCCACCATATTATTCATTAATAAATTCACGCTGACTGACTGTACCCCGGCAACTTCCCTGACCGCTTTTTCCACATGGGCGCTACAGGCTGCACAGGTCATACCTGTTATGTTAAATTTCTCATTGATCATATTAATTCTCTTTTCTTTTATTTATTTCAGTTTCTTCATCAGTTCCACGGCCTCTGTCATGATTGCCGTATTGCCCCGCTTCACCTCTTCCACCACACAGGACTCCATGTGTTCCTGTAGAATCTGGTAGCCCAATCCTTGCAGCGCGCTTTCCACCGCGCCAATCTGAATCAGGATATCGCCACAGTAACGGTTATCCTCTATCATATTCTGGATACCATTGAGCTGCCCGATAATACGGTTGATGCGGCTGTTAAGTTTCTTCTGCTCCCGCTCTTCCCTGGGGATATTCTTATGCCGGCAGCAGGCACACATATTTTCTGATAATTGCATTGTTGTTTCAACTTCCATATTCTTTCCCGAACCTTTCGCTTTTATGATTTCCCCTTTGTATATAGTATACCCCGGTAGGGTATATGTCAACTACAAAAAACCGGAGATGAAATTCTTTCAGATTTCATCTCCGGCTATATTTTTATAGTAAGATCTAATACGATAGTATCGTTGGATGTTTTTAACCTTTCACCGCACCTGCAACCATACCCTTGATGATCTGCTTACTGAATACAAAGTAGAATACCACGATAGGAGCCATGGTAATCAACATAGCCGCCATCATCTTGGGGTAATCCGAGGTAAACTGTCCGGTAAACTGCTTTAAGCCCAGCGGTACTGTGTACAGTGCTCTCTTCTGAATCAGGATCAAAGCAAAGGAGAACTCATTCCAACAGCTGAATACGTTGATGATCGCCACTGTCACCAGAATCGGTTTACATACCGGTAAGATAATTCCAAACATTGTCTTGGAGAAATTGGAGCCGTCAATCGCCGCAGCCTCCTCCAGTTCCGTGGGAATCCCCTTCACATAACCCTGTACCAGGAAAATCGACATGGGCAGGGCAAAGGATACATAAGGTAACAGCAGTGTATACCAGTGATCGGACAATCCCAATCTGGAAAAGATAATATAAATAGGAACCATCAACGAATGAATCGGTATCAGCATACCCATCAGGAACATAACATAAAGCGGTTTATTCATCACAAAGTTAATTCTTGCAAGAATATAACCCACAATAAACGCAATCAACACAATCAGGAAAACCGACAGGATTGTTGTTCTCGCACTGTTAGCCACGGACTGCATCAGGCGATAATCCTTATTGGATAAAATCTTGGTATAGTTTGCCAATGTGGGTTCCATAGGCAGACCTATGATATCCGCATTAAATACCCTCTTCTCCTTCAAGGAAGAGTAGAGCATCCAGATCAGCGGAAAGATACATGTCAGTGAGAAAACCCAGAGCAACAGATTAATAACCACAGTCAACACGCCTTTTTTAGCACGGGTGCCTGCTGATTTATCTTCTACTTTTGTCATCTTCATTTCTTTAGCCATCGCAGATCCCCTCCTTTACGCTTTTGCCTGGCGGTTTTTAATCGCCTGCTTTCTTTCCTTCTCAATCTGTTTCAGATGCTTCTTCTCATTACGGTCGTAACTATCCGTCATAAGGTAATTCATGAGTACCTGGGAACCGCCGATTACGGCCAGGGCCAGTACAAAGATACCGACAGAAATACAGGAGCCGTAACCTAAGTTAGACTGCTCAAAGGAAACCTTATATCCATACATTGCCATAACCATGGAGGAATAACCCGGGCCGCCCGCAGTCATAACATAAATATTATCAAATGCTTTCATATTACCCGCTACACAGAGGGTGATACATACAAGCAGAGTGTTCTTAATCAGAGGTAATACTATGTAACGCGCACGCTGTATTCCTGTGGCGCCATCAATCTCCGCCGACTCCAGGACTTCTGTACTGATAGAAGACACAGCCGACAAAAGAATAACCATATAATAACCAACATACTGCCACACCAGGGGAATGGATACCAACAGCATGACAAGCCCCGGCTCATTGAGCCACACTTTCTTCAGATCGCCTCTTCCTATCTGTTCCAAAAAGTAATTGAGCAATCCTCTTTTGGAATCATAGATCATCGTCCAGATAAAACCGATGCAGACTGCCGAAATTGTGCTCGGGAAGAAACCGAAGGTTCTGTGAATCCCTTGCAGCTTTGTCACCTTGGAATTAATCAGCAATACCACAATAAACGCCAGACCAATCTGTCCGATAATACATACCACAACCAGGAAGATATTATGCCAGAAAGCGTTCCAGAATACCTCGTCGTGAATTAACTGTGTATAGTTGACCAGGCCATTGAACGTTTTGACCGGCCCGCCCTTCCACTCAAAAAAGCTGTAAAAAAGAGCTGCCACAAGCGGCGCAAATACCGTGAACACATAGAGTGCCACGGGCACAGCCAGATATGCAGCTACAACCCATTTTTTTGGTTTGATAGATTTCAGCATACAATCGTCCCCCATTTCTTATTTCATGCTCTCTCTGAGACATACCCCAAACGCGAAACGAAGACGCTTCGCTTACTCAAAACTAACCCTTTGTAGGTAAGAATCCGCCCGGGAGAAATTCTCCCAGGCGGTATACCTATTTCTTTACATTACTAATGTTACTATCTTACTGACCAAGATATGCTTTGTATGCAGCCTGAGTATCTGCTGCTACAGTTGCAGGATCTTTGTCACCGTTAACCATTTCCTGCATCTCTGTGTTAAGTACGGACCATACGGAACCATCTACATAAGAGTCATAAATCTCACAGCCCTTGTTGTCCACATAGGAGAAGTTGTAGAAATCCTGTGTGTACTGATCGAACTTGGACAGATCAACATCGGAACCGCAGAAACCAGCCAGAGCGTAGTTAGCACCTACATACTCGGAGAAAGCTGTACCTGTCAGATACTGGCAAAGATCGATACAAGCTGCCAGTTTGTCAGGATCCTGAGCTGCTTTAGCGCTGATAGCCATACCATAACCAAGACCGATGTTCTGGAACTTCTCATACTTGGTAGCATCTGCTGCCTGAGGAAGTACTGCGAACTTGGTGGTGTCAAACTTCGGATCACCTTCCAGAGAAGCCTGAATGTAGGAAGCATCCCAGTTACCGCCGATAAATGCTGCTGCATCGCCGGAGATGTAGTACTCACGAGCTTCTTCGTTGTTAACTGCATTGAAGTCATCATTGAAGATGTCTGTGTCATGGAAGAGACGCTGTGTCTCTGTCAAAGCTGCTACAAATTCAGGTGCCTCGAAGTCGCCTGTGCCTGCGATGATATCGGAGAACCACTGTGTACCTGTGTACTGGTAACCTAAGCAGGATACGAAGCAGGAGTTAAGCTGCCACTGACCGGAGTTACCAAATGCGATGGTGTCGATGCCCTGGCCGCTAAAGTACTCAGCTGCCTTCTCAACATCTGCCCATGTGGTCGGGAAGGAATCGAAACCTGCCTCTTTCCACATAGCCTCATCATAGATAACAACTGTACATGTACCACCTGTCAGAGCAGGGTATGCATAATACTTGCCGTCTGCTGTGAAAGGTACAAGGTAATCCATGTTGTAGTTAGCAGCATACGGAGAATTCTTAATGGAATCTGTCATATCATATAACAGACCCTGTTTGGACCAGTTGATGGTGTTCATACCCTGAAGCAGGAACACATCCGGAAGGTCGTCTGCTGCTGCACGTGTAGCAATCTGTGTCTTATAGTCGTCGTTTGCCAGAACTTCTTCGTTCAATGTGATGTTGCTATGAGCGTCCATCCAGTTTGCAAGACATGTTCTGAAACCATCGGAACCGCCGTTACCCTCAGACTCCTCAGATGTGGAGAAGTGCATGATGGAGATGTCGCCGCTGTAAGCCAGCTCGCCGTCTGCTGCGGGAGCTTCTGCCGCAGGTTCTTCTGCTGCGGGCTCTTCTGCTGCCGGCTCCTCTGCTGCGGGAGCTTCTGCCGCAGGTTCTTCTGCTGCCGGTGCCTCTGCCGCCGGTGTGTCACCGCCGCCGCAGCCAGCCAGCGTAACTACCATAGCTGTTGCCAGTAAAATACTCACTAATTTCTTTTTCACTTTTTCAATTCCTCCTTAAATAAATTTTTGAATGAAAATGAATGGCTTCTGAAAACAACTTACTTAATCGTTTTCGTATTTTTATTTTATCTCCAATTTCCAATAATGTCAACCCTTTTCTGATTATTTCAAAAAAACTTATTTTTTATCATTTTTTATCATTTTTTATCATAAAAAAGGACGGCGGGAAACCCGCCGCCTTATACGTTTTCTGTACTATTCTGTCTTATTATCCGCTGCCGCTGCTGCCTGTTTCGTCGAACTTCTCTCATCACTGTAAAAGGCCAGCTGGTTCTTACCGCGCTTTTTCGCCTTATATAGTCCCTGATCCGCAGCCTTATACAAAGTTTCAAAATCAGCACCCTCATGCGGGAAGATAGCAACTCCGATACTTGCGGTAGCAGCATACTTCACATATTCGCCTGCCTGAAATCCTTTAAAGAAGGTTTCTACTTTCTTAGCCTCCTTGGCAATAGCCTCCTCATCCGGAATTCCTTTCAGGAAGATCATAAATTCATCGCCGCCGACACGGCCGATAATATCTGTTGCCCTGAAGATCGCCCCTATCTGTGTGCCCAGGGATCTTAAGACTTCATCGCCAAAAGCATGGCCCATGGTATCGTTAATCTTTTTGAAATTATCAATATCCAAAATAAACATCATGGACTGGGACTGTGGATTCTGCGCCATATATGTCTTAATCTTACGTTCCGTGGCGAGTTTGTTATTCAATCCGGTAAGCAGATCCGTATCCGCCTTATCTTCCAGCTCTTTCCTCTTTTCATTGCTGCGTATTCTGCTCACAATATTAATGATTACAACAATACATATGAAGACGAAGATAACCACAATCAATGAGGACACCATATTCTTGGTACTTTTCCACTGGAAGTTAACCTGTCTGGCCACATAATCCTGACTGACACCCAGCACCAGTTCCCAATGGTTAACACCCAAGGGTACGTACACCAGCATATGTGCCTGTCTGCCCATCGTGATCTCAGAAGTCCCTCGAGCGCCGTTACTCATACGATTTCGCATCGTTCTGGCTGCCTCGCTGTTATCCGGTTCAATCGCCTCTAACAGATTACCCGAATCCAGATAATTGCTGCCTCCTGTACCACTTACACCCAATATCCTGCCTTCCTCATCTATGACCGTCAGAAAAGTAGCTGAATCATAACCCGATTTGGAAAGCATCGTGCCAAACTCCTCCATCGGGTAGTAAAGCAGCAGATATCCCTGTATGTTCTCCGTGGCGATATGCTCTGCGATCAGAACAGTCGGTTGTTCTTCTTCCGTATAGATATAAGGAGTTTCCGACTGTTGGAGTGCTCCAAAATAATCCGCCCCCGCTATGGATATTTCCGCACCGTCCTGGTTTATTCCTTTTCCGCTCATGTCGCAATAGACTGCTTTGTAAGCGTCGGAACTCTCAACCACCACTTGCAGAAGCTGTGCCATACGTTCCTGATTATCTACAGCTTCTTTTTCCAGCAGAGCCTTAATCGGTCCTGCGGCTTTTCTCACCCCGTCCAGCTGACTAATGAATCTGCTTCCATAAGATTCCGTGGAAGCAATCAGCGTCCTGGCTACCGTATCTTCGGCCTCGGTACTGCTTTTATTAGAAAAATTAATCAGCATGGCCATAACGACCACCATCATAACCGCCGTCGGAATAAGCCACTGCAATACACTTGACCTGTTTCTATTGTCCATCGATTTCTCCATTCTCCTGATCTACATTGATAGAAAAATCCAAATCGGAAACCTCTTCCTCTTCCGGTTCAAATTTCTTAAAAATGCCGCTGTACAGCCAGGCAGCCCCATAGGCCGGAACCGTAATGCCAAACATAATCACAAAAATCAGTGAGTATGCCCAAAAATACCCTATCACCAACGGCAGTGCATAAAACACCAGCATCAATATGGTCTTGGGCAGATTGGCAAAAGCTAAAATCATTGCATTTTTGAGGGTATTCTTAATAGAATTCTCAAATCTTGCCTGTAACGGGAATACATAGACCGCTGTCATCAAAAGCAAAATAGCGATTACCACTACTGCAATCACCAGCGCCTTGGGAAATTGAAGCAAGGAATAATGAAAGATAAGCGCGTCTCCTATATAGACCAGTACCACCAGAAGCATTATGAGCCACAAAACAGTGGCCTGTTTAAAATTCGTCTTAAAAGACTTAAAAAATCCCCTGATAAGGTATCCCTCTTCTCCACGTACCATCTTAAGCAGAACATAATGCATGGCCGTGTGTGCGGCGCCTATTGTTATGACCGGGATACAGCAGGCGATCATCAAGAAGTTCAGGATCAGCAAATCTGCCAGGCGATTCAAGAACCGCATAACAGGGCTGTCCAAATCAAATAATTTACCCATAAAAGCCTCTTTTCAAAAGATACGAGTATATTATATTACATATTGCTACAAAAAAGCTACCAAAAATCAGAAATTTAGTAAATTTATAACTAATTTAGATTTTATACTTTTTACTTACCTGCTGATATTGCAGGTTCAAAGTCTGATACATTTTAAGCGTCCTGGCTGTCTCCTTCTTCACATGTTCCATAATCTCATCATAGGAATTAACGAACATAGAGACAATCTGCTGCTTCAGACGTTTCTTGGAAGCATCCTGGTTCAACAGCTCGATTACCCGCTGTTTGGGCATGGCCTCCCTGTAACTTTTCTTGCTGACAAGCGCGCTGACCACATCCACCAGCTGGAGGATCCCCTGATGCAGACTGATCTGTCCTTCCTTTAAATGGCGCGGATAACCACTGCCATCTCCCCTCTCATGATGGGCAAGGACAATACTGAGCACCTCATCCTTCATCCTCTTCTCCAAATGTCTCTGCGTAATTTCCACATGCCTCTCTATGATTTTCATTTCTTCTTTCTTAAGCCTGCGCGGTGCAAGAACAATCTCTTTGGGTATGGCAAGCATACCGATATCATGAATCAGTGTGGCATAATACAGAATCTCCCGCTCCTGCTCGGGCAAAAACATCATCTGGCATATCTCTTCACAGATGCAGACTGCCGTCACCGTGTCAAGCACCATGGCCTCCCTGACAAATCCCAGGCAATACATCAGCATCTCCAGGAACCGTTTCTTATCTTCATTGGAGAATATCATGTACTCCACAATCTCATCCAATTCCTGCTTATACTCTCCACTCTTTAACTTGCCCATCAGATCATACTTGGCATCGCACTCGTAGAAACGTTCCAGTCCCGCTTCAGAGAATTTGGTTCCGGCCTGTTTGCGGAACATGCGGGCATCGAACTGCGTCCCCATGGTATTGGCATATATATCAATCTTCTCCGCAATATTGACATATGCCGCCACATCTTTATATTCATAGTCCGAATCTTTTAACTTCTCATAATCCCTGTGGTGATACATGATCACCTTAGACAATTCCGGCAGGGGAGACAGATATTTAAAGAAAAGATACCCGTAAATCGAATGTGCCATATTATCTCTGGTCTCATATTGCAGCATATCGTTAATGCGGGTCTTCTCCGTCTTATATGCTCCGATATCATGCATGGTTGCCACCATGATAATATCCGCCAGCTCAAATTCCTCATACCTGTTTTCTTCCTGTAGCATTTTATAAACTATGTAGGCAACCCTGGAGCCATGCTCCATCAGGGTCGGATTGATCATTTTCATGATATCCCGCATCAGCAGGAAAATGTCTTTGCTCTTAATATACTCCATAAGTTTCTCCCATTATTACAATACAAACTCCATCGGTGTATAGGTAATGCCGTCCTTCTGCTCTTCCGGGCCAAGATCTGTGAATCCCAGCTTATGATAGAATCCGACCCCATATGGAGAAGAATTCACGGTCACACGGCTGGCCTGCACCTCCGTCATCAGATATTCACAAAGATATCGGATCAGGCCGCGTCCAATCCCCCGCCTGTGATACTGCTCCTCCACAAACAGCAGTGAGATGTGTACATTGTTGCGCAGGGTAGCCATGCCTACAATCTTCTCCCCATCCAGCGCAACAAACATCTGATATGCCCCCATCACAAACATTCGGTACAGCGTGGAATCGGTGATAAAGTTCTCGAAATTTTTCACTCCTTCGGGCGTGTAGACGTCCGCTTCAAACTTTAAGAAGGTTCTCCAGGCCAGTTCCATGGCATCGTTCCACTCATTCCGGTATGCATTTCTGATCTGATATTCTGTCTCCAAACCACCCATGGCTCCTTTATAATCTCATATCATTTTACCGTATCTGCCATGAAATTACAACCTCGAGGCTATTTGGCCGCTTCCGTCCCCACCTTGTTCACCAGAGGAAGCCCATTTTCCAGCGCATATGCGTTCTCCAGAGTCACCTTGGCAATAGCCTGTGTCGCCTCCTTGGTAAAGAATCCCATATGGGAAGTAATCAGTACATTAGGGAATGTCATTAATCTGGCAAGGTTTTCATCCCGCATAATCTCATTGGACTTATCCTCATAGAAGATGCCTTCTTCCTCCTCATATACATCCAGGCCCACGCCGCCGAATTTGCCGGCCACCAGACCATCGATCAGGGCGTCTGTATCTATCAGTGCCCCGCGGGAAGTATTGACCAGATAAACGCCGTCTTTCATCTTCTCAATAGTATTGCTGTTGACAATATGCTTCGTCTCGGAAGTCAGAGGGCAGTGCAGGGATATCACATCCGCCTTGGACATAATCTCATCCAACGATACATACTCCACATCCAGCTTGGGATTGGGATACGGATCATAGGCAAGCACCTGCATACCAAAACCGTTACAGATGCGGATCATCGCCTGCCCGATCTTACCAGTGCCGATGATACCTGCCACCTTATGATAGAGATCTACCCCCATCAGGCCATTCAGGCTCATATTGAAATCCCTGGTCCTGTTGTACGCCTTATGCGTATAGCGGTTTACAGTCAGTAACATGCCCATGGCAAACTCCGCCACCGCTTCCGGCGAATAACTGGGCACACGCAGAACCAGCACCTTATCCTCCGCCGCCTTCACATCTACATTATTAAATCCCGCACTCCTTAAGAGAATGGCTTTCACATGCATATCGTAAAGCGACTGTATCATATCGGCATTGACATAATCATTTACAAAAATACATACCGCATCAAATCCCCGGGCCAACGATATGGTCTCCTCCTGAAACGGCACCTCGTAGAACCGGATATCAAAACCGTACTCTTTCCCCATGGGCTCGAACCAGATCCTGTCATATGGTTTCGTACTAAAAAAAGCTATCTTCATTTTCTTCCTCCTTCTGAATCATAATTGGAAACAATATAAATATAGTATAAGCAAGAGACACTGGAATATACAAAAACCGCTATACCCTATCAGTATATGCGGTCTTATCCCATTTAAAAAGGATTTAAATCTTCAAAAAAATCTGTCACACTCTGTTTCAGACTCTCCCAGAAATTATCTGCTGCGCCTTCCACAGCACTTTCCACGGCATCATTGATGGCGTCATTAGCCTGCTCCACCACCTCCGCACCGTATTCCTCATACAGATCCTGTGCCTGATCCGCGAACTCCTCGGCTTCGGCTTCTATGGTCTCTATCGTCACTTCCTTGCCCTGCTTCGGTGCTATGACTCCTACATAAAGAGCGCCTATAATCGCCACAATACATAAAAAGCCCAAAAACTTTTTCATACAAATCCTCCATGTCAGATCAAGCCACTGCAACGACAGCACCGTGCTGCCTCACGTAGTCCTCTGCAAAATCCACCGGTAAATATCTCCATAGACATCGAGCCTGTCTGTCTCATTGAGAATCTCATGCCTGTCTCCAGGATACAGTTTCATCTGCACATGTTCCATTCCAAGCTCTTTGAAAGATTCACAGACTTCTGTCACTGCCCGTCCATAATCTCCCACCGGATCCTCCTCGCCTGCCAGAAACAATACCGGCAGCTGTCTGGGCATCTTCTCCAGTTTCCCTGTATTATGCAGGTTCCAGATCAGTTTCATAAGTGTCCGGAACCCATTGGCCGTAAAAACAAAACCACACAGCGGATCCGCCATATAACGTTCCACGCTCTCCTCATTGGCACTAAGCCAGTCACTGGGTGTCTTCGGTGAGGCTATCCTCTTGTTAAAGCTGCCAAAGGCAAGACGGTCAATCAACCTGCTCTCACGTTTTGCCCCGCCCAAAAGACTCTGCACCGTGGCAAGCACCCTCACAATGGCAAGCCTGGGTCTTGGCTGCATACCTGTACCCATAATGACGGCGCCGTCAATACCGTTTCCGTACCGGATCAGATAGTTTCTGGCAATAAAAGAACCCATACTGTGTCCCAGGATAATATAGGGAACCCCCTGATACTGTTCCTGCGTGATCTTCTTAAGCCGATGCTCGTCCCGTACCAGCACTGTGGCCGCATCCTCTTTGCAGAAATACCCATAAGGTTCTCCGGGATTGACCGACTTCCCATGACCCAGATGATCATCTCCCACCACGAGAATCCCTTTTCCTGCCATAAACCGCGCAAACTCATCGTAGCGGTCAATATACTCCGACATACCATGTATCACCTGTAACACACACACCGGCTGTTTCGTCTCCGGTATCCAGCGGATTGCATGTATCTTGTGTTCCCCATCCCGGGAACCAAAATAAAACTCTTCTTTCTGTATCACCCCAAAGTCCTCTCCTGCTCAACAAATCTCTCTTGCCGGACTTAACAGATCTCCGCACCGGCCGGCATATCTTTCTGCGGCACCATCACCGCCAGATTACCTTCCTCATCCGCCGCACTTAAGATCATGCCCTCGGACATCATGCCCGCAATCTCTCTCGGCTGTAAATTCACCAGCACCATCACTCTCTTCCCAATCAGCTCCTCCGGCTTATAATACTGCTTGATGCCGGAAAGAATCTGTCTTGTCTGCGACCCGATCTGCACCTTGAACTTTAACAGCTTCCTGGACTTGGGTACTTCCTCGCAGGCAAGCACCAGTCCCACACGGAACTGACATTTATCAAAATCATCATAGGTAATCATTTCCTTGGGCTCTAATTCCACAACCTTTTCATCCATACCGGAATCCTTACCCTCATCGCCCGCAGCTTCCTTTCTCTGCGCAAACATCTCTTCCACCTGTTCCATCACTTCCTTGATATCCTGGCGTGCAAAGAGAATCTCCGGCTTCTCCACCACCTTATCCCCTGAAGGATAAAGTGTTGACACCGTATCCGTATCCTGCTTATCTGCGCACTGCTCCAGCACCTCAAAGTCAACCAGGGAGGTGTTTAACTGTCCTGCAATCTTCTGTGCAGTCTCCGGCATATACGGCTCCAAAAGAGACGCTCCCACAAGAATACCGTTAAGCAGGTTATACAAAACGGTCGCCAGTCTGTCCTGCTTCGCCTCATCCTTGGCCAGTACCCAGGGCATCGTTTCGTCAATATATTTATTGCAGCGTTTAAACAGCACAAAAATCTCTGTGATCGCATCCGCTACCCGCAGTTCGTCCATCTTCCCAGACACCCTTGCGTAAGTATCCGCAACGGTCCGGAACAGGTCTGCATCCACATCTTCCGCGCCGGCATCCACACCCACTTTCTTATTCTCCACCACGCCGCCAAAATATTTATTGCTCATGGAGACTGTTCTGTTTACCAGATTCCCCAGCGTATTGGCCAGATCTGAATTCATACGTTCCACCATCAGATCCCAGGTGATCACACCGTCATTCTCAAAAGGCATCTCATGCAGGACAAAATAACGCACCGCATCCACACCAAAAAATCTTATCAGATCATCCGCATAGATCACATTGCCTTTGGACTTACTCATCTTGCCATCCCCCTGCAGCAGCCAGGGATGTCCAAATACCTGCTTCGGCAGCGGCTCGCCCAAAGCCATCAGGAAAATCGGCCAGTAAATCGTATGGAAACGAATGATATCCTTCCCAATCAGATGCAGATCCGCAGGCCATAACTTCTTATACATATCACTGCTTTCACCATCCGCCTCATAGCCAATGCCCGTAATATAGTTTGTCAGTGCATCCAGCCACACATAGACCACATGCCTGTCATCAAAATCTACCGGAACGCCCCATTTAAAGGAAGTTCTGGAAACACACAGATCCTGTAGCCCCGGCAGAAGGAAATTGTTCATCATCTCGTTCTTACGGGACACCGGCTGAATAAATTCCGGGTGCGCATTGATATGCGCAATCAGCTTATCCGCATACTTACTCATCCTGAAGAAGTATGCCTCCTCCTTGGCCGGTTTAACTTCCCTGCCGCAGTCGGGACATTTACCGTCCACAAGCTGCGACTCCGTCCAGAAAGATTCACAGGGTGTACAATAAAGTCCCTCGTAAGCTCCCTTATAGATATCCCCCTGGTCATACAATTTCCTGAAAATCTTCTGCACCTGTTTCTCGTGAAAATCATCTGTGGTACGGATAAACTTATCATAGGAAGTATTCAGCGCATCGCAGATCCGGCGGATTTCTCCCGCAACCTTATCCACATACTCCTTGGGCGTAATACCTGCCTCCTGCGCTTTTAGCTCTATCTTCTGTCCATGTTCGTCCGTCCCTGTCTGGAACTGCACCTCATAACCGTCTTTTCTTTTGAAACGGGCAATGCTGTCCGCCAGCACGATTTCATAACTGTTCCCGATATGCGGCGTACCGGAAGTATAGGCAATCGCCGTTGTAATATAATATTTTCCCTTATTCATGGCAAACTCCCTCTCTCAACATACTGTAATTAACCTATCATACAGGGGGTAGATTGTCAATTCCTGCTAAATGTTTAATTAGTTCTTGAAATTGTGGTAGAAATTATGCTATAGTAAAAATATAAAAGAGGAGACAACCGCCCACAAAGTGGTTGACCTCCAAATCGGTTTAAATAATAAGCCTACCTGTACTGGTCAAGTGACAAGGTAGGCTTATTTATTTTCGCTTGTTGTTCCTATCTATGTAGGCAAGCAGCGCAATGAGAAACGTTCCGAAGAGAATTAACAATGTTAAAACTTCGTATGTACTCATATACACCACCTCCCCTCTTTTGCAAGTTTAGGGAGGCTACCACCTTGTAACGCGATTGTCCCTCTTTCAAATTTTCGATGCTGTTTATTTTATGACAATATATTTATCGTCTGTTCCTCTTAAGAATACTCCTCCGGTGCAAAAGCCTGCACCGGAATCCCCCTCACCTTCTCCTGCAAAAGCATGATATCTTCTGTCCAGGTCTGCACGATTCCTTCTGTTCCCTGAAACCGGATTGTACCGCGGCTTTGCATACTCTCATCCGCCTCTGCCCTCACTGCCGTTGCCAGCACAATACAGGTTCCGGCAGTCAATACTGCTATTCTTCCCGTCCTGGTCATTGTACATCCTCCTGTCCTTTCATGGGTGTAAGATACAAGGTATTGCTCTCCGGCTCGTACCGATAGCCGAGTGTATTCTCGCGCAGATTGCGAATCCGTTCCTCCAGCCGACTGATCAGGACATCTACTCTCTCATTGACGCCCTCCACGTTTTCTTGCAGAATTTTCTCGAATTCCCGGGTTAAATGGTCAAGCCCTGCCTGCAACTGATCCAGCCTGTTATTGACCTCAGCCACATTCTGGTTCAGAGCGTTCTTTACGGTCTTTTCCAGTTTGCTGATACTTGCCCATAACTTCTCATCCTCTTTCTTTAATGCCGCCATCTGCGCATGAAGCCCTGCGATATCTGTCTGTATTCGTTCCATGTCCTGCCGGATGCCTGCAATCTGCTGCTGAATCATCGGAATCTTTTCCTGGTCTATCACCTGTACAACATCTGTCAGATCCGTGAGCTTTACCTGAGTTTCCTTAAGGCTTAAGACGATGTTGTCCACCTCTTGGCGCAGTGTGGTAATCTGTGTGTGCATGGCTTTATCCGCTTCCTGGTAATCTTTCTCCACCTCTTTGAGCCCGTCCTGCACCTGGGTCATGGTATTGAACAGTTCCTCCACCTTTTCCTTGAGATAGGCTGTACTGGTCAGATACTCCTGCCGCAGTTTTTCCCCGGAGTCTTCCGACATGTATCTGGCGCTCTCCTCCTCATGAACCACCTTAGACAAGTCCTGCTCCTCCATCCCGGCATCCGTCTGATCCTGATTCGTCAGGGACAGATCCTGCCCTGTCTGCCCGGATACCTGTGTCTCCTTCCCATTCCGGCCTTTGCCGGCATATCCCCACAGAAGCACCAGGAGCAATATAATGATCACCGCGGCTGCCGTCCCCGTCACCACCAACGCAAGCCTGTTTTCCTGTCTATCCGGGTCGTTTCTTCTTTCTTTCCAATAATCTGACACTTTTGTCATAAATTCATGCATACTACGCTTCCTTCTTTCGTTTATTTTCAACATTTGGAAACTAACGGCGATCTGCCGGAAATCCACGCCCAGGGGCTGCGGAATAAAGTATACTTTAAGATAATTCCAAAGATTGTACGGTTACGATACCAGAAACCTTTTCCTTTTACAATACCGGAAATATTCACAAACTTTCCTGATAAAATAAGGAGCACATCCTCTGTAACCAGGATGTACTCCGGCTCTGACCCTTCCAAACGAAATTACGTTAATCAGAACTAATATGTAAGAATTTCATATCCGTCCTCTGTCACAGCAAGCGTTACCTCCCATTGGGCGGAGGGCTTGCCGTCATCGGTATAGACCGTCCAGCCGTCCTCATCGTCAATGTAGATGTCTGCATTACCCATATTGACCATCGGTTCTATGGTGAACACCATACCCGGCACCATCAGCATTTCCGTACCCTTACTGGTCACATAGCTGACAAACGGCTCCTCGTGAAACTCCAGGCCCACACCATGTCCTCCGATTTCCCGGACAATGGAATAACCGTTCTTCTTCGCATGATTATTGATGGCTTCCGCCATATCCCCCAGGAAGTTCCAGGGTTTCACCTGTTCCAGGCCCACATCAATACATTCTCTGGCCACCCGCACCAGCTTCTGTGTCTCTTCGGGCACCTCTCCGAGCATGAACATTCTGGAAGAATCCGAGAAATATCCTTTATAAATCGTGGATACATCCACGTTGACAATGTCACCGTCCTGCAGCAGCCGTGTTGCACTGGGGATGCCATGGCATACCACCTCATTGATGGATGTACAGACACTCCTGGGAAATCCGTCATAACCAAGAGGCGCCGCAATCCCGCCCATCTGGCTGGTCATATCACAGACAATCCGGTCAATCTCCTCCGTACTCATGCCAATGTGTATCTGTCTGGCAATCTCGTCCAGAATGGCAATATTGATCTTGCTGCTCTCCCGTATCCCCTCAATCTGTTCCGGTGTCTTGATGATATCATGATCCGGCACAATATGACCCTGTAATGCGTAACTCTCAATCTTCTCATCCATGGCCATGTGACAGGCTTTATACTTTCTGCCGCTGCCGCACCAGCAATGATCATTTCTTCCCAGCTTCTTCATTGTAACATACCTCCCGGCATAGTCCACTCAATAACCGTATCTATTGTAGCCCATATGATATACAAATTCAAGATTGTTGACCGGAAAACCGACTGCTCCTGCATAAGAAAAGCACCCACTCTCAAGTGGATGCTCCATACAGCGTTCTTTAAAATCCGGCCGTTTATTCTTTCTGCTCTGTAAGCGCACTACAGTGCACATTACCGGGCAATACTGGCCTCGATATGTAAATCCTCTGTCTCGCACAGGTTAATTACAAAGAAATAATATCTGCCATTCTCCGGAACCTCATATGTGAAGTCTACTATATCTTCTCCCTCCACATAATTCATGATATTATCCGTGTCCTTGATTCCTGTCTGAAAAGTGATATCCATTGGATCGCCAACCACCAAGCCTTTAACCTCTCTTCCTTCATCCGCGGAGAATCCAGCCGACATAAATGTTTTCCCTGCGGTGACCATCCATTCAATATTTAAAATTCTCCCACGGCTGTCCATCTTAATATCGTCCATCATCACGATATCATTGGGATCAAGATTGTACATTCTTGCCAACTCATTCATGGCTTCCAGATCCGCAGCATCTATATCCCCTATAGAAGATTTGACACTTGTATCCTCCGCATATCCTTCATAAACATCCGTCATCTTGGCTCCAATCGCCAGAGATGTAAAACTGCTCCCTAACAGGAAACATGCCGCCAGTCCTAACGCCACACTCTTTCTGATACCGCCGCTCATGCGATATTCACTCATACAAGCTACTCTCCTCTCATAGTTCGTCCTGTCATCCACCAGCGCAAACAGCTGATATCTGCATCTCTTCGTGTCCGTCTTCATCATATTCAGTATTACCTGACAATAATGCTGCTGCGTAAATCTGTCCTTCGCCTTCTCACAGGCCAGCCTGTCGCAGCTTATCTCACACATCAGTGACATCTGCTTTAGCATCAGGTGCACCAGAGGATTGAACACATGCAGTAAGGCAATGAGAATACCAAATGTCTTTAAGGGCATGTCCTTTTCCAGATAGTGGCATAACTCATGATAGAGAATAATCTCCACCTCATCCTCGGTGTACTGCACAAAGGGCAGTATCACTACCATTCCGTGATGATAGGTAATACAAGGCACGCTGACGGAGTCGTTTCTGCACAGAGAAATCTTCCCCTCTATGCCC
Organism: bacterium 0.1xD8-71; assembly: GCA_003612405.1. Classification (GTDB taxonomy): domain Bacteria; phylum Bacillota; class Clostridia; order Lachnospirales; family Lachnospiraceae; genus UBA3282. The sequence continues at coordinate 45,966 of RAYR01000019.1, forward strand.
AGCTCCCTGCATATTTCTGTAAAACGACGTTTAGTCATTTCATCCTCTTCGGTAATATTACCCCGACAGATCATAGCCCAACGATGGCGGCAGACCAATTTATACGCCAACAGCATTAAGAACAAAGCTATCCACACACATCCCAGAACCTCAAACACTTCTATTGTCCTTGGCGTGTTGTAGAATAAGTTGATACTGCTGTGCATATTTTCATTGATCCATCTTTCCGCCTGTAATACAAAATATACCAGCGGTACTACATAAGAGCATAATATGACTATGGTCACAAAGCGAATCAAACGTGCGTCTTTCTTAAACCATACCTTCCGGAATATCACTCCTATGATATAGAATAATGTTCCGGAGATATCTGTCATTAACAACGCAATAAATAAATTACTTACCCAATCCATCGATCATCTTCTGTATCCTTTCAATTTCATCCTGTCGTAATGGTCTCTCATTTGCCAGAGCACAAAGAAATTCGTCTGCATTGTCGTGATTCCAAAAAGTCACATAATCACTTGTCAGCTGTCCTTTATACTCATCAAGAGGAACAAGAATCTGATAAAAGAATACCCGGCCCTGACGATAGTGTCTCAGATAGCCCTTTCTCACAAGGCGCGCTAAGAAAGTGGATACTGTCTGAGGTTTCCACTCTTTATGGTACTTGTCATTGACCCTCTGCATAATCTCCATGAGACTCAGTTCTTCCTCTGAATCCCATACTGTCTTCATAACCAGCTGTTCACAATCCGTTAAATTTTCAAGTGTCATAGAAATGCCTCCAGTAATCTCTACAATTACTATTGTAGGTTATAGTATTTAAAAAACTTCTCTCTCTCAATAGTATTTTATATTTCGTAGAATATCAAGTATAAATTGTCATAAATTTCACCAAAAATGAACTGGTTGTGTAGTTGTTATTTAGAAAAATATGTTACTTTAAACTAAAAAATCACATTGCATCTGTCCGGGAGTTATTGTAAAATATTGACTTAGCTTACATATTTGGCAGAAAACATCAGGCATTGTCAATGCTGACAGGAGGCGGCCATGGAAACAACACAAACTGCGAAACAAAGTCTTATCCGCAAGCTAGTCGGTGACAGGGCTTTCTATAAGATGGTACTGGCGATTGCCGTGCCTATTATGATCCAGAACGGCATCACGAATTTCGTGAGTCTCCTGGATAATATCATGATCGGCCAGATCGGCACCGAGCAGATGTCCGGCGTTGCCATCGTCAATCAGCTGCTCTTCGTCTATAATCTCTGCCTTTTTGGCGGTGTATCCGGTGCAGGCATCTTCACCGCCCAGTATTTCGGTCAGAAGAACGATGAAGGCATCCGGCAGACGGTCCGCTTCAAAGTATGGATGGTCGCTTTTATCACCCTGCTTACGATCATTCTGTTACTGACCGGCGGCAGTTCTTTGATCACCCTGTATTTACAGGGAAAAGGCACTGCCGAGAGTGCAGCTGTCACCCTGACATACGGTCAGCAGTATCTCTGGATCATGCTGCTTGGCCTGCCCCCTTTTATGATGGTGCAGGTCTATTCCAGCACCCTGCGGGAGTGCCGGCAGACAATCCTGCCCATGAAAGCCGGCGTTGTGGCAGTCTTTGTCAATCTGATATTAAACTACATATTAATATATGGCAAGTTCGGCGCCCCGGCCCTTGGCGTACAGGGCGCGGCGATTGCCACCATCATTTCCCGCTACGTGGAAGCTGCCATCGTACTGCTCCATACCCACAGGCATAAGGCCGATAATCCTTTTGTGGAAGGACTCTACAACACCCTCAAGGTACCCGGCTTACTGGTGCAGAAGATTCTGATCAAGGGAACGCCCCTTCTTCTCAATGAGACTTTGTGGGCCGCCGGTATGGCCATGCTGACGCAGTGCTATTCAGTACGCGGCCTTAACGTTATTGCCGCCCTGAATATCTCCAACACCATCAGCAACGTATTTAATATTGTATTTATCGCTCTGGGAGATTCGGTGGCGATCATTGTAGGACAGCTTCTGGGAGCCGGTAAGATGAAGGAAGCCCGGGATACCGATAATAAGATGATTGCCTTCTCTGTCTTCTGCTGTGCCTGTGTGGCCTTTATCATGCTGATACTGGCACGCTTCTTCCCGCTCCTGTTTAAGACCAACGAGGAAGCCCGCACACTTGCCACATACTTTATTATGGTCGTAGCTTTGTTCATGCCGCAGAACGCTTTCCTGCACGCCTCTTACTTTACGTTACGTTCCGGCGGCAAAACGATCATTACCTTTTTATTTGACAGTGTATTTATCTGGTGCGTCAGCGTGGTGATTGCCTTTACTTTAAGCCGCTACACAACTCTTCCTGTCATCGCGGTCTTTACCTTTGTACAGCTTGGAGACCTGATCAAGTGCGTGATCGGATTCGTCCTGGTTAAGAAGGGTGTTTGGCTGCAAAATATTGTGTCGTAGCGGTTTTTCCTGTCTGTAAGTTGAAAATTTACTAGTGTTTTATTCGGAAAAACATATTGATTCTCTTCTTGACGTTCGGTATAATAGATATTTATAATTGAAAAGAAGGTTGGATGTGATTTTCTGATTGATGCCCTCTAGTCTACGAAAGAGGGTGGTGCCTTATGAGTATGATGGAACTTCTTACATTATTACTTGTTTTATTTACGGCTCTATCTTACATAGATAATCATACAAAGAAATAAGCATCCCTACCGCCTAAAGTTTAGGATGCTTATTTTCTTATAATTTTTACCTTTACTGAGGGCAATCGGAAACTCAATTCCGATCACTTCTAAGTAAATTATATACCAGAGTGGTTGAGAAATCAACCACTCTTTTTTACACCAGACCATTATACTGGTTATAAACAGCACAAAGCTTATTGGTATTCTTAAGGATAAAATGCAGGGCAATCCACGGTCCGATACCACAGAGCATAGAACCAAACAGTGTCCATACCAAAAAGGTGGTTCCGTTTTCCTGAATCGGAACATTGTAGCGGTAGCTGTTCGCCTGTAAACGATTGGCCAGTTTATACCACCAGATGATATAGTAAATGCCGCAGGTAACCATGCCAAGAAGAATAAAAGCCAGAAGTCCGCTTGTCTTTTCCCCATCACCCTCACATATGTCGTTTACATCCTCTGCCAGATTATAGATAAAAACATATCCATAAATACCACAGGTAACAAGGGAGAGCAGGAAATACATCCAGATACTTCTGTTGGTCTTCTTTGCTCTTGTCCCTCTGGGCGGCGTCGTGGGATTACCATAGCCCATGCCTCCCATAGGCGGTGTCCCATATCCCGGTGCTCCATTTGTCTGGTATTCCGTCTGTCCTCCTATCGGCATTACCTGCTGATACGCTGCCTGGCCTTCTGTAGGCGGTACCTGTTGATAGGTGCCCTGGCCTTCGGCCGGCGGCACCTGGTAATTGATTACCGTATTCTTTGCAGCCTGTTTTGCCTGCAAATCCTTTGCCGCACCTGAAAGCTCAGTAAATCCTTCCGTCATGCTTGCCATAAGAGAATCTTTCGTCTCTCCCACGACAGGGGCACTGCCCATGATATACATAAGACCGAAAAGTATGGCAGCCACGGCCACATAGCCAAGCCAACGGACAATAGCTGCTCCGCCAATGGAAATACTGCCAAAATTAATCAAATTGACAAAAATTGACACGAATATTGAGAGCAATCTCAGAGCCACACTCAAAACCGCACCGCCAAACACCAGATTCCTTAACTTACTGCTCCATTTCCATGCAGCAGCTGCTGTACTCACAGCCATGATCATCGCTCCAAAAAAACCAAGTAAGTTGGACAGCAGATAGCCAAACTGCAGCCAGCGGAGTGAAACAAATATACCTCGAATCCTTGCAAGGGCTGCAAACAGAAAAACAACTGCAAACACACCGCATACTATCCGCATCACCATATCCAAATCCTGATTTTGGGGTTTGCTAATACCATTGTTTACCGTACCCATTCCACCAGCATCCATTCCCTGTCCGGTACTCCCGGCAGGTGTACCACAGTTCGGGCAGAACTTTTCGTCCTCGTTTATAGGACTTCCACAATTGGGACAAAACATAACTTCTCCTCCTCATAAGTTATTGTACTGCACACTACTACATAAAAAGACGGCCGGACTCTCATCCGGACCGCCCTTCCGTTTCATTAAAACTGTGCCAGATACCCTTTCACATTGTCTGTAATATTACCGCCAAAGATCGCGGATCCTGCCACAATCACATTGGCACCGGCATCCAACACCACGCGTGCATTGTCTCTCGTGATACCGCCATCCACCTGGATGTCCAGATCTATACCCAGCTCATCAGCCATCTGACGAACTTGACGGATACGCTCCGTGGATTCGGGTATGTACTGTTGTCCGCCAAATCCCGGTTCCACAGTCATCACCAGCAGCATATCCAGCTTACTTAAGTACTTTCTGACCGCTTCCACAGGAGTTCTCGGCTTAATCGACATTCCCACCCGGCAGCCTAAGCTGCGGATCAACGCAATCGTCTCTTCCGCATCCTCTGTGGCTTCCAGATGAAAGGTGATACTGTCTGCGCCGCACGCCTTAAACTCTTTCACATACCGCTCCGGTTCCACAATCATCAGGTGTACATCAAATACTTTATCAGTCACCTTGCGGATGGTACGGATCACAGGCATACCAAAAGAGATTGACGGCACGAAGACTCCATCCATCACATCAATATGTACATATTCTGCGCCGGCTTTACACGCCTCTTCAATCTGCTCCCCCAGTCTGGCAAAATCTGCCGCCAGAATGGAGGGGGATAAAATGTTTTTTCTCTCGGACATCTCAAATGCCTCTCTATCGCCAGATTATCATTTATTTCACGAAATCTTTTACCTTTGCGTAGATTCCTTTTCCGTCTAATCCATACTTCTCTACCAGAGCGGATGCAGAACCGGACTCACCGAAGACATCCTGCATACCAATCCGCAATACGGGAACAGGATGTTTTTCGGACAGGCAGTCACATACTGCACTTCCAAGTCCGCCGATCACGGTATGCTCTTCCGCTGTCACAACCTTACCTGTCTTCTTCGCGGATGCAAGCACAAGTTCTTCATCCAGAGGTTTGATGGTATGAATGTTGATCACTTCCGCCTGGATGCCGTCAGCCGCAAGCATTTCTGCCGCTTCTAAAGCAGAGGAAACGGTAATACCGCTGGCAATAATCGTTACATCACTGCCTTCTCTTAAGAGAACGCCTTTACCAATCTCAAATTTATAATCAGGTGTATCGTTGATCACCGGCACAGCCGCCCGTCCAAAACGCAGATATACAGGCCCCTGAAACTCAATGGCCGCTCTGACAGCCGCTTTTGCTTCCACATCATCGGAAGGTACGATCACTGTCATCCCGGGAATGGTACGCATCAGAGCCACATCCTCATTACACTGATGAGTCGCACCGTCCTCACCTACTGTAATACCTGCATGGGTTGCGCCAATCTTCACATTCAGATGCGGATAGCCGATGGAGTTACGAACCTGTTCAAAGTTACGTCCTGCTGCAAACATGGCAAAGGAACTGATAAAAGGAATCTTCCCGCAGGTTGCAAGGCCGGCCGCAATGCCGGTCATATTACACTCCGCAATACCACAGTCGATATGGCGGTCAGGAAATGCTTTCTTAAATACGCCTGTCTTGGTAGCTCCTGCAAGGTCTGCATCAAGGACTACCAGATCCGAAAATTCTGCACCACATTCAGCAAGTGCATTACCATAGCTTTCTCTTGTTGCAATTTTCTTAACATCTGCCATTAGTTTGCACCTCCTAATTCTTCACCGATTTTCTCAAGGTCTGCCATCGCTGTTGCATACTCCTCATCGTTAGGAGCCTTGCCATGCCAGCCCGCGCTGTTCTCCATGAAGGAAACGCCTTTGCCTTTTACTGTCTTACAGATAATCGCTGTAGGCATCCCCTTGGTAGCTTTCGCCTCTTTGAACGCAGCATCAATCTGGTCAAAGTCATTGCCGTCGATGTTGATCACATGGAAATTAAAAGCCTCAAATTTCTTGTCAATCGGATAAGGAGAACATACATCGTCAATCTTACCGTCAATCTGCAAACCGTTATTGTCCACGATGACTACCAGATTATCAAGTTTACGATGTCCGGCAAACATGGAAGCTTCCCACACCTGTCCTTCCTGAATCTCGCCATCGCCCAGAAGGGTGTATGTTCTGTAGGACTTATTGTCGAGCTTCGCCGCAAGCGCCATACCGACCGCCGCAGAGATACCCTGTCCCAGAGAACCGGAAGACATATCTACACCAGGTGTCTCCTGCATACAGGGATGTCCTTGCAGGTATGATCCCAGGTGACGCAGTGTCTTTAAATCTTCCACCGGGAAATATCCTCTGTTCGCCAATACGGAATAAAGGCCCGGAGCCGTATGTCCTTTGGACAGTACGAAACGGTCTCTGTCCGCCTTCTTGGGATCCTTGGGATCAATGTTCATCTCCTCGAAATACAGGTACGTGAAAATATCTGCCGCTGATAAAGATCCGCCCGGATGTCCCGCCTTAGCGCTATGTACCGCTGTCACGATACCCTTACGAACTTCATTAGCTGTTTTCTGTAACTCTAATTTGTTCATCGCCAACCTCCAAAAATATATTTTGTGTATCTTTCACTACCACTATCATAACACAACCAGGCGCAAGTCACTATACAAAACTTGCGCTCTGGTTTCTATTTATTTGCCCTGGCCGTAATATGCATTGGCACCATGCTTGCGGTAATAGTGTTTATCCTGCAATTCCTGGGGTGCCGGCTGTATCCTGGCATTGATGGTTTCCGCACGGTAAGCCATCTTAGCCACTTCCTCCAATACCACCGCATTATGTACAGCCTCATGCGCATCCTTCCCCCATGCAAAGGGTCCGTGATTCTTACACAGTACTGCCGGTACCGCCACTGGATCTTTGTCCATCCTCTTGAACTCGCTGACGATCAGAAGCCCTGTGTTTTTCTCATACGCATCCGCAATCTCATCTTCATTCAGGCAGCGCAGGCAGGGAATCTCCCCATAGAAATAATCTGCGTGAGTAGTCCCGTAGCAGGGAATACTCCGGCCCGCCTGTGCCCAGCTTGTGGCATAGGATGAATGGGTGTGCACCACACCGCCAATCTCTGGATATGCCTTATAAAGCTCCAGATGGGTAGCCGTATCGGAAGAGGGATTATATTTTCCTTCCACCTTATTGCCGTTTAAATCCATAAGCACCATATCGTCGGGTGTCAGTTTGTCATAATCAACACCGCTGGGTTTGATCGCAAAGATACCGCTCTCCCGGTCGATCTCACTCACATTCCCCCAGGTAAAAGTAACCAGCTCATATGTGGGGAGAAGCATATTCGCTTCATAAACCCGTTTCTTTAATTCTTCTAACATATTAATCCCCCGTTTCTTATTTCAGATTTTCCACTGCCGCTCTCTCGATCGCAAGTCCTGCGCTGTAGCGCTTCATGAACTCGTTAAAGCCCTTCACATCTTTCTCTACAGGCTCAAGCTTCTCACCCTTCTGTCCTGCAAAGACTTTGCTCTCCAGGAAGGCTGCAAGGCTTTCATCGGCATCTTTATTGATCATATAGGAAGCCAGCAGGGCAATACCCCATGCGCCGCCTTCACCGGCAGTCTCCATAACGCTTACCGGTGCATCAATAGCCGCCGCCAGGATGCTCTGGCCTACACCTTTGGTCTTAAACAGTCCGCCGTGTCCCAGGATTTCATCCACACAGACACCTTCTTCCTTCAGCAGGATATCCAGTCCGGTCTTTAATGCGCCCAGGGATGTAAAGAGGTGGGTTCTCATAAAGTTTGCCAGATTAAACTTCGCATCAGGCGTGCGGACAAACAGAGGACGCCCCTCATTAAAGCCTGTTACATGTTCACCGGAGAAATAGTTGTATGCCAGCAGGCCGCCGCAGTCGTCATCGCCCTCCAGGGCCTTGCGGTACAGGTTGCCGTACAACTCGTTTATATCCACTTTCATACCCATTACTTCGGAGTATTCCTTAAACAGATTCACCCATGCGTTTAAGTCGGAAGTACAGTTATTACAGTGCACCATAGCCACCAGACTGCCATCGGGTGTGGTCACCAGGTCGATCTCATCGTACACCTTGGACAACTCCTTCTCCATAACGATCATACCAAATACACTGGTACCTGCGGACACATTACCGGTACGCTTGGCCACACTGTTGGTTGCCGCCATACCTGTGCCTGCATCTCCTTCGGGCGGGCAGAACGGTACGCCTGCCTGCAATGTACCTGTGGGATCCAGGAGTTTCGCGCCCTCTTCGGTCAGAGTTCCTGCCTGTTCTCCTGCGGTATAGACTTTCGGCAGTACATCTTTTAACTGCCAGCTGTATTTCTTATCTGCCACAGCTTTGTTAAACTGCTGAATCATCTTTTCATTAAACTGTCCAGTTGCAATGTCAATCGGGAACATACCGGATGCTTCACCTACGCCCACAACCTTCTCGCCTGTGAGTTTCCAGTGGATATAGCCTGCCAGTGTAATCACGAACTTAAGGTCCGCCACATGCTCTTCCCCATTCAGAATCGCCTGGTAAAGATGGGCAATCGTCCATCTCTGGGGAATATGATAGTTAAAGAGTGCGGTCAGCTTATTGGAAGCCTCTTCTGTGATGGTATTTCTCCAGGTACGGAAAGGAACCATCAGTTCATCCTTCTCATTAAAAGCCATATAACCGTGCATCATCGCGCTGAATCCGATCGCGCCGATTTTGGTAAGCTTCTCGCCGTACTGTGCTTCCACATCCTCTGTCAGCTTTTTGTAACAATCCTGTAAGCCGTTCCAGATATCATCCAGACTGTATGTCCAGATCCCATTCTCCAGTCTGTTCTCCCAGTCATGTGCGCCGGACGCAATCGGCTTATTATTCTCGTCCACCAACACTGCCTTAATACGGGTAGATCCAAACTCAATTCCCAATACTGATTTACCATTTGCAATTGTTTCTTTTGCTCCCATTTTGTACCTCCTGTTTATTATGATTTAAAATGCTGCTTCATTCCATCTCAACTCGTTCTTAAAGCCTCTGATCGTGGTATCTTTATCGATCACTACACTCTCGATACCCATAGCTGCCGCCCAGTCTGCCATCTGATCTACGCTGAGATCATAGGAAAATGCAGTATGGTGTGCACCGCCTGCCAGGATCCATGCAGTCGCGCCAATCTCCAGATTGGGCTGCGGTGTCCAGAACGCTGTACCCACAGGCAGCTTCGGCATGGGTTTCTCCACTTTCTTACAGTCTACCGCATTGATAAGCAATCTGAACCGTGTACCCAGGTCTACCAGGGAGCATGCCACTGCCGGCCCTGTCTTGGAAGTAAATACCAGACGGGCGGGATCCTCTCTGTTACCCATGGACAGCGGGCAGACTTTAATGCCGATCTCGCCGTCAGCCACAGAAGGACATACCTCCAGCATATGCGCCTGTAAAATGCCTTCCTTGCCGGGCACCAGGTTGTAAGTATAGTCTTCCATCATGGAAGTACCTTTGGCATCTTTGATATCCGCCGTCATCAGTTTCATCATGCGGACCATGGCAGCCACTTTCCAGTCACCCTCTGCACCGAAGCCGTAGCCCTTCTCCATCAGTCTCTGGATGGAAAGTCCCGGAAGCTGTTTCAAACCGCCCAGCATGCCAAAGTGTGTAACAATTGCATGATAGTCGTTCTCCACCAGAAATTTCTCAATACCGATCTCCTGCTGTGCCTGCACTGCCACATGCTTTTTGAACTCATCCAGGTCTCTGCCTTCATCAATAATCTTATATTTGCTGTAATATTCGTCTACCAGCGCATTGACCTCGCCCTGGGGCACTGCATCCACATACTCCACCAGATCGTTGACACAGTAATGGTCGATCTCCCAGCCAAATTTGATCTGTGCCTCTACCTTATCGCCCTCTGTCACGGCTACATTATTCATGTTATCACCGAAACGGCATACGCGGATGTGGGAGGATTCAATCACGCCAAGCGCCGTGCGCATCCAGCTTCCCAGCTGCTTCTGTACACGCTCATTCGCCCAGTGTCCCACAATAATCTTACGCTCGATGCCCATACGGCTCACAATATGGCCATACTCTCTGTCTCCGTGTGCAGACTGATTCTCATTCATGAAATCCATATCAATTGTGTCATAGGGAAGTTCTTCATTAAACTGTGTATGAAGATGGCATAAAGGTTTTCTGAATTCTTTTAAACCCAGAATCCACATCTTAGCCGGAGAGAATGTGTGCATCCATGTAATCACACCTGCACACTCGGGATCATTGTTCGCATCATTGAAGGTCTGGCGGATAGAAGCCTGACTGATCAATGTAGGCTTTAACACCACTTCAAAAGGCAGATTGCCGGAAGCATTTAATCCTTCCACAATCTTCGCAGAATGATCTGCTACTTTTCTCAGGCACTCGTCCCCATATAAGTCCTGAGATCCTGTACAAAACCAAAACCTGTAATTCTTTGCTGTGTTCATACTGTCACCCTCCATATTTTTCTAAAAAAAGGGCTGCCCATAAGGCAGCCCTAAAACTATCCAATCCTGTAAAACGCCATTATCTAGGCCTGAAAACAAGCCGTCTGCTCCGATAAATGGCTGATCACGTTGGACACCTGATCCAGTGCGCCTATAATGTTCTGCATATTGTCTACCAGCGCTGTTGTATTACCAACTATGCCCGTCACACCCTGGGCGCTTTCCTGTACATTGTTGGTGATATTTTCATTGGATTGTGCCACATCTCGCATCATTCCACCGATGTTTTCCATGGAATCCCGCATCTCAACCATCATCTGATCCACCGTAATGGAATCATTCAGATACTGTTCGCCTGTCTGTTCCAGAATCTCATAATCGGGCAGGATTCTCTCATTGATGAAATTGACCAGATTATTAGCATTATCCGCCAGTTTGATAACAGCATCCACTACGCCCTTGGAAATCTGCTGAATGTTATTGGCTGTCTCTTTGGAACCATCCGCCAATACACGGATCTCATCGGCAACCACCGCAAATCCTTTTCCTGCCTCCCCTGCTCTTGCCGCCTCAATAGAAGCATTGAGAGCAAGAAGATTGGTCTTGGCGGCAATGCTTAAGATATCACCTGTCAGACTATTGATGTTCTCTATCTGATGGCTGTCCTCAATGGAAGCCTGTAATGCCACATCGAACTCCCGGATCATACCACTGGCCGTCTCTTTACTTTCTTTGGCCAGTTTCCTGAGTTCTTCCGCCCGGCTCCTGATCTCCTCTGCAAACTTTGTTCCGTTTGCAGCCTTATCAACCATTTCTCCCACAGACTCCTCGGCCTGCCTGGTATTCTCATTGACATAGGCCGCCGTAGCAGATACCTCCTGTATACTGGCTGCAAGCTGCTGCATCGTAGCGGAGGTCTCGCTGGCACTCCGGTTGGTCTCCTCCACTACTTCATTAACACTCTTTTGCTGTAAATCTATTTCTTCGCTACAGGAAATCACCCCGCCGATCATTTCCTGCAAAATATCCAGGAACTCATTGACACCCTTTGCCAATGTGGATATCTCGTCCTTGGTCTGCACCGGCACTCTCTCGGTCAGGCTTCCCTTACCATTATGAATATCCTCAATCATGCCGTTGATCGCTACCGCAATCTTACGAATCGGCACCACAATCACACGGATGGCAATGAGCGTCACCAGGATAGCCGCCACAATAAGCAGTACAATAACCACAACTATGACCGTATAGGACTCTTCTGCCTTCTGCTGCAATACTGCCTTGCTGTCATCAAGTTCTGCCGCAGAGAACTCAAGAAGCTTGTTCATATTACTGTCAATACTATTGTTGAGCATCCCCAGATTGTTGGCAGCAAGGGAATTGGCGGTGTCTTTATTACCCTCTCTGCTGGCCGCCAGGACTGCATCCACATTTTTATCAAAATCATGCAGTCTGCTTTCTACCAGAGTATAGGTTTCCTCCACTTCTGCCGAAGAAATACCAGCCTTATATGCTTCCATATATTGCCACATTTCTTCACGGGATTCCATAATCGCATCGCCTTTTTTATCCATTGATCTAAGGAGTTTCGCATTGATATGTGCATACACATTCATGTACATATCCAGATAGTCCTCATAAACTCCATGGATCAGATTAATCTTCTCCACTTCGTTATTCATAACCTGCTGGCTGCCCGCTGTAATTGTCGTCAGACTATTCGCAAGTATCCCCAGCGATATGATTCCAATCAATGCGAGAACCATAATAGCCGATGCAAATTTCAACCCTATTCTCTTCATCCTAAGGTCCTTCCTTTCTATCTGTTGTATTCTGAAACCCCTGAGTAGTTACATCATATCACACTTTCAGATAGAAGGATAGACCTGCTTTTTTATTATTTCTTATCCGCTGTGGGATGTATTTGGATGAAAAACTGCCGGCCGGCAATGGATATCACCGATCCGGCAGCCTGTATTTATGTAGTAAAACTAATTCTTGGCTTCCGCCATTCTCTTCTTTCTCGCAGACATAACCACACTCTGGACCACCAGGAACAGGCAGAGCATAACCGCTCTTGTGATACCTGTCCACCATGCCTCGTCAAGACCTGCGGAAGATACAATATTCTGAATCGTACTCAAGGATAATACGCCGAAGAAAGTACCGACGATATTACCCACACCACCCGTCAGCATCGTACCGCCGATGATGGAGGAAGCAATCGCATCCATCTCGGCACCGGACGCATGGGATGCGGAACCGGAACCCACATGCAGGAAGTAGACGAAACCGCCGATTCCTGCCAGAAGACCGCAGAGTATGTGAGAGATGAATTTCGTTCTCTTCACGTTGATACCAAGCATCAGGGCACTCTGCATATTACCACCCACCGCATAGAAAGAACGGCCAAGCTTGGTCCATCTGAGCAGGCAGAACATAACGATTACCACAAGGATGGCAACGATTACACCGATTTCTATGTACGCATCAATATATACGCCTTTTTTGTTCACGGAACCCATGCCGGGCATGATGACACGTGTCATCTTCAACGCTTTAAATGCCTCGTTCTCTACGTTAAAGGGCTTGGTATTTACAATCGTGGTCATACCTCTTGCAAAGAACATACCTGCCAGCGTTACGATGAACGGCTGGATATCCAGATACGCTACCAGGAAGCCCTGGAAGAGACCAAACGCCAGACCGATTGCCAGCGCAATCAGTACAGCCACAAAGACATTGCCGCCCTTATAATCAAGATACACAGCACAGCACATACTGATCAGTGCCGCGATACCGCCCACGGAAATATCAATTCCGCCGGTGATCATAACAAGACTCAGGCCGCATGCCAGAATAATCAGGGCTGCATTGTTATTTAAAATGTTAAAGAACGTCTGCGGTTTTAAGAAACCGGACCCCTGAAATATAATAGCACCAATATACATCAGGAAGAACACAATAACTGTAATGCTGAGGAGCAAGTTTGTGTCACTGGCATTTTGCAGCTTATTGGCCAACCCCTTACCTGCCGGTGCTGCTTTCTTATCTGTCTTAGCCATACTTATGCCACCTCCTTACTCAGTTTCAGTTTCTTGGTGAGGGAGGAGAAATACTCTCTCACGGTAGGCGCGCTGACTACCACCAGAATGATAACCACGGCAGCCTTATATGCCGGAAGCGCATCGGACTGTACCTGGAACTTATACAGTGTAGTTGTCAGGAACTGAATTACATAAGCACCGATGATGGAAGCTGTCATGTTGAACTTACCGCCGCTCAAAGCATTACCGCCAAGGGCAACTGCCAGAATGGCATCCATCTCTATATCCTTTGCAATGACGGAATAGTTGATGGAAGAGATACGGCTTACTTTGATCAGACCCACCACTGCCACGCACAAACCAAGAATCACGAAGGAAAGTACCTTGATAAATGCCGGATTCAAACCATTCAGTCTGGAAGAGCTCTGGTTGATACCAACCGCCTGTGTATAAATTCTTAAGTTAGTCACTTTCAGCACAATACCAATGACGACGATACATGCAATCGCAATGAATACCGGCGTCGGAATCGGTATGCCCGGTATAAATTCTCCATAATATTTAAAGCTGGGATCGCTGATAACCGGAAGTTCGTTGTTGTTGATCCATGCTGCGATGGAACGTCCTGCCGTAAACAGAATCAGAGTCGCAATCATGGGCTGAATCTTAAAGTAGGCCACCAGTACACCATTAAAGGCGCCAAACAGCATAGCCACCACGCAGCTTACAAGAAATGCTACGATAATGGGAGCCTGCAATGTCTCCGGACGGGAATTGTCACCGCACAGTACACGCAGAAGAACACTGCCCGCAATAGCAACAGCCGCGCCCACACTGATATCCTGACCGCCGGAAGCCGCTGTTACCAGGGTCATGCCGATTGCCAGAATTGCAAGTTCGGATCCGCTGTCCAGAATTGTGATCAGGAAGCCGGACAGAACCGGGTTGCCTGCTGCATTATATCCCAGTGAAATCTTAAAGAATCCGGGATCCGCGATCAGATTGATCACCACCAACAGTAAGAGTGCCGCCAGCGGGATAAAACACTGGTTTCTAACCAGTTTCATTAAAAAATTGGTATTATTGGCTTTCACCGTTTCACCTTTTCCCATTATTTATCACCTCCTGCGATCGTACTCATAACCGTCTTCTGGTTCAGATCCTCACCTGTCAGTTCGCCTACCATCTTACGGTCACGCATGACAACCAGGCGCGAACAGGTACGCAGCATCTCATCCAGCTCGGAAGAGATGAAAGTAACGCTCATGCCCTCAGATGCCAGTTTCAAGACAAGCTTCTGGATATCTACCTTCGTACCTACATCGATACCTCTGGTGGGCTCGTCGAGAATCAGATACTCGGGATGCGTAAAGAGCCAGCGTGCCAGGATAACCTTCTGCTGATTACCGCCGGAAAGTGATTTGATCGGCGTATCCTTGGACGCAGTCTTGATATTTAACAGTTTGATATATTCATCTGCAACCTTATTGGCCTCCGCTTTGGAGAAGGGTTTGAAGAATCCTTTCAGAACCTGTTGTGCCAGGATAATATTATCACGCACAGAAAGATCGCCAACGATACCGTCCATCTTACGATCCTCAGGCAGGTATGCGATACCATTCTTCATGGCATCGATCGGTTTGGAAATCTTGACGCTCTTGCCGTTTACCTTGACGCTTCCGCTGGTCACATGGTCAGCACCGAAGATAGCACGCACACACTCGCTTCGTCCGGAACCAAGCAGACCGGTAAATCCATTAACCTCTCCCTTATCAATATGGAAATCAAACGGTTTGATACCTGCATCACTGGAAAGGTTCTCAGCCTCAAACACGGGAACTGCATTGGCATCCTTCTTAAATGCCTGCTGATCGCCCTTGATATCGGACAGATCATCCAATTCCTTACCAAGCATCTTGGATACCAGCTGGACACGAGGCAGATCCTTGATCTCATACTCGCCTACCAGTTTACCATCTCTCATAACCGTGATTCTATCACACACTTCATAGACCTGATCCAGGAAATGTGTAACGAAAATAATGCCAACGCCTCTGGAACGAAGATCCCGCATCAGTTTAAACAGCTTGGCAACTTCCTGCTCATCCAGGGATGAAGTCGGCTCATCCAGAATCAATACTTTACAGTCCATATCCACCGCACGCGCGATAGCAATCATCTGCTGCACAGCAATAGAACAGCTTTCCAGCTGCTGTGTCGGTTTCGCCGGAATATCCAGCGACTGTAAAATCTTCTCGGTGTCCGTATTCATCTTTTTCCAGTTCTGCACTGCTCCTGCGGTACGACCGATAAACATGTTCTCCGCAACAGAAAGATTCGGGCAGAGTGTAATCTCCTGATACACGGTACTGATTCCCATCTTCTGTGCGTCCTGAGGCGAGTGGATTGTGACTGCCCCCTCGTTACCATCGAGAAAGATCTCACCTTCCTCCTTGCCATAAACACCGGTCAAAACCTTGATCAGTGTTGATTTCCCGGCACCGTTCTCACCCATAAGCGCATGAATTTCACCTTTACGCAACGTAAAATCCACGCCCTGTAAGGCGCGCACACCAGGGAAGATCTTGTGGATATTTCTCATTTTTAATACAATGTTGTCTTCCACTCCCAGGTTCACCTCCCAATAATTATAGTTTTTTCTGAGAAAAAGCGCGGTGCAGGCCTATGAATATTCATGTTTGCTGCGCCGCGCTTAAATCTTACTTAATTGTACTACTTATATTACCTATTGTAAATATTTTTTGATTAGATACCGTAGTTATCTACATCTTCCTGTGTGATGGTTGTAGCATCAAAGCCCTTCTCATCCATGATAACTGTCTTCTCAGCGATTGTGCCACCGGACTCAAGAGTCTTGATGATCTCGTCGATGTAAGAAGACTGGAAAGGATTACACTGTCCATCATAGTTCCAGTTGCCTGCAAGCAGCTCTTCAAGTGCCCACTTGTTGCAGTCAAAGCCCATTACGATAACGTCTTTGCCTACGCCGTGAGAGATGTTAGCTTTGTCAAGTGCTGCTACAGCACCCTTAGCCATATCGTCGTTCTCAGCATAGATTACGTTGAAGGACTCACCGGAGTCGATAACGGACTGAACGATCTGCTGTGCTTTCTCTGCGTTCCACTCAGCTGTCTGCTGTGTAACAAGATTCCAACCATCGGATGCAACTGCTGCGTCAAGCGCGCCAGAACGTCCAACCTGTGCTGCGGAACCCATAACACCCTGAAGGTGAATGATGTTGTACTCGCTAAGACCCTGATCTTTCAACCAGTTAACAGCGGTCTCACCCTCTTTGTCCATATCAGATACGATAGAAGCTACATAAAGGCTCTCATCTGCATCGATTGTACGGTCGAACAGGATTACATCGATACCAGCATCCTTTGCATCCTGTAATACGGAATCCCAACCAGATACATCAGCTGCGGAGAGAAGCAGATAGTCAACGCCATCCTGGATGAACTTCTGAGCTGCTGCAACCTGCTCGTCGTTCTTAAGGCTGTATGCGAAAGAAGCGTCATAACCATTCTCTTCTGTGAAAGCTTCCTTTAAGTCGTTAACGTTAGCTGTACGATAACCAGACTCGTTAGGATCGTTGTTGATGATACCAACTTTGATCAGTTCGCCAGATGCCTCTGCTGCGGGTTCTTCTGCTGCGGGCTCCTCTGCTGCGGGCTCTTCTGCTGCGGGTTCCTCAGCGGCAGGCTCTTCTGCTGCGGGCTCCTCTGCTGCGGGCTCTGTTGTTGCGGGTGCTGCCGGAGCTTCGTTTCCGCCACCACATCCTACAAGACTTGCCATAACCATGGCACCTGCAAGTAATACTGCTAATTTCTTCTTCATGACTTAAATTCCTCCCTTTCATTTTCATTCTTGAAGAATTGAAATATGTTTCTGGAACCGGAAATCATTCTGACTCCTTGTTCCTGAAACCACTTTAACAGAACAAATCCCCTTGTTCAACACTAAAAAACCGCATTTTTTGATTTTGGTGGAGTTCAACAATACAAATTTGTACTATATCAATATTTTGCAATACAAATTTTAAAAATCATGGTGTTTTTTTATGATTTTGTAGAAATTTTATTGATTTTTACCATAAAATAGGTTATACTAACCCCTCATGATACACTGTGAAAGTTGTCACATCCTGGCAGAAGATTATAATTTTTTCCGATTACATATTTTTTTATGAATAAATATTGTATATTTTATGAACAAATTGTGAACGCAAAGAGGATTTTCTATCATGAACAAGTACGAAACTCTTACGAAACTGCTTACAGAGCAGATTACAAAAAATCTACAGCAGGGAGTAACGGCTCTTCCCACCGAAGCGGAACTGTGCACACAATATCAGGTCAGCCGGCAGACCGTCAGAGCAGCGCTCTCCTGCCTGCGTAAGCAGGGTATCATCACAAGCCGTCAGGGAAGCGGCTCCTATGCTACTGGTCTGCTCCCGGTTCCGGAACGTAACGTCATCCCTGTTCTGGTTGCCAGCGGACAGGAATATATTTATCCCAGTCTGTTAAGTGACATTCAGAATTCGTTGTCGGCCCATGGCTATCAGATGCAGATATACCCCACAGATAACGATGTCTCCGTGGAAAGGGAGCATCTCCTTGCCCTGCTTCAGGATCCTCCCCGGGGGATGATCGTCGAGGGTTCCAAGAGTGCTCTTCCCAATCCCAACCTGGATCTGTACGACAAACTAAAAAAAGAAGGAACCTTCCTTCTCTTTTTACACAATCGTTACAACGCCCTGGCTGATGAAATCTGCATCAAGGATGACAATTATTATGGAGGCTATCTGTTGGCAAGACACCTGATAGACTTAGGGCATACCCACATTGCCGGACTTTTCAAGATGGATGATTTGCAGGGCCCGGAACGTTATCTCGGTATAGCTTCCTGTCTGCGGGATCTTGGATACGAACTGAAAGACCGGCATGTAGGATGGTTTAATACTGCCGACAATGAAGCCCTGCGCAAAAAACAGGATACCCGTTTCCTCACCAGATTCATCCAGGATCAGCTGCCCGGCTGTTCCGCCGTTATCTGCTACAATGACGAGGCCGCTTACTGGCTGATAAAAGAACTTTCCTATGCAGACATCCGGGTTCCCCAGGATCTCTCCGTGGTCTGCTTTGACAACAGCTATTTAAGCGACCTGAGCAAAATCCGCATTACGACTCTGACGCACAGACCGCACGAAATGGGAAACAGCGTGGCGGAGTGTATCATGCAGAAATTAAGGGGGATTCCCGTCGTTTCCCAGGAAATTCCCTGGGAGATTGTACGCAAGGAAAGCGATGCCCCATTAAAAGCTTAGGATTTCTGTCCCGCACGATACTCTCTGGGTGTACACCCCTGGGTCTTTTTAAAGACAAAGCTGAAATAGTGAGGATCTTTGTACCCCACCTCCAGAGCGATGTCGCCGGCATGTTTCTCCGTCTGTTTCAGGAGTCTCTTTGCCTTCTCCATCCTCTTTTGCGTCACATACTCAATAAAAGTCACCTGCATGGCCTGGCTGAAAATAGCGCTGAAATAATTGGCGCTGACATTGACTTCGCCCGCTACCGAATTTAGAGAAAAAGATTCCTGCGAATAATTTTCTTCTATATAATCAAGTGCTTTCTTAAGCACCCGTCTGCTCTGGTTATCAGATTCTCTGTCGCGCAGTTCCATGGCTTTATCAAACATGTTCTGAATATAAGGAGAAATCTCCTCCACCGTCAGGTTTTTATCCTGGATCTGCCCGTCACCCACGCTGTCCATAAATTCTTCTTTATCACAGCCAATGGACTCTACATAAGCAAGGGTTACAAAATGCACATGCAGCACCAGATAGTTCTGGAACATCCGGGATTGCAGAGCTTCACGGATAGCAAGCAGGTAACTGTCCACAAACTCCGGTATATCCTCCCTGCTGCCCCGAAGCAGGAAATCCCTGATCAGTTCCGGATCCATTTTCGAGGAGTCAATATCCTTAAACTTCCCCTCTCCTCCCTGCGGCATATAGTTTACCGTCACTTCTTCGGTAAAGATATGCACATGAGGCATCAGAAACCGGTAGGCAAAAAGATGATTGACTTTGCTGTAACACTCAGCCAGAAGGCTCAGTCTTTCTACCGGCTCCCCCACAGCCGCATACCAGTCCACCACATCTTCCGTAGGCTGACAGATCCTTTCCACATTCTCCAGGTATCTGTCCGTCAGCTCCTTCATCTGTTCCACACTGCCCTTGATCAGCACACCGTAGGTATTTACATTCCAGCGAAAAACCAGATTCTCCGGATAGCGCACAAAATAATGCAGAAGTTCTTCCCGTTTTCTGGCAAAATCCTCCGATTCAAATCCCATATTCTCCCCGGCCCGTTTCTCCAACAGGTTAAACATCAGAATATTATAACTGGGCGCATTGATCTTTAAGGAAAGCTTCGCCGCCTCCTCATAGATGTCCTGCACCGGCATACGCCCCTCGAACACTTTGACAAAGAAATTTGTACGGGAAAACTGCTCATACTCCCGGGACTCATCCCGGAACTTTTCCTGATAATGCTTCTGTTCCTGTTCCGACTCAATCTTTGTCTTTAATTCTGTCAGTACCTTTTGCAGATTCACTCGGGTAATGGGTTTTAAAAGATACTGCTCCACCCCTACGGAAATAGCCTGTCTCGCATACTCAAAATCATCATAGCCGCTGATAATGATAATCTTCATATCCGGGAATTCCTGATGTACAATACGGCTCAAAGACAGCCCGTCCATAAACGGCATCTTAATATCTGTCAAAAGAACATCCGGTCTGGTTTTCTGTATAAGCGGCAGGGCCATCTCCCCGTCACTGGCCTCCCCCACGAACTGATAGCCGTACTGTTCCCACGGTATCGTATCTCTCAGCCCTTCCCTGACGATGCTCTCGTCCTCCACCAGAAATATTTTCAGCATAGCCCGTATTCTCCCTTCCATCTAATAATTTCTCTGCTCTATCAATTCCCTTGTCACATTCTCTATGGTAAAAACGTCTTCTTCCACATAATACTGGCTCTCCACTTCCTGACCGTCTTCCAGCATTTCGATGACCTGGGATATATACTCTCCCTGATTCGGGTTGCACTCAATATCCACATTAATGTCACCCCGGGACACCATCTTCAGCGCCGTATTGACCGCATCAAAGGAAATGATGGTGATATCGCCGCCTATTCCCACGGTTCTGCCGGAATCCCTGATAGCCTCAATCGCACCAAAGGTCATATCGTCATTCTGGGATATTACCACATCAATATCCGGATGCTTTCGCAGAAACACTTCCATCACTTCCCGCCCTTTGGCCGAAGTAAAATCCGCGTATTCCTGTTCCAGAATATTCCAGTTGCCATGGTTGGCAGCCACCACGGAAAACCCGATCGTACGGCCTATCTGGGAAGAAGAGCCCTGGGTTCCTTTTAATATCACAATATTGACCGTCCTCTCGTCCATCCCCCGTCTTGCAAGGTCTTTCTCCAACCAGCGGCCTGCCCGTTGGCCTTCCTCCACAAAGTCGCTGCCCACGCAGGTCACATAAAGGCTTTTGTCTGTCACATCCACCTTCCTGTCCATCAGGATGACCGGAATCCCCGCCTCTTTGGCTTCCTGCAAAACTGTTTCCCAGCCAGTCTCTACCACCGGCGCAAACACAATATAGTCCACCCGCTGGGAGATGAAGCTGCGGATTGCCTTAATCTGGTTCTCCTGTTTCTGTCTGGCATTGTTAAAGATCAGAAAATATCCGTTCTCCTGCGTAAATGCGTTCTGTACAGACTCCGTATTGGCCGTCCGCCAGCCGGACTCACTTCCCAGCTGGGACACCCCTACCACGATCCGGTTCTCTTCCTCGCTCACATAGACATCTTCCTCAATGTTCGTAAACAGCCGGCCTCCCAGCACCATCAAAAACAATATGGCGGCAAACAGCACAAAAATAAGCCTGCTGATAACATCACTCTTTTTAAACATCCTGCTCCCCCCTGTCCGCCGCATAGCAAACTGCCGGTATAATGATTTCCACACGAGTCCCCTTACCTTTGGCGGAATCGATCTGCATACCGTACTCTATCCCGAAATTCATGCGGATACGTTCGTTCACATTGGCAAGTCCGAACCCCTTTTCCGTGTCCTGACAGGGTTTGGCAATCTCTTCCTTCAATTTGGCAAGTTCCTCTTCTTCCATGCCTACCCCGTTATCCTGCACTGTAAAATGTATCCTGCCGTCTTGCAGCCAGCCATTCACGCTTATGGTTCCCTTTGCCCTCTTATATTTAATCCCATGGTAGAGGGAATTCTCCACAAGAGGCTGTAATGTAAGCTTTAAAATCTTATACTGATACAGTTCCGGTGCAATCTGAATCTCATATTCCAGAATATCGCGGTAACGCACCTGCTGTATCTCCAGATAACTTCTGATATGAAGCTCTTCTTCCTGTATGGTAATGTATTCCCGCCCTTTCGACAACACCAGCCTGAAAAATTCAGACAGGGACATAACCACATTTACTGCCTTGTCCGGATCTTTACCTTCAATCAGCCACACGATCGTATCCAATGTATTATATAGAAAGTGCGGATTTATCTGTTCCTGCAAAAGCCTAAGATCCGCCCGGCGCATCTTACGTTCATCTTCCTTAATCTTCTGTACCAGCTCCTCTATACTCTCCGTCATACTGTTGACACTGTCCGCCAGCACCGCCACCTCGTCTTCGGAATCCACATGGGCGCGGACAGAAAAATCTCCTTCGGCTACCTTTTCCGTGACCTGGGACAGCTCCCGGATCGGCCGGATAATACTGCCGACAATCACGATAATCAGCATCACGGCCAGCAAAAGCAGCAGGATTAACAGAATACCGCAAAACACCGTAAATGTGTGTACCTTTACATTCAGCTGCTCTGTCAGATGTTCCATGCTCTTTGTCTGATAGTAGATATAAGACTGGATATTATCCTGAATCAGTTCGGTCATGATATAGATATTGTTATCCAGCATCTCAATATTCATATCATAACTCTTATCGTTTTCTATATTCGCCTTGATATCATCCACACGGGCTTCCAGCGTATCAATGTTCCGCATCAGAATCTGAAGCCAGGCACGGCTCTCTCCATCACTGGTGATACTCATGAGATTACCGAACTCATTCCGCAGTTCATTCAACAAGACATAGGGGTCTTTCAGGCTCTTATCGTCGCCCACCGTCTCAAAAGTCACATATCCTACCACCAGCTTATAAAGACTCTCATCCATCTCTTCTTTAAAGTTTAGATTATAATTATTGGCCACAGTCATACTGCTCACAATGGTATCATAAGCATTGCTGTATATATAAAGCGCATAAATCAGATAAATGACCATTACCAGAAAGGGAACCGCCACTACCATGGAAAGCAGCGTCAGTTTATGTTTAATGGAATATTTCACTTTGGCAGTCTGCATATTTTAATCTCCTTTGTATTATTCTACCAATTTTCCGATAAAAGATAAATTGTAAATTTTTTTCTGGTAAAACAATATTCTTAGTTTGCAATAATATCTTAAAAGGTGTAATATAAATATGTGTATCGTTTTTTAGCAAATAAACTCTATAATGAAAGAAAATTATAATGAAAGAAAATTCAGTTTTTGCCAATATTTATAGGAATATATGTAAAGATACCGGAAGAAAAAATGAGTCATCCAAATTGATTGTTGTTATCAGGCTGCTGATTCTTTCCATGGCGGTCTATTCCCTGGTTAACTGTGTTCTGATTGCTATCTCTGCACACATCAGCGGATTTGTTTTTTCCATTATTTCGATGATTCTGTTTGTCGTTGCCTTTGTGTGCTCCTATTTCTGGAGTTCTTTTACATCATATTGTGCACTTAATGTCTATGTACTCATATGGACGATTGCCAACGTAGTCTGTTTTGGCTGGAACATCGGCGTTCAGCACTTTATCATTACGCTTCTGGTTTTCTGCTTTTTTTCAAAGTACAGACATGAGAAAGCAAAATTTGTTTATACAGCCGCTTTGCTGATACTTCGGATTTATCTGTATTATTACTGTCAGTCCAACGAGCCTTTATTTGCTCTGGCACCGGAACTGGCCAATATTTTGCAGATTGTGAATACCTTTTTTGTTTTCCTGTCACTGGCGTTGACCGCATACATATTCAGTGCCGACTCCCAGGAACTGGAGGGCAAACTGATCGAATATAACAGACAGCTCATGAAACAGGCAAATACCGATACGCTGACGGGTCTCTATAACCGACGCAGTACCATGGAGTATCTGGATTCCCTGCTGAAGAATCCGGAGAACCAGATCAGTATCTGTCTGTGCGATATTGATTTCTTCAAACGTGTAAACGATACTTACGGCCACGATGTAGGCGATGTGGTACTGAAGAAGATTTCCGACACATTCCGGAAGGAACTGCCCCCGGATTCCTTTATATCCCGCTGGGGCGGTGAAGAATTTCTGCTGATTTTCCCCCGGTTAAATGGAGATGAAGCAGTGTTCGCCTTAGACAGTCTGCGGCAGAAGATTAAAGAAATTGTCTTTGACGGCGTGATCGAGACCTTTTCTGTCTCCCTGACCTACGGTCTGGTGGAATATGATTATCACAGCGATATGACCACGATCTTAAAAGAAGCAGATGAAAAATTATACATTGGTAAAGAAAGCGGGCGTGACCGGATCATCTTCTGATCCGGTCATTATTTTAACTGCCATTTCATATATTAATACAAATCTTTCTTGAAGGTATTCTCTTGAAACGCAATCTCACGCTCAAACAGTGGGCTGCGGCCCTTATTTTTCTTGGAGGCTTTTGTGCCTTTACCCTGCTTTATTATGTGCATAATCACCAGGATGCCCGATTTGAAGCGTTCGGGGAACAGTTTTTCCTGAACGAGGTACAATCCAATCCGATTCATTTTCATTATACCATAGATGATGCCGCTGCATATGGTATTGATGAATCTGCTCTCACACTGCCCGTCTACCATGCCGGGGACGCTGCCGACGATATTTATGAACTTTCCCAGGTTCGTCAGCAGCTGTCCATGATAGACCGTGATTCCCTAAGCAGTGATAACCAATATCTGTACGATCTTCTGGATACTTACCTGTACGCAACGGCGGCCACTGCCGCCAGTCCTTATTTCACAGAGCCGCTTTCCCCCTCCTCAGGGGCTCCCGCAGAGCTCCCTGTTCTGCTGGCGGAGTATCAGCTGGACAACGCAGCGGATATTGAGAATTATTTCGCTATTCTCTCTCAGGTTCCCGCCTATTTTGACGGACTGATGGTCTATGAAAAAGAAAAGGCGGATGCAGGACTTTTCATGTCCGATAAGACAGCCGACAAGACAATTGCCCAGTGTATGGATTTCATGGATCCGGATGCCCTGTCAGACGGCTCCCACTTCCTGACGGTTACCTTTGAAGAGCGTCTGGATGCCCTGACCAGGCAGGGTATCATCAGTGCAGAGCAGTCCCTCTCTTATCAGTCAGAACATGACCGCCTTCTGACAACAGTGGTTGCTCCCGCCTATGACAAACTGGCTGACGAAATCACTCTGTTAAAAGGAAGCGGTAAAAACATCGGCGGACTGGCACAATATGAAGGCGGACGGGATTATTATCTGACACTGTTACGCCTGCGCACAGGTTCTTATCGTGACATCGCAGAGATCAAAAGACTTCTCTATCAGGATCTTCAATTTAATTATGAGTCTCTGCTCTGCCTGCTGCGGGAAAATCCTTCCCTCAAAAACATGATCTTGCAGGGGCCGTCACTATTGCCGCAAACAACCCCGGAGCAGTATCTGTCCTATCTACAGACTGCTATCAGGCAGGACTATCCTGCTATCCCTGCCGGAAAAGACGATACGCAGATCCACTCCGTGGTAAAATATGTAGATCCCAGCCTGGAGCCTTACAGTGCGCCCGCTTTCTATATGACACCGCCGATCGACAATGTCTCTGACAATGTAATCTATATCAACAGCCAGGATACTACCGGTGATCTGTCTCTCTTTACCACCCTGGCACACGAAGGTTATCCCGGACATCTGTATCAGACTGTTTACAGTCAGCGTTATTGGGACGAACATGATATTCTGCCTCTGCGCAATGTCCTCTACTATGGCGGTTTCATAGAGGGCTGGGCCATGTATGTGGAACTGGCCTCCTATGATTATGCCATCGAACTTGCAAAGACCGCCCACCCGGAGGCCGTCCGCTATTATCAGGCCTGCCGTCTGGACCGGCAGATTCAGCTGTGCCTGTATTCTCTTCTGGATGTCTCCATTCACTATGACGGGGCTTCTCTGGAAGATGTCCGGAGAATCTTCTCCTCTTTAGGAACCATGAGCGATGAAAACGTGCAGGCCGTCTACCAGTATATTGCGGAAGAACCCTGCAATTATCCGAAATACTACCTGGGCTATCTGGAGATCATGGAGTTAAAAAAACAAGCGTCTGTCATCTGGGCCAAACCCGGAGAGACTAACGCTTCTTACGATCCTAAAGATTTTCAGTATCAGTTCCATTGTTTTCTGTTACAGAACGGCCCGGCGGATTATCGGACACTGGCGGCGCGGCTGGTTTCATGGGAACCGTAGCCCATCCACCTAATACACCTCTCTGAAAAACCGATTCAACTTGAGCAGAGCCTGCTCCAGCACTCGTTGTTCCTCTTTTGAGAGTCCGTCCAGTACGGCATCTATCATCTTATCATGGAACTTCTGATGGTGGAGATAGGCTCTGACTCCTTTCTCCGATAAAGAGATCAGCACCACACGCCTGTCCTCTTCGCTGCGGCTTCTATCCACATAACCTTTCTTCACAAGACCATTGATGGATATTGTCAGTGTTCCCGTGGTGACCTCAAGTTCCCTGGCCACACTGGTCATATTCTTTGTGCTGTCCACTCCGATTGCCTCTATGACATGCATATCATTTGCTGTCACATCCCGATACTCCCCTGTCCGTATAGCACGCTCTTCTATAGTATTAATATCACGGAACAGTTTAACCAGCACTTCATTCAATGTATTATTGATATCCATCTTGGCACTCCAACCTTCACAAATTCTGATGTCTCATTTTAGCAGATAATAGTTTGATAGTCAAACTATTCTTCCATCATCTGCTCTATGTATCCCCGATCCCAAAGCAGAATCCGCAGTTTTTTTGCCGCCTCCACCGCCGGTGCCGTAAAATACTGGTTGGTCATGACAGCGCCCACCATACAATCGTAATAGGCCCGTCCGCCATAGGTACGAAGCACGGCTTCCACTCCCACAGGAGCGTGATATCGTTTACACTGAACCGCATAGGTGACACCATCTTTCTCCGCCAGGATATCTACGCCGAAATCCCCGCTTCCGCGTGTCACTTCCACATCCACAAAGCCTTGTTTTTCCAGAAGTCCTGCACAGAAGAACTCAAAGTCATGGCCTTCCATATCATCCATAAATCCGGTTCTGCGGTTATGGCGAAAGCGGCGGACACATTTTGCCAGAAGCATGACCGCCGATGTCAGGACGGCAAGAAACACTATGCTTATAATTAATATTGTTATCTGCGACTGCTGCATGTATTCCTTTCCTCTATAGCAACTTGCCCTCAGGCCTCAATGCGATATACTCTCACACCATGGGGTTCCACATATGAGGCGATCAGTCCTTGCGTCATCTCTTCCCTGGTCTTATCCCAAAGCTCATACAAAACACCTTTATCCGCCGTTTGCCCATAGGCAGCCTCGTCCAAAGACATGGATATGCGCCGCTTTTCATCACTCAGATTAAATAAGGCCACGGTCATCCCGCCTGTCTCTGTATCCACATTCTTCCATATGGCCTGCAAACTGTCCCGCATAATCTGCATACCTCTGCGGGTTCTGCCCATAAGAGAAAGCAGATCTTCATTGGTCAGAAGCTGCAAGGTCCATGCATCCAGCTTCGTCAGTTCTGCACCCACCATCAGCGGTGAACGGAACATACACCAGAGTGTCATCATGGTTTTCTGCTCTTCCCTGCTCAGGCGGCAGCTCCACTCGTTTCCAAAACCTCTGCCCAACTGACCAAGGGGCAGCATGTCACAGTCCGGAAAGCACCCTTCCTTCACATGATCCTGCCACTGCTCACAGCGCCAGAACATCTCCTTTAACAAATGCCACTGATCCCACAGATCATCGGTAATACGCCACATATTAGCATATTGGCAATACTCCCATGCCTTGTCCACATGAGCCGGCCCGGGAGAAAGGCTCAATACCATAGGTCTGCCACACTTCTCAATGGCCCGGTGAAGCATCTTCATCTCCTCCCAGCCGGAAAACGGTATCTGTGGAATATTCCGATACAGCCAGCTGTCACAGATATCATCACACTTGATAAAATCAACACCCCAGTCCGCATACATGGAGATAACAGAGTCATAATACGCCTGTCCTGCTTTTGTATTTCTGACCCCGTACATATCCGGATTCCAACCACAGATAGAGGATGGATCCGCCACCTGATCCGCGGTCTGTCCGCTCTCCCATATCCGGCAATGCTCATGGGCGGCCTGACGGGGAATACCGCGCATGATATGAATCCCGAATTTCAGTCCCAGGCTGTGAACATAATCCGCCAGCGGCCCAAACCCTCTGCCGCCTACCGAAGACGGAAACCGTCCGGGTGACGGCTGTAATCTGCCGTAGGCATCCATCTCATCGTTCCCAAATGGAATATACTGATACTGATCGCGTCTGGTTCCGGCATCATTGGCGTACCACTCAATATCTACGACCACATACTCCCAGCCATATTTCTTCAAATGTTTCGCCATATATTCTGCGTTGGCTCTCACTTCCGCTTCTGTGACAGTCGTGTCATAATAATCGTAACTGTTCCATCCCATAGGCGGTGTTACCGCAAACTTATTTTTATCCATCAGGATTTCACCTTCTCCAGCCACACAAACCCATGTCCCGGCAGTGTTATGGTATTTACATCCTGTTCTTTACCATCCAGCATGTTCTTCCATACACCGTCCTGCTCCAGAGCAGCTTCTCTCTCCATATCATGAAAATTGTACAGCCCTATCATCTGTTCTTTGTCCTTACTTCTCATCAGACCCAGCACAGCATCATCTCCTGTATCCAGTACCTGACAGTCTGCGTCTGCATCGAAGACTTTCTTCTTATTCCTGAGTACCTCCAGTTTCCCAAGCCCCTGGAAAATCTGTCCGGCCACGGTCTTTGCGTCACCGCACTCCGCTGCCAGAGCCCAGTTAAATCTGCCTCTGTGAAGGTAACGGGAATCCACCGCCTTCCCGGGATCCTGCTTATAGGTATAATCATTTACCTGTCCCACTTCGTCTCCGCTGTAGAGCATCGGGATTCCTGACTGTGTCAGCATATAGGCGTGCAGCATGATATCCATACGGACGGCATCCTGCATTTTCTGTTTATCTTTCTCAAAACCTGCACTTTCCACGCCGCACATCGAGGCTGTAGTCCCGCAGAATCTCGCATCACCGAGTCTTGGATCATCGTTATAAAGTTCCCCTCTGCTGACACTGCCCGGGTACTTTCCCGTAAAATAATCATTCAGATATTTCTTGTGGGCAACTTCCTCCATTCCCCAGGACTTCAAGGTATCAAAATCCAGGCCCCAGCCGATATCATCATGGCATCTTAAATAATTCAGGAAGGTATATTCTCTTGGCAGACCGTTCACAATATCCATCTGTTTCTTTAACAGACGCACATCCCTGGTTGCGACACAGTTCCAGGTAGTGGCCATGGTAGTTACATTATAGAGCATATGACATTCCGGTTTCTCCACAGTCCCAAAATAAGGAACCACCTTTTCCGGCTCCATCACGACTTCGCCCAGCAGCACGACACCCGGACACACAATCTCGCCAATCATGCGCATCATGCGTACAATCGTATGTACCTGTTGCAGGTTCCGGCACTGGGTGCCAAGTTCTTTCCAGATATAAGGCACCGCATCAATCCGTATGATATCCATACCCTGATTGGCCAGGTACAGGAAATTATACATCATCTCATTAAAGACACGGGGATTTCTATAATTTAAATCCCACTGGTAAGGATAAAACGTTGTCATCACAAAGTGTCCGATCTCCGGCAGCCAGGTGAAATTGCCCGGTGCGGTAGTGGGAAACACCTGCGGTACGGTTTCCTCATACTGCGCAGGAATATCATAATTATCATAGAAGAAATAACGGCTCATATATTCGCCTTCTCCCTGACGGGCTCTTCTGGCCCATTCATGGTCTTCTGATGTGTGGTTCATGACAAAGTCCATGCACAGACTGATTCCTCGTTCATGGCAGGCCTCAGACAACTGTGACAGGTCATCCATACTGCCCAGATCGGGTCTTACCTTTCTGAAATCAGCCACGGCATATCCGCCATCTGAACGGCCCTCCGGAGAGTCCAGAAAAGGCATCAGATGAATATAGTTGACATGACAGGATTCCAGATAGGAAAGTTTATCCTGAAGTCCCTGTATTGTGCCCGCGAAATTATCAATATAGAGCATTATGCCCAGCATATCTTTCCTGCGAAACCATGTGGGATTTTTCTCCCGCTTTTGATCCAGGGCTTTCATCTGCTGATTCCGATCCTGGTAATATTCATACATCTGACCGCATAACTCTGCAAACATGGCATCATTATCATACAATTCCATATAAAGCCAGCGCAGCTCGTCATGGTGTTTCTTTAATCTTTTCTCAAAAATATCCGAAGCTTTCATCTTTTCCTCCCTGATCATTTCCCCTGTTATAACATATGTCTTTTATTTATTACACAATATACCATGAGAAGCCTTATTTCGCAAATGTAATAATCTTTTCTCTCACCGGAAGTACCATCGCGGGAGATACGGACAACTCATCCAGTCCCATACGGATAAATTCCTCCGTCAGGGCAAGATCCGCACCAAGCTCTCCGCAGATACCCGCCCATTTCCCATATTTATGGGCATTGTCAACTACCATCCTGATCATGCGAAGGACTGCTTCGTGGTGAGGATTATAGAAATCATCCAGCTTTTCATTCTGTCTGTCTATAGCCAGCGTATACTGTGTCAGATCATTGGTTCCGATGCTGAAGAAATCCACCAGCTGCGCCAACTTATCACTGATCATGACTGCTGCCGGTGTCTCTATCATGATCCCCTGCTCCGGTATGGCAAAAGGTATCCCCGCCTGCTCTAATTCCTGTCTGACCTCTTTCATGATGACCGCTATCCTCTGTACCTCCTCCACGGCAATGATCATGGGATACATAATCGAAAGATTCCCATAGACAGCCGCACGCAAAAGTGCCCGCAGCTGTGTCTTAAATATTTCCGGCTGTTTTAGGCAGATGCGGATTGCCCGGTATCCCATGGCCGGATTCTCCTCTTTCTCAAAATGAAAATAATCCGCCTTTTTATCCGCTCCGATATCCAGTGTACGGATAATCACTTTCTTATCCGCCATCATCTGCAATACCTGACGATATGCCTGAAACTGTTCCTCCTCTGCGGGAAAATCCTCCCGGCCAAGATAGAGAAATTCACTTCTGAACAATCCAATCCCTTCTGCGTCATTTTCCAGCACATATCCGATATCGGAAGTACTGCCAATGTTGGCATAGACATGAATCCTGCGGCCGTCAGGCGTAACGCTCGGCCTGCCTTTCAACTCCTGTAGACGGGATGCCTGTCTGTGTTCTGCGGCAATCTTTTCTTCCGCCTCCTGGCACTGTGTTTCTGTAGGTTCCAGAATCACTCTTCCGGCACTGCCATCCACAATGGCTTTCATGCCCGAACTGATTTCTTCCAGGTGCAAAGGCACACCGATCAGAGCCGGAATATTCATCGTCCGCGCCAGAATTGCCGTGTGGGAGTTGGCAGAGCCATGAACGGTGACAATAGCAAGTATCTTCTCCTTATCCATCTGTACAGTCTGACTGGGCGACAGATCATCCGCAATCACAACTGCCGCCTCCATCCCCGACAGATCCGCCTCTCCTGTCCCTTCCAGAATATGCACTAATCTGTCAGAAATATCCTTTATGTCCGCACTGCGTGCTTTCATATAATCATCATCCATAGCCGCAAACATTTCTGCAAAGTTATCTCCCGTAACCGCCACCGCATACGCTGCATTTACCGACTCAGTCTCTATGATATTGCGGATCGCATCCACATAATCTTCATCATCCAGCATCATCCGGTGCACCTCGAAGATTGCGGCGTTCGCTTCCCCCACCTCTCTACAGGCTTTATCATATAACACGCGAAGCTGTCTGGCCGCTTCCTTACTGGCCTGTTCGTATCTTGCCATCTCTGCCTGCACATCATTGATGTGTATACGTTTGACAACGCAATCTTTCTCTTTCAGGATTACGACTTTACCCATGGCGGTTCCTTTATAAACAGTTTTTCCCTGAAATTCCTGCATACCCACAACACCATCCTCTTATAAATTATTCGGGAATATAAATAACAGTTTCTGTTTCTTTTACTTCTATTATACATAAGATGTCATCCACATAATACAATATCCTCTTGCATTATCTTCTTGTATCCATTATAATCAATTCCATCAGGCAAAAAGAGAGGTAACACCGCATTGAAAATGTAATCTGTTTCTAACAACTTAACACGGCAACAAGTCATAGTTTGTTATCAGAGGCAGATCATATTATTGGTGTACTGTATTTTTTTGCGGGTTTCTATATTCTATAGACATTCCCGTTTCTTTTTGAGCTCCTCTGGCAACAGAGGCTTTTTTATTGCAGCGAAGGGAGTGCATCTATTATGTCACAGATTCAGGTATCCAATCTGACTTTTTCCTATGATACCAGTTACGATAACATTTTTGAAAACGCATCTTTTACCATTGACACCGACTGGAAAATCGGTCTGATCGGCAGAAACGGCAAAGGGAAAACCACATTTTTGAATCTGCTGCTCGGCAGATATGAATTTCGCGGATCCATCAGTCATTCCACCTGTTTTGACTATTTCCCCTGCCCGGTCACACAGGCGCAGTGCAAATTACTCACAGTAGATCTGGCGCAGCAGCTGATCCCGGATTTTGAACTCTGGAAAGTCTGCCGGGAACTGGACAGTCTGCAAGCTGACGCCGGAATTCTCTACAGACCTTATGAGACTCTCAGTCACGGAGAACGTACGAAAGTGATGCTGGCTCTGCTTTTTTCACGGGACAATCATTTCCTGCTGATCGACGAGCCGACCAACCATCTGGATATAGGCGCCAGAACACTGCTAAGGGACTATCTGCGCGGAAAAAAGGGATTTCTTCTGGTCTCCCATGACCGGTGGCTTTTAAACGAATCTGTCGATCATGTACTGGTGTTGAACCGCAGCACAATCCGTGTGGAAAAGGGCAATTTCGACAGTTGGTATATCAACAAAGAAAAGCAGGACAGCTTTGAACAGGCCGAAAATGAAAAACTGAAAAAGGAAATCGGCAAACTAAAGGAAGCCGCAAGGCGCACCGCCATGTGGGCCGACAAGGCGGAAGGCCGTAAAATCGGTTTTGATCCCGCCAAAGAACACGACCGCTTCATAGGCACCCGTGCCTATATTGGGGCCAAGTCCGCCCGGATGCAGCAACAGCGCAAAAACCTGGACAACAGGCGCACAGCCGCCATCAAAGAAAAAGAAACCCTGCTCAAAGATATTGAAACCGTGTCAGACTTAAAGCTTCCTACCCTGACACACCATAAGCAGATTCTGGTGCGGACAGATAAATTATGTCTTGGATATGGTGCAGCCATCGTCCTGCAAGACCTCACTTTTGCACTTGGGCAGGGTGACCGTATCTGGCTGAAAGGTCCCAACGGCTGCGGAAAATCCACACTGATCAAAGCCATCCTTGGAGATCCTTGCGTAACGGTATCCGGTGAACTGAGTCTTGCAAGCGGCCTGAAAATATCCTATATCAACCAGGATACCTCTCAGATAAGCGGCCGCCTGAATGATTACATCCGCCTGACAGACATTGACGAGAGTCTTTTTAAGGCTATATTGCGGCAGCTTGACTTCTCGCGCACACAATTTGACAAACCTATGGAGGAATATTCTGAAGGACAGAAAAAGAAAGTACTGCTGGCCACAAGTCTGCTTACCCCAGCCCATCTCTACATCTGGGATGAACCGCTTAATTATATTGATATCTTTTCCAGGATGCAGCTGGAAAAGCTGATCCTGACACACTGCCCCACCCTGCTTTTTGTGGAGCATGACAGAACATTCGGGGAAAAAATGGCAACCGGGACAGTGGAATTGAAATTATAAAAATTTTTTTATATTTTCTTTCTTTTTTCTTTCTAATTTTGTCACATCCCATTCACAAATTGTGTGTATAGTAATAACTGTAGTTAAGACAGAGCCGAATCAAAGAATCCGGCCCGCAAGAATATCCTACATAGATTCTAAAGCGGTGGTTACTACACTATCAATGGAGTCGCCGGTGCTGAACCTGGTGCCGACCGACTTCGACTAACCATAACAGTGCATTTAGCCAATGCCTGTTGACATATATAGAGTACTGATACATTTCTATCCTTCTCACACATAGAAAACGGCGTTCCATACGGACGCCGTTTTCTACATTATTATCATTTTCTTTTCTATGACCTGCACTCATTGCAATCACACCAACATCCCTGCCAATACGATACTGGCTATAATCCCCGCCAATGTGGCAAGCAGCGCGCCTTTCAAAGTATAGCGTGTCTTCGTGACTTTCGCCGCCAGAAAATAGACACTCATGGTATAAAATATTGTTTCTGTACAGCTCATCATAATAGAGGTCGTCAATCCCACCAGGGAATCCGGCCCATGATTCTTAAAGATATCCAGTACCAGCCCGGTGGCCGCCGAAGAAGAAAACATCTTCACAAGCATCAGGGGAATCAGCTCTGAAGAAAACCCAAGCCTTACCGCTATCCCGCCAAACAATCCGCCTATAAACTCCAGAAATCCCGATGCCCGCAGCACACCCACCGACACCATCAGGCCAATCAGTGTAGGCATGATCTGAATCACCGTGTGAAAGCCATCTTTGGCTCCCTTGATGAAATCCTCATACACATCACAACGATTCGCAATTCCATATGCTACGATATAAAAGATGATGACCGGGATGATGATATTAGAAACATTGGATAATACGGAAGCCATACATGCACCTGTCAGATCTTTTATAAAAATCTATGCAGAGCGGCGGATTATTATTATAATAAAAGTAAATTTGCTTCGCAAATCAACTTTACGAGGACTGCTTCGCATCCTTGGATATAATCTGTGAAATCCAGGAGGATTCTCAATATGATAAACAAAACAACCTATTATCCCTTATCGGAAGTGCCTCACTACAAAGTTCATGGACGAACTGTCCCCGGTGTCTGTCCCCTGCCTCTTTTCTTTAACGGGAGTGCCGTTGAAATAAATGTATCCGGTTCAGAACTATGGATTGATATCGAAGTTGGTTATCACATACACGAAATATGGATTACCTGTGAGGTTAATAACGAACTGATGAGCAGACAGATGCTCATGCCGGGCAGATATACGCTGTGCCTGTTTCGGGGCATGAGTCCAGATGCCGTTAAAAATGTGCGTTTTACCCGCGAACTTCAGGCTATGACGGAAGATGAAGACTGCTTTCTTCTGATTCACGGATTACAGACGGATGGTTCTTTTCATCCCGTTCCCAGGAAAAAATATACTCTGGAATTTGTAGGCGACAGCATTACTTCCGGCGAGGGAACCTATGGTGCCAGGGAAGATACGGACTGGATTCCCATGTATATGGGCTACAGCCGCAACTACGCCAAAATGGTATCCGAAGCCCTCAATGCAGACGCCTATCTGATCTCCCAGGGAGGCTGGGGCGTACTTTCCAGTTGGGACGCCAACCCCCACTGCAATATCCCTTCCCGTTATGAAATGCTCTGCGGACTCTGCCGCGGCCCCGTCAACGAAAAGCTGGGCGCTTTTGAACCATATGACTTCACAGGCAGAAAAATCGACGCGCTGATCGTCAACCTCGGCACCAACGATGCCTCCGCTTTCGCCCAGCCCGCCTGGTCAGATCCTGTCACAGGAGGAACTTTTGAACAACGTCTGAATGAGGACGGCACTTTCCAGGAAGATGACCTGAACCGCTTCAAGGAAGCCGTCATCAACTTCCTGAAAATGCTTCGCCATAATAATCCGCAGGCACATATCGTCTGGTGTTACGGGATGCTTGGTTACGATCTCTCCCTGGCCATCAATGATGCCATCAACCAGTATACCGCACAAACCAAAGACCACAACGTTATCTTCCTGCAACTTCCGGACACTACTACGGAAACAGTAGGCTCCCACGCGCACCCCGGCGAGAAATCCCACCGGCGCGCCGCGCAGGTAATCATAGAATATCTGCAAAAATATTTAACGTTCTAGTTCCATCATGCCAAGCTTCAGTGCTCCCATGATGCCCTGCTTATCATCAAGACTCTGCACCACGATATAAGTGTCAAGATCTTCCAGTTCCCTGGTCTTGATATAACCGTTTAAAAGTGCCTTGAATTTCTCACGCACCAACGGCAGAAGCTGTGTCTGGTGCATGACGCCGCCGCCCAGAATAATGCGCTGGGGAGATAATGTCATGGTATAGTCCACAAGCGCCTGCGCAATATATTCAGCCTCCATCTCCCAGACTTCCGGCCTGTCGGCCAATTCGATGGCTTTTTTACCCCATCTGCCTTCGATGGCCGGCCCGGCAGCCAGTCCCTCCATACAGTTTGCGTGGAATGGGCAGAACCCTTTGTAAGTATCCTGGGGCAGACGGTTTAAGAGAACATGGCCTCCTTCCGGATGCATCATGCCGTGAATCAGTCTGCCATCCACAATGGCACCTACACCCACACCGGTCCCGATAGTGATATAGATACAGCTGTGCAGGCCTTTCGCAATCCCCCAGGTATACTCTCCGAGCGCTGAACCATTCACATCCGTATCAAATCCTACCGGTACCCCCAGCTTATCCTTAAACGCTCCTACGATATTATAATTCTGCCACGCCAGCTTCGGCGTTGTGGTAATATAACCGTAAGTCTCAGAATCCCTGTTCACATCAATGGGGCCGAAACATCCGATTCCAAGGGCCTCAATTCCTTTTCCCTCAAAAAACTCCAGCAGTTTTGGCACTGTAATCTCCGGTGTCTGTGTGGGAATGGAAATCTGTTCCTTGATTTCCCCGTTCTCATTACCGATCGCACACACCATCTTGGTGCCGCCCGCTTCCAATGCTCCTAATACCATGTCTCCTCCGTTCCGAATCCGCCGCCGCAGACTCTGCCTTTTATTCTTTCCGAAATAATCACATCCCGATATCATTCACGCCATGGCCGCCGCAATATCCCTCGCTACATACACACCGCTGGCAGATGCATGGGACAGAGAATGTGTCACACCGCTGCCGTCACCGATAATATAGAGCCCCTTATACTTGGTCTCCAGGTGCTCATTGATCTCCACTTCCATGTTGTAGAACTTCACTTCCACACCATAAAGTAACGTATCATCATTGGCGGTACCCGGCGCAATCTTATCAAGCGCATAGATCATCTCGATAATCCCATCCAGAATCCGCTTGGGGAGTACCAGGCTCAAATCTCCCGGCGTAGCTGCAAGTGTAGGCTCTATCACACCTTCCTCAATACGCTTGGCATTACTCCGTCTTCCCCGCACCAGATCTCCGAAACGCTGTACAATGACACCGCCGCCCAGCATATTGGAAAGTCTTGCAATACTCTCCCCGTAGCCATTGCTGTCCTTAAAAGGTTCTGAGAAATGTTTTGCCACCAGCAGCGCAAAGTTTGTGTTGTTAGTCCGCTTATCCATGCCCTCATAGCTGTGTCCGTTTACCGTCACAATGCCGTTCGTATTCTCATTGACCACAATCCCATAAGGATTCATACAGAAAGTTCTTACACTGTCCTCAAATTTCTCTGTGCGGTAAACAATCTTACTCTCATACAGTTCATCTGTCAGATGGGAAAAGATCACCGCCGGAATCTCCACACGCACACCAATGTCCACACGGTTTGACTTTGTAGGAATGGAAAGTTCCCCGCACACTTTCTCCATCCATTTGCTGCCGCTTCTCCCAACGGATATAATACACCTGTCACAATCGTAGGACTCCTTTTCGGTAATCACCCGATAACCGTCCTGGATCACTTCTACTGTCCTAACCGGCGTATCAAAACAGAAGTCAACTTTCTCTTTCAAAGCCGCATACAGATTCTCCAGCACGATATAATTAATATCCGTACCCAGATGTCTGACCGAAGCATCTAACAGATTAAGGCTGTTTTGCAGGCACAGTTTCTTAAACTGTGTCCCGGCAGTGGAATACAGCTTTGTGCCTTCACCGCCATACTTCATATTGATGTCGTCCACATACTGCATCAGTTCGATAGCTTTTTTCTTGCCCACATGCTCATGAAGCGTGCCGCCAAAATCATTGGTAATATTATATTTCCCGTCAGAAAATGCCCCGGCGCCGCCAAAGCCGCTCATAATAGAACAGCTTTTACAGTTGATACAGCTCTTTACTTTATCGCCGTCAATCGGGCAGTGACGCTTCTCCAGCGCATGGCCGGACTCAAAAACCGCTATCTTCAGATTTTCTTTTTGTTGTATCAGTTCATAAGCCGAATAAATCCCTCCCGGCCCGGCACCGATAATAATTACATCGTATTTCATAATCATCCTCCATGTCAGAGCTGTCTGCATATGCTGGAAATAATTATACCATACAACTTTCTGCATGTCATTATTGTCCACAGTAAACTTTACAGGCAGTTTAGTTGTTCTATAATTGAAATTCAAGGGACAATATGGTATACTTTCATTCAAAGTGGATAAATCTAATCATCTGCATTATTATCCATACAAGTGCATGGATATATCTTCATAGATACATGTAATACAATGGGGAGGAATTTTAGTGAGCACCAAAAAAAGAAAAAGAATTATATTGACAGGATTTTCAGTCCTGATCGTGGTCAGTATCCTTGTATTCAGCTTATCTTCCTTAATCATAGCAAAAAAAAGTAATGATGCGATCAGTCAGGTCGGTGAAATCTATACCCACGCCATGGCCGAACAGTTACAACAGACATTTGATGCCGTAATCAGTATGCAGGTTTTTCAATTACAGGGAATTGTCGACCGCACGCCGCCCGACAGTCCACTTTCCAAAGAAGAAATGCTTGATGAGCTTATAGAGAGTGCCAGAGTACGTAATTTTACTTATCTTGCCCTCTACACGGAAGATGGAGAACGAGAAATTATTTATGGTGATCCTTTAGATTATTTTAGTGAAAGTACCTTCTATACAGTATTAAAGAACAGCCGGCAGCGCGTATTTTCCGGATATAGCAACGACGAGCGGATGTTATGCCTGCTGATCGATGCCCAATATCCCATGGAGAACGGAAAAACCAGTTCCGCTATGGTAGCCGGGCTCCCTATGAGTTATCTGGAAACTGTATTATCCTTAAATGACAGTAATACCGGCATGTATTCCTTTATTATCCGCAGAGACGGTACCTATGTCATCAGAAATATGGATGATGACAATTACTTTGACCGCATCACGGAGATTTTCTCCGAATCGAAAAACGAGTCAAAAGACACCTACATAGAAGAATTAAGAACAGCACTGGATACGGATGCCGATTATTCCACACTTGTTTATAACGGAAAGGAATATGAGTATCTGTTATGTACACATCTGCCGGATTCGGAATGGTATCTGGTTTCCGTCATGCCCTTTGGTCTGTTGGAAAATATTGTAAACGATATGAATATACAACGTCAGGTCATTATTCTGGTCATGGCCGGGGTAATATTGGTTGGTATCATTATTATATTCTTTATCTATTACAGAATATCACAGCAGCAATTAAGGGAATTAGAGATAGCAGAACACGAAGCTGTGCAGGCCAACAAAGCAAAGAGTGAATTTCTCTCCAGCATGAGTCACGATATCCGGACTCCTATGAACGGCATAGTCGGTATGACAGCTATTGCCATGGCCAATATCAATGATATGACCAAGGTGAAAGAATGTCTTGGCAAGATAACCCTGTCCAGTAAACATCTTCTTGGCCTGATCAATGATGTCCTGGATATGTCCAAAATTGAAAGCGGTAAATTATCTCTGAATATGAACCAGATCTCCCTCCGGGAAGCCATGGAAAGTATTGTCAATATTGTGCAGCCACAGATTAAATCAAGGAATCTGCATTTTGATATCTTTATTCAGAAAATACTGGCAGAAGAAATATACTGCGATAATGTCCGCTTGAATCAGGTACTGATAAACCTTTTATCCAATGCCATAAAATTTACCCCGGAGGGCGGTAACATTCATGTCCATCTGGAACAGGAGGCTTCTCCGAAGGGCGACAATTATGTGAGATGCCATTTCCGGGTAAAGGACAGCGGCATCGGTATGACCCCGGAATTTCAGGAAAAGATTTTTGATACATTTACCAGGGAAAAGAAATCACAGGTTGATAAAACGGAGGGAACCGGCCTCGGCATGGCTATCACCAAGGCCATTGTAGACACCATGGGCGGCACCATTGAATTACACAGCGAGCCCGAAAAAGGCAGTGAATTCCACATCACCCTGGATTTTGAAAAAGCAACGGTCAAAGAGGAAGACATGGTACTTCCGCCCTGGAAAGTGCTGGTGGTCGATAACAATGAAGATCTTTGTAAAGCGACTGTCTCTTCTTTGAAAGACATCGGTATTGAAGCGCAATGGGCAACAAACGGCCAGACCGCTGTGGACATGGTAAAAACACACCATGAAAGAGGGGATGGCTATGAAATTGTTCTCCTGGACTGGAAGATGCCCGGTATGGACGGTTTGCAGACAGCCAGGGAAATGCGGAAGCATCTGGGCGAAGAAGTACCTATTTTGATTATTTCCGCCTATGACTGGAGCGATATCGAAAAAGAAGCCCTCGAGGCAGGCGTGCAAGGATTTATCTCCAAGCCGTTATTTAAATCCAATCTCTTCCTGGGGCTGAGCCGCTATATGACAAATAACCCGGAAGAAGAACAAAAACCTGAATCCCGTACAATCGACTTTACCGGTAAGCGCATCCTGTTATCTGAGGACAATGACTTAAACTGGGAAATCGCGGAGACGATTCTGTCAGAAGTCGGATTTGAACTGGAGCGGGCTGAGAACGGTCAGATCTGTGTTGACAAATTCTCGCAGTCCGAACCCGGATTTTATGACATCATCCTTATGGATATCCGGATGCCTGTCATGAACGGTTATGAGGCCGCAAAAGCAATCCGTGCCCTGGAGCGTCCGGATGCAAAACTGCCGATTATCGCCATGACAGCTGACGCTTTCTCTGACGATATTCAAAGATGCCTTGACTGCGGCATGAACGAACATGTAGCAAAACCGATTGATATGAACAGACTTACACAGATACTCAAAAAATATCTGTTTTAATCACAGGAGGAAAACTTATCATGAATACCACATTACAGTACATAGTTGACAATCTCGATATTATAAGTCAGTTATTTGATAAAGATCTGCTTATTTCCGTGATGGACAGAGACGGTGTTGTACAGGGCTATTCTCTCCCGGAAGGCATACCGCCGCAGACAGAAATAGGCTCTGTTTTTCACGATCCCAGCGGAATCTTTGATGAGGTTATCTGCAAAGGCGTCACGAAACATAATTATCTGCCCAAAGAAGTGCTGGGGTTTCCGATTGAAGGAAATCTTGTCCCTATCAAAGAAGACGGGCATGTGGTAGGCTGTATTGTCTGCACTTACTCTGTGGAGGGCAAAGAACAGATTAAGGATATTGCCGGAAGATTTCAGGCATCCATTCAGGAAATCGACAATTCTATCCAGGATGTTGTCGGCGGCATCGAAAATCTGTTTCATATGCTGACAGAAATGAATAAGATGACTTCGGATGTGGAAAAGGATGTCAATGGCGCCACAGGCGTTGTCGCCAATATCAGCAGCAACGCATCCCATTCTAATATTCTTGCATTAAACGCTTCCATCGAAGCGGCTCGAAGCGGTGAAGCCGGACGAGGATTTGCAGTGGTTGCTTCAGAGATGGGTAAGCTGGCCAAGGACAGCGGCACTTCCGCAACAGAAATAAAGAAGACCCTGGCTGTCATTGTAGAACACCTGGAATCCATTACAGAATCTATTAAAGAGGCAAATGATGTGGCTAAAAGCCATATCGACAATATAGGTTCTATTCGGGATGCTCTGCAACAGACTATCTCGATTGCAAAAGAACTGGAGAATGATATCAAAATATAAATGACATGCCAAACGAAGGCGGCCTGGAAATGGCCGCCTGTTTTTATTTTACAACATGATTCTACAACCCAAGAAAAATCTGTGTCCCACTTACCACCTGCCCTGAAATAACAAGAATCTTACTTTTCAGAAAAGGGGACAGAGCTTCCCTGGCAGCTTCCTTATCTTCGATCCGGTTCTGTTCTTCTGCAAATACCAGAATAACCTTGCTTCTGGCATGAAACTTCTTCAGATAACCAAATAAATCCTCATAACGTTTCTCACATGGGCAGCTGACATATTCCTCAAACGCACTGCCTGTCATAAGCATTGCCATGGGCACAATGCCAGTGGTTATTTCCGCTCCCCACAATACCAGATTCAGCCGGACATTGCGAAAGATCTCGTTGCTCCTCTTCAGTGCCCTGACCACCTCTGCCACCGCTTCCTGAAAATCTTCCCGTTCCAAAGAAGTGTCTATTACAATCGTCATCTCCAGACTGCCGCCCCGGTAATTTCCGGGAACATGCAGAATCGCATCTACTCTCTTGGACACCTGTAAGGCTTCCAGCTGTGTAAGTTTCATTTTGATTTTATCTCCTTTTTCAAAGCGACACTTTTCGTCATATACCGACATATACTAATAGTAAATTCAGTGATAATAAATCCGCCTGGAATTATCATTCATTCCACAAACAACGGAACCAGGAGTAACATGTCAAAAGAAATGGAATGGGATGAACGGTTTAATATCGGTGTCACATCCATCGACAAGGCACATCGGAAACTTTTTTCCATCGTGCGTAAACTGATCAGCCTGAGTAAAAGTGAAAACAACGGACAATGGGCATGTGCCGAAGGAATCAAATATTTTAAAAGTTATGCCATAGAGCATTTTGCCGATGAAGAAACCTATATGAAGTCTATCGGTTACAAAGGATATGAAATACACAAGCGACTGCATGATGACATGCGTTTCAAAACCCTGCCGGCCCTTGAAAAGGACCTGACTGCGTCCAACTATTCCCAGGAATCCATGCATCACTTTATCGGCATCTGCCTGGGATGGCTTACGGCCCATATCATCATTGAGGATCGCGCCATTGCAGGACTGATTACAAACAAATGGAAAAAGGACCATACCGGAGAAGATATAGCTGCACTGGAAAAGGCGCTGTCTGTCACCATCCGGGAAATATTTCAACTGCCGACAGAAATTGTCAGTGAACACTACAGCGGAGAAAACTTTGGCCGCAGCATGATCATACGCCTGACTTATCTCGCCATAGACCACAGGCAAGTACAGATTTTCATAGCCCTGGAAGAAAGTCTTGTGCTGCGGGCCGTAAGCTCTGCATTAAATATCCCTCTGCATAAAATGGATAACCTGGTCATGTCTGCCGGCAGGGAACTCGCCGTACGGATAGCGGAACAGGTGGGTATCTATTGCCACATGGCCTGGCAGTATCAGCTGGAAAGCAGTCACTTCATGACCTCAGAGCAGTTCAGACAGGCATTTTATGCAGGACATTTTGATTACAGTTTACTGTTTAACACCGGATGCGGGTATTTTGCTTTTGTAGTAGGCGTTTAAATCTATGAAGAGCTCAAGATATTATTCAGGTAAATCTTTATGTTCGACATATTGTCCAAATCTATACCATACCTTTGAGAAAGATAAATGTAATACTTAAGGATTTGCTCTTTGTCAATCACAATTTGACAGGATTCTTCTTCCGAATATCCTTTTCTTGTCTCAATATAAGGTGTTTCCCGGTGACATATTTCCTCTAACGCTTTTGCATTATATACATCAAAGTAATGTTTTTTTACCGCATTTAGTATTGTTAATTCTTCTTCTTTCAATTCATATGCTTCTTCCACTTTGGGTAACGGCATATATTTAAACTTCTTAAATATTTCATATACTTTTGGGTATACCGCACCATGAACCCACGCCTGGCAGTCGTCATAAAATATTGGTTCCCCTAACAGAGCCGCACTCCAGCTCTGCGTAAAATATAACAGCTTCTGCAAAGCCAAATGTGTGACGGGAACTTCCTCCGAGGCATGCGACAAAAACCAATTTACCGCATCGAAAATTTTTCCTTGTGTTTCTTTCAAGCGGTTTAATTCATGAAACACCCCGTTTGCGGCCTTCTTTAAACATTTTTCTTCATTTTGCTCCGGTTGTTCATTCTCATAGCTTTGTACTAACATCTGAAAAACGTATGGATTCCTCAATTCTTTCAACCTGTTACTATTCACCATATTGGGGGTATAGTTGCCACCAATATACCTTGTAAGAGTGATATCTCCCCATCCTAATAACCTGCTTAGAAATTTTTGACTTAC
This sequence comes from bacterium 0.1xD8-71, assembly GCA_003612405.1. Taxonomy (GTDB): domain Bacteria; phylum Bacillota; class Clostridia; order Lachnospirales; family Lachnospiraceae; genus UBA3282. The sequence goes on from RAYR01000019.1 coordinate 90,403, forward strand.
ATGATAGGAATCTAAAATTTCCAGAATTTCTTCCCGCGTGATAGTTTCACGCTGTTCACGTATTTTTTGGTTTGCTCTTTGTGCTATCTCTTTCTCTGATTCCTGATCATATATAGGAGCGCCGCATTGTGTGCAAAAAGGTACCTTCACTAACATTTCAAAATGATATCCATCGCCTTCATATTCTCTAATTGTTTCTCTTAACTCATATGCATCTTTGGCACCACATTCATAACATATTTTTACTCCCATTCTGCCACTCCTTTCCTATTTTCTTTTTAAAAACATTTTACTTTTCTTTTAGCAATATCCTATTTCATATTTTAGATATGTATTTTATTTATATTCATTTGGCGGACTATATCCGCCAAATAAATATATGTAGTTTTCAATTTTATATTTCCTTTGTATTTTTATATGGAAATTGAAGTCTCTGCTCATCGCATCCCGGATTTTCAGGATGAAATGACATAATCAATAAAATATCTTCTTCCGTGGTGAGGATTTTCAGTTTGATATATAAATCCTCATCTTTATCTACGATATTTTTTCGTAATCCAAATATCCAGACCTGTTGACCTTTAAAATGAATATTTCGGTCATCTGCGGTATAACTGTAATGACAAACCTGTAACTTGTAAAGAACATTCAGTATATCTTCCAGGCCTATTCCCGTCTCTGTCATGTAGGTCAGTGTCTTATTTACTTTATGACCTTTCCATGGACTGATATTAATTGTAACTTTATCTTTTTGAGGAATCAGGGCTTTCACCCGATTCAAGAATTGTTGTACCTCTTCTCTGGTACACTGATACTCGGCCATACTACCACCTCCTCTCTCTAGTAAAAATGGTAAATTCCTTCGGAATTAACCTTGCGAGCTCCGCTTCGCGGACTCGGGTAAGCGAAAGAACTTTCCTATACCGCAAAGCAAAAGCGCAATCATTGATACCATTATTATAACAATTATTTTATAATTGTCAAGAAATTTAGTATCAATGATTGTATTTTTGTTTGCCGGTTCTTATACTCCTTTACAAAATATACCCACCCTCAACGTTTTTTCTTCCTGCCAATATACCATAACAGCCAGAAAGTAATCACCACAGCAATGGCAATTGCCATAATCACAACCACGTATACCACACCGTTATCCTTGTCAGTATCTTCCATAACACCCGAAGCTTCTGTCTTCTTTTCAGACCAGTCAATATAGGCAATCGCACACGGAGAAATTTTGTCCGTGGAAAAAGTGATAGTATCCGGGTCGTCATCCTCATCTGAAAGCTGTACAAATTCCTGCGTACCATCCTCTTTCGTATACACTCTCAGAATATAAAACTCCCTGTCCTCTGCCTTTAAATGCTCAGGAACATTAATCTGCACTTTTAGTTCCTGCGAAAGTTCCCGGACAGACTGCTTCTCGTTCTTCTCTGACTTACTAAGCCATAAATCAAAATAATGCCCGATCATTATGCCAGGAAGTTTGTTTTCTTCAAAGAAATCTTCTGTTGACTGCAATTCTTTCCCGTCAGTATTGGCTATGGAAAGTGTGATAAGAACAGGGACATTTCCCTGTAACATTTCCATTTTTTCTTCTTTAGTCAAAAGGTCATCTATTATTATCTTAAGATTGCTGACACCGGCTGCTTCTTCAAGGCCGCTGCCGGAAGCTGTCCCCATAGTATCCATAAAGTCATTGTAAACCGTGACCTTCAAATCACCGGTCTCCATGGCACCGGTCAGCAATTCCGTATCATTGTTCTCCTCAATCATCTGCTCTGCTTCCTGTACGGAAATATCAAGATGCTGCAACGTACCGGTGAGTTTATCGTCTCCCGTATCGGTCTTATCCGCATCACCTGCCGTTTTACCGCCGCTTTCCTGCTCCGGTTTGGCCACAAAATCCGCGGAAATCGTATGGTCTCCTTTTACGTCGGAAAAGCTGTAAGAAGATATGGCTCCCACTGATTTACCATCCACATACACGGCATTAATCACAAATCCTTCCTGGGGTATAATCACATACGATATCCCCGAGTCCTCGGAAACGGTGCTCTTTCCTTCCGGTACAATCTTCCCGCCAGAAGAAACTGCTGCCGTTATGGTATAGGTCTGCGCCCTTTGAAAGGTGGCCAGGAGAAACATCTCTCTTGTGATATTATCTACCGAGTATTCCGCATCTGTACTGATGACATTACCATTCTCAGACCAGGACACAAACCGATAGCCGCTTGCAGGTACTGCTTTTATCCTGACACTGCTTCCCTTATCATATATCCCCTGTCCGGATACCGTCCCCGTAGAAGCCGGCCAACAGGTAAGAGACAGGTTGTATTTCGTCTGTGTAAACATAGCCGTCAGGGTTCTGGAAGAGGTAATATTATTCAGCTGTAATCTGTTGTCTGTACTCACGGTCGCACCGTTTTCTGTCCAGCCGTCAAACCGGTACCCGTCCTTTGCCTGCGCTTCCAATATAATGCTTTCCCCATATTTTACCGTTCTACTTTCTGTAACGGTGCCCGCATTGCTATTGTTGGTATTTACCGTAATCCGATATTCGGCGGCTTTAAATTCTGCAATATATATGCTGTCGCTATGTATGTTTTCCACCGTATACTGGGAATTTGAAGACACTTTATTATTATTTAACAGCCAGCCTTCAAACGTATAGCCATTGTTCGGCGTAGCCGTAAGCACAGTATAACCGCCCTCTCTTACAGTACCGCCCCCACTTACGGTGCCGCCATTGTCCGGAGATGCCTTTACCTGAATGGAATAACTGGATGTCTGTACCGTTGCCAGTGCTGTAGCGCTGTAACCGCTGTCCTGTTTCGAGACCGCCTTCACGATCAGGGAAGAGGATGTCTCATCCGAGCCTATATGCAGGATACCGTTTCCATCCATATAAGTGTTCTGACTGGTCTGTCCATGGACGCTCCAGGAAACTTCCGAACTATAATCATTTCGTCCGATCACGGAAGCCACAAAAGCATAGGAAGAACCTTTGGAAACCACTGTTGTTGCAGGAGAAACGCTAACTGAGGTTATCGCAGACGCAGGCGGCTGCTCCACTTCTGACCCGCCTCCTGACGGGTATGCGCCCGAACCAATTTCCGACCCGTTTGCTGTCGGATACGCTCCCGCTCCAATCTCCGATGCATAACATGGCAGACTGTTTGCTGCCAACATCTGTATAATCAAAATACAGGCTCCTAAACGATATCTGGCTTTCTTTCTCATCTTTCCCTCATTTCTGTGTCAGTTTCCATTTATCTATCCGTAACCATAACGTTATTTCATTATACCATGGAAAAAAACAGGTGTTCAATACAAAAGCGGAGAGTCTTCAACCCTCCGCCCCAGATACTTTCCCGTATAACATACAATCTTAGTTGATCCCCGTTATCCCAAGCTTACCGTCCACAGCTTGGAAGATAATGTTTGGTGTGGCGTCTCCCATAATGACGCCCGCCATGGTCTCTTCCAGAGCCGATACATCTACGGCTTCGATCACAGCACATCTTTCCTCTGTGAAAATGACATCACTTCCCAATTCGATAAAAGCTTCCCTGCTGTCAATGACTTCATCATTTACGGCCAGCGGATAAGAACACAACTCTGCAAGAGCCTCCATATTCTTAGAAGCCATGGCCTCCTGAATCTTTTGGGCAAACGCTGCCGTCTCGCCGCTGTCTCCCTTTTCCTGTAAGTCTTCCAAGTTATCATTCTTCTCTTCTGCTTCACTCTCTGTTGCTTCGCCTACCGCCTGTACATCTACCGCAGCATAATTTTCCTGTTGTTCATCAGTTTGTTCTTCCTGTGCGCCGCAGGCCGCACAGGCATACGCCATAATTCCTGCTGCCAGTAATAACTTCCACTTTTTCATAACTTTCCTCCTGTTCTTTACTCATAAATCCCAAACACAGATCTTCGTCACCCCGATTATTGAGTCTGCACCCATTCTATCCTCTGGTTATTTTGCCGTCAATTTCACTTCTTCGCATTTTACCGTCAATTCTTCGCAATCTTCCATAAACTTCCCGCCTGAATGTGTTGATAAAGTATTTTAAGCCCGGTATAATTTTTAGTGATATTTTGTTTATCTGCAAATCCGGACAGCCTGTAAAAATGTAACGGGAGTTTACAATACTTTGAGCAGTATGGAGGAAATACATCTATATGAAAATAACAATTTGTGACGACAGCATCAAGGACTTACTCAAAGTAGAGAAACTATTGTTAAAATACAAATCATTGCATCCGGACAAAGACTTTGAACTCGAGAAGTTCTCTGATCCATCCAGGCTTTATCAGAAAATATCAGAGGGAAAACTGACCGATATTTATATTCTGGACATGATGATGCCACGGCGGACAGGTATTGACCTCGGCAATCTGATCAGAACATCCGGCAGCGAAAATGTCATTATCTATATTACCGCTTCCGATGATTATGCACTGGACGCCTACAGCGTACATGCCGTAAGATATCTTTTAAAGCCCGTAGATGAGCACAAACTTTTTGAGGCACTGGATTACGCCCTGTCTTACACACAGGTAAGAACGGAATCCATGTATCTAATCAAGACCAAAAACGGACTGCTTCAGACACCTTATTCCAAAATAGAATATATTGAAAATGTCAACAGAAAACAGGAAGTACATCTGTCTGATGGAGAAATCATTAAAAGTCTCTTTATCAGAAAGTCCTTTGAAGAAGAGACGAGGGAGGCCGGCAAGAGAAGGAATTTCCTACAGACTCATAAATCCTATCTTGTCAATCTAGATCATGTAAAACAACTGACCCAGGACTGCGTAATCATGGAATCCGGCAGGCGGCTCCCCATCAGCAGGGCCAAAGCCGCGAAGGTCAAACGGGAGTATCTTCTCTTTGTTTCCGAGAAATATAAGTAGGTGAACGGAATGATTTATGTAAAAAATATTTCATACATGTTGAGCCATGTGTTTTTTATGGTCTTTCTCTATCTGTTTTTGATACACCGTTATTCCAGAAGACAAACCATTGCTATTTGTGTTGTTTCCTGCTCTGTAATGAACATGTTAGACTATTTTAAGCTGGATATGTTCTCGGGAAGTAAACCTGCCTACCTCTTTACGACTCTTGTACAGATTGCCATTGCACAGTGCACGGGACTTTTGATTGCCAAAAAGAGGGACAGCCGGGCGCTGTTTATCAGCCTCAGCGCTTCCAACTATGTGATTGTGGGAAGTATCACCGCCTCTATCCTGTATATCCTGACGGGCCGTGTCAGTCTGGCACTGGTGGGAAATCTTCTCATGCATCTTGCGATTTTACTGATTCTCTCCGGAAAGCTTGGTAATATATTTCATAAATTCTGCGAGCGGGATCTCGGAAAAAGCTGGTGGGGATTATGTCTGATCCCTGTCTTCTTTTTTTGCAGTTTTTCCTGCCTTGCTTTCTTTCCTTATACCCTTTACGAATATCCGCAGAATATTCTCGTCAGTATATTTCTGATGATTACAATGCTGGTATCTTATGTTGCAGTGTTACACTATCTGGACAGTGAGGCAAAGCAGGTCGAGGGATATTGGAAGAATGTAATGTTTGAATCCTATATCAAAGGCCTGGAAAGCCAGAAATATTTAGTGGAACAGTCCGAACAGAACCTGAAAATCTTACGGCATGATATGAGACATTATTCCATGATGATAGATTCCCTGATTACGCAGGAAGAATATCAGGAAATTCAAAACATAGCCGGCCACATTAATGAAGTCGTGAACGAAAACAGAGTCAACAGATACTGTGATAATCTCGTCATCAATACCATTCTTATGAAAATGACCGAACAGGCACAGCTTTTTCATATTACCTTACGTCTGGGCGTTCAGGTGTCCAGACAAATTCCGGTCAATGAATATGAATTTGCCATGGTCCTTGCCAATCTCTTGGAAAATGCAATCTTCAGTTTAGAGAATGTTGATCCGGCCAAAAAATATGTTGACGCCAAGATACATTGTACAGCAGAGTACCTTCTGGCCGATATGGAAAATGAATGTGAAAAAGAAATTCATTTTGATTCCACAACCGGCCTTCCCAAAAGCACAAGAGGGCAGGGCCACGGACTGGGTATGCAGAGTGTACAGGCTTTTTGCGACAAATTGAGCGGAAATATTGAATGTTACTGTGAGAATAACCGTTTTCGGATTATCCTGTTTGCCAAATTTCCACAATAACTATGGTTTCTGAATCTGAAAAGTATCTTCCAGCAACAGCCAGTTCGGCCGGAAAAACCGCATTATCTGCCAGTATCCCATTCCCCGAAGGCCATATGCCGGCAAAAGAGAAAATTTCTCCCGATAGCTTCTCACATCCTCAAACCATACCTCATGCTGCTGCCCATTCTTTTCATATCGGAAAAAGGGTGACATGGCCACTTCATCAAATTCAATCGGCACGCCGGCCTCTATGGCAATCTGCACGGCTCCCTGGTTACTGACCGTGGTTGCCCGTGAGGTTCCCTGGATAAAAGGCAGCGTCCAGTCATAACCATAATTAGGGATTCCCAGATCAATTTTGGCGGAAGGGATACGGGTAACGGCATATTCCACCACCTGCCGGACCTTATTGACAGGCGCTACCGCCATAGGCGGGCCATAGGTATAACCCCACTCATAAGTCATAAGCAGAACACTGTCAGCAGCCTCTCCCAGAAGTCTATAATCTTTTCCTTCATAAAGAAGCCCCGCCTGCGTATCGGAAGTCTTAGGCGCCAGAGCCACCGAAACATGATATCCGTATGGCGAAAGGAGATTCCTGACATCCGCCACAAAATCGGCAAAGGGAATCCGATCTTCAGGACGGATATACTCAAAGTCAATATCCACACCCCGGAAATTTTTCTCCTGAACGACAGCCAGAAGATTGGTAAGGAGATTCTCTTTGGCCTCCTGGTCATTCACCACGGAAGTAATCAGAAAGTTATTGAAGTTCCCGTCCGGCCCAAGGGGTGTCAGGGTGAGCACCGGTCGTACACCCGTCATAAGTGCTGCATTTATCATAAAAGTGTCATCCTGTACAGGCGCCACCAAATCACCATCGGTGGTAAATCCATAAGAAAAAACAGAAAGAGAAGACAGGTAAGGCAGAGTCTGACTCAAAACCTCCTGTTGAATAAAAGGATAGGCATAACCGTTCACCCAGGCCGGATAAGAGGGTTCGGCAGACGCCCCGGCAGAGATAAGAAGAGCCTGCCCCAATGCCAACGGGTAAGGATAGCGCAGCTGATTATCATAAATAACAGAGGATACCGCGATCCCATAGCGCTCGGCAATGGAATCCACGGTATCTCCTGACTTTACCACATAAATTTCCATAATATATTCCCTGTGGATTTTACTTTATTCTATGCAGGAATATCTCACAGGATACCGACGAGAATTTCTTTCTAAATAAATAATCCATGTATTTCCCTGATTTCATCCTCATTGGGAATAGAACTTTGTGCCCCCGGGCGCGTCACTACCACCGCGGCCACTTCTATCGCAAAAGTAATTGCCTGCTCCAGAGAATACGCTTCCGTCAGAAACATTGCCATAGCTGCCGTAAAGCTGTCCCCGGCCGCCGTCGTATCCACCACACTTCCTACACCACGTTCCAACAGACGGCAAGCCGCCCTCTCAATCTCCTCGGCAGTATCTACCGGCATCCCTGTCAATAATCCCAATTCCGTTTCATTGGGCTTGATCACATCCACGCAGTGATACAGTTCATCCGGCAGATTTGCGGCAGGCGCCGGATCCAATATCACCAGTTTACCCGCCTTTCTCCCTTCTCTGGCAGCAAAAACCACCGCCCGGCATACCATGTCCCATGCTCTCTGCCGCTATACCGATAAATCCCCGTCCTGCCACCATGTTCTTGGAAAAGAAACTCACATATCCCATGGACATAAATGCGCCGCCCATGCCGATCAGTGTCCCGGCAATAATCAATGTCATATATTTATATTTGATAATAGACAGACCTACCGATTCCGCCGCATCAGGATTCTCTCCCACCGTGCGCATACGAAGTCCCGACTTTGTCTTCAGGAATAATGTCACATACCCAAAAACGCAGGTCAGCAAGATTCCTACCAGAATACCAAACAACAATCCTGCCCAGCAGTTTCCAAACATCCAGGATCCAAGCGGGGCTGCCAGGGAACAAAAGAGCATAATCCCCTCTGTTGCAATACTGTCCACTCCGCCTTTGCTGAATATCATACATGCCAAACAATTCAACGCTTCCTCCTATACCCGCCAGCGCTCCGCCTATCAGCTGTGAGATAATGATGACATTGGAATAATTGGCGTTCATGGATGCATCCCGCAGATAATTTACTACGATATACAGTCCAAGATATAATAATACATAATTCAACATCAGGCTGGTAACCAGCTCACTGGCATTACATTTTACCTTTAGCATGCCCGGGATCAGCGAAGAGATACCGCCTGCCAGGGCTCCTTGCTTATCAAAAGGATGGTTATCAATACAATAAGCAGTGCAATGCCGATCGCCAACGCCGATTTGAGAATTTCAAACTTAATCCTGCTCTTACTATCCAACTTCCTTCACCCCCTGTTTCTTCAGCCCCAGCATATATAATCCCAGTTCTTCTTCCGTCACCTTACTGCTGTCCTCAAAATATGCCACGACCTCTCCCTCGCACATGACCAGAATACTGTCTGACAACACCATAACCTCATTTAAGTCCGCCGAGACCAGCATAACGGCATTACCCTCTTCACGTTTCTCCAGAATCTTTTTCCATATGAACTCATTGGCTCCTACGTCGATACCTCTGGTGGGCTGGTTCGCAATCAGAATATCGGGGGCTGCCGAAAATTCCCTTGCCACCACGACTTTCTGCATATTACCGCCAGACAGCATGGCCAGCGTCTGATTCTTATTACGGCAGCGAATATTGAACTCTTTGATCAGGTCATCGCTGAGTGCGATAATTTTCTTATGGCTTAAGAAGCCTCTGTTTTTCAATGCCGGACTGTCCACCCGATCCGGAATCAGGTTCTCCCATCAGCGCATGAATCTCTCCCTCTCTGACCGAAAAATCCACATCCTTATTGGCTGCATCTTCATCAATCCCTTTAAACGCCATACTCTGATCCACATCAATACCGATGATATATTTACCGGATTCCTTAGCCGCTTCCACACATCCAAGCGCTGCGGTCTCCGCAGGCGTAATGATAATGTCCGCCCCCTGATTGTACTGTGCCAGGGCAAGCTCCTTACCCTTTGCAGAATCATCCCAGCTTCCCACATAAGAGACGATCACTTTGATGTCAGGTTCTACAGAACGTGCGCCTTCCACATAACCCACAATCCAGTCGGTAATGATGGGATGTTCCATACTGCCGATCAATCCGATGATCGGTTCCGGATTTGTGCCTTCCATCTCCGTGTCAAACAGTACAAACTTCTGGTCGGGATACTCTTTGGCAACTTCCTGTACTGTCTCAATGGCACTTGGCCCATTGGTGATGACACCATAAATACCTCCTTAAACGCACAAAAAGGACAGCCCAGACTTTTCCCATAAGTCTGTGACTGCCCTTGCGCTGTGTTTGATGATAAATATTCAAAATCCCTTAAAACATTTTCTGCAAACAGTTGGGAAGAATTGCAGAATCATATGTGGGATTATGTATTCAGTTTTTGATATTTTTGTTCTAAATTTTCAGCTTGTCCGCACCGTATTTGTGAATGATGCGGAAAAGGATTTCTTTCTCTTTCCCCTCTGCTTTATCATATAAGCCGCATAAAGTTTTCTGTTCCGTCAGCGTGAGGGTGTTAGTATAAGGCTTGTAATTTTCTGTGATGAAAACCCCGCCGCCCTCGCCCGGCTTTGTGTAGACAGGGTAATCAAAAGACAGTACGATAACGTCATTCATTATCGTGCGCCTTGAAACCTCCAGTTCCCATGCAAGCTCCCTCATTGTCGTGTGCCCTCTGGAGGATAAAATACTGATGATTTCCATTCTCCGGTGTGCAGTGTCCATGCCACGCCTCCCGTCATTTTCTATGTAAAATAATATTGAAATATTCTATTTTAATACAGACTATTGGAGAAACAGAGAAGGGACACAAGATATTTACTCAAGATTTGGGATTGATAATGTTCCGCAGATAATTAGAATTGATTCAGAAGGCAATATAAGTAAATACAATTATGATCAAGAAAATGGCGATTTAAAAGATAGCATAAAGCATTTTTTAGGATTGGATGGTCTAAAAATGATTAGATATTTAGAATTAATAGAATATATTTGTCTCGTTATATCTATTAGCAATTTCATTGCAATAGGGCTTACATTGAAGAAAAAGAAACAAATATTTAAGACAATGTATTTTATTAATAACTTCGGAGTTGTTACCATATCAAATCTTATCATTTGGATAGAAGGCTGGTATGTGGACGAAAATAATCTAAGCGGCAGTACAATGAGCTTCTTTTTAAACTTTTGTAACATTGCACTCTTTATATTGAATAATATAATGACAATAAATTGCAAAAAAACGGAGAGTGTCAGATAAACTGTGTATTTCCTTAAAACTGCCATCAGGGATTATATCAAATCCTCGAAAGCCTGTAAAGGCTGAAAGGCTTACCTTGACAGGCTTCCGAGGATTTAAGGATGGCTTCTAAGCAGTTTTAAGGGGCAGCATTTCAAAAATAACTTACACACTTAATCTGACACACCCAAAAAACGACATAAAAAGATTAGATTATAGGAAAATGCCATGACAAATCATCTCATGGTATTTTCTTTTTTGACTAATGGCTTCGTTCCACGCTTCTTTTAAGCATATGATTTTCTGAATTATAATGCCAGCTTTGTCCTTTGGCATATTCCAGACGTTGCTTTATTGTAAATTCACGTTCCGCTTCATCAAGGGCGTCGGAAACATAGAACTCTGCTTCGTTAAACTGGTTATAATCAAAGGCGTCTTTATATTCAGCCTGCAGATATTTCTTTGCCTTTGAAATTGTAACCGGACGAAGAATATCCCTCTGCAATTTAAATTCAACTTCTTCATCTGGTGTAACTTTATCCTTGAGTGAAAGATATTCCTTTGTCTGGTCGCTTATTCTTGTTCCTAATATATTTTGTAAATCTTCCTGTTTTTTACGTTTTTCCTCATATTCAGGTATTTTTGAACATAATTCCTTGAATTCTACCTCGTCCTTATAATATAAAAGCAAATTGGAAAGCTCGGATTTTAGTTCCTCTATATCTTCGGTCCGTGTGGCAATCTCTTTTGACAGAGCGATTCGCTTGGAGATATTTAATTTTGAAGTTGCTTTCTGCTCTGATTTGAGGTTGCGGAGAAAGCTCTTCTTGGACTTGGTTTCTCTCTTTAAATCGTTATATTTGTGATATTCAGGCTTTATCCAGTTAAGCCATTCATCACACTCTCCGACTGCTTTTTGTGCCTGTTTCTGTTTGTAACGGCTGATAATCAGATTTGCAAAAATATGCTCCATAGACTTTGCTATTTTGGGAATGGAAGTTTTTACTGCTTCAGCAATCTTTTGAAGTTCCATTTTCATCCTGCGTAAAAGTCTGTTATCTGCTCTGATTTGGCGGTTTAACTCACAGCGTTCTGATACATTCCACTGCTTCTCTATAATTCGTGCTGTCACTCCCTCGTGTATGGTCGGCTGTTCTGTGATGCCGCGTTCTTTAAAACTCCGGTGGTCAATCCGTTCGTCAATATCCTTTTCTGCAAGCATTTTGTTTGTGACATCTGCCCATTCTTCACGCCATTTTATCAACTGCTCGTTACTGTTCCAACGTTCGGTTATGGGGTTCTGCCTTCCGTATTTGGTACTCTTAGGATATTTTGATACACGTTCATATCCTATTGTATCTGCTTCGGATGGCGTCATGTATACTTTTTTCCTGCCAACTTTATACTGGTATTGTTTTTCCCAGCCAGATTTCTGTGCGGATTTGAACTCGGCAGCGGTAACCCCTTTTTCTTCCCCATTGCGTTTACAGAGGTATTCTTTTTCTGTCTTATGTTGCCATTTCCCGTTTTCGTTCAGTGGACGCACCGTTAAAATTATATGTGCGTGAGGATTATGTCCGTCTGTATCATGTATGGCAAAATCAATGCACATACCTTCTGATACGAAATTATCACTGATATATCGGCGCAACAGGTCAATCCATTCATCTTTGGACAGCTCGATGGGGAGCGCCGCGACAAATTCGCGTGCAAGTCTGCTGTCCTTGGTTTTTTCTGCTTCTTCAACAGCGTTCCATAATTTCTCCCTGTCTGACCATTCCGTTGGTGCATTTGTCGGAAGCATGATTTCCTGATGGACTAATCCGTGTTTCCGTGTGTAGTCGTGTTCTATGCCATCGTAATCGTTATACAGCTTGGAACAGCTCATGTAGGCGGAAGCGGCTACGACAGAACGACCTGTTCCGCGGCTGATAACTTTTGCTTCAAGGTGGTAAATTGCCATATAATTGTATACCTTTCTTAAAATACTGTTCAATTGATTGGAAAAATCAGAAGTGCATTTTGCATATCTGGTTTTTGCAAATTTATCTGTTTTGGAAATGCAGCATTAGATGAAACTTGGTCTGACACAACCTTGTGTGTATCCATAAAAGTAACGGCTGCATATCGTCCGTTCCGCCTGCGGAACAGGACAAGCCCTCTGCAAGAGCGCACGTGCCCGACCAGCGGGAGGGATACCACCGCCCGATTTATCGGGTGGTGAGTAAGTGCGCCCTTATCAGGGAAGGGACTACGAAAGTCCCCGTAAGCATACCGTCAGTTCACGCTTTAACTGCTCCATGCTCATATCCCTGACTGACGGAGCGATACTTTCGAGAAGCGCCCCCTCCTGTATCAGCCTGTGTGTCCTTGCTTTCTGCTCCTTTACGCGGTTTCTCGCCTTCGCCTCCTCTACACGGTGCTTTGCCTGCAAAACCTTCTTTTCTTCCTCTGACATATTACTCTGGCTCATAAAAGCCCCCTTTCTGCCGTTTCCAGCTTATTACGGTATTTGTTTTTACGTTATTGGTACTGATAATGGAATAAGTAGTAACAGATGATTTAATCAGGTATTTAATGCCTTTTATTGATACTGATAGAACTAAATCTGTAGCTTTATCAGCACTAATTCTATGTGACATTAGTGTCATTTTCTGGGTGTGACAGAATGTTTCCTGCTTCTTTAAAATTGGCTTCACAATTGATTGCCCGTATATTCTGGCTGCTGATTTTTAGCGGTACGTATACTTCAAGAATTCTGTCATAAATTCTGCTTCGGACTAAACCGCATGGATTTTTGAGTTCGTTTAGTGTTAAATTTGTAGTGACTATCAGCGGCTTTTTGCTCCTGTACCTTGTGTCAATCACATTAAACACCTGCTCCAGTGCAAACTCGGTACTGCGCTCCATGCCAAGGTCGTCAATGATTAAAAGGCTGTACTGGTTAAGGCTGTCTATATAGCCGTTTCTGTCTTCCTGAAACATACCCGTAAGAGTGTTTAATATCCGCCCAAACGTTGTCATCATAACAGGTATACACTGGTCTAAAAGGGCGTTCGCTATGCACCCAGCTAGAAATGTTTTGCCTGTACCAATATCTCCCCACAACAACAGTCCAATCCCTTTTTCAAGCATTTCGGGAAAGTGGAGCGTATATTCATAAGCCTTTTCTGACTGCCGGCTGTTATAGCCCACGTCTTTATCAAAGGTACATTCATATAAAGCCCTGTCATGCAGACCCGCGGAACGTTTGGCGGCTATGTCGTTCAAAAATTCACGCCTGATGCGCTCAGCTTCTTCTTTTTCGTATGTCTCTCTTTGACACTGGCACATAATATCAGGCATATATGTTTTCCCTAATGCAGATACACGTTTTTGTCTTGGGGTATTGCATTTTTTACAGTAAATAAGACCGTCAGATGTGTTGATATATTCATCATCATTTGGTACGGCTGATTTTGTGGTTTGGGTAAATATATTTATTTTGTTATTGTCATTCATAGGCTTTCATTTTCCCGACAGGAATAATCCCTGTATTCTTTTTCTTGATATTTCGTTTTATATCCATTGTTTTTAATAGTGGACAGTTTTCTGTCCCTCTGTGTGATAATATTCTGTCCCTCCGACAGACAGTTTTCTTTCTCTCTCCGCTGGTATTTTTACATAGATACGGCTTGGCATACCCGCGCCCTGCTTTACCCGTCTTATTAAATCTGCCTTTTCCAGTGCGGCTAGAGAGGTTTTTACGGTCATTTCGCTTTTATGAAGTGTTTCTGCAAGGGATTTGACAGGGTAGTATAAAAAAGTATGCCCCGACTCGTCCGTCCATTTATCTGATTTAAGGGAGAGCCTCGCCCTGTCCAGCAGAAATGTATATAAAATCATGGCAGTTTCATTTATTCCTGCGTCCAGCAAAAATCGCGGAAAGACCATATACGGGGCAAGGCTGTTTTCATTTTTAAGGTACTCATTCATAAACATATCTCCCTTTTATTCATAAGGTACTGCAAAAAAATAAATCATAACTTTTGCTTTGGACAGTTCCTATGATATTATTCACCAAGAAAGTCCCAGTCCACATCTTCATCACTGTTCTGATTATCTGTTAAAGCTGTATTGACCGCTGACGGCGCTGGTACATGAACTTTGGTCTGTCCAATGCCCGACATCAGACCTGTAATGAATAATGGGAGTGTTTTCTCCATAGTTTTTTCAACTGCGCCTACAATCTGCCCTACAAACTGTTCCTCGCGCTGCCTTGTTTCAAAATAGGGATCGTCTTTCCTGTGGTAGTAACGTTCAAAATAATCACATACCGATAAGGCGATGGCATTGCTGTGCGATTTAAAAGTGCCCTTGTCCATTGTCTGTAGATACTGCCACGCCTTACGCTGCAAATCCTTGTCGAGATTAAAACGTAAATTAGTGCTGCGGATATTGTTCCTCATGACTGCTCCTTTCTACGAAGCGCATGGTACGCCAAAAATTCGTACCCCTTTGCTATCGCGCAAATATCATCAATAATTGTCACACGCTCTTTATCATAGTTTCCAAAATATTTCAGCAGACAGCCACCCCCGCCGACAACATATAATCGCATAAGGTCGGGACTGTATTCATAACGGCGCAGGGTAGCGAAAAGATTACTTACATATTCTGTAGCGGTTCTTTTAATACATTCGAGATAAGTACTGCCGATATCCGCTGTGCCGGAACGTAAAAACTGTTCAATAATGGAATCCTCAATTTTAACGCCAAAACTGTCAAGAACTGCATTTCTTGCCGCAATCATGCACTGGTTGACACCGTATTTTTCTGTATAACTGCGGTTCTCAATGGGCTTTTTGTTGTTGATATACAGAATATTCATAGTCCCGTTGCCTATGTCTGCAAGTAAGTTTGTGCCTTTAAAATCCACAAGATGTTCAACAACTGCTGGATAACCCTGTGGGTAGATGCTGCATCCGACAACGTTAATATGGTAATCTGTTCCATTAAAACGAAAATCCATGCCGGGGCTTTTCATAAGATATGCCCTGAAATCCTCCCTCTGCCTGCGCACCCATGTGAGGGGAAGTCCTGCGGCAAGGTGTACGTCTGCCCGTGTAAGCTGTTCCCTGTGAAGCTCCCTTGCAATGCCCATCATGGTCAGCAGGTAATAATCCTCGTCCATGCATTTGTCTGACACAAACTCTTTGTGTCCGTCGCCGATCCGGTAATATCTGCCGTTGTACTCTAAAATATTACCCATGAAAATCGGTTCGGTGTCATAGGCTGTAATGCCTGTGGGCGTGACCGTGTTTGCGGTCTTGATGTTGCCGTAGCCGTGGTCTATGGCAATGATTTTGATACTGTTAAGTTCTTTCATACGTTTAGTCCTCCCGATAATGTTATTTTCACAATATTAGTACCTGACTTTTCAATCTGGTACTGTTTCCGTGTAAAATTAGTCTAACGAAAATCGGAAGATGATACATTGAGTGCGGATTGACTATGAATTGACTAAAAATGAAAAAATTCTTGAAACAAGAATGAATATAGGGTGTGGCGGTTTCTATGCCCAATATTTTTGTGGAAAATAAAGGATAAAAGTGGTATAATCAAAAAACAAAAGATATAGACAAATTATTGTTTGTATCGTAAACAAACTTCATATAAATATATGTTGCGTTTTGAAAACAGGAGACCAGCTATGAAAAGTCAAGCCTAAATTAACAAAAAATTTCTTTTTCCTATCGGTGGTAAAAAAGGGTAA
>RAYR01000020.1 GCA_003612405.1 bacterium 0.1xD8-71
GCTGGTTGGTTAAACCTTCGCAGACAGGCTTCTCACCTGCCAGACTACCCGCCCTTCGTCTGGGCGCACAATTCCGACTTGTCTAATACTGAATCTCCCTTTTCGGAAAAGTGTTCCTACTGCATAAAATATGAAGTATAATGCATATTCCTATGATTACCGATTTAGCACTCACTTAGCAGCACTGCGAACTGGAATTTATTTATGTCGTGGATATTCAGGCATCAAATCAATCAATTTACTTGTCCGTCCTTCTATATCCAATAGAATTTCAATATTTTCCACATCTCCGCCTAAATGCATCATAAATTCTCTGCAAATACCGCAAGACGGAATGATATTTCCATCTTTATATACTGAAACCACTTTTTTAATCTCACTTTCGCCATATGTAAGCATTGTTGATAAAGCATTTCTTTCAGCACACATTCCTATAGAGCCATCTGTGTCAATGCATATACCCTTGTAAATATTACCTTTTTTTGTGAGTACGGCAGATGCCACACTTCCTACCCACATTTTATTTGAAACATCATGGGGGTTCAAAACACTCATTGCTTCTTCATATAATCTTTCCCATTCTTTATCCATCGCTTTACCCTCCATCGTTGCTTTATTATATATCCGTTTTTCAAAAAATGAAAGCGATTTCTTATACTTTCTGTTCATCAAAGCGGAACTTAAACAGGGCAGTGACAAGCCGCTGTTTTATGCTGTCCTCGGTATCCCTGTCTATATGCCCGTTTTCAATGGCGGCGATTCGGATTCGCTTGCTGTAATGCCGTAAAACCTCGTCCACGGCTTCCGGCTCTCCGCTGGTCGCCCGGACAATCGTTTCATAGGGCAAAAGGTTCGGATTCCCCATGTGAAAGCACCTCCATTTCCTTGTGCAGAAGCTGTAAAGTCCTGCGGATTTGATACCCGGTCGTACTCCGGCAGCGTCCGTACATTTTCCCGATTTCCTGTTGTGTGTAATGCCCGAAAAAGTAAAGGAAAATGATTTCCCGGTTCTTCTCCGGCAAAGATAGCAGGGCGGTGGCAAGCTCCCCATTGGTGAGGATAACTGTCTGACCGCATACTGTAATAGGGTATTCTTCATAGGGTGCTTCAAAATATTCATCTGTTGTGCCTAAAGGGTAAAACTTTTCTTCTGTGAGGTATTCAAGGGATATTTCTTTTTGCCGCCGCCTGCTCCTGTCACGCCATGCGTTGATAGCCGCAAAGCGTATGACGGTCTTGCAATAGCCATTGAACGTATACATGATATGTTCTTTGTATGCTTCTGTACAAGGCATAAATGATTCCCCCTTTCTCCCACATAGGGCGGTGCATAGTTTTTAAAGTGCATAGATTAAATAGCTAACTACTCTTTATTCTTCATATACTTCATAAAAAACGGTTTCATTTAATGGTTTTCGTGTTGTTTCATGACGCTCTGGACTTAAAAAACCATTGATAGGATAGCCTAAAAACAATAATGCAGTAGGTTCTATATACTCTGGAATATTGAATTCTTTTCTGATAATAGCGGGGTCAAACAATCCTACCATTACACTTCCAATATCCAAATTTCTCGCCGTTAACATCATGTGGTCACAAATAATTCCGATATCCAAATCACCAGAGCATTTTTTGTCAAAAGGACGAACGAGTTCATTTCTTCTATCACGACAAACAATCAAAACACATGATGCACCAAAAGTTTGATACGCTTTCCGTATTTTTGCTATGTTTTCTTCTCGCCTGACAACAATGATTCTTTGGGGCTGTTTGTTACAAGCAGTTGGAGCAACTCTACCAGCACACAATATTTGTCTTAAATCTGCGTCGGATATTTTTTTCTCATTAAATCCACGAGTTGTACAACGTTGCTTTGCCAATGTTAGAAAATCCATTTTTTTCTTGTATGATGTTTATAGAAGCAAAAACACCATAACTTCCTTTCAATTTTCGTTATTATTCTAGGCTAAACTGCCCGTTGCTACAAGCAACGCATTTTAACATTTTCATAAAAATAGCAAATTTTCCTTTATGTTACGGAATAATAGGCTGCTGTCTATCAAATTTTTGTGTGTTACTTTATCGTACATGAGCATTCTTCCATGATGTCCAGCAATTCCGCTTCTCTTAAGGAAGAGCCCTCTGTTCCACAGGCAATGCAATGAACAGTCAATGCGATAACAATTGTTGTTTGTTTAAATTTATACTTGCTAAATCCTATTGCCTCTAAGCCGGTTAAAATCATTGATAATTTTGCCTCCTCATACAAATGGCTGTCAGTGCTTTTTAATTATATTATAAAGAAATAATGTATCATTTCTGCATCATTTTCCTTGAAAGGTTGTATTTTTTGTGCAGTTAGCATATAATAATAATGTGATTATTTACACACAAATCCAAATAAAAATGTGAGAGAGTGTCTATGGAACGATTGATTTTAAAAAAATTACTGGATTGGCAGAATTCACCTTATCGCAAACCACTAATCTTAAAAGGTGTGCGTCAGGTTGGCAAGACTTGGATTCTCAAGGAATTTGGCCGCCACTATTACGAAAATACCGCCTATTTTAACTTTGATGAGAACGAAGAATATAAACAGTTTTTTGAAACAACGAAGGATGTAGATCGAATCCTTCAAAATCTTATGCTGGCCAGTGGTCAAAAAATTATGCCTGAAAAAACACTTATTATCTTTGATGAAGTGCAGGACTGTCCCAAGGTTATCAACTCAATGAAGTATTTCTGTGAAAACGCCCCGCAATATCATATTGCCTGTGCCGGTTCTCTGTTAGGAATTGCCTTGGCAAAACCATCTTCCTTTCCCGTAGGCAAGGTCAACTTTATGCAGATTGACCCTATGACCTTCACGGAATTTCTGCTTGCCAATGACAACGAAAACCTATCCAGATATCTGGATAGTGTGGATACTATTGAGCCGATTCCCGATGCTTTTTTCAATCCTCTTTATGAAAAACTTAAAATGTACTATGTCACCGGCGGCATGCCGGAACCAGTACTAATGTGGACAAAAGCACGGGATGTTTCTGCCATGCAGGAAGCCCTGTCCGGAATCCTTGGTGCCTACGAACGGGACTTTGCCAAACATCCCAATATCAATGAATTCCCGAAAATTTCTATGATCTGGAAGAGCATACCATCCCAACTGGCAAGGGAAAATAAGAAATTTATCTACAAAGCTGTCAAAGAAGGCGCAAGAGCAAGAGAATATGAGGATGCCCTCCAGTGGTTGGTCGATGCCAGGCTAGTGCATAAAATCTACCGGAGCAGCGCACCCGGACTGCCGATTGCTGCCTATGATGATCTGTCTGCGTTTAAAATTTATCTGGCAGATGTGGGATTACTCCGCCGCCTTGCCCTGCTGGCTCCTACAGCTTTTGGTGAGGGTAACCGCTTATTCACTGAGTTCAAAGGAGCCCTGACTGAGAACTTTGTACTTCAGACCTTAATTACACAATTTGAAGTGGTTCCCCGGTACTGGAGCCAGAATAATCCGCCCTATGAAGTGGATTTTCTCATTCAACGGGAAAATGATATTTTCCCTGTAGAAGTCAAGTCCGAGGCCAATACCGCCAGCAAGAGCCTCAGAAAGTTTAAAGACCTGTTCTCCGATCGAGTCAAGCTCCGTATCAGATTCTCCCTGGACAATCTGAAACTGGACGGGGATGTCCTGAATATTCCTTTGTTTATGGCTGACCATACCGATCGACTGATTGGCCTGGCATTGGAACGGCGCTAACTTTAACTATATATGTAGAACTTGTATCCATCCCCTTCATTTTCACCTTCCATACGAAGTCTGACCATCACACAGTCTCCTATGAAAGGATTCTTACATTGGTAATCCGGAAAGATTTCTAAAACCTTATTCACTTCTCCCGTGTTTACATCCATATGATAAACGACAGGATTTTGTATATCAAAAAGATACAGTTTCCCATTCTCATAGAACATACTACACCCGGACGCAACAGGCACATCAAAATACTTTAGAATCTTTTCCCTGTCATTGACAATATGAACTGCTGCTATCTTCTCTTCACTCCATAGGTAAAGGCAGTCTCCCCCAACCGCATAAGTAAACTGGAAATAATCTGTTCCGTCATCAAAATATAGCAGTTCTTTGTCTTTTCCATCCGGTTTCATTCTAAAATATTTTCTACTCTTTTTCACAATGTTGTCGTAATAAATCTCATCCTGATATATAAAGAAGTTCCCGTTACATTTCGCCAATTCCTCTATCATTCCATTCTGTTGTGAAACCCTGCATATGGAATAGCCTTTTCCCGCACCCGAACCCGGATCACAATCTCTTAGCAGAATATAGTATAGATATCCATGATAATATGTCAGGTTATACACCGAAATTTCAGCCCGCCAGGGGGCATCTTCCATTGCAGAATGTGACACAAATAATTCCCATTTTCCCTCTTTTAGCCAATATATATCAGTGCGGTCCTCTTTCTCTTCTTCTGTTCCCATGCCCGCCTCATATGTATCACCCATTATCTTTCTGATTTCTTTCTCAAAATATTCACAGCTATACCCTTTGGCATCCTTTTCGCCTTCCACATAATACAGGTATCCGTCATGGATCCATACACAGTCCTTCAGTATCTTTCCTGCAATGAGCTTTATCTCCCCTCCGGTTCTGACATCCATCTGATAGACTTCCTTTTTTTCCGGATCATAAATATACAGTCTGCCATCTTCATAAAACATGCCGCCTATGTACTTCGCTTCTGTATCAAAACGCCCCCTCTCCCCGTTCTTCAGATTGATCCCCAATATCTGTTGTCCGTCTTTCAGATAAAGGCACCCTCCGCCGACCGCATACGCAGCATCCGTCTGCTCTTCCTGTCTATCGGAATACAGTTCTGTAACCTCTTCTCCATCCAAAGTTGCTTTATAAAAACAGCGTTTTCCCTTTTGATGGTATTGAAAATAAATCTCATCCTCATAAATATAATAATCCGTATCGCACGATAACAAGAGGTCTGGAAATTCATATCCATCCTCTTTCGCAAACCTGAAGATATAAGCTTCTTCCTCTATTTTCTTTTCCCGTATTTCAACTTCTTTCAGAACATAATAAATATATCCATCCAGATATATAACATTAGATATTGAATTCACATCGGTTGTGTAGGGAGGATGGGATATATATACTTCCCACTCCCCTTCCTCCTGCCGATATATATGACAGCGTTCATCTTCCTCCACCGGTTTTCCGCCATACATTCCTATATCCAGTGTATAGAAAGCTCCGTCACCTTCCGCCATACTGCTGCCATAGAACAGATTGCTCCCTATGGCTGCCTCAGCATCCTCTTCCACCTGCCATTCTGTTTCTGGTATCTCCTCTGGTGACTGTCTGGCTATATCTTTTCCATCTCCCTTATTTATAACAAATACACACGTTATTAAATCCATCAGAAATAGGGTGTTCAATAACACGAGTATTTTTTTGCTTTTCCCCATCACTGGTAATCTCCGTTTCTATTCATTATAAAAAAACAATGCATCATTTTCCCGGAAAATAACAAAAAGGTGTAAAGCCCTAATTATTCCATAGACTTTACACCTTAGATTGTGTGATATCATTGCAATTCACTCTTTGATTTTATCAATGTCTGTAAGATTAACACCACAAACCTGCAAAATCGCTTTTAATGACAAATATTCATCTTTTAATTTTGCATATGTTTTTGCAGCCCCTTCTTCTCTTGCCAGTTGCATATATTCCTGAATCTTTTTGAAATCCTCAATGGCAATTTTCGCAACTTCTACTCCAGTTGGCATATAATCACCTACTTTCTATACTGTGGCTTGTACTGCTACGATATAAGTATATCACAGCTAAGATGTAAAGTCTATTCAATTATCCCCCGCGGATTTCATTGCCATCATATCTCAGTATTTATACTTCTATGACAAAAGCAATATATTGTAAATACACACATCCTGCCGTCTCATTGGCTTTTATTATAATATTTTATACGGATAGCCATAATCCACTTTCTGTTTTTCCTTGATATGGCTGCCAAACTCAACATGCATATTTTTAGCGCCATTGCCGTGTATATAATATGTAATACCCTGTCCTTTCTCCCATACCATCAGCATATACTCCTTCGATCCATAAAAATAATCATTATAATAACGGAATATCCTTTTATCTCCATCCACTTCCACATACGCATGATATCCATTATCATCAGTAATATCTTCCGTTCCCTTTTCACAACAGACTATCATACATTGCTCCAGAAAGTCTGCTTCATCACTTTTTACCTGCTCAATGACTCTGTTGTTATCTGCATCAGTATAACCATCCTTTTCGGCCGGTAAATAATAAATCATCTCATCCGCAACATAAAAGTATCCTATATATTTACGATCAAGCAGTTCGTCATACGGGTCTGAGGATACCGGCTGTTCCAATTCCAAAGTATATAATACTCCATTAGAAAAACTCTCCAGTTCCGTAATATACAAATCAATATCCTGCCATAAATCCGTATAGCTATGCAGATAAAAGTATCCCTCATATGTATGTACAGTTTCTTCGGTCTTATAGAAATACGCATTGCTCTGTTCATCTTTATGGGAATTGCAGGCAGTACTGGCAGACATAACAATTATAGTCAGTATCATAACAACCGTTATTCCTTTAGATTTACTCATGCTGCGTTGCATTGTCTCTTCTTTCTCCTTGATAAAGAAACCTGCCTGTACTTTTCGATTACATTATATAAAAACAATGCATCATTTCTGCATCATTTTTCCTAAGGACAACAAAAAATAAGGCATATCAGACTTTACATCTGATATACCCTATATTAATTCGTTATTTATTCAGACTATTTGGCATAAAAATATTTTATCCAATGTTTCCTCTGCATCCTCACTGCTTTTGCTGATATTATACGATATATGGCTAGGTCTTGCCTTTCTTTATCCATAAATTTTCATGCCTTCCTTTTCAATATTTTGATAAAACGGCTGATACTTCATGTTATTTTCATAATCATCACAATTACGTGCAAGAAGTGATACCATAATATCATTTTTTAACCCAATTCGGCTTGCAATTCTACTGATTTCTTTTCGTTTTTGCGTTATTTCCATCGCAACTCAATAAAATCATAATATCAACATCTGATTCCAGATTAAAATCACCACGAGCATACGAACCGTACAAAATAATACGTTCAATCTTCCCCTCAAATAGTTTTATCAGTTCTTCATATACTTCACTTGTAATATTCTTTATTTTTCTTCCATGTCCTAATACCTCATATATTTCATAATTCCAATATCCATCTCTTTTTTATTAAGTATATCCCAAAAAACTTTGTTTCTCAACAATCATTTCCCACTTTCGTTATCCGTACGTCACCGTCTTCCCTGATAATGTCCCAGCGGTAATATTCCTCATCCAAGCATGTTGCGATTAGTTGCTTCTCTTTTATCTCATATTCACATCCCCAGGCATCATAATCATCCTCTTCTTGTTTTATTTTTTCTATTTGCCCATTCTCCAAATGAATCATAATAGGGCCGCCATCGTTATAGCAGATAAAATGGTCTTCATCTACCCAGGCTGTAAAATGATATTCCCAATCATTCCGGAAAATAAGATCCGGGATTTTTTCCTGATAACGCACAAAAATCTGGGATGGACTGTTTGGTATCAATCCATTTACTATATATACTGCCTTGGTTCCTGCCAGTGATATGTTCCACTCTGCCTGCTGTAATTCTTCCCATCCATAATAGTAATCCCATTCCAGCACGCCATAAAGCTCCTCTGGCGCCACTTCTCTTCTGTCGTATTCGCTCATTTTTACTTTAAGAAACGAAACTTCCACTAATTTCAGTTCTTCTCTGCCCTGTCCGTCTTTTCTCTCCTGAAAAAACATGGACACCCCATAGTCTCCATAATATGGAATGAGCAACATTTCCGCCTCCCGATAACTTTCTGATACATCGCTCTTACCAGGCATATCCGCTTTTGCCGCATATATATTGACAAACCGTATGGCGGTAATATCATCCACATCATAACTCTCTATCCCGTCGTAACTGGGCGTTGGTATCCCCTGATACCTCCATGCCTCCTGCGTACAATAAAGAATGTCTCTCTCATATAATTCAGATTTATCGTATCTTTCCTCAAATTCCTCTGTGTCCATAGACAGGAAATCTGATACTGTATCGTACTCACATATCTCCTCAAGATTAAAATTATCTATGATGCCTTCCACATCGTTGCTGATTCCCAAAAGTCCCACGAGCCTGGCCGCTTGCATTATAATAATAACGCTTCTTAAGCTAAACATGTCCTTTCCCTCCGGACGAAAAAATCATGCCGTCCGCTCTTACCTGAGCAATATACAATTCATTGGTATCCTTTTGTACATACAATCCGGTTATTCTATCATCATAATAAAATAATCTTGCCAGATGATAACCCTTCTCAATGTACTCCTCATCTATTAACTGATAGGTTTCTATTTCGTTCCCATGATAATCATAAAATGTCACGCCTGCTGTTCCCTTTTTCTCCCCATTCGCAAAAAATCATCCCATCCTCTCTTATAAAAAACCAGAAATAATCCATCTTTGGTTTCTCACTCTGGTAAATTATCCTTTTGTCTCCTTTATCCAAATTAATTCCCTTGATTGTTTTATCAGTGACATAAGTTCCATCATCATTCATCATCCGTTCCATATAATAGATTTCGCCTTGATAAAGATACCAGCAATCAATCTGTTTTCCCTTTTCACACGGATAACTATATGTTTCACCGCTATCCATATCATATATTAAAAATAAGGTTTTCTCTTCTGACAGCGCAACTATCAGATTCCCATGCTGCACATACGCTTCCGGGTCTTCTTCTGTTTGTAATATATCATGCAGTGTCCGATCAGTTACCTGATAAATACCATCCTGTTTTTGGTATACGACATTATTCCCATAATCCAAATCTAAAATAAGCAGATCCTTATAACAGATATATCTGCTGTTTTCATTCACATCATACCCCAATTCCGGAATTGCCCTTATTTTCACTTCATTACTGCCATATGCTGTCCGTGATATACCGGCTAGCAATATACCAATCAGAATAATTTGGCTTATTCTTCTTATTAAAACCTGTTTCATCTACCTCCACTCCATGATTTAAGCCTTTCCTTCTTCATTTAATTACCTGTATCTGTCATGTATTCCTCAAAGCTGTCCTTTTCAATCCATAGAAAATCCCGGTATTCAAAAATATCCTCTTTCGGATTCCTGGAAGGATCCCAGTATATGTAAGCTGTTTTTCCTGTCTCTATGTCCCTGACATATATTCCCGGAGGCGGCGACTGTTCATATTCTGTTGACTTCATATCAGTTCTGTTATCATAATCAACACTGGAATATGCCAGATATCTTCCATCCGGACTAAAGCTCGGTGAATACAGATATTCTCCCAAGTATGTCACTTCGCCCGATGGATAGGCAATCTTATAAAAGGAATTCCCCGCCTGAATCACCAGCCAACCTTCCTGCTCATTGCCCTCAAACTGACAGACAGTGCTGAAAAACCAGTCTCCATTCTGCATATCCCGCCTCTTCCATACTTCTTCCCGTATCCCCTCCAGGTCATAACTCCATCTCTCTGTCCCATCCTCTACTCTCCTGATAGTGAGCAGGCTTGTCTTTGTATCGTTATAGATAATGGAGGGTTTTCGTTCAAATCCCGATCCTGTTCCGCTTTTATGTATTTGCGTGCCACAGAACAGATAATAGTCCATTTCCGCAAATTCATCTATTGTGCAATAGTCCTGGGAAAGCATATAATGTCTTTTTGCCTCATGGATGTTGTATTCCATGTCATCCCCTGAAAGCGTCACATATGTAATGTACACAATGAGTAATGCTCTTGAAATGCTTTGCCTAATCATTACTTTTCCTCCGTCATTTTATTTTCCTCATGACCACCTATACTTTTCAACTACATTATAAAAGAACAATGCATCATATATCATGAGAATATCCTTCTGTACCACTATTCTTCTTCAAACCGGAACGTATTATCAACCTCTCTGCTCTTTAATTTCCACCTCTCCAGCCAGTATGATTCCCTATTCGCTTTGGTCCATGTTTTTACTACCACACCATAAATCGCATAATCCTGATACTTATGCACATCTTTTCTTGTCAGACCATAGCGGTTCAGGAATTCATCAATACTTTTTTCATCTGTGTATACCTCACTATTACCCGTTTCTCCCTGCACGATATACACCGGATTATATATCAGTTGTTTTTTTTCATAATCATAATACGCTCCTAAACCCATTTCTACTTTATCTACTTCAGATAAAATAGCTCTAATACTTATACTGAAATCGTTTATCTCATCGTAAGAGTTGGTATCATAACGAAAATGTAATGATATTCCTGATACATCCTCTCTCAAATATTCCTCTTGGTAGTCTACAGAAAGTGCCCCCATTGTCTCCAACCCGAACATCCACTCCCATGAATCATGAACCTTCTCAATCCCTGACACCCGAACCAGACCATATATCTTCTGCTCCCCGATTTCATCCATAACATTTGGTTTTATAATTGATATCACACAATAGATCCCCAACACACAAATGACTACCTTTAACGCAAATTCCTTCATAAACTCCCCCTAAGCGTTCTTCCTAAAGCTAATATTAATAAATACTCTTTTCTCCCTCCGTCAGGACAAAATGTCTTCTCGGTGATAAAATATCTGTCCGTATCCGGTTTACCTCATTTCCTTCCAGCCGGACTACATTCAGCATATAATTATAATCCGACACATGGTACAGGCAAAACGTATAGACTTTCCCTTCCATTTCTTTGAACCACATTTGTACTAATTCCGGTTGTAAAGGATTGGGCAAATAATGATTAATTTCCATATTTTCTAAAGTTTTGATGGAACCATTCTTCGGACTTTGTAAATAAAAACTACTTTTTAAGTGCCATTTACTATTATAATTAGAAGGGATAAAATTTGATTTTCTCATATATACTGGGATTCCGATGTTTGCAAAGTCTATTTTATGATACTCGTTACTGTAATATCTTCTCTCATTTTCAGGTACTATAAAGTTCTCTACTTTCTCTTCATCCCCAAAATACACAGACCATCCGCTTTCATCCGTTCCATTTTGCAGATATTCATCCGATGTTATCTCATCCCGTATGCCCTCAAGATAGTACTCCCATTTCATGCCCTCGGAAGTATTATACAGGTTCTTCCAGACATACTCATAAGGAAGATACTTGATGAGAAGATTCTCATATTCCATATCTTCTCCTATCTTATAGATCCGGATGCCGTCATAAATCTTCAATTGGTAATTATTTGGCAGATAAATATAATAAAATTCACCCTCATATTGAATCACCCCACCATATCCGGCATTTTGTGTCTCAAAATCACTGATTGGCACAAACTCTCCATCCACCAGTTCCATCAGATAGATATAACAAATTCCTGCCGTACCCCCTGAATCCATTGCCAGGACATATTGGTCCCTGTCCTGTGTGGGAATGTGAAACAGATCATAACAATACTCATTCCCGCAGACTTCCCGGTAAGCGTCATAGACAGAATCAAGTTCCGGGCCGGCATCCTTAAGTTCCGGGAACAATATCTTCATCTCTTCCATGTCCGGATTCCACTTCTCCATGCCAAGTTCCCGCATAGTCTCATAGTAGACACTTTGTTCTATCTCTTCCCATTGAATCTTATGCATATTGCTGTCAAGAGACCGGTAGATAACATCTTCCATCTCCATGACCAGCCCCTGCGGGAATATACTGTCTTCTTCCCAGACCGGTACCATATCACCCTTGACCGATTCCGCATAAGCCTCAATCTCCTGTTTCATCTCATCGTTATACCAGGAGATCATGCTGTTATCAAAAATACTCCTGTTCAGGATACGATAACCTTCCTCAAATGCAGCCGCAGGACTTTTCTCGCTCACTCTTGCTGTTTGCGTATTATTCTCCGTAAGATTTTCCGACTGCTCTTTGGATACCTCTCCGACATTGGGAAGCTGAGAAGCCGGATCCTCTGTTCCGCAGGCAGTGCAGAGGATAACCAGCATCATAACAGTTACTATTCTTTTAGACCTACACTTGCTATGTCCCATTGTCTCTAAGATGGTTAAGATCATTGCCCCCTCTTCCTCCTCAATAAAGAAGCCTGCCTGTACTTTTCAACTACATTATAAAAGAACAATGCATCATTTCTGCATCATTTTTCCTAAAAGGTAATTTTATTCTATTGAAAGTGCTGATTTATTGACAAAGTAAAAAGCTGTGCCAGCATTGACACAGCCTTACAATTAAATGCCTTGGGAAAATATGTATTTAGAAACGGTTTTTGATGATATGCCAGTCTAATTCTGATTATTTAAAAGGTAGCTGCAAATTTCTTCATAAAATTCTACTGCCCTGTTATATTAAACTATCCAATCCGCTTTCCTTCTTTCTGTATATTCATATAATAAGGAAGTATTTCCTTATATGCTTCATATTCAGCATATGGTATAACTGTAGGCGAAACAACAACATCATTCTCCAATCCAATATCTGCTGATACATCCCATATCTGTTTTAACTTTTCCTGCAAATCCATCCTGTCTCCCCTGACAATTGCAATAATATCTATATCAGATTCCTCTGTATAATTGCCTCTCGCATATGAACCATACAGGTAGATTGATACAATCTTATCTCCATATACAGAACGATAAAATTGTGATATCTGTCCTACTATATTATTCACTTGATTTTCTGTATACATTACAATCCACCTCCTATTCCCTGCCAATCATCAATCCTCGAATTTACCACCTATAATATACTGTATGTTCTCTATGATTTCAATGTTTGCTTACTTTTGTTCTCCCTCGTGCAAAAATTGCCGCCCCTCAGTTTTAAACTTCACTTATTTTATCTCTTACGCTAATTTTCAGATATCTATCATAAACCATTTCCTTTTTCATAAAATAATAAGCAATCGAAAATGGCCAGACAGCCGCAGAAATCCATTTTAAAATAGAATGTTTCAACATTTTGTTAACAGTAAGTTTCTGGCCTTCACTGTTCAATTCTATTTTCCCATGCAACATCCATAAACTTCTTCCCATCCTGCATCCATATATCTGCGGTCAGGAAAAATCCACACATATAAACGCACATATTCATACCGCATAAAATTATGGAATCAATAAAAAACGCTACCAATCTTCTCAACTCTAAATCATTCAATACATTATCCTCCTCTTAACTGCTCAGTCATACGGACGTTCTTCCGGTAACAACTGTTCAATATACACTATCGTATTCCTGCGTTTACCAGGGATGTACCTGATCCTCAAATACCGTCCATATCCTGATACCAGACTTTCCCTTCCGTTCTTGCAATATCCATAGTTTCCACCTGAACATTCAAATTTTACTCCATTCAAAGTAAATTTTTCATAATCGCCTCTCAAATGATAATAATTTCTCACCATACCCTCTATCTCAATATAATCACCATTTTTGTATGCTATCACAATATCGTTATAACTCTTAATCATAGATATCGTATATATTAAATTTTCCACAAGTAAGAAAACTAATATTATTTTAACAATGGTCTTCGATTTTTCTTTAATGCTAAAATATAAGAAAAAAGATATACCAAAAAATAAAATAACATTAAAAATCACACAAAAAATCTCTTTATCACTTACTTCATATGCTACCCTATGCATATAACACTCCTCTTACATTCCCGTTTTTACTCCATCATATCATCTATCTGATCATGAACCTATCCCAGTTTCTCCAGGAATTCCTCGTCCAATATTTGCCTGACCAAGTCATTACTAATAGAATATTCGTTATAATCTTCATATCCCCTGTATTTCCAACTGACCTCAAATGTCCCCGCTTTTCCTTCCCACTTCGTAATATTATCAAATTCATCCGCCAGCAGCATATCCCTTAGTTCCGGGAAATCGGCAACAACATCTTTTAAGGTGATTATCTTCAAAATCCAGATTAATACAATACAAGGTATCATCACCTTCTTTATTCTTTTCACCTATTACTTTCTTCACATCCTCTTCAATCAGAGTGTTAATCCGTTTCTCTTTCGCTGTATCCTCTAGACCGCTAAGCTGTGGATAATAAATTTCAATTTCATTCCGCTGTTCCGTGTATATGTATAATTTCCGTATGATTCTAAAATCTACCTTTTTATCAGCTTCTTTGTCTTTTTTCTCTGACTGGCAGGCCGTGCAGAGGATAACCAGCATCATAATGGTTACTATTCTTTTAGACTTACACTTGCTATGTCCCATTGTCTCTAAGATGGTTAAAATCATTGCCTTCACTTTCTCCTTGATAAAGAAAACCGCCTGTACTTTTCAACTACATTATAAAAGAACAATGCATCATTTCTGCATCATTTTTCCTATAAATAGCAAAATATAATTTTCCTGATTGGCAAAATCAAACATATGTCGAAAATCAAAAAACGCCAAGCTACCAGCTTGTAAATTTAAGATGTTTATTGTAGTATTGAAATGCAAAAACAAAAGAAAGATATATATTATGGGACATTGCAGACAGAGCGAGATTTTTCAAAGAGGGTAAGGAGGGCATTGAAATTATGTGTCGGTCCATAGAAGATATGAGGAGCCAAACATTAAAAACAGATCATAATGAATTGTAAAATATATATCAAATCTCCATTAATTACAGAATCAAGGCCGGGGATTTTGTTATTGAACTCCCGGCCTATGATCAACCTATATTGCTCGCTCTGCTTTTAGTTTTTTTACTTCGTCAAGTGAAAGTCCGGAAATATTCGCAATTTCTTCTATAGCATATTTTCCAGCTACTAACATACGAAGAGCGACCTCTTTTAACGATTCACTTCTCATATCTTCCATAATTTTACACATCTCGCTCACTCCTTTCGGATCCTCTTTTAGATACCGTGTTCGGTTTGCCATCAATTCAAAATGCATATCATCTGCTTTGGTGCAATTAAAATCGTGCATGAGTTTTCCTATAGTGGAATCACCACGATATTCACCATTCACATAAAGAATATGTTCCCCATCTTCAAAAGATTTACCCGTTACAAGGTTGATTCTCTCAATCGGATAAACTGCTTCGCCCTGACCATAAAAATCTTTTTCAGTAATAAAGATTGTATATGTGTCCGGCAACTCTTTAAATTCCTGACCGGAATGAAGATTCTCTATATCCATTACGCTTGAATGGTATCTTGCCCTGTGTGGGTCTGCTCCCCTGTCTTGCCTCTGGACCTCCAAATCATATTTTTTCCCGGATGAATCCGTTCCATATGCGTCCAGACAGATAGAACGTGCCCCAACAAGTCTTTTCATATCCTTCTGTATTTCACAATCAGTAATAATCAAATCTGGTTTATCAGTGATAATGCGTAACACAAATTCAGCTAATGGAATGTTATCCTTGAAAAGGCAACGCATAAAATCATCATCAATTGGCCGTAACAAACACAAACGCTGCAAATCTTCCTGATGTTGCTTATTCGTCACTGCCAATCTTCCCACCTGCTTTCCTTTCTATTTTCGTATCTCCATACTACCATAAACGTCCTGATTTTACAAGCCAAGAGCCCCGTCCTTGAGTTTCCGGCGGTGTTCTATTACTACTCTCTTACCCAAACTATTTCTATTCTACAGCAGTCTCCTGTGCGCCCCGTTAGCCTTATACGATTCTAAATCATATACTCCCAGAGAATTTTCCATATGTGGTTGTATCCATTGCAGGATATCTTCCCTACGGTCATTTTCTGTCTCATTTCTCATTCCCTCACCCCAAAATCATAGCACCCCTGTTCCACATCATACCTTAATATATAATTGCCATTTTCATGGGCAATCCCATAGTACCCATTGGTTTTTTCATCTACTACTATAAGCTTATAATGATGCAGTGACCCATCCAAGCGAATACAAAGAGGCATATCAATATATAAAACCCTTCTTAACCCTTCTTCCTCTTGTATAAAGATTACTGCTTCATCATCCAACCCATCTTGTGTCCCATATATACATAACAGATAATCTTCTTTACCATCATCATTAAAATCAAACAGATGATATTCTATCTCTACAGGCAGTGGTCTCCCCACCTCTCTTGATTCCTCCTCTATGCCTTCCATAAATTCCTCTACGTATTTCGCCAAGGGCGTATTTTCGTAGTCATATCTGGGGGATGAACAGATATCATAGGAAAGGATTTTATGATACTCTTCCAAATTTTCCAAATCTATAAAATAATTGTTATTTCTTATTATATTTTCATTTCCATCATAACTTTGTAATCCCGACTGCACTTCCTGTGCGTTTGTTTCTTCGTTTCCTATTCCTGTTACAGGCTCGTTTTGACTGTCTTCCACATCCAGGATACTCTCTTCACTTTCCGGCCAGTCATACCTCCCCTCTTCCTCATTATATCTAAATATGAAATTTTGGGATGGGTTTACAACTGCATAATACCCGCCTGTTTTTTCATCTAATACGATAACGCTTGCATGATCGTGAGGCCCATGATGAAGTATCATCTTAGTAGATAAAACGTTCCTCACTCCTTCCTCTCCCTGTATGAAAATGTCCACACTGTCTCCACCATTGCCTTCAAACAATCTCCCGCTCTCGCATAACAGATAATCTTCAACACCATCATTATTAAAGTCAAACACATGGTAATCTATCTCTACAGATATATTCTTTCCCGCCTTCTTTGACATATCTTCATTCCACGATATATCTTCTTCTATATATTCTACCAAGGGCGTATTTTCATAATCATATCGGGGCGATGAGCAGATATCATACGATAAAATCTTATGGTTCTTTTCCAGATCCTCATGATCTGAATAATAATTACCGGCTTTTACCCTATTTTCGTTAATCATCATCTTCATTCTTGAAAGCTGTCTGGTTCTTTCAATGCACAGGGCGTTCATGGAATGTTTTCCTGCCTCACATTCCGCCAAACTGCTATCCAGTCCAAATCCTGCCGGCCAGAAATAAAATTTTCCATTTTCAGATCTGACAATCATATATCTGAAATAATAACTTTCTTCCTCTCCAGAAACCGCCGCAGACAGACATACTTTATTGGTATGCAGAACTTCATACTCTCCTATGTTCAACTCATACTCTCCATCCCGTCCATTTCTTTGCAGGATATCTTCTATGTGTTCCCTCAATGCGCAGATATACTCATCCTCTTCTATTTCTGCGACGTCTGATGATGACAGTTCCTGTAAGGTGAATTCGGTTTCTCCCAGCCATACCATATCCTCTGCATACTCCGTAGAAAGACCATCTTCCATAAAAAAGGTTGTCTTAAGCTGTCCCTTTCCCCCGGCATAACCATTGCGCTTCAAAAGGTAAAATTCCATCTCCCCATCCTTGTTGACATGCACCGGACATTTTACTCTGTTTTCACAATTTACATAGGCATTGACTTTAGATTCAGGAACAAAGAAGAGAGTTTCCCCATTATTATTCCACGCATACATATTAATTGTTTCGCCCTGCAATCCCCGTAATTCTCCTGTCTGACACCCCAGCTCATTCATGCCGAACCATTCCTCATAACTGTACACATATCTGAGCAGTTTAGCCGTCTCCTCCGGATCCATTGTACGAAAATCTATTTCCTGATTATATTCCGGTACCGTGACAAGATGACTGCCTGTCTCTTCCTCCGGATCTTTTTCTTCCTTGACCTTCATCAGAATCTCTTTCCGATGCAATCCTACAATATCCCGCACAAAATCATTCGTTTCTGCATCCAAATACCATCGTGCCGTAAAACAAGCAGAGGAATCTGCGGCCGGATAGTATGGATTCCATACAGAATCTATATATTCATTCCCATATGCCGGTACTTTCTGTATCTCAATCCTCTCTTCCGGATCAAAAGTCACTTTCGCCTCTCCCAATTTGACCAGATCATCCGATATAAATTCATAGCTGAAATATATCGGGGAATCATGCAGGTCAGTCTCTTCATACACAGCATCCTTATCCCGCACAATACATTCCCTGATCCTGTGGTAATAATCGCTCTCCAGTGAATTGACCGGAACACCATTCTCCGATAGCTGCCAGTCTACAAGTACATAAAATACATAGCCGCCCGCCTCTTGCGAGTAATACAGGTTGCACATTTCACCATTCACTAAGGCTTCAGTATTTGCCTTTTCTTCCGGCAAAAATAAAAGCTTATTTCCTTCTATAGTATAAAATGATACGTCAATATCTTCTCCCGAAGGAAGAAACGACAATTGCTTATAATCATAGTCCGCTATATGGTATATCATATTTTCATAGATATACTCATACTCGATTCTCTCTGCAATTTCCTCAAGCGGAATCTGTATAGACGGTGAATTATGTTTATCAGCCTTCTGGATACTTGTTTCATTTCTGCCGCAGGCCCCCAGAAGGAAAAGTCCCAGTATGGATAAACAAAATAAACTTATCTGTAGTCTCTGATATCTACTCATTGCCTTCTCTTTCTCCTTGATAAAAAAAACGCCTGCACTTTTTAACTACATTATAAAAGAACAATGCATCATTTCTGCATCATTTTCCTCTGGAAACTTCAAAAATATCATTTTCTTAATCAACAGAATCAAGTGCATGTCGAAAAGCAATATTCATATAATATTAAAAATCGATAATATTAACAAGTCAAAAAATAAAGGTGCCAGGCTCCCGGCTTGTAAAATCAAGAGGTTTATGGTAGTATTGAGATACAAAAACGAGAGGAAAAGCAGGTTGAAATGTTGACAATGACAGAACAGATAGACCAGAAACATCAAGAAGATTTACAGCGGTTAAGAGGTTTTCGCCTGCTTGATGATGATTTTCTCACAAAATGTTTTGAGGGAGATACAGCAAGTATAGAATTGGTATTGCAGATTGTACTGGAAAAGCCGGATTTAAAGGTACTGGACGTTCGTACTCAGGTATTTGTGGAGAATCTGCTGAACCGATCAGTGCGGCTGGATATCCTGGCTACGGACAGCACGGGAGCAAAATTGAACGTAGAAGTGCAACGCTCTGATAAAGGTTCCGGAAGAAAAAGAGCAAGATATAACAGCAGTATGATGGACGCAAACCTTTTGAAGAAGGGTGAGGATTTCGACAAGCTTCCAGAAACGTGGGTAGTCTTTATTACAGAGAATGACGTCATGGGAAAAGGGCAGCCGCTCTATCCAATTGAGCGTTGTTTTTTAGAAACCGGAGAAAAATTTGAGGACGGTTCGCATATACTGTATGTAAATGGTGCTTACCGTGGAGATACAGCAATCGGAAAGCTAATGCATGACTTCTCCTGTACAGATGCCTCAGATATGTACTATGGGACATTGGCAGACAGGGTGAGATTTTTCAAAGAAAACAAGGAGGGCATCGAAATTATGTGTCGAGCTATGGAAGATATGAGGAATCAGACATTAAAAGAAGGGATGATAAATGTTGCAAAGAAAATGCTGGAAGATGGAACACTAACGCTTGAAAAAATTGCAGAATTTGTTGGCCTTTCTGTTGAGGAAATACAAAAATTAAAAACAGATCATAATGAATTGTAAAAAATATATCAAGTTCCAACAGAGTTATGTAAACCTCCGGGCTGAAGTTGATTCAACCAACTCAGTCTGGAGGTTTTACTATGGTAAAAGGAGGGAGCCCCTCACTGTATCCTAAACTCCCCGCCCGTAAAATAGATATCATCACTAAGCGTCATGGTCGTTCCGCCCTGCTTCACCTGCACGATGTCTTCCGCCGCGATCAGAAGGGAGGAGGCGCCGCTGGCTATGGTCATATTTTCCTGCGCCTGGATCAGGATATCCTTATCGCTGGTCATGGTAATGCCTTCCTGGTCATTCATTTCCACCATCATGCCCTGGTTATTGGTGATCAGGATAGAATCCGGCGTAAACAGGATTTCCTTGCCGTACTTTGTCTTGAAAGATTTATGATCCGGATCCTGTCTGGCACTGTCGGTCTCTTTATGTACGGAGCTGACCACCAGGCATCTGTTCTCATGGTCCGGCACATACAGCCGTACCGTATCACCCACTTCCGGCATACTGTACCAGCCTGTTCCGTCCGGAGAGGAATACACCGTTGCATAAGCAAACCACTTCTTTCCGTCCAACGCCTGCCACTCATCCCCTGTAATATCGATCTGCACGGTATCTTTCTGTACTCCGGTAACCTGCGCTTCAAAGGAACACCCCGCCGTCCCCTGATGTTCTATGGTGAGTGTCTGTAGTCCTTCTTTTCTCCTGAGCTTATATTCATGCACACATTCTGCGCCTATGTAGCGTGTGGTGATATCATAGATATAATATTTTCCGCCTTCATACAGCATGAAGTCGCCCAGTTGATAGATTTCCCTGTCCGTGACAGACAGTGTCAGCATATCCGTCATCTGTAAGCCTTTGACACCGTTTTTCACCTTCTGCTGGTATTCACAGGCATCCAGTGTGAGCATGATATCCGGCGCTTTCCAGCTCTGCTCCACACCCTCCGGCAGTCCCACGGTGTAACCGCAGCCTTTCTGCAACGCATCCGGTACGATATACCGATTATGCAGGCTTGCAAGGCGTTTGCAAAACGCCCAGTCTGTCTCCTGGTACTGCATCAGCACGCCTTCCGTCTTATCGTCTGCTCCTTCCGGATAATCTGCCTTTCCTCCCGCGTAACCGGCCGTGATCTGGTCAAAGAGCAGGCTGCAAGGGGTATCTTTATTCTGAAATACCCTGAAGTGTTCTTTGTCATCCATCAATACGGTGCCGCTCTCAGCTTCCAGATGCAATATCGTCTCATAACCGTCCTGCTCCATGGTAAACCCTGTCACGATCCCATGGAAAAGGACGGTGCTGGTTCCTGTTTCTCCCTCCGCAGTCACTTTCAGCCAGGTATCCGCGGACAGCATACTCAGGTATTCTTCTTTCCTGTCATCCTTTACCCGTATGACAATCCGGGCCTGTGCATGGCAGTTCAGGCCTTTATGGATCTCCACATCCTGTAATGCCACATACTCAAACGGTTCCATCTTTAACTGATAATCTCTCATGGTATCCTCCTTTTTTCTCTACGGTCTGCAACAGTCTCAGTACCATCGGTTTCCATCTGTCTCTATCTCTTCAAAGTCAACCCCTTTTATACCTCTTCTCAGTATACTTTCTACAAAATCCTCTCTGCCCACAATACTTTTTCCATTATATTCAGAAATTTTAAAAACAGCCGCTTCACTAATCTTACTTGCTTCTAAAACAAGTCTTGTTATGCGATTTCCAACATTATTGTATTGTGTTCTTTCAGATATACATTGCAATTCATCTAATAAAGGAATAAAATATGTAGCCTTTGTTCTCGTATCGCGGTGCAACAATTTGACGCCTTTATATATCGTATCCTTGTGATACATAAGAATCACTTCCATACATATTCTGGATACTAATAAGCAGGGATCAAACATAATATCTGGGAAAAAAACATCCCTCGGGATATCCATTTCCATGATATTTTTTCTTCCAATTTTACTTATATCTTTATGGTTTAATACACGGATATCTATTGCATGATTTTTATTAATATTATATGGAATACGATTTCCTTCCTCCTGTGTAATCAAGTAATATTTCATTTATCCGCTCCTCCACGATATAATATCACCGCCCGATCCATATATTCTCCAAACAATATTTTAAAGTTCTCAGAGACTTTTACATTACACTTCTCCAAACAAGTCAAAATGGAAGATACTTCATTTTTAAACATCAAATAAAACCATGTTATATATTGTTTTGCATACTGATTACGTATCTCGCCCCATTCATATTGTTGCATCCGAATTATCTTTTTTCTTGTTTCCTGATAAAGTGATGTTATACTATCGTCAAATCTTTTCTGAATCTTATCCGGATAATAATATTCTACAATCTCGCGTTTTCCAAGATAAAATTCTTCCTCCATTACTTGTATGCGAAATATCAGTTTATTCATGCGGATACCGACCCGTAATGGCTGAATAGAAAGATAGTATAAAACTTTCAACCTACGTTCTTGCTGTTCCTGCGCAACTATGCTCATATAATCCATTAAAAAAGCTAAAAATTGATCACAGCACTCTGCCATGCATAATTTCACATCATCCTCCACCATTCTTCCTCCACAAATACAAATCACTATCCTACCAAACCAGATTTCCTTCTTCCTTGATCCGCTCCATATCCACATATACGAAATCATTTTCCTGCGCATAACTCTGCGCAAATCCGCTCTCTCCATACACCAGGCGCAGCGCATCACATTCTGCAAATGCGTCCTCCGCAATACCAGACACCCCAGGCTGTATTGTAACCTGTCTCAGCCCTGTGTCTCCCTGACATGTCATGGATTCTATCCTGCTTACCGCCTCCGGAAATACAATCTCTTCCAGCAACGGACAGTCTGCCATGGCACGTTCCCCAATCCTCTCTACCGTCTCTGTGATATAGATGTCCTGTAATTCCCTACATCCCGCAAATGCTTCCTCTCCGATCTCCAAGGCTCCCGGCGGGAGATAGATCCGCTGTACTGTTCCATTTCCCTTAAACGCCGCCGGCCCAATGACTGTCACTGCTTTGTCTTCCATATAAGCCGGGATAAAAAGAGTGGTTTCACTGCCCTCATAAGCGGTAACTTGTACGGTGTCATCCGTCAGTATCCTATAACGGTAGCCGCCGCACTGTCTGTCCGAGGAAGGAGACTCTGTCTCCGATGCATCGGCCTCCGTGCCGCTCACCGCCTCAATTTCTCCCGTAACATCATCCCTGACTTCTTGCTCTGCGGATGCAATTCCTATGATGGCAATAAGCACCATAACAAGAATACCTGCATCTCTTAACCATTTCCTACGCTCTTCCATACCTGTTCCTTCCTCATGGCATCTCGTCTCCGCTTTCTACTTCGATAAACTTATACCCGCTCTGGACTGCCAGTTGTTCCGCCCTGCTTCCTTTCTGCCCGTATACTGTGATGGGGCCATCCCGATATTTCTCCCTAAGAGAAAAAATCTCGTCATTCACCTCCGCTACCCCTGCTGGTATATAAATCCGCTCCAGATTCCCGGCATACGCCAGACTCCCATGAATCCTGACTGTGCTTTCCGGAAACTGTATGCATTTTATCTGTGTATCAGCATAACCGCATCCAATCTCCCGAATCCCTTCCTCATAGACAACTTCCGTCAGGTTTTCACACCAATCAAATACATTCTCCCCTACTTTCTCCACCGTTCCCGGTATGGTAATCCGACGTAAATCCTCACACCCAGCAAAAGCATTATCATATATTCGCAGTACAGAACCCGGAATACGGATTGTTTCCAAACCTTCAATATTAGAAAACGCTCCAGGACCAATAACCTCTGTCCCCTCTGATAACACAAGTTCCGACACTTTTCCATATCTGAGGAATCCTATCGGGATATACTTTACACCTCCGGGAACTTCTATCCGACTGACTCTGATGCCTTCCAAGCTCTCCCCTCTAATCTCCGTCAAGGTATTAGGAAAGACAATCTCTTCATACATCATTTGTCTGGAAACATCATCTATCAAAAGCTTCGGCCCTTCTTCATCGGCCAATCTTGTCACACCATAGGGAAGATTAAGCACCGAATCCGTATTTCCATTGATTGCCAGCAGACAATCCCCCCTGATTTGGAACAGTTCGTCCCTCTCCTCCTGCCATAGCGTTCCTTCAAAAGCGCTCGAATCAATATCTGCATACTGTGGCAAGCGGATATATTGCAAGTGGCTGCAACAATCAAATGCCTCTTTATCAATAGACATGATGCTGTCCGGCAAAAACACATCCCATCGGCTTACTACTCTACCTGTAAACAGGTTATCCCTAAAAGCACCTTCCCCAATCGCCTGAAGGCCCTCCCCCAGACTCGGAGTATCCATATGTCTGCACCCTGCAAAAGCATAAGCACCAATATTCCGTACCCCCTCCTCTACCCGTAAATGATGAATATCCTGCCGGTATGCAAAAGCACGGTCAGCAACCCCAATAACGCGATAGCCATCGATAGTATTCGGAATTACAATGCTGTTAAGAACATCACAGTTTCCGCCTGTTATCACAGCCTCCCCATTATCGTTAATCTCATAGGTAAGATACTGCTCCTTGTCCTGCTGTATATTTCCAGCACAGCATATCATCCTACTTCTACCGAATAAAAGACACAAAATACATGCTGTTAGTATAAACATCCTATATTTACTCATTTTTGTAACCCCTGTACCGATTTTCCATCATTTAAAATAAGATAGTCTAAATGTTCATTGACATCTTTGACATATGCATCCTTTATTCCAGTTTTACTCTCTTTTCCACCATTATTATATTGACGGACTCCTTCTTCTTCACTACCCCCATCTTCCATATTAAAAGCCAAATAACCAACACCACATGCAATACTCATGTTTGGTGTTACTCTATCATAATGAATCAAATATTCCCCTTCCGATCCTTTCAGTTTTTTTATTTTTGCTGAATCATCACTAGTAATTACCGTAATTACATTATCTCTTAAAATTCCTAATCCATTTTTAAATCCTATATGTTCTGTCATGGTTATCCCTTTACTAGGATCACTTTCTTCACCACTATACATATAAACGTAATCTTGTACCCTCATTGATGCAGCATTACAATCCATTCCATCTTTAGCCCATACTACTGCCGGTTCTGTTTTCCCGGCATGAGACATACCCTTCTGTGTCGGATTATATCCTGATAATAACCAAAGCGCATAGTCACCCGGATATAACGCCTGCATAACATCCCTTCCTGAATTCTGTGTTGTACCAGTTCCCCAACCAGACTCAACCATAATCATTGCCTTGACCACCTCCGGTCTTATTTCCATATCCTTATTTGGAAATTTCGTTTCATTCCAATAATAAGTCCACGCCTTTATATATGGGTCAAATTTGTCATCTTTCCAATATTTTTTCCACTCTTTTTCCCATGCATCTTCTGCTTCACCTATCTTTTTTTCCTTTACTTGCGCAATTTCTGGCAAAACCCACCCCAAAAACTGAACCGCCTTTTCTACCTCTTCTTCAGTGCAGAAACCATCTAAATATTTGCTCATTATACTAATAGCATCTTTTTTTGCTTCATCCTCATTATAGTCACTTTGTCCACTCGTAACTGGATAAATCCAACCTCCGTGAGCACAAAAAAGGCTGTTAGTCATCGTAAGTCCATCTTTCATTCCTGTACTTGTATCAAACTTCTGAGGTGCTTTTAATAAGTCATCATCCTCCCACTCACTGGTAATACTTATTAGATACTTACAAGTTCCATGCTTGTTATC
Source organism: bacterium 0.1xD8-71 (assembly GCA_003612405.1). Taxonomy (GTDB): domain Bacteria; phylum Bacillota; class Clostridia; order Lachnospirales; family Lachnospiraceae; genus UBA3282. Next base: position 25,529 of record RAYR01000020.1, read on the forward strand.
TTTAACACCCTTTTCCATTAATCTTTTCTTTTCGTCATCATTATATTGCTCATTATTACAATTTCCAAAACATGGTATATTGTCATCATAATCATTATCAATGGTTGTTGCATACTTTTTTCCTCCTGCCTTCGCTTTTTCAAGATTTGTCACAACCAATTTCCCCAAAATCTTATCCGCATCCACTTGAACTTTCCCTGCATTAATTCCATTATCCGTCACACTAAAGTTGAGTCCTCTTCCATTCCTTTTTACTCTTTTCAGGCCTTTGGTGCTTTGATCACATGTTATAATTGCCCCATCAACTAAGTATTCATTAAAAAAATCACCCATTCCGTAAATCTCATATACCTTTTCTATTTCCTCCTTTGTAACAGAATCTTTCCCCAAAATTCTTTTTGTTTCATTCTCTTTACTAATATCCAGAATATCTTCCTGCCTGCTTTGGTTTTCATAGGAATCTTTTAACCCACTCACTAAACCTTCCTCCTTATCTACATCATATTCAAGCCCTTATCTGCTACCAATTATTTATCCACAATCAATTTTATACTTCTTCAATAGTTTCTAACAACATCAAAATTTGGGGTTTCCACCTATTGTATATAGAAAAACTACAATGAAAATTTCCCATAATTAAATGGTTTTTGACATCAAAGAGAAAAAGCAGACAATATAACTCACTATCAATACAAAACATTTTATAGTCCATCCATTCAACATCTTTTTTGCCTGCCTTTATTGCTCCCGAATCATAAAAGACCAATTGATTCCATATTTCCTGCATATCATTCTTTAACTGCATGCAGCACTGTCTAATTCCAACAAGTCTATCCATTTTCCCCACATCAGAAAATGTAATAGTAGCATCTCCATGCGCATCTGTTATAATAACTTCTGGCCGATAACTTCGATTATATTTTGCACACCTCCAAACTGGATTCATGCTTTGCCATTCTATCGGAATCATCATATATGCATCATTCTCATATATTGCAATCTTCTTTACGTCACATTTTTCTGAAATCAACACTGGCTCTTTGCTCTTCTCGCTTTCCTTGCGTAATTCCAAAAGAACTTTGTCTAAATACTTTTTACCTTCCATAATTCCCCCTATCATAACAATTTATTAATTATCATTTCCTTCCTTATCGCTTTATTAACCCTTGCCTTTTTCAACATTTGGAATACCATATTGTTAGCCTGTTCTTCATAATCAGCATTACAATGATAAGTGCCCAACATCATCCTCTCATGTACCGCCATAATAAATAGCACATGATATTCTCCATTGGGAATACCGCCTGTCCAAAAAGAAAAATATCCTGTATCTACTGCAATATTATCCAAGTGGCAAGCATAATCCCCTATGCTTTCTGGATATCTGTGAACAATCATTCGCTGTATCTCCTTTATGGCCAATTTTATTTGCTCATTTTTCAATTCTTTATGTAATAAATGAAAAGTAATAATTTGCATTTCTTGCTCATTTACCCAGATATACTCTGGTTTGGCGATATAAGGAAACTTTTTCTTTATCAATTTCTCGTCAGCAACTTGAAACTCAATTGGCAATTCTGTACAAAATATTCCATTCCATAAACATATTTTTTGTGTCTGTACTTCTTCATTCTGCATCTTTTTGCTCCTTTGGTATAATTACTAAATTCATTAGATTTTCCGCATACCAATCCAACTCATTCAATTGATCTGTAAAAAGTAATTCTTCCATCTTTTTCACTGCATATCCTTGAATATCCACAGAATTAAGTTTATTTATTTCTTCAATCAAAGGATTTGTCCCAATTGCACCTATTTTAACTCTATTACTCATATGCTTCACCCTTTATAATAATTTTGCCATAACGGGCATACTTCCCGCCACACGCTCCAATAAAACATTCTCTTCCATATTTTCTGCCGGAATACTTGCTAATATTGTGCCAATAACTCCATGCAAAACAAATGCTTCTTCTTGACTATCTCCATCAAAAAATACAGACTTCTGTTCTACTTGCTTAGATGCCGTTTTAAAACTTCCAACATGTCCGATCGCATCAAAAGCATTACAGAGATTGATCACCGTAGGCTTTGTCAGATCCTTTCTGACCAGCGTGATCTCCTTGGGCGCTGTCACCGTAACACTCTTCGCCTGAAACTGGACTTGTCCTTCCGCCAGGATGGAGAGCTTGTTTATCGTCTTTGCCCGCAGCATACTGCTGTCCGAAAGAGCAATCTCCGCGTTCTGGTCCTCTCTATGTACCAATCCCATCTCCGCAGGTTTCATGTACAGGCGTTTCTCATAGCTTGTTGTAAAGTAACGATTATGATAATCTGCCAGTTCCCCGCACTGTTCCCCATTCTCCCGTATGTTATAGATGGCTTTTGCGTTCTCCTCGTCATTTTTATCAAAGTAGAGCGCAGCCTTTGTCCCTTTTTCGGGCATACAATAAAGCATGTTGCCCGTGATCGGCCGCCATGGATAATCATAAGCTGTCGCCGCATCCTGTTTGTCATCAATATCCAGGTGCAGACGCAGGACTTCCCCTTTTGTCTGCAGCACCTCCCCCTCGATCACCACGCCTTTCAACTGGTCCGCCCGTATCTTATCCGCCTGGAAACACTCTCTCGGATACACGCTGATGCAGGTTTCTATGCTGTTATGGGCAAAAGAGACCCGGCTGTCCATAACCCCGTATTCCCTGCCGGAGATCGTCACCGTTTCACCCACACGGATAAACTCCCTGCCGTATATCTGATATCCCTGTCTTCTGTCCTTCACAGACGTCCTTCCCGGTTTCTTATACAGGAGCGCGGCATACTTATGCTGTGCAAGGTCTATCTGTCCAGCCTTTTTCTGCGGCAGACCTATGTTGACCTCTTTCTTCTTCCCATAATCTTCCGGCAACAGTCTACCTCCCAGATGGCTGACAATCCTGCTGAGGAACTGGTAATCCGTCTCCTGATACTGGATCAGGGGACAGGGGATCGCCCCATCCGGCAGATTCCACCTGACTGTGAAGGAATATTCCTTCGCTATCTCTTCGGTGATATCTCTGTAAGTCCTGGTCGTGTCCTGAAATGATCTGGACTTCTTCTCCACATCCATCTGCCAGATACCGGAGACCGCCTGAAGCTCTAATACCGCATAATCTCCCACGTTTTTGAGCTCGGCACTATCAATCAGCCCGTAAAACAGCGATTCCTGCCTGCCCTCCTCATCCTGGCCGATCAGCTCGATCTGCTCCTCCTGCATCCGGCATACGGTGTTGTACGCTTCTTTGAAATTAACAATACAGGACACCTTTAATCTCGTCATCTCTCCGTACTGCGCATGTAAATGGCAGTTCAGTATGGTCTGATACTCAAAATTACACTTTAATTGTAACTGTCCCAGTAAGATCATGTCTTCCATATGCCGCCCCTCCTGATTAATCTTCTTTATCCTCGCCCCGATTTTCCGTTTTCGTTATCCGTATGTCACCGTCTTTCCTGATAATGTCCCAACGGTAATATTCCTCATCCAAGCATGTTGCGATTAGTTGATTCTCTTTTATCTCATATTCACATCCCCAGGCATCATAATCATCCTCTTCTTGTTTTATTTTTTCTATTTGCCCATTCTCCAAATGAATCATGATAGGGCCGCCATCGTTATAGCAGATAAAATGGTCTTCATCTATCCAGGCTGTAAAATGATATTCCCATTCATTCCTGAAAATAAGATCCGGGATTTTTCCCTGATAACGCACAAAAATCTGGGATGGATGTTTCGGCAGCGCACCATTTGATATGTATACGGCCTTTTCCCCGTCTGGTGATACGGCCCATTCCCCTGCCTGTAATTCTTCCTGCACTTCATAATATACATCTTCCAAAAACTCGTAGAGTGCTTTTGGCGCCACTTCTCTTCTGTCATACTCACCCAATCTTACTTTGAGAAACGAAACTTCCATAAGTTTCAGTTCTTCTTCTCGGCTCTGCGCATCTTTACACTCTTGAAAATACATTGATAACGCATAATCATCAAAATACTGGAGAAGCAACATTTTCATATTCCGATTATCTTCTACCCCATCAGTCTCCCCTGATACATTTATCCCTGCCGGATAACCATTGATAAACCGTATGGCTGTAATATCCTCTACATCATAATATTCATCCGGTTCCTGAAACCAATCAACTGCCTCTCCATCATACTTCCATGCCTCCTGCGTACAATAGAGAATATCTCTCTCATATAATGCAGATTTATCGTATCTTTCCTCAAATTCCTCTGTATACATGGACAGGAAATCTGATACTATATCGTACTCACATATCTCCTCAAGGCCAAAATTATCTATGATGTCTTCCACATCGTTGCTGATTCCCAAAAGTCCCACCAATCTGGCCGCCTGAATTGCGATAATAACGCTTCTTAAGCTAAACATGTCCTTTACCTCCGGCCGAAAAATCACTTAATCTATAACAGACATATTTCTTTAAGACCTCAGTAAAATAATATTCTATTTTTTGTCTTTAATCTCTGCTATAACACTTCCATTCTTATAAACAAACTCATATTGTACTGTATCTTTATTTTCTATTAGTTCTTTATCATACCCCATCAATAGCATCTCATAATCATGCATATAATCCCTATCATCATCCTCTTCTTCTCTACTGTACTTTTGATATTTTTCCTCTACAACATCAGGCCATGTGGGATCAGAGGCATAGTATCCCGCCATATTTCTCCCAAATTTCGGTGTTTCTCCCCATATATATGGCACAAAAAAATCTGTTTTTCCTGCATTTCTCGCCACATTCTTATACTCATCCCCATAAATAATATAACTCCCCAACTTTTCAACTATCACGTTTAATCCGTTCTCTGTATCAATAGCAAAATCATGTTGTGGGCCGTTTCCACCTCCATATTCACTACGTACTTTACTATTCGTATCATAACTTCCTGTCCCCTCGGCCCCAATCACTGCCAATGCAAAATATGGACTCATAATGATTCCTGTCTCCAGACTAAGTTCACGACATGCATCAAATGTTTTATCTATTTTCTGCTGATCCCATCGTAAAATCTCTATCATTTGTTCAACAGTATATTGAGCATTGTTAATTCCACACTTATTTAGTGCATTTACGTATCTTTCTGCCGCATGGGGTATCTTATCCTCTCTGTTATTCATTATATCTATATGCCGCATCAATTCTGTCTCTCCATAACTGCTCCCATCTAGGTACAACATCGGAAACAAATAATTAAATATTTTAGTACGGGTTAATTCATTTCCAGTTTGAAATAAAAATCCTAATTCCTGAAGTTCATCATCTGTGAGGTTTTGTCTGTCCTTATACAATAATATGGATATTCTCTGTCCACTCGTAAGTGGATAAATAAATCCGCCATGCCTGCAAAATAAAACCGAGGTCATAGTAATCCCCGCCTTCAATTCTGATAAAAGCTTTCCTGCCGGTTCCACTATACTTGAAGCTCCCACAGATCCTGGCACAGACGCATCATTATACGGGAATTGCGCGTACGACACCTCAAAATCAATATTTTCCCACTCTTCTTCTAAATCCATAAGATATTTACAGACTCCCCGTCTCTGACACTCATCTTTATTAGCGATAATATCTTTTTCCTGTTCAAGTGTTGCCGCTTCCCTACAATTACATGGAAATGGATATATATTTCCCTCTTGTACTGTATCCGCAATTGTCGCATGGTATAAACCATTATCAGACATGGAGTTCTCCATAACATGTAAATGGGTCGTTGGAACCCCTGTCATCATTTTTTCCGAATGTCCATCAATTTCAATACTTCCACCACTCGGCAAATCAAAACTTCCCCACTTTGCTCTGGTACAAGTTAAAAGTGCACCATCCACCAAATACTCATCATCCACACCATCTTGAAGCCTCTTACAAATTTCTGCATCAATATCTTCTTCTGTGATGGCACCATCCAATGTTTCCCGTGCCAAATCAAATTTTAATAAAAACTGTCTATTCTCTTTATCTTTCTCCTGACGTTCCTTGTCATCCATTTTCGTTACGCCCTCCAAAGCAACTAATTAATCCAAAATAATCATCCTGTCTGCCCTGCCTGTTTTCTGCCTGCTCCTGATGTCCTTCCCACTGCGGACTGCCTGTAAGATACTTTCCAGTTCTGCAAACATGTCGTTATGCGTCCATTTCTCACTGGCGGTATCTTTTCCGCCTCTCCTTCTAAGATAATCCACAAGCATGTCCCTGTTCACCGCTTCCCTGCCCTGCAACGCCAGATATGCAAACTGTATATCAATAGAATCCGCCCCGTCACATTCCAATATCTTCCGCGCATAGGCATCGGTAATCTCCATGGAAAGGGTAGTCCCTCCCCGGCTGCCCCATCCGGCGTCTGCCAGATTGACCGTGTCAAACTCCGTCTGGATATCATAGAAATCTTTATATTCTGTCCGAAGTACCGAGCCTTCCCGCAATTTGAACCTGCAAAGCTCTATCTCCCTGCCTCCCCGGGGTGGTTTCTCATCCAATCCTATCTGCGCCACATATTTGATATAATCTGGCAGTTCCTGTCTTTCCAGGACGGCGAACTTAAGGTACTGTACTTCATTTGTTGCACAGTAAGGGATTCTCTGCGCCGATATCAGATAGATAAATCCCTGGCATTTGATCAGTCCTGCTCCAACACAGAGGTCATTCCCCTCCACGCCTATCTTACAGCCGTTTATAATGCCGTCCGCATACTCCTGATACTGTAATTCCAGCGCAGTGTAGGAATAATCCCGCAGTGCCCAAAGGGATTCTTTTTTCATGATTCTTCCACGCTCAAAGGTGGGGTAAATGTATTCCATGCTGATTTATGCCTTTCTTTCTTCTTTAATTACCTGTGTCTGTCATGTATTCCTCAAAACTTTCCTTTTCAAGCCATAAAAAGTCTCTGTATTCCATAAAACTCTCTTCCGGATTTCGCAAAGGATCCCAGTATATATAAGCTGTTTTTCCTGTCTCCATCTCCATTATATAGATACCCGGAGGTGGTACTTGCTGTTCTTCCACCGGATCCATACCAACCCCGTTGTCATAATCGACACTCGTATACGCCGCATATTTTCCATCTGGACTAAAACGCAAAGAATACAGATATTCTCCCAGATATGTCACCTCATCCGAAGGATAGGCAACCCGGAAAAAGGAAGATGGACCTGCCTGGACCACCAGCCATCCTTCCTGCTCATTGCCCTCAAACTGGCATATCTTGACTAAAACCCACTCCTCCTCTTCTACATCATTCCGTATCTTCTCTACTTTCTCATGTATTCCCTCCAGATCATAACTCCATCTCTCTGCTCCGTCCTCCACGCTATTAATCGTGAGCGAACTAAAATCATTACTTATTTCTACAAATAGATTCCCTTCCGGATTAATATAATTGAGATCACCATGTCCTGCTTCAAAAAAATTTAACCACACTCTTTCTGTTAATTTCCTATATTGTTCCTCCTCCATCTCTCTATAGGAATCTCCGTCTTTTACAATTAGAATCGGTTGGACTCCTCTTCTGGTCTCAGACGTCTTCTCTCTTACTATTTCTTTTTCATTAAATAACTTCTGTGTACATATTGTTCCATGTTCACTTGATCTCATGGTCACAATCCACTTACAATCCGGTGACACATAAAAAACTTCTATTCTTTCATCCTCGTTACTATCATTTTTACCATTGCTTTCTTCTTTCTCTTCCAAAGGAAGTTCTTCTCTGAATCCCTGATACAATTCCTTTGCCTCTTCAATTGTCTTTGTATCGTTATTGATAATGGATGGTTTTCCTTTACATCCCCCTGCGCCTTTGTTTATTTGTGTATCACAGAACAAATAATAATCCATCTCTCCAAGCTCATCCATACTGCAATAGTCTTTCGTAAGCATATAGTATCTTTCTGCTTCTGCAATGCTTTCTTCCGTATCATCCTTCCCTGAAATCACCACACTTGCTATGTACGTAATAAGCAATGTCTTTGCAATATATTGCCGGATCATCATTCTGCTCCTTTGGTCCCATTCTTGCCATCTGTATCTGTCATGTATTCTTCAAAGCTGTCCTTTTCAATCCATAGAAAATCCCGGTATTCAAAATAATCCTCTTCCGAATTCCGAGAAGGATCCCAGTATATGTAAGCTGTTTTCCCTGTCTCTATGTCCCTGACATATATTCCCGGAGGCGGCGTCTGTTCATATTCTGTTGACTTCATACCAGCCCTGTTATCATAATCCACACTGGAATATGCCAGATATCTTCCATCCGGACTAAAGCTCGGTGAATACAGATATTCTCCCAGATATGTCACCTTCCCCGATGGATAGGCGATCTTATAAAAGGAACTCCCCGCCTGCATTACCAGCCAGCCTTCCTGCTCATTGCCTTCAAACTGACAGACAGTGCTGAAAAACTCGTATCCCTTCTGCATATCATCCCGCCTCTCCCATACGTCTTCCCGTATCCCCTCCAGGTCATAACTCCATCTCTCTGTCCCATCCTCTACTCTCTTGATAGTGAGCAGGCTGCGATCATCATTCATTATGGCAATCAGATCTCCTTCCTCACTCATCCCTTTTAAATCGCTGCATACTATATCATAAAAATTTACCCATACTATTTCCGATAATTGTTTATAATGCCGATCGTCCATTTCCTTATATTGCTCTCCGTCTTTGATGATTATGATCGGAGTGATCTCTTCGCTGCCATCATACACCTCTTCTCTGGTCTTTTCTTTTTCCACAAACAATTTTGTTGTGATTACATTTTGATAATTACTCCACCTGGTAGTTATGATCCACTTACAATCCGGTGATACATATAAGACTTCGGTTCTTTCATTCTCATCACCCTCCCCGCTTTCTAGCTTTTCATCATCTAAAGGAAGTTTTGCTCTGAATCTCTGATATAACTCCTTGGCTTCCTCAATTGTCTTTATATCGTTATTGATAATGGAAGGTTTTCGTTCAAATCCCGATCCTGTTCCGCTTTTATGTATTTGCGTGCCACAGAACAGATAATAGTCCATTTCCTCAAATTCTTCTATTGTGCAATAGTCCTGGGAAAGCATATAACCCATTTTTGCTTTATTGATGTTGTATTCCATGTCATCCCCTGAAATTACCACACTTGCTATGTACGTAATAAGCAATGTCTTTGCAATATATTGCCGGATCATCATTCTGCTCCTTTAGTCCCATTCTTACCGCCAGTGTCTCCCATGTATTCCTCAAAGCCTTCCTTTTCAAGCCATAAAAACGAACGGGATACCATGTGGTTTTCCCCGGTTTCTCTGGACGGATGCCAGTATACATAGGCTGTTTTTCCTGTCTCTATTTCCCTGACATATATTCCCGGAGGAGGCGTCTGTTCATATTCCTCTGGATACATATCTACCCCATTATCATAATCAACACACGAATATGCCAGATATTTTCCATCCGGACTAAAACTTGGCGAATACAGATATTCTCCCAGATACGTCACCTCACCCGTTGGATAGGCAATCTGGAAAAAAGATGAACGCCCAGCCTGAATAACCAACCATCCTTCCTGTTCATCGACATCAAATTGGCGGACTTCAACCAAAATTCTATCTCCCTCCTGTACATCATCCCGTATCTCCCATACTTCTTCCTGTATCCCCTGCAAATCAAAACTCCATTGTTCTGTTTCATCCTCCATTTTCCTGATTGTTAACCGACTAATTTCATCCTCAATCCCTGCTGCCAAATCCCCCTGTGCATTGGTCTTTATTATGGATAGCATATATTCTTCTCTTCTTTTAAGTTTCATATATTTCTGATAATACTGTTCCTCCACCTCCTTATAGGTATCTCCATCTTTTACAATAAAAATCAAGGCGAACTGTCCCATTATATCAACTACCTTTTCCTTCACTTCCTTTTTCTCATAAAACAGCTTCTTGGTATTTACTCTTTCAAAGTCACTCCACTTATCTGTTACAACCCACTTACAATCCGGTGAAATATAGAAAACCTCAGTTCTCCAATCACCATCATTCTCCCCGTTTTCTTCCTCCTCTTCCAAAGGAAGCTTTTCTTTAAGCTCCTGATATAATTCCTTTGCCTCATCTATGCTTTTCGTCTTATTACTGATGATGGACGGTCTGTTTTGAGAACCTGACGCTCCTTCCCTTAACCAACTATTGCAATACAAATAATAGTTCATCTCTCCAAATTCATCCAAGGTACAATAATCTTTTGCAAGTATATAATTCATTTTCGCCTCATTGATTCTGTATTCCATATCATTCCCTGAAAGCGTCACACTTGCAATGTATACTATAAGTAACGCTATTGAAATGCTTTGCCTTACCATTACTTTTCCTCCGTGACTTTATTTCCCTCATGGTCACCAGTGCCTTTCAATCACATTATAAAAAAACAATGCATCATTTCTGCATCATTTTCCCTTAAAACAATAAAAACACGGAAATAATTAGCCGTGTCTTTGTTGTCAATATCACTTTTTAACTACTGATTTTCAAGTATCCCCATATAACTAGATGATAACAGTAACCAACTAAACCCACAAATGCATGGACGGCGTATCTTAAAGAAGTCCGGCCGGATAATACTCCCTTTCAAACCAAAACGTATGATCAACCACCCTGCTCTTTAGTTTCCACCTCTCCAGCCAGTAAGATTCCTTATGCGCTTTGGTCCATGTTTTTACTACCACACCATAAATCACATAATCCTGATATCTCTGCACATCCTTTCTTGTAAGACCATACCGGTTTAAATATTCATTAATAATTGCCTCATCTATATATTCTTCTATAACTCCCTCCGGATTGTTTGGGTCTCCTTGTGTGATAGCTATTGGATAATATATCAGTTCCTTCTTTTCGTAATTATAATATGCCGCCATCTCCAGTTTCACTTTATCTGCTTCAGACAAAAGAACTTGTGTGTATATATTAACATCATTTTTACCGTCATGAAACCATAATGATATTTCCGATACATCTTCCCGCAGATATTCCTCCTTATAGTCCACACCCAAAGCACTCATTGTTTCCAATCCAAATATCCAGTCTCGTGGATCATGTTCTTCAATCTCCGGCACCCAAACCAAACCATATATTTTCTGTTCCCCAATTTCGTCCATAACATTTGGTTTTAGAAGCGATACCACAATACTGATTATGGAATAGATACCCAACACACAAATGACTACCTTTAGCACAAAATTTTGCATCATCCCTGTCTCCTGTCTTTAACCATACATGTACCTCAGGTAAATACCTTGTCTTTTCAATATTCTAATTTACTGTGCCATACACCTTTTCATTATTCTTCCACCCGTTTTAATTCCCACAGTCCACACATGTCTAAATAAAGGATATCCTCATCCTCGGGATTAACATAAATATCTATCCCCCAATAGCCTAACACAGAAGAATAAAAACCCAGATCATATCCCAAGTTGCAATTCACATGTACCAGTTCACATTCTTTCGGAAATTGACGATACCTCTCTTGGCTGGGACCATATTCATTCACATGTCGATCGACATGATAAACGGGTAAATGAATCTCCTTATCTCCTCCATAATAAAGGAAAAGGTACAGATCATCCCGATTTGAAAAGGTATGCTGGTCATATCCATCTATTATAACATAATCCTTATCATAAGTGATAAGGAGGTCCTTCATCTCTTCTACTCCCTGGCTGCTGATACTATCTGCACTCTTTAGTGCCATGACCCTGTCTGAAACCTTCCATTGTCCTAATACATGTTCTGCTACAAACTGTGCATCCTCTTCATCCAGATCCGCGCCGCAAACATTTGGATTATAATTCCTTGCGTTATTCATCTGCATGAAAAGCAGCACCTCTTTGCTTTTTCCCACAAAGCCGCTGTACCGGCATCTCAGATATCCCGCCGCAGACATGATACAAAAGAGTAATAAGAAACATCCGATCTTCACTGTTTTTTTCATGCCAAACCCTCACCCTATGGCAGACTTTCCGCTCGGACCATATGTATCAAACTCTCTTTCCAGCTTCCATAGTCCGCCAAAATTCAAATACAGCACATCCGGGTCTTCCGGATCCACATATAGATCATCTGCCCAGTAAACAGTATCTATGGAAGGATACTCCTCTGTGTCAAATCCCAGATCATAAACTACATGCACCAGTTCACATTCTTCTGGAAATGGAGCGTAATATACTCCTCCATCAGCATAAATATCCCGCAGGGCGATCCGTTTTTCATCTACATTGTAGTCTATATGATATGCCGGATATCTCACTGAGGCGTTCCCTCCATATGCTGCAAATAAATACATATCCTCCGGTTCAGATAATGTATCCCAGCGATAGCCTGATATGTGGGTCACATCCTCATGAAGGACAATCCATATGTTCTGCAGCTCCTTTATCCCCTGTTCACTGAAATTGGAAGTATACGTATCCCCTTCTTCTAAGGTGATGATCCTTTCCGAAAAACTCCATGCCCCCATCACGTGTTCTTGAAAAAATCCTTCCTCATCTTCTGTCATCTCCTTATTCCACTGCTTTCCGGAATACCCTTTCTTTTGAATATGCTGCCTGGCAAGCTCTGTCTCCTCCTGTCTTTCCAGATAATTGACCCTGCCTGCATACCAGCTGCCCAATATAAACATAATACATAATCCAACTATGATACCGCCCGTCTTTCCTATTTTTCTCATAACCGATTCCTCTCAAACCATGACCCATCCTGTATCACTTTGGTACTCTCTCCAATTCCCACAGGCCGCAAAAACTTAAGTACAGCTTATCTGTATCTTTGGGATCGACATAGATCTGGTCCGCCGCGTAATCATAACAACATATCACAGAGGGATAATCCTCTTCCGTATATCCCAGATTATAAAATACATATACCAGTTCACATTTTAATGGGAAAGCCACTTCTTCCATCTGAAAATCACCGTTGTTTATGGGAATATTATTTTCATCCACATGCCTGTTAACATGATAAACCGGTAAATTCAGCCCATAGTTCCCTCCACACTGATTATAAAAATATACATCTTTGGGGTTGGAAAAGGTAAACTGATCATATCCCTCTATCCTGGCAAAATCCTTATCGTAAGTAATGATAAGTGATTTCATTTCTTCTACCCCCTTGGCACTGATATTTCCAGTTCTGAGTGACTTGATTCTTTTTGAAATCCGCCATTGTCCCAATACATGCTCCTGTATAAATTCGGCATCTTTCCTGGTCAGTTCACCTCCATAGATATTTTCATCACTGTTTCTTGCATTGCTGTACTCCATTAGCTGTTGTACTTCCCTCTTTTTCCCTAAGATACCCGTTTCCCCAAAACTCAGATAACCTACTATAAACATACAGCCCAGAAGGAAAACAACAACACCTATCTTCCACATTTTCTTCATAACTTAATCTCCTGCTGATCACAGTCTCAGTTCCTCACCCGCTTCATTTCCCATAATCCGCCAAAATCCCAATATAAAATATCCGTATCTTTCGGATTGACATAAATATCACCTGCATAATGGACATCTACAGAAGTATTATCCTGTTCATCATATCCCAGGTCATAAAACACATGCACCAGTTCACATTTCTCCGGAAAACCGGCATAACTTACATTATCTTCTATGTATATGTGATGCAGTGCGAGCCTTTCCTCTTCTACCTCTGTTTCTATATGGTAAACAGGATAATTTACCGATGTCATTCCTCCATATTCCGCAAACAGATAAATATCTTCTGTTGTCGAAAACACCTCTCCTGTATATCCTGAACTCTCCACATTATACCTGCCATATTCTATACGTATATTTTCCTTTATCTCTTCCATTCCCTGCTCACTGAAATTGGCAATACCCTCATCCCTTTCTTCCAATGCGATGATCCTTTTGGAAAAATACCATGTGCCGAATACATGCTGCTTTAAAAAATCCTGTTCCTCCTCCGTCAAGTCATACTGCCACGCTTTAGGAATCTTTCCCTGTAACCAGTTTTCAGCATGTTCTTCCACATATTCTGTCGTCAGCCGGATTTCTTTCTGCATATCCAGCTGATACCTTTGTCCTGCACTCCAATTTCCAAATATGAGCATGATACATAATCCAGCAATAAATAAAACGGTTTTCAATGCTTTTATCATGTTGAAACATCCTCTTGAAATAGTTTTATTATGGTAATGTACATCCCACTGCCGCTTTTAAAGCCCCCATATCCAAATCATCATAAAATGTATAGTCATCATTATAATAAATATTAATTTCCATTAATCTTCTTCTAAATATCCCTTCTCCTTGACTCTTATATACCCCATTCGTTTCTGCTTGCTCCACCACATTAAGAGCATCTGCCTGTGTATAATTTCCATTAGATTTTATAAGATAGTAACTCAGACTTCCCGAACTTGTATAATGGTTTCCATTATATAAAATACTTGTCAAGGCATTTAATTCATTCGCAGTATATTTATTTTTCTCTGCTATACCGCCAATTGCTGTAATGGCTCTTCCCTGAGCCAGTTTTAAATCATCTAATAACGTTAATGTTGCCGTCTCCTGTGACATTATTCCAGGACAAAGCGTATTTGTATTATAATATGCTTTATATGCATTAATAAAAATATCAATTTCTTCTGATGTATGTTTTACTGAAAAATCAAAATTTTGATATCCTTGTACATTAAAAAAACCATATTTTCTTGCATCATCGTTTGTCTGAATTGCATGTCCATACCCAAGTGTCACATATCCATCCTTAGCGTTCTGAGGCAAAATATAATAAATACCATTAATCTTTAAATAATTTTTGTTTGACGCATTATAAATGTCTCCTATCTCCATAGATTTTATCCACTGTGCTAATTCTAATAATTGCATCTCATCCCTACTAATTTTCTCGACAAAATCTTTACATTTCTGCCCTGCATCTGTAAAATAGATAATTCCAGGCCCAAAAGTACATAACATATATGAAGTATCATGATCAAGAACTGTCTGTCCATTATTTGTATCTTTATAAATACCTGTATCTTTCCACTCTTGATCCTCAATTTGCGATTCCGAGATTCTACAGAGACCTTTACTTTTACATCCGTCAAACTGGCCATTTAAGGTTATATCTTTTTTATCTAATTCACATTTACCACCTATCTCAATTGCTCCATCACTCTTTTCTACCTGTAATGGCTCGTCTCCTATTGCGGATGTACATATCACATATGCATCACTCACACAAGGCTCATTATCAGATGTTTTTTTACTTACTGTATTTATGCACAACAGCTTATCCCATTCAGGAACATCAATTATCATATATATCCCTCCTAACCCATTCTTGGTATTTACGCAATCCTCGAATCTGAGATTCTCTTCTACTAGGGTCTTTCTTCACATCATTCCATCAATCTAAAATAACCATCCTTCTACCGCTTCTTTCCTTTCCCTCCCCATAAATATCTCTTCCCCGCCTGATGCTTTCCAGGATTTCCTCCAACTTATGAAATGCCGTTTCGGTATTCACAGATATAGTGTTCCCTTTCTCACCTGTTTTTTGGATAATATAGTCCTTAATTATTTCAAACCTTATGGCTTCTTTGCTCTGAAGCAGAAAATAGGAAAAATAAATATCCTTATCCTCTGCATTTTCACATTCCAGAACCTTTCTGGCAAAATAGTCTGTGACCTCTTTGGAAAGCGTATTTTCCCCGGCCGCTGCCCATGTGGCATGCGCAAGATTTACGGTATCGTACTCGGTCTCAATATCATAGAAATCTTTGTACTCCGTCCTGAGTCTGGCACCGGTCTTTAATTTAAAGCGGCATATCTCCACTTCATTCGGTTGTCGTTCAAGGTTCTCATCCAATATAAACTCTGTGACATATCTGGTATAATCCGGCAGGACCTCTTTCTCTATCAGACGGAATTTGAGACTGATACAACGTTCTGTCGGGGAGTACTCCACCCTTTCTTCTCCGGTGATTAGAAATACAAACTCCTGGCATTTTATGATTCCTGGCTCTACACATAAGTAATAATCTTCTACCCGTATTCCACAGCCTGAAAGGATACCGTTCGGATAATCCGCATATTGTAGTTGCAATGCCGAATAAGAATAATCCCTGAGTGCCCATAATAATTCTTTCTTCATGATTCTTCCGCGTTCAAAGGCGGGATAAATGTATTCCATCATGGATTTCCTCCATCCTGCTTATCCATTCTTTACTTTGTTTTTTCTTCCGCCGGCAGTGCATATCCGCCTTTCACCGTATAATTGTTCATGGATTTAAAGATGTTCGGGAAAGAGCATGCGCTCTCTTTGCATCCGTTCATCACCTCTGATAAGGCAATCGCTGCTGCTCCGCCAGCCACTTTTGGGGTTCCCCCGCACGCATACAACGCGACAAGACTATCCTGCCCTCCCGCGCTTCCTAAATCAGCGGACGGAACTGCCGCCACTGCCGAAAAGGCTGTCTGCCAATACTCTGCTTCCTTCCCCTTGTCATTTCCTCCTGTCTCCGGTTCTGTATCCTTTTTCACCACATTTCCAGTGCCAACCGTTTTTACTCCTCCGGGAGCATATAGATTGATGTCCCTGCAAAGTTCAATATTAGATTCCTTCGTCCTGCACACTAATTCCACCGGTGTAAATGCTCTGATACTCTTTCCTGACAATACGACATCTCCATCTGCCAACAGGGAAATTTCTCCATTGCTCTTGATACTGACTCCCGATTGGTCCTCCATATAGACAGACACTTTCCCATCCGTCCCCTCTGCAAAAAGCTTGTCCGGATATAATCCTATCTTCTTGTGATGCAGTGTGACAAACTCCCGCTTCTGTACATCTGTATATCTTCCATTATCAGCGTTATGTACCGTTGCTAAGATCACCCTGCCGTCTTTTTCTTCCCGTGTAGGCATGTATAATACCGCCTTTGTCCCCACCTCCGGCATACAGTAGGACAAATTATTGGTTTCCGGTGCCCATATCCATGGAAAGTCAGCGCGTTCCTCCTCATCAATGTCTAATTGTAAATAGACATTTTCTCCTTCCGTCTTTCTGATAACCCCTTCCATCCTTGCACCAGCCAAGGCTTGATTTTGTATTTTCTTTGCATAGAACATGCCCCTCATACCAAGTTGGTATACAAAGAAAAGTTCTCCATTCTCAAATAGTATTCTTCTGCTATAGACCTGATACTTTCTGCCCTCATACAGCCAGAAATCTCCTATCTGCCAGTTTTCTTTTGTCTTTACCTTCATATACAGAGCCTGGGTCCTGGGCATGTTGCTCTCATAGCATCCGTTATGATAATAGCTATTATCAAATCCATTTCCTAATATTTCCGCCACATCCCCGTTTTGTTCTCTTCCTATGCACATGCCAAAATGTAATACCATTCTTCCGGTTCGCAAATCCGGAACGATTACCTCATGAAAATGACTGCATATCCGGATAAGGAACTCCCAATCTGTTTCCTCGTATTGAACAAGTGGCATATCAATATTCTTATCATCCCCGATATTCCAGATCACTGTTGACCCCTGATAATTCTGCGTTATCTTCTGCACAACCTGTCCATATGTCATTTCCGCCTTTTGAAATGACTGTTTCTTTTTCTCCCGGTCCAGCTTTGCCGTTTCGCCGATTCCGCATATGAGAACGGTGAGCAGACGTCCTTCCTTATCACAGACTAATTTTTCTACCCTCCCGGAAAAGAGCGGTAAACTTTCCTCTCCCCTTTTTAAAACCGTTATTTCTGTATCAGTCCAGTCCCTGGAAAGGATTTCCTGCTGGTCTTCTTCCCTTGCTATTACGCATATCCTTGCGATTGCGTGGGCATTTACATCATGACGGATTTCCATTTTACTCAGTGTCTGAAATGGAACCGCAGTTTTTACTGTTAATTCTTCACTGCTTATCTCATACTCTCTGCTCATCTCATTTACCTTTTCCCTTCCGGCCTCTAATCACGCCTTTACATCTCATTTCTTATTCTTACTATATATTCAAAGCGTTGTTACTAATCTAATATTAATAAATAGTCTTTTCTCCCTCCGTCAGAACAAAATGTCTTCTCGGTGATAAAATATCTGTCCGTATCCGGTTTACCTCATTTCCTTCCAGCCGGACTACATTCAGCATGTAATTATAATCCGACACATGGTACAGGCAAAATGTATAGACTTTCCCTTCTATTTCTTTGAACCACATTTGTACTAATTCCGGTTGTAAAGGATTGGGCAAATAATGATTAATTTCCATATTTTCTAAAGTTTTGATGGAACCATTCTTCGGACTTCGTAAATAAAAACTACTTTTTAAGTGCCATGTACTATTATAATTAGAAGGGATAAAATTTGATTTTCTAATATATATAGGTATCCCTATATTCATAAAATCTATTTGATAACACGTATCGCTTCTATTGGTTTCATCGTTTTCTGGCAATAAAATATCCACTGCCCGCTCATCTCCATAATATACGGCAATGTCGCCAGCCCTTCCATTTTCCAAATATGTATCGGATGTCATTTCTTCCTTAATGCTCTCGATATAATGCTCTAATCCTATACCCTCGGCAGTATTATAAATATTCTTCCACATATAGCTATATGGAAGATACTTGATAAGAATATTTTCTTGCACAGTATCATTTCCCAATTTATAAAGAGCGACACCATCATAATTCTTTAGGTTATAATTGTATGGCAGAAAAACATAATAAAATTGTTCTTCATATTGGATTACCCTTCCATAGCCAGGATTTTGCGTCTCAAATTCGCTCATTATACGAAACTCACCATTTTTCAGTTCTGCCACCTGAATCACTGCATGACCTGCCGATCCCCCTGAATCAATTGCTAAAAGATAATTATCCTGTTCTGGCGTTATATGAAAGTGGAACATGTTATAACAATCCTCTATTCCACTTATTTTTCTGTATGCGTCAGAATCATACCTCAATTCTATTCCGGAATCTTTTAATTCTGGGAACAGTTTTTTCATTTCCTCCAAATTCGGATTCAAGTCATCTGCCCCGAAGCTATTTATTGTCCTAAAGTAAATACTCTTTTGTATTTCTTCCCATTCAAATTTATCCAGGCTATGATCAAGGGACTGATATATCATCTCCTCCAACAATTTTACCAATTCCGGCGGAAATATACTGTCTTCTTCCCATGTTGGCGTCAGATTACCCTTGACCGTTTCAGCATAGATAAATATTTCCTGTTTTGTCGCATCAGTGTACCACAAAATAATTTCATCTCCAAAAACATCTCTGTCAAGTAATGGATACACTGATTCAACCTTCACTTCTTTTTTTGTTTCTATTTTTTCATCAATCATATTCTCATTACTTTTCCCCTCTAATTTTCTAGCACAAAATAAAATACAAAATGCAATAATGATTATATAACCTATCTTTTTAAATATATCTCCCTTCATCCTCTCTTACCCTCAGCTAAAAACCCAATTGATCACGAAGTGCCTTTAAATCGTCAGAACAGTTATAACCGTCCTCATCATTTTGATTAAAAAATAAATTCATCTGGTTTATCCTACGTCTTTCCGTATCTGTATTAAATTTTTTTACAGCTCCAATTGCTCCAGTTTGATCTTTACGCAGATAATAATAAATGATTTGATCTGAATCATTTATTTTAGTACAATACGTATGATCACTTGAATTTTTAGGCAAACCACTATTATAGGAAAAATCAAACATTGCTTCCAGTTCCCTTTGAGAATAAGTCGTTATTTGACCTTGTTGTGCATTATACGCTCTTATTGCCGCGTTCAAATTTGGAATATAATCTTTTTCTGCTGCTAACATAACTAATTCATAAGCTTGCTCATCTGTAATTGCAAACTGCGAATTTGAATAATTCTTCCCTTTATATACTCCCTCAATAATTGTTTTTATCTCTTCATCTGTCCAACCCAAATAGTCCCTTAAAATGTCCCAATGATATCCTGTGTCATCAAATGTAAAACCGATTCCCAATGTAACGTTATGTATTTTTTTTGCATCATCACTATCCGCTTCACATAGATATGGATAATTATATTGTCCCTCTACTCCTATTAACCATTGTATAAAATCTTCGCTCAAATATAATAATTGTTCTCCCTCAATAAACGGCCGCAAATTCTGCCCATCGTCACAAAAATATATAATTCCGCCATGTTCAGCACATACCATATATGAAGTATCTTTATTTAATTTTTCCTTTGCCTTGACTACTGGTTCCGTCAACCGCTTTCCATTCTTTGTCTTCTATCCATTCCTCATATTTCTTAGCAATATTGCACTTTCCATTTGGCGATCTGGTACATCCCTCAAAATTTTCACATATCTCTATATTAGTTCTGTTTAATTCTTCTATGTTCCCCATATGAATGAGGCCTTCTCCATTTTTCATATGATGCGGGACAGAATCCGCTGTTGCGGATGTACATATAACACGAGCCTTGCATGTACATATAGAATCACTTTCCGCTATTTTCTTTACCGCTTCAATGACCTCCTGTACGGTATATGCAAAAATATCAGCAGCTTTCCCATCTGGCATATTTGTTTTCTCCTAATTCATATAAATTTTACCGCCATTAATATTGATATCATTATTTATTTCTACTTTTGCCACACCCTGCTGCATTAAAATGGCAGTTTCGGCCGCCATATTCACTCCTGCTTCCTGGCTCTTAATCTGAATATTTCCATCAGCCTGCACTATGATATCTTTATTGCTGATTACCTTCACTCCTTCTTTATCAGACAATTCCATCGATATCCCGTTATTATTTCTGAGAATAATGGCATCCGGTGTAAATAATATCTCCTTATTCTGAGGATTTTTCCATGATTTTTTGTCTGGATTGGTTCTTCCGCCAGCCGTACCAAGATGGACACTGCTCGCCACATAAGCATGTCCTTCGATACAATCCGGCATTACAATCCTGACCCGGTCTCCCACTTCCGGCATACAATACCATCCTGCGCCATCAGGAGTCGAATATACCGTTGCATAGTCAAACCAGCGGCTCTCACATTTCCCTTTATTTTCATCTTCCTCAATCTGTACTTTTACAACTGTTTTTTCTACTGCTGTCACTCTTGCATCTAATGAAATCCCTGGCAGGTTATGATTGTAAATCGGCAATAACTTTGCGCCCTTTTTGGTAAATAAATAATACTCGTGGTATAACTCCTGCCCCTCCAGCCAACTGTTGATTTTGCCAATTACATACTGTGCCCCTTCAAACTGTATTGTCTCCCCAAGATTATAAATCTCCCTGCTGCCAACAACATAACTTACCAGATCTGCCAGTTTCAGATCCGTAAATCCCGCCGCTTTCTTTTTTTCATACTCCTCATAATTCTGCTCTATCCGGTAGCTGTCCGCTTCCACCTGTTCTGCTATGGATGATTCTTTATAGCCGAAGCAAAACTTCTTTTCTGTGGCAGTATCTACCGGAATAAGTACTGTTCCGGCATAGGATGCCAGCCTTTTTATAAATTGCCAGTCACTTTCCTGATACTGTAACAGGAATCGTTCCGTTGGCTTATTACCGCTGTCTTGTATATAACAGCTTCCTCCCTCTGCTTCCAGACAGGTATTAATCACCTGTGAATACAGAAATCCTGAATTTTGGAATGACCGGGTATGTTTCTTTATATCCAGCAGGAAACTTCCTGTTCTTACTTCAATCGTAAGGATATAAACCTGTCCCTCTTTCTTTATCCACAGTCCTGTCAGGATGCCGGCAAAGAAGTGATTTATTTCTTCGTTTTCAGAGACAGCATATACAGTCACCCATGTTTCCTGTGTTGCCATATTCAGATATTCACGATTGTTTTCCTGCTCAATAATTCCGGTAATTCTCACCACGCCATGTTGATTCAGTTCCTTTACACATTCTACTTTCAAAAAACTTACAAATGAAAATGGATTAACTTCTAATTTAACTGCTCTCATCTTTTATACCCCCTCTGTTTCCATAATAGAGTTCCACATCATTAAAACTACTTTTTTCCAATCCGTATAGTCTTTATACGGACAATTAAAACTTCCCTGTACAATTCTTCCCCTGACAGGCACAGTCAGCATCATGTTATAAAGGTCCATATCCAGAGCATGACTGCGGAAAGAAAACCAGCATCCTTTTACTTCTGACAGGCTTTCACTGGAATACAACAAATAATTGGGATTGGCTCTATGTATCACTGACCTGATACGTTCTGTCAATTCATCTACATCATCACACTGTACCGATTCTGGAAATGCCGTGAATCCCATATTTATGCTAAGGTCTGCCGTAGTTAAGATAATCTGTGGTCTAAATTCTGACGGATATTTGATTCTTGCATATTCCACCGGCATCTGTCTCCAGGAATCCGGAAGCATAATGGAAAAGGACTCAAACAGCTCTTTCCTTTCAAAATGAACGATTTTCCCATCCAAATATATTCCCTTTTCCAATGTCGTATAAATTTCTTTTTTCTTTTGTTCTCTCTTTTCCAGAATCTCTTCATCTAGGTGTGTCATATCGCATGTCCCCGCTAACTTTATTTTTAATGATGTAAATTAAACTATTTGCACTTCCCGTAATCCAATTCCCACTGCCTGTCTTCTAAGAATACTCTCCACCAAATCCATGCGCATTAAGACATGGGAATCATGACCGTCTGTTATCTCCACAATTACCTTTTCTTCCACGCTTTTCCTATCTATTTCAAAATATGTCATTCCCCCTCTGCTCATATCCTTTCTAAGAGTACATGAAACCGTATCCAGATAGGGAATATAATAGGCCATACTTTGTTTGTGTTCCTTATCCAACAATATGATTCTGATAAAATAAACGAAAGCATCATATTTTCGTATCACATTCCTGATTGTCTCACTGACCATAAAACACGGTGAGGTCAGGACGTCAGTAAATATCATCTGCATATTGCTTTCAACAGAAAACAGTAAATTCTTTGCTATTTGATAGGAGCTTTTGGTACTTAATGTTTTTTTATCAATCTTGCCATACCACCCGATTGGTACTGGGGCGATATACTGTTCATTCACTTCTACTACGAAATATTTCATATTTCTTTTTCTCCCCGTTATATACTGCCAACCGCTTTTATTTCCTCCATATAACCGCCATAATAAACAGTAATTGCCCCGATTTTATGCATTTTTTCTACTGCTGTTTTCATAATATTTTCCAAGGCAATATAAATCCGCCCCATATACCATCGGTGAATCTCTTCTTTCTCTCCCGCAAAAACACGGATAAATTTCTGGTGCAGCACCTCGTCTATTTCATTCCAATCCTCTTCTATTCCGCTAAAGGCCCTCTTCATATTGAAATAAATACAGTCAGGCTCTTCTTCCACAAATGGCTCTTCCTCATAATAAGCAATATAAAATTCCTGGTTGTTTGTAATATAGCTGCTCCGCAGAAAAGATATGACGAGACTTCCTTCTTTCTTATCTGATGTTAGTTCTCTTAATACACTTTCCAGGTCTCTCCATATATTTTCCTCTTTGTTGGTCAATGATTTTTCCAGTTTATGAAGACGCTTTTCAATAAGCAGATCCACCTTTTCTCCTATCACTTCTTTCATCTGGGTAAACCGCCCCATTTCACATTGTTTCATCTGTTATATTCCTTTTTCTATGTTTTATTCCAGTTTCTTTAGAAATTCCTCGTCCAATATATGCTTGACCAAGTCGTTACTAATGGAATATTCGTTATAGATTGGATACCTTTCGAGAACAACTATAAAATGATCACCATCCGTATACCACTGCCGGTCTTCTGCCTGCAAATCTTTTCCTATTTCACCCTCTCTATTCTCATAATCCCAACTAACCTCATAGATTCCCGTTTTCCCTTCCCACATTGAAATATTTTCAAATTCATCCGCCAACAACATTTCACTTAGTTCCGCAAAATCGGTAACAATATCTTTTAGAGTAATTATCTTCTCTTCTTTTATATCTATTGTAGTCGCTATTGCTATCGGATTCATACATGAACGTCCCGGCATAACATAACCACAACTACCCTCATAGAGAATACTAATCATCCGTTTACTTAGAAATTTAATTTTATAATCTAAATCAATACAATATAGAGTATCATCACCTTCTTTATTTTTTTCTCCTATTATTTTCTTTACATCCTCCTCAATCAAGGCATTAATCCGATTCTCTTTTTCCAAATCTTGTAAACCACTAAGCTGTGGATAATAAATAATAATTTCATTCCGTTGCTCAATATATGTATATTCAGTGCCTATAATCTCAAAATCTACATTCCACTCATCTTCTTTACTTTCTTCCTCTGTCTGAAATATTTCCCCACCATCCTCCATACTTTCCCCAACTACATTGACTGTTTCTATATCATTCTCCTCCACACTGCGGAGTGGCTCTCTGACCAGATCCTCAGCCTCAGATAATTGGGTATCACAAATCTCCTCTCCATTATCTCTGCTGTCGTATTGGTCTTCTATGCCTAAAACAGATGTTTCCATCTTCTGCTCATCTTTTTCTTTTCCACAAGCCGTAAAAATGACAATTGTAACTATAACGATAACTATCCATTTATATTCTTTTCTAAAACAATTTCCCATACCAGATTTTCCCTTGTCATTATTTTTTATTATTTCAGTTACCACTATTTAATTGACTGATATAATAAGTATAAGTTTTTTCTCTTGCTTCTAATTGATCTTCTTCATTTCCATTTAAAATACCAGTCAACTTTCTAACAGTTACATTCCCATCACATAGTTTATTAAAATTATATCTATCATCATTTGCCGTACTAGGCTTATAAACACTCCAGTAATATGCTCCTGCTTCCCAAAAGTAATTCTGTGCAACATACAACGCTCCGTCCTCTGCTATCTTGGGATCATTCTTATAAGCGCTAAAAGATTCATATGCAAACCTTCCTGTCATTTGTACAATACCAGCTCCCCTGTATTTTGCTCCATCTCCTTGATTGACATTTCCTAATTCCTTTTTTTTGTCCTCTGTTTCATATTTCTCAAAAAATTTGAATATATCATCCCCTTTATATTGCTCAATAAGATAATATCCACCATTTGTTTCCACCTGTCCCTGTGCTAAAAAGTGCGCAATCCTATTTGGTGTATTAATTCCATAAACATTCAGCACTCTATTAAGTTCATCCACATCCTCCTGTGTTATATCTCTCCCCTGTTTCTCATTTTTGTATTGTGGCAGGGATGTTATCGTATTATAACTTATAATCTCTCTAAAACTCCATCCAATCCCACTGCCTTTCAGCATCTCAAGTGTCACATACTCCTCTACTTTAATCACTTCTGTAGTCCCATATACCCTGACCATCTGCCCTGCGTCCTCAAAAAATAGGATTCCGTCCCCATAAAGGCATATCATATAAGAACTCTCTACATTGAGCGCCTCTTCACCATTAAGTTTCGCTCCTTCATAAGTTTCCTGCCATTTCCCAGTCTCTATATAATTTTCTTTCAAAGTACACCGTTTATCGGGAGAATTTTGGCACCCTGTATAAGATTTTCCCCTCGTAATATCGTTTTCTCCCAATTGCTCAATATCAGATATCATTATATTTTTTCCATAAACTTTTTTTACAATATGTACTGTTTCATCCTTATTTACTGCTGATGTACATTTCACAAGCGCATTACACGTGCATGGTTGTCCGTTTCCTTCCTTGCATTTTAACGTATCAATAATAACATCTTTAGACCAATCTGCAATTTCCGTTATAAATTCCTCGTTAATTCCTAACGCCTCTACTATATCCTCTGCCTTTATTCTACTCATTTCTGATCATCCTCTCACTTCACTCATCCCCGTTACTTCCTCCCATCAAAGTAACTCTTCACCCATCCCTCATGCTCGAAGGGATAGAACTGCTCCTGACCAAGATAAAGTACTTCCTCATTCCTGTATACCGGGACGATCACATAGCCCCACTCCCTGCATTTCTTCCATGCAAAGAAACGGATTTCCCGATTAACGATGCTGTCTGTCTCCTTCTGTAAGATACTGTCTCCATATACTTCCCTTATCTGCTCGTAAGTCACTTCCCTGAACTGTTCCGGCTGACAGTCAAAGTAAAAATGATAGCGCACCTTTCCTTCGGTGTCTTTTAGGAATAACTGTAATGTCACATCCTCCAGATTCCGGGATACATACCTGGTCTCATCCTCCCGTAAGAATCCGTTGACAAGCTCCACTTCCCTGCCATTGTGCGTGAGGGCACTGACCGTATACGGGAGCAGCGGTTTGTCTGAATACAGTTCGATATCCGCATATCCCAGCCGTTTATCCCGGATATATTTCAGCGCACCGTCCACGCAGCTCATCTTCAGGTCAATATCGCCCTCGGCTGTACGGTTCCTGCGCTTAAACTGTATCATCCGTCCCGGCAGGAACTCTTTTAACGCATCCCGGAACAGATCTATCTTACAGGACTGCCCTGTGAGTTTCAGGAAGGAAAACTCTCCCAGCTTGTCCTCCAGGTATAAGGGCTCCAGAAATTTATGTACAATCCCGTAAATATCGCCTTTCAGAAGCATTTCTACTTCATAGAGATTAAAGATGATCTCCGGAAATTCTTTGATCACAGCAAATTCCCGGTCTGTCTTTACCGACAGTTTCCATTTATCCGCCCTGACCCATACAATATCGGACTTTCCCTTTTCCTCTGAGGACACGCCCACGCGCAGGACGCCTGCCTGCTCATAGAACTGCTTCTTCACCTGTTCCGCCAAGAGAAACAAATGATAGAAATTATTCTTTACCTTAAAGTAGTCCTCCCTGCTGTGCCGTTCATAATCCTTGAAGCGTGTAGGAATCCACGCTTCCGCCGCTTCATAGGTTTCCTCCAGTGCCTGATAGAGCTGTTCCACCCCATTTTCATCCACATATCGGTAGACATCTATATCCAGACCATTCAGAATGGCCTCCGTAGGATGGGGCAGACTGCACCCCAGTTTTTCCGCCATCAGGATTTTCATATACTGCATGATCCGGTAGGTCAGATTGTTACCGCCAAAATCCGTATCCCCGTTCTCATAAGAAGTGTCAATCCGGATATGGTACGCTACCCGGTCATCCCGCACACGGAATCTACAGGCACATAAATCTGTAGTCCCTCCCCCACAATCCACGATCAATGCCTGATATTCCGTGTCCGGTCTGGCACTGCCCGCTTCCAGCATACCGGAAATGGTATTGTAAAGCACCGATACACCTTCATCCAGCATATCCTCCTGTAGGGCGTACTCCGGCAGAATCTCATGGAATAACTTCTGGAAAAGGAATTTCTGCTTCACCGGACAGGAAATATGAAGCATCCTGATCTTACACTTGAACCTGTCCTCGGTTACCTGAATAATATAGGCAAAGTATGCCTTGATAATCTCTTTTCTGGTCAGAAAGGTCCTGCGTCCCTCCCTGTCCGTAATCTCCTCTTCTTTCTCATAATCACTGATCCAGCGTTTCATATCATAGAAAATGCTGAAACCTTCATCCACATAACAGGCATTGGATAAATCCACGGCCTTTTGTCCAAACACCAGCTCTGGCTCCCCCTCCCTGACGGATATGACTCCCGCCACGGAAGGCATCAGCTTCCTGCCATCTTCAAAAACCGTATACTGTATCATATTTTTCTCGAATGTCTTGGCAAACGGAGCCCCCTGGGTATTCTCAAAGTACAGGGAATCCAGATAGACCCCTGCGGTCGTATTGGTGGAACCAAAATCTATGACCAGCGGCATCCTCAAGGCTATGGGCTCCCGCACTTCCACATCCATAAGCGGGATACGATACGCCATAAGATGCTCCGGCATCTCATCGGCCAGCCCATAGTAGACAGCATAAATCTTATCCGAATCCTGCTGTGCAAAGCAGTACAGATCATAATCCTTCAGATCGGCTTCCCGGCAGGACACCTCCTTACCCTTCATCACATACAGGTGCTCTTCATCGTCCCAGCACTTATGAAGATAGAAAATCCCGCAGACTTTACTGCCCCCGCTCACAAGGATAGCGTTGGTATCCTCCAAAGATGCCCTGTACGGAATATGTATCCCATCATTTTCATCCATTGTGCGGCCGTCATATACAATAATCCGGGAAGGAATGTGCAGTGCTTTATCCGTCACTGTCCGTATTTTCCCCCTGGTAAGCATCTGTTCCAACGCTTCCTGCCCGCCTGCATTATCCTGCCGGATCAGCATCTGTTCCCTTGTGCCCCGATAGCGCATAATGACATGGATTAATTCTTCCTTGTCCAGAGGATTTAAGATACCATGGACAATCTTTTCCCTGCGGCAGATTTCCCGAAGCTGATGCGTTGTCATCAGTTCCAGTTCGCTCTGCCTGTACAGTCTCTTCTTCTCTTCTTTCCCGATTCCATCCCTGTCGAGTATATATCCGCCCATCGTATTCTCCTGTTCAAAAAATCACCATCTCATCCACCATCATGGTCTCATCCACACCTATGATCCCAAAATGATGCCCGTAAAACCAGTGCACCGTCTCCTGCATCGGTAAAAACATTTCCCGCAAAAATGCTGTGCGCTCCCGCTCCCTTTCAGATTCCTCCACCCCCAGATAGACCAGCAGCTCATAAGCCGTCTCGTTATTCTCATAGATAAAGACCTGCGGATAGAGCCTCAGCATGACTCCCCTGAATTCTTCCAGATAATTTCCGGTCTTTAACAGATGCAGATAAGACCTGGCAATATGTTTCTGCTCTTCTTTCGAGAAAAGGGAAAATCGGTATCCTGCTGTCTGGCCGTATCTCCCTTCCCTTATATCGTGAATAATCAGACTGTAATAAAAATCTTCCCTGGAAAGCCCTTCCCTCAAATCCATCTGCACAATCCAATGCATACAGATATCAAAAAACACTTCCCTTAACTGGGTATAGCCTTCTATATTCCGGTCAAATATCTGTCCCAGTACCTCCCCCAGGCGGTACAGCGGATTAATCTCCACGCTGTCTTCTTCCGGGCCTTCCTGGTTCAGATCCATGACGGATACTTCTATATAGGGGCTGGGGACGGATGCCTCCGTAAACCGGAGGCTGTCTCTGCGCCTGCCGTTTCTTTCCGCCTGTAGTACTGCTTCCCATGCGTAGTTCATGCTATTTCTCCACTACCTCTCCAACACTCCCATACACCGATACTCCAGAAACTCCAACTGTAACTGCGACAGGATATACCGGATCTGAGATTCATACAGATAATCCTCCCGATACTGCTCTTTGGCCTTTATCCGAAGAAGCAGGATTTTCCTGGTGTCGCCGGTAAACACCCTTACCCCGGTAAAGCTGTTCATATCCCCGGCCAGATACGCTTCATCGGCCTCATCAAGGATTTCATAGCCAAGCACCGGTATCTGATATCCGTCCGCCATCTCTTCCACCTTCCGGCCCAGTTCAAGCGGAGTCTGAATGAAATTTCCTGCCTGCTGGGAATACCGGGCCGACAGGTTGTCCTTTTTCCGGTTGGACAGGACCGGATACCGATACCCTACGGATTGTTCCGGGGTCCCCTGACAGAGTTGATAGATGATGATATCCTCTAATGTTTCCGCCTTTGTCTTTAATATAATCTTATTTTTCTCATACCTTATGGACAGAATGGCTTCCGCGGCGTCCACAAGATATCCTGCCTCTGTCTCCTGTTCCTTGGGCAGATAGAAGACATGCTCATAGAACACTTCGTCGATACACGGCACTCTATATTCCCTTGCATGAACGGCAAGCTGCCGGATATTCCATAACAGGATCCTGTCTCTTTGGATAAGGTCCGCCCACTTCTCATCCTGTACCACCCAGTCTGTCTCTATGGTCTGTCCGTCCTCCGTCAGGGGCACCAGATCAAAGAATCTCTCCGCATGTCCCATATGTATGGTCTGCCAGGGCACATGATTCCCGGTAAACAGTCTGTACAGCCTGTTCATGCCTGCCAGGTACTTGTCGGAAGGTTTGATCTTGAAGCGGATGCTTTCCCCCGTCTTTTCGCTGATGCCCTGTAAGGTGCCCATTTCCAGGAAGGCTTTACAATCCTTCTCATCCGCCGCCAGATAGATGGTCTCACAGACCGGCGCCTGTTTCTTCTTCACATCCTCCTCACAGACCGGGAACCAGAAATTGTTAATGGGGTCATAGTCTTTACGGTCAATCACGGTCATACAGACATGAAAATGCTTCCACGGAATATCCAGTTCCTTCTGTATCCGCTGTTCCAGGGCGTCATACTTGTGCTCCGACCAGGCAATCATCTTACCCAGACTCTCCATCAGCAGTTCCTTGGCAAATCTGCGCTCGTCCAGATCATCGATCCGGCGGAGCTGTTCCTGTATGTAGTTCTCGTAATCAAAGGCTTTTTCCTCTATCATCTAGTTATTCCCACTCACGGTCCTGTTGGCACTCTCCGCATTTTCCCCGCCGTTTTCATTCTTTTCGTCTTTTTCGCTTTTCTCCTGCTTAGTCTCGACAATGTCTACTTTGCCCTGTATCTCGTCCGCCTTGTTGGACTTATCCAGCTCTTCATAGATTTCCTTGGCGTACTGGTATTGCAGTTTGGCCTGTTCGTAGTCTCCTTCTTCCTCATACATCCTGGCCAGTTCTTCAAATTCTTTGGCCTCCGACGCTCTTGTCTCCACTTCCTGCTGTTTTTCGTTCAGGGCAATGATCTTCTTGTTCAGGAAGGATATCTGTGCCGTATCTTCCATCTTGGTATATTTCTCCAGGGCAATCAGATAAAATACCATGGCCCCGTCATAATCGCCGCTGCTGTAGGTCTCATCACCCTGTCTGACCAGTTCCGCTGCGGCCGTCTCGTCCGCCGCCTGTTCGGCGCTTCGCTCCTCTGCCTCTTCTTTCGCCGCGCTCCACTGCGCGTACAGCTTCTCCAGGGCATCCAGGGCCTGTTGTTTGCCTTCTGTAAAATAAATGGCTGACGCATCTTTCTTGGCATCCAGATATCTTTGTTCCGCCATCTCATAACTGCCATAGGCAAGCAGGCTGTCCCCTAAGGAAATATTGTTAAATACCTGTTCATACTGTTCTATCTGCAACAGTTTATTCTCGATATAATCAGCCGCTATGTAATCCGCATAGCGGGTTCTGACTTTGGCCGTCAGATAGGCCTCCCCGGCCTCCTCATATTTTCCCTCGTCATAAGAGTCATCCGCCTGAATCACCGCTTCCAGACAGACCAGATAATTGTTGTAGCGGTTCTGCGCCTCCTTATCCCGCAGCTTCCCTGCTAGCTCCAGGGCCTTGTCACATTCCTCTTTGGCCCTGATGTAATTGTTGTCCTCTATGTAAGTCTCCGTGTTGGCAAAACACTGCGCCATGTCCTCCCGCTTCTGCCTGCGGCTTCGCCTCCACAGATAGACCACCGTGCCTATTACAAGCGCCAGTATCAGAATAACCAGAGTAATGATAATTATCTTCTTGATGCGCTTCCTGCGGTTGGGGTCTACAAACACCTTGTCTATATAGATTGCCGCGAAAGTATAGTTATCCAGGTTTTCCGGCTGTCTGGACAAAAGCAGGTCTTCTACCTTATCACACTCCTCCAGGGGTTCATTGCCGGTCTCCGCAAATACATCGGAGAGCTCGCCCTCATCTATATTCTCCCATATCCCCCGTGTATACAGCGTGATGATATCCCCATCCGCCAGTTTCTTCTTTTTGGAGATAAAGGGTTTAAAATGTTCCTTGCCCAGATAGGAATACAGGTTATTGCGCTCTTCATGCTGTGCCAGCTTATCCGCCGCCAGCCTGTCCGCCTCGACCATATCCTGGCCAAGGGACATATCGGAACTTGCCAGGATCATGCGCCCGTCCCGGTACAGTCTGAGCCTTGTATTGCCGGCACAGCCGTAACGAAACTTTTCATAATTGGTCAGCACCACGGTAATGGAGGCTTTTAACTTCTCGTAACTCTTTCCCTTAAGCAGTTCCTTATTGGCATATTTCAGATACCTTTTCAGTTTCCTTTTGCTGATTCCCGGCTCGTTATGAAATGCGCTGACGACTGCCTCGATCGCCTTTTTGGCGCTCTGGGAATCCCGCATATCCGTGATGCCGTCGGCAATCACATAACAGGCATACTTATCCAGCTCCACAAACCCGAAGTAATCATTATTTTTGAGCCTGCTTCCCTCCTCGGAAATAAAAGCAGTCTTGAAACTGCTGTTATACTTTCTCATACGAATCCCTCAACCAGAACAATGCTCGCATTATCCTTCTCTTTCTGACTTCCGGCATTAATCTCTTCTATGATTTCATAAGCTTTCTGCTGACACTTCTTCCTGCCCGCCAAAAGCTCCTCTATGGTCTTCCAGTCCATTCCCTCATAGAGACCGTCACTCATCAGCACCACAATATCTCTTTCCCGCAGCCTGATTGGCGTATCGAAGTACTCAATCTCCTTAAATCCGTCCTGCCCCACATAGTTATACATTCTCGTATTATCAAGGAGCCGCAGGGCCTCCTGCCTGGTAATCGTCCCCTCAACAAACTTATCCCCTGCCAGCACATCTATGGTATGCCCCGAGGAGACCGGCACAAGACTGCCGTTACGGTATACCGCAATCTTGACGTTGCCTGCCAGCGCATAGTACAGATAATTCTCCTTGATCAGCACGGCTCCCACACAGGCGCCGCCCCTGCCGTCATCCAGCTGCTTTAGAATCTCCGTGTTAATCCGGTGAAATGATTTCCGGAAGAAATAAGCAGGATTCTCGGAAGGCCGGTAGAGACGGAACATATCCTTCATGGTATCCACGGCAATCCTGGAAGAGACCTTACCTCCATAATTCTTGCCCATACCATCCGCCAGCACTGCCAGAAATCCATCCGTACTCTGACAGACTCCATAGTCGTCTTCCTGTACCTGTCTGTCTCCGATCGTCATTGCCTTTCCGATCCGAAACCGTCTGATGATCCTGCCCCGTTCCCCGCTTAAAAACCGTACGGCAATCAGACAGAGGATAAACAGATAAATCGCCAGAAGCATACCTTCTTCCAATGTCATAGCATATCCTCCATCTATTCCCATTTGAAATGCTCTCCACAGAACGAAATGAACAGGAACTGGCTTTCTCCCATCTCAATCACATCATACAGGTGCAGTTCCGTAGGCATATATACCGCCTCATCATTCAGATAGACAATCCCGTTACTGTCCCCGGGCAGTATCACCGTCTTACTCTGCTTGGTATCATACACGATGACGCAGTGGTTTCTTCTGGATATCTTATTGTCGCCCAGTATCTGAATATCCATATCATCCGCCCTGCCCACAAAATTCTTGCCGGCTATGATCTTGTAGTCTTTGCCTTTTCTGGGGCCTGCCACACAGACAATCCACCCGCATACCGGATTCTCTTCCTGTAAAAACAAAGCCTCCTCCACTTCTATCTCTGCCTGCCCGACGTCCTGTTTCTCCCTGGTAGCCGTCTCGATATTGCAGTAAGGGCATATGGTCCCATACCTTCTGCTCGAAAACATATGGCCGTTCTGACATCTGATTAAGTTACTCATAGTATCTTCTTGTCCTTTCTTTGTCTATTCTGGTTCCGTACTTTATATCTTCTTGTCAATCACTAACCAGGATTCCCTGCCATCCTCATACTCTGAAACAAATGTATATGCGTAACGTGCATCCTCATACTGTATGTAATATACTGTCCCATCCTCGAAATACATAAAACCTTCCTGAATCTCCGTCTCATGAAGGGCCTCCTGTATCTGCGCAAAATTCAGTCCTGCCAATTCTTCCACCGGGCCTCTGTTTTCATTTGGTGTGAAGATAATGAGTGCCCTTGGCAACGCATACTCCCACGGTTCGCTCATACTGTCATTTCCATACTGAATTAATATATCTTCAACCGTGCCAAACGTCACGCCGCCAAAATGGGAATTTAGGTGTCCCCACACGCCGCATACCGATAAATCATCGCTATTCTCAATCCGCAGCATTTCTCCCTCTTTCATCCTGAAATATTTCTCATAGATTATGTAAGAATCCTCATCTTCATTTCCCTTCTTTTCCACCAGATCCAGAAGGTCGTTCTTTAACTGTAATAACTGTAGTTCTTCCTCCCTGTCACGCAGTTGTTCCTGCTGTTCCTTCAGAAATCCTTCCTGTTCCCCGCTCATGGCATACTGGGGCGGATCCGCAATCTCAAGATTTCTCAAAGACGGCTCTTTCTGCATCTCCTCTTCCCGCGCAGGGTCCGAAACCATATCTACAATCATCGTTTCCTGTTCTACTTTCCTCTGACAGAGTAAAATGCATCCCGCTATGCAGCCTATGGTGCAGACTGCCATCAGCAGACACTTTACCATAACATGTTTCATCATCCATCCCTCTTCATACTTTCCATATCATCTGGGCGTGATATACAATATAGTTGCATCGCCATATTCACTGACAGCCACATAATAATATACAAATGCATCATCCTTATACCACAGATATCGGATATATCTCCACTCCAATCTGGCTTCTTCTGCTTCCGACTCCGGATACATTTCCTGGATATCAAACAAATACATCCCGGCACGGGCATCTTTGTACCCAAGATCCACCAACGGATTCTCTATCACCAGACCTACGGGCAGCATATTCTGCGAATAATCCGTGTCATATTGAACCCATATCTTATCCCCTGCCGGCAGTAAATCACCCCAGTAAGATGCATCGGGAAACCTGGCAATTAAGCTTTCAGAACAATCTGTCTGTTCCAGGATTTCTTCCAATTCCCTTTTTTCTATCTTGAAATATCTCTCTATACCGTTCTTCGTCCCATTTTCTCTGTCCAGTTGTGCTACAATCTCATTTAAATATATCTTTGTATCATAGGCTTTCTTCTGTTTCGTATATTCAGTTTCAACTCTTTCTATCTCCTGCCTGTTTGCCTCATACGCCTGTACGAAATTCTGCATATCCTCTGCCATATGAACCGTCTCTTCGGACAGTCTTTTGTTTGTCTCTTGCCGTGAAGTCACTGCCTTTACTGCTTCCTCTGCCATTTTTGCCTGCTGCGCCTGTTGAGTTTTCACCTGTTCTATTCTTTGCATTTCTTCCTTCTGCATTTGTATTTGTACCGTAAGGATTATGCCTAATAGAACGCATAGGATACAGACAGCTATGCAGCTTCTTTTAACATATTTATAATAGTTGTTCACCGGATAAACTCTCCCTAATCAAACTCAATAAATCCATCTTCCTCCCTGGTAAAGTTCTTAAAAATATAATATCCATCCTTCCCGTCTCCCGTGAAATCATAGGCTGTTATAAAAATCCCCTCCTGCTCGTGCGGAAACTCCCAGTCTGTTGTAAGAAATTCTTCAAATTCTTCTTTATCTGTCGAAAGGATCTTATGAATCAGTTCTGTCTCCTCTTTATCTGTATACTTATCGTACCTTAAGCGGTGCCAGCCCCAGATAGATAATATCGCCTTTCTCCACCTTACAGGGCTCTCTGGAAGAAACCCTGTAGGGCTTGTCCTCGCCGTTTCTCTGAATCCTGGTTCCGTTCTCACTGTCCAAGTCCTCTATGTACCAACTGCCGTTACTGTAATTCATGACAGCATGTTCTCCATCCACAGTTCCCGCATAGTCTGTATTTTTGAGGTTGATATCTACCTGATTCTGTCCTTCATCCTTTCCGAATACGATGGATGTTTTCTTGTAGATATCCCATGTATCCGTTATATTATTGTCTTCCCCCAGAAGCAGGATTTCTGAAATCCCGGTTTTTCCTGTATCATGTCTTTCCTTTCTTCTATGCGTTTGGTTTATATCTGTAAACATAAGTAACAGGAAAACCGCTCCCACTATCCCCAGAAGAGTCAGACTCGCAATTCTTTCTATATTGTCCAGATAGACATAGGATAAAGTCATTCCTGTTATACAGGATATGATAATCGTTATGTCTAAGGTTGCTTTCTTGTTCATATGGTAATCCTCTTTTGTATTATTTTCTGTACCAGACAAACATCTAATCAACTTCTATCACCATACTGTTTCTGTCCAGTTGCTTTGTCCTTTCAATACACAGGGCGTTCATGTAATGTCTCTGTGCTTCACTTTCTTCCAGACTGCCATTCAATCCAAATCCCACCGGCCAGAAATAATACTTTCCTTTTTCGGATTTTACAATCATGTATCTGAAGTAATAACTTTCTTCCTCTCCGCAAACCGCTGCTGACAGACATACCGTATTGATATGAATACCCTCATATTCACCGATTATCATTTCGTATGTTCCACTTCGTCCGTTTTGCCGCAATACATCTTCTATGTACTTCTTCAATGCGCTGATATACTCATCCTCTTCTATTTCTGCAATGTCTAACAATGGCAGCTCCTGTAAGGTGAATTCTGTTTCTCCCAGCCATACCATATCCTCTGCATACTTCGTAGGAAAACTGTTTTCCATAAAAAAGGTTGTCTTTAACTGTCCTTTTCCTCCCGCATACACATTGCGATTCAACTGATAAAATTCCATCTTTCCTTCCCGGTTTACATGTACCGGACATTTAACCCTGTTTTTAAATCTGACATAGGCATTGACTTGGGATTCGGGAACAAAGAAAAGGCGTGGCTCATTATCCCATGCATACATATAAATTATTTCATCTTGTAATCCCCGCAGTTCTCCTGTCTGACACCCCAGCTCGTTCATGCCGAACCATTCCTCATAGCTGTACACATACCTGAGCAGCTTAACCGTCTCCTCCGGATCCATGGTACTAAAATTTATTTCCAGATTGTATTCCGGCCAGTCTATGACATGACCGTCCTCCTCTTCTTGCGGAGCGTCCTCTTCCCTGACTTCAAATTCGATCACTTCCCGCTGCAATCCTACAATTCCCGGTATAAAGCCTTCCGGTTCCGCCTCCAAATACGATTCAGAAACGAAATATGTGGGTGAATCTGCTCTGGTCGGATAGTATTCAGGACCTACAGAGTCTCCATTGATTTCCCCTCGACAATCAATGATTGAAAAGAAAAGATAATCTTCCAGTGTCTCTCCGATCACTGCCGCGCTTATTTTACACCGGGTACCATCATATTTTTCCTGTACTCGCCCATAAGTCTCCAGACAGATCTGGAACTCACCATATTCTTGTCCCTCCCGCAGTAAACTGGCTGCATATTCTACCACGGCATCTATATACTCATTATCATCCACTGCTATCTCCGGCAATGCAATCGTGGCTTCCGGATCAAAAGTCACTTTCACCTCTCCCAGTTTGACCAGATCATCTGATACAAATTCATAGCTGAAATATATTGGGGAATCATACAGGTCAATCTCTTCATACACAGCATCCTTATCCCGCACAATACATTCCCTGATCCTATAGTAATAATCCCCCTCCAGTGAGTTGACAGGAACCCCCTGCTCCGATAACTGCCAGTCTACAAGGACATAAAATACATAGCCGCAGGCCTCTTTGCAGTAATACAGGTTACACATTTCACCATTTACCATGGCTTGGGTATTTGCCTTTTCTTCCGGCAAAAATAAAATCTTATTTCCCTCTACGGTATAGAACGATACGTCAATATCCTCCCCTGATGGAAGAAACGACAACCGCTTATAATCATGATCCGCTATATGGTCTATCATATTTTCATAGATATACTCATACTCGATTCTTTCTGCTATTTCCTCAAGCGGGATCTGTAAAGATGGTAAGTCTTGTTTATCAGCCTCATTTGGCCTTATTTCATTTCTGCCGCAGGCCCCCAGAAGGAAAAGTCCCGTTATGGATAGGCAAAATAAACTTATTTGCAGGCACCAGTATTTATTCGTCCCAAAAAAATGTGTTTCCACCTTTTTCAGTTTTTCCATAACCCTCATCCTTATAACCATCTTGACTCCTAAAGCTATCTCTCGTATCAATTTCATTCTTTATTGGTTGCCCATTCATATCTTCCAGCTGTTCCATAAAATCAACAATCTGTTGGCGTGTTTCCAAATCTCCCTTTATCACAACGTTTTCTCTTCGATCATTGTCTTTTAATTCGCCTTCATTTTCATTACCATATTCTTCTATTGCAATAACCATTACTGCCGCAAGTCTCTTTGCATTTTCCCATGCTTTTTTCTCCCCATCAAGATCGATTTCAGAAATCTCATCTTCAGAAATTGGTGGACGATATGAGTTAGGCGTTCTTTTTGAATCACGAACAAGAGAATCATATTGACCTGACCCAGTAATAACACTATAAATACTATTGCTTTTTGTTCTCTTTAGAAAAATAGTCTCAGAAAACAGTCTGTTTATTATCGAAAACGCCACCGCATTTTGCCCTTCATTCATATCTCTGTCTTCCTGGTAAATTAGTCTTGCCAATATTTCTACTGTTGGAAGTTTACATATTTCATCAAAAGAACTAACCGGTTTCCCTTCTATAGAATCCATAAGTTCCTGTATTCTATCTTCTATATTATCTTCTATATCATCTTCTATAATACGATCCAAATAAATCTGCCCATGCACCTTAATCGTAATAACTCCGCCTCTGTTACATAACAGCGTAGACAACATCGTTAATCCTTCCTGTTCTCCATATTTTGTATCAAACTTCATGGTTTGATGATGCCTTGGTTCAGTACACGGCGGCCTGATAATATCTTCATCCCCTACATCTTCTTCATAACAATTTCCCGTAATCTCTTCTGTACAGAGTGGATTCACCCATTCACCTGTCAGTTTTATAAGACTATAACAGGTGCCATATTTCATTGATTCCTCCAATCTTTTCTCTATCTCCGGTATATCTGACTCCCTCATGATTCTGCAATTCCCCATGCTGACAATATTTGCCTCACATGTGATTGGCAGGCCGTCCATAGGCATGTCTATTCTTTTAATACCTTCCCTGACATCCCGCAGACATATATTGTCCACTACGGTGGCAAAACGAATTCCATTAGCAGAGGCATCTTGGGCATGTAGTGCATGTAGCTTTCGCATTTTCAAAAGTTCGTGTCTATCCCCAAGGAAATAAATTTCCCCCTCTTTTCTTCCGGCCGGAATATAATCCCGCTCAACAGCTCCTCCCCCGCCTTCCTTTATCACATCATAGAGTCTTGTTTTGCCATTCTGATATCTAATACAATGTTCGTAACTACACATATCAGTACATTCTATTTCTGCGTAATCCACTACATAGTTTCTATCATCGTCAACATATGCTGACAGCATTTTATTCAAGCACTTCTCTATATGCTCCTGCGAGAACTCATCATGTTCTCCACACTCCCACTGAGCATGTTCCTGTATTTTTTCTGCGTGATTTAATTGGAATATTTTCATCCCTGACATATACAATTCTCCTCATACCTGTTATACAACTAGACATTTGCAAAACTCATTTCAATGCCGTAATTATTGTGCAAATAGCATAACCATAAGCAGACCCTTGCAAAACGCCAGCACTTGGCGTAGGTTCGGAGTTGCGAAGCAACTCCACTAGCCTAGTACTGCTGCGTTTGAACGGAGCGAAAGCGCGTCTGTGTTGGTTATACTATTTGTACAATTCCAACAATCATGAAAGAATTTCATAATTACTGTTGTTATACAACACTTAATTCTTTCAGCTTTATTCCTCGTATG
This sequence comes from bacterium 0.1xD8-71, assembly GCA_003612405.1. GTDB lineage: Bacteria > Bacillota > Clostridia > Lachnospirales > Lachnospiraceae > UBA3282. The sequence goes on from RAYR01000020.1 coordinate 65,298, forward strand.
CCTCTTCTCAACATACTTTCAATCGCATCCAGCCTGACAATCAGATAGACATGTGTAAATCCTGCTACTCTGAAGATCGGCTTCTCCGCCACCGCATCCTGACGCAACACAATGTCAAGCAGTTCCGTTCCACCCCGGCTTCTCTTAGTCTGCTCCGACAGGCACTCCACTTCCTCTACAAAAGGCATAAAATAGGTTGCATTTATCTCACTCTCTGTTTCCAACAGATAGATGGTCTTAAATATTGTTTCCGGTGTATACATCTCTATCACTTCTGCCACTTCTCTGCTGACCATAAGAAACGGCTCTGTTATAATATCCGTAAAAAACACTTCGCTTGGTGTTTTCATATCCACAACACAACAATTGGGAATCCTATAGGAATTTTTCCGATTTGCGTAACGAACATCTACCGCTCTGTTCGCATTGATCCCATATGGCAGTCGGTTCCTTGTATTTGTCTCTGTTAAAAAAAATTTCATATTCCCACCGCCGCTCCTGTCACACAGGATACAACAATCGTAATGTCTAACATTGCTTTTTTATTTATATTGTAAACCTCTTTTGCATCATTTTTGCATCATTTCGGTACGATTTTGACAATATATCTATAAAATTTTTTACATTATTTCATCTTCATAAACGTTTCAAACATCTCCGTCACATCAAGCGGATTCCTTTTCCCACTGCCAGCCTTCTGACCGTTTGGAGCCGAACCCTGTCCCTGCGGGGCCGACCCTCCTGTAAAGGAAAACCCGAAATATTTCTCCATGTCCTTCGTAAATGCACCAAAATCCATATTTGGTGTAAAGTCGCCATCCTTTGCGCCGCCCTGTCCTGCCTCCCGGCTCCTGCCGGCCGCTTTATCCTGTTTTACATCATAGGCCTTCCGTCTTTCGGCATCTCCCAGTGTCTCATATGCCTCCACGATGTCCTTGAATCTGGCCTCTGCCTGCGGATTATCCGGATTTAAGTCCGGATGGTATTTCTTGGCCATCCTGCGGTAAGCCTGCTTGATCTGCTCTTCGTCCGCTTCTTTGGGCACTCCCAGTATTTTGTAATAATCCATGACAGGCTCCTTTTTCTGAGAGGGCGTATGCAACGGATGTTGGATACGCCCTCAGGTTATAAATACTCAGGCAGACCTATGCCATATAGCCGCCTTCTACCGAAACTGTACTAATCTTGTCTTTCTTCTGCTTAATGACCAGCGTAAAGGTGCCGATTCCCTCTTCATCGCCGTAATCTTCTTTATAGTCGATCACAAACGCATTGGGGAAACAGTACTTTCTCTCCATGATGCCTGCGGCAACATACTCCACTGTCACTTTTCTGTAGCTGTCTGCTCTCTCTGCCGGAACCACTGACCACAACGCCATCTTTCTCGTGCTGTCAAAGGGATCCCCGCCCACTGCGGTCAGAATCTTACCTTTGATCGTCATGGTAGCCCCGAAATCTTTCGTCCTTGCATTGGAATCCTGCGGAATATCCGTCGTCATCTTTACACTCTTAACACACTCTTTGGATATCTCAAATGCTTCCATACCCTCAACTTTTACTACAAATGCCATCGTTCTTCTCCTTTCTACTCGCCTGCGTAACCGCCTTCAATTTTCACTTTGTCATTCTCGTCCTTTTTCTGCTTCACATGCAGATAGAAGGTTCCCACACCTGTCTCATCGTCCATCTCCTCGGAGTACTCCATCACAAAAGCATTGGGCACTTCATATTTGCGGACTACCTGACCCGCTGAGATAACTTCTACCGTCGCCGTGCGGTAGCAGTCAGCTTTCTCCGAGGGAACCACCGACCACTTGGAGAGCTCCAATGTAGCGTCGCTTCCTTCCCCGCCAAGCTTGTAGAGCATCTTGCCCCATATCTTCATGGAGACACCGAAATCGGTTGCCCGCGCATTGGAATCCACTGCGGACTCCGAACCGAAGACCACATTCTTAATGCTCTTCTCATTCAGAGCGATCTGCTCTGCACCACCTGTTACACTCAACCTGAAACCCATTTTTGCATCCTCCTTTTCTTACATTACATTGCACGGTTGTTTGAGTTAAGTCGATTGATTTCGATTTCCAGATTCTTAACGTTGCCGTTAAATGTGATGTTCAGTACACAGTATCCGTTACTCTCATCAATCTCATATTCCACATCATCCCCTGCGCCCAGGATCGCGTTGACGCAGGCTTTCTTCTCCAGCCATCTGCTCTTCTGGCTGGAAGGGTTGTTCGAGAAGAATTTCACGATATTCTCCTGTTTATAATCGCTGGTCGCATGGCGCAAAACTCTCTCGATATAAGTAGTCACCTGAGTCTTGTAAATCGGCTCGTACACCTTGCCGTCACTCATCAGGTTCCTTGCTTTATAAACCATGATATGGGATATGTTCTCTGCTTCCAACATGGCATTTTCGGATGAAAAGACGAATCCGAAGCTGCGTCTGTTGATCTCGTTCTTGATGGAATTGGTAAATCCGGTAATCTCCTTGGCCATCACCGTATGGACTCTCAGCGGATGGTCTCCCGCCTCGATATCGAACCTGACGCCGGGCAGTTCCTCGTCCACGTTTCTCTTGAATTTCTCTTTCAGGTAATCCGGACACTGGTAAGCTGCCACGAGACCTGCCGCAATATAGGCCGCTCCCACATAGACGCCGTCTATCCACAGCTTCATGATGTCCTCTTTTTCCCGGGAAAGCTCGGCCATGTTATTTTCATTGACGGTCATGCGCTTATCCAGGATCACGCCGGACTTCTCTTTCGGGATAATGGTAAAGTTCGGAATACAGGGGATGGCAAACTCGCTGAACGCTTTCCCGGTAAGGGAGCTGCACCGCTCCTCGAATTTCTCAATGCCTTCCGTTGCCATGTAGTTGAAGGTGGTCTTATCCCCCGTCTCATAGCTGAAGAAACACTGTACCGAATAGTCTTTGAGTACATCCAGCAGCCGTACTAAAGCTTCCACACTGTTGACGCCGGTTTTCTCCACCTTCTCATTTCCTTTGAAACGCTGTCTGGTGAGTTTGATATTGGAATTCTGATCCAGGGAGACGGAGGGCACAATGCCATACCATATGGTATTATCGAAATCATTCTTGGCGTTGACCGTATTTAAGAAAGCAATCAGTCTCGGCAGGTTATTGCTCTTTACCAGCATATCATTGGACACATTGGTCACGAACATGGTCGGCCGCATGCCCTTTAAGTTCGACGGATACTGTTCAAAATAAGCCCATACGCCCAATATCTTCTCAATCAGAGGCTTTACCACCTTGATAAAGTCGTCTTTGGCCGTCTTGTAAAATTCCAGATAGGAATTGTAATTGCTCACTTCCTGCTTGATGTCGATATTGCTCACCATGGTGGAGGCAAGCGGGCAGTATGTTCTCGTAACCAGCGCTTTCACATAGTCGCTGCTCTCTTCATTGAGAGCCTCATAGTCGTCTTCCAGGGCCGAGATCAGGCCGGCATTGACGTTGTCATCCACAACCATCAGCTCGGCCGACTCAGTCTTTGGCACTTCCAGAACTTTGAGTTCTCCCTTTTCATCCATGCTTAAGACACCCAGGGCCAGCGGCGTGTTATCTTTCTTCTCCTCGGCCTCTCCCAGAAGCAGTCTTGTCTTGATGTCTTCAATGGCAAGGGGCAGCATTGCCAGCACGTTATTGTAATTCACACTGGCCTCTTCAAACATCACGTTCAGTTTATCCGCAATGTCCAATTTGTGCGGGTCGCCGTCCTCCAGTTCGGCATAGTTCTTATAAGTATACTGGAGTTCCTTACGGTTCTGTTTGATATCCTCCATGACCTTCTTCGGCGATATCATGTCTGTCAGCTTGTCAAACTGAAAATCCACGTTGATGATGCTCTGGGAGCGTTTGGCTTCCACAAGAGACATCAGCATCTTCAGGAAATCATTCTGCTTATTCAGATAAATAGGCGTCAGCATGTCCTCCGTAATAGTCTCCGGCTTCTTTAAGGTGTACATGATCTTCTGATTGTTGGCATTAAAGAAAGAATAGACCACCGGTTCAAACTTGGTTATGAACTCGTCGAAATTCCTCACCAGCAACGCCTCGTTCATCTCTTTGATCTTCTCATCGCTTAAGCTGTCGATTCCTCTCACATCACCCACAAGCGTCAGCAGATCCGGCTTCTCCGGATTGATCTCTTCAAACAGTAATGTCCTGTTTGTCTGTTTGATTATGCTCATTGTTTCCCTCCCTATCTTTCGTTTGGTTTTAAGTCTCTATAGTGAACTTCTATTTCTGTATCCTCCGGATCAAAAATAAAAGTTACTTTTTCCCCATAATACAAATGGTAGGCATGGCCTTTCAGCAAAAGCTCCCGCCCCATCAGCACAGAGGCTTTGCTGTTGTTCTTGATGATCAGGCTCCTGTCGTCTCCCGGTTTGAGGATGATCCGCTCCGCCCCTTTCAGGTTAAGGGGCAGATTGCAGGCATCCAGAAGCCATTCCAGCGTGATGATGTCACGGTTACATCTTGCAAACAGATTGATGCTCTCCGGCGGGTAATCAATCTCCTCTTTGCTGTGTATCACATAAATCTGCAGTTTCCCGTTAAACTCACTCTTATGGTTCTGGGTTTCCCTGGGAAGCGTCCTGCTCTCGTCAATAAATCTGCGCTTCCCGGCTGTTCGTTTCTTCTGCCTGTAGGCCAGACAGAAAATGATGACCAGCGCCGCCACAAAGACGATGATGACCGACCAGAAGAACCAGTCGATCCCGGGCGGTTCTTCCTCTATGATGACCGGTACCGCAATCTCCACGGACACCTGCGGTTCTCCATAATAATAACCATACAACCCGTCAAACCCTATCCGCAGGTCCGCCATGGCATCCTGTTCATACTGCCCGGAAAGGCAGAAAAATCCGCCTGCTGCCCGGTATTCCTGCTGTTCCCCGTCCAGATATACCTGCACGCCGCCGTCCTGCAAATGCCCCTCCAGCATATTCCGGCCGCTCAGATCGGTTATGTGCATCCGGAGATTGGCTGTCTGTGTCGCCTGCACATAGCTGTAATCCGCACTTAAGCGATAATCGTACTCCGCACTCAGATAGGCGTTTACATCCATCGGCACATCTGCACGCATCTGTATGGTTACCTGGTCCGAAGCCGGATGCAACAGTTCTATGACGGTATAGGTTCCTCCTTTGGATACCTGCATCTTTTCCGCCTCGCAGTTAACTGTCATATTCTCGTTCTGCTGACTGCCAAGCAGCACAAGCCTTGCCTTGCTCATCAGACAATCCGGAAGCCTCACCGACAGTTCCCCGCTAAGTCCGTTGATCTGTCCCACATGGGATACCCGCAGCCCGCATTGTTCCAAAAGCTGTGCCTGCGTAAAATCCCCCAGCGCCTCCCCATCCGGCAGTTCATAAAGCTGTCCCCCTGTGGCCCCGGCGGCCGCATACACCGTATGCCCCTCTTCCAGCTTCTGTCCAAGGGCTGCCACATCTATGCGGATTCCTTTGCCGGCCGCCTCTTTCACCGCCCGGTCAAATAATTCTGCGGACTCTTCCGTGCCCTCCTGTGTCTTCATCATGATCTCGCCGTCCGAAATGAGGATGATTCTTTTGTCCGCCGCATCCGAATCCAACAATGACACCGCCTCCCATAAGCCGGCGCCGGCATTTCCGTAGTCAGCGTACCCGATTCCCTCCAGAGCACGCCCCATCATTTCATGACTGCTGCCCAGAGGCTGTTTCGCACATACCTCCTCCTGATAAGCAACCAGGCCTACCCGGTAGTCCCTCGGTAAGGCCGCAGCCAACGCTTTGACCACATCAAAAGCGGCGTAACCGGCATCCGCATCCTTCATGGACTGACTGCAATCCAGAACCACAACAATCTCACTGGTCGAAGCCTCCTCCGTTTCCTGCGCCCTCGCCCTAATACCTGTACCCATACATAGATAAAACAGGGCTGTTATAAAAATAAAAATGCCCTTATAAACCAAGCTGTGACTCAAATTAAATTTTGCCATCCTCATTTGTCATGACCTCTACATTTCGACTGCAAATCCAAAACACCCACCACGAAAATTCTTTATGCAAATCATAGCGCAAAAAACTACTTTTTTCGATAGCATATGTATGAACGGTCATTATTTTGTATCATCGGTTGTTTTTGTCTGGAATTTTGTGTTAAAATGCTTGTTTTTACATTTTTATGAGAAATTTTGCAGAAAAGAAAGATAAGTGTTGCTTTTTTTGTTATTCTTATGTAAAATAAAACTACACTAATAGGAGGAGGACTGCAAACAATGCGTATCCTTATCTGCGATGCTGAACACATGATATCAGAACAAGTTACACAATATCTTCAGGAATATTTTCTTTCTAAAAAATATGAGATGCCCGAACTGGTCACCTTTTCAGATGGAAATGCCCTGCTGGCAGATACCGGCCGCAAGGACATTGTCTTTCTGGATACAGAATCGCCCGGCTCAGACGGTATTGAAGCGGGAAGGGAACTCAAAAAGGCAGCTCCCAATGTTCTCCTCTTTATCATCTCTTCCGATATGCAGTACCTGGATGATGCCATGCGTATGAACGCATACCGTTATCTCTCGAAACCCCTGGACAAAAACCGGCTTTTTGAAAATATGGAGGATGCCATGAAATCCTATTATCTCCTTAATTCCGCTGTAACCATTGAGAACAAAGGCGTCGTAACCACAATACCTGAGGCAGACATCATCTTTATCGAAGCCCAATTAAGAACGACCGTTGTTCATACGGTTTCCGGGAAATATTCTGCTGAGAAGACCATCCACTCCTGGATCAAAACACTGCATAGCGGATCTTTCTTTCAGACCCACAAAAGCTACATCGTCAATATGAAGTATGTGATGCAGTTTAATCAGGGAACCATCACTTTCTATGCAGGCAGGGAAAACGCCTATCTTTCCAGAAGGAAATTTAATCAATTTAAGGAAGCTTATTTTGCGTATATGGAAAATGCGCCTGAGTAGGGCGGAGAGAATAATTCTAATTCATTATGAAAATATTGCAATGTAGAATATCTATAATACGTTCAAATTCCCTTTTGTCATACTTTGTGGTTTTTCCCATTAAATAATCTACATAATTGTCAATATATTTCTGTGCATCTTTTTTAATGTATTCAATATTGTCCCTCGTTTCATTAAACTCGTCCTTATCCACAATAGCCTCTGTAGTGCTTATATATTCACTGTTTTTGATTATCACTATTTTACTGTAATCCAATCCAGAATTTGTTCTTTTGGAGCGAATACTCTTCTTAAACTTAAAAGCTTGTTTATGATTAATATGGCTTCTATACGGAATACAAATAAAATAGCCATAATGCGACTGCACTGACAAGCAATTATATGGTCTACTATTCTTTTTCAAAATTTCTTCATATGGTGGATCAGGGTAATCAGAATAAAATTTATCTGTTAAATTTAATACTTGATAGTCAAACAAGTCCTCTTTAAAACACATAGCATCTCCTTAGTAAAAATGGGAGAGCCTTTGCTCTCCCATAGTTTTCATCACTCGGTCACTTTTATTTTACCGTCCTGTCAGAACAGTCACAGGACTCATATTGTGATGAAGGAATCAATGAGACTCCTTACTTATAATATATCTAAGCCGCTCCAAACATACAACGAACATAAAATGAACATTTTGAAATTTCTAGCTGTAAATTGCAATTTTAAATTCTACCCATACCCCTTTCATGTAGAACTTCGTGTTTCACACTGAAGAAGAAAACAATTATTTCCCTTGCGAAACTATCCCACCTATGCTATAATAACTCTCGGCGGTTTTCCTATAACTGCACTTCACTATAAAGGGGCATAGTTCAAAGGTAGAACAGTGGTCTCCAAAACCATCGATGTGGGTTCGATTCCTACTGCCCCTGTCATCGACCCGTGAGTTGTCACTCACGGGTTTTTAAATTTTACCTGTAGGAAAATGAAAGGATATGAACTGATGATGAAAAAGATGATGGTAAGCCTGGTATTTCTCTGTCTGGCCTCCTGTTTATTATGTGCCTGCGGCAGGGAAACGCCGCTTCTTACTGTAGATGATTATAAACTGGACGCAGAGACAGGTTCTACAAGCCGCGGCGTAAAGGTTGGTGACAGCGCCGAAGCTTTCAAAGATGCCTACCGGGAATATATGATCTTCTATGCTGTGTCCGATTCTGCAACAGAAAATCCACAGGCCGACTATCAGTTCCTGCCTGTGGATGAAATTCCTTTTGACACAGTTTCCACTATGATCCTGCCCGCTTTCTTTGTTGACGGACTGGCCATAGACACCGATCAATTCTGTGAAGACAACGAAATTGAAAAGGCAGACCTGATTTCCTATCTGACCGGTGAAGCGTATCTGACCAATCACCGGGTAGTTTACCGTTATCTGCTCTTTACCTGGGAAAACGGTGTCATCACTGACATCCGCTCAGAATCCATGGACTACAATGAGGACGCTTCTTATTATGAAGCGAACTGACTCTCATAAAGTTTCGCATAGAAACCTTTTCTGGCAAGCAGTGTCTCATGATTGCCCTGTTCTATGATATTGCCGTCCTTCATCACCAGAATCACATCAGCCTCCCTGATTGTGGAAAGTCTGTGTGCCACAATAAAGCTGGTACGCCCCTGCATCATAGTGGCAAATGCCTTTTGAATCCGGATTTCTGTCCTGGTGTCAATGGAGGATGTGGCTTCATCTAAGATCAGCATGGGCGGCAGGCACAACATGACACGGGTAATGCAAAGAAGCTGTTTCTGTCCCTGGGACAGGCTGCCCCCATCCTCGCCGATAAGAGTATCATATCCCTGGGGCAGTCTCTTGATAAAGCTGTGTGCATGGGATGCCTTCGCCGCGGCGATAATCTCCTCTTCGGTGGCATCGGGTCTGCCCATCACGATATTATCCCGGATAGTACCCGCTTTCAGCCAGGTCTCCTGCAATACCATGCCGTAGTTGGCTCTTAGGCTCTTTCTTGTCACATCCCGGATATCTGCACCATCCACACAGATTTTCCCTTCGTTCACATCATAGAAGCGCATTAACAGGTTAATGACCGTGGTTTTTCCACAGCCCGTAGGTCCTACGATTGCCACCCGCTGTCCGGGCTGTACGGATAGGTTGAAATCCGTAATCAGCTCTTTCTCCGGCACATAGGAAAAGGCCACATGTTCAAGATCAACCCGCCCCTCCACATCATGCAGTACTTTGGCATCCTCTTTCTCGGGCACCTGGGGCTCCTCTTCTATCAGTGCAAAAATACGTGCGGCACAGGCCAGAGCGTTCTGCAATTCTGTCACCACACCCGATATCTCATTAAAAGGCTTGGTATACTGGTTCGCATAGGTGAGGAAACAGGATAACTGTCCCACACTGATACCACCCCGGATTGCATAGACTGCACCGGTCACAGCAACACCGGCATACACTAGGTTATTGACAAAACGGGTGGAAGGATTGGTGATGGAGGAGAAAAAGATAGCCCGCAGGGAGCAGTTCTGCAACCGCTCGTTAATCTCATCAAATTCTTCCAATGCCTCATCTTCATGGGAAAATGCCTGCACCACTTTCTGATTGCCGATCATCTCCTCGATCAGAGCCGTCTGCTCTCCTCTGGTCTCTGACTGTAACTTAAACATGGTAAATGTTTTCTTTGCAATAAAGCCGGCCACAAAGAACGACAAAGGTGTCACAAGCACAACGACACCTGTGATAGCCACGTTGACACTGAGCATAAATCCCAGGGTGCCCAGAATAGTGATCACACCGGTAAAGAACTGGGTAAATCCCATTAAAAGGCCGTCTGCAAACTGATCTACGTCCGCAATGACGCGGCTGACCACTTCGCCGTAAGAATGAGCGTCAATATATTTCAAAGGCAAAATCTCAATCCGCCTAAAAGCCTCGTTGCGGATATCCTGTACGATACGGTAGGTCATCTTATTGTTACATACATTCATGATCCACTGCGCTGCTGCCGTCAGGGCAATGATCACTGCCATCTGCTTAAGAATCGCAAACACACCGGTAAAATCTACCTGCCCTTTTGCAATCACCAAATCAATGACTCTACCGGTCAATATCGGCAGGTACAGGGTCAACGCCACCGTGACACTTGCCATTAGTATGGAAACCGCCAGATAGAACCAGTATTTCTTAATATAGCGTAAAACCTTTCCCAGGGTTTTTCTTTGTCCTGTCATGATTTCTCCCCGCCTTTCTTTAATGACTCTCGGTCTTTGCATACTGTGAATAATAGATTTCCTGATAGACTTCGCAGCTTTGCAGTAATTCCTCATGGGTGCCGCAGCCCACCATCATACCGTCATCCAGCACAATGATCTGATCCGCGTGCTGAATGGAAGATGCTCTCTGGGAAACGATAAACACGGTGGTTTCTCCCGGCAATTCCCGCAGGGCCTTACGGAGGGCCGCATCGGTAGCATAATCCAGGGCTGAAGCACTGTCATCCAGAATCAGTATCTGTGGATTACCCACCAGGGCTCTGGCAATGGTCAGACGCTGTTTCTGTCCGCCGGAAAGGTTTCTGCCCGCCTGGGCTACAGGAGCATCCAATTTACCGTCTTTACTCTCCACAAATTCTTTGGCCTGGGCTGTAGCCAGCGCCTGCCATAAGCTCTCATCTGTGGCATCCGCATCACCCCAGAGCAGATTTTCCCGGATAGTGCCCGCAAACAGGACCGCCTTTTGTAAGACCACGCCCACTTTCTGACGCAGTTCTTCCATGGAATAGTTCTTCACATCCTTACCGTCTATGCGCACGGTTCCGCGGGTGGCATCATAGAATCTGGGAATCATATTGACAAGGGAAGACTTCCCGGAACCGGTACCGCCGATGATGCCCACGGTCTGTCCTTTCTTCACTCTGATATCAATATCCGAAAGGGATTCCGCCCCGGCCCCGGCGTATGTCAGGTGTACATGGTCAAATTCCACGGCATAAGGAGACTCCTCTTTCCCGGCCGCCGAATGGGCCTGATCCTGCCCGGCCGCCGTCTGTTCCCAGGTCATGGAGGATCGAATCTCAAAAATGCTCTCTATCCGGTTCGCACAGGCCAGCGCCTTAGTGATGGTAATGATCAGGTTCGCCAGTTTCACAAGTTCTATCAGAATCTGGGACATATAATTGACCAGGGCTACCACCTGTCCCTGGGTGATGGTTCCCTCATCGACCCGGATTGCCCCGGTATAGAGCAGGAAGATGGTGGCCGCATTGATGATGATATATGTGACCGGATTAGTCAATGCAGATATTTTCCCCACAAAGAGCTGTAAATCCGTGAGTACCGCGTTCTTCTCCTCGAACTGTTCGATTTCTTCCTCTTCTTTATTAAATGCACGAATCACTCTGGCACCGGTAAGATTTTCCCTGGTAGCACCAAGCACCTTATCGAGGCCTGCCTGCACCTTTCTGTACATAGGCATGGTGATCATCATGATACCAAACACCACAACAGACAGAAGAGGTATGGTCACCACGAAGATGAAAGCCGCCTTAACATCAATGGTAAAGGCCATGATCATGGCCCCAAACACGATAAAGGGAGAACGCAGGAACAGCCGCAGTACCATATTGACGCCGTTCTGCACCTGGTTTACATCGGAGGTCATCCGTGTGATCATGGTCGATGTGCCCAGGGTGTCTATTTCCGTAAAGGAAAGGCTCTGGATGTGGCTAAAGAGGGCATGTTTCAATCCGGTGGAAAAGCCTACTGCCGCCTTGGCCGCAAAATACTGCGCCGTAATAGAACAGACCAGGCCGATCAACCCCAGTGCAATCAACAAAAGCCCCATTTGCAGGACATAGGAAATGTCCCCCTCCTTGATGCCTTTGTCTATGATAGCCGCCATCACCAGCGGCACAAACAGCTCAAAGGTAGCCTCCAGCATCTTAAAAAGCGGGGCGCAGACAGTCTCTTTCTTATAATCTTGCAGGTAAACCAGCAGTTTTTTCATACACAAGATTCTCCTTTATGATAAACTGTGTGCCGGCAGCTTACAGACTCCAATGCCGGCAGCTTACGCAACGCGACAGCAGTTTACATATAAACTGCTGCCGTGTACTGTATTTTCCTCTATACCGGGTCATTACCCCGTTCTTTATTGTATATATTCCTGCGTCATCTTTTCTATTTCATCGCTGATATTCTGCACCTGTCTGGAAGGCACATAGGTCTTCTCCGGATAAAGTGCCTGATGGAGCAGTTTTACATTCTCCTCCAGATCATCGGGAATAACACAGCTTCCCTTACTGCCCACATTGGCGCCGAGTCTGTTGCCCTCAAAAGGAAAACCGTCACTGGCAACCACAGTATAACCTGCCACGCTCCCAAGCACACTCAGGACTTCATTGACATTCAGGGAGGTCTCCACCTGCGGCAGCACAGCATTGACCATCGCAGTCAACTCTCCTACCGATGCCCCCTGTGCTTTATCCATCATAGCGCGGAGCACATCCCTTTGTCTCTCCGCCCTTCTGAAATCGTCACCTTTGGTATAACGAATCCGGCAATAGGCTGTAGCCTGCATACCGTTTAACAGTTGTCTGCCGCTGTGTTTCACCGGAATATAATCCACACCCAGTTCCTCCGCCATGCACAGCTGGTAATTGTTTAAATGGGAAATCTCCGACTCTGTGACCTCCATCTCCACACCGCCCAGCGCATCCACCGCATCAATCAGTCCGGCAAATCCAATGGTTACATAGTCTGTGATATCCAGATCAAGATTGGCATTGAGCATACTGATCGCCTGCTCCGGCCCTCCCTGGGCGTAAGCCGCGTTACATTTATTATACGTATCGTTGCTCAGGTTTAAAAAGGTGTCACGAAATACCGAGATCAGCTTGATCTCCTGGGTGTCCTGATTGATACTGGCAATGATGATGGAATCGCTTCTGGTTCCTCTGCCCAGTTCCCCGTCTCTGGCATCCACCCCAAAAAGTGCAATGTTGCGATAGCCCTTCTCTTCGACTTCCTCTTCTTCCTCTATCTGCTGTTCCACTTCTTCATTGATGATGATCTGCTCTTCGTCAATTTCCCTGCGCTCCACCTCTTCTGTCGTTCTGGTGACCACATATAACACGGCAACGGCGATAAGCAGAACACTTACCTCCAGGGTTACCAGCAAAACATTCTTCCATATACTGCGCTTTTTCTTCTGTGTATCATTCGGATGTTCAGACTTTTTGCTTTCCTGAGACTCCTGCATATGTTCGTCCATACCGGCTCCTTTGTCTGTTTCCCCTCAAAATCCTTTTCGTTCAAATTCTGCCTGCGGGATGCCCTTCCAACCCACATCCACATTATCCTACCACAAAAATTTCGTTTTGTATAGAACCCTATATCAAATCTATGGCATCTCTTACACTCCTTACACCGATCAGCCGGATTCCTTTGATTGCTTTCACCTGACCCAGATTGACTTCCGGCAGGATACAGGTGGTAAATCCCAACTTTGCCGCCTCACTGACCCGCTGTGCGGCCATGGACACCCCGCGCACTTCACCGCTTAAGCCGATTTCCCCAAAGGCAATCGTCTTATCATCAATGACACGGTTCTTAAAACTGGATACCACCGCCATGGATACACCCAGGTCAATAGCCGGTTCCTGAATCCGCATACCGCCAGCCAGATTCACATATGCGTCACAGTCCGACATCTGCACACCCAACCGTTTCTCCAACACTGCCATCAGAAGATTCAGCCTGTTAAAGTCCATACCCGTTGCCTGCCGCCTGGGAATCCCGAAATTGCTGTGGCAGACCAGGGCCTGTATCTCCAGGAGCATGGGCCTTGTCCCCTCCATGGAACAGGATACCACGGAGCCGCTGGCCCCTTCCGGTTTCCCGCTCAGCATAAATTCCGAAGCGTTCTTTACTTCTACGAGCCCTTCCTCTTTCATCTCAAACACACCGATCTCATTGGTGGAACCAAAACGGTTCTTTACACCCCGTAAGATTCGATAGGAAGCATGTCTGTCCCCCTCAAAGTAAAGCACCGTATCCACCATATGTTCCAAGACCCGGGGCCCGGCCACCGTGCCTTCCTTGGTTACATGTCCCACAATAAAAACCGAGATATTTAAGCCCTTGGCCAGCTGTAACAGCACATTGGTAGACTCCCGCACCTGGGATACACTGCCCGGTGCCGAAGAAATCTCCTCATGATACATGGTCTGTATGGAATCGATAATGGTAATCGCAGGCATCTGGCTGCGTATGGTCTGCTCCACAGTCTCTAAGCTGGTCTCACACAAAAGCAGCAGATTGTCCGTAAAACTGCCGATGCGGTTGGCCCGGATCTTAATCTGTCTAAGCGATTCCTCCCCGGAGATATAGAGTACCTTATGTCCGTCCGCCGCCATATGCCTGCACACCTGTAAAAGCAGGGTCGACTTGCCGATACCGGGATCGCCGCCCACCAGTGTCAGGGAACCCGGCACAATACCGCCGCCAAGCACTCTGTCCAATTCCGCCATATGGGTGCTCATCCGTTCCTCTTCCTGTAAATCCACAGCCGTCAGGCTTGTGGGTACAACATTCTCCCGCCTGTGGGCACCCGTCCCCGCGCTGTTACTCTTTGCAGGTGCTTTCTCCTCCACCATCGTATTCCATTCCTTGCAGCCCGGACACTGCCCCATCCACTTGGAAGATTCATATCCACAATTCTGACAGAAAAAAACAGTCGTCTTATTCTTTGCCATATATACTCCTTATCAAAAAACAACGACCGCCTGACAAAGCCCGGCAGCCGTTGTTTAAAACTTCCTACCTTTATTTTGTAATCTTTACCTGCACTTCACCGGCACTGGCCAATTCCACACTGATATTCAACTTGCCGCTCAAGTTGGTCTTCATCCTGCCCACGTTGGCATCATTCAGATACACATCATATTCGGTATCCTCTTCCAGTCCCACGGTAATCTGGGCATCCTCGTCACCCTCCACGGTAAAGGTAACGCCGTTTTCTGTCTCCGCAAAGCCATTCACACTGGTTCCCGGCTCCGATTCATAGGCAAACATACCATTCTTCTCTAACTTGGTCAGTTCCTTATAAGTCTTAACCTTATACAGATCCCCGCCATGCTCATAGTCTTCCACTTTCGCTTTCGCTGCCAGCTTATGGTTGCCAAAACTGATGGCGCCGTCCTCCTCCGTGCGCAATAACTCGTCTACTACAGCCATTGTGTTTTCCTCCTAAGTTTTGTGTTATTTAGATCCCTCACACGCGTACTGTGAAAGATACTTTTTTGTTTTTGAGTCCCACTGATACGTTGTCACCGCGTTTCACTCTGCCGGAAAGAATTTCCTCCGCCAGCGCATCCTCTATCTCTGACTGGATTGCCCGCTTCATAGGCCGTGCACCCATCTTCACATCCATATGTTTCTCGATAAGATACTCTTTGACAGATGCCGTGATGGACAAATCAATATCCATCTGCTCCTTACAACGTTTCGTCAAATTTTTGGATAACAGGGTAATGATCTGTTTCATTTCCTCGCGTCCCAGCGGATGGAACACCATAATCTCGTCGATTCTGTTGATAAACTCGGGCTTAAAGAGGCGTTTTACCTCCTCCATGACCTTGCCCTTCATCTTATCATAGCTTTGCTGTTCACTCTCTGCCGCCCCAAATCCCAGATTTTTGGGATCTATGATGCGCTGCGCTCCCGCATTGGAAGTCATGATCAATATGGTATTCTTAAAGCTTACCTTACGGCCCTTGGAATCTGTGATATGCCCGTCATCCAGTACCTGCAAAAGCACATTGAACACATCCGGATGGGCTTTCTCTATCTCATCAAAAAGAACTACCGAATAAGGATTCCTGCGAATCTTCTCCGAGAGCTGTCCGCCCTCCTCGAACCCCACATAACCCGGCGGGGAACCGATCATCTTCGACACGGAATGGCCTTCCATATATTCTGACATATCTACACGGATCAGGGAATTTTCGGAGCCGAACATAGCCTCCGCCAGCGCCTTTGACAGTTCTGTCTTACCCACACCCGTAGGACCTAAGAACAGGAAGGAACCGATGGGACGGTTGGGATCCTGCAACCCCACTCTGCCGCGGCGCATGGCCTTGGCCACAGCCACCACAGCCTCCTCCTGACCGATCACCCGCTTGTGCAGGATGGATTCCAGCTTTAACAGGCGTTCGCTCTCCTTCTCCGCCAGTTTCTTAACGGGAATCTTCGTCCACAATGCCACCACTTCGGCAATCTCATTCTCTCCGACAATATAGGCCCGTTTCTGTTCCTCCTGCTCCATCCGTCTGACAATACGGTCATATTTCCGGATACAGGACTCCTGTTTCTTCTTCAGTTCCGCCGCCTGGGTAAAGGCTTCCATCCGGATTGAACGCTCTATCTGCAAATCAATCTTCTTAATCTCCTCAGCCAGTTCCTGCAATTTATCTGGCTGTTTCGTCACGTGCAGACGCACCGCCGCCGATGCCTCGTCAATCAGGTCAATAGCCTTATCCGGCAGATTCCTGTCGTTGATATAGCGGGCCGATAACGCCACCGCCGCACTAATGGCCTCCGGCGTTATCGTAACCTTGTGATGTTCCTCGTATTTATGGGCAATCCCCCGCAGGATGTTCTCCGCTTCCTCAATGGTAGGCTCCTCCACCGTCACCGGCTGAAACCTGCGCTCCAATGCCGCATCCCGTTCCACATACTTGCGGTACTCCGCAATGGTGGTGGCGCCGATCAGCTGAATCTCTCCTCTTGCCAGAGAAGGTTTCAGGATATTGGAAGCGTCGATTGCTCCTTCCGCACCGCCCGCGCCGATGATGGTATGCATTTCATCCAGAAACAGAATGATGTTGCCGTCATCTATGACTTCCTTAATGACCTTCTTAATCCGTTCCTCGAACTCGCCGCGGTACTTACTGCCTGCCACCATACCGGAGAGATCCAGGGTCAGAAGTCTTTTATTCTGCACCGTAAAAGGCACATCGCCGACTACGATTCTTGTCGCCAGTCCCTCCACCACGGCCGTCTTACCCACGCCCGGTTCTCCCACCAGACAGGGATTATTCTTGGTCCGGCGGCTTAAGATCTGCACTACCCTTGTGATCTCATCCCCTCTGCCGATCACCGGGTCCAGCTTTCCTTCCCTGGCAAGTGCCGTCAGGTCACGGCTGTACTGATCCAATGTGGAAGTCGCGCTCTTTTTCTTATTCTGTTTTCTTCCCAGATCTTCTTTATAAAGGGCGCTGTCCTCTCCCATGGCCACCAGCACATCCACATAGAGTTTCTGCACCGAAACACCCATGGTATTGAGAAGCCGCACCGCCACATTCTCTCCTTCTTTTAACAATGCCAGAAGGAGATGCTCTGTGCCCGTCTTTTCACTGTGAAACCGCTCCGCCTGCCTGTGCGCCTCATCTATAATTGCCTGTGCTCTCGGAGAATAGCCGTCCCGCTCTGCAATCAGCACAGAACTTTCCGGCACCAGCAGGTCTTTGATCATCTCTTTTAACTGCAAGGCATCCACCCCGTTATTTAAAAGCACGGTGGCAGCTACCCCTGTATTCTCTCGCAACAGGCCAAGCAGGATGTGCTCGCTTCCCACATAACTCTGCCGAAGATTTCTCGCTGCCCGCTCCGCAAGCATCAGGGCCGCCTTAGCCTTATCTGTAAATTGTGGCTGCATCAATCATCCATTCCTTTCCCATATTCCTCATAGATTTCATCTATAAGAGCATGCACTTCTTCTCTGGAAATATTCTTACAACTGGCTTTGGCAAGCGTCACCAGAAGATCCTCCCGCACATCCTCAATCGCCTGTATCTTGTCAATGTCCACTGCAATCATGGCACCTTTTCTGCGGTCTACCTTTACATAACCCTCCTGTTTGAGAACCGTGTACGCCTTGTTGACCGTATGCATATTGATGCCTATGGTATCCGCCAGCTGTCTGACCGACGGCAACATGTCGCCTTCCTGAAATCTGGACGTCGCAATCCCCATGATTATCTGATTGCGCAACTGCATATATATTGCTTCATCGCTGTTAAAATCTATCTCTATAAACATTTCCTACCAATCCTGTTACTTCAGGTCCTTATCATCCATATTCAAAAACTCAAATTCAAATTCATCGTCATCTAACAGGAAATTCTTAGACTTACGCTTCGCGGCTGTCTTAGCAGGTCTGTCCTGGGCCGGATTATCCTCATAAGCTCTCTCACGGGATACTCTGCGCTCACTTCTCTCGCCCCGGTCATCTCTCTCGCCTCGTCCGCCGCGGTCGTTTCTTTCGCTTCTTCCTGCACGGTCGTTTCTTTCGCTTCTTCCGCCGCGGTCGTTCCTTTCGCCCCGTTCGCCGCGATCACTGCTTCGCCGTCTATCGCCGGCTTCCTGTGTCTCTCTTCTGCGCACCGTTCTCTCTTCTTCCGGCTCCTCGCTTCTGATCCGTCGTCTCGGTCTTTCTTCTTCCTCTTCTTCCTCATCCTCGTCATCGTCTTCGTAATCTTCATAATAAGCATCACGAAGCTTGAACGCCAGAATAACCACTGTCACAATCAGCGCCACCAGCAGAATCACAAGCACCACAATCACAATCCGCTGCTTGACCACCGCTGCTGTAGCTTCTTCCTCGTCCTCTGACTGGGAATAGGCCGATTTTAAGAGGGATGCCAGTTCGTGGGGCTGGCCCATGATATTGTCGTCCAGATACCATACCGGCCCATTCTCTGTCTGCTCCACCCGCAGCATATAATCGTTATTGACAACCGGTTCCGGTTCCGGCTCTTCCACAGGCACCTCTTCCTGCGGCGGCTCCTGTTCCACCTGAAGCATCTCGCCCATTTCCAACAGGTCTGAACGGACAAATCCAGTCTTTTCGGAACCATTGGAACTGGTATATGTAACATAATACCAGTCCTTCCCATCGCTTCCCACTGATTTACCGCTCACTACCACCTGCGCGCCCTCTGTCAGGGATCCTACCGGGTTGTTTTTGGTGGAAGGATCAGGTCTTACCCTGGAATTCACCTTCAATTTAGCATACTGCAAGTCCACAGACTCATCTGCTGCCACCTGCGCGCCTCCGGGCGTATTGTCCGCCTGCGATGCACCGGAAGACTCCGGCTGTGTGTCCTGAGATGAAGAATCTGTCTCCTGGGGCTGTGCCGCCGGTGCATCCGTGGAAGAAGAGGAAGACTCTGTCGATACCGTCACGACAGGAATCTCTGCTTCCGCCTCCGGCTCTAACATATCCGAGCGGATGTATCCCAGCGTATTGGCATCTATATACACCTGATACCACGTGGTACCGGAAGCATTGACTTTGCCCTTGATGGTCACTTCCTTGCCAATGGTGGAACTGCCCACCACATCGCTGTTGACATCCGGTGTCTTTCGGATATTGACAGAGTTGGGAATAACTTTACCCGTCGCATCCGCCAGGCTGACAATAGGCATGCACCATACCATGACCGCCATACAGGCTGCTGTGAATATTCCCTTTGCAATGCCTCTGTATACTCTTTTACTGTGTTCCCTCTTCTGTATCCTCATATTCTCTCCCTCTTCTGAATCCGTATCCTTACAGACCTTCTCTCCTGAATCGTTTGGAACCATCTTCTCCTCTGGGTATCTCTGTACTGAACCCGGCCATTTTTTCGTTTCTTGCCCTCGCCTTTTCTTCCAGATTCCTATGATAGGTGGTCTCACATTTGGGACAGAACCTGCCCATCCGAATCGATGCTCCACAGATTTCACACTGTAAGAAAAAGTTGGAATTCGCCGCGATCTCCAGTCTCGCTTCCTTAAGCATTTCCCGGATAGAACGCTGTGTAACACCGGTTGCCTCTGACACCTGGGCTGTAGTTGCCCCGGTATGCTTCTCTAAATAATTACGTGCCTTACCATAATCGTCATATGCCTTAAAACCACATTTCTCACATTCATATTCTCCCACTCCCTTAAAGACCATGACGCCTCCGCACTCCTGGCAGTAGGTCGGCCGGTTGTAGGTATTAACCTCCTGAAACTCTTTCTTGAGCATCTGAATCTTTTCTTCTTTACTACTCATTACCATCACTCCCCTTCACACAAATACGTATCACGCTTCATCAATTGCTTTTCCAATGTCATTCCTCATGTATTTATGATCAAAGGTCACCCATTTGGTGGCTTCATACGCATTTGCCCTGGCCTCTTTCAATGTTGCCCCCTTAGCCGTAACGCCAAGCACACGGCCGCCGTTCGTGACAATCCCGTCTTCCGTCTTTTTCGTTCCCGCATGAAAACAATAATATCCGTCTTTCTCATCAAAGTTTTCCAGTCCGCTAATCACAAACCCTTTCTCGTAAGATACCGGATATCCTTCCGAAGCTAATATCACACAGACTGCGGCATTATCCTCAAACTCTAAATCCACCTGATCCAGCCTGCCGTCGATGCATGCCTCAATCACATCGATCACATCATTCTTCATACGGGGCAGTACCACCTGCACTTCCGGATCCCCGAATCTGGCATTGTATTCCAGTACCCTCGGCCCATCCTGTGTCAGCATCAGTCCGAAGAAAATAATACCTGTAAAGGGTCTTCCCTCCGCTGCCATGGCATCCACGGTTGCCTGGAAGATATATTTCTTACAGAACGCATCCACTTCTGGTGTATAAAAGGGTGTGGGAGAAAAACTTCCCATACCGCCCGTGTTAAGCCCCTGGTCGCCGTCCATGGCCCGCTTATGATCCTGGGCGGAAGGCAGTGTACGGATAGTCTTGCCATCCACAAAGGAAAGCACGGACACTTCACGGCCTGTCATAAATTCTTCTACCACCATCCGGTTGCCGGAAGCGCCAAACTTCTTATCCTCCATAATCGTGCGCACGCCCTCTCTGGCCTCCTCAAGGGTCTCACAGATCAGTACACCCTTGCCCAGGGCAAGTCCGTCAGCCTTAAGAACCACCGGCATTTTGGCCTGTTCCAGATAGGCAAGCGCCGCCTGCGGATCGTCAAAATTCTCATAAGCCGCCGTGGGAATATTATATTTCTTCATCAGATCCTTGGAAAATGCCTTGCTGCCTTCCAGAATAGCCGCATTTTTCCTGGGACCGAACACCCTGAGTCCCGCCGCTTCCATCTCATCCACGAGGCCGCCCACCAGCGGATCCTCCATCCCTACGATGGTCAGATCAACGGCCTGCTCTTTGGCAAAGGCCACAAGCTTGTCAAACTCCATGGCTCCAATCGGCAGACATTCCGCAATCTGTCCGATGCCCGCATTGCCGGGCGCACAGTATATCTTCTCCACCTTCGGACTCTTCGCCACACAGGCTGCAATCGTATGCTCTCTGCCGCCGCTTCCCACGATCAATACTTTCATTTCCCTATACCTTGCCTTTCTATGTATCTTCCTGAACCTGATATCTTACTGTTTTACAATTACTATTCGGAAAGCAGAACCCTGCCGTTCTCCACTCTCACCTTGCCCCCTGCAATCAGATTAATGCACCAGGGCAAAATCAGCCATTCCGCTTCCTCCATAACCCTTTTTTGCAGTATCTGCGGCGTATCATCCTCCCGCACTGCCACCGCCTTCTGCATGATAATCGGGCCTGTGTCCATACCTTCATCCACAAAGTGTACCGTGGCTCCCGTAATCTTCACCCCTCTTGCCAGGGCGGCCTCATGCACTTTTAACCCATAATATCCTGTCCCGCAGAAAGACGGAATCAAAGAGGGATGGATATTGATGATTCGATTCGCATACTTTCGGATAAGTTCTGCCGGAAGCGTCACCAGGAATCCTGCCAATACGATCAGATCCGGTTCCGTCTTCTCTATCTCCTGCATAAATGCCCTGTTAAAAGCCTCTCTGTCCTCATATTCCTTGGGTGACACACAGACCGCCTCGATTCCCGCCGCGCCGGCCCGTTCAAGCGCATAGGCGCCCCGGTTGTTACTGATCACCTTCGCAATCTTTGTATCCACAATGGAACCCTGTGCCACACCGTCAATAATCGCCTGAAGATTGGTGCCCCCGCCGGACACACATACCACTATCTTAAGCATCTTCCTTCACCTTTCCCGCTTCATCCTTCCTGTCAAACCTGCTTCTGCGCCTTCCCGCCGGACATCTACAGTATGACTTCCTTATTACCGGTCACCACATCACCCACAATATAAGCCTGCTCTCCTGCTTCCTGTAAGGCTTTCACTGTCTTATCCGCATCCGCCGGATCAACAGCCAATATCATGCCGAGTCCCATATTGTAAGTGTTATACATCATCTTTTCTTCCAGGCTGCCGGTTCTTTGTAGCAGTCCGAATATGGGCGGTATCGGATAGCTGTCCTTCTGTATCCGTGCAGACACGCCTTCCGGCAACATTCTGGGGATATTTTCATAGAAGCCGCCGCCCGTGATATGACTGCACCCCTTGATGGTCACGCCCGCGTATTTCACAGCCCGCAGCGCTTTCACATAAATCCTGGTAGGCGTAAGAAGCGCCTCTCCAAGCGTTGTTCCCAGTTCATCATAATAGACGCCCAAGCTCTCCTTCGTCACTGCGAATACCTTCCGCACCAGGGAAAACCCATTGCTATGTACCCCGGAAGAAGCAATGCCGATAAGCGTATCCCCGGCCTTAATGTTATCGCCCGTAATCAGGTCTTTTTCATCTGCCACACCCACTGCGAATCCCGCCAGATCATACTCCTCCTCCGGCATCAGTCCCGGATGTTCCGCCGTCTCACCGCCGATCAGTGCCGCGCCGGCCTGCTTACAGCCCTCAGCCACACCCTTGACAATGGCAGCTATCTTCTCCGGATAATTCTTGCCGCAGGCAATATAATCCAGGAAAAACAAAGGTTCCGCTCCCGCGCAGACCACATCATTCACACACATGGCCACACAGTCGATTCCCACCGTGTCATGTCTGTCCATGAGAAATGCCAGCTGAATCTTCGTCCCCACACCATCCGTTCCGGATAAAAGTACAGGTTTCTCCATCCCCTTGATCTTCTCCAGGGAAAATGCTCCGGAGAATCCGCCGAGTCCCCCCAACACCTCCGGTCTCATGGTTCCTTTCACATATTCTTTCATTAACTCTACCGAACGGTAGCCGGCCTCGATATCGACACCCGCTGTCTTGTAATCCATGGTTTTGTCCTCCTTCACCGCCACCTAGGCTTTCAGATATGTCTTATAACCCACTTCCTGCAACTTCTTATCCTTCTCCTGTACACTCTCTTTCAGACTTCTGGAATACTCTTTCAACCGGCCAAGCAGTGCCGGATCCGAAACTGCCAGAATCTTGGCCGCCAGGATTCCCGCGTTCTGGCCCCCGTTAATCGCCACCGTGGCTACCGGGATGCCGGAAGGCATCTGCACAATAGAATACAGAGAATCCACACCGCCCAGATCAGAAGTTTTCATGGGGATACCGATAACCGGCATGGGAAAGATTGCCGCACACATCCCCGGAAGATGAGCCGCCTTGCCCGCTCCGGCGATAATTACCTTAAATCCCTTATCCTCCGCACCCTTTGCATACTCAAAGAACACATCCGGTTCCCGGTGGGCGGAAATAATCGTCATCTCATAAGAAATACCCAGCTCTTCCAGAATATCTGCGGCTTTCGCCATAACAGGCATATCCGAATCACTGCCCATCACAATACCTACCTGTGCCATCTATACGTCCTCCTTGCCCTGTACACCAAGGCATTTTATTTGATCCCTGCCACAACATCTTGTGGCAGGACAGACCTTTCCTATCTACCAGTGTACTAGATTTTCCATTGATGCGCAACTATCTTTCTTCCTTAATTATTGTTCCTCCATCGCCCGGTTCAGTTCCTCACAGCCAGGAAGCACAAAATGACCGTTCCGGATAATATCAATCTGCTCTCCGCTCTCAGTCAACACCGAAAGCTCTCCCAGCTCATCATAAGGAATCGTAATATCTGTATGACACTGGAAATATGCTTTGCTGACATCTCTGTCACGTAAAACTGACACCTCGTTATCCTTTGCGATAATCTCCTTGCCGTCAGGATTATAGACCTGCACATTCTCCGCGTGGGAATAACAGGTATCTCCCACCGCAAAGTGGGGGCCTGTCTTCTCCGCGATCAGGATGGGCATCTTGTCCTCAATCTCGTATTTTCTTGCCACCACATAGGCCGTGGTGTTGGTGCCGATGGCAAACTCGCCCAGAGGCAGCCTGTCATGATGATGCAGTACATTATCCTTGATATATTTGCGGTTCTCTTCCGGTGTTGCAAAATTGGCACAGCCATAGTCTGTCACCATACCATCCTCAAATTGCAGCCAGAAATCCTTATATTCCAGTTCATTCAGGAAAACCCTGGTCACATGGAGGATTCCCTGGGTACCGGTCAGTAAGGGCGATGTGAACACCTCTCCCACTGGAATATTGACATCCGCCACACAGTTCTCAAAGTTCGTCTGTTTGACCGGATCTTCCAGCCGGTGCAGCTGTACTTTCAGATCTGTCCGGTTGTCGCCGCATCCTTTGACCCGTACAGTCAATCCCTTGTCCAACACATCAATGATCGTCTGCTGGATTCCCTGATACAGCTTATAATCCAGCGTATTGATGCGCACGATATCATCAAAAATCTCCGGAAACCGCTCCCCGATATCCGGCACCGGGAAAGCGATAATGGTAAAGCTTCTCTCTTCCCCTTTGATATATTCATTCTGTAGGGCCCCTGCCTTACCTGCATATTCCACTGCCAGTTTCTGCTGTTTCTCCGACAGGCGGCAGGCGTTCTTCTTCGTCTTCGGCACAAAGGGTTTCTCCCCGAAAATCTCCAGGACCGCCGGGCCGCCGAACACTGCCGCCTGGGCTTTCCACTGCTCAAAGGCCTTTCTTAACCCTTCCAGTCTGCGCTCCACCAGGGCGCCATCCAACACCAGCGCCTGATCTTCCTTGTGGTCATAATCAAACTGTTTATTGGGATTGGCTCCGCACCAGCCATTCTTGTTGACGCTCCTGCCCTGGAAGATATTACTGCCCGCCCGATAGAAAGTAGGCTGTAGACCGATTCGGTCAAAATTTTCAACCGCTTTCCTGATCATACGCTCAAATCCCAGAAAATAACGGATATTAACGGTCTTTTTGATAGAAATATCCTTATTGCCCACCTCAAAACCAATCCGATACCCTTCCGTATAAGTGTCCGCCATCAGCTTAATTTTCTCCGCAGGCATACTGTTCAGATGTCTGGCCGTTTCCAGTTCATTCTCCGTGACATACTCCCCATAATAATAGAGATAACGAAGGTCGGACAGATCGCTTTCCATAACAATCCGGCGCGCAAAGCCTCTGTCCGGACACAACATCCTGGCCGTATGCCGTACGGCCTCCGGTTCATAATAATCGCTCACATACCAGTAGAGAATATGACGGATTGCCTCCTTTCGGGGACCCAAATCCTGTGCCGCACAGACAAACGCCTGATAGACCTCCAGGAGAAGTTCCATGCGGATCACCATACCGAAACGGTCTGCCTCAAAGGCCGCCGGAATCATACCCCGCAGTTCCGCATATAAAAAACACAACATCGGACCCATTGACTCACCCAGACAATTTACTGCATAATCAGGATTCCCATAGCTTGTATCATAATGCTCCGGCAGAATATCCTCATACAGTTCATGATTCTGTGCCTGTAACTGCGCCAGCGTCATCTGTTCCAACTCATGACACTCCACCACATTCCAGGTTCTGTTCATCAGCGAAACAAACTCCGCCATCTTATGAAAATACTTCTGAAAGGCTTCCGCACAGACTGCCTCCTGCGGTATTTCCCGTATGCGTTCCAATGCCAGCGCATACCGTTCACTCAACAGCTCTTCCTGCTCTTTTTCATCCATTAACATATCTTCCATAACCCATTCCTCCATGTTGTATCAGGCATACGCCCCCGCATACAATATCACACTGAGCACTGCCAGCACCAGCACATTAAGCCCGATTCCCAGATAACTGAACAGATAGAACTTATCCCGTTCCGATTTGGAGATGACGCCCAATATAATCCCCACAAAGGCAAAGACCATGGATAACAGCGCCGCCGCACCATACTGCAAAGGCACATCTCCGGCTCTCTGATAACTCATAATCACCATATAGGCCAGCGTTGCCAGGGAAATCACCCCCAGGATGGTCGCCATGATACCTTTCTGCGTATGTTCCTTATTGGTAAACATGAAACTGTTCTTTTTTGCCATAGACGCCTCCACATCCAAACCGCTTACTGTCGTAAGTAAGACAGAATTTGAAATGGGCATCTTCGTCCATGCCGAAAACACCCATCCATCTCTTTGTCCTTAGAATAAGATTTTACTTCTACCCGCCAATAACTTGGCGCCGCTGATGATCAGAAGTACACCACTTGCCACGCCCACTACCAGAGCAACCACACCGACTGCGATGTTGAGCGCGCCGGAACCGCCCATTGTCTTATAAGTTCTCTCTTCCATTTTCCGCTCCCTTTCCTGCTCTCTATTTTGCTCCATACTGCTCATAATATGCATCAATCGACTGCTTTAATGCATCGTCAATATAAATCTTTCCCTCATAAGGCTTGTTATAAAGGCACTCCACCACATCCTCCATAGTCACAATGGCATTGGCCCCAAAGCCATACTTCTGCTGAATCTCCTCCAGAGCGCTCTTCTCGCTCTCCAGCCCACGCTCCATGCGGTTTAAGGATACCATCAAACCCTTAATCTCCACATCCGCCTGTGCCTTAATGATCGGAAATGTCTCCTCGATAGACTTCCCGGAAGTGGTCACATCCTCAATGATCACCACCCTGTCGCCATCCTTCAGCTTACTTCCCAGAAGAATACCTGTGTCGCCATGGTCTTTTACTTCTTTTCTATTGGAACAGTAGCGGATTTCCTTACCATAAAGCTCACTGATAGCCATTGTCGCCGCTACCGCCAGAGGAATCCCCTTATATGCAGGCCCGAACAAAACATCGAAATCCAATCCGTAATGATCATGAATGGCCCGCGCATAATATTCTCCCAGTCTGCGCAGCTGTGCCCCTGTCACATAGGCTCCTGCGTTCATGAAAAAGGGAGACTTCCTGCCGCTCTTTAAAGTGAAATCCCCGAACTTGAGCACCTGGCTGTCCACCATAAATCCGATAAACTCCTGTTTGTACTGTTCCATAGTCGTGAATCCTCCTGTTGTTATGCCTGTACCGCCGCAGTTATCCCAATGCCTGCGCAATATCTTCTCTCATATCCATCACTGCCGCCCTTGCCGCATCGGCATAGTTCGTCTCTCCGTACTGTGCATATTTTTCCTGCTGATATGCTCCGATGATGCCTCTGGAGGAGCTGATGATTGCGCCCAGCCCATCCTCATTAAAGAAATGCACAAGATCTGCACCTTTGCCGCCCTGGGCACCATATGCCGGCACCAGAATATAAGCCTTGGGCATAATCTGCCTTAAGACCTTACCCATCTCCGGATAAGTAGCGCCTACCACAGCGCCGATATAACTGTACTCCCGGCCCATGTGATCCGCCCCCCACTGGGCAACCTTCTCACCAACCACCTCATACAGCGGCCTTGCCTTGGAAGCATCCGTACAACCTTCCGGCAGTATCAGGCGGTCCTGGAATTCCCCGCTGCTAGGGTTGGAAGTCTTGACCAGAATAAAAAGTCCCTTCTTCTCCTGTTTACATACTTCAATAAACGGCTTCACCCCATCGGATCCCAGATAGGGATTGACTGTGGCGAAGTCTTCATCAAAACCGCGGCACCGGGAAGAACCGACCTGTACTTGTCCCAAATGCCCCACCGCATATGCCTCGGAAGTGGAACCGATATCACCGCGCTTGATATCACCCACCACTACCAGGCCTTTCTGTTTACAATATTCCACGGTCTTCTGATAAGCGATAACACCCTCCACACCAAACTGCTCATACATGGCAATCTGCGGCTTCACAGCAGGTATCAGATCATGCACGGCATCCACAATCCCTTTGTTGTACATCCAGACCGCTTCCGCCGCCCCTTTGAGCGTCTCGCCATACTCTGCAAACGCTTTCTGTTTGATATGTTCCGGCACAAGCTTCATGGTCGGATCCAATCCGACCATGACAGGCGCCTGTTTCTTCTTAATATTCTCAATTAATTTATCAATCATAACGTTTTTCCTTCCAGATCTTTGAGTACATACTGGTTTTCAATATAGTAGGGGAACTGGTCTCTCTTTACCCACTCCCAGCTGCCATATTCTTCCGGCAGGATAATATTGGACTCATCCTCCTCAGTAATAGAGCACAGATAGGCAATTCCGACACAATGAGTCTCTCCGATCAGCTGTGACCAGGTATATTCAATCTTCTCAATCGAACCGTTCACAGATAAGAGCTCCGTAATCGCATGAAGCATGGCCTCATCCGGTGCTTCCCCATGTGCCACTTCTGCATCGATAAACTCCCACACGAAGGGTTCCGGAATATGATCGTCCACCCATCTTTTGATCAGCAGATAGGTGTCGTCTTTCTTGATGATTCCTTTTACTCTCACATATGTATTCTTCATCTTTTCCACACTCTCCCTTATTCTTTTGGTTTCATACTACCATTGCCCGAATTTCTTGTCAATCGCTCATCTTGTCTGTAAAAAGTCATACTCTCTTTTGGCCGTCTCATCGTCAGGATAACTGCGCAGATAGCTGTTCATCAATGCCGCTGCCGTCTTGTAATCCCCCATATACTCATAGGTTACGATTTCATTGAACTTGAGCGTCTGCATCATGCCGTTATCCTCGATTTTCATAGCTGCCTGAAATGCGGAAAGCGCCTGTTCATATTCTCCCATCTTCATCCGGCATAACCCCAGCTGATTATATATCTCAGCCTTCGTCTGGTCATACTCCACATAATCCGCATAGATAGAGGCTGCATAATTAAAATCCGTCAGGGCTTCATAGGTTCTGCCAAGATAAAGCGCCGCGCCATAGTCCGTTGAGGTCTTTAAATTGGTAAGAAAGTTGCGGGCATTTTCATAATCGCCCATATAATAGCAGATCCGGCCCATATCATAATCGGAGATGGATTTCTCGTTCTCCGTCATGGCATTTTGCAGATAGCTTTGTCCCACCTCTTTATAGCCGTACTCTTCCAACACCATATATATACGTATCATCTGATCGTAATTCTTTGGATCCAGTGCAATGGCCGCATCAAAATCGGCCTGGGCCTTCTCAAACTCATTCTGGGACAGTTCCACGCAGCCCCGCAGATAGTAGGCATCCATTTCTTTGGGCCGCAGTGCCAGGATAGCATCATAAGCCTGTACCGCTTCCTGCGTCTGGCCGTTCTTAAAATAGGCCGTAGCCAGATAATAATTGATATCAAAATCCATATCTTCCACGTTGCCGTCACTGAGCTTCAGTGCCGCTTCCAGATAGGCGATCGCCGACTCATAATCTGTCTTGCCCATATAGGCAATCCCCATCCCCCGGTAGAGCAGTCTCTTATCCTCCCCGTTCTCCTCTCCCGCACTGAAAAGTGAAAGTGCCTCATCATAGTTTAACGCCTGCACTTCCGTCATTCCCCGCTTGGTATAGCTCTCCTCCCCCTCTGCCCCGCAGCCGGCAAGAAAAGCTCCCAGACAAACAACACAGGCTGCCAATCTGATTTTTATCTTATCGTATGTCTTACGAGATTTCACTTTTGTCTCCCCATATCCACTGCCTAGTCTTATCTTTTCTATCTTACCACACCATGCCCCACAAGCCAAGCGCAGAATTACAAACCATAACCTTCTGATAACTCCCTGCCTTTGGAGCAGAACCCTTTCTTTCTACAACAGATTCCCGCACACCAGATCCTTCATCACCCCAAAGAATTCCCGTACCAGATTATTGGGCTGAAAATAGATATTGGAACGCGCCGAGATTCCGCAGGCGTTCTCAAACCCTGCATGCCTTGCCAGCATCACCCCCCGGAACACATGAAAATTGTTGGTGACAATCCCCACGGAAGCATCCGTACCGCCAATCAGCTGCACACTGTAGGCAATGTTCTCCGAAGTATCCGTGGATTTATCTTCCATCAGAATCCGCTCCGGGGAAATGCCTTTTTCCACCAGATACCGATACATCCCTTCCGCCTCGGTACAGGGCTCGTTGCTTCCCTGCCCTCCGGAAACCACACAGACCGTCCCCTCATTGGCTGTCAGATACTCATAGGCCGCATCCAGACGAAACTTCAACACCGCACTGGGACCGGCCGGTTTCATCTGTGCACCCAGCACAATGATATAATCCAGGTTATCCCTGCCTTTATCGTTATAGTGGGCAAAAATACATCCTTCCACCACCATAAACAGCAAAATTCCAATTGCCGCAAGTCCCAGGATCCCCCGCCGCAGCAATAAAGGAAATTGACTCCACCAGTCAAACTTTATCATCAGCGCAAGCCCGATAAAGCAGATCCCGCCCGCACCCCAGATCAGATAGAAATGACTCCCCGATCTGATCATAAACACGACCAGACAGTAAAGAAAGCACAACAGCGCCGCCAATATACATAGTATCATCATAATCTTCTTCCTCATGTCAACATACCCTCAAACTCTCTCTCCGGAACCGGCTTACAGTAACGATACCCTTGCGCCACATAAGCACCGATTTCCATCATCAGCTCCGTATCGTTCTGTGTTTCCACGCCTTCACAGACCACCTGTGCTTCCAGATCTTTCGCCAGATTTACGATATTCTTCATAATCTGTACCTGCCTGGTACGGTTCTCATTGTTTAACAGGAAAGACCTGTCCAGCTTGATCACTGACGCCGGAATCTGCTCGAATACCCCCAGGGAAGAATATCCCGAGCCAAAGTCATCAATGGACAGTCTGACCCCGTTTGCCCGCAGGATTGCCACATTTTCCTTGACCTTCTGCTGCTGCATCTCCTCCACCACCAGGGTCTCTGTAATTTCCACCTCAATCAGTTCTTTGGGCACCTGGTATTTATTGATCACAGCCTCGAATTTCTCCGGGAACCCGTCCTTCACAAAATGCATCCTGGAAAAGTTACAGGAGACAGGTACTACCCGTTTCCCTTCGTCAATCCTCCTGTGAAGCATCTGACAGACACTCTCCATCACGAAGAAATCAATCTCCGTAATTCTGCCTGTCTGCTCATAGTAGGGCACGAAAAAGCCCGGCGCCCGGATGGCCCCGTTATCGGTAGGATCCTTAAAACGCACCAGCGCTTCCGCTCCCACGATCTGCTCATTACGGATATCCACTTTCGCCTGATAATAAGCCACAAAATCCTTCCCAAAATCTACCGAGTCCAAAAGCTTCTCCCTCTCATGGCGCTCCCGCAGCTGTTCCCGCAGCGTATCATCATAAATCTGTATGGCATTGCTGTGGCTGTCCTTTAAGGGATCCACCGCCTGAATCGCGTAGGAGAGAGCCAGCTGAATGTCCGTATCCTTCTGTTCCACAGCACAGATACCCATGGCCTGTGCCATACGAATACCTGTCTGCTCATAAATCCGGTCAGATATTCTGTCCGCCATATCCATCATACGCCGTTTCAAAGAATCCATATTCTCATAACACACAAACAGCACAAAATGACTGCCATAGCTTCTGGCATATAGTTCCTTAACACTGTCAATCTGAGCGGATATCTCTTTGATAGAAAGCTCCAGAATCCGTTGTCCCGCATGCCATCCATAGATCGCATTATAACTCTTAAACTGGCAGATATCCGTATATACAATTGCATATTTAAGCACCCTGTCCTCCGTCAGTTTCAGGGAAGCTCTGTATTTTAAATAATTCAGATTCCATATATTAAAATCCGTATCCTTATACATCAGTTTCTGAATCCGTCTGCTGTTCTTTAACATGTTAAATAATACCAGAATGACCAGCACCGCACAGCCTGTCAGAATCAGAATAATAGGAATACTGTGGTCACTGATAAAAGACTCTATACTCATCCGGGCATAGAAATTATCCCGAAGCATATAGTCATTTACCATCTTATCTGTAACTGCCAGAAGTTCCTTATTTAAAATCCCAAGAAGCGGTGACTCCTGGTCCTCCTTCACTGCCATATAGACAACACGGGAATCATTTAAAACGCTGTGGATCTCAAGCTTTCCCAGGGATAACCTAGTTCCCATCAGATATTCCGCCAGATAACCATCGCACAAAGCCGCATCAGCCTCCCCGGACTCCACCGCATAGAGACACTCTTCCTGGGAATCTAACACCATGATCTGCTCAAATTCATCCACAAAACCCTGACTTCCTTCTCCGGATATCCCACTGTTTGTCACTGCCAGCAGAGTAATCTCCTCTGCTTTATCACTCCGCTTTCTGATAATGACCTGAGGCACCTGCGTGTACCCCTTGGTCATTGCTATTCCCTCTTCTTTCATGAACCCGGGAGACTCGTCACAATAACTTATAATATCTATACTGCCTGTCCAGAGCGCTTTTCTGGCCTCCTTCATATCTACCATTTTAACATAGGAGAAAGACATACCTGTGCTTACCGCCACTTCTTCTAACACCTGAACGGTAAGTCCCTGATATTCCCCATTTTCATCCTCATAGGAAAAAGGATAATAGCCGTCCAGATATCCCACCGTCAAAGTGCCTTTCTCTTCTATATACTGCTTTTCCTCACTGGTGAGAAGGACCGTTTGATCCAGACGGCTGTCATAATATTTCACCATCAACTCATTTTCCAGTTCCGGCCGGTTCATTTTCAGATCTGCGACGCCCTGGTTTAACTCCCGCATCACATCGTCGTTGCCCGGATAAGAAATATAATAAAAAGGCATAGGTGCGAAACGGCCGATCACTCTTTGTCCCTCCCGTACTTCCGTAAGAGAATGCACCAGCGCCTCAATCTCTCCGTCAGCCAGCGCTTTGTGCAGGGCCGCTGTATCCTCATATTCCCGCACCTTTGGACTGATAATCTGATGATCGGACAGATACTCGTTAAACTCCTGCCTCCTGACATAAGTTGCCACAATCCCATAGGTAATATCCTGCATGGCATCAAAATCCTCATAGGCAAACAGGCTGTCTCCCTCCACCGCTATCGCGCCAAAGGTATAGCCACTGGGCAGACTGGCATACTGGAACTTCTCCGCCCGCTCACTGGAATACTGGGCAGAACCCACCAGATCCACCTCTTTTGCTTCCAACAGTTCCAGCGCCTCATCCCAGCTATCGCAGGGCACATACACAATCTCCCAGTTGACGTAATCGCACAGATTCTCCAGATATTCCACATCCATACCAGTGTAACTGCCGCTCTGGCTAAGTTCATGATAACCCTCCATCGGGAAAAAGCCAACCTTCACAACACGTTTCTGGGCCGCATACGCCACTCCTGCATCCTG
Organism: bacterium 0.1xD8-71; assembly: GCA_003612405.1. Classification (GTDB taxonomy): domain Bacteria; phylum Bacillota; class Clostridia; order Lachnospirales; family Lachnospiraceae; genus UBA3282. The sequence continues at coordinate 98,776 of RAYR01000020.1, forward strand.
AGCCATAATAAATACCGCCCCAAATACAGCTGCCAAAAGCAACAGGGCGGTAAGATTTATCCTTGTAAAAAACTTCCTTATGATATTATTTCCCATTGACAACCATACCTTTCTTCAGGCATACAGACTTTCCATCCACTATCTAAATATTAGCATAGTTGTCACCATTGTACTACTTTTTTCCATATTAATTTTCCCTTAATTTTACCGATTCTGTCCTTTCATCGTACATGTTTAGACAAGAAATCCTCAATTGTACCATAATAGGCCTGGGGATCTTTTTCCTGGGTCTGCCCATGCCCTGCCCCTTCCACAATAAACATCTCCTTCCGGCAGGATGCCGCTTCATACAGTTCCCGTGACATCTCCACATCAATCATCTGATCTTCGTCCCCGTGGATAAACAAAGTAGGCACAGTACTTTGCTCCACTGCCCGCAGGGCAGAAGCATCCCGCAGGTCGTAGCCGCCTCTGAGCCGTAACATCAGACAGGCAGAATCCACAAAGGGAAATGCTGGCAGGTAAAACCACTCCGTAATCTTATCGCCGAACATCGAATAGGCATCCGTGTAAGCACTGTCAGACACCACTGCCACAATATGATCGGAAGAATTCTCTCCGCCAGTCATAATCAGGGCTGTCGCTGCCCCCATGGACTGACCGTGCAGTACAATCTGTGCATCCGGCGTACAGGCAAGGATATAGTCAATCCATAACTGGCCGTCATAATGATCCGTCCATCCCATGCCGATAAAGTCTCCCTCACTCTCCCCCTGACAGCGAAGATCCGGAACCAGCACATGAAAGCCCTGCTCATAATACCAGTAGGCGAACTGATACATCTCCTCCTTCCACCCCGTATAACCGTGCAGCAGAAGCACCCACTTATCACTCTCCTGCAAAGGCGCAAATTCCGCCGCAACAAGCGTATACCCGTCACCAGTCTGCACGGATAATTTCTGACGTTCGGCTGTTTCAAGCCACCGGGCCGTGTCTGTGAGGAGTTTACTTCTGTTCTCCTTAATATCCATCGTCTGTACCTGTTCCGAATAGCATTTTCTGGTAATATCCTCAAACGCATTTAATCGGTCCATAAAGGAAGGCACCAGACAGGCGCTGACAAGAAAATAAATCAATATAACATAGACAATAAAAAATATCAGAAGTATAATAAGAATGGCTTTTATGACTTTTTTCTTTCGCATGAAATACCCCTTTTGATATAAAAGATTGGATCTGGGATGCGGGCTGTCTGCCCTATATTTATTGTATCATATAAAATACCCAAAAAGGAAAGAATATAATGCCAATCCTGCATTTAATCATGGGGATGGAACAACCCAAAGGAGGTACCTGTTATGAGCGAAATACTGCAATTTCCCAACAGAGAAGAATTTCGGAACTGGCTCTTAGAACATTGCCAGTCAAATGACGGCGTCTGGCTTCTATTTGGCAAAGCAGGCGGTCCTAAAACAATCAAGGCCGCAGAAGCCCTTGAAGAGGCGCTCTGCTTTGGATGGATTGACGGACAGATGCAAAGCATTGACGATAAAACTTATCGGAAATATTTTGCCCTGCGCAGGGAAAAGAGCAAGTGGTCAGAAAAGAATAAGGCTCTGGTCAAGAGTCTTGAAGAACGGGGGCTCATGACAGATTTCGGCCGGAAGAAAATAGAGGAGGCCCAGAAAAACGGCCAGTGGTACGCGCCAACCCCCATGGCAGTTACAGAGGAACAGATTGCCTGCGTATCCGCACTTCTGGAAGAATATGAGCCCGCCTGCACAAACTTTAAGTCCATGTCCTTATCGGTAAAGAAAACCTACACGCGCGCGTATTTTGACGCCAAAACAGATGCCGGACGTAAGAAACGGGTTGCATGGATGGTTGACAGGCTTAATCAAAATCTGAAACCCATGTAACTGATGGTCAAATCGTAATCATGAAAGGAAAACAGCAATGTACAGCATAAATACAAAAAGCCTTTTGTCCAAAGTTTTGATTCCCACCTCCTTGCTATCCCTGGCGTATCTTGTGTTGGGATGTCTTTTTCCTAAGATACCATATCTGTTATTATTTTGTATCTTAGGAACTGTTATCCTGGTTCCCGTAGAACTGGGTATGATTTTATCCGCCAGCAAGATATATGTTTTCATTGTTTGATATATAGGTAATTTTGATACTACAGAGGAAGAAACTAAGCTTATAAGAACTAAATTACAGGAAGTACAATGTGATGATTATGATAAATTGATACAGCTTTGCGATGCAATATCTGGTGCAGAAGGCATAATGAATATTGTTGATAGGATGAATGATGTCCGGATGCGATATGGCACTTACGATTTGAACAAATGGAATACAAATTTAGCATTAAAAGACTATTTTGAACAAAAAATGGGGAAGGACTTATATGAGGCAGTGGGTACACACAAATGAATAATCCCTGGGAAAAAATCAACCTTTCAGATTATGAAAATCATATGAAATTACAATCCGTCATGCAGCTTCAGGCCCTGAATGAAATGATGAAAGAACAGTTTACTGCCTATCAAGTCCAGACAGTCATGGTGCTCGGCGTAGCAGGCGGTAATGGACTGGAACACATTCCTGCCAACATGACAAAAGTATATGGCGTCGATCTGAATCCCGAATACCTGGCAGAATGTACCAGGCGCCATGAAAATTTAAACGGCATACTCGAATGTATCCATGCAGATTTAACGAACGAGAACATCACACTACCCCATGCGGATATGATCGTGGCCGATTTACTGATAGAATACATCGGTTACCACTGCTTCCAGAAGGTAATTGCGAAAGTCAACCCATCCTGCATGTCATGTATTATTCAAGTTAATACCGATGATGGTTTTGTATCAGATTCTCCGTATCTTCATGTCTTTGATAGTTTACATAATATACATTGCGATATTGAAAAAACAGACCTGATCACAGCCATGGAACAGACAGGATACTCTATGAGCCTACAAAAAGAACATTCCCTGCCCAACGGCAAAAAACTTGTCCGGCTTGATTTTATAAAATAATAGACAACAGGCAGTCCACCCCTCATAATAGAAAAAAAGCAAGGAGCGTGACTGCATATGAACACAATAGATGACCATATTGAAATATATCTGGAATATTGTAAATACCGTAAACGTCTGGATTCCAAAACCCTGAAAGCCTACCGCATCGATTTAAAACAATATGCCACCTACAGTAACACCTCCAACGACCACTTCTCCAAAAGCTCTCTTGATTCCTACCTTACCATCCTACATAAACAGTACAAGCCCAAAACCGTGAAACGTAAAATCGCAAGTCTGAAAGCCTTTTTCCACTATCTCTCCTACCGGGAAATCCTATCTGAAAATCCATTCGACAAACTGGATATCCGGTTCCGCGAAGCCAAGCTCCTTCCCAAAACAATCCCCTTCCACTCCCTGCAAACCTTTTTAACAACCCTCTACACGCAAAAGGACCTGGCCCGGACAGATCATCAGAAACGATGCTGTATCCGTGATATCGCCGTAATCGAGCTTCTCTTTGCCACCGGGATGCGCATTTCAGAACTTTGTTCCCTAAGACCGCAGAATATTGATCTGGAAAACAACACAGTCCGCATCTACGGCAAAGGCGCCAAAGAACGGATCCTGCAAGTGGGCAACCCCGATGTATTATCCGCCCTAAGGCTGTATTATGAAACTTTCCGAGAGGATATCGAAATCTGTGGCTATTTCTTTGTCAACCGGCTGACACATAAGCTGTCCGACCAGTCCGTCCGCTTCATGATTGACCATTATGCCAGATTGTCCAACCTGGAACAGCATATCACACCCCATATGTTCCGGCACTCTTTCGCCACACTCTTATTGGAACAGGATGTTGATATCCGCTATATTCAGCAGATGCTGGGGCACAGTTCTATCAGTACCACGGAGATTTATACGCATGTGTCCAATGGAAAGCAGAAGGATATTCTGTTTCATCGGCATCCGCGGAATTTGATGGAGGTGAAGTGACGGAGGGGTAGATAGCAAATGTACAGGACGACTACGGTAATGTCTTCCTGTACATTTGGCTTGTGTTATCTTAATATTATAGCTTTTGTAATGTTAAATCTAAACTGGTGCGGTAACTCTCGTTTTCCGGATCCAGTTCTACGGCCTTTTGTTTTGCCTTTAGTGCCTCTTCATATAGACCCATTGCATGCAGAGTTATACCAAGGCTATTATGATACTTTGCATTTCCTGGCTCTAGCTCTATTGCTTTCTCTGTTTCCTTCCTAGCATCTTCATAGCGGCCCATTTCATGCAGCGTTACACTTAAACCATCATGATATTTGGCACTTTCCGGCTCTAATTCCACTGCTTTCTGCCTTTCATGCAACGCTTCATCATAACGCCCCATTTCATGTAATGTTACACCTATGCTATTATGATATTGGGCATTTCCCGGCTCTAGTTCCACTGCCTTTTGCTTTTTCTCTAGCGCCTCTTCATAACGGCTCATCTCATGCAATGTTACTCCCAAACTATAAATGTATCTGGCATTGCTTGGCACTAACTCTATTGCCTTCTGTTTTTCTTGCAACGCTTCATCATAACGCCCCATTTTATGCAACGTCACTCCTATACTATAATATATTCGGGCATCGTCTGATTCCAATTCCATTGCCTTTTGCTTTTCCTTTAAGGCCTCTTCATATAGACCCATTTCATGTAAGACAGCTCCCAATCCTTCATAATAGTTCGCATTATCTGGCTCTAATTCCACTGCTTTTTGTATTTCCTCACATGCCTCCTCATAACGCTTCATTTTAAATAATGTATACCCTAACCAATTATAATAGCGGGCATTTTGAGGATTTTTCCCTGTTAATTTCCTGAAGTGCTCCATCGCCTCCTGATAATCACCTATATCAGTCAATACTACTGCTTCCCTAAACAAATTCTGTAATTCCGCCTGACTGGTAATGTGCTGAACCGCCTCCTTGACATCTGTTGTATCTGATACTATATCCGGCACCGTATTACCTGCAACACCATCTTCTTCCAAATTTATCTCTTTACCCACTGATAATTTTTCTGTAATAGCATCAATAGAATCCGACAGCATCTCATAACGTTCCTCCGCACGCTCGATAAGATCCTCTTTGGTTGGTAACTCACAGTCAAATGTGGAACCCAGCAAACATAGAACATCATCGAACCCATCATGCTTTATAAGATATCCACCTGATTTTTCAAGGAAATCAGATACCATTTCACTCATCTTATCTGTCTTATATAGCATCCAATATGGAAATATCCCGTTTTCATCAGAAAATATATCACTGTTTTGTGTCAGGTAATCCATAAGGCTATGATCATTGCCTGCATAACCAATAAAAATCGGATAATACTCCGAAAATATAATGTCCAAAGCTTTTTTCCAGTCATCATGCAATACATCCAGGTCCTTTGTACTGTTTTTCGGATCCAGAAGAAGGTCCCGATGTATTTTAATAATCATCGGTCTGTTCGTCTGTTTCGTTATATAATGTGCCAAGCTCTCATGCCCAATCACCAAAGGAATTTTATCTTCATAATAATTCACCGCATCTTCTATCAAATGGTCGAAGTTAGTGGTTATCACAACATTATGCTTCGTATGTGTCAAAATATAAGCAAGCATAACATATCCAATACTTGGTTTCGCAGATTCCATTAGCTTTTCCAAATAATTATAGCCGTCAATCGGCTTCTTAAATCTCTTTTCATAATACTGTCCATAAAACTCATACTTATTGGAATCATTAATGCCAAATTTCTGTTTCCATTCCGAATATCCCTCTTTATTTCTTTCCAACAAATCCTTTTCCCATATATTGACCAGTTCCTGCCCTGACTTAATCCCTGAAGACCTTGATGCACCTGCCCCAAGCACAAAACAGAACTTTCTTGGATGCGGACCATCGGAAACCTCTTTCATTTCTTTCGCAAATCCACTTAAGGTAAGATCCTCATAACTCATTTGTATATCTCCTTTTATCATATTTTTTCTATAGGTTGGTTTACTCTGCCATTCATTTCGGATAAATGACTGATCTTTATGTAGTACATATAACTTTTCCGCTCAAAATACTATTATAATTATAATTTATCTTTTCGTTGATGTAAATAATTATAGCTATGAGTATAAGGCATAATAAGGTGAATGAAATGAAGGATAATTCCTGATTATTGATAATAAGGAGTTATCTGTTAT
>RAYR01000021.1 GCA_003612405.1 bacterium 0.1xD8-71
TGACGAGTACAAAGGTGACAGCGGAGTAGATGCATTACAATCTGAATATGACAGTTTATCGGAAGAAGATCAAGCGGCAGTCAATCGGATAGAGGAGAACTTAAAGAAAAAGCATCCCGAGTGGTTTGCCGACACCCCCTCCACAGGCACAGGCGAAGGCAATTATGAACATGTAGGCACCCCTGACAATGGTGAACTCCCTCCATCTACATTTGGTCAAGGAGATTACTCAGGTTTAGAGGGTGGACAGGTATATTAAGCATTTAGAAATGTGGAAAGCTACCGAACATTGTTTGGTAGCTTTCCACATTTCACTAAAAAATATTTTTAATTTCGTTACAACATCTATTTGTAATTTCCGATGTTTCGCGGTATAATAGAAAAAAAGGATAAGAGGGAATTAGTAAATATGAGTCTTATAATTTATACAAATAGAAAAGACATACCTAGTGATGTACGATATATTCATTCTAATGATACATTCTTTAATTCTGTATCATTAAAAAATAGTGCAACAACAGAAAAAATACTTAAAGATATAGACAAAGCACAATATAATTCTCCGATAACATTCATAGGCAGAGATATGCAATTAGGAGCATTAAATAAAAACAATTTAAGCACAGGATGTAAAACATTGTTAAATATAATAAGCAATCCCGACAAGTGTTTTAATATAATTGAATGTGGCAAAAATGTGTTGAGATTACTTCCGTTGATAACAACCGGACATATATTATGGGAATATCCGGTGTTGCATCTTATAGGAACATCAGAATGTGATATTATAATAGATAACAAACACTTTATAGATTTTAAGCAGTTCTTAAGCTATGTAATGGATAATCATTAAAGGAGTAAGTATATGGTAATCAATACAATATTTAATGGGATAACTGTAAATGTAGAACTAAATAAAGGTGTAAATTTATTAAGTGGGAACTCGGGGACGGGTAAAACATTGTTAATGCAAGCAATAGAATTGTATTGCTTAAATGAAGGTATTAGTTACACTTTTGGAAAATCAGAGTTTGCAAATTATGCCCCAGAACAAATTGTGAGCATTTGTTCAAATTCAGATGTAGTATTATTAGATAATGCAGACTTATATATAACAGAAGATTTATTAAAAGAAATAAAATGTGGAGACAAGTTGATAGTTATAAGTCTTAAAATATCTAATAAAATTAGTATGAAAAATGTAAGAGAATACTTAGTTAATTATGAAAAAATGTATTTATCATTAGAGGAAATATAGGGATGAAGAAGATTTTATTTGAAGATGCAAGCAATACACCAAGCTCAGTTTTACTGAATAGCTCAGTTTATGGGGAAAATATTTATTTTTCAGAGGGATGCAGTAAAATATTAGACAAGTGCATAAGTATAATGAATCCTGATGATACAATTTATATTTTATATGATGTTTCACCTAATAATACAAATACAATAACAGGATATAATAAATTAAAGGAAGCTATTAGAGAGAATGGGCTTAAAAATGTATATGTTATACCTATAATTTGTATAGAATATTATATCTGTCAAATGTTTTATAAGTTTCATTATTTCAATTATAGTAAGAATTTAAGTGATTTAATAGATAATTTAGTAAAAACCTTTAATTATAATGAAGTATTAGATAGAATTAGCAAGGATAAAAATTTATCAGAGTCACTGGAGCATATTTATAAACATATAATTGAGAATCAAGGCATGATATGTATACATAATAAATTTAGGTATGATTCAAACGGTAAAACTAGAATCAAAAACGATCCTAGAGGTATCTTTTATGTAAAAGATTGTAACTGCGATAGACGCTATTGTAAAATAAATTCAACAGATAGTTTGGAATTGAAAGCCAATAGATTGTATACAGAACTTCCAATTTACATTGTAGATTCTAATGATAAACAAACAATATTGAAAGAAATGCAAATAGAAATTTATCCGACAACAATTGATGAAGTATTACAGAAACAACAGGATTTTTATGATAACATATGTGAAGAAATGGGAATCAATTCAATCAAAGTATAAAAGTAGTAAAATAGCATCAATTAAGTAAATCTAAGTTGGGCTTTTGCACATACATAGTGTGAAAGTCCTTTTTTCATACCCAAAATTCATGTTGAAATAAAATTAAAAAAATTTAGAAATTTTGAAGAAAGGCAGGCAAGCATATGAAATTCCAATCCCACATCCCCAAAACCAAGCATACACTTATATTTCTATCAATATTCCTACTTGCATTAGCAATAGGCATCTCAATTCCATCAATAAAGGTTTATGCCACGGATGGTAACGCAGACGAAGGTGAATCCGATCAAGCCAGTGGTGAATATTCTGGTGGCCCCTCATATGCAAAGACTGGTTGGATAATGTACATAGTAGATAAAAATGGTACACCAGTTTCCGATGCAGTTTACATTTCCTGTGGTGGTGAACCACAAGGCATAAGATTTTTAACAACTCGCCTAGGTGGTCTAAATCCCCGTCAAGTAGCAGGACCGGTTCCATGGGTATCAGTTATTGGTGCTGATGGAGCCCCATTTGATAATGATCAAGATTTCAAAGGCATAGATATAAAGGACTGGCTGTTGGAGGATGATGGAGCAGGCACCAAGAACGTGTTTAACGTGGTTTCTGACTATTGGAGTGAGGATAAAGCCATAGCCATGGCAAAAAACAACCATTCCCTAATCCTAGAACCTTTCTACTGGATGACAATAGGCGGTCTGACAATATGCGCTACTGATATGAACTGGGGAATAGTATTGTCAACTGCGTACGGGGGAGGAAACTACGGTCCTCAACCCTTTACCCTTTTCACGAACACAATATTTCCACAGTGTGCAAGGTTTCAATACCCACAATTTGGTTTACAGACTAGCCCAAAATATGGTAAAGTCACCAATGCAGAAATGGTAACATACGCACTGGGAATTGAATCAATCACACCAAAAAATAGTGCCATACATACATACTGGGAGGTATCCCCTGGCAACCCAGAGCCACGTATCCCCAATAAAACAGGAACATGTAACATCGTAAAGGGTTATTATAAAGAGAATCTCACTACAGGAGCAAAACAATCTATAGGAGTTTATTATGAATTAGGGGTAACAAGTAACATCATAGTAAGTGGCGAACCCACCTTTGAGTTAGTGGAGTGTTAATATTTTAATCGTCCAAAACGTATTATTCAAAAATTAAATCATACCCCGTCAAATATCCCATCAAAAAGTTTCGTCAAAATTACCATATTGATTTTGGAATAACGCCTGTTTAGCTTTTCCCAACGCATCGGGCACAAGTTTACATAACAATAAAATCCGTCCAAATTCTTCTGCCATTCTGCCAATGGACGGCAGGATTTTTTTGTGCTACCCTACCCCAAAAGGGAGGGGACAAGAATGGGCGTGGAATACATCGAAGGCGGATTCAAACTAAAAATCGGAAGAAGGCGGACGCAAGTAACGACATATGAGAATATGCCGCTACAAACGTCAAGCCCCATAAAAAAGGATAAGCAAAAGGAAATCAAACGAAACATTCCAAGCGACTATGCGAAATTTAACTATTATAATCGAATGAAAAAAAGGCGGCAGGAAATCCGCGAAATCTGCTGGAATAATTTCGATTTGCCCGATGTGGTAATGCTAACACTTACCTTTGACCAGAAAGGCAATGTAGACAAGAACTTTACACAGCTTGAAGACGCACATCGAGAGTTTAAGAAGTTTATTCAGCGTGTAAACAGTCACTATGAGAATTTCCAATATCTTACAACATTTAGTAGACAAAGCAACGGAAATTGGCACTACCATGTAATGTGCAATTTCCAACATAGCATTGCCAATAAAGAAATTACGAAGCTTTGGAAGAACGGGATTACTTATGTCTCTTATATAAATACACGAGAAAAGTACAATAGTGCGGTTCAGTATCTCACTCATAATATGGATGAATCAGCAGACGCATTAAAGGGGAAACATGGGTATCTTTGTTCGCGGTCGGTTGAGCGGGATATCAAACTTGTTTCATGGAGAGCAGAGCAATCTGATGAGTTTGAGGAAGCGTTTCAAAAAGTGAAACAGGAAAAGCATACAATTTTGTACGAGACCAGAAACCCGTTAGGAATCAAGGGAACCCGCGTAAACGAGGAGACAGGGGAGGCTTTCGAGGTGCATCTTCAAGACAGGGAACTCACTCCGGCACTAGAGTATGCGGGCTATGAGAAATGGGAAAGCATTTACACCCATCTGACATCTTCAGCGGATTTTTCAAACAAATTTAAGACGCTCAAGCCCGCCACACTCCGCCCTAAAAAATTCAAGCGGACTAATTCGTAATAATGGCAGAACAGTATACCGCGACATTCGATTCAATTTAATATATACGTCCCCTCTAAAGCGTTGGTGGACACTGATTACAAAAGATGGCAAAGAGACAGTGTGAAAAAACGGATAACCAAGTCCTCTGGTCAGATAACAGTATGGTAAAGGTGTAAAGTAAAAACCACTGACAGCCAAAACAGCAATTATGTGATAGGAAAGCAAAAAATTTGATGGAGGGAAAGTGAAATGTTTTACACACCGTTTCTTTATGAGATGAATCAATTAAGGATAGGCATACGCACGAATGTCAGACCATCAGCCACAATGACTTTGTGCTTTAGAAGTCCTCATGCCTCATGTAAGACAGACAACTGGCTCGGCGGCAAGCTGCTCAGACTGTACACTGCTTATTACAGAAAAGTTATGCGGGAATCGGGAGGAAAATTCTGGGACACGGATACGGGGAAGCAGGAGAAAGACTTGTATAACACTTGACGGAGGTAAACTGACATATGATGGGGATTAAATTAAAAAGCCAGCGCAGCGGTAACTGGATAGGCATAGCGATTGTTTATCCGAGTGGGGCAAGGGAAACAGTCGCAATGATTATGATGCCGCCGGACAATGACTGGCGTGCCACCATAGAATTTTATGACGAACTAATCAGATTATATAAAAAACGTCTCAGCAAATGTTTATAGCTTATAATACTATCGGTATACAGCATTGACCGAAAAGAAAGCCTGCTCTCATATGCAAAGGCTTTCTTTTTGCGTGTATGACAATATTCCCAGAATAAAGAAAAGAGAGATTTTTATACAAACCTCTATTTCTCATTTTATGAAATGCCAAAAATGGATTTTAATATTATTTTATGAAAACACAAATTTTGAGCCATCGGGTAAGTTTTATTTTTTTGAAAAAGGAATGAAAAAAAGGGAGTTCCAAGGAGGTCAGCGCGCAGAAATGGAAAAGGTGGAGAAGATGGTGGAGAAAGTTTATCATTTTTCATTTGCCGGCATTGTCCGATGTGCAGACAACAATCCAATTTTTCAATTAACCCGAATAGCGGCATGGTTTATGGGGCATTGGTCAAGGAACAGGGATAGCGATAGAGTAACAGGATAGACAATCACAATTCACCCAACGTAAATATCAGCCATGCCACAATCTGAAATATCAGCCGACTCCTAAAGAAAAATAACCGATACATATCGAATCAGTCGGTCTCGTCACACCGCTGTCAGACCTTTTTGCAAAAAACTTCGCCTCGTCCGTGTTCAGTGCGGACTCGTACCCATAAAACAGGGGGATATAGAAACAGGGCTTATGGATATAGGTGTTATCTTTTTATATTTTGGAGGTAACACTTATGTACTACAGCGGGGCAGATTCAGAACAGGTAAATAGTGCAGAATACGGGAAATCAAAGCCACATAACTATGTAAAGAGTAATCGGCTAAGAGATGTTTACATGGATTTAGGAACAGAGAACAAAATAGTTTGTTCGTTAACGTATCAAAACAGGCAAGTGCAGGTTACGCTTGCATTTCCAGAACAGACAGACACGAAAGCGGAGCAGGATTTTGTCAGCAGGCTCAAAATGGTTTATCTTGAAAAAATCAAAACAGAGGCTTGCCAAAAGGGGAATTTGGCGTTACCATCTCCCACCACGAAGGAAAAGGACTAAGGAAATGGAGGAAAATGGTCATGCCTAAAAAAGTGAGAACCTTGTTGAGAGTATCATCAAAGCAACAGTTACATGATGACGACATACCCATGCAGAGGGCGGAGGCGAAGCAGTACATAGCCAGGCGCGATGACTGGGAGTTTGACAGGGAGTATATTGAAAAAGCGGTATCGGCATACAAGAACAATGTGGAGGAACGGGAAGTTTTGCAGGAAATACTGTCGGATGCCCGTGACCATCAGTTTGATGTTCTGCTCACCTATATGTCGGACAGGATCGGCAGGCAGGAAGAATACAGCTTCTATGTCGCCACACTGAATCAGCTAGGCATAGAGGTCTGGACAATCAAGGATGGTCAGTTAAAAACAGAGGAACATATAGACAAACTGTTAAACTATATCCGTTTCTGGCAGAACGAGGGGGAGAGCAAAAAGACAAGTATGCGTGTGAAAGATACACAGAAAGAGTTGGTAAAGTCTGGAAAGTTTGTGGGTGGAAAAGCGCCATACGGCTATCGGTTAGTCCCTTCCGGCATGGTCAGCAATCACGGGAGACTGCTCAAGAAACTTGAGATTGTGGAAGAAAATGCACGGGTAGTCAGATTGATATACAGTCTGGCAGTCAATAAAGGCATGGGATATGAGAAAATAGCGAATGAGTTAAATGCGCGAAACATTCCGGCGATTACGACAGACAAGTGGAAAGCAGGAACCATAAGAAGTATCTTGACAAACCCTGTCTATATGGGCTATCTGGCAATAAACAGGAGAATCAACCATAACGGGTTTATCAGATTAGACAGGAAGGACTGGATTTATTCAGAGGAACAGATACCGGAACTTGTCATTGTTTCGCAGCAGACATGGGAGAAAGCGCAGGAAATCAGAGAAGCCCGAAAAAATAAAATCAATACCTCGAAACAGATATCCGCTAAGGAGTATAAAGAGCAGTACAATGTGCCGTTTTCTACAAAAGGGAAACTTGCCTTGATTGGTCTTGCCACTTGTGGATATTGCGGGAAACGCTTAAAGAACGGGAGTTATTGCAACCACTGGACGACAAAGGCGGGAGAAAAGAAAATATCCTACGCGGGCAGATATGTATGCCCGTCAAAATGTGAAAAGCGCAGCAGTTATTCGCAGAATTATCTGGAGGGGATCGTGTTTGGGGTGGTTGAAACTTATATGGAGCATCTGAGATCCATAGATATCACGGAAGAAATAGAAAAAATGCAAAGTCAGCAAAGACAGGGCATAGAGAAGGAACTGGGAACCATTCATAAAAAACAACAAACCTTACAAACAGATATCCGAACACTGGAAGAAAAGATACCAGAAGCAATCAGAGGGGAATATTATTTCAGTGCCGAGAAACTTTCTGCCATGATCAAGGAAAAGGAACAGGAAATGGTGGCGTTAGACAAAGAAGCGGAACAGGCAAAGAACAGGCTGTCACAGGTGGTAAATCAAAATAGCGATTTGGAGAAGTTTATCACCATGGTGCCAAATTGGAAGGAGGAATTTCAAAATGCAGATACGCAGACCAAAAAGATGTTGCTGTCTGCCCTCATTGACCAGATAGAGGTAAAAAACGATGATATCAACATCAAATTTAGGATACGACTGGAGGACTTTGTATTACTTGAAAGTATTGGTTTACCTACCACTCCGTGTATACCCTGTTCAGGGTAAAGGACATGATGGCCAGGGTATTGGCATAGATTGCATTTTCAGGCCAGGTGGCATAGATTTCCGAGGATACTACGTTCTTGATATAATCCCGGTAACGGACATAGTAATTACCGGCCGTGGAATCTGAGGGAACACCGTCGTGTACAATGATATATTCGGGGATGACGACACGACTTAAGACAATTTCGCCGGATTCGTCCATGGGTTTGATTTCATCTTCCGGAATCTTTGGCGGGTAATCACCGTAAAGTGTGTGATCCGGAATGGAGATGATTTCTTCTTCCTCCTGTGTCATCTCCGTGGGTGTCATTTCAATATTCTGGACGGCGGTTACATCCGGCAGTACTTCCACGCCGGATACAATGACAGGTTCATATCCCGGTGCTGTGACGGACACGGTATATTCCGAGTAAGGCATGGGGGAGTTGGGAGTGAGACTGTACTGTAAGGGCGGCGTCTTTAAGTTGACGATATCGGTCTGCCCGGAGGAGTCTGTGGTCAGGGTTTCAACCGTACTGTCCGGTTCTCCGGTAAAGGAAATGTTGATAGATGCGTTTTGTATGGGGATTAATCCGACATTGGCTGTGACATTAATCTGCAACCGGCCGGTGGTATCTTCGGCGTTTTGTGCACTTTTGAAAATGTTTTCTTCCATTTGATACCTCATCAGTTCTCTTACCTTTAGGGTATGCAATTAAGGTTGCACATGCCACCTTATAAATGGTATACTATAACCAGTATGGTTAATTGTAAATTGTTATAAAATCCCAACATGGGGAGTGGAAACGTGAGACAGGTAATTGAAGAAATCTTACAGGGCAAATTTAATGTTGATAACGGGTCTTTGGATTTTTCCTGCCCGCGCATTGAGTTGTCACTCCATGCCGATACGGCCTGTGAGGGATTTTTTTTGGTATACGGCCCTAAGGGGCAGGTGACGGAGGGACATATAGTTTCCTCCGATCTTCGTATGGAATGTGTTACCGAAATATTCAGCGGCAGTCAGGACGAGATCCTGTACCGGTTTGATGCCCGTGGAATGGAAGTAGGTGAGGAAGTCAGGGGAAGCTTCCATGTGATATCCAACCACGGGGAGTATTATCTTCCCTTCACGGTATCTATTGTGCCCGAGGTGATCGATTCCAGTCTGGGAAGCATCAAGAATCTGTTCCACTTCACCAATCTGGCAAAGAGCTGTTGGGAGGAGGCTGTAAAGCTTTTTTATTCCAGAGAGTTCAAGGAGGTGTTCACCGGTAATGACAGGCAGCACTATGCCGCCTATAAGGGGCTGTCCGCAGTGCCGGGCAATGAACATAATATGGAGGAATTTCTCTTAGAAATCAACAAGAAAAAGGCAGTGGAGTATATCCCTGAAGAGAAGGAAATCAAGATAGAGGATCCGTTGGAAACCACCCGTTATGCACTGGTGGTCAATCGAAACGGCTGGGGGTACACCCGTCTGAAGATTGCCGTGGAAGGGGAATTTCTACAGGTGAAAGAGGATGTGGTGTCAGATTCCGCCTTTCTTGGGAATATTTACCGGGTTTATTATTATGTGCAGCATGAGAAGCTTCATGCCGGTAACAATTACGGCGCCATCCTGTTGATGCAGGAGCATGAGACAATCCGGATACCGGTTACGGTGGTCAGACATCCGGCGGGCAGAAAGCTTTTGGGATTGCAACGTGAAAAGAAGCGGCTCACGGTGGAAGTGATGGCTTATTATCAGGCTTTCCGGTTAAAGAAGATAGGGACAAAGACCTGGCTGACAGAGACCAATAAGCTGCTGGGACGCATGGCGGAGATAGATGACAAGGATATCGCGGTGAAACTTTTCACGGCCCAGATGCTTCTCACGGAGGAGCGCTATAATGAGGGCAGATGGCTGATTGAGAAACAAAAAGAACAGGTGGAGATGAGAAAGGATACGGATCCGGCATTGTGGTGCTATTATCTGTATCTTACCACCCTGTATGGCAAGGACGATCCGTATGTAGATGAAGTGGCAGCCGTGGTGGCAGGAGTCTATGAGCGGAACCGGGGCAACTGGCGGATCGCCTGGCTTCTCCTGTACTTGTCGGAGGAGTATGTAAAGAGTCCTTCCCGCAAGTGGGTGCTTTTGGAGGAGCTGTTTGGTCATCATTGTACATCCCCGGTGATTTACATAGAAGCGTGGAATATTATCCGCGCGAATCCGGCGATGCTTATGAAGCTGGATCTGTTTGAACAGCAGATATTGCATTATGCGGTCAGGAATGACCTTTTAAAAGAGGATGTGATTCGGCAGATCGTATATCTGGCGCAGCATCAGCGCGGATATTCGGACAGTCTGTATAAAATCCTTGCGGGGTGTTATGAGAAGATGCCGGACAATGAAATATTGCAGGCAATCTGTACTCTGTTGATAAAAGGCAACTGCCGGGGAGAAAAGTATTTTGCCTGGTATCGTGCCGGCGTGGAGGAAAATCTGCGGATTACGAGACTCTATGAATATTATATGATGTCGATTTCCCTGGAGTATGACGGGCCGCTGCCGAAGATGGTACTGATGTATTTTGCCTATCAGAGCGATTTACACTATGAGATTACAGCCTATCTCTATGCTTATGTTTACAGGCACAGGGAAGAACTGCCGGATGTTTATGTAAACTATACGGCGGCTATGGAACGTTTTGTCTTAGAACAGATCAAGCGGGGCAGAGTGAATAAAGATCTGGCCTATCTCTACCGTCATATCATCAGCCTGCCCATGATTGATGAGGAGAGTGCGCAGGCGTTGGCAGCGCTTCTCTTCGTGCGGGAGATCCGGGTGGATTCGGATAAGCTGAGAGAGGTGATTTTGTCCTATCCTTATCGAACAGATCAGAAGAGTTATCCGATTACGGGCGGCAGGGCACTGGTGCCTGTCTATGATTCCAACTGTAAGATTCTTCTGGGAGACGGGGAGGGGAACCGCTATACAGTGAGCATGGATTATCGTGTGGAGACGCTGCTTAGTCCGGTAAGGCTGGCACTGATGATTTCGCCTTTTGTGCGCAATCACCTGGGATATGCCATATATATGTGTTATGAGTACCAGACTACCTTTGTCATACAGGAGGACAATGCGGACTTATTTGCCCTGCTGGCGCAGTCGGAGCGGATTGAGGAAGATACCAGACGGACGATTCGCAGGATGTTGGTTGACTTCTATTATGAAAAGGACAGGATGCGGGAACTGGATGATTATCTGCTTTCCCTGCATCCGGAAGAGGTACAGCCCAGAGACCGTAAGGAGATTGTGCGCTGTATGGTGAACCGGGGGATGTACGAGGAAGCCTATGAGTGGGTGTGCCGCTACGGTCCATACAGTATGGATGCCAAGACCCTTCTGAAACTGTGCAGCAGGCTTTTGGATTTTCAGGAGATTGAAGATGACCCCCTGATGAAAGGTGTACTCTTCTATGTGCTGCAAAAAGGCAAATATGATGATAATGTACTGCATTATCTGGTGCGTTATTTTAATGGCAGCATCAAGGAAATGCGGGATGTGTGGAAAACAGCCGAAGCCTTTGGTGTGGATACTTACGGCTTGTGTGAACGGATGATTGTGCAGATGCTTTATACCGGCGCTCATGTGGGAGAAAAGATTGAAATCTTCCGTTCTTATAATAGAAGCGGCGGCAATGAGCGGCTGCGGGCGGCCTTTTTATCCCAGTGCTGCTATGATTATGCGATAGGGGAACAGATTACGGAATCTTATGTGTTTGAGAGTGTCTTGCAGCTGTATCTGGAACAGGTGCCGCTTCATCTGGTCTGCAAGATAGCCTTTCTGCGTTATTATGCGGAGAACAGGCAGGATCAGACAGAACTGGTGAAGAAAGCCTGCATCGCTTTTCTGAAGGATCTCTTGTCGGAGCAGATTGTACTGCCGCTTTATAAAGAGTATCAGGGATATCTGCCGCAGATGGATGCCTATCTGGACAAGACCATGGTGGAATACCGGGCAGCTTCGGGCAGCAGGGCAGTCATCCATTATGTGATCCAGAGTGAAGGCGGCACGGAAGAAGATTACCGCAAGGAAGAGATGCGGGATATGTTCGGAGGCATCTGTGTCAAGGAATTTGTGCTGTTTTTCGGTGAACGGCTTCAGTATTATATTACGGAGGAGACTGCCGGGGGAGAGCAGTTGACCAAGAGCGGCACCATCAATAAGAGCGATATTGGGCAGGAGAATTTTGAGAGTCGGTTTTCCATGCTCAATGACATCATGATCGGTAAGACTTTACAGGATTACGATACCGTGGACAGTTTGTTGCAGGAATATTACAGACAGGATTATATGGTGAATGAGATATTTATGCCGCTTCGGTGAATGACGGTCATAAGCGGGCCGGTGATGCGGCAGGGATAAGAAGGCAGAGAGTATGTTCTTAGAGCACAAAGAAGAGGGCAAACTGCATAAAGGGAGTGTGTTGGTGGGCTATGATCTGGGAGAGCAGTATTCCCAGATAAGTTACTGTGTTTACGGCAATGAGGATGTGGATACGGTGGCCACAGTAGTGGGGACGAAGCAGTACAACATACCGACTGTGTTATGTAAACGAAAAGGAGTCAATCAGTGGTTCTATGGCAAGGATGCGGTGAAAAACAGCGGACAGGAGGATATGTTTGTTGTGGAGAAGCTGTTATCCCTGGCCAGAAAAGGGGAGAAGATCGGACTGGATGGGGAGTCCTATGATCCGGTGGCATTGGTCACGCTCTTTATGCGGCGTAGTCTGACGCTGATGAATCTGATTGCCTCTATTGAGAATATTGCGGCGATCATGTTCACAGTGGATGAACTGGATGACCGTATGGTGGAAATCCTGGCGCAGGCAGCAGCCAATCTGAATCTGAAGACTTCCCATATTTATTTTCAGAGTCATACGGAGAGTTTTTATTCCTTTATGTTGCATCAGCCGCCGGAACTATGGACATACCAGGTGATTGCCTGTGAACATGACGGCAGGCGGCTCAAAACTTACCGGATGGAATGTAATAAGCGGACGACACCTATTGTGACACTGATTGAGGAACAGATATATGAGACGCTTGTGATTCCGGAGGAGGATGAAGAAGAGCAGGTCAAGAAAGATGCTTTCCGCCTGGCAGATGAGAGGTTCCTGGGTATTCTGGAAAAGATGTGTGAAGGACGTATTGTCTCTTGTGCCTACCTTCTGGGGGATGGGTTCCGGGAGGACTGGAACGAACAGTCTTTACAGTTTCTATGTCATAACAGGCGGGTTTTCCAGGGAAATAATCTTTTCAGCCGGGGAGCGGTCTACGGGATTCTGGAGAAACTGGATCCCGGGGAGGCAGGCTTAAGTCATGTGTTCCTGGGGAAGGACAAGTTAAAGTCCAACATAGGTATGCATGTCATGCGGCAGGGGAAGGAGTCCTATTTTGCACTGCTGGATGCCGGGGAGAACTGGTATGAGATACACAGGGAATGTGAATTCCTTTTAGGCGATGTGAAGAAACTGGAGTTTGTTGTCACGCCGCTTACCGGAAAGAATGTGGAGACCAGGGAAATACCGCTTGCGGGAGCAAAGGAGACAGGTGCTCCGTTTACCAGATACAGGCTGGAAGTGGCTATGAGTTCACCGGA
Organism: bacterium 0.1xD8-71; assembly: GCA_003612405.1. GTDB lineage: Bacteria > Bacillota > Clostridia > Lachnospirales > Lachnospiraceae > UBA3282. The sequence goes on from RAYR01000021.1 coordinate 13,354, forward strand.
TACCGTGCAGATTAAAGTAACGGACTTAGGGTTTGGGGAACTCTTTCCGGCAAACGGACAGGTGTGGGAGAAGTCCTTCCAGGTATCCTGACATATTTTTAATTTAGGCCGAGGCCGCGAAGCGGATCTCGTAAAGTTAATTTGCGAAGCAAATTTACTTTTGGGAAAGGACGAAAGACAGTATGAGTCTGATGATTCTGGGAACCGGCAGATATGCCGGGAATCCTTATTATGTGGAAAGATTTTATGTAAACCTATATTCCGTGGAGGAACTGTGTTTCATGTTGGTGGATAAAGCGGAACTGCTGGATCAGGATATTATGCAGCGTGACATGGTGCGATGGCTGGATGAGGAGTGTGATCTGAGTGATCTGGCCCATGCACTCTATGCGCTTTTGAATCAGAAAGGATCCACGGCGGCTTATGTGGGCACCATATTGGAGTATGTATGCCTGTATCCCCCTGAGGTGATTGCCAGGACAGAGGAGATTGTAAGGGATAATGAGGGCTTAAGCCCCTATGAGAGACATAAGGCCAAGGCAGATTATCTGTTGAAAGAGCGCCGGTATTTTGCGGCCATGGAACTGTATCAGAGTCTGCTGGCCCGGACACCGGATACGGAAAAGTTTTTGCAGGCCAGGATATTACACAATCTGGGCGTGGCCTGTGCCGGTATGTTTATGTATGAGCAGGCGGCAGACTGGTTCATGAAATCTCATGAGACAGACAACCGGCAGGAAAGTCTGCTGCTGTATCTGGCCTCCCGGCGGATGAATCGTTCCGATAAGGAATACATAGACTATATTGCCGAGCATCCGGAATATCATGATGCGTCCCTGAAGGTGGAGCGCATGGTGGAGCGGGCGGCGGGCACTTTTGAAGGGTCGGACGAAAACCGTATGCTTGTAACACTGCAAGTATTTAAGGAAGAAGGAAATGGTGTGTTTGGCAATACGGCACCTTATTATAATGAGATTGAACGGCTGACAGCGGGGCTGAAAGAAGAGTACCGGGCATATACAGTATGAGTTTTGGCGAAATGATGGGAGACAATGATGGGATTTATTAAGAAATTATTGGCCAGATTCCGTGGAGAGCCCTATGAGGACTTTGAGGAGGAACTCTGGGAGGAAGAAGAATCTGACAGACAGATAGATTATAATAACAAAGAGCAGCGCAATGATTATGTGAGAAATTGTCTGGAAAAGATGGGAGATGCCACCAAGGAACTGGAGAATCTCACCTTTGAGTATAACATGGTGACCTCTTATCTGAAGGATATGGAGGAGATCGAGGCACTGCCGCCGGAGGAGAGCGAACAGCTGAAGGAGTGTGCCAAGCGGGTTTCTCTGTTACAGGACAGCAAGGCTGACTTTATGGGACGCCCCCATCGGATTACGGATGAGAAGTACCGTCTGATGGAGCGGATGGAAGATCAGGTGGAAGAAGGGTATCAGAAGCTCACCGAGGCGGAGGAGTATCAGGACCTGATCCGCAAGGATTTAAACCGTCTGGACGGTGAGAAGCATGCCTATCTGTATCGGAAAAGCGAGGTCATGCGGCTGATTGCAGATACAAAGGGTATGGCGGTGATCTGCGTGGTGGCGCTGGGATTGTGTATCCTTCTTCTGGTGCTGTTACAGTTTTTCCTGGATATGGACACGCAGATGGGATATTTTCTGGCGGCAGGAGCGGCCGCCATGGCCATCACCATCATTTATGTCAGGCATGTGGATGCCAGACGGGAACTGCGCCGGGTGGAGACAGGAATCAATAAAATCATACTGTTGCAGAACAAGGTGAAGATCCGCTATGTAAACAACACCAATCTGCTGGATTATCTCTATATGAAATACGGAGTAAGGAGTGCCGAAGAACTGACGCAGATGTGGGAGAACTATAAGATAGAGAAGGAAGAGCGGGAGAAGTTCAGGCGGGCGGAGCTGGATCTGGATTACTGCCAGCAGGAACTGTTAAATATCCTAAAATGTTATCAGATTCAGGATCCGGCTATCTGGCTGCATCAGACGGAGGCTATTTTAGATCACAAGGAAATGGTGGAGATTCGCCATAACCTGATCATCAGGAGACAGTCTTTAAGAAGGCGGATGGATTATAATAAGGAAGTGGTGGCAGGATCTTCCCAGAAGGAGATCAAGGAACTGGTGGAGAAGTATCCCCAGTATGCCAAAGAGATCATGAAGACAGTGGAGGAGTACGAAGAGAAATTTCAGGGATAGACATACTAAGGGAGTATAGGGGCGGTAATCTGTCATCTGTGGAGAGACGGCGGAAATCCAAAACAAGGAAGGGTTAATTAAATATGGAACAGACAGATAAGCTTTCTGAGGAATGTGGTGTCTTTGGCATCTATGATTTCGACGGCGGTGATGTGGCCTCTACGATTTATTATGGATTATTTGCCTTACAGCACAGAGGACAGGAGAGCTGCGGCATCGCGGTCAGTGATACGGAGGGGCCTAAGGGAAAGGTTCTCAGCGCAAAGGAGATGGGACTTCTCAATGAGAATTTTACGCCGGCCACGCTGGAGAAACTGAAAGGAGATATCGGTGTAGGACATGTACGGTATTCCACAGCGGGCAGCAGTACAAGGGAGAATGCCCAACCCCTGGTCCTGAATTATGTGAAAGGTACGTTGGGACTTGCCCATAACGGCAATCTGATCAATGCGCGGCAGCTGCGAAAGGAGCTGGAGTATTCCGGTGCTATTTTTCAGACTACCATTGATTCTGAGGTTATCGCCTATCATATTGCCAGGGAACGTCTGAACAGTAAGTCGGTGGAGGAAGCCGTGGGACGCGCCATGAAGAAGATTAAGGGAGCCTATTCCCTGATTGTCATGTCTCCCCGGAAACTGATCGGCGCCAGAGATCCTTATGGATTCAAGCCGCTTTGTATCGGCAGGCGTGACAACGCTTATATTCTGGCTTCTGAGACCTGTGCTTTGGATACCATTGGCGCGGCTTACGTCAGGGATGTGGAGCCGGGTGAGATTGTGACGATTTCTCCCGGTAAAGGAATTGAATCGGATCGGAGCATGTGTCTTAGTCCGCAGTGTCAGGGCAGATGTGTCTTTGAATATATTTATTTTGCCCGGCCGGACAGCCGGATTGACGGCGTCAGTGTCTATGAATCCCGGATCCGTGCAGGAAGATTTCTGGCAATGGATTCCCCGGCGGAAGCAGATCTGGTGGTGGGTGTGCCCGAGTCCGGCAACTGTGCGGCATTAGGGTATTCTATGGAGTCCGGGATTCCGTATGGACAGGCCTTTGTGAAAAACGCCTACGTAGGGAGGACCTTTATCAGACCGGGGCAGAAGAGCCGGGAGAGCAGCGTGCAGGTGAAACTCAATGCCATCCGGGAAGCAGTGGCAGGAAAGAGAATCATCATGATTGATGACTCTATTGTGAGAGGGACGACGTCGGATCGCATTGTCAGGATGCTGCGGGAAGCGGGAGCGAAGGAAGTACATATGCGGGTCAGCTCGCCGCCTTTCTTATATCCCTGCTATTTTGGAACCGATGTGCCTTCCCGGGAACAGCTGATTGCATATGAGCGTACAGTGGACGAGGTACGGCAGATCATCGGTGCGGACACCTTAGGATATCTGAAACTGGAGCGGCTTAGTGAACTGGCGGGAGGCAGGCCCATCTGCGTGGGATGTTTTACCGGCAAATATCCGATGGAACCGCCTGCGGAAGATATCCGCGGTGAGTATGATAAATAATGAAGCAGAAAGGATTATGAGTATGAGTACAGACAAATATGTAAGCCCTTTATCGGAGCGTTATGCCAGCGAACAGATGCAGTATATCTTTTCCCCGGATATGAAATTCAGAACCTGGCGGCGGCTGTGGATCGCCCTGGCGGAGACGGAGATGGAACTTGGACTGAGTCAGAACGGGCAGCCGGTGATCACCCAGGAACAGATAGATGAACTGAAGGCCCATGCGGAAGATATCAACTATGAGGTAGCCAAAGCCAGGGAGAAGGAAGTGCGTCATGATGTGATGAGCCATGTCTATGCCTATGGGCAGCAGTGCCCGAAGGCAGCGGGAATCATTCATCTGGGGGCCACCTCTTGTTATGTAGGAGATAACACGGACGTTATTGTGATGACCCAGGCGCTTAAACTGGTGAAACAAAAGCTGGTGAATGTGATTGCCGAGCTGGCGAAGTTTGCAGATACTTATAAGGATCTGCCCACGCTGGCCTTTACACATTTCCAGCCCGCACAGCCCACTACGGTAGGCAAGCGTGCCACGCTCTGGGCGCAGGAGTTTTGTCTGGACTTGGAAGACCTTGACTATGTGCTCTCCACCATGAAACTTCTGGGCTCGAAAGGAACCACCGGCACCCAGGCTTCTTTCCTGGAACTGTTTGACGGGGACCAGGAGACCATAGACAAGATTGATCCCATGATTGCAAAGAAGATGGGATTTGAAAAGTGCTATCCGGTATCCGGGCAGACTTATTCAAGAAAAGTGGATACCAGAGTCTGCAATGTTCTGGCAGGCATAGCGGCTTCCGCTCACAAGATGTCCAACGATATCCGGCTGTTACAGCACTTGAAAGAAGTGGAGGAGCCTTTTGAGAAGAGTCAGATCGGGTCTTCCGCCATGGCATATAAGAGAAATCCCATGAGAAGTGAGCGCATTGCTTCCCTGTCCCGGTTTGTGATGGTGGATGCCCTGAATCCTGCTATTACTTCCGCTACCCAGTGGTTTGAGCGGACACTGGATGATTCTGCCAATAAGAGACTTTCCATTCCGGAGGCGTTTCTGGCTGTAGACGGGATTCTGGATCTGTGTCTGAACGTGGTGGATGGTCTGGTGGTATATGACAAAGTCATCACCAAACGCCTGATGAGCGAACTGCCCTTTATGGCAACGGAAAATATCATGATGGATGCCGTTAAGATGGGCGGCAACAGACAGGAACTGCATGAGAAGATCAGGGAACTGTCCATGATTGCCGGTGCCAATGTGAAACGGGAAGGGAAGGAGAATAACCTGCTGGAACTGATTGCCCGGGAGCCGGCCTTCAATATGAGTAAAGAAGATCTGGAAAAGACCATGGATCCGGCTAAATATGTGGGCCGGGCACCGTTACAGGTGCAGAAGTTCCTGGAGGAGGTTGTAGATCCTATCCTGGAAGAAAATCGGGAACTTCTGGGTATGAAGGCACAGATTAACGTATAAAATGGAAAGTTTACATGAGAGATACCCTGCTGTTAAGGCGGGGTGTTTTCTTTTTCGACCCTTGAAAACAAACAGTTAGTTTGGACGAACTGCCGCTTTTTAATAGATGAAAAAACATGAAACAGAACTTGCAGAGTAAGATGTAATGTGTTACATTAGAAAGAAACATAAAAAGGCAAGGTAATGATATGGAAATAGAGCAGGATTTTGAAAAGACGGCAATGCGGGTGTCTACAGTCAGTATCATAGCCAACTTTGTACTGACAGTGTTTAAGCTTGCGGCCGGTGTGATCGCACATTCCGGTGCGATGATTTCCGATGCCATTCATTCGGCATCGGATGTGTTCAGTACCATAGTGGTTATCATAGGAATCAGAATATCCAGGAGAGATTCCGATAAAGACCATCCCTATGGGCATGAGAGACTGGAGTGTGTGGCGGCTATAGTATTGGCCACTATTCTTGCCGCTACCGGCCTGGGCATAGGAGCTTCGGCGGTAAGAAAGATTGCAGGCGGTGATATGGATGCCCTGGCAGTGCCGGGGATGTTGGCCCTTGTGGCGGCCTTTGTCTCTATTCTGGTGAAAGAAGCCATGTATCAGTATACAAGAATCTGTGCCAGAAAGATTGACTCCAGTGCGCTGATGGCGGATGCCTGGCATCATCGTTCCGATGCCCTTTCCTCCATAGGAGCCCTGATCGGTATTGCGGGAGCAAGACTTGGCTTCCCCATTTTGGATCCTGTGGCTAGTCTGGTGATCTGCTTCTTTATCGAAAAGGCGGCCTATGAGATTTTTATGGATGCCGTGGATAAGATGGTAGATAAGGCCTGTGATGAACAGACGGAGAAGGAGCTGACCAACTGTGCTCTGTCCCAGGAGGGAGTGCTTGGTGTGGATCTGCTGCATACCCGGGTCTTTGGCAATAAGATTTATGTAGATATAGAAATCTGTGCGGACGGCAGCAAGACTTTGCGCTGTGCGCATGGTATTGCGGAGAGTGTGCATGATTCCATTGAGAAGAATTTTCCCAAGGTGAAGCATATTATGGTACATGTGAATCCGGTGGAGACAGGTGGTAAAGAGTAGTCTTCACCCCTTCCAACGATTGTTATGTAAACTAAAATGTCAAAACATACCCTCAAAAATGCAATTCATACCAGAATCCACACTTTTGGGGATTTTTTTATTATAATGAGGTTATGTCGGACACGGCAGGCCTCCATTTCGAGTGTAGGCTGCACCTTAACCTTGGCGAAGCCAGCTGCAAGTATCAATGACCTTGACATGCGGTGAGGCAGCGTCTACCCCTTAAAACGATAAAAACCTATGATTCAAGTACCTATACCTATAGACCTATGAGGACAGTGTACATCATCTGGGGGTCTGCCGTGTCTGACATATGGATGGAAGTTGCGTGTTTATCAATAAAAGAATATAATGGAAAAGACAACATCAGTTCTGGGAGGAGTACGGAAACGTATCGCCAGTGTCTCGGTTCACACATTGTAAATCCCGGAGGAACACTTGGCGGCTGGTGTTGTCTTTTTTATTGCAAAAATCTATTGACAAACAATTAAATAAATGTTTAAATGTTCATATAATAAAATAAAAACAGAGAAAGGAAAGTAATAGCATGACTAAAAAACAAAAAAAGGTTCTTATCAGGATTCTTATTGCGGCGGTTTTGATGCCGGCCTGCTATTTTGTTCCTGTAGAAAATCCTTATCTGCGTCTATCTGTTTTCATGGTTCCTTATCTGATCATTGGTTATGATATCCTGCGCAAGGCGGTTCTGGGCGTGGTGCACGGAGAAGTGTTTGACGAGAATTTTCTGATGGCGGCAGCTACGGTGGGGGCCATTCTTCTGGGAGAATATATGGAAGGTGTAGCCGTAATGTTGTTTTATCAGATCGGGGAGCTTTTTCAAAGCTATGCTGTTGGCAAGAGCCGCAGAAATATTTCCAGTCTTATGGATATCCGGCCTGATTATGCCAACATAGAGGTGGACGGAAAGACCCGGCAGGTGGACCCTGACGAGGTGGCAATCGGCACCGTGATTCTGGTACAACCGGGAGAAAAAGTGCCTATAGACGGTGTGGTTACGGAAGGAAATGCCTCTTTGAACACCAGTGCCCTGACTGGAGAGAGTCTCCCGAGAGAGGTGCAGGAAGGGGATGAAGTCATCAGTGGCTGCGTCAATATGTCCGGTGTGCTTAAGATCCGCACTACCAGAGAGTTTGGAGAATCCACAGTCTCTAAGATACTGGAGCTGGTAGAAAACTCCAGCATGAAAAAATCACGGTCGGAGAACTTTATTACCCGGTTTGCCAGATATTATACACCTGCGGTGTGTTATGGCGCGTTAGCACTGGCGATTCTGCCGCCGGTTTTCAATCTGGTTCTGGGGAATGAGGCCCACCTGGCACTCTGGGTCACACGTGCCTTGACGACCCTGGTGATCAGTTGTCCCTGCGCCCTGGTGATTTCTATTCCCTTAAGCTTCTTTGGCGGAATCGGCGGAGCTTCCGCCAGAGGGATTCTGGTAAAAGGATCCAATTATCTGGAGGCACTTTCCGAGACAAAGTATGTGGTCTGCGATAAGACGGGTACTCTGACACAGGGTGTCTTTGTAGTCACGGATCAGAAAGCGGCAGAAGGATTTACGGAGGAAGAACTGCTGGAAGCGGCGGCCTGTGCGGAAAGCTACTCCAATCACCCCATCAGCAAGAGTCTGCGGGAGGCATATGGTCATGAGATAGACAGAGAGAGAATCCGGGATGTGGAAGAAATCAGCGGTCATGGCGTATGCGCCTATGTGGATGGACGAAGTGTGGCGGCAGGCAACAGGAAGCTGATGAACAAACTGGATATTGTGCCAATGGAGCCGGACAGGACAGGTACGGAAGTCCATGTGGCTGTTGATGGTAACTATGCAGGGTATCTTCTGATTTCCGATATGGTGAAGCCGGGAGCGAAGCAGGCAGTCAGCGATTTAAAGAAGGCTGGCGTAAAAGAAATAATTATGTTAACCGGAGATAGCAGGCCGGTGGCTGAGGCCGTAGCAGAAGAGCTGGGCGTGGATGTGGTAAAAAGTGAACTGTTACCGGCGGATAAGGTGGATGAGGTGGAGCGTCTCCTGGCACAGAAGGGCAAGAAAGAGAAACTTGCTTTTGTAGGGGATGGGATCAATGACGCACCGGTGCTTTCCAGGGCTGACCTCGGCATTGCCATGGGGGCACTTGGTTCCGATGCGGCTATTGAGGCTGCCGATATTGTGCTGATGGATGACGATCCGGCGAAAATTGCCCTGGCCATGCGGATTTCCAGAAAGACGCTGCGCATTGTGCATCAGAATATTATCTTTGCGCTGGCTGTTAAGTTTTCCTGCCTGGTTCTGGGGGCCATAGGATTTGTCGGTATGTGGTGGGCAATCTTTGCAGATGTGGGGGTTATGATCCTCGCGGTGCTTAACGCGACAAGAGCACTCACTTTCCGCAAAAAATAGTAGTGCCTTTCTTGCGCATATGTGTTAGAATATAGAAAGTTACTGGAGGGGCTTTGTTATGAGCACGAATTTGCGCAAGAGAAAGATTACCTATACAGTCATGATAGTCTCGGATGCTCCTGTGGCAAATCACAGGAAGATTCATGTCCGGACGGGCGCACTTGCGGTCGTTGGCTTTGTGTTGTTTGTGGCGGTTATCTGCTATGCGGTATATACCACGATTACCATGCTTGGGACCATGGATCGAAGCGACAGACAGATTGAGCAGCTTGTTCAGTTAAAGGAGTTAAACGATCAGCTTGTTTCGGAGAATGAGACTCTTGGAAGCCGGGTGGCTTCCCTGGAGGAGAATTTAAACCAGAGGCAGGCACAGGAACATGAACTGCTGGCAGCCCATGAAGAGGCTTATATTCCCAGAGGGTTTCCCATGAGCGGAAAGGCACAGATCAGGGAGGATACCGACCAGGGAGAAGATGCAGGAGATGCAGATGACGCAGAGCATAATGAGACTATAAAAATTGTGGCGAAGGAAGAATGGAAAGAAGTCATTTTCGTGGCAGCGCAGGGCACCAAGGTAGTTGCCACCGCGCCGGGCACTGTGAAGGAAACCAGGGCGGCCGAAGGTGAAATCAGTTATGTCATTATCGACCATGGAAATGGGTATGTCACCACTTATCGTAATCAGGGTACTCCTATTGTGGAGGAGGGCAGTGAGGTTGTGAAAGGTGTGGCACTGTTTCTGGTGGGAGAAGACAATACGGAGACTGGTTACAGTATCCGCAAGGATGACAGTTACGTGGATCCCATGGAAATGATTGAAATCAAAGGATAGGGAGGAACTTATGTTGGGTAAAAAGACGACAGATCAGATCAATGCGAAAATCAGCAGCATTATTGGATCTGACATGGTGGTGGAAGGCGATATCAAGGCAAAAGAGGCAGTCCGCGTGGAGGGCAGTGTGACCGGAGATGTGGAGACGGAAGGAGCGTTGATTATCAGTTCTACCGGTAAGGTAAAAGGTAATGTGAAGGGCAGTAATATCATTATCGGCGGTTCCGTGGAGGGCGATCTGACTTCCGGCGGCAGAACCGAAGTGGCTTCCACTGGTAAGGTGATCGGTAACATCCGTACCAAGAGTCTGATTGTAGATGAAAATGCGGTATTCCAGGGACAGTGTACGATGAACGCCGAGGGGCTGGCTTCTCTTGCACAGGCGCAGGCGGAACAGGAGACGAAGACTCAGGAAACCGATACAACGACTGAGCAGGACAATCGCAAAGACAATAAGTGGAATAAAAGATAAAGCATGAAAGATAAGATAGATAAAGTATTGGAGAAAATGCCGGATCAGGAGGCATGTGCATGTACGGCGGAAATCTTTAAACAAGTCAGCGATGGAACCAGACTGCGCATTTTATGGCTTCTATGTCACTGTGAGGAGTGTGTCAGCAATATTGCGGCCATGATGCAGATGAGTGATCCGGCTGTCTCTCATCATCTGAAACTTTTAAGAAAGAGCGGGTTGATTGTCAGCAGGAAAGATGGTAAGGAGACTTACTATAAGTTGGCAGATACGGATAAGGCGCAGCTTTTGCACCGCGTCTGCGAAGAGATGTTTATGATTTCCTGCCCTTTGCGATAAAGGCAAGTGATAAGAGGAAGGAAGGAAAGACTTTGGATCAGTTATCCTTGTTTGACAGAGAAATGCCGCAGCCATTGGCGGCGAAACTGCGCCCGCAGAGTCTGGACGACTATGTGGGGCAGACGCATCTTTTGGGGAAGGGAAAAGTACTCAGACGCCTGATTGAGGGGGACCAGATATCCTCCATGATTTTCTGGGGGCCGCCCGGGGTGGGCAAGACAACGCTTGCCAGAATTATTGCCAATCAGACCAAATCTTCCTTTATTGATTTTTCAGCAGTGACAAGCGGCATCAAAGAAATCCGCACGGTCATGGAAGAGGCGGAGAAGAACCGCCAATATGGTATCAGAACCCTTCTTTTTGTGGACGAGATACATCGCTTTAATAAGGCGCAGCAGGATGCCTTTCTCCCTTTTGTGGAGAAGGGCAGTATTGTTTTGATTGGCGCAACCACGGAGAATCCATCCTTTGAGATTAACAGCGCTCTTTTGTCCCGGTGCAAGGTGTTTGTGTTACAGGCATTGAGTACGGAGGATTTAAAAGGGCTGCTTGTACGTGCACTCAAGGATCCCAGAGGTTTTGGCAGCCAGAAAGTGGTGATTCCGGAACAGATGCTTGATATGATTGCGGAGTTTGCCAACGGCGATGCCAGAAATGCCCTCTCTACCCTGGAGATGGTGGTATTAAACGGGGAGCTGAATGGGGAAGGGGTCATTACGGTTACCCAGGAAACCCTGGAACAGTGTACCTCCCGGAAATCCCTTCTGTATGACAAGAAGGGAGAGGAGCATTATAACCTGATTTCCGCACTGCACAAATCCATGCGTAATTCCGATCCGGACGCAGCGGTGTACTGGCTGGCGCGTATGTTGGAGGCAGGGGAAGATCCTCTCTATGTGGCCAGGCGTGTGGTGCGTTTCGCCAGTGAAGATGTGGGACTGGCCGATCCGCAGGCATTGCAGATTGCAGTAGCGGCCTATCAGGCATGCCACTTTCTGGGGATGCCGGAGTGTAATGTACATTTAAGCCAGGCAGTTATTTATGTGGCGCTGGCACCGAAGTCCAACGCCATGGAGGAAGCCTACAATGCGGCTAAGGCGGATGCCATAGAACATCTGGCGGAACCGGTGCCGCTGGTGATCCGCAATGGAGTTACCGGTCTGATGAGGGATTTAGATTACGGCAAGGGATATCAGTATGCCCATGACACGGAGGAAAAACTGACAAATATGCAGTGTCTGCCGGATGCCTTGTTGGGCAGGGAGTATTACCGGCCGGCCGGCATGGGCCAGGAAGCGCAGTTAAAACAGCGTTTGCAGGAGATTAAGGAGTGGAAAAAGGAACATGGCGCTTAGATAAAATAAGTATACCTTATATTGTATATAATAAATATTGATTTTACTTATGATTAAAATTATTTTATAATCATGTTATCAGAAAGATCATGGGAGGAATCAATATATGGTAAAAGCAGTAGTGGGCGCCAACTGGGGCGATGAGGGAAAAGGAAAGATCACGGATATGCTTGCCCAGAAAGCGGATATTATCGTGCGGTTTCAGGGAGGCGCCAACGCGGGGCATACCATTGTCAATAACTATGGCAAATTTGCACTGCATACTCTGCCGTCAGGTGTTTTCTATGGACATACTACCAGCATCATCGGCAACGGTGTGGCATTGAATATTCCGATTTTAATGAATGAGATCAGATCCATTACGGAGAAAAACGTTCCCATGCCTAAAATCCTGGTGTCAGACAGATGCCAGATGGTGATGCCGTATCATATTCTCTTTGATCAGTACGAGGAGGAGCGGCTTGGCGGGAAGTCCTTTGGCTCCACCAAATCGGGCATAGCGCCCTTTTATTCCGATAAATTTGCCAAGATCGGGTTTCAGGTCAGCGAGCTTTTTGACGAGGCATTGTTACAGGATAAGGCAGAGCGTATCTGTGAGACGAAGAACGTTATTCTGGAGCATTTATATCACAAGCCTGTCATAAAGCCGGAAGAACTGCTGGCAACCCTGAGAGAGTACAGGGAAATGATAGAGCCTTATGTGTGCGATGTGTCCGCTTATCTGGATAAGGCATTAAAAGAAGGTAAGACCATACTGCTGGAGGGACAGCTTGGTACTTTGAAGGATCCCGATCATGGTATTTATCCTATGGTCACCTCTTCTTCCACATTGGCAGCCTATGGCGCCATCGGGGCAGGACTGCCGCCCTATGAGATCAAGGAGATTGTAACAGTATGTAAAGCGTATTCTTCCGCTGTGGGAGCGGGTGCCTTTGTGTCGGAAATCTTCGGGGATGAGGCGGATGAACTGCGCAGACGGGGAGGAGACGGCGGCGAATTTGGCGCAACCACAGGACGCCCCCGCAGAATGGGATGGTTTGACTGTGTGGCTTCCAAATATGGATGCCGTTTGCAGGGAACCACCGATGTAGCGTTCACGGTACTTGACGTACTGGGATATCTGGATGAGATTCCGGTGTGTGTGGGATACGAAATAGATGGAGAAGTGACTACGCAGTTCCCGGTTACCTGTAAATTGGAGAAGGCGAAACCGGTACTGAAGAAGATGCCGGGATGGAAATGCGATATCCGGGGCATCCGCAGGTATGAGGATCTGCCGGAAAACTGCCGCAGATATGTGGAGTTTATCGAGGAACAGATAGGCTATCCGATTACCATGGTCTCAAACGGACCAGGCAGGGAGGATATTATTTATCGTAAAAGTCCCCTGCAAAAGTAAATCCAGCATAGATAACAGATCAGAACATAGTGTCCGTGGGAGCGGGCACTATTCTTATGATAGCCAAAACCGGCATGGTATGATAAGATAGTAGGGTATATCAGGAAAAATAAGAATGGTATGAGGAAAAGGCGGATTGGAGAGAGCCGGACTTGGCATATGCTGTGCTTGATATGGAGTTATGTAAACTATGAACAATCTGGAATATTATAAGGTGTTTTACCATGTGGCGAAGACGGGAAGCCTGACGCTTGCGGCAGGAGAGCTGATGATCTCTCAGCCGGCGGTGAGTCAGTCCATAAAGCAGTTGGAGACGGCACTGGGAACGAAACTCTTCGTGAGGGCGTCCAGAGGTATCCGGCTGACCGGGGAAGGAGAACTGCTCTATCGTTATGTGGCCAAAGGATATGAGCAGATTGCACTGGGAGAACAGCGCGTCAGGCAGATGCTGAATCTGGAACTGGGAGAGATTCATATTGGGGCCAGTGATATGACATTGCGGTTCTATCTGCTTCCCTATCTGGAAGTATTTCATGAACGTTATCCGGGGATCAAAGTGATTGTAAGCAATGCGCCGACACCGGAAACACTGATGAACCTGAAGGAGAATAAGATTGATCTGGGCGTGGTCAGTACGCCTTTTGAAAACAAAGAAAATCTGCGGGCGGTACAGGTGCGGGAGATTGAAGATGTGTTTGTGGCGGGCAGAAAGTTTATCCAGTACAAGAACCATATGCTGGATTTGCAGGAACTGGAAAAGATGCCGATTATTTATCTGGACGGCGCTACCAGCACAAGAAATTATATGGATTCTTTTCTGTCGCAAAACGGCGTGCATATTCAGCCGGAGTTTCAGCTGGCCACCAGTGATATGATCGTACAGTTTGCCATGCGCAATCTGGGGGTTGGATGTGTGGTGAGGGACTTTGCAGGAGACTATCTGGAGGATGGCAGGCTGTTTGAACTGCGGTTTAACAGGATTATACCCAAGCGGCATTTCAGTGTCATCACGAACCCCAAGAATCCCTTGTCAGCGGCGGCCCGTAATCTTTTAAAGTTGATGGAGGAGAATTTATGATTACAACAATTATATTTGATATTGGAAATGTGCTGGCGGATTTTGTGTGGGAGGAGCATTACAGGAGTTTTGGATATGATGAGGAAACTTTTATGAGGATTGCAAAGGCCACGGTCAAAAACCCTGCATGGAATGAGTATGACCGGGGCATCCTCACGGATGAAGAAGTGATGCAGGAATTTATCAAAAGCGATCCGGAACTTGAGGATATTTTAAGAAAGGTATTGAAAAGCAAGAAAACCATGGTGCGGCGCAATGATTATGCGATTCCCTGGATCAAGGAGCTGCAGGAAAAGGGGTATCGCTGTCTGTATCTGTCCAATTTCTCCAAAGCGTCGGAGACAGATTGCGCGGAGGCGCTGGATTTTATTCCCTGTATGGATGGCGGTATCCTGTCTTACCGTGAAAAAGTCATTAAGCCCATGCCGGAGATTTATCAGCTGTTGATCGACCGCTATGAACTGGTGCCGGAAGAATGTGTATTTCTGGATGACACGGTGCGCAATCTGGAAGCGGCGCAGAAGTTTGGAATCCACACGATTCATTTTACCAGTCAGGAGCAGGCAATCCGGGAATTGCGGGAACTTGGGGTCAATGCGTGAGAGAAACTATAACATAATGGTAGAGTTTTAACGGAGGATTACGTTGGCGGATCAATTTGCAAGGACAAGAATTTTATTGGGCGGGGAAGCGATGGAAAAGCTTTCCGGGGCCCGGGTGGCTGTCTTCGGCATCGGCGGTGTGGGAGGCTATGTCTGTGAGGCCCTTGCCAGAAGCGGTGTGGGCGCCCTGGACTTGATTGATTCCGACAAGGTGAGCCTGACCAACCTGAACCGCCAGATTATTGCCACCCATGAGACGATAGGCCGCTATAAGACAGAGGTGATGCAGGAGCGGATTTTATCCATCAATCCACAGGCTGCGGTGAAGGCTTATCAGTGTTTTTTTCTGCCGGAAAATGCGGGGCAGTTTTCTTTTGCGTCCTATGACTATGTGGTGGATGCAGTGGATACTGTGACGGCTAAGATCGCACTGGTTCTAAAAGCCCTGGAAGAGAATGTTCCTGTCATCAGCAGCATGGGCGCAGGCAACAAGCTGGATGCAAGCCGTTTCCGGGTGGCGGATATCTATGAGACAAAGGTCTGTCCGCTGGCCAGGGTTATGCGCAGAGAGTTAAAGAAACGGCATGTGGATCACCTGAAAGTGGTGTATTCAGAGGAGGAACCGGTATCTCCCAGGGGATGTCACACCGGGGAAGATGAGAGCGTGGACCTCCTGCCGGACGGGGACAGTAAGGAGGAGCAGCGCAGGGCAGTTCCCGGCAGCGTGGCCTTTGTACCTTCTGTGGCAGGGCTGATCCTTGCGGGAGAAGTGGTGAAGGATTTAATAGAATAATTATCAATTTCATATCATATTATCTTTAAACTGGCATTGTTAAAAATATCAAAACTGGATATTTAACAATGCCATATTTTCTTTATAATTCCAGTCAGATACTATAGACAGGAATATTTAAAGAAGGAGAAGAGCAAAATGAGTGAAGAAAGATATGTATTGAACAAGCAGTTGGCCCAGATGTTGAAGGGCGGTGTCATTATGGATGTGACTACGCCACAGCAGGCACAGATTGCCCAGGAGGCGGGCGCCTGTGCGGTGATGGCGTTAGAGAGGATTCCGGCGGATATCCGTGCGGCAGGCGGGGTCTCCAGAATGAGCGACCCGAAGATGATCAAGGGAATCCAGGAGGCCGTATCGATTCCGGTGATGGCCAAGTGTCGGATCGGTCATTTTGTGGAGGCACAGATTCTGGAAGCCATCGAGATCGATTATATTGATGAGAGTGAAGTGCTGTCCCCGGCGGACGATGTATACCATATTGACAAGAGAGCGTTCCGGGTGCCTTTTGTGTGCGGCGCCAAAGATCTGGGGGAGGCACTTCGGCGTATCAATGAAGGCGCATCCATGATCCGTACCAAGGGAGAGCCGGGCACCGGGGATGTGGTGCAGGCAGTGCGGCACATGCGCAGGATGAACAGCGAGATTGCCAGGATCACTTCCATGCGGACAGACGAACTCTACGAGGAGGCCAAACAGCTTTCCGTGCCCTTTGCGCTGGTGGAGTATGTACACGACAACGGACGGCTGCCGGTGGTGAATTTTGCGGCAGGGGGTGTGGCCACCCCGGCGGATGCGGCGCTGATGATGCAGTTGGGAGCAGAGGGTGTCTTTGTGGGATCCGGCATCTTTAAGTCGGGCAATCCAAAGAAACGCGCAGCGGCAATCGTACAGGCAGTGACCAACTACCAGGACAGCAGGATGTTGGCAGAGTTGTCGGAAGATCTGGGAGAAGCAATGGTGGGCATCAATGAACAGGAGATTGCCCTTTTAATGGCGGAACGGGGCGTGTGATATGGGAGCTGTGAAAAAGATAGCTGTGCTTTCCGTGCAGGGCGCCTTTGCGGAACAGGAAAAGCGGATTGAGGATCTGGGAGCGGAATGTATTGAAATCAGACAGAAAGCGGATCTCATGCAGGATTTCGATGGAATGATTCTGCCCGGCGGAGAAAGTACCGTGCAGGGAAAACTCCTGACAGAATTGGGCATGTTGGAACCCTTGCGGGACAGAATACGAAGCGGCCTTCCGGTTCTTGGTACCTGTGCGGGGCTGATTCTCCTGGCAGGTGAACTGGGAGGCGGCGAACATGGCTGGCTGGGCACACTGCCCGTACGGGTACGGCGCAATGCCTATGGCAGGCAGTTAGGCAGCTTTCATGTGAGAGAAGTATTTCAGGGAATCGGCAGGATTCCCATGACTTTTATCCGTGCACCCTATGTGGAATCTGTCACGGAAGGGGTGGAGATACTTGCCACAGTGGACAACCGGATTGTGGCCGTACGGTATGCAAATCAGATAGGCATAGCCTTTCATCCGGAACTGGATGAGGACGAGAGCATCCATAAGATGTTTCTTAGTATATGTTTATAAGGTTTTTAATCTGTTTGCGATGGGTCAGTATTTTCCGGGGATTGATCCGCAGACATATTTTCCGGTTTCAGGTTGGTGCCGGTGTACTTGTCGCTGTGCAGCATATCCAGGGAGGCCATATTGTGTTTGTCGCGGTAGATGCCGTAAAGCCAGATATAGATCCACAGTAAGATGGGCAGGGCAATCGTCATCAGCAGACAGCCTGCAAACAATCTGCCCGCATCCCCCAGGTCGAGGAAAGCCACGATCAGGGTAATCACATACATGGCGGCTAACAGGAAGACACAGATAAGCGCCGCAATCTGTTTGGGTGTTCTTTTCCGGGTAGGTTGACGGTTATCAGGAGAGGATTGTTTCATGGGGATTCCTTTCTTTGCCGGGTCTACGCAGTGGGACTTGAAAATCTTCGGTGTCCCGTCTACGGGTTTCGCTCTATGCAGTGTACCATATTTCCTATGGAAAAGAAAGTGACAAAAGGGGAAATTTCCGTTATGATAGAGTCAGCTGGGAAAGGGGTTTCCGGAAAAAGAATGAATTCACAGGAGACAGGCATATGGAGAAACAGATTTTAAACAGTGATAACTGGAAGATGCAGATTGTGGGAGAGAATGTTTATGGGATTACACAGGAAGAAATTCCGGCCGTGATTCCCGGTTCCGTCTATGGCAATCTGCTGCTTCAGGGATTGATTCCGGATCCTTACGATGGAATGAATGAATTGACGGCATTGAAACTGATGGAGAATGATTTTCGGTTTCGGACGGTTTTTACCCTCACCAGGGAACAGGTTGAGAGTGATTTTCTGCTGCTTCGATTTGACGGGATAGATACCCTGGCGGATATTTATCTCAATGATGTTCTGCTGGGACATGCTGATAATATGCATCGTGTCTGGGAGTTTGTCATAGAGGAAACCGCCAGAACGGGAGAGAATGAACTGCGGGTAGAGATTGCCTCCCCTACGCGCTTTATCAAGGCGGAAAATGAGAAGGTCTATACAGGCGGGTCTACGGATAGTATGCAAGGATTTCCCCATCTTCGTAAGGCACACTGTATGTTCGGCTGGGATTGGGGGCCGAGACTGCCTGATGCCGGTATTTTCCGGGAAGTTTCGGTTTTGTCCGGCCAGAAGGCAAGGCTGGAACAGGTTTATATAACACAGAACTGGGGAGAGCAGGAAGAGAAGGCAGCTGCAACGAAAGCGCCGGGAGAACAGGAAACAGACAGCGTCACCTTGCAGTATGCTGTGACGGTGGAAGACTTTGCGGCGGCGGATTATGAGATCAGGATTGCCCTCTATGACGAGCAGGGGTCTCTGGTGGCGGAGAAATCCTCTGCCGGGGATTTGAGCACGCAGCAGGCAGAAGGACAGCCGGCTGCCGCAGCCGGCTGGGACACCATTACGGTGGAGCATCCGAAGCGCTGGTGGCCCCATGGGTATGGAGAACAGACGCTTTACCGTGCGGAAGTGCTGCTGCTGGATGCAGAAGGAAATCTTCTGGACACCTGGAGCCGCAGGATAGGACTGCGTACCATGACCATCAATACAGAGGAAGATGAGTGGGGACAGTGTTTTGCCCACGAGGTCAATGGTGTGAAGATTTTTGCCATGGGTGCCGACTATATTCCGGAAGATAATATTCTATCCAGAGTGACTAAAGAACGTACCCGCAGGCTGTTGGAGGATGCAGTGGCGGTGAATCATAACTGTATCCGTGTCTGGGGCGGCGGTTATTATCCGGAGGACTGGTTCTTTGACGCCTGCGACGAACTGGGACTGATTGTGTGGCAGGATTTCATGTTTGCCTGTGCCTCCTATGAGCTGGATGATGCGTTTGCCCGCAACGTCAGCGAAGAGATCCGGGATAATGTGCGGCGGATCAGGCATCATGCCTGCCTGGGTATCTGGTGCGGTAACAACGAGATGGAAACCCAGACTTTAGACAAGGCCTGGAATCCTTCGATCAAGCAGAAATATGATTATATCAAACTCTTTGAATATATCATACCGAAGATTCTGGAAGAGGAAGATCCGGCTACATTCTACTGGCCTTCGTCTCCGTCTTCCGGCGGCAATTATGATAATCCCTGGGACGAGAACCGGGGTGATACCCATTACTGGGAAGTGTGGCATGGCAACAAACCTTTTACGGACTACAGGAAATATTACTTCCGTTACATGTCCGAGTTTGGCTTCCAGTCTTTCCCATGTCTGAAGACAGTGGAGAGCTTTACCAGGCCGCAGGACCGCAATGTTTTCTCCCGGGTAATGGAGATGCACCAGAGGAATACGGCGGCCAACGGTAAGATTATGACGTATATGTCGGCCACCTATCTATACCCGAAGAATTTTGAGATGCTCCTATATGCGTCCCAGCTTCTCCAGGCAGATGCCATCCGCTACGGGATCGAGCATTTCAGAAGGCATCGGGGCAGATGTATGGGCACGGTGGTATGGCAGCTTAACGATATCTGGCCGGTGGCTTCCTGGGCCAGCATTGATTACTTTGGCCGGTGGAAAGCCCTGCATTATGCGGAAAAAAGAGCCTTTGCCCCGGTGATGATATCCTGCGAGGAAGTGGGAGAACTCAGCGAGAGACCTTACTGTGTGGCCCAGCCGGAGCCGATTCAGGTATCGGCTGCCCTGCATGTGGCCAATGAAACCATGGAGCCTGTCAGCGGCACGGTGAAGTGGGAACTGCGGAAGGCTTCCGGGGAAGAGATTATGGCAGGACGGCAGGAAGTGACCGTGGCAGCATTGTCAGGGCTTTGGCTGGAGAAGATGGATCTGTCTGCGTACAATGAGCTGGAAGTTTATATAAGTTATTCATTTGTACAGGGAGAACATGTGGTATCGGAAAATACCAGTCTGTTTACGGCACCCAAACACTTCCCGTTCCAGGATCCCGGACTTACCATGAGAAGGGAAGGGAATACTCTGGTGGTAACTGCACAGACTTATGCCAGAAGTGTTTCCATTGAGGGGATAGACGGCGATGTGAAACTGACCGATAATTTCTTTGATATGAATCCTGGAGAAAAACGTGTTGATATCTTAGAAGGTGACGCGAAAGAATTTAAACTGCTGTCAGTGTATGATATTGCATAGAACATGTAAAGAGGCCGCCACCAGATTGGTGACGGCCTTTCATAGGGGAGGATAAGTATTTTACTTTCTCTTTGGTAACCATCAAAGGAGGGGGTCCATTGACTATTAAGTAGTATGGACGGCTTTTGGGGGAATATACATGGCAGGCAAAAATATTTTACTTTTCTTACGAAATGTTATATACTTAGGTGGCAAAACAGATTGTCCTTATGTGGGATGACTGTATATTATTAGGATAAAAGGTGGTAATGACGATGGCATTATTAAAACAGTGGCGTGATATGGCGTATTCCGAGACGGCAAACAAAGGCGATCTGCAAAGACTCTGGGCCGATTATTTTCAGAAAGAGAAAGAGATTTATGCGCAGCTTTTAAAGACACCCGACAAGGAAGTGAAGGGCACAGTCAAGGAGCTGGCAGATAAATATGAAGTGGAACTGATGACCATGGTGGGCTTTCTGGACGGCATCAATGACAGCTTGAAAAAGCCCAATCCCATCGAGGAGATGGAGGAGGATACCAAGGTAGGTCTTGGTTTTGACAAGGAGCTGCTTTATAAAAATATGGTAGCGGCGGGTGCAGACTGGCTTTATGAGCTGGAAGAGTGGAATGATATCTTTGATGAGGATACCAGAAAGGCACTCTACAGGGAGCAGAAGCAATCCACCACAGTCCGTAAGGAGAAAAGGGTTTATCCCAATGATCCCTGTCCCTGCGGCAGCGGCAAGAAATATAAGAAATGTTGTGGTAAAAATGCATAACGGGTTAAAAAAGACTGCATCCCGGACCAAACAGGCAGTAGAGACTTTCTATGAGGGATACAATTGTGCCCAGTCAGTTTTTGCGACCTATGCGGACTGTTTTGGAATGGACCGGGAGATGGCATTTAAGATGTCCAGTGCCATGGGTGCCGGCGTGGGCAGAATGAGAGAGGTCTGCGGAGCCGTATCTTCCATGGCCATGCTGGCCGGTCTGAAAGAAGGCAATGCCAATCCTGAGGATGAGGAGGCCAAAGAGCGGATTTACCTGCGGGTACGGCAGATGAGCGAACGGTTCCGGCAGGAGAACGGCAGTATCATTTGCAGAGAACTTCTGGGCATCACAGAGGCGGAGGAAAGTGCGAAACCGCAGCCGCGTACCAGGGAATATTATGAGTCAAGGCCCTGTCCTCATCTGATCGAGTGTGCGGCCAGGATTATTGAAGAGGAACTGCTGTAGATACTGTGGAGCGGGCATCAAAAGAAATATTTGAAAAACGCTTTACTTTTATAAAAATATGGCATAGAATACGAATAACAGATATGGAACAACACGTTGACGAGAAGAGTAAAATGCGGAAAGTATCAGAGAGAGGCGCCCTGTGCTGAAAGCGCTTTTGCCGGAAACATTTGAAAACTAACTCCGAGTGGCCCCAATCCGGCCCGTTGGCATACGTTACAGCCTAATGAGAGGCTCTGGTAAGACGTCCGAGAGGAAGGCGAAGGCGCACAGGGCAAGCGAGGTGGAACCGCGTAAATTACGTCCTCTGCACTATCAACCGATAGTGCAGGGGATTTTTTATACAATGAGAAAAGGAGGATAATACTATGAATATCACAGAATTAAAGGAGCGAACTACACAGCTGCTGGAGGAAAATGTAACACTCAGCAAATTAAATTTTGCATTGCTGGGAGCGGTTTTGCTGCTGGCAGGGATTTGTCTGGGAATGCTGGCAGCCCCGCTCACACATGGGATTACAATCGGCAGTCATAACGGCTGCAACAATGGCAACAATAATGGCAATGAAAGTGGAAACAGCCACACGAATAGTGATAAGTAAAGGCAGTTTTTCAGAGAGGAAAGGTGAAAATCATGATAATTACGCTAAAAGACGGCTCCAGCAAGGAGTATGCGCAGGCGATGAGCATTTATGACATCGCTCTTGATATCTCGGAAGGACTGGCACGGGTGGCCTGTGCCGGTGAAGTGGACGGTAAGGTGGAGGATTTACGGACAGTCATCGATCAGGACTGTAATTTAAATATTCTCACCGCCAATGATCCGGAGGGGTTAAAAGTGGTCAGACATACCACTTCCCATGTGCTGGCGGAGGCGGTAAAGCGTCTGTTCCCGGAGGCAAAGGTGACCATTGGGCCTGCCATTGAAGATGGATTTTATTATGATTTCGACGCACAGCCTTTTTCCAGGGAAGACCTGGATAAGCTGGAAGCGGAGATGAAGAAGATCATCAAGGAAGGACATAAACTGGAGCGGTTCACTCTGCCCCGCAATGAAGCAATCCAGTACATGAAAGACAAGGGTGAGCCTTATAAGGTGGAGCTGATTGAAGATCTGCCGGAGGATGCGGAGATTTCCTTCTATGACCAGGGCGGCTTCGTAGATTTGTGTGCCGGCCCGCACCTGATGAGTACGAAGAACATTAAAGCCTATAAGCTGATTTCTTCTTCCATGGCCTACTGGCGGGGAGATTCCAACAGGGCGCAGCTTCAGCGTATCTACGGCACGGCTTTTGCCAAAAAAGAAGAACTGGAAGCGTATCTGGCACATCTGGAGGATATCAAACGCCGGGATCACAATAAGCTCGGCCGGGAGATGGAGCTGTTTACCACAGTGGATGTGATCGGACAGGGGCTGCCCCTTCTGTTACCTAAGGGCACCAAGATGGTCATGAAATTACAGCGCTGGATCGAAGATCTGGAAGACAAAGAGTGGGGTTACGTGAGAACGAAGACACCGCTGATGGCCAAGAGCGATCTGTATAAGATTTCCGGACACTGGGATCATTACAAAGAAGGCATGTTCGTGCTGGGGGATGAGGAAAAGGATAAAGAAGTCTTTGCCCTGCGTCCGATGACCTGTCCTTTCCAGTATTATTGCTACAAAAATACACAGCACTCCTATCGTGACCTGCCCATTCGTTATGGTGAGACTTCTACCCTGTTTAGGAATGAGGATTCCGGCGAGATGCATGGCCTGACCAGAGTAAGGCAGTTTACGATTTCAGAGGGACACCTGGTTGTACGTCCTGATCAGATGGTGGAGGAGTTTAAAGGATGTATCGCTCTGGCAAAATATATTATGTCAACCTTGGGGCTGCTGGATGATATTACCTGGCATTTATCCAAATGGGATCCGGAGAACCCGGAAAAATATATCGGAGAACCGGAAGTCTGGAATGAGACAGAGGCGCACATCCGCAATATTCTGGAAGAACTGGAACTTCCCTTTGTAGAGGATGTGGGTGAGGCGGCTTTCTATGGCCCGAAAGTGGATATTAATGCCAGGAATGTATATGGCAAAGAGGATACCATGATTACCGTACAGTGGGATGCCCTTTTGGCGGAGCAGTTCGATATGTATTTCATCGATCCTAATGGGGATAAGGTTCGCCCATATATTATCCACAGAACATCCCTGGGCTGTTATGAGCGTACCCTGGCCTGGCTGATCGAGAAATATGCGGGCAAGTTCCCTACCTGGCTGTGTCCGGAACAGGTGCGCGTCCTGCCGATTTCCGAAAAGTATGAGGAGTATGCGGAGGAAGTGAGAAAAGAACTGGCCAGAAATGATGTGGATGTGACGGTGGATAACCGTTCCGAGAAGATTGGCTTTAAGATTCGGGAAGCCCGTCTGAATAAAGTGCCTTATATGCTGGTAGTGGGAGCCAATGAGGCGGAGGAGAAGACTGTATCTGTCAGAAGCCGTTACGCGGGAGATGAGGGCGTGAAACCTCTTGGAGATTTTATTGACCAGATCTGCAAGGAAATCCGGACGAAGGAGATTCGTAAAGAAGAGGTTACAGAAGAAGGGAAATAATTACCAAGAATGAAAAGCAGGACAAAAATTTCCATAAAGGATGCTTTTGGATGGTTCTTTATTGGTATCAGCGTGTTGATGCTTGGAAAGAGCATCGCACTGTGTTTCAGTCATGATATCTGGTATGACGAACTGTTCACCGTGGGAATGATCGAACATTCCTACGGTGAACTGATTCGCTTTACAGCGGCAGACGTCCATCCGCCGTTGTATTATTGTGTAACAAAATTGTTTGCAGATTTATGTAAACTAATTATACCAGGGGCAGTGACTGTCATTCCGGCAAAGCTTGCGTCGGTACTGCCTTATTTCATCCTGCTTCTTTATAGTGTGACATGGATCCGCAAGCGGTTTGGCATCTTTACTGGGGGCATGTTTCTTTTCTGTGCGATTGCCATGCCGCAGATGCCTGCTTATACGGTGGAAGTGCGGATGTATGGCTGGGCCCTGTTGTTTGTGACGGCGGCATTTTTACATGCTTATGGATGTGTGACGGCGCCGCTTTCATGTGCAGATGGCCGTATAGAGGAGGAGAGAGGACGATTTGTTCACGGCATGGCCCTTGTAATATACGGACTGGCGGCGGCCTATACTCAGTACTTTGCCTGCGTGGCGGTAGTGATGGTATATCTGTATGTATTGATTGCATTTTGGTGCCGGGATAAAAGACGTATCAGGGAATGGTGCCTGTATGTGATGGTGTCCGTCGTCGGCTATATTCCCTGGCTTTTTGCCCTGACGGGACAGATCTCGGCAGTCAGTGAGAATTACTGGATCCTGCCCCTGACCTGGCGGTCGCTGGGAGGGTGCGTCAAATTCCTGCTGAAACCGGCTTTTCAAAAGGAAACCTGGAATGTGATTCTGGCAGTTGTGCTGTTTGTGCTGTATGCGGAAGTGGTCGGAGATAGCCTCTTCCGCTATGTCAGATATTGTAGAAGAATAAAAAATGAAAATAAAAATCCTGGTTTTATCAGCAATATGGAAAAACTATACCATAATGGAAGAGTTATACATGCAATTGCCGCACTGGGCGTACTGGCTGGCGTGGTCCTATTTGGATTTGCAGCATCTATTCTGATCCGGCCGGTGTTTGTGTATCGCTATATGATTCCGGCAATGGGATGTTTCTGGCTTTGCTTTGTTATCTGTCTGGATGGATTATTATGTAAACTAGATATCACCCTCTTATTACAAAAAGAAAGAGGGAAGACAGAGAAAGGAAAAGGCAATAGATATTTACCCCTGATTAAGAAGGGACTATTTCTCGTAGTCATCATGTTTCTGATAATCGGCCTGCGTGATTACCGTGCTTTTCTTGGAGAAGAAGAGTATAAGATAAAACTGATGAAGGATACGGAGGCGGCCCTTTCACAGATTGGACCGGAGGACATCGTGATTTATAATTTTGATCAGGTACAGGCTGTGACATCTTATTACCTGGAAGACGGGACAGAACGTTATCTGTGGAATGGAGAGGCGGAGAAACTCATACAGGAAATCATCGGGCCCTGCAAGACAGTGGAAACCGTGGAGACTATCAGGGCATGGTTGGAAGACAGCAATGACCAGGCGCAGAGAACAGACCGCAAGGTCTGGTTTATAGGCAGCTTTAACAGCCGTGAAGATATTGTGGCACAGTGGCGGGAAGACGGGCTGACTGTGGAGGAGAAAGGCAGTTATCTGTTGGAACGATACTGGTTTAATTTATATGAAATCAGCTTATAGTATAGAATCCCGTTTCCTGTCCATACTAACTTATGATAGATTAAACGCTGCGCAGACAAACAAATCAGGAGGTTATTATGGCGGAATTAAAATGTGGTGTAGAAAACTGTACCTATAATCAGGATGACTATTGCTGTAAAGGAGATATCATGGTGGCTGGCAGCCACGCAGATACTTGTGACGGGACATGCTGTGAGAGTTTTTCCCAGAGACGGGAAGATTCTTATGTCAGTTCCCTGGATCATCCCTGCCGGACGATAAGCATTGACTGCGAGGCCGTCAAATGCGTATATAATACCAATTACAAGTGCCACGCAGAACATGTGGATATCAGAGGCTGCGGTGCCTGCGACTGTAAGGAGACCCAGTGCGCGACCTTCCGCGAATCATAGTGTGAGAAGAAGCTGAGGTTCTGAGATGGCGGCGGGTGAAAGACACAAATTGTCAATTGCCTGCCGCATGTTTTATGTGGTAGAATTGAGAGGATGCAAAGTTGTGCCGGAGCGTCACAGCTTTGTGGGATGGTATTGTTACATTTCACATAAACGTTCCAGAATGAGGATTCCTATGAACATAAGAAAAACAAGCGTTTTACTCCTGCTTTTGGGATGTCTTGGTATGATGTCCGCCTGTGGGAAGGATGAGACAGTACCTGCAAATGCGCAGGCAGAGGGGATGGAAGAAGCGCAGATGCGGGAAGAACCATCCGATGAGGAGTCAGTGTCCCCGGAGGAAGAGACAGATAATGGACAGACAGAAACAGAAGATATTTCCGATACTGAGGAGATAATCGTGGAAGAGCCACTCAAAAGCCAGCTGACGGCGGAACTTCTGGAAGAAAACAATTTGGATCCTTCCGTGGTGGAGGAGACTCGTGTCACCAAAGGATGCAGCTTTACACTGCCGGAAGAGTTTGAACCCGCAGAAGATATGGAAGGAATGTATGTGACGGGCCGTTATCCTATAGATGCCTCTACTATTTATTATGCAGAGCTTGAGAAAGATACGGTATTGCAGCTGATGACCGAGGAATCATTTACACAGCAGATTCAGGAGAATTTAGAGGAAATCTATGGTGAAGAGGTAGAAGTGACCATAGACAGCTTTGAACAGATCAAGATGCAGGGATATCCAGCCTTTAAGATACTGTGCCATTACCAGGTGGGAGATGTTAAAGTCACCCAGCTGGAATATGCCATTAATGCAGATAAAAGCTATGTGATCACTTATTCCCAGACCGGGGATTATGACCGGATGGAAGAGTATGAGGCAAGCGCTGAGACGATAAAGGTGGAATGAATGAAAAAAATAATAGCATTAAGAGAGTTTTATGCTAAATTATCTATACAGAGATATTCTTTAGATGTTCTCAATTGACTGACATTTTTTGGAGATATATAATATTGTCTGATAAGGGGAATACAGATCCTTATGCCGGCCGAAACCATGTGCCGGTTCAACCACACTTGAGGCATCTAAAGGAGGACTTAGACAATGAAGAAATTTTTAGCGTTAACTTGTGTTTTAGCACTTGCGTTCTCTACCACAGTATGTGCAGCAGAGACAGTAGTACCTGCAAAAGATTTCCCGATACTTGACAAATTGGCAGAAGAGGTAGATAAATCCCTTCCGGAGTACACATCCAATGCAGTATGCGAGATGGATGGTGTTGAGGATCTGGCAACGATCGCACAGGGCGATGGATGTGTCCTTGATGGTCAGCTGACTAGTGCTACCTTTATCGTGGATAAGGTAGATGTAGGTGCAATCAGATATGCACAGGAAAAGGCGGCTTCTGTTGGCGGTAATATGCTTACCGTAGTGGAAGTGACAGCTCCTGGCGTTGATATTGTCAATGCGGTAGTGCCTTTTACGGTAGAAGGCGTTAAAGCTGGTGATACTGTTTCCGTATTCAAATCTGTTAAGGGTGAATGGCAGGCAGTAGAAGTGACATCAGTAGCAGATGATAATGTTACGATCAAAGTTGATTCCGCTGGTATCTTTACTTTTATCAAATAGGAAAGATAAACAGGATTCTTATTTGGGGTTTACCCGTTGAATCTGAGACGATTATTTCATGACAAGTGTGGGTTTACAAGCCGGTCTCTTATGATAAAGATGACCGGCTTGTTTATTTTTGTTTCCGGATATCATCGATAATCGCGGTGATGTGGGCTAATTCATAGTCCGTGAGACCGCTGATTTCTATGTAGTTTCTCTCTTCCAATCCCAACATATAATCCGTGGTGACACGAAAATAGTCACAGATACGGATCAACATGTCGATCGAAGGCTGTATATTGTTATTTTCCCAGTTGGAAATACTCTGCTTAGTCACGCCCAGCGCTTTCGCCAGATCTACTTGAGAGATGTTCCTTGCCATGCGCAGACGCCGGATATTTTCGTTGAGTGTCATATGGTACTCCTTTGTTGCTCACAGATAACGAGTCTTTGGAAGTCTATGATTTATGTACTGTTATAAAAAGAAATTTGACAGAGTAAAAATACTGTAGTATATTATTATTTGACAAAATTATAGTAAAATGATATTAATAATATCTTATAAAAATGGATAAGATGGAACATTGACAATTTTATATCTTATATTAGGAAAACAAAAATACTTAGTATAAACGAAAAAACGTTTCGTTAAAATTTTACTTGCGTTTCCTTTGAAAATGTGTTAGATTAAGGACATGAAATCTATTCTCGCACAATAACATTCTAAATTCAGATGTGCGATGCATCGAGTAATTCGGTGTCCGGCTTTTCGCCAGGGATTCATGACACATTTATCACATGGCGGAAAGTGAAATGATCCGCCGACACACAAAAGGAGGACGAAAGTATGGTAGACAGAGAAATGTTGGAGGCAATGTCTGATTTAATGGATCAGAAATTAGATCAGAAACTAGGACCGGTTTTTGAGAGGATGGATAAACTGGAATCGGATGTGAGGCACATTAGTGCGGTTCAATTGGAGACGGTTTGCGGCAGGTTGGATAAATTGGAATCAGATATGAAATATGTCAGGGTAGTGCAGTTGGAGAATGGCGTGATTCCACGCTTAAATACGATAGAGGAATGTTATTTGGATACTTCGCAAAGATATATAGACAAAACGGATCAGATAGATAGGATGGAGCTGCATATTGGTGCTTTGGAAACTACGGTTGAGAATCACAGTGCGAGGCTGAACCAGTTATCTGTTTAGAGGTGAAGGTAAGGATTAGAGATTAAAAGTATATAATAATAGTCATGGAAACTCCCAATATAAGATATGAGATTGTCTTATGTTGGGAGTTTTTTGTGTGGGAAGGGGAGGATAGCAGATGGAAGATAAGCGGAAAAAGAAACTTTTAGTGACTGCTTCCACCTTTCCCAGATGGAAAGATGATACAGAACCACGGTTTGTACTTGATCTGGCGTCACATATGACAGATGAATTTGATGTGACGGTACTTGTTCCAGCGGCACCTGGAGCAAAGAACAGAGAAGTGTTGGAAGGCGTAGAGGTAATCAGATATCATTATTTTCCGGTTCATAAATGGGAAACGCTTTGCTATCCGGGAGCCATTGTGCCCAGAATCAAAGAGAAGAAAATAAGGGCTTTGTTAGTGCCTTTTTTATTGTTGTCTTTGTATTTTCATTTGTGGAAGATACTGCCGGAATATGATGTCGTTCATGCACATTGGTTGATTCCCCAGGGCATTGTGCAGTCCTTTTTTAAGAAGCCTTATATTGTGACGGGCCATGGCGGGGATGTGGTGTCGTTAAATAAAGGAATTATAAAGAAACTAAAAATGAAATGTTTGAGGAAGGCCGGACGGGTTACCGTTGTTTCAGAGTATTTGAAGAAGAGAGTACAGGAACTGGTGCCGGAGATTGAGCCTGAGGTTATTTCCATGGGTGTGGATACGAGAAAGTTTGGAAGGCAGTATCGTGTGGAGAATTATTTTGGGCAGGGGGATAAGAAAGTTGTTTTATTTGTGGGGAGACTTGCAGAAAAGAAGGGTGTTGCTTATCTGATTGAGGCAATGAAGCAAATTGATGCATTGCTTGTAATCGTAGGGAATGGGCCTTTAAGAAAAACATTGGAAGAACAGGCAGAACAGGTTGGAAAAGACAGGATACGTTTTCTTGGAGAAAAAACGCATGAAGAATTAAAGAAGATTTATGCTTCAGCAGATATCTTTGTGGCACCATCGGTTACGGCAAAGGACGGAGATCAGGAGGGGCTTGGGCTTGTTCTGTTGGAAGCCATGGCTTCCGGTTTGCCGGTAGTTGCCAGTAAAAGTGGCGGAATCACACAGATTATCAAAGATGGTGAGAATGGTTTGCTATGTGAGGAAAAGTGTGTGTGGCAGTTGGCGGAAAATATTTGTGCATTATTGAATGATGAGTGTTTATATAAAAAGATTGCGGAAAACGGGAACAGAACAGTAAAAGCGTATGATTATGTTCAAACAACAGAAAAATATATGCAAATAATCAATCATATGTAAGGATAGCGCCAGAGCATACATTTGACAGGGAGTATAAAGGGAAATGAGTATCACAAGACGAGGATTTCTCTATCAGAAAAATGGAAAAATCAGAGTTGATCATGAAAAGACAAATTCCATATTATTGAATAATCTGCACATAGATTTGTTGTTGAAGCACAACCAGTATATGAAAGGTATTTTGCTGGATGCCGGATGTGGTGAAAAACCATACAGCTTGATTTATGAAAAAATAACAGAAAAAAGTATAGGAGTTGATGTTGAATATGGTATTCATGACCAAAAAGCAGTAGATGTTTTTGCATCCTTAGATCAACTCCCGTTTCCTGATTGTATGTTTGATACGGTACTTTGCACTAACGTCCTGGAACATATTGCGGAAAACGGAAAGGCGTTTTCTGAGTTATCAAGAGTTTTAAAAGATAACGGGTATATGATTTTGTCTGTGCCGTTTTTGTATCCGGCACATGAAATACCGCATGACTATTATAGATATTCTTTCTATGGATTAAAGTATCAGATGGAAAAGAATGGATTGACAATCAAAAAGATGATACCGTTAGGCGGTGTCGGAATGATGATTCTTGTCTATTGTAATTTATTTCTATGTAAATTTCTTAAAATGAAAATGCTTAATTTTATAGCCTGTATTTTACAGGAAGGTGTATATAAAATTTATCGCGGAGTATGTCTCGATCATTTAATCAGTAAAGAGGATAAGGGAATGATGAAGATTATTTCGACAGGATACTTTATCGTTGCTCAAAAGTGTAGAAATAAGATTCAAGATCAGGGTTAGCAATGTTTATAGAATAAATGCTTTATAGCTACACGAAAAGTATAAAAAGGAAGATATATTTTGAATGGAAAAATAGCGTTAAATTATATATATTTAAGTCCGCATCATGCGGGTGGCAAAGATCAGGTTGGACTTAATTTGCTCAAGGGGTTTTACGAAAATAAAGATATTTCAGATATATGTATTATATGTTTTGAATATTCGGAGAAATCGCTAAGATGTATTGCACCAGGGGCAGAAATTATAGTTTTAAAATCACCCAGAATACAAAATGAACTGCAAAGATATCTATATATTTGTTATACAAATACTATTCTTATTCCTAAAATAATCAGAAAGTATAAGATATCTTTATTATTTCATTTGAGTTGCAATACAGGGATACATAAACAACGGGTAACATCTGTGGTGTTACCACATGATATTAAACAGATTGCACATAGAAAATTGCCAGGACTTACTGTTCCGTTTTATAAATATATCTTATTTAAGATTATGTATTATATGGACTTTAAATTAAATGATGGAATAATTGCGATAAGTGAGGTAGACAGAAGAGAGATACAGACCTGTTATCCCAGTTGTGCATCAAAAGTATTTCAGATCTATAATCCGATTGACTGTGCATGTTTTCATGAGAATGGTACTTGTGAAGCCCAAAATATTATTGCAATCAATCTGCAATTTTTACATAAAAACGTAATTACATTAATAAAAGCCTTTGAAAAAGTAAAAGAAAAGATAGACGACAATCTGATTTTGGTAGGCGATGTTCCTGAACGAGTAAGTTTTTTAAAGGAATATGTAATTAAAAATAATCTCCAGAAACGAGTAAAGTTTACAGGTTTTCTTTCGGATAGCGAAAGAATATCATTGCTGCAAAAATCCAGATTATATGTTAATCCAACACTTTATGAGGGCTTTGGAATGACAGCTGTGGAGGCAATGATTTTAGGAGTTCCCGTATTGGTTTCTAAAATAGAGACTAATTATGAAGTTACACTTGGAATGTGTGAATATTATGAGCCGGCGGAAGATAGTGATATATTAGCTGCAAAAATACTGGAGTGTATGGATAAGCCAATAAAGGATATGGATTTGGAAAAAATTTCGCAACAGATATATGGAAAATATAATTATAAAATTATAGCAAAACAATATAGGAATTATTTTATGCGGATGATTGGGAAGTGATGTTTGAATAGTCAAAATATTATAAAGAATTTTTGTCGGAAAGAGAATGTTAATATTTTATGATAAGCGTGATAGTGCCTTTATATAAAGGTGGTAAATATATACCATCTATTATTGAAAATGTGTATCAAATGATGAAATATCTAAAATCTAAGAAACCAACAGAAGAGGTAGAGTTGATTTTTGTAAATGATTATCCAGAAGAAGTGATAGACAAAATTACAAAAAAGGAAATGAAAATTACGTTTCTCTTTCATGCGGCAAACTCTGGAATACATCAGGCAAGAATAAGTGGATTAGAAGCAGCAAAAGGAGAATATGTTTTATTTCTTGATCAGGATGACTATGTGGAAGAAGATTTTTTGTATTCACAATTAGAAGCAATTAAAAATAGTGATGTGGTTGTTTCAAATGGCTTCAGGGATTTTGGAAATTATAAGAAAAAACTCTACAAATACAGCTTTACGAGAAAGTTGATTTCAATTCCTTTTTTTTATATTTACGGGACGGATATGATTTTTTCACCAGGACAATGCCTGATAAAAAGCAATTCAATACCGGTGGATTGGAAAAATCATGTGATGAAAACAAGTGGTTGTGATGACTATTTCTTATGGATATTGATGCTAAATTGTAATTGTCAAATAACTACGAATTTTACTGCTAATTATTATCATAGAGAAACTCAAAAAAATTATTCCAATTCACGAGACAGAATGTTGGCATCATTGGAAGAGATGATAGAGATATTAAGGCATTTTTCCTATATTGAGGAAAGAAGTATAAATATTTTACATAAGAGACTGGAAATTAAAAAGGCGCAGGATAAATCAAGAAAAGAATTAATAAAAAAATTGCTTCAAAATCCTGCTATCTGTGCAGCTGCTTTGTTATATAAGTTATGTGGATATTATTGAAGGAAAAACTTAAGGCTTATTTGGAAAGAAGTAAGATAATAACAAAAGAATATATGGGAGTATGATTTTATGAGAAAAACACAGGTGCTTGCTTATTATTTACCTCAATTTCATGAGATAGATGAAAACAATGCATGGTGGGGGAAAGGATTTACGGAATGGGTTAATGTAAAAAAAGGTAAGCCTTTGTATCAGGGACATTACCAACCGAAGGTTCCGCTGAATAAAAAATATTATAATTTATTAGACATTAGAACACTAAGAGAGCAGACTGAACTTGCACAAAAATATGGGGTGGATGGTTTTTGCTATTATCATTATTGGTTTTCAGGGAAATTGCTATTGGAAAAACCGGCCCAGTTGTTATTAGAAAATAAAGATATTAATATTTCTTTTTGCTTTTCATGGGCAAATGAGACTTGGAGCAGACGATGGAATGGAGCTGATAAGGATATTTTAATACAGCAAAGTTATGGCGGAGAGAGTGAATGGGACGCGCATTTGGATTATCTTATCCCTTACTTCAAAGATGAACGTTATATTAAAATAGATAATAAGCCGGTATTGCTTTTATACAGAGCTTTTGAAATTCCAGAGTGTGACCGCATGATTGAGGTATGGAATCATAAATTAAAACAGGAAGGTTTTTCTGGAATATATATTATTGAAACATTAAATACAGTACAGACTAAATGGATACTGAAACAATCCGAGGCCTGTGTGGAGTTTGAACCGATGTACACGTTATATAAAAACAGGAAATATCGTATTATACATAGAACATACCGTTATTTTGTAGGGAAATTTCGTTTATATAATATATTTGAATTTACACGGAGATTTGTGGATTACGATAGGATATGGAGAAAGATTTTAGCAAGAAAACAGACAGGAGGGAAAAAAGTTTTTCTGGGTGCATTTCCAAATTGGGATAACACTGCTAGAAGAGGAAATTCTGCTGTGGTATTTCGAGGAAGTTCACCGGAAAAATTTAAATGCTATTTTACTGAACAATATAGGAAAAGTGTTGCTCTTGAAAATGAATTTATTTTTATTAATGCATGGAATGAGTGGGGAGAAGGAGCATATCTTGAACCGGATGAAAAATATTTATTTCAATATCTTGAAGCA
Organism: bacterium 0.1xD8-71; assembly: GCA_003612405.1. Taxonomy (GTDB): domain Bacteria; phylum Bacillota; class Clostridia; order Lachnospirales; family Lachnospiraceae; genus UBA3282. The sequence continues at coordinate 47,741 of RAYR01000021.1, forward strand.
GTAAGATATGCCAGAGAACAGGTACAAGGAGTTTAAGATATATGAATATATCAACAGTTGTACAGCGATTGAAATCAATCAGAATTAGACGAATAAAGAAAGGATATTGTCCGTGTTGTGAAAGAAAAACTTTATTTGTTGCCATAGGTTACTGGCTTAGAGATGACTATAGATGTATTCGATGTAGAAGTATTCCGAGACAGCGGGCGCTTATGAAAGTCTTAAAAGAAAGGGTTCCGGATTATAACAAGGTTAATATCCATGAGAGTTCTCCATCGGGAGTATTATTTAATAAGTTTAAAGGTAATGAAAATTATACGTTCTCTTATTATTGGAAGGACAGGCCGTTGGGGACAGTGGTGGAAGAAACAGGAGCATGTAATCAGAATTTGGAAAATATGACATTTGAGGATGAAAAGTTTGATGTCTTTATTACACAGGATGTATTGGAACATATCTATAATCCGGTTGCCGCTTTCTGCGAGATTGGCAGAGTGTTGAAACAAGGCGGAATACATATTTTTACTGTTCCACTATATCCTTTTATTAAAACAAGGCCCCGCATAAAAATAGAGGCTGGAGGAGAAATAAAAGAAATAATACCGGCAATCTATCATGGAGATCCTATTAATTCAAAAGGGTGTTTAGTTACTTGGGATTGGGGTGGAGATATTGCTGAATATATCTATCAGGCAAGCGGTATGCGAACAGAAATTATAGAATTCCCGAATAATAAAGAAAATTTTAGAAATGGTCTGGAAGGGGATTTTTTATATGTTTGTGTATCTTCAAAATAATTCGGAAAGAATTTATAGATTAGTAATGTTCTTAATCTGTGGATGTATCGTTATTTGGTCGTTAAGTTATCGCCTATGGGATAAACCAGGGTTATGGTTTGGTGATGAGTTTGGCTATTTTGCATCAGCGGCGTATGTGACAGGATTTGATTGGTCAAGTTTAGTCAGTGAACAGTTAGGTTATTATGGAATCGGATATGGTCTGTTTTTGATTCCTGGATTTCTAATCTGCAAATCGGCTGATGGGTTAATGGGCTATACAGTAATCCTAAATGTGTTTTTTAGCTTTATTTCCTATAATCTGTGTTGTAGACTTCTGTGGAAAATTAACAATAGAAATAGTTTTGGCCTTTGCTGTTTGGCGAGTATGATTGCAACGCTCTATATAAACAATATAGTCCAAATCCATATGGGATGGTCTGAAAGCATAAATATAATGATATATTGGCTTATATTAAATGCTTTTAGTAATGTGATTGAAAAATCAAGGATAGTGGATTATGTTGTTTTTTCGGTTGTACTAAGTTATGCAGTAATTATCCATATGAGAAATGTCCTTTTTGCTGTTGCGGGTGTTTTAGTATTAATTATCTATTTGTTGAAAGAAAAAAAGTTTGATTATAAAAAGTTAATAATATTTGGATGCGTTGCCCTGGCAGGGGCCGGAATCTTTTTTATTTCTAAGATGCTGGTTCAGAATACAGTGTGGGTATCGGGAGAAGAAATCTTAGTAAATGATGTTTCATCGGTTGTTTCCAATTTTCATGTTATAGGTCATTATAGTACATTGGTTGATTGGATGAAAAGCTTTTTATGTAAGTTATTTTATATTATTACCTCAACATTTGGTCTGATTGTATGTGGCAGTATATATGGCTTTTCACAGAAAAGAAACTATATTTTTTATTTGGCGTTTATAGGCTGCTTTTTGGAGTTTATATATACAGTTTATAGTATGCAGATTTCGACAAGATATGATGCCATATACTATGGAAGATATTATGAACCATTTATTGGATTGATAATATGTTACAGTATTTTTTTCTTATTTGACTTATCTATGGGTAAAAGGAAGATTTTGCTTGCTTGTATAGCTGTTTTAACACTTTATAAAATTTGTTTTATAGTTGCAGAAAATATGAATACCACAATAATATCATATGGAGATTCCACAGGTGCAATCTTTCCCTGTATGTCCGGGATTGCGAAGTATATATTTCAAAAAGGAGTAGGCAGAGTTCCGGTTTCAGCATTTAGTGACACAATATTATACATGGCTATTATATATGGTGTTGTGCTTATCTCTCATATGGTAACGAAAAGAAATAGTATAAATACCGTTGCATTGATATTTTTTTTAATAATTATTATCGGTGTATGGAAGGAATCGTCAGAGGATGTTATTGATACGATGATTGCGTTTGAAGAGGAGCGATATGATGATGTTTATCCTGTGTATGATGCATTAAACATAACATGGAAGGAAAACGGGAATACAGACATATATTATTATTCAAGCGGAGACTACTCATCTTATGTCTTGGATTTACAGTTGTTAATAGGAAGAGAATCCATAAATAGTATTGGAACCCTTTCAAAGATAGATTGTTCTTCTAAAAATAATATATATATTGTACTTATGAAAACAGATTCTTTATATGAAAGTCAAAAGCAGGAAGTATTGCAAGATGGAGAATTGTTAGTTGAAACAGATATGATGACAATGTTTGTTTATAATAAATGAGGTTGGTATGCTTGTAGTAAGTATTGGGTATGGATTGGGAAACCAGATGTTTGAGTATGCATATGTACAAAAATTAAGAAGTTTGTATCCTGATTATGAAATATTAATTGATACAGAGTATGCGATTCCCAAAGCGCATAATGGGTATGAATTGAATAGAATTTTTGGGATAAATGAAAGGCAATGTACAATTCAGGACTTTTACAGACTTTCAGCTGAGTATCCGCATAATATTGATAATAAAGGGTTGTTTTTATTCATTAAGTATATAAGAAAGATACAAAAGCATGTATTAAAAAGGAAAAAATCATATATTCGCCAAGGTGATTATACAGAGTTTTTTCCAGAACTATTGAAGTTTGATAAATATGAATCTTTTTATATTCATGGAGTTTTTGCAAATGAGAAGTATTTTGAAGGTATCGAAGAAAAAATTAAAAAAATATATACCTTTCCAAATATTGAAGATAAACAAAATTTATATTGGAAACATAAGATTGAAAATGGCATATCTGTAAGTGTACATATTCGCAGAGGAGATTATATAGACTGGGGGTTGACGTTGCTTGGGGATGAGTATTATGAACAGGCGATTTCTGTAATCAGAAATGCCTGCAAAAATCAATGTGAATTTTATGTGTTTACGGATGATGTGGAGTGGGCTAGAGAAAAATATAAAGACAGGCAGGGTTTTTATGTTGTTACCGGGAACAAATCCGAAAATTGTTTCAGAGATATGCAACTGATGAGTTTATGTAAGCATAACATTGTAGCAAATAGTTCATTTAGCTTTTGGGGAGCATATTTAAATTCAAATCCAGCCAAAATAGTAGTCGCATCTAAAGAGCCATTTGATGGCTGTGTGAATTCATTTGCTTCTAAAGATTGGATTTTGATTTAGTCTTTCATGGCGATCAGGCAGGTAAAATGAGTGAGGATGTTAGGTATGAGAGTAATGCATGGGATCTGGAATCTGATTTAGATGCTAAGAGCAGGGTGATAAAGAATCTTAATAAAATAAGTAAAAAAATTGTATGGTTCAATTTTATAAGCAGAAAAAAGTACTTAAAAATTACCCGTGGTCAAATGGCATGAATGGAATCGATATACATTCGTTAGAAATAATCTGATCTGCCGATATTATATATTTAAATTGGATATGCAATATAGTTTCAATCAGAGAAATACAAAAATATTGAAGTTAGGGATTCCTGTGGTTTGGAAATGCCATGATCAATGGCCTATGACAGGAGGATGTCATTGCTCGGATAATTGTACAAAATGGAAGAGCGGATGTGGGAATTGTCATCTGCTTCAATCCGAGAACGAAAAGGATAAATCCAGATACATCTTTACATTAAAGGAAAAGTGTTTTAGGGCAGAGATAATTCAGATGCTCAAACATGAATATCCGGATTTATTGATTCGCAAGAGAAAATGGCATTATCTATAATCTGCCAGGAATGGTTATGGAGGCGCTAGCATGTGCCACACCGGTTGTTGCCTTTAATGTCGGTGGTATTGTTGACATGATAGAACATATGATAAATGGCTATATAGCAGAATATATGAACTCTGAAGATTTATTCAAGGGGTTATTATGGATTATCAAAAATAATGATAAAAATATTTTAGGTATGAATGGGAGAAAAACGGTTGTAGACAAATTCTCTCCAGAGATAGTTGCCAGTAAGTATTGTAATGTATATGCGGAGATTACAGAAAGGCAAAAAATAAATTTTAAGGAGAACTCATGAAGATTAAAAAAACTATAAAAGCATATTTAAGAAAACGTTTGAATGATAAATATTATATACAAAATCTTAATATAGATATAGAAAATGAGAAACAGAAGAAAGTATTGATTTGCTATTTAGATTATACGGCATTGCATAATCTGGAACATATTATGCATCCTCAGATATATGAGTTTTCAATTATGATTAAATATTTTTTGTCTCAAAATTATTGTATAGATATATGTCCCTATAATTATGAGTATCAGGAAAGGATCAAAGATGATTACGATATAATAATTGGCTTGGGGGCAACATTTAGAACAGCAGTTCAAAAGAATACTTTAGCGAAAAAAATACTTTATTTGACGGAAAACCCACCATTAATTGCGGAACAGTTGGAGAAGGCCAGAGTAGATTATTTCTATGAGCGAAAAGGGAAAAAAATACCTCTTGAAAGAAGTGGAGTATGCTTTGTTGAATCGGATTTATATATAGCAGATTATCGAATTTGTGGCTCTAATAAACATCTATTGAATCAACCTAATACGTTTTTTTTATATTTTATTGGGTTGAAAAATCAAAATTTTAGTTATGATGGAAAAAGAAAGAATAAATATAATTTTTTATGGTTTGGAGGTCCGGCGGCAATCCATAAAGGATTAGATATATGTATGGATATATTTGAAAGACATAAAGAGTGGAATTTGTATGTTGCAGGAATAACAGAGAAAAAATTAAAAACATATGGTATTCATGAGGGGATTTCCAATGTACATTTTCTTGGTTTTTTAGATGTAAATTCAAAGGAGTATATAGATATAGTAAATGAAACTGTTTTTATGATTCTTCCTTCATGTTCTGAATCATATTCCACGGCGGTACTAACATCAATGAGGCATGGGTTGGTGCCTATTGTATGTCAAAATAATGGATTTGATGAATTTGAAGATTTGGTTTTTATTCTTAAAGATTATCATATTGAGTATGTTGAAAAAGAAATCATTAGGATTTTAGAAGACTATTCAATGGAAGAGTTGGAAAAAAGAAGCAAGGAGATTATGGAATTTGCTGATACAAATTTTTCAATGGGTAATTATAGAAAAGAACTGTATCAAATCTTAGATTTATATGTAAATGTGGGGGGGGGGGGGGAATATCAAGATGTAAAAGATTGTCTCTAAATCATGGATATATGGTGAGTTGGTTAATGATTTTAAAATGGAGTGGTATGAATAGCGAAATTAAAATACTATACACGAGGATGGAAATAAAGATTGATGCAATTATATATAACACTAGAGGATTAAGTGAAAGCATTTGGAGGAAACGCAAATGGATATGATACAGAATTTAAAATTATTAAAGAATAGAATATGCATTTATCCTGGGCATTATTATTCACCAATACCGTCTGTTCGTGAAATATTGAAACATGATGAATTATTTGATCATACGGTTCCAGAAGTTTTAGGGGTTAGTTTGAGATATGGACAGCAAATGGATTTGTTGGAAAAAAGTCAAGGATATTATGAGGAAGCCTTTTTAAATAAAAAAGAGTTGGGAAAATGTCGGTACCATTTTGAAAATAATTTTTATTCTTATGCGGACGGAATTTTTTATTATCTTATGTTGAGAAACTTATGTCCACATAAAGTCATTGAAATAGGTTCCGGTTTTTCTTCCGCGCTTTTGTTGGATGTGAATGAAAATATTTTTCATTCTGAAATAGAATGTACATTCATTGAACCATATACAAAGCGATTAAGATCGCTTCTTCATGAGAAAGATAAAATTCATATCATTGAGAAAAATCTACAGGAAGTAGAATATACGGTGTTTGAGTCATTACAGGCAGGAGATATTTTATTTATTGATAGCACACACGTAGTGAAAACAGGCAGTGATGTAAACTATATTTTTGCCACTATTTTGCCACATTTATCAGAAGGAGTTTATATACATTTCCATGATGTGTTTTATCCTTTTGAGTACCCGAGGGAGTGGGTAATAAAAGGAAAAGCGTGGAATGAGGACTATATGCTCAGAAGTTTTCTGCAATATAATAGTGCTTTTGAAATTGTACTGTGGAATGACTATCTAATAAAAAAGAATCGGGATTATTTTAAAGAACATATGCCGCTTTGTTTGAAAAATTCCGGAGGGAGTATTTGGTTGAGAAAAACGGTAGGTAATGTAAAGGTATAAGCTACAGAGATTATAGATAGAGGTGCAAGAAAATAAATGTTAAAAAATATACAGGCTGTACAGGATATTTTATCTCAAATAAATGCTATTTTAACTGGAAAACAGAAAAGAGATGCCATAATAGTACTTATTTGTATGATGATTGGTTCAGCGCTAGAACTGATAGGAGTATCTGCAATCTATCCTTTTCTTCTGGCCATGTTAAATATTGAAAATTTATATGATAAATGGTATATCAGATGGGTATATGGACTAGTACCTGATATTAAAATAACAGACGTATTACTGCTTCTCGGCGGAATTATTATTTTAATATACATATTGAAGAATTTATTTCTGGTTTTTAACGCTTATGTTCAACATAGATATGCGGCTAAGTTCCGGTGTGAAGTTGCTACAAGAATGTTAGGCGCATATATGAAAAGGCCATATCAATTTTTCCTGAATACAAATAGCGGAGCGATTATGCGTGGAATCACATCAGATATTTCAAGAGTTTATTACATTCTGCTGTATTCTATTACAATGTGTACAGAATTATTGACGATTACAGTGTTGGGTGTTTTTTTGTTTATTATAGACTGGACATTGGCTTTGAGCGCAATGCTGTTAATCCTTGTTTGCTTTTTGACTATTACTCTTGGCTTTAAAGGCAGGATGAAAAAAGCAGGTAGTGTTATGTGGGAAGCTGAAGCATTAAAAAATCAGTATGGCTATCAGGCGATAAATGGAATTAAGGAAATTGTTGTATTAAATCGAAGAGAAAATTTTATAAACCAATTCAACAAAGCAGCACTTTTAGAGCAAAAATCTACTATAAGTTATGGATTTATTGGTGCGTGTCCTGACCGAATACTGGAAGGAGTCTGTATCGGTGGTTTTATGGGAAGCGTATGTATTAAAATTGCATTGAAAGTGGATTTAAATACCTTTATCCCTGTAGTCGGTGCTTTTGCAATGACAGCATTTAGAATATTGCCGTCTATTGCAAAAATTTCAAGCAGGATAAATGCAATTGTTTTTTATCGTCCCATGTTACAGAATGTATATAATAATTTGGAAGAAGTGAAAGAGTATGAACAATCTTTAGAACAAGTGTGTATTTCCCAGAATAGTCAGGATGATAACATTCAATTTGTTAAAAGGATTATGGTTAAAAATATAAATTGGCGGTATGAGAATTCTGAGAATGATGTATTACATAATGTAACTTTATATATTGATAAGGGGGAATCGGTTGCGTTTATAGGGCCATCTGGAGCAGGAAAAACTACTTTGGCAGATATTATCATGGGATTATTGATGCCGCAGTGCGGGAGCATTGAGATGGATGGAAACGATATTTTTTCAATGCTACAGCAATGGTCAAAAATTATAGGATATGTGCCTCAGTCAGTATTTCTGATAGATGATACTGTTCGGAGTAATGTGGCATTTGGATTAGAGAAGGATGAAATATCTGATGAAAAAGTATGGGCGGCTTTAGAAGAAGCACAATTAAAAACTTTTGTTGAGAAGCTTCCTAAGGGACTTGATACGATAGTAGGGGAACGAGGAGTGAAATTTTCAGGTGGACAGAGACAAAGAATTGCAATTGCGAGGGCATTGTATGAGAATCCTGAAATTTTGGTGTTGGACGAGGCGACATCAGCTTTGGATAATGAAACAGAAACGGCTGTTATGGAATCTATAGATGCGTTGCAGGGATCTAAAACTTTAATTATTGTGGCACATCGTCTTACCACAATTAGAAATTGTGACAGAATATATGAAATCAAAGATGGCGCTGCTATTGAGAGGAGCAGGAGGGATATAAGTTTTACATAGAAGCGTAAAGTGTTTAAAGTGTTAGGATGACATGAAAGGTAATTTCGCATGAAAATATGTTTAAAGGCACTATCGGCAGCGCTAAGCAGCCTGATACTTGTTAATTTCTTATGCATGTTTTATTATTCAGCACCAGGTGATATATACAGGGACAACGGAGCAACAAAATCAATTAGGAGACCGAGTTCATATTATATTAATTCTACAGAAGGATTTGGTATTAATTATTTTGATAAAAATGGTTACAACAATATGGCTGGTGAATTAGAAAGTCCATATGTTCTGATAATGGGGTCTTCTCATATGGAGGCAACATACGTTTCACAGGAAAAGAATACACCGGCAGTATTGAATTCTTTGTTAGGAGGAACGAATCAGAAGCTTAGAGTCTATAATATTGCACATGCCAATAATCCATTGCCCGATCTTGTAAGAGGTTTTCAGGCTGGCATTGGGGAATTCCCGAATTCTTGTGCAGTCATTATGGAAATATCATCAACGTCTTTCTCAGTAACCGAATTACAAGATAGTTTGCAGCAGACAATTTATGATCAAACTTCTGACGGGGCGTATTTATCCCAACATCTTACAGGTAAACAGCAATTAAGAAGCTCACTTGTTGGTTGGATGCCTTTTGCCAAATTTGTATTAAACAGACAGTTGACGTCTATGGATCTGGGAATCGGGAATCCATTTGGCTTACTGAAAATAAATAATAAAGCAGAAGAACAATTTGATAGGGATGCCTATGCAACTGTTTTAGATGATGTTTTTTCCATGATTCGTAATGAATATAGTGGGACTATTGTTGTTTTATATCATCCTGAAGTGGTGTTAGTGGGGGAAGAGATGATAATAGTCCGTAACGAAAATACATATGATATTTTTCGATATGCCTGTGAGGACAATGATATTTTTTTCCTTGATACAGGAGACGCCTTTTTAAAGGCGTATGAAGATAATTATACAGTACCATATGGTTTTAATAATACTTCACCAGGCAGCGGACATCTAAATGCAGATGGACATAGAATAGTTGCGTGTGAGCTTTATCAGGCTTTAAGCGAATTGCAGGAGGATTGGAAATGAATTTTTTATCTTCTGCCTTTATTATTTTTATGATAGTACTTCTTGCTTTGCTTTGTATAACAAAACAAGAGGAAACACGCCAAATTATATTATTAATTGCAAGTTATTTGTTTTATGCTTATGCAGATTGGCGCTTTTTAGGAATATTATTGATCCAGACGACAATTGCATATTGCACAGCGAGAATCATTGATCATAATGAAAGAAAAGGAAAGGGGACGGGGGTAACACTGGCTATAGGAATAGTGAGTTGTATTGGAATATTATCAATATTCAAATATAGTAATCACGTTGTTCCATGCTTTATAAAAAATAATGGGGGGGAGCAAAGATTGCTTTACCGCTAGGAATATCATTTTATACCTTTCAAGCGCTTAGTTATATTATTAATATATACCAGAAGCGACAGCCTGTAGAAAAATTATTTGTGAAAGTGGCTTTATATATCGGTTTTTTTCCACAGATTACTTCGGGTCCGATTGTAAAAGCACATGATTTTTTCGTGCAATTGGAGCAGATGCATCCGATGAAAAAGCAGAATATTATTGCAGGTGCACAGATTTTTCTGATGGGAATTGTTAAGAAAACCGTAATAGCAGATCGTTTGGGCAGGTCTGTGGATGCTGTATACGCTGCACCGACGGCCTATAGTGGAATATCAATTTTGCTTGCGACAATCGCGTATACGATGCAGATATATGCCGACTTTTCCGGCTATTCAGATATGGCAATAGGAGTTGCAAAATGTATAGGCTATGATTTGGGGAAAAATTTTAATATGCCCTATATTGCACATAACCCATCTGAGTTTTGGAGGCGTTGGCATATTAGTTTATCAAGTTGGTTTAGGGAGTATGTTTATTTCCCGCTTGGAGGGAGTAGAGGAAAATTAATAAAAACTTGCAGGAATCTGTTTCTGGTAATGTTTTTAAGCGGTATATGGCATGGGACGGGAATCACATTTATTTTATGGGGATTATATCACGGAATTGGAGTGGCTGCTCATCGAGTATTTGCGGAAGTGGTTAATAGACAGAGATGGCAGATAAAGTCTGTTTTGGGCCAAAAGATAGCCGGAGGGGTCTCTATCTTGTGCACTCTGGTGTTTGTCAATATTGGCTGGATTTTATTTCGTTCAGACACAGTAGATACTATAGGGATTATATTACATAGAATATTTACCAGGGCTAATGGTGTTGAATATATTTATGTCTTTACAATATTGTTTATGATTCTTTTTATCATAGTGAATATTTATACTCTTATCAAGAAGCAAGGTAATGCAGAGTATATTTTTCTTGACTATAATAAATTTTCGTCTTGGTTTATTTTGTGGACAGTTATTTTTCTTATTTTAGTATTTTTCTATCCGGGAGAAGCAGAGTTTATTTATGGAAAATTTTAATACAGATACCATGATTAAATTCAGAAGGAGTGATTTCTAGTAAGAAAGAGCTATCATATTGTTATAGAGCGGCGCTTGCAGATTACCGTTTTTATTTATATAAAAAATAGTTGACAAATAGGAAATGATTCTATAAACTATACCTATCAAAGAAATTCTACCAAATGTACACTTCGTACATTCAGACAGTTTCTGTCAGATTTTCTGATGATCCAATCAAATATGGCAGGAACGGGAATGACGAAAGAAGCGCATAACGTGTCCTGCAACAACAAGGGAGGGCAATTTATGCAGAGTACAAAAGGAAAAAGGCCCAAAGAGCGGCCGGTCACAGTAAGTTTTAAAACATGGTACGACCGGAGGTTCCGGGCGGGACACTTTAGATGGCTGGGACGCCGGAAAGTCCAGAGACAGATCAAGGACAGACTTTTTCGGTTTTTATTTGAAAAGGACAAAGAAGCCCTGCTGGCATTATACAATGCCCTGAACGGCACAGACTATCAGGATACCGCCGACTTAAGAGTGGTGACGATAGAAAACGTCGTGTATGTAGTGATGAAAAATGACCTAGCGTTTGTGATTGCAGGGACGCTAAATCTCTATGAACATCAGAGCACCTACAATTCCAATATGCCGGTGCGGTTCCTGATCTATCTGGCGGAAGAGTACCAGAAGCTGCTCAATAAAGCAGAAAGGTATATCTACGGATCAAAGCAGGTCATGTTACCAACCCCTCAATGCATCGTGTTCTATAACGGAGAAAAAGAGATGCCGGAGGAGAAGATCTTAAGCCTGTCGGATGCCTTTGAGAACCAGAAGGTAAAGGCAAGCGTGGAATTAAAGGTGCGGATGCTGAACATCAACCATGGGAAGAACCGGGAACTGATGGAGAAGTGCCATGTACTGGAGGAATATGCCCGATTTGTGGAGACAGCCAGACAGTATGTGGCGGAGAGCAGTGCGTATCAGGAGGCATTGAATCTGGCAGTTGACTACTGCATAGACCATGGTATTTTATCAGAATTTTTACAAAGATATCGGGCGGAGGTGTTAGGGATGCTGTTGGAAGAGTTCGATGTGGATAAGTATGAGAGAACCCTTAGAGAGGAAGGGCGAGAAGAGGGATGGGAAGAAGGGCAGGAACAGATGGCCAGATTAAATGAGAAGCTGTTGGAGTTAAACCGGCTTGAAGATTTGAAGCGCATGTCAAAAGACGCAGATTATCGGAAACAACTGTTTCGGGAGTTCGGATTATAGAGAACGATTAAACTAAATACAATGCAATCATTATTGAAAATCCCAATATGGAGTAAGCTTTTTTATAAAAGGCGTATTTCATATTGGGATTTTTTATGTGGAAAATTGAATTGTGGAAAAAATTATAAAAGCTCAATGAAATATGTAATAGATTAGTGACTTGTAATCTATAATATGGTAAAATATTTTTATAAAAATAGTTGTTATATAGAGAGCTGCTTTATACCATCAGAAAAGGGAATCAAGGCACTATGGAAAGCGGAAATATAAATGAATTCAGATTAAGAGATTATGTACAGGTTTTTGAGAAAACTTTGAATTATATGGCGGGGGCTATTGTTGCGGCCATGATTGCCGGCATTTGTCATATTGTTTCTGATCCGAATATGCATCTGACAATAGATACGATGTTTAGAATGATTCAGGATCTGCATAAGAATCCACAAGAATTTTTCTGCCTTATAACATCCGTATTATCTACTCTGCCATATTATTTTTATTATTGCCTGAAAGACAATACAGGGTGGAACGCATGCAATGGGAAAAGAGATAACAAGGGACTGAGAAAAATATATGTTTTATATGAATTTGGCATAATGTGTCTTTTATATTTATTGATGAAGGACGACATGTCTTTTTCTGCTTCTAAACTTCTTATCTCTGTTATTAACATAGTTTTAACGTTTACATATCTCTGTTTTATGATAAAGGACAGAAGAAAAGAGGAGCGGATTGGTTATTTCCTTGTCACGATAGCCCTGTCAATCATTATATTTGGTGGATTGTGTTGGAACAGCTGGTGTAATCTGATACAAAACAGGAGTAATCAAAATTATTCAATCATATTATTGGTAATACTCTTCTGGCTCAACTCTGCTTTTAATCTGGGATTTCTTGTCAGATCAGACTCCAGTGATGAATCGGGAATTATTTCCAACCGCAAGAAGATTATGATTCCCATTATTACTATGTCTATCTATACGGTTACGATTATTTATTGTTTCTATTATTCAGGTGGCGACTGGAAGATTATGGTCACAACAGCAGTCTATGTGACAGTATATGAAGTGGTTATATCGTTATTAAAGTGTAAAAGAGAGATAGTCAAGATGTTCTGGTGTGCTGTTTCCTTTGTATTATTTGTGTTTGTAATGCCCGCAGTAATCTGGCAGAGCAATAAACTGTCAGATGAATTGGCGTTGAACTGGCTGATTTTAGTAGGTGTCAGTATCTATATGGCAGCAATAAAATATTGGGGGTATATTATTAAATATCTGTTTTCCCAAAAAGAGAGAAGCCAGTCAACAGTAAAAACAATGAATATGATGATCTGGTTTCGGAATAGTATCCTTGGGAGCATGGTTTTTATTGCGAGTGTCCTTTGGATCAGTAAGAAATATTATATGATGCTTTTGGTGATAACAGCATGTTCTATAGTATCGGAAATATTCATCAGCTACACGTTTGACAGACAGATAAAGAATACAGATAAAGCGTATTTGGCAGGCAGAATCATGGAATTTATTTCTATCACAGCACCTATATGCACTTTTATTATAATAAATGTATTTGAACTTCCATTTGTACAAAATGGCAGAGCTCATGCAAAACTGCCGGTAGAAATTATCTTACCAATAGATGGAGTGATGCTGGTTGCAAATATAGGATATGTTTTGTATCAGTGGGATAAGGGAGGCATAAAAAAGGATAAGGGTGACAGAAATGAGGACATAGAAATATCCAAAAAGGCCATATTTTCCACTGTCTATAAATATATAAAAAGATTATTCTACCATATACAGGATGCTTTACCAAATCGAAGTATAGTCAATTTATGTGGAATAGTTGGAATATCATGTGCCTATATGGTAGTGCAATTCTTTGTAGAAATAAGATTTTTTCCTGTTTTGGATATGGGGATATGGGGATTTGCATTAATAAAAGGGATTTTTATTGCAGATTGGTGCATTTTGTCAAAGCGACTGACGGATTATTATATTAAAAAAGTAAAATTGGGGAGGCATGTGATGGAATTTAAGGGTTTTTTCGAGGAGAGTTGGAAAGAATGTATGGGTACACTGGATGAATTTAAAGAAAGTAATGCAAAGCAGTTCTTCTTGGGAAGCCGTATCAGGCCAATTTTATTTTTTATGGGAAGCAGCTATGGCAGGTATGAGAGCCTTAAGGAGGAAGAGTATCGTCAAATAGCAAAGGCCGCCTGTAGTCTGGAATTAATTCATAAAGCATCGATTGTATTGGATGATTATCTGGATGGTGATAGGATGCGTAATGGAGAAGAATCGGTTTATGAACAATATAATGAGGAAATCAATTCTTTATTTTTAGTGGTAAATGCTATGCTGGCGAAGGCGCAGATAAACTTTATGGAATGTAAGGATAGTTATAAATGCAGTGAAAGTATTATGCTGGAGAATTCCCGTAGATTATCTGAAATAATTTTTGATCTGAGCAGGGGATGTTATAAAGAGCTGGCCCGGGGAGCATATGAGAATCAGAGTGAAGAAGAAATCAGGACGATTATTTCGCTTGAAACGGTATCTCTGATTCAGGGAAGCGTAGAGTTGGGATACAGAAGCTTTCATGATGGATATGGGGATAGAGATTATGAAAGTCTGGTACGTTTGGGAGAGGCATTTGGATATATTTTTCAGTATCTTAATGATTTGGAGCCTTTCAGTCAGAGAAAATCATATGAGGATAGTAAGGGAACAATAGATTATTTTGATCATGGAAAGAAAAATGTAGCTGTTTTATGCTTGTATGGGAAAGTTACTGATGAGGAAAAGAGAAAGATTAATGTGGAAAATTATGAAGAAATATTACAGTTCTATCAGGATTATAATGTGGAAAAAGATATTATAGATAAGGTGAAGATTGAAATGGAGAAGATAAAAGAATGTTTATCAGACTTGGAGCGGGGAAATGTGAACTGGGTCGGAGCTTTTAGGGAACTGTTTAACATGGCACTGGAGAAAAAGGGTTGGGGAAAGAAAGTTCCATTGCTGTAGATAAATAAGTCTTTTTAACAAATAGCTGTCAGTGTGCTTGCTTAAAGCAGTTGATGGCTATTTTGCTATTTAATTGTATTATTGAACAATTAATATTAAAATTTCGCCCAAAAATAATTGACAAACAATAAAACATCTTATATCCTATACCTATCAAAGAAATTCTACCCAAAATGTACATTTCGTACATTCAGACAGTTTCTGTCAGATTTTCTAATGATCCAATCAAATATGGCAGGAACGGGAATGACGAAAGAAGCGCATAACGTGTCCTGCTATCAACAAGGGAGGACAGCTTATGCAGAGTACAAAAGGAAGAAAAAGGCCCAAAGAGCTGCCAGTCACAGTAAGCTTTAAAACATGGTACGACCGGAGGTTCCGGGCGGGACGCTTCGGATGGCTGGGACGCTGGAAAGTCCAGAGACAGATTAAGGACAGGTTTTTCCGGTTCTTATTTGAAAAGGACAAAGAAGCCCTGCTGGCATTATAACATCAGAGCACCTACAATCCCAACATGCCGGTGCGGTTCCTGATCTATCTGGCGGAAGAGTATCAGAAATTGCTCAATAAGGCAGAAAGGTATATCTACGGATCAAAGCAGGTCATGCTGCCAACCCCTCAATGCATCGTGTTCTATAACGGAGAAAAAGAGATGCCGGAGGAGGAAATCCTAAGCCTGTCGGATGCTTTTGAGAACCAGAAAGTAAAGGCAAGCGTAGAACTGAAAGTGCGGATGCTGAACATCAACTATGGGAAGAACCGGGAACTGATGGAGAAGTGCCATGTATTGGAGGAATATGCCCCGTTTGTGGAGACAGCCAGACAGTATGTGGCGGAGAGCAGAGACTATCAGGAAACACTGAACCTGGCGATCGACTACTGCATAGATCATGATGTTTTATCGGAGTTTTTACAAAGATATCGGGCGGAGGTGTTAGGGATGCTGTTGGAAGAGTTCGATGTGGATAAGTATGAGAGGACTATTAGAAAAGAAGGAATAGAAGAAGGGAATGAGCGAGGAACTGAATGTTCTTTTAAGCTGGTGCAGAAATTGCAAGAGCAAAATCGTATGGAAGATTTGGACCGAGCGGTGAGGGAACCTGACTATCGGAAGAAATTGTTCGGGGAGTTTGGGCTGTAGAGGGTAGATAAACTGAAAGCATCGTTTTTTCTGGTATATGGTTTGATGGTTGCAAGAAAGTAAGTTATATATTTGGAAGTCGTGTGTGGATGATTGATTAATCATAAGTAAAATGATATAATTAGTCTACTACAAAGAGAAAAAACAAGAGAGATATATAATTTCACATAAAAATAGACGGTAAATAATTATAATGATTGTAGGCGAAGTTTATTAAAGGAATTACAGCAAGTGTATATTTTATACATTCAGACAGCCAATGCTACGGCTTTAAAGATTTAATCCTATATGGAGAAAACAAAGATGAAAACTATGTATAATATTTATAAAATGAAAAGTTTATTTTGGAGGAATTAAATGGGACAAATTCATATAGGAAAGAAGATAGTAGTTTGTTTGTTGATATGTTTTATGGCAAGTTACACAATAATAGAATATCAAATAATCGTGAAAGCTCAAAGTGACAACGATTTAGTAGTTGTTGATACGGAGTCCACGGATACAGAAATAAATAAAGCGGCAGAAGTGAAGACAATAGGGTGGACAGATATAAAAAGTGTACTTAGTTCGATTTTTATTGAAATGTTAGGTGCCTTTTTAGGCTTTTTATCAGCGATTGTGTTGACAAATCGTTCAAATAAAAAGCAAATGAAGGAATTAGATATCAGTTTATTAGGAGAGCTACGAGCGGTGTATGAGGAATTGGGAGAACGTTTACAAAAAGGTTTTGAAGATTATTATCGCTATCAAACACCAATCTGGGATATCAATTTGGAATCAGGTACGTTGGCTTTAGTCAGTAGTAGTAAAGTTTATAATAAATACATACAAATATATTCTAAAATACAATATGCGCAGGAACTAGAATCAGAATATGTACATACAAAGTTATTTAAACACCCAAATGAGACAGATGATTTTGTAGAGAGATATATAGATACAATTGACAATGCAAGGAAAAGAGAAGCTGAAAATATACATAATTATATTGAAAAAAATATAATAGAGGAAAGTGGAAATGCCAGGAGAAAGAGTATCGACTATAATAGATAACAGCAGAGTGGAAAAGAAATTAGGAAAAAAGAAGACAATTGAAATTGATGGATTGTCAGAGCGCGTATGCTATTTTTCATTAGCAGGTAATCTGGCATTAGATGCATTTAGTAAGATAAAATATTCGACATTTACCAAAGAAAGGCGAAGGAGTAAGTTAAAAAAAGATTTTTCACAACGTTTGTTTTTGGCGGTTTTAATGTTTGATAAAGTAGTCATGCATTGTTCTGATCCGTTAAGAAGTGAAATTGTTTTGGAGGTTTTAGAGGAAAATCTTCAGTGGATAAAAGATGGACGCATACTTTTTGTTTTTTCCCATCATATAATTGATATAAGAAAGGATTATAAAATATATATAAATAATAAAATCAAGGAGTATTCGGAAGGATTCCATTCTGAAAAGGAAGCGGAATCTTTGAGGCAGGAACATATAGATGATGAGTATTATGAAAGGGTAATAAACTTATTAGAACAAACGGATTACCTGGTGCATAAACCGAGCACGGAGAGCTATTCATTTGACAAGTTGGTAATTAGAGATTTGATGGCTCAAGCACAAACAGAAAATGTAATCATAGACTCACATGCTGACTTGCCCCAGGTTTTATCTTTGAATCTGACTTTATTTCAGTTGCTTCATATGCGTTATCTTAAATGTAATGATGATGAGGAAAAAGAGGTTGGTAAATTTGTTTTTCCACAAGATATCGTAGATGATGTAATTGAAAAAATAAAAGATTGTTTAGAGCAGGAAAATACGATTGCACGTTCGGCTATTGTGGATTCTTTAGAAGATGAAATAAAAAAGAAGGGAAGTACAGTTACAAAATTGCAAAAGAAGGTTCTGAAAGCTGTATCTTTAAGGATGGATATTTTATATTGTAAAATGAATAGTGGAGAACAGCTAATATTAGAATTTCATCCATCATATGAAAATGGAAGTAATTATCAAATAGATTGCTTTAATGAATATCTTAAAATAATAGCACAATCGAGAACCCCAATCTTTTTAACGCATCAAATTACTGATAAGATTTTAAGAGTGGATGATTTGGATTACTTTCGACTGGTATTTCTAAATTGCATGGCTGACATGCGTGAACATATGAAATTGTCACAGATTAATAGTAATGATGCCAATCAATATAGAGAGAAGCTGTTGGAATTGTTTAATATAGTTGCATTTCAGAATGAAGGAATAAGAAATAGAAAGCCTATGAATTCAATCAAGGATATATTAAAGGAGGCAATATAATGCAAATCATTAAGGAAAAGACATTGGGAGAAGCGTGGTTGAAAGCTATGCAAATAGTTATGAACGTAGGAGAGGATATATGGGATGAGGACATTGCTTTGCGTGAAGTACGAAACTTATATATTACAATTGAGGATATAATTGATAACGATAGTGTCATACAAAGATATGCAGATCATGATAGAATACAATTGATGAAAGAAAAATATGCAACGTGTGGTTTGGTTGGTGATTATAAAATAGATTATGGCAGTTACATATATAACAATAATGGTATCAATCAAATTGAATGGGTTATAGATAGAATTAAGCATAAGCCAGAAACAAAATCAGCTACAATTTCCTTACATAAACCAGGGGAAGATATGTTGGCATGCCTATCAATATTAGATTTTAAGTATAGAAATGGTGTATTGGATATGAATGTAGTGTATAGAAGCCAGAATATATACTGGAGTCATCCGGGAAATATGCTTGCATTGCGTCAGATTCAAAAAGATGTTGCAGATGAACTGAATTTAAAAATGGGAAAAGTTGATTTGGTTGTTTTTTCAGCACATATATACGAATCTGATTTTGACAGAGTAAAT
Organism: bacterium 0.1xD8-71; assembly: GCA_003612405.1. Taxonomy (GTDB): domain Bacteria; phylum Bacillota; class Clostridia; order Lachnospirales; family Lachnospiraceae; genus UBA3282. Next base: position 66,872 of record RAYR01000021.1, read on the forward strand.
GAAATTATCGGAGATTGTACATAAGAATTGAATGATTTTTAGCTGAGGATAATTATGATAAAGCATATATTGTTTGATTTGGATAACACATTGATGGATTTTAATAAAGCAGAATATAATGCATTTCAGGAAGTGATGATGCATTATGGAGTCGATTTCACAGAACCGCTTTTTCACCAGTACGAAGTTATTAATGCTCGTTTGTGGAAAGAACTTGAACAAGGATTAGTGACAATGGATTATGTGCAAAATAAGAGGTTTGCAATATTCTTTGAGCAGTTGGATTTAGTTATTGAAGGAGAACAGGCTAATAAATATTATCATAAGATGTTACAAAATCAATATGAGCTGGTTTCAAACGCAGAAGAGGTGTGTGGTATATTAGCCAAACAACATCAGATTTCGATTGTAACAAATGGTGTCTATAATACACAAATTAATCGAATACATAATTCTGCAATTGATAAGTTTATAACGAATATATTTATATCTGAATCAATAGGATATGAAAAGCCAGATGTTCGTTTTTTTGAGTATGTTCTTGAAAAAATTCAATGTAATAAAAATGATGTTTTGGTTGTGGGTGATTCATTGTCATCAGATATTCAGGGAGGTATTAATGTTGGGATTCAGACCTGTTGGTATAATTTCAAGAAGATAGAGAATAAATCTGGTATAATTCCAGATTATGTGATTTCAGATTTAATAGAACTATATAAAATTGTTTGAAATAGATTTTTGCATTATGAAGAATCTTTGTTAGAGAGTGTAAATTATTTTATTTTTATTGATGGTTAAGATTTAATTTATTTATTGGTGTATAATTTATATCGGTTATTTCTATAAAACTATAAACGGGGTTACTATAATTTAATGGATTTAAAATATATAATTTCGTTTAAAATAGTTGACAAACAATAAAACATCTTATATCCTATACCTATCAAAGAAATTCTACCAAAATGTACACTTCGTACATTCAGACAGTTTCTGTCAGATTTTCTAATGATCCAATCAAATATGGCAGGAACGGGAATGACGAAAGAAGCGCATAACGTGTCCTGCTATCAACAAGGGAGGACAGCTTATGCAGAGTACAAAGATTCTTTGAAAGGGCAGGTTTATTAGGATATTTAAGAATGATCCGAAGCGTTATGCGGTTGAAGGTAAAGATATAGAATTAAATTATGATAAATATCCAGGTTATGCTCCAAAGACTAAAAAACTTTTAAGTTATCACGCAGAGAGACCATTACTTCGGAAGAAGATCGGGAAATTTATCAAGATGATAATTTGAAAATTGATGAAGCTAAAAAGCATTATCGTTCTATTCATTATATTATTCGATTTGGCAGTATTTATTTTGAGATACAAGTGCGGACGCTTTTTGAAGAAGGATGGCTTGAATTTGATCACCGAATAAAGTATCCTTATGATAAAGATAATATTAAGAAACAGGAATATATAGAAATTCTAAGTTCTCTTGCGGTTGCGGCGGACCGTTTGATTTCTTTTTATGCCGATAATGAAGCTGATTTTAAGCAAACTAATAAAGCTATACGAAAGAAAACGGCAAAAATGATGGGAAAATCTCCCCCCCCAGACATTGCGTGAAGAAATGACGATGAGATATTAGGATGGAGAGGAGAAATATTTATGAAACCAGCACCATATTATAATGTAAACAAATTACTTTGCTCATCAGAAGGAGAAGCAGGAGCAGCGAGGTTGTTGGAAAAACTGCGAAATGGTGAATTGGAAAAAGAGGTTAGACCGAATAATTATCCTCGTTATACAGGCGCTTTGGAAGAGAAGGACTATCTTTCTTATTGCAGATTCTTAGGAAGCATCAATGGGAAAAGAGTTCTTAGCAGACTGGAGGCACAAGATGGCAGAGACTGTATCGAATTATAAGGAGATTGTGGCGCATTTTACAGAGGAGACCATTGCGGATCGTTACCGTTTCCTTCACGATAAGATGCAGGAGTATATTAAGGAGAGAAAGCAGGAGGAGTTTCTGAAAGTTGATTGAGGATATTTTGCATCAGATGAGAGGGCTTTGCAATTACACTTCTTGCAAATGAGTTTTTAATGCCAAAAGAGCAGATTCCTATGGATCCGGAAAAGGAAGCGATGTTTCTGGGGTTTTTAGATCAGCTTTATTATCATTTTAAATATCGTCTGATTGACAAACAGAATTTGGAAGTGGTTTTGTGTGCGTTTGAGGTTGGTAAGGAGATAGGAACATAATTCCCTCCCAAAATTTCCTCTACCCCTCTTGACACAACCCCCAACCCATGCTAAACTAATTCCTGTGTGAAAGCACAGAACAACCAAGAAGAGCATCTGCTCTCACCTTGCAACAATTGCGTTCGCAAGCGTTCATATGCTTAAACTCCACAGTCCAGAGGGCATATGGGAGTTGATTTCAAGCGTTTATGATTGGTGGATAGCTGTGCTATCCACCTTTTAAATTTTTATATTCTTATGGAGGGTAAAACGATTAGCGACTTATTTATCAACGAACAGATCAGAGACAAGGAAGTACGTGTAATCGGCGTAGATGGGGAACAGCTTGGTGTCATGCCGACAAGGGAAGCGATGAAACTTGCAGAAGAGGCAGGGGTGGATCTGGTCAAGATTGCCCCGACAGCGAAGCCGCCTGTCTGTAAGATCGTGGATTATGGCAAGTTTAAGTACGAGCAGACCAGAAGAGAAAAAGAGGCCAAGAAGAAACAGAAAGTGGTGGAGATTAAGGAGATTCGTTTGTCTCCCAATATTGACACCAACGATTTGAATACGAAGGTGAATTCTGCCCGTAAATTTATCAGCAAGGGAGACAGAGTAAAAGTGACACTGCGCTTCCGCGGCCGTGAGATGGCGCATATGAATACAAGCAAACATATCCTGGATGATTTCGCACAGGCACTTTCCGATATTGCGGTGATGGATAAGGCACCGAAGGTGGAAGGCAGAAGTATGACTATGTTTTTAGCTGAGAAGCGATAAGCTGCTTAGTTAAGATAAATGATATCTCGAATTGATATCTCATCATATTAAAAATACAGGAGGAATATTGAAATGCCCAAAATGAAAACAAGCAGATCTGCTGCGAAACGTTTTAAAGTGACTGGAACAGGTAAATTAAAGAGAAACAAAGCGTACAAACGCCATATCTTGACCAAGAAGACAACCAAGAATAAGAGAAATCTCAGAAAACCTGCGATAACAGACAAGACAAATGTTAAGAATATGAAAAAAATCTTACCTTATGTCTAAGATGTCCGCTGAGTGGACAGGCAGGATATAGTAAGAGAATTGTGAATTTAGGAGGGAAAAGACATGGCAAGAGTAAAAGGCGGCATGAACGCCAAAAAGAAACATAACAGGGTATTAAAGCTTGCGAAAGGTTACAGAGGCGCAAGATCCAAACAGTATAGAGTGGCAAAGCAGTCGGTTATGAGAGCTCTGGCATCATCTTATGCCGGCAGAAAAGAGAGAAAGCGTCAGTTCAGACAGCTCTGGATCGCACGTATCAATGCGGCGGCAAGAATGAACGGCTTATCTTACAGCAAATTTATGTTTGGTCTTAAAAATGCAGGTGTTGATATGAACAGAAAGATGCTTGCAGAGATGGCGGTTAATGATGCAGCCGGTTTCACATCTCTGGCTGAACTTGCGAAAGCAAACTTAAAATAATTGTAGAAATACAGGGCATGGTGAGAAACCGTGTCCTTTTTTTCACACGGCAGTCAGTATTCTGGTAACTGTCGTCAGGATATTTGAGACGGAGGTATGATATGGGCATATTAACGAGCATAGAGCCAGAGAGCGTGTTTACCTTTTTTGAGGAGATCAGTCAGATACCGCACGGGTCAGGCAACGTGGGGGCGATCAGTGATTATCTGTATCATTTTGCTAAAGAGAGGGGACTGTTCTGTATCCAGGATACCCTTAAAAACATCATTATCATCAAAGAGGCCGGGCCGGGATATGAGGAGGAAGCACCCTATATTTTGCAGGGGCATATGGATATGGTGGCGGTGAAGGAGCCGGGCTGTGATATCGATATGGCAGCAGAAGGGCTGCGGCTTAAGGTGGCGGATGGCATGATCTATGCAGAAGGAACGAGTCTGGGCGGCGATGACGGAATCGGTGTGGCCTATTGTCTGGCGCTTTTGGATGCCAGGGACATTGCGATGCCCCGCCTGGAAGTGATCCTGACGGTGGATGAAGAGACCGGGATGGAGGGTGCCACAGGTATAGACCTGTCCATGCTCCATGGCCGGCGCATGATCAATCTGGACCAGGAAGAAGAAGGCATATTTATTACCAGCTGTGCAGGCGGCGCAAGGGTAGATGTGGTGATTCCGATGGAACGGGAACAGCATGAGACATGGACGAAAGACCTGTGTCTGATGGAGTTGAAAGTCACAGGTCTTTCAGGCGGTCATTCGGGCATGGAGATTCATAAGGGCAGAGGAAACGCGAATTGTCTGCTGGGTGAAGTGCTCCGGGCACTTGCAGAGCATATGCCGCTTAGGCTTGTAAGCATGGGCGGCGGAGTGGCAGACAATGCCATTGCCAGAGAGGCTTCGGCGGTTCTGGTATTGAAGGACAACGAGATAGCAAAACTGGAGGCAATTGTGGAAGAACAGGATAAGAGGATAAGATTGTCCTTACAGGAAAAGGATCCGGATGTCAAAGTGATATGCACTACACTGTCTGGAGAGAGTGGATTTTACACTGGGTCCTGTGTAAAGGCGGCATTGGACTGCCTGGCAAAACTGCCCAATGGTGTGGTGGCTATGAGTCAGGATGTGGAGGGGCTGGTAGAGACCTCTCTGAATCTGGGGGTTATGGCGTTGACGGAAGAAGGTCTGCGGTTACAGTACGCAGTCAGAAGTTCTGTGGATCGTGCGAAAGAGGCATTGTGTGAGCAGATGACCGGAATTGCGAAAGAGGCAGGAGCACAGGTGTCTGTTCATGGTTCCTATCCGGGATGGGCTTATCAGAAAGAGTCGCCGCTTCGGGATAAGATGGTGCGCATTTATGAGAAGATATATGGACATAAGCCTGTTTTACAGGCGATTCATGCGGGCCTTGAATGTGGCATTTTATCCAGTAAGATAGAGGGGCTTGACTGTGTCTGCGTGGGGCCGGATCTTCAGGATGTACACACAGCCCAGGAGAAGATGGATATTGCGTCTGTTGGCCGGGTATGGGAATATCTGCTGGCCGTGCTGATACAGAAAGGGTGAAATTTGCCGACACAGGTTGACATCTTCGTCATAACATCGTAGAGTAATAGTAGTATAGGAAATCTGAGGGGTACAACACAGGTCAGAGGTAAAGGTATGCAGGGATATGAACTTCGTGCACAGTATTACGAAACGGACCAGATGGGAATCATTCATCACTCCAATTATATCCGTTGGTTTGAATCTGCAAGAATCTGGTATATGCATCAGGTGGGCGCAGACTACCGTCAGATGGAAGAAATGGGAATCCTAAGCCCTGTGCTGGAGGTTTCCTGTACCTATAAGTCAATGGTTCACTTCGATGATATGGTGGAAGTAGTGCCTAAGATTGAAAAGTACAATGGAATCAGAATGGAACTATCCTATCAGATAGTGGACAAGCAGACGGGGGAGCTGCGCACTACCGGAAGAAGCAGTCATTGTTTCCTTGACAGAGCTGGCAGGCCATGTTCCCTGAAGAAAGTCTGTCCATTATTTCATGAGGCATTTTTAAAGGCTATGGAAGTCTCATAGACAGTTTGATGAAGGATGTACAGAGAATAACAATCAGGGTGATAAACAGAAATGAAAGATGCATTGACAGGGTTAGACCGATACGAGGTTTTTCTGGAAAAACTGCAAAAAGAAATAGAACAGATCGGCGACGATCATATTTTGGTTATTTACACGGACATCAAACACTTTAAGTATATCAATGATACTTATGGATATAAGGTGGGTAATGCGCTCTTAAAAGAGTTTGTGGCAGAGTTTACCAATAACAATAAGCTTCTTATCGGTGCGGCGAGGGTCTACTCGGATAATTTTGTGGCAGCCAATCGTATTTCTGCCGACGGTTATACCAACGAAGGCTTTCGGCAGATGATTCAGCGCAGGAACCAGGAGTGGGAGACAAAATTCAGGGAAAAGTATTTAAACAGCCGTCTACAGTTCTGTACGGGAATCAGTATTATCAACAAGAACAGCAGAAGCCTTGATGCGGAGACTGTGGTATCCAATGCCAACCTGGCCAGAAAAGTGGCCAAGGAGATGGAGGATGGCTGCTGCGTTCTTTTTGATCAGAGCATGATGGAAGGGATTAAACGTGAGGTGGAGATTACTTCCTATATTCCCAAAGCACTGGCAAACAGAGAGTTTAAGGTCTTTTTTCAGCCCAAGATTGAGACAGATACCCTGCGGTTGATGGGGGCGGAGGCATTATTACGCTGGCAGAAACCTGATGGCAGTTATATTTACCCGGATGAGTTTATTCCGCTGATTGAACGCAGCGGGCAGATTGTGGATGTGGATTACTATGTGTATCGGGAAGTGTTCCGTTTCATTGCGGAGCGTTTAAAACAGGGTAAAAAGGTGGTGCCGATCTCTTTAAACATATCTCGTGTGCATCTGAATAAAATGCATATTTTAGAATATGTAAAGGAGTTGTTTGAGGAGTATAAGATTCCATTCTCGATGGTGGAGTTCGAGTTGACGGAGAGTATTTATCTGGATAATACGGAGCAGGCGCTGGAACTGGTAAAAGGTTTACATAATATCGGAACTAAAGTTTCCATGGATGACTTTGGTTCAGGATATTCTTCATTGAATCTGCTCAGCAAGCTGCCGATTGATATCATTAAACTGGATAAAGTTTTCTTAAAAGAAGGCGACTTACAGGACAGTGATAAGATTATCATTTCCTGTGTGGTGGATATGGCCAAGAAGTTGCAGATTACGTCTTTGTGTGAGGGTGTGGAGACGGTAGAGCAGAGCAACTATCTTAAGGAAGTGGGATGTCAGATCCAGCAGGGATTCTACTTTTCCAGACCGATTCCGCAGGAAGTATTTGAGAAATTTATCGACGAGAATTTGTAGGAAACGAAAAGATAAAAGTTTTAGAATAGGGCTTGCATTTCCATTTGGAATTGGTTATAATAGTAAAGGTTTTTCGGGGTGTGGCTCAGGTGGTAGAGCGCTACTTTAGGGAAGTAGAGGCCGCAAGTTCAAGTCTTGTCACTCCGATTATAGGATTCTCCGCAGACATTGTAGAATGAGTGGCTGCGGAGTTTTTATTTTGTATTTGCGTTATGTCTTCATCAGGATGAAAGGAGAAGCGCTGTGATAGACAAAGAGTATTTTCATCCCCTCAACTATATTAAGAAAGAAGAGTATTCCGGGAGTATGGATGGCATGAGATACCTTCTCAAAAAAGAGAAAAGAGGAGAGACAGATGTGATCCGGGTGACAGTCTGGCCGGAACCGTTGGGATTTGGCAGTACTCCGGAAGAGAATAAGACTTCTATGGAAGTGCCGCTGACGAAGGAAGGTGTGGAACAGGCAGCAGACTGGCTCAACGAACAGTATGAGACAAGAAAGGATTACTGGCTGGAGAACCAAAACAGAGCCTGGACGGATATAACAATGTAATTTTCCACAAGATTTACATAAATATTTGGTCATAATGTGGAAAATGTAGAAAAATCTTGCAATTACCACATTATACGGTATATAATGTAGAAAATAAGTTGACATAAAGCTAATAACAGGAAAGAGTGGCTAGTTGTTTGGGGGTGGCGATATGGCAGCGCTGAATTTGAACGCATTATTTTTTAATCATGAAATTTCTTTTTGCAAAGTCTATAATGTGGAAAGCAAGGATCAGTTAGAGAAACTTTTTGTATCCAATCGGATTTCTTTCTTTGTGGAGTGGCAGCAGCAACGGTTGTGGGAGCGCTTTTTGGGCAGTTCCGGGAGCGGGAAGAATGTATTTACAATACATATCAACGAAGCGGACAGCGGACTGGCCAGGAATCTGGTGGAAGGCATAGAAAGTGTGCAGATTGCTTCGGCATAGGCAGGGCCGGCGCAGGAAGATTGTCTGCAACAGGTGGAATATGATACAATGACTCTGGGGATTCTCTCAGAGTTTTTTGTTATAAAGGAACCTGTTTAAATCCGGTATATGAGGAAATGGAGCGTTGTATGTCAGAATATAAGAATCGGGATCAAAATAAGAATAAAAAGAAAACAGCAAGACTGTGTGAGGTATCAAAAAAATGCGGCGGATGTCAGTATACTGATATGCCGTATAAAGAGCAGCTTATCAGAAAACAGAGGCAGGCAGAGAGGCTGTTAAAGGGATTTGGTAAAGTAAATCCGATGATGGGGATGGAGGATCCTGCGCACTATCGCAATAAAGTACATGCAGTATTTGATTTCCAGAAAGGCAGAGGGATTGTGTCCGGTATTTATCAGGAACGGACCCATACGGTAGTGCCGGTGGAACACTGTCTTTTAGAAGATGAGAAGGCGGATCGGATCATACAGTCGATCCGGGAACTGGCGAAATCTTTTAAAATCAAGGCATATAATGAGGATACAGGATATGGGCTTCTCAGACATGTGCTTGTGCGGGTTGGACATACAACAGGACAGATTATGGTGGTTCTGGTGCTGGGCTCACCGATTTTGCCGTCGAAAAATAATTTTGTTTCTGAGTTATGTAAACTACATTCGGAGATTACCACCATTGTCATTAACGTTAATAATAAACGTACCAGCATGGTGCTGGGGGATAAGGAGCAGGTTGTCTATGGAAAAGGGTATATAGAAGATGTGCTCTGCGGCAGGTCTTTTAAGATATCACCCAAGTCTTTTTATCAGGTTAATAGTGTACAGACGGAGGTACTCTATCAGAAGGCAGTGGAATACGCACAGCTGACCGGGAAAGAGACGGTAGTGGATGCTTACTGTGGTATTGGCACCATAGCCCTGACGGCTGCCGGACAGGCAGGAAAGGTTATTGGCGTGGAATTAAACCGGGATGCGGTAAAGGATGCTGTGGCAAACGCCAGGATAAATCAGATTAAAAATGCTGATTTTTATCAGAATGATGCGGGGAGGTTTATGAGACAGCTTGCACAGGCAGAGGAAAAAGTGGATGTTGTCTTTATGGATCCGCCCAGAAACGGCAGTACGGAGGAGTTCATGGATGCGCTGCTTTGTCTGCATCCGGACAGGGTGGTTTATATTTCCTGTAATCCGGAGACCCTGGCAAGAGATCTGCAATATCTGACGGCTCAAAATCAAAAGGGACGGTATCAGGTGGTGGAGATGACCCCGGTGGATATGTTTCCCTATACAGATAACCTTGAGGTAGTAACGAAGATGCAGTATAAACCCCAACAAGTTGGGGGTGGAAAAGGAAGAATCAGGTGATGCCTGACTTTGGGGTCAGTATGATGAAATTGTGATGAATGACCCAAATAGTGTTGACAAAGAACTCATAAAGTTATATTATGATATATGGTTAGCTACAACTAACCATATTGAGTATAGGGATGTCTGAGAAAATCCGGCATCCGTTGTTTTGCACATGAGGTTAGTTAATGCTAACACAAAGCAGTGACTTTTCAGAATGGAGGAATACAGGATGCCGCTTACATTGGCAGAAGCAGGAGAAGAAAACATTATCAGGAAAATCGGGGGAAAGCAGGAGGTAAAGGCACATCTGGAGAACCTCGGTTTTGTCGTGGGAGGGGCGGTCACGGTGATAAATGCGATTGGTGGCAATGTCATCGTGAACGTGAAGGACTCCCGTATTGCAGTCAGCAAAGAGATGGCGCAGAAGATTATGGTCTGAGCAGAGAAAGGAGTGAAAGTATCAAAATGAAAACAATGAAAGAAGCAAAGGTCGGCGATGTTGTCCGGGTCGTGAAACTCCACGGTGAAGGCGCGGTCAAGCGGCGGATTATGGACATGGGACTGACAAAGGGCGTGGATGTGCAGATTCGCAAGGTTGCACCTTTAGGAGATCCGATCGAGGTGAACGTCCGCGGTTATGAACTTTCTATCAGAAAAGCCGATGCGGAAATGATTGAGGTTGAATAAAGGTTAATAGCGGCGGGGAGGGATCCTCCTTTATTTTCAAATCAACAGTTAGATATAACTAATAAGAAAGAGAGGGAAGTGATTATGAGTATAAGAATTGCCCTTGCGGGTAACCCGAATTGTGGAAAAACGACATTATTTAATGCCCTGACGGGCTCCAACCAGTTTGTTGGAAACTGGCCAGGTGTTACGGTAGAGAAGAAAGAAGGAAAGTTAAAGAAGCATGAAGGTGTGACCATCACCGACCTTCCCGGTATTTATTCTCTGTCTCCCTATACACTGGAAGAAGTGGTGGCAAGAAACTACCTGATCGGCGAGCGTCCCGATGCGATTCTGAATATCATTGATGGTACGAATCTGGAGAGAAACCTGTACCTGACGACCCAGCTCACCGAACTTGGTATTCCTGTTGTTGTTGCCATCAACATGATGGATGTGGTGGTAAAGAACGGCGACAAGATAAATACGGCGGAACTGTCAAGAGCTTTGGGATGTAAGGTAATCGAGATTTCTGCGCTGAAAGGAACCGGCATTATGGAGGCGGCGGAGGCTGCAATCGATGCGGCAGGCAACGGAAAGACCGTTCCCATGCACACCTTTTCAGGAACAGTGGAGCACGCCCTTGCCCATATCGAGGAGGCGGCGGTACATGGACTGCCAGAGGAGCAGCAACGGTGGTATGCCATTAAGTTGTTTGAGCGGGATGACAAGGTTTTGGAACAGTTGAATCTGAGTGAATCTGTTCTTTCCCATATCGAAACGGATATCAAGGCGGCCGAGGAGGAGATGGAAGACGATGCGGAATCCATTATCACAAATGAGCGTTATCTTTATATCGGAAGTATTATCAAAGTGTGTCTTAAGAAAAAATCGGCACGTAAACTGACCAACTCGGATAAGATTGATAAAATTGTAACGGATCGTTTTCTGGGGCTTCCCATTTTTGCGGCGATTATGTTCCTTGTGTATTACATATCCATGGTGACTGTGGGAGCTTCTGCCACGGACTGGGCAAACGATGGACTGTTCGGCGACGGGTTTTATCTGCTCGGCATCGGTTCCGCCGCTTATGAGGAGGCCTCCGAGGCTTATGGGGTATGGGTACCTGGTATTCCGGTGCTTGTAGGAAATGCGCTTGAGGCAGCAGGCGTAGCAGATTGGCTGGCGGGACTCATAAATGACGGTATCGTAGCGGGTGTGGGTGCGGTGCTTGGCTTTGTGCCGCAGATGCTTGTTTTGTTCCTGCTCCTTGCATTTCTTGAAGCATGTGGTTACATGGCGCGTATTGCATTTGTGCTGGATCGCATTTTCCGTAAGTTTGGACTGTCCGGCAAATCCTTTATTCCGATGCTGATTGGTACCGGCTGCGGTGTTCCGGGTATCATGGCATCGAGGACGATTGAGAACGAGCGTGACCGCCGTATGACGATTATGACGACTACCTTTATTCCCTGCGGGGCAAAGGTGCCGTTTATCTCCATGGTTGCCGGAGCAGTTTTCGGCGGTTCTGCATGGGTGGCAACAAGTGCATATTTTGTTGGCATGGCAGCAATCATTATTTCCGGTATTATGTTAAAAAAGACGAAAATGTTTTCCGGTGATCCGGCACCTTTCGTTATGGAGCTTCCGGCTTATCATATGCCTGCGGCAGGCAATGTGCTTCGCTCTATGTGGGAACGGGGATGGTCCTTCATTAGGAAGGCGGGCTCGATTATCCTGCTTTCCACTATTGTGATCTGGTTTATGACTTATTTTGGATTTACTTCGGAAGGGTTCCGGATGCTTGGCGAGGAGGAGATGGAGCAGTCACTCCTTGCGGCGGTTGGCAGTGCAGTCGCATGGATTTTCATACCGCTGGGCTGGGGGAACTGGCAGGCGGCGGTGGCCACCATTACAGGTCTTGTGGCGAAAGAAAATATCGTTGGCACAATGAGCATTTTCTATCCTGGCGGATGGCCTGAGATCGGTGCCAATTTCAGTATGGTTGCGGGATATTCCTTCCTTGTATTCAACCTTTTATGTGCGCCCTGCTTTGCGGCAATCGGCGCAATCAAACGTGAGATGAACAGCGCAAAATGGACATGGTTTGCAATTGGTTATCAGTGTGGATTGGCTTATGCGGCAGCATTGATGGTTTATCAGATTGGTTCGGCGTTCATGGGAAATCTGAATGTCATCGGACTACTGGCGGCCATCGTTATTCTGGGCAGCATGATTTATATGCTGTTCAGACCGTATAAAGAGGCGACAAAGCTGACCACCGACATGAAGCTGAAAATGGCGAAGTAGGAAATAGAATATGGCAGCCCGATTCATGCGGGCTGCCGTGCAATATAGGAATAGTGGAAGGAGGAATTTCAATGCTTACATGGATTATGGAAAATATTGCGACAATCATCATCAGTGTGGTTTTGATGATTGTAGTGGCAGCCGTTATTGTCGGGATGGTACGCGGTAAGAGAAAAGGAAAGACGTCCTGCGGCTGTGGGTGTGCAAGCTGTCCGGCAGGCAGCGGATGTGCCATGAAATCAGTATTCTAGTCCCGACCTAAAATGGACAGGATACATGTTTTCATTGCCTCATAGCTTTCCGGGGTAATGTCATGCTCCATTTTGCAGGCATCGTTGGCGGCTACCTCGGGGGCAACGCCCAGATGAATCAGCCAGTCCGTCAGCAGGGTGTGGCGTTCATAGACGTTTTCTGCGATTTTACGTCCTTCGTCTGTCAGGAGGAGATACCCTTCCTCTGAAACAGTGATGTATTCACGGTTTTTCAGGTTTTTCACGGCTACACTCACACTTGGCTTTGAAAAATTCAGCTCGGTCGCTACATCAATGGAGCGCACCGCAGAAAGGCGCCTGCTCAGGATCAGTATCGTTTCAAGGTAATCCTCAAGGGATTCCTCGGATTTGTGCTGGATATAACTCATCGTATAACCGTACTCCTTTCCGGGGCTGAAATCTTATTTCTTCAATTCAAACTGACTCACAAGCTGATCCAGCATCGTAGCCTGGGCGGATAGTTCTTCACTGGTTGCGGAGGCTTCTTCTGCGGTTGCGGCATTGCTCTGTACCACACTCGAAATCTGATTGACGCCTATTTCCGCCTGACGCATTGCCTCGGCCTGCTCCTCCATGATATCTTTCAGGTTCCTGGAGAAATCAGCAATTTCCTTGATGCCATCCACCACAGATTCGATAGAACTTGCGGCTTCGTTTGCCACGCTGTTTCCTTTGGAAACCTCTCTGATGGAAGCTTCAATCAGGTCTCTGGTATCTACAGCGGCCTTGGCACTCTGGTCAGCCAGTTCTCTGATCTGGTTGGCTACAACTGCAAAACCGCGGCCGGATTCACCTGCCCGGGCAGCTTCAATGGTAGCGTTCAGAGACAGGAGATTGGTCTGGTCGGCAATGGATTCAATCTCGGAGATGATATCTCCAATCTTAGTGGAAGATTCATTGATTCTCTCCATGGCGGCCATCATGGTATCCATCTGCTGGCGGCTGGTGTCTGCTTCATCCGCATATTTTTGTGCCTTGTCGTAAGTTTCTTCGGCATTTTCGGCACTGGTCTCCATGGTTGTGGTAATACCGGAGATGGCGGCGTGCAGTTCTGCCACGGCATTGGCCTGGTCTGTGGCGCCTTCGGCAAGTGACTGGGATGCTGTTGCCAGTTCCTCGGAACCGGCGGATACCTGGTTGGCAGCATCACCGATGGACAACAGGGTTTCTGTCATCTGATCCCTTAATCCGCGCATGGATTCGTACAGTTTCTGGAAGTCTCCGGTATAGCGTTCTGCGGCTTTGGATCTGACTGTGTAGTTTCCATTGGCCATTTCGCCTAAGACTTCGCCGATATCAAAGATAATGGCGTCGAGGTTTTCGGCCATATCTCTTGCATCTTTTTCCATGTCTTCCACTTCATCTCCGGTCTCTACGAGAGGGAAGGGAGAGGCGAGGTCGCCTTCTGCAAAGGTTTTGAGGCGTTCCCCAAGTTTCCCTAAGGGCTCGGAAATCCGTCTTGCAATCTTTCTGCCGATCCGTGTGGATAATGCCAGGGCAAAAGCGATTGTACCAAGGATTGCCGCTACCAGAATCCATTCAATGATTGTCAGGGTTGTGGCCAGACGGTTTCCTTCTGTTACTTTTACAGTTAACAGTTCTTCCAGTTTTTCATAGATACTGTTGTAGGAGGATGCCAGTTCATTAAGAGCTATTTCCTGTGCCTGCACGCAGAGTTCACGGTCTGTGGTGGCACCAAGTTCCATGATTTGTGCATCCAATGCCCAATAAGCTTCCAGTTCTGCCTGGATAGCATCGTAGGTTGCGCGGCCGTCAGCGGATACCACTGTATTTTCAACTTCTGCAAAATATTCGTTAAACAAGGCAATTGCTTCATTGTGCTGTTGTACCACATCGTTGATGGCATCCTGATTATCATAACCGATTGCCGCGCGCAGAGAGGAGCGGATATCCGCGAACTCAAACATGGCTTTCCCGATATCTCCCTGTGCAAAACCGAAATTATGTAAGGCATAGGAAAAGCGGGCAGATATGACAATGAGAGCAATGACTCCCAACACTGCTGCTGCCGCGGTGATGGTACAGACTCTGAAAATAGAGACGGTTAGTTTCTTCTCAATTGTTTGATGTTGATTTTGTTCCATTTGCTTCATTACCTGGAATCTCCCTTCTTAATATACATGGTCAGAATAGGAGTAAGAGTATCGGTTATAGCATTTTATTTGCAGGATACGGGAAAATTTATATATTCTTGTTATGACAGCAGATATGCCATCTATTCTGACCTATACCTATATTCATTTTATTATACCACGTTGGTCATAAAGTTCAATATGAGATTGCGGATGATTCGGTATAACACACACAAAGAATTTGAAAAGCGCCACAATGTGAGATACTTCATAACTTGACAAATGGACAAAAAATAGGATAAAGTAGCATATGGGAAATACAGATGATAAATGGAAGAGGAGAAAATGTAAGATATGAAAAGAGAATCTTTTCAATCCCGTCTGGGATTTTTGTTAGTCAGTGCCGGCTGTGCGATCGGTATTGGGAATGTATGGAGATTTCCTTATGTGGCGGGAGAAAATGGCGGAGGCTTTTTTGTATTGTTTTATCTGCTGTTTCTGCTCTGTATGGGGGTGCCTGTTCTGACCATGGAGCTTGCCGTAGGGCGTGCCAGCAGAAAGAGTGCTGTGCTTGGCTATAAGATGTTGGAAAAGCCCGGAAGCAAGTGGCATATCCACGGGTGGTTCTGTATGATTGGCTGCTGCCTTCTGATGATGTATTACACGACAGTGTCAGGCTGGATGGTGGGATATTTCTTTAAGTTTCTCACGGGAACTTTTCAGAAAGGCATGGATGTGGAGTCGGTAGGCGGTGTGTTTTCGGCGCTCCTGGGCTCGCCTGTTGAGATGGGAGGCTGGATGCTGGCTGTCGTGATCATGGGATTTCTGGTATGCAGCTTTGGTCTGCAAAAGGGGCTGGAGCGGATCAGTAAATACATGATGGCAGCACTTTTAGTCCTGATACTTGTGTTAGGTGTGCACAGCCTTGTACTGCCGGGAGCGGGAGAAGGACTGCACTTTTACCTGATGCCCAGTATTGCCAATGTGGCAAGACGAGGATTGGGAACCGTGATCACAGAGGCTATGAACCAGGCGTTTTTTACATTAAGTCTGGGTGTAGGAGCAATGGAGATTTTCGGAAGCTATATGAATAAGGATAATACCCTGGCGGGAGAGGCAGTCAGAATCTGTGCGCTGGATACTTTTGTGGCGATCATGTCGGGACTTATCATTTTCCCGGCCTGCTTTTCCTTCGGGGTAAAGCCCGATGCAGGGCCGTCACTGATCTTTGTGACGCTGCCTAATGTGTTTGTCAATATGTCCGGCGGCCGGCTGTGGGGCGCATTATTCTTTCTGTTTATGACTTTTGCCAGTTTTTCCACAGTACTTGCGGTGTTTGAGAATCTGCTTTCTTTCTGTATTGATACGTTTGGCTGGAAACGAAAGAAAGCGGCTCTTATCAACGGCATTTTTATTGCGGTGGCCAGTCTGCCCTGTGTGCTGGGATATAATCTGTGGAGCGCCGTACATATCATAGGCGGCCGGGATGTGCTTGACAGTGAAGATTTCCTGGTCAGTAATCTGCTTCTGCCGATCGGTTCGCTGATTTATCTGTTATTCTGTGTTACCCGTTGGGGCTGGGGCTTTGATAAGTATTTTGAGGAGGCTAATACGGGCAGTGGACTAAAACTAAAAAAATGGCTGAAGCCATATTTTCAAGTGGTTTTGCCAGTGTTGATTCTTATTCTATTAATTCAGGGTTTGATTTAATTGCGCATAATAGGGCAGGGGTGTAGGATATGACCAATACAAACAGTACGAAACTTGCGCTGGAGGCGTCGCTTAAGAAGCTTCTGACAACGAAATCACTTGACAAGATTACGATCAATGATCTTACGGCGGACTGCGGTATCAGCAGAATGGCATTTTATTATCATTTCAAGGATATTTATGATCTGGTGGAATGGATCTGTGTGGAAGATGGCACGAAGGCATTACAGGGTAAAAAGACCTATGATACCTGGCAGGAGGGGATGTGTCAGATTTTTGAGGCGGTGATAGAGAACAAGGCTTTTATCCAGAATGTGTACCGCAGCATCAGCAGAGAGAAGATTGAAAGTTATCTGTATAAGCTTACATACAGCCTGCTGGCAGATGTGGTGGAGGAGAAATGCGCGGGCCATCCCCTGGAGCAGGAGAACAAAGCTTTTATCGCAGAGTTTTATAAATACGGGTTCGTAGGTATCATGCTGGACTGGATCGGACGGGGCATGAAGCAGGATTACGGAGAGATTGTGGAGAAAATGAGCGTCATGCTGCATGGAAATATAGCACAGTCCATCCATAATTTTGAAGCCAAATAGAGTTTACTTTTCTAAACAAAGAGGGGGAAATGATAAAAAACTTATCATTCCGCCTCTTTTGTAAATTGGAAGAAGCGGGAAGAGTGTATATGATAGCCATAACGAGTTATGAAAACACACGGCGGCGGGCCTTTCATGATGAAGGAGTCTGCGTCTGCCGGCATAAGGAAAGGTGGAGCATATTTATGGCAAACAGGAAAAGTATCGGACTCGGTGTGGCGGCAGTGGCGGCAGCGGGAGCAGGAGCTGCGCTGGCAGCAAAGAACCATAAAAAGACAGGTGAGGAAACAGCAAAGAGTACAGACAAAAGTGTTGGCAGGAAGAAGACCTATACAGATCTGGATTACCGCAATACAGAACTTGGCAGATTTGATAAGAACAGCAAGGGCATTTATTATACCAACGGAAACTATGAAGCTTTTGCAAGACCCAGGAAGCCCGAGGGTGTGGATGAGAAGAACGCTTATATCGTAGGCAGCGGCCTGGCTTCCCTGGCGGCAGCCTGTTTCCTGGTACGCGACGGACAGATGCCCGGCGATCACATTCACATCCTGGAGTCCATGGACATAGCAGGAGGGGCCTGTGACGGTATCTATGATGCGACCAGAGGGTATGTGATGCGCGGCGGCAGAGAGATGGAGAACCATTTCGAGTGCCTCTGGGATCTGTTCCGCAGTATTCCATCCATAGAGACACCGGGCGTGTCGGTATTGGATGAGTACTACTGGCTGAACAAAGAAGATCCCAACTATTCTCTTTGCCGGGCAACGAAGAACCGGGGAGAAGATGCCCATACGGACGGCAGATTTAACTTAAGCCAGAAAGGCTGTATGGAGATCATGAAACTGTTTATGACAAAAGATGAAGATCTCTATGATAAGACCATTGAGGATGTGTTTGACGAGGAAGTGTTTGATTCCACTTTCTGGCTGTACTGGCGTACCATGTTTGCTTTTGAGAACTGGCACAGTGCCCTGGAAATGAAACTTTATTTCCAGAGATTTATCCATCATATTGCAGGGCTGCCGGATTTCAGCGCCCTGAAATTTACCAAGTATAATCAGTATGATTCCCTGATTCTGCCTATGCAGAGATATCTGGAAGCGGCAGGCGTGGATTTCCAGTTTAACACGGAAGTGACCAATGTTATCTTTGGATTTGAGGGAGATAAGAAGATTGCCAAGGCTATCGAGTGTAAGGTCAAGGGTGTGGAAAAAGGTATTATGTTAACCGAGAACGATCTGGTGTTTGTGACCAATGGAAGCTGTACAGAAGGCACCATCTACGGCGATCAGAACCATGCGCCCAACGGGGATGCGGAGGTGCGTACCAGCGGCTGCTGGAGTCTCTGGAAAAATATTGCGAAGCAGGATCCGTCCTTCGGCCGTCCGGAGAAGTTCTGTTCCGATGTGGCGAAGACAAACTGGGAATCCGCTACCGTTACCACGTTGGATGACAAGATTCTTCCCTATATCAAGAATATCTGTAAGCGTGACCCCAAGAGCGGCAAAGTGGTCACAGGCGGTATCGTAAGCTGTCAGGATTCCGCGTGGCTCCTCAGCTGGACCATTAACAGACAGGGACAGTTTAAGGAGCAGGATAAAGATCAGGTCTGCGTGTGGGTCTACGGCCTCTTTACGGATGTGCCGGGCGATTATGTGAAGAAACCCATGAAAGAGTGTACCGGTAAGGAAATTACCGAAGAATGGCTTTATCATCTGGGCGTGCCGGAAGAGCAGATTGAGGAACTGGCAGAGCACAGCGCCGTATGCGTGCCTACCATGATGCCTTATATCACTGCCTTCTTTATGCCGAGAACTGCCGGAGACCGTCCGGATGTGATTCCCGACGGCTGTGTGAACTTCGCGTTCTTAGGCCAGTTTGCCCAGACCCCGAGAGATACTGTCTTTACCACAGAGTACTCTGTGAGAACAGCCATGGAGGCTGTGTATGGACTGCTAGGCGTGGACCGCGGCGTGCCGGAAGTATGGGGCAGTGTCTACGATATCAGGGAACTGCTCTCCAGCAGTGTGAAGCTGATGGACGGCAAGTCCCCGCTGGAAATCAATCTCGGACCGCTTAATCCCATGAAGAAGCTGCTGCTTCATTTTATCAATGGGACAGCGATTGAGAAAGTAATGCGTGATCAGGGTGTGATAAAAGAGGGGATGTAATATAAACTATTCCATAATGGCAGAGTTTTATGATGGGATAAGATGCAGGCGGTGCTTAGTGGCACCGCCTGTTTTTTTAAAATCCTATTGACAATTTATAGAGAGCTCTATAATATAGAGTATACAAACATAAAGCGACAGACATGAATAGGAAGATAAAACAGATTCATGCCGGTAAAGCTTTGAGCAGAAAAGGGACAAAGGGATGGAGGAGAAAGATGGACAGGAAAACGACAGCCGAAATGGCAATGGATGATGTCAAGCTGATCAAGAGTGTGATTGAGAGGACAAGGCAGGATTTTTCAAAAGTATCCGTTTATTTTATGGGAATTGGGATTCTGAATCTGTCGGCATGGTTTTTGGAGGAAATAGCTTATCTGGTTAGAAATCTATTTGGCTATGGATATCCGGCGGCCCATGCTTTCTGGTGGGGAGGACGCATCCTGCTTCTGGCCGGGTATGTTATTTTATTTGTTCTTTTTTATAAGAAGGTAAAGAAAACGGGGAATGAGATCTGTGAAGGTATGGTGACAATCTGGATGCTTGTGCTGATAGGTTCCATGGTTTTAGGGCAGTTGTATATCAGTTTGATTCCGTCCGGAAATAGTGATAAGATAACGACACTGTGGCTGTGCAGGGAATTGATTGAAGTGCTTCCGGTTATATTTGCATTGTTTATGACTGGAATTTTTACGAAGAGAAAACCGATTACTCTGTCTGCGGCAGCCTACAGCATATTATATTTTGTGTTGTTTGTGAGTATGAAAGAAGTACCTTATGGGACCTGGGGCGGTGCAGGCACACTTGCATCGGCCAGTAGTATCAGTATCCAGTGTTTGATGAGTGCGGGGATGATTGCACTGGGTATTTATCTGAGAGGGAACGGAAGAAAGAATCCTGTTGCAAGAGATTTAGAGGTCGATTATGGAAATTAATGCGATACCGGAAGCGTTTCAGACGAAGCTGAGACTGGCAGTTTTGTCTGCGCTGCTGACCGGAAAGAAAAATTTCAGAGAATTAAAAGCGATTACAGGCGCTACAGACGGAAATCTCGGCGCACAGTTGAAGAAGCTGGAAGAGACAGGCTATATATCCATTGAAAAAGCATTTGTGAATAACAAGCCTCAGACCACCTGTGCCATGACAGCG
This sequence comes from bacterium 0.1xD8-71, assembly GCA_003612405.1. GTDB lineage: Bacteria > Bacillota > Clostridia > Lachnospirales > Lachnospiraceae > UBA3282. Next base: position 87,282 of record RAYR01000021.1, read on the forward strand.
TACGGGAGAGAACAGTTTAAGGAATATGTTGAAATGCTAGAACGTCATTTAGGGCAGTCAGACAACGTTTCTGATAAATAAAGGAGCGTGTCTGGCCCGGTTTTCTTAACTAAACCCTTTTCTGTTGTACAAAATGCATAAATAGAGCCTGGAATTTCTGTCTAAAACAGCAAAAATGAATATAACATCGAAAAAACTCTTGTCAGAATATGGATGTGGGGATATAATTAACTCAAATAAATGGAAACGTTACCGGTGACGATACCGACAACGTTTCCAAAACCAAAAATATTCATTTATGGAAAGACTAACTATTAAAAGTCAAGCCTAAAATAAAAAATTTTGAATGGATTGCAGAAATGCACTTCATATATATCA
>RAYR01000022.1 GCA_003612405.1 bacterium 0.1xD8-71
AGCATGGATAAAAAAGGTATAACTTATATGAAAATCATCATTCCAGTAATGGCGGCAATAGTAATAATAGGAGGAGCAATAGTTTATTCTACGAAACAGCCGAAAGCGCAGGAAGTCATGGCACCAATCGAGACCGAGCAAAGTGTAGTAACCGAGTCCGAAGTGTCAGAACCCGCCCCACAGCCCGCCCAGCCCGAACCAACCGAACCCGAGCCAACCGAGCCCGAGCCAACCGAACCCGAGCCAACCAACCCCGAACCAGTTGAAACTGTTGAAGATTTAGAAGATGGTATCAACTCCACCCATACCGACATAATCTTAGGTGATGACGAGTACAAAGGTGACAGCGGAGTAGATGCATTACAATCTGAATATGACAGTTTATCGGAAGAAGATCAAGCGGTAGTCAAGCAGATTGAGGAGGAACTAAAGAAAGAGCATCCAGAATGGTTTACAGACACCGTTCCCTCTACAGGCGAGGGCAATTACGAAGATGTTGGCACCCCCGACAATGGTGTTATTCCAGAGTACACAGTAGGCGAAAGTGGTTCTGAAGGTTTAGCTGACAATGTTACTGTTTACTAGCACACATAAAATTAGAATGAGCATTCAATCTAACAGGATGCTCATTCTAATTTCACTAAAAAATATTTTTAATTTCGTCACAACATCTATTTGTAATTTCCGATGTTTCGCGGTATAATAAAGAAAATAGATAGAAAGGGGTGTTCCTATATGGCAGAGCGATTAACCAGAGAACAAATGGCAGAAAAATATCCTAATCAAAGTATAGGAATCACGAATATTAAATATGAAAACAATGACGGTGTAACAATAGAATCAGCGGAAGTAGTTTACACGCCAGAGGATAAAACGCCGGAAGAATTGCTTGCTTTACAAGTATCGGGTTCAGAGGACATTATGTGCTGGTATACTACAGGAAGTAAAGTAAATGTAGGAGTGTTGACACTGTGTTAAAAGAAGAAATATATAATTTGGATACAAAAGAAAACAGTCCCGTGATCGTGTTACCGTGGTTTTATAATTGCAGGGTCTTAATTGATACCGGCGCGACATTACCAATGTGGCTAAAAAGTATAACACCTTTGAAACTTAAGGGTGCAGTTAAAGAAAATCAAACGGTTAATTTGAATGGAGTAGGCGGCAGTTCAACAGGGGATTTATATAGAGTCAATTTTGACATGGGGAACATTCATTTTAAGAATTTGCCTATCGTACATAAAGAAATCAGCGTGGCGGATGCTTATATGATATTACCGGCGACTCTATTCGAGGGAATGATTTACGAGATTGATAATATCAGTCATAGATTGAAAATAAGGGTTGACGATAAAGAATATTACAGAGACTTTAGGATAAAAGACAAAAGCGGCATACCATATATTTATCTGGCAAATACTTATGAGACAAAGGAAGATGCAGAGGCAGATTATAAATACAATGAAATATTGTAAGTGATAACAGTAAAGGGACACCACCCAACCAGTGAGTGTCTTTTTTCGTGCTTAAAATTCATGTTGAAAGAAATTAAAGTGCACTTTTAATTTTGGAAATTTAACAGTGCACTGCCAAAATGTCGGCATTCCCGTGACAGGGCAGGAAAAAGGGAAGGGGGAGGTCGGTCATGTTATCGGAGCAGAATAAATTTTTGGAAACAGCTTATCGGGTACTGAACCACGTTTATTTCGCGGACGAACTGCCGGAGGTGGTCATTACAATCCAATCATCACAGCGTACCTACGGGCATATTACGGTGAGAAAGATATGGAGGGATGAGTGGGACTGTTACCATGAAATCAACATCAGCGCGGAACACCTTAACCGACCGATCGAAAACATAATCGCAACGCTTTTGCATGAATGTTGTCATTTGTATGCAATGGAAAACGATATCCGCGACACATCAAACGGGGGACGCTACCATAATAAGCGGTTTCGGCAGATTGCGGAGGAACGTGACTTAAAAATAAGCCATGCGCAGTATATCGGATGGAGCGTGACCGAGCCGACCGAAAGACTGAAAGAAAAAATAAAAAAATACAACTTAGACACACAATTTGATTATGTAAGAATGGGGGAAACCATGCAGGCGGGCGGCGGGCAGGACGGTGCAGGCGGTACGGACGGGGCAGACGGTAAACTGCCTAAAAAGAGCAGTACAAGAAAATACCTTTGTGCTGGGTGTCATAACAGTGTACGGGCAACGAAGGACGTGAACATCATGTGCATGGACTGTATGCTCCCCATGATTAAGCAGGTTAGTACGGATGCCGGAATCCAGTAGCATAAGCCCCGTTAAAATAATTGTAGATTTTTGGACGGTTTGGCGTTACCCTCACACCCTGTTAGAAACAGGGATAGGTGAGGGTATTTTATGTAACCAGTCAATTTAGATTATAATACATTCTCTACGGGATAATTGAGAAATGGGAAAAATCAATAAAGGCAAAATTGTCTTATGGGCAAGCGTGTCAAGGGCATGGTTTCAGTCTGATATCATAAGATACCTTAGTATTTCACAATTATAATTCACCGGTGATAAAGTTTATGCGGTTATCACGACAATCCGGCATAGGGAAGGAGGGCGGTCTTTTCACCTACCCCGGTTTTATCAAATTTTTACATGGAGGACAGATTATAGTGAGCGTTGAATTATCGGAAGTGCAATGGGAAAAGATTCTGAAGGGCATGGAGAAAGTGATCGTCGTTTCCGTGTTATTGGAAAATGACTTTGGGACACAGAAAGATTTCCTGTCGGCTGATGCGGTGTGCGTGATAAAGGAGATAAGCTGCGATATACGGGATATGTTTATACATATGGAAAAATCCGGCAACAGCCGCGCCCGCGTGATTGGCAGAAACGGGGCAGGGAAAAGGTTATTATTTCACCGCGGGAGAAAAGGGAAACACATGAAAAGAAAAAGATAGGTCGAAAACAAGCCCGCCGTCACTTCGTACAACATTGCGCGTAAACTCTGGCTATTCCCACCACAGACACCACATTTTTTCAGCGTTAGAATGTATTTGTAGTTAAGAAATGAAACAAAAAAACGTAGAAAACGGAGGAAAAGAGTATGTGCATGACAAAGGTAGCGGTATTGCGGACAATGTTGGGAAACAGGGAAATCGGGTTTGAACTCTGGAACAAGGACAAAGGCGAGGTCGTTGAGATGACAGCCAAGGAGATCAAGGCGGCACTGTTAAAAGGGGATTCGATTCATGGTCTGGTGGTTGGAGACGATGAGGAACTGGCACTGGACAAAAATTTCTTTATGAGAAATTTAATGGAACACCGCCATGTAAACAATTACACACCTATGCTTGAGGATGAAAACTGTGTGGCAAACGTGGCTTACATCGTGACCGGCAAGGCAGACGGCGGCTATGAGGTCATCTCTACCAAGTGGGAACGTAAGGTCGTGACAGAGGATATGCTGAAAATGTTCCTGTCGATGGGTCTGGTGTTCGGCGGGGCAAAACTGGAAGGTGATAAAGTGGTACTTCCTGTTTTGGAGGGCAGGACAGCTAAGCCGGAGAAGAGAGCAGAGTCAAAGAAAACAGAACAGAAGCAGTAAAGACAGGGGGCGGGGTGTCGGGAGACACCCCCTTTCACAAGGAGGTCAACATGGACGGACTCATTGTATTATGTGGTGTTTCGCTTGCTTTGATTGATTTATGCGCTATCGCATATCTGTTGAAAGCATTTGCCCAGATGGTATTCAAGTTTGTGGAGATACAGAAGTTATTGGACGATTTCGGGGAACAATAACAGCCGTAAGGTCAGAAGATACCGACTGCCGGAAAGGTGTAGCCGGTATCTTTTTTCGCGCCCACATTCGGGAGAAAACGCTGTTTTGGTGTATGGTAACTTTGGGGGCGGTATGCAAAAAGGGGCGCACTTGCAAGTATTGGTGACCGCGTCAAACGGGGCATACGGTTGAATAAAAAATAAAAAAATTTTGAGGAGGTGGCGTATGAGTCCACAGGAGCAACTTACTATGATGGGAAAACAGCTGGAAATAATTCTGAAACAGCTTGCCAATCTGCAGAGGCTTGTGGTATCTAAAAACGGGGGCGCGCCGAAAGTTGTGTACCAGCCGGTTGTCATTGGCGTAAAGGATGTCAGTTCTTCTCAGCTTCTTGATGCTTACAAAAAAGGGCTGAACTTGGAACAACTCTGCCAGCTTGCAGACGGAAAGTACACGGCAGAGCAGATTGTCAAAAAACTACAGAAAATGGGGGTGCGATAACATGGGCGCGGTAATAAAAGTGAACGGGATGGAAGTGCCGGAGAGTCTGGCAATCATTGACACGGCAAACAACACGGTGACGTTACAGACAATGTTAATCAGTGAGCAGGAGTTGGATGTTGATAAAATCCATGCGGAAGTCAATCTGTTCGGGGAGATTGAACTGTAAAGATATGACGGAAGGGCACAAGAGAACCAAACGCGACAGTGATTAAAAGTTGCATTTGGTTCTCTTTTTATTTTAGTTTTGTGAAGTGAGTTTTTACACAATTGTTTTTTTAACGTGCACTTGCCAAGGGTGGGGGTGTTTTTTTTTCGGGCGAAAAAAGAGGTTTTCGGTGTTGAAAACCTAGGGATTTTTGAAAAAGGTACGGAAGGGGTGGAGAGAAGGAAGAACATAAAGGGGCTGGCAGAAAAACGACTGGTTGAGAAAATGCTTTTCCATTATTTGGTTGGAAGAAACGTTTGGTTCTATTTTCGGGAAATGACCATAATGTGAGCGTTTTCAATTCTGCATATTTATTTATAGAAGAAACGCACCTGTGATATTGGGAAAAGCATGAGTATAGAATTCGTGCGAATGGATCATTCATGCGGGACATAGGCAAAATGAAAAGTAGAGACAGTTTTTCGACTGGTTGACATAAGTATATGCGTTGGTGAAAAATACAACGGATTTTGGGAAAATTGGATTTTGAGGAAAAAAATGAAATTATTTTTTCGGGGGTTTTGGTAATTTTGCCAGTGGCAAAGATGAAGAGGAACAGCGTACAATTCCATAATTTTAGTTTTTGTAACGTAGTGCTATCATAAAACAGACGCCTATTTAGCTTTTGATAACGACCTGCGATATTAGGTCTAACCGGCTGGATTTATCGTTTACAGGATAACGTTAGTCGTATAATGGAAATATGTTATTTAGCATTTCCGATAGAGAAAATTTCGTTAAAACCACACAATTTATAAAACCCCCCAAATGCCGATATAGATTGCAGAAGCAAGAAAAAAGTGAAACATACAAAAAATGAAAACAGAAAATCAAGCGATACTAGGAGCAGATGAACTTAAATTTAAGAAAAAATTGGACAGGAGGAACGAAATTTGGCGACAATAGTACAATTCGACACCGGTGACAAATTGACCGGTGGTCAGTTAAGGATCAAAAATCAGCAAGTGTCAGAGGTTGTGCAAAAAGGATATCAGCTAGTGTGTGCTGACAATGCGCCAACGGTACAAGAGGCATCGACAGAAATGATGGCGGAGATGGTCGATGAGGAAATGGATGATTACGACCGGGCAGTCGGAAACGCGACACCAACACCGCGAATTAAAAACCCGATGGCGTACCGAAAAGCTGAGCGGATTCTTGACCGCGAGGGGCATGTTATCTTTGCCTACGTGGAAGAAGATGAGAAAGCGAATCGTGAGATTATTTTCTGCCAGAAGTATCTCGACGGGACATTTTCAAGGAAACTGTCTATCTCGCAGGCGGATGTTTTCACTATCATGTTGGCGAATAAGGACAAACAGATGGAAAGTCGTGCGGATAAAGCATGCCTGAAAATTGGGTTGGAATATGTAAATTCCTTTTGCGGAAATCCCGATGATTTGATACCTGTTAAGAATGTCGTGAAGATGGTTGCAGAACAGATTCAATTTCTTCCAGTGTATCATGACGACCTTACAGAGGTGGAGCGGGTGGGCTTCTATCAAAGTCTGGTTGGAATGATTAAGGGAATGACGTCGCAAGTGCTGAACGATCATCGGGCGTATTACCCACTTTCGACGGAAGATATGGAATATATCACACGGAATCTGGGCACGACAAAAGTGAAACTTCTAAAAAGCTTGAAAAAGTATGACCTACTTTATCTAACTCCATCATCGAAAGGATATCAAACAAATGTTCGACTAAACGGGATGGGAGAAGATAGTTTCACCACATGGCGGTACTGCATTCTTCGAGACGAGGCGTTGGAAAATGATGAGGATTTAGAGTACAGTTACGATTTTTGAATTCGAGAGGGGGGCTGTTTCGACAGCCCCCTCTCAATGCAAAAGTCTGAAAAAATCTGAAAAATTTCTTGCATCCTTTACTTCCCTCTGGTACAATCCCCATAACAAATAAAAAGAAAGGAATCCTTTCACTATTTTACTTTACATATGTATCTAGAGAGGATTCTCTGGACTGGAAAGATTATGGTGTTAACGATATCGTGGCCCGTGTGGTGGAATCCGATAAGTTAAATAACGGCGCCATTATCCTGATGCACAACGGCGCTAAATATACGGCGGATGCGCTGGAATCCGTGATTACAGGATTACAGGATAAAGGGTATGAGATTGTACCCATTTCACAGTTGATTTATAAGGATAAGTATCATATGAAAGCGGACGGCACGCAGGTGTCGGGACAATAGAATTTATAAATAAAGCAACAGCGCGAAGAAAAGTTTTAAAAAGAAAGGCAGACTTGTAATGAAAGATTCTTTTACCAAAGAAAACACATTAATTACCAAGGGCATTTTGGTCATCATGCTACTTTTCCATCATGTTTTTGATAAAAGTAATGCGATACAGTATCATATTTTTCGTCCTTACAGGATTTATATCGTGGGGAGGGAGAGAGTGTTGGTGCCATGCTGCTGCATATGTTCCTTGATATGCTTGGGCTTGCTGAGTATGCGGGGACGGCGCAGATAAATGTCACTTGGTGTTATCTGTCTTATGTGATCCTGCTGATTGCGGCGATGCCTTTTCTTTATATAGCTTATAAAAAATTCAGGTATCTTCTGATACTGGCAGGATGTTTACTGCCGCATGCGATTTTGAGAGAGAAAATATCTTTTGCCAATCTGCTTCCGGTGGTCATATTGGGAATCGCTTTTAGCTATGAAGACTGGTTTGATAAACTTAAATGTAGAAATAAAAAACAGGGATTTATTGGGTTGATTATATGTGGTGTCATTTTGTATACAGCTTATTTATTTCATATAACCACAAATGATTTATCAACCAGAATACTGAACTGGGTGGATGACAAAGGAAAGATGTTGATGGATCAATATACCATAGTCAGTGAGTGATTCCTTTCGTCAGACATAAAATGAATGATTGGTAACAGAGCCGACAGACCTATAAAGAAAGAGATCTGTCGGCTTTTGTATAAAATGCACATAATTTCTTGCCTTATATCAGTTTTTTTCACGAATTTTACAATTTTTCTATAAATATTTTTCGTTTTGTTATATAATAAATTTATTATAAAATAGGAGGGATCGTATTATGGCAAAAGAAATGATTGCAATGCTTCTTGCCGGCGGACAAGGCTCCCGTCTTTACGCGCTGACAGAGAAGCTTGCAAAACCGGCAGTTCCTTTTGGCGGCAAGTATCGTATTATCGACTTTCCGCTTTCCAACTGCGTTAATTCAGGTATTGATACCGTAGGTATCCTGACGCAGTATCAGCCCCTGGAGCTAAATGAATATATTGGCAATGGCCAGCCTTGGGATCTGGATCGTCTTTACGGCGGGGTACATGTACTGCCTCCCTATCAGAAGGCGCATGGGTCAGACTGGTATAAAGGCACGGCAAACGCAATTTACCAGAACATATCATTTATTGAGCGTTATGATCCGAAATATGTTATTATTCTTTCCGGCGATCAGATCTGTAAGCAGGATTACAGTGATTTCCTGGAATTCCACAAATCAAAAAATGCGGAATTCAGTGTTGCCGTTATGGAAGTTCCGTGGGAAGAGGCGCCCCGTTTTGGCCTGATGGTGGCTGATGAGAATGATAAGATCACAGAATTCCAGGAAAAGCCCAAGAACCCGAAATCAAACCTGGCTTCCATGGGAATCTATATTTTCAACTGGGATATCCTGAAGAAGTATTTGCAGGAAGATGAAGCCGATCCGAATTCGGAAAACGACTTTGGCAATAACATTATTCCCAACCTGCTTCGTGATCAACGGCAGATGTATGCATATCATTTCAATGGATACTGGAAGGATGTGGGGACGATCGCTTCCCTGTGGGAGGCAAATATGGAGGTTCTTGATCCTGAGCACAGCGGAATCAACCTTTTTGATGAAGACTGGAAGATTTACAGCCGTAATGCAGGTATGACGGGGCATAAGATTAATGCGGGTGCGGTTGTGGAAAATGCCATGATCACTGATGGATGCCGGATCAAAGGCACGGTAAGACATTCCATACTTTTTGGAGGCGTAAAGGTGGAAGCCGGTGCGCTGGTGGAGGATGCTGTCATTATGGGCGGCACGACCATTAAGGCAGGCGCGGTTGTGCGGCACTGTATTGTGGCGGAAAATGTGACAATCTGTGAGAACGCGGTAGTAGGCGCAATGCCCAACGGGGACGAAAATGGTGTGGCTACGATTGGTTCGGGCGTTATCATAGGGGAGAATGTTGTGATTGGCCCTGATGCGATGGTGAAGAATAATGTAGAAGGTGGTGAAGTAGAATGATAAAATCAAGCACAAATGTAATCGGTATTATTTTCCCTAACAGTTATGACGCCCTGGTTCCGGAACTGGTCAGTGTGCGTTTGATGGCTTCCATCCCTTTTGCCAGTCGTTATCGTATTATTGATTTTATTCTGTCCAGCATGACCCACTCCGGCATTGACAATATTTCTGTGGTGGTAAACAAGAACTATCATTCCCTGATGGATCATCTGGGATCCGGCCGTGAATGGGATCTGGTCCGTAAGAACGGCGGCTTACATATTTTTCCTCCTTTTGCGGAGAAGGAAGTGGGCGGTCCCTATGTGGGGCGTGCCGGTGCGCTGGCAAATCTTCTGGATTTCTTAAAATCTCAGAAAGAAGAATATGTGGTAATGTCAGATACCAATGTGGTGGTCAATTTTGACTTCAATGCCATGATTCAGGCGCATATGGACAGCGAGGCGGATATTACGATCGCTTATAACGAACAGGAACTGCCTGAGGAACTGCTCGATTATCAGACCAGTGACAGGATATTCTATTACACCTTTGATGTGGAACAGGGACGTATCCGTAAAGTGTCCATTAATCCGAAGACAGAAGGCGTCCAGAATACTTCCATGAATATTTTTGTGATTGCACGTGAACTTCTGATAGAGCTTGTCAGCACCGCATATATGCAGGGACGTTCCTTCTTTATGCGCGATGTCATCATGCCTCAGCTTAGCAAATTGAATGTACAGGCATATAAGTATACAGGCTATGTGGCGCGTATCAGCGGCATGAAGAGCTATTTTGAAGAAAACATGAAGCTTCTGGATGACTACAATCTGGATGCACTGTTCTCGGCGGCTCCTATCTATACGAAGATCCGCGGCGATAACCCGACGCACTATAAAGATGGTGCAAAGGTGCAGAATGTGATGATGGCAGACGGTTGTGTGATTGAGGGTGAAGTGGAGAACAGCGTGATTTTCCGTGGCGTTAAGATCGGCAAAGGCGCCAAGGTCAGAAACTCTATCCTGATGCAGGATACTGTGGTAGAGGCCGGTGCCAATGTGGAATATCTCATTACGGACAAGAATGTTGTCATTACAGCCGGCAAGGAGATGAAAGGCACGGATACTTTCCCGGTATATATCGAGAAATTTACAACTGTATAGACGGGACATATTTTCGGCAGAAGGACTGGAAGTCATACTGGAGAATATGTTATAATCTACTCATCAAATAATTACAGAACGGAGGCAAGCTATGCACAGTGAAAATTTATCGGCAGCAGAGGCGCTGCAAAAATTAAAGGACGGAAATCAGCGCTATATCGAGGCTGCCACAAATCCTGGAGATGTTTCACCGCAGATCAGACAGAAAACCTGTGACGAGGGACAGAAGCCCTATGCAATCGTTGTGGCATGTTCGGATTCCCGTGTGATACCGGAAAGTATCTTTACGGCCGGAATCGGTGAGATCTTCGTTATCCGTGTAGCGGGAAATGTTATGGATAATCATCAGTTGGGAAGCGTTGAATATGCTGCTGATCATCTTGGCTGCAAACTGGTAGTGGTACTTGGACATGAGCATTGCGGCGCGGTAGGTGCAGCGTTACAGGGCAATCCGGGAGGATTCGTCCAGTACATAACAGATGAGATTCACAGAGCTATCGGTGATGAGAAAGATGAGTACAAGGCGTGCTGTCTGAATGTTAAGCGCGCAGTGGATTTGATCAGGGATAAGCTCGATATGAAAGATAGCGAAGACGGCGTTAAAGTATACGGTGCTTACTATCATATCGGCAGCGGTGCAGTAGATTATCTTGATATGTGACAAATATATTTTGATATGTAACAGATTATTATAACAGAAAAGACCACTTTGTTGCGGATTTTATGCAAAAAGTGGTCTTTTTTTAAAATATATTCATAAATTTCCCGAACTAATATTGTAAGTAAATGAAGAATGTGTTATTCTTAACATAACAAAATAAATGTAATTGGGGGAAACGTATGGATATCATTCTTGAATGGTTTACAATTATTTTTTTGGCAGTGTTTGTTGCAAGTATAGTGGTCTTCAATCTGGCCCGTCTTTTCTATGGGATTAAGTGCTTTAAAGTTGAGGACTGCTCCCAGAGAGATTGTCCTTTCCGGATATTCTGCTATAAATATGTGGAGGCTTATACCGACGAGGATATTGAGAGGATTATGAAGATGCTGGAGGAAAAGGCCCAAAACGAGTGGAAAGATGAAATAGAGAGGGCAAAAGAGAGGGAAATGAAAGAAGAAAAGGGAAGTAAAACATGATTTAATGTTTGGGCTTCCGTAAAAAAGGACGCACATGAACCTGCAGAAAGAAAAAGGGGGCCGGGCGTCCTTTGTGTTAAGAAAAAGGCGAAATGGGAAAGTATAAAATAACGTATTATACGAAAAAAAGAATTAAGAAGGCGTGTGCAGGATTGTGGCATTGTATGGCGAATATTGGCGTCATCATAAGATTTTTGGAATCTGCGGGAAATAATGAGAAATAAATAACGCATGATTTTGACTTTGAATCATGTGTTATTTATTTGCGGAAAAACAGATAAAAAACAGGAAGAAATTTGAAAAGAAAGTAAAAGAAAAGAGGGAAAAAGCAATTCGATTTGCAATGCATAATTCAAATGTCAATAAGATGAAAATGATAAAACAGGATTTAACACAAAATAGAAAAGGAAGAACAAAACTAATAAAGGGTCTTTACATCATGAATGGAATCTCCTGTTATTTTAAATTCCCAGATGGAATGACCGGGGATTCTATGCTCTGTTAAATAATAATTGTTATCAATGAAAGTTACGTAATATGGCGTGCCTCCGCCAATGAAGTGTTGGTATACATCATCGTATTTTCCTTCTATCAGATGTGATAAATCGTCTGTGTGAATCATGGTGGCATAGTCCTGGTTTCCATTAATATCGGTTGATATTGTAATATAATAGTCATTTTCGGTTATGGTGAGCTGAATCATGCCGGCCATGGAGTCAGGAACAGGATAGGTTTCCCGAATTTCAAAGGTGCCAAGGTCTGCCCGCAGAATGGCGGGATTTCCGAGAACACCCGATACGAAATAAATATCGTTTCCGGAAATGGTGAAGGAGCGTACATAGGTGCCCGCAAGCTGTTCTATCCAATAGGTCTTGGTCAGGTGCATACGGCTGTCGCCGGGATCATGGCGGAAGAGGTACATTTCGCCGCTCATGGAACTTAAGGCATAGAAAGTCTGTGTGTTATCGTCATAGATAATATAATGCGGTCTGTTGCCGATTTCCTCAAATGTCTGGGTGTGGTAGAAGACACCGTCTTTTTTCTCAAAGATAAGGATACGGTTGTTTTCCGTATCGTCCGCCAGATATATCAGACCGTCGCTGGCAAGCGTATGGCCTTTGCTGATCTGGTCGGTCATGACCTGCCACTGGGACAGGGGATCTGTCAGGTTATCATGATAGATGATCTGGTCATGGTAGCAGTCTACAATAAAATACAGATTGTCCACTTTGGTGATATAGGTGGGCACGCTTAAATCAGGATAGGGGTTCATGGGAACCGAAGCGGGTGTTTGGGGAGTGAAATCTTTGCTGTTTATGTCCAGAACAATATCCGAGGCGCGCAGGGATTCTTTGCTGGCCAGGGTATCGGGCGGTTTGGGCATGGAATTATCATTGCTGCCGCAGGCGGCTGTGAGAAATGAAATTGCCAGGATAAGAAGCAGCAATAAAAGGCATGTTGTTTTTGCAGGTTTTGGATTCATGGAGAAATTCTCTTTCTTTTTACGATGTTTATTGGTAAGATATATCATGTGTGGAACCAGTCTATATTTTACCATAAATTTCATATACTGTAACTGTTTTATGAAGGATAAAAAATACTGGTGTGTATAAATGATAGGGAAGATGTCTGTGCGTCATATCCCTGGATAAGGAGAAAGGCCAAGAGAAATGACAGATGTGTCACTTGACAGGAAAGGCAAAGAAAATATCTTATCGGATGGTTATAATGCGGCTTTTGGAATCCTCTCGGCATTTGCCATTGTCATGGTGGCGGCGGGGCATCTGGGCTATAATATCCTGACAGTGGGAGATCTTTTCCCTTATTATTCCTTTCACGTGCCGCTGTTCATGTTTATTTCGGGGTATTTTTATAAAGAAGAGGAGCAGGAAAGACCAGTTGCCTATATCAAAAAGAAGGCGCGCAGACTGCTTCTGCCATATTTTATCTGGAATCTTATCTATGGAATGATTGCCTGGGCGCTGCGGGCGTGGGGAGAATTTACTTTCGGTGAGGCAGTTTCCCTTAAGTCTTTATTGCTGGATCCTTTTCTGCATGGATATCAGTATCTGTATAATTTCGCGGCCTGGTTCGTGCCGGTGCTTTTTCTGATTGAAATGATGAATCTGTTTCTGCGGATTGTCCTGCAAAAGCTGCGGCTACATTCTGAGTGGCTGATTCTGGCGGGGACGTTAGCGGTGGGAACGACAGTAGTATGGCTTGCGATTACCGGGCATGTATGGGGACTCTATAAGATGCCGGGAAGGATTTTGTTCCTGTTTCCCTGTTTTCAGATGGGGCAGTTCTACCGCCGGAAACTGGAGAGCCATGACAGGCTTGGAAATCTGCCCTACTTTGCGATTGTGATTGGCATACAGGTTCTCTTAAATCTGTGCTGTAACGGTCTGGCTTACAGTTGCGTGTGGTGTACGGCTTTTGCCAATGGTCCGGTGATTCCGTATGTGACAGTAGTGTCAGGAATAGCCTTCTGGCTGCGGATATCGAAGATACTGGCCTCTGTCTGCGGGCCTCATTCTGCGGTTGTCTATCTGGGACGGCACACCTATCCGGTGATGATGCATCATATCATGGTGTTTATGCTGATTAAGATGGTGCTTGCAGGTATTGCTGCCGGCACAGGATATCTGGCGGATTTTGATTTCGCCAGATTCTATACGGACATTGATTATTGTTATCTGGTGAAGGGGTCAGAGGCCTTTAAGATGGTTTATCTGGCGGCAGGGATTGTTGTGCCGTTACTGTTACAGCGAGGGCTTGACCGGCTGATGCTTAAGTATAAACCAGCCTGGCGGGGTGGGAAATAAGAAGACTCTGCATGTTGCGGCGGGAATTGCAATCAGGGTGGGAGTATGATACTCTATTGACTATACGATGTTATATATTGGAAAAAGGGAGGAACATAGATGCCGGATATGGATATGATCTGGATGCTGGTGGTTATGATATTGTGTCTGCTTGCGGGGGGACTGCTTGCCGTACAGCACTTTATGCGCTGGCATACAGTGTGTGTTTATAACTGGGACGGACAAAGATATCGGTTCTTGGGAAGAGAGTGTTTGCACAAAAGAAATGACGATTATGTCATAAATATGCGGGAACGAATTGGGGATTTGTCTTACACCACCAGATATTGCCTGTCGGCCTCCCGGGAATTTGTGAAAAGACACCGTTTTGCCGGCCTGCTTTTGCGGGCGGGGGCAAGCGAGGCGTGGCTTCCCATCGAGGAGCGGATGGTGCAGGATATCTACTATAGGAATAGCGGGCGTTGGAAATAGCAGGCGTTGCATCAGGAATCAGGTATGGCGGACAGTCGGATGCGGCAGAAAGGAAAGAGCGTATGATTACAGTCAGTCTCTGTATGATCGTGAAAAATGAAGAGCAGATCTTACAAAGGTGTCTGGACAGTCTGGCCGGACTGATGGATGAGATCATCATAGTGGATACGGGATCCACCGATGCCACTAAGGAGATTTCGGCCAGATATACGGATCAGGTCTATGATTTTGTCTGGGTCAATGATTTCTCGGCGGCGCGCAATTTTGCTTTTTCCAAGGCAAAGATGGAGTATATCTATTCGGCGGATGCGGATGAGGTGCTGGATGAGAAGAACCGGGCGGCTTTTGCGCAGCTTAAGCAGACCCTTCTGCCGGAGATTGAGATTGTGCAGATGTACTATGCCAATCAGCTTTCCCATGGGACCATCTATAATTATGACAGGGAACTGAGACCAAAACTCTTTAAGAGAAACCGGACGTTTCAGTGGCAGGGTGCGATTCATGAGCAGGTAGGAATTACGCCTGTTATTTATGATAGTGAGATAGAGATATGTCATATGCCTCAGACGAACCATAAGGACAGGGATCTGGCGGCTTTTGCCCGGCTTGCGGCAGCGGGGGAGTCTTTGGATAAGCGGCTGCACAACATTTATGCGAAAGAGCTTTTTATTTCCGGAGAGGATAAGGATTTCCTGGCGGCGCGGGCCTTTTTCCAGGCTTCCTGTATGGACAGCGTGCGGGGAGATGAGGAGCTGAAGGAGGCGGCCTGTGTGGCGGCCCGGGCAGCACGGATTGCCGGGGATATTGAGGATTTCTTTAAATATGCCATGAAAGTGATTGCCAGTGACGGCTGTGCTGAAATCTGCTGTGAGCTGGGAGAATTTTACAGACAGAAGAAGGATTATGATGAGGCTGTGGTCTGGTATTATAACGCGGCCTACGAGACGGAGAGTATTGTAGATATCCGCAGCGGGCGGGAGATTCCCCTGCGGGCATTGGCGGACTGTTACCGGGCTCTTGGCAATGAGGAGCAGGCGGCAGAGTATGAGAGGCTTGCCCGGGAATCCGTGCAGGAACAGGATGTGTAAACGCTCCGGAATGGGGATTCCTATGACAGAGACAGGAAAGAAAGACAGGAAAGCGAGAGACAGCAGGATGAAATGGGAAGAGAATGTGCGTAAGGTGGTGCCTTATACGCCGGGAGAACAGCCGGACAGACCGGGGATTGTCAAACTGAATACCAATGAGAATCCCTATCCGCCGGCGCCGGATGTGGCTGCGGCGATAGAGAGACTTTCGACCGACAGGATGCGGCTTTATCCGGCATTTCCGGAGCAGACGGCTCTGACAGAGGAACTGGCCGGATATTATCATGTGGGAACTGACCGGATTTTCATTGGGGTAGGGTCGGATGATGTATTGTCCATGGCTTTTATGACTTTTTTCCATGGGGACAGGCCAATTCTGTTTCCGGATATTACCTATTCTTTCTATGATGTGTGGGCTGAGGTTTATGGTATCCCCTATGAGACCAGGCCGTTGGATGAACAGTTCAGGATAAGGCCGGCGGATTATTGTCAGCCTAACGGCGGGGTAGTCTTTCCCAATCCCAACGCTCCTACGGGCGTGCTGATGGGATTAGACCAGGTGGAGGAGATTGTGGCGGCCAACCGGGATGTGGTGGTGATTGTGGACGAAGCATATATTGACTTTGGCGGGGTCAGTGCACTGCCGCTTCTGGACAGATATGATAATTTGCTGGTGGTACAGACCTTTTCCAAGTCCCGTTCCATGGCAGGTATGCGTATCGGTTATGCCATAGGCAGTCCGCAGCTGATCCGCTATCTGCATGATGTGAAATACTCGGTCAATTCCTATACCCTCAATTATCCTACCATGGAACTGGGCGTGGAGGCGGTGCGGGATACGGCGTACTTTACATCCTGCTGTGATAAGATCATACAGACACGGACACGGGCGGAAGAGGAGCTGACAAGGCTTGGTTTTACGTTCCCGAAGTCCTATGGTAATTTTATTTTTGCCTCTCACAAGCGTGTGCCGGCAAGGGAAATCTTTGAACATTTAAAAGAAAATGACATTTATGTCAGATATTGGAACAAGGAGCGGATTGACAATCATCTGCGCATCACCATCGGTACGGATGAGCAGATGGAGGCTCTGTATACGGCTCTTACTGCAATCTGCGGCTGATACAGGATGACCCGGGTAATTTCTGAAAGAATTGACAGTAAAGGACATATACTTATATTATAAAGACTATTGGAGGATTTAGCATGGAAAGTTTAGCAGTTGCATTTGCCAATACATTGGGAAAGTATGTGGCGAAAGAAGTGGTGGTTTTTATTATCTCCATGATTCCCATTCTGGAGCTTCGCGGTGGCCTGATTGTGGCCTCTCTTTTGCAGGTGCCGATCACCACGGCCATCCCTTTTTGTATCATCGGCAATATCATTCCGATTCCGTTTATCCTGCTCTTTATCAGGCAGGTCTTTAAATGGTTAAAGAAAGTGAAATTTTTCCGCGGCATCATTGAGAAGCTGGAGAACCGTGCCATGGGGAAGAGTGACAGTATCAAGAAGTATGAATTCTGGGGATTGGTGCTCTTTGTGGGGATTCCGCTTCCGGGTACGGGCGCATGGACGGGATCGCTGATTGCGGCGCTTCTGGAGATTGATTTTAAGAAGGCGGTCCTGGCTGAGCTTCTGGGCATTGCTATCGCTACCATTATCATGTCCATCTTTTCCTATGGATTGTTGGGAGCCTTGCTTGGTTAAGAGGCAGGAGAGTTTGTCACAATTGTGACAGATGAGGCGTTATAAGAATGAAAGAGAAGAGAAAAGCGGTTCTGGCCGGCAGTGTGATCATAACGGTTCTTGTGTGTATGATTCTGGCAGGTTTCTTTCTGATCAGACAATATACAGGAGGAAGAAGCAGGAATCTGGCCAGGACAAAAGGGGTCATTGCCACCTGTGACAGTGTGGAGAAGGAGACGCTGTCTGCGGCCATGGCAATTGACGGGGATGATACCACGCTGGCTTCCCGTTGGTCGAGCGAGAATAACTGGGAGGACGCCTCTCACTATATACAACTGGAATTTCCGGAAGAAATTTCAGTTTCTTTTGTTGTGCTGAAATGGGAACGGAGAAATGTGACTTCCTATGCGCTGGAAGGTTCTCTGGATGGAGAGAACTGGGAGATTCTTCAGCGGTTTGATACGGCGCCGGCGGCCAAACATCAGGAGATTGTGCTGGATAAACCGGCGCAGATACGGTATCTGCGTCTGTCCACTTATGAGGTATCCAAGGAGGAGGCCGATTATTCCAATCTGTATCAGAATGTGTCTCTCTATGAGTTTGAAGTCTATGCGGACAAGCCTGCCGCTTATCTATTAGAGACACCTGTTATTGAAACGGGGAAAGCGGGTGAAAGGCGGCTTGTTACGCTGGAAGCGCCTGCGGGGTATAAGGTTACTTTCATCGGAGCGGATTTGGAACAGGTTATCGGCGCGGACGGCAGAGTCTATGAGACTATTCAGGACAAAGAGGTGACGGTGGGATACCGTGTGGAGGATATAAAAGGCCGGGAAGAGACGCGGGAAGTATCTTTTACCATACAGGTGCCTGCGGCTGTTGGAGGATTGTATAAGGAAAAGGCAGAGACTGACCGAAAGCCGGAAGCGGCGGCAGCGGAGGGACACAATCCTTGTCCGGACTGGGTAGTTCCGTCCATAGCAGAGTGGGTCGGCGGCGAGGGCGACTTTACTCTGGGGGAAAATGCCAGAATTATTGTAGACAGTGACAGTTTCAGGATGGAATCTGGAACAAAAGCAGGAATGGATGCGGGAACAGAGACAGGAATGGAATTTGGAATAGAGGCAGAGACAGATGTTGGAACGGATGAGCAGACTCTCTGGGATGCGGCGGAACTTTTTGGCAGACAATGGGAAAGCTGTTCTGCAACGCAGAACAGAATGACCCTCTGCCAGGGAACCCTGGAGGATGCCGGTCCGGGAGATATTTATATCGGATATGCTGATGACGAAAATGGACTGGGAGAAGAAGGGTATACCTGTGACATAACTGACACATGTGTCATACGAGCAGAGAGCGTGACGGGAATCCGCTGGGGATGCGTGACGCTGATGCAGATGCTTGTACATGACGGGCAGGATAGCGCACCTCGGGGAAGTATCCGGGATTATCCGCTCTATGCAGTGCGGGGATTCGGGATAGATGTGGCCAGAAAGCCAGTGTCATTAGATACGTTGTACAGGATGATGGAGACCATGTCCTGGTATAAGATGAATGACTTGTCTCTCCATTTGAATGATAATACGATTCTGGCTACCAGCGGTCTTACGGGTTCACCGGAACAGGCCATGACGGCGGACAGCGCCTTCCGGCTGGAATCGGATCTGATGAATGGAGCAGGAGAGAAGCTGACTTCTGAGGAATATGCCTACACGAAGGAAGATATAGATCAGTTGATTGAGACGGCCAGAGCATACGGTGTGACGGTGGTGCCTGAGATTGATACACCGGCCCATTCCCTTGCCATTACCAAACTGTATCCGGAGTATGCTCTGCGTACCGGCAATGAATCGGTAGACCAGATTGATCTGGGGCAGGAAGAAGCTGTGGCTTTGGTAGAGCAGCTGTGGCGGGAGGCGCTTGCCGAAGATACAGGTGCTTTCAGACAGGCCCGGATTGTCAATATCGGTATGGATGAATATTACGGCGATGGTGAGCAGTACAGGTGTTTCCTGATAAGAATTAACAATCTGATACAGGAGACTGGTAAGACGGTGCGTCTGTGGGGGAGTCTCAGTCATATAGGCGGCACCACACAGCCATCTCCGGAGAATTTGCAGATGAATCTGTGGAGTACCGTCTGGGCGGATCCGCAGGAGATGTATGAGGCGGGCTATTCCCTGATCAACATGCAGAACAACCATCTTTATATCATACCGGGCGGCGGATATGACCGGTTGGATATTGTGGAACTGTATGAGAACTGGGCGCCCAACAAATTCTATGATTATAACCAGATGGAGATTATTCCGGCCTATTCGCCGCAGATGCTGGGCGCTTCCTATATGATCTGGAACGATATGAGCGGCAATCTGGATATCGGTATCAGTGAATATGATCTGTTGGAACGGTTTCAGGAACCACTGCCGGTATTGTCCGGGAAGCTTTGGGGAGAGGCGGGGATGGAAGAAACAGAAACACAGATGGGAATGGAACAGGGAGAGAATGATAGGATACCAGGTTATCTGTATGTAGAGAACGCTGCGGTGGAGCCGGATTACCAGATAGCGATGAAGGTGTGGCTGGAGGAGAATACTCTGGCGGAGGACGGGCAAAACGGCGTATGGCATGAGCAGGTTCTGGCTGAGGGAGACGCTGCTTATGCAAGGTGGGCTTTCTATGCAGTGGAACCGCAGACAGGCAGGGTGGGATTTACCAGAGAGGGCAGAACCTATACGTTCGATTATACCCTGCCTAAGGAAAAATGGGTGAATTTGCGGCTGGAAGGTGGACAGGGCAAAGTGACGCTCTACGCGGAAGGAGAAAAGATAGGGACGGTTGGCAGTGACGAGCCCTTTGAAGAACATGCCACCTTTGTATTTCCGCTACAGAGAGTGGGCGGACAGACCGGGCATTTTGACGGGAAGATGGAGATAGAAGTATTATATGATGGAGAATGAAATGGAAGCATATACGGATTTTGCGCAGGTTTATGATGAGTTTATGGATGAGACGCCCTATGAGGAATGGTGTGCGTTCCTGGTGGGGATGCTTAAAAAGTATGGGGTGAATCAGGACAACGGTAGCGAAAGAATGACAGAGACGTCTTCTGGCAGGAGATTGTCGAAGCAGGCGGCCCGGAATTTCAGACAGGAAAGGAATACCATCCTGGACCTGGGCTGTGGGACAGGAACGTTGACGGAACTTCTGGCCAGGAAGGGATATGATATGATCGGTGTGGACAATGCCCAGGAGATGTTACAGATTGCCATGGACAAAAGGGACCGGTCGGGACTGGATATTCTGTACTTGTTGCAGGATATGCGGGAATTTGAACTTTACGGCGCGGTAGGCGCGGTGATCAGTGTGTGCGATTCCATTAACTATCTGTTGGAGGAAGAGGATATTCTGCAAACTTTCCGGCTGGTGCACAATTACCTGTATCCGGGCGGTGTTTTTATTTTTGATTTTAACACGGTGTACAAATATGCCAATATCATAGGTGATGCAACAATTGCGGAGAACCGGGAAGATTGCAGCTTTATCTGGGAAAACTATTATCATGAAGAGGAAGAAATCAATGAGTATGACCTGACGATATTTGTCAGAAACAGAGGGGAAGAACTGTTTCAACGCTTTCAGGAGACCCATTATCAGCGGGGGTATCAGCTAGAACAGATGCGCAGACTGGTGGAAGATGCGGGGCTTCGCGTGTTGGAAACCCTGGATGCGGACACCCATGACGGGGTGACGCCGGAGAGTGAGAGAATCTATATTGTGGCAAAGAAGAATTGAAGAAAGAGGTACAGACAACATGGCAGATTATTTAGTGAGAGCAACAGCGGCGAACGCGCAGATACGCGCCTTTGCGGTCACTTCTAAGGAACTCGTGGAGTATGCCCGTTCGGCCCATGATACCAGTCCGGTGGTGACAGCGGCGCTGGGGCGCCTGATGACAGGGGCGGTGATGATGGGAAGCATGTTAAAAGGCGAACAGGATATGCTGACCTTACAGATCCGCGGCGCAGGGCCGGTGCACGGGCTCACCGTAACGGCAGATTCGCAGGGGAATGTGAAAGGATATGCAGATAACCCCCAGGCCATGATGCCTCCGAACCATTTGGGAAAGCTGGATGTGGGCGGTGTGATCGGAGCCGGTGTGCTTACCGTCATGAAGGATATGGGCTTAAAAGAGCCCTACGCCTCTACCATAGAGCTTCAGACAGGGGAAATCGGGGACGATCTGACTTATTATTTTGCGGCTTCGGAGCAGGTGCCTTCCAGTGTGGCACTGGGCGTATTGATGGATAAGAACAATACGGTGCGGCAGGCGGGCGGGTTTATTATCCAGCTGATGCCTTTTACAGGGGAGGATGTCATTACAAAGTTGGAGAATACATTATCGTCCATACAGTCGGTGACAACGATGTTGGAGGAAGGCAATACACCGGAGCAGATTCTGGAGATTGTCTTAGGAGACCTGGGGGTAGAGATTACGGATACCATGCCTGTACAGTTCGCATGTAACTGTAGTAAGGAGCGGGTGGAAAAAGTACTGATCAGTCTTAGCAGGAAGGATTTGCAGGAGATGATTGACGAAAATAAAGATGTCGATCTGCATTGTCATTTCTGTAACAGGAACTATACCTTTACTGTGGATGAACTTAAGAATATTGCGAAAAGCAGATAAATCAAATCATGATTTAATACACTGTATTTTGGGTGGGAATATTCATATTATATAAGATAACAAGACTGGTCTTACAGGATGAAACAGCAGGATAAAAACGGTCGTGATTTATAATATTATGACTGGAAATACGGATAAACAGCGGATATCAGGAGATATATAAAAATTAAGATACGACTGTGATGGTCATAAAAACAACTTGCGATATGGAATTGACACCTGACAAGGTAAGCAGGATGTGATGCTGTTGATTTTTGCAATAAAATGATAAAAAGTCCTTGGCAGTGGTTTTTAAGGCAGCAAATGTGCAGGAAGACAGAAAAGACAGCAAAATAAGTTTTGCGAAGAGTATATCAAAACATTAAAAGAAGATTTAAGTGAAAACACATACGAAATTACGTGATGCGCCAGGAAAAACAAGAAAAGAGAGGTGTCCCGGAAACCTTGATTTTATGGGAGGTTCTGCAAATAGGTAACTTATGTTACTGTTAAAATAACGGATGATAGATAACAGAAAATATATTTTTGCAGAGGACAAAAGAGGTTTTTCGGGGCAGCAGGCGCTTAAATAAAGATATAAAATGGAATAAAATCTGGTAAAATAAATTTAAAGGATTTACAAAAAATCGGGCTGTAATACGCAAAACCCGGTAATAATGAGGAATTCTAATGCTATTATCATAAAGAAGAGAGGCGGAAGAGGACATGAAACATGGATTCATTAAAGTGGCGGCGATGACCCCCGGAATCAAGGTGGCGGATCCGGTCTATAATGTGAAGGAAGTTTGTAAAGGAATCGAGGAGGCTCTTGCGCAGGGGGCAAAGATCATTGTTTTTCCAGAACTGTGTCTGACAGGCTATACCTGCGGTGACTTGTTCTTGCAGGAACTTCTGCTGTCCCAGGCAAGGGAAGTGCTTGGTGTGGCTGCGGAGGCCACAGAGGGCAGTGATGCGCTTGTTTTTGTGGGACTTCCGCTTGTGAAAGATTATAAACTCTATAATGTGGCGGCAGTGTTACAGAATGGAGAAATACTGGCCTTTATTCCGAAACGTTTTATTCCGTCCTATGCGGAATTCTATGAGACCAGACACTTTGCACCCGGAAATACCGTGCCGGAGCCTTATCTATATGAAGATAAGGAAATACCTTTCGGGACAGATATTCTGTTTCGGGTAAATGGGGTACAGGGTCTGGTGGTTGGCTGTGAAATCTGTGAGGATATCTGGGTGCCTGACTCGCCGGGTACAGCTCATGCGCTGGCCGGTGCTACGGTAATGGTCAATCTCTCGGCATCCAACGAGACCGTCGGCAAGGACGTATACCGGGAGATGCTGGTGAAATCTGCCAGTGCCAGGCAGATCACGGCCTATATCTACGCCTCGGCCGGGGAGGGTGAATCCACGCAGGATCTGGTATTCGGCGGCCATAACATCATAGCGGAAAACGGTACCATACTGGCCCAGGCGAAGCGTTTTGAACCGGAGAATATCTATACAGATATTGATGTCCACAGAATCTGCCATGAGAGGCGGCGGATGAGTACCTATCATCCGGAGACCATACAGAATCATATGATATTGTCTGTTTCCATGGAAGAGGAGGAAACGAAACTGACAAGAACCTTTGCCCCACAGCCTTTCGTGCCCACAGATTCAAAAGAACGTAATAAGCGTTGTGATGAGATTCTTTCCATTCAGTCTTATGGCCTTAAGAAACGGTATGAACATACGGGCTGTCAGTCCGCGGTTCTGGGGATATCCGGCGGTCTGGATTCCACCCTGGCGCTTCTGGTAACGGTTCGGGCCTTTGATCTGCTGGGTCTTGGAAGAGATAAGATAACATCTGTTACAATTCCCTGTTTCGGCACCACGGACAGGACGTATGACAATGCATGCAGGCTGGCGGGGATGCTTGGAACCACGCTGCGGGAGGTGGATATCAAAGAGGCTGTGACAGTGCATTTCCGGGATATTGGACAGGACATGGACAAGCACGATGTGACGTATGAGAATGGACAGGCCAGGGAACGGACACAGGTACTGATGGATATTGCAAACCAGACGGGTGGTATGGTCATCGGTACCGGCGATATGTCGGAGCTTGCACTGGGCTGGGCCACCTATAATGGGGATCATATGTCCATGTACGGTGTCAATGCTGGTGTGCCGAAGACTCTGGTACGCCATCTGGTACAATACTATGCGGATACCTGCGGTGATGAAAACCTGCGGGCGCTTCTTCTGGATATACTTGACACACCTGTCAGTCCTGAGCTTCTGCCGCCGGTGGACGGGGTCATTTCCCAGAAGACAGAAGATCTGGTGGGGCCTTACGAACTGCATGATTTCTTCTTATATTATATGCTGCGCTGTGGTTTTGAGCCGGCGAAAGTATTCCGGGCGGCCTGTACGGCATTTCAGAATGTTTATGACAAAGATGTCATATTGAAATGGTTAAAGATATTTTATCAGAGATTTTTTGCCCAGCAGTTCAAGCGTTCCTGTCTGCCGGACGGGCCGAAGGTGGGAAGTGTTGCTGTGTCGCCCAGAGGCGATCTGCGGATGCCGTCCGATGCCTGTGCAAGGATCTGGCTGGCACAGATTGAGGAACTAAAGTAGTAAGTACCAGTATTTTCAGGAATCTGTATTCTTACGGCCCCACATGTTCATTCCTCCACTGCCTGGGGGAGATGCCATAAACATTTTTAAATGCCCGGGAAAAATGCAGTTGGTTTGGATAGCCCACGGCATTTCCTATATCTGCAATGGAAAGGCCTGTCAGCCTTAACAGCTCGGCAGCCTTGGACATGCGGTAGGAAATCAGAAATTCCTGAGGTGATTTTCCCATATTTTCATGAAAAATCTTACCAAAATAGCTTCTGTTGAGTCCGCAGGAGGCGGCAATCGTCTCCACGGTGATATCATTCTGGAAGTTCTGTTCAATGTAGGAGATGGCTTCCTTGATATAAAAATCCCGCAGACTGTTGCCTTTATTGAGCTGGGCGGAGGAAGCAGAACGCATAAAATAGTCTATAAAAAGGAAGAGGTGTCCAATCAGGTGAAAGGGGGATTCATTCCCGTGATTAACGATATAGACCATCTCTTCTTTCATGTTCTCGGCAATATCCTTATAGCGTGCCTTATAGATTGGCTGATTACGGTTTAATCCTGTCAGTTCTATGGCTTCCTTGGCACGCAGTCCATCGAATTCCAGCCATGTATATTCCCAGGGGATTTCATGATCTGCAATGTAGGTACATACCTGATGAGGAAAAATCATAAATCCCTGCCCGCTTTTGATCTGGTAGGCAATGGACTCGCCCTGGGCATTTTCGGCGATCAGGGTGCCTGTTCCGGACAAACACAGATGAAAAAGATAGTGATTTCTGGCAGCGGGTCCGAAAGAATGAGAGGGATCGCACTGTTCCCAGCCGAACTGGTAGAGCCCGAGATCAATAAAGTTTTCACTGGGAAAAACAGAAAAAATCACTTCACTCATAGTTGTCCCTTCTGTTTCATATAATAAGAATATATTCATTATATACCAAAATGCTACTTTACTTCAAACAAAAAGGATAAAAGCGGCATAAAGGCATATAACATGCAAAATAGTGGTATTTATTGATAGCATAATGGTATGTTATAATGCAAATATCAATTTAGGGAAGGAGATGCTTTATGAAAAGGAGGAACGGAAAATACCTTGGAGCGGCATTGTGCGGTGCGGCGGCAGTGATGGCGCTCACAGGATGTGGGAGTGAAGCTGATTCTCATAAGACCGAGATCGAGATTGTCCAGTATAAGCCGGAAGCGGCAAACTACTTCAGTATGGTGGAAGAAGAGTTTAACGCGACCCATGACGATATCCATCTCACTATCAGTTCGCCAAACGATGCCATGACAATATTAAAAACGAGATTTATAAGGGAAGATTACCCGGATATTATCGGCATTGGCGGAGACATCAATTATTCTTATTTCGTAGATGCGGAAATCCTCATGGATATTTCGGATTATGAGGGACTAAAGAACATTAACCAGGGGTATCTGAACATCGATGAATCCCTGGAACTGGTTCCCACAGAAGGAATTTATGCGGTACCTTATGTGGCCAATGCGGCCGGTATCCTGTATAACAGAGACATGTTTGAGGAGCATGGCTGGGAGATACCCACCAACTGGGCGGAACTGAACGCTCTGTGCGAGACCATAGAAGCGGAAGGGATACTTCCTTTTTACTTTGGGTTTAAGGATACCTGGACATGTCTGGCTCCATGGAATTCCATGGCAGTAGATCTGGCGCCGGCAGATGCCACCAAGCAGGTGAACCGGGGTGAGACCACCTTTGCCAAGGAGTACAGAGAGGTATCCGAGAAATACCTGACACTGCTTCAGTATGGGCCTGATGATCCATTTGCATACGGATATAACGATGCCTGTACTGCTTTTGCCAGAGGGGAATCGGCTATGTATCCCATCGGCAGTTATGCGGCACCGCAGATTCTGTCCGTGAACCCGGATCTGAATATGGATTCCTTCGTGATGCCGGCCAATGACGCAGCAGAAGGCAATACGCTCAATTCTGGAATTGACTTACAGTTCAGTGTGCTGGCAGGCTGCAAGAATAAGGAAGCGGCCTATGAGGTACTTAACTTCTTATATGAAGATGCCAATATCCAGAAATACATTGATGCACAGACAGCAATTCCCTGCAAAAAGGGAGATTTCGCCCTGCCGTCCATCCTTGATGGTATGACAGAGTATATCGCATCCGGCAACATGACGGATTACCCGGATCACTATTATCCTTCCGAGATGGCGGTGGATGCACAGATTCAGACCTTCCTGTTAAAGAAGGATGTGGATGCTTTCTTGCAGAAATTTGATACGGACTGGCTGCGTTATAACAGAGATATTATCCGTCTGGTACAGGATTATGAACGCCAGCATGGGAACGCGGATTAATGGGAAAGGAGAAGAGAGACAATGAAAAATGAGAGAAAAAGAACATTTTTACTGATTACCATTCCGATTCTGGCCCTGTTTATCTGCTTTAATACCATTCCGCTCATCCGTGGTGTGATATACAGCTTTACGAACTTCAAGGGCTTTGGATCCTACGATTGGGTGGGACTTCGCAACTATGCGGATCTGTTTACGGACGCACGTGTGGGCCGGTCTTACTGGTTTACTTTTAAACTGGCGGTAGTGACCACTGTTGTTGTCAATGTCTTAAGTCTTCTTCTGGCACTGGCATTAAACAGCAAGATCCGGGCTAAGAGCTTCTTCCGCGGGGCATACTTTTTACCGAATATCTTAGGATCTTTGGTAGTGGCATATATCTTCAATTACTTCTTTACTTATATTCTGCCCGCAGTTGCAGACATGATCGGTATAGACGCCCTGCGCACCAGTATCCTGTCAGATCCCGGTTCGGCCTGGATCGGTGTTATGATCGTATGCGCATGGCAGGCCATTGCCATGAACACAATCATCTACATTTCAGGATTGCAGACAGTGCCGGAAGATGTATATGAGGCAGGCGGATTAGATGGGGCTACCGGATGGAAACAGTTTAAGCACCTGACATTCCCGCTGATCATTCCCTTCTTTTCCATCAATATGGTTCTGTGTATCAAGAACTTCCTGATGGTATTTGATCAGATTATGGCTTTGACCAAGGGCGGCCCGGCACAGAGTACGGAGTCCATCTCTTATCTGATCTACAATAACGGTATGTCGGGCGGACAGTTCGGATTCCAGAGTGCCAACGCGGTTGTATTCTTTATTGTGATCGTAATTGTCTCCGTGGCACAGATGAAGTTTTCCGGTAAGAAGGAGGAACAGTTATGATAGAGAAGAAAACAAATATATCAGCAATGACAGTTCTGATCCTGGGACTTTCGACGATTGCTCTTCCGCTGTATCTGACGATTGTAATCGCCTTTAAACAGCCAACAGAAATGACCAACAGCATAAGCGGTATTTTATCTTTACCTAAAACATGGAGTCTTAACAATTTCAGGGAAGCGATGGAAATCACAGATTTCTGGAATTCCCTCAAAAACAGTCTGCTGATCACAGGACTTACGGTGGTGCTTTCCATTGTGGTGCACTCTCTGATGGGTTATGCATTGGGCAGAAATAAAGCCAAAAGTAAATTTTACAGCTTCGTATATCTGTTCATCGTCAGCGGTATGTTCGTTCCTTTTGCAATCCTGATGATGCCGCTTGCAAAACAGACGGCTGAGCTGGGTCTTGCAAACTGGTTTGGCGTAATCTTACTTTATGTGGTATTCTATATGCCGATGAATGTGCTTTTGTACTCGGGATATCTTGTGAATATTCCCATGGCATTGGAGGAAGCGGCCAAGGTAGACGGAGCTTCCACATGGACAACATACTGGAAGATTCTCTTCCCGATTATGCGCCCCATGCACGCGACGGTGGCCGTACTGACAGCGCTGGCAGTATGGAATGATGTGATGACACCCCTTGTTATCATGGCAGGTTCCGGAGAGAATACGCTGCCTCTTGCACAGCTGAATTTCCAGTCCCAGTTCGGCACGAACTATAACCTGGCATTTGCCTCCTATCTGCTTTCTCTGATACCGATACTGATCTTCTATGTCATTTGTCAGAAGCAGATCTTAAACGGCGTTGTCAATGGTGCGGTGAAATAAAGATTAAGAAATGAAGTAAGAAAAAGGTTTGGTACAGCATATGGCGATTCTATTTCAACAGGACGAGAAAATTTTTACCCTACAGACGAAACAGACGGCATATCAGATGAAAATAGATGATTTCGGATATCTTCTGCATCTGTATTATGGTGGGAAGATATCCGGCAGCATGGACTATCTGTTGACTTACTATGACAGAGGTTTTTCTGGAAATCCTTATGATGCGGGGAGTGACAGAACTTATTCGATGGATGTACTGCCCCAGGAATATCCGACTACGGGAACCGGCGATTATCGGAACAGTGCCCTTGTCATCCGCAATCATGATGAATCGGAATGTTGCGATCTGCGCTATGCCGGACATGAAATAAGAACAGGTAAGTACGGACTGCCGGGGCTCCCGGCAGTCCATGCCAACAGCAGGGAAGCACAGACACTGGAAATTCTGTTGGAAGATGTTGTAAACGGCGTTCGGGTGCGGCTTCTGTATGGTGTGCTGGAGGAAGATGATATCATCACCAGAAGCGCACAGATTATCAATCAAGGTACTGGCAGTGTGGTGGTGGAAAAAGCGGCTTCGGTGTGTCTTGACTTTGTGACCGGGGATTATGATCTGGTCAGCCTTTACGGAAGACATGCCATGGAACGTAACATGCAGCGTACCCCCATTGCTCATGGCAGCCAGGTCATCGGCAGCCGCAGAGGCAGTTCCAGTCACCAGTATAATCCGGCGGTGATTGTGGCTGATGGAAATACCACAGAAGACAGCGGAAGCTGTTATGGTATGGTTTTTGTTTACAGCGGTAACTTTCTGTGCGAGGCGGAGAAGGATCAGTATAACCAGACCAGAATCCTGATGGGGCTGCAAAGCGAGCTGTTTCACTATTCCCTGAAAGAGGGAGAGATCCTTACAGTGCCGGAGACTATTCTCAGTTATTCCGACCGGGGATTTGGCGGATTGTCCGTCAAATACCACCACTGTATCAGGGATCATGTGTGCAGAGGTGTTTATCAGAACAGTCCAAGACCGGTGCTTGTCAATAGCTGGGAGGCGGCTTATTTTCAGTTTAACGGAGAGACCATCTGCCAGCTGGCCAAAGATGCAGCAGAACTCGGCATTGACATGGTGGTCATGGATGACGGATGGTTTGGCAAAAGAGAAGACGACAACAGCGGTCTGGGGGACTGGCAGGTTAATGAGACAAAGCTGGGATGCAGTCTTGCAGAACTGATTCATAAGGTCAATGATGCGGGTGTGAAGTTTGGCATCTGGATTGAGCCGGAGATGGTTTCCGAGGACAGCGATCTGTATCGGGCCCATCCGGACTGGGCAATGTTAAATCCCCGCAGGAACCCGGTGCGCGGACGGAACCAGCTTGTGCTGGATTTCTCACGCAAAGAAGTGAGGGACTATATCTTTGAGCAGATATGCTGTGTTCTTGACCAGGGCAATATTGAGTATGTGAAGTGGGATATGAACAGGAGTCTCACAGATGTTTATTCCACGGAAAATCAGCAGGGGAAGGTATCTTATGACTATGTTCTGGGGGTCTATGATTTCCTGGAAAAGCTGACAGCGAAGTATCCCCATCTGCTGATAGAAGGCTGCTGCGGCGGCGGGGGCAGATTCGATGCCGGCATGTTGTATTATACGCCCCAGATCTGGTGCAGTGACAATACAGATGCAGTGGACAGGCTGCGGATTCATTACGGCACTTCCTTCTTCTATCCGATGTCGGCGATAGGGGCACATGTGTCGGCGGTACCCAATCACCAGACGGGAAGAAATATCAGCCTGCACACCAGAGGCATCGTGGCAATGACGGGTGCTTTCGGCTATGAACTGTCCCTGGGCAGACTCACCAAAGAGGAGAAGGAGCAGGTTAAAGACCAGATCAGACAATATAAAACCTATGAAAGGCTGATAAGCGGCGGAGATTATTACCGGCTTTCGGATCCTTTTCGGGATTCTTATGCGGCCTGGATGTTTGTGTCAGAAGATCAAAGAACGGTACTGCTTCATGTGGTGATGCTGGAGATTCATGGCAACATGACGGTCAGTTATGTGAAGCTGCGGGGACTTTTGCCGGATGCTTCCTATGAGGAGACGGAAAGTAAGAAGTGCTATCAGGGTTCGGCCCTGATGCGGGCGGGGATACCCCTGCCGGTAGAGATGAAAGAATATCCTGCCTATCAGTTTATATTTCAGGTAAAAGGGTGATTCACCATAGAGGAATAAGCCTGCCTGTCACGGTATTGTGACCGGCGGGCTTATTTCATGCAAGGAGACCAGTTTCCTTATCGGGAGACTGGTCTCTTTGCGTGTAAAAACATGGTTTTCAATCCGTTATTCCCCGTCCTCCCCAGGTGGATTTTCCAGAGCCTTGTTGAGAGAACTGGTGATGGCATCCAGAAGGATCATGGAGGTGTATTTGCTGTCATCGGAATATGTAATCCCTTCCAGACTCTGATTTGTGATAATCTGATCGGCCAGATCCTCGAAGGAAGGCTGGATGAGAGGATACATGGTGGTTACGGCTTCATCCAGATTCACAAGCCGGATGGCGTTGATATTCTTTTCGTCCACGGTCACCTCAATCTCCACCACATTGTCATTTAAGATCAGGGAGGTAGTATATACACCGGGCACATAGGAGTTTTCTGTGGTCTGCATCACGGTGGACATGGTCTCCTTCTTTTCTTCTTTGGGCAGGAACATGATGATGAGCAGAATAATGAAGAGGATACCGAGGGCTGCGAAGATGCCGGTATATATTAACTCTTTTACGTGAAGCACGACAATTTTGGTTTTAGAACTCATACAAATATCCCCATAGTGATTCTTTTTTAACAGTTTATGCGGTAAGGATAGGCGTTATGCACGAAGTTCCATGGCTTGAAACATATTTGAAATCAGTTGGACGATTCTGAAAAAACAGATGATACAATAGCTTCAACATCACAATCCACAGGAAAAGGAGTGGCATCCTTTATCCCGAATCTGGCAGTCAGCTGGCGGCGGTTTCATGATATTGGCAGGAGCGGGGCATGGTATTTCATCTCCTATGTACCGATCGTCGGTCTGATATTAATGATCATATGGTTGTCGCAGGACGGCCAGCCGGGAAATAACAGATATGGGCCCAATCCGAAGGGTGTGGGAAATGGAGGCGCCTATACCGGAAGAGGGGGAAACGGTGCGATACCCGGGCAGGGACATCTGGCGGTGCAGTGTGTGGCGGGAGCCTTGCAGGGACAGACGTATCCGATCAGGGGAGGCGAAATCGTATTTGGCAGGGATCCGGTATGTATGGTCAGGATGCCGGAAGGAACCTTCAAGGCAAGATAAGTCTGCATGACGGCTTCCAGAGAATAATCCGGTTCCGTATTACTGTCCCAACAGGGAGTCGGATGAATGAACTGATTTAAAAATTTATCAAAGTAATAATATGCCCTTAAGTGCATGGCACCGAAATGGTTCAGGTTTTTGAGATAGCAGTCCCGCAGGTCATCCAGGGTGTGGACATGTTGAAAGGCAGCTCTTACTTCGTGAGTGAGACGGGATGTCTGTTTGGTTCTGGCCAGATTCAGTTCCTGAACCGGTGGCAGCGTGGAATAGAATTCCATGGCATCCTGATAACTGTATCCGCTGCGTAGAAACCATGTAAGGATGAGTTCCTGGTTATCCCGGTATTGAATACAATAGTCCGTACACAGACAGAGCAGATAATTCAATTGCTGTTCGTTTAACTGAAGGGCGAAAGCAATCCGGAAAATATCATCCCTGGCAGCTGGCCGGTTTTTGCCGGAAACCCAGTTGTGGATTTTTCGGGAGCCGGATACATTTCCTTTAAGGTATCTGCAAAGCAACGCATGACAATCTGACCGTTTCGCAGATAGTCCGCGGCCATGGCAGGCGTCATATTCCCATATACGATATTGTCATATTCAAAGGCTGATTGGCGGGTCAGTTCAACTGGCATAGAATATCCTCTGGTACTGTATTTCAGGCTTGTATCCCGATAGCATTATTATACCTTATGAGGGCATAAAATTATAGTATATTAAAATATAATTTATTCCGAAAAAAAGGTGAGAACATATCAGATTTCGGAATGGAGCTGTTGACAAATCCGTAAAACAACTGTTATGATGAGACAGAACAAAGACGTTCTTACTGCAAAACGGCAGGCGGAGAATGTCTTTTTGCATATATGGAAGCAGGATGATTTGATATACAAAGCACGGGAAAGGCAGGTAGATTATGAGAAAAGATTACAGTAAAGAAGACATTTTGCGTCTGGCGGACGAGGAAGATGTGGAGTTTATCAGACTGCAGTTTACGGATATCTTCGGCAGTCTGAAAAATGTGGCGGTCACGGCCAGTCAATTGGAAAAAGCCCTCGAAAATGAATGTACCTTCGATGGTTATGCGATAGAGGGTTTTGCCAGAATCGAGGAATCGGATATGTACTTATATCCCGATTACAGTACCATGGAAGTGTTTCCCTGGCGGCCCCAGCAGGGGAAGGTGGCCCGCTTAATCTGTGATGTGCACCGTTCGGATGGCAGTCCCTTTGAGGGAGATCCCCGCTATATTCTGAAAAAGGCCATTCAGGAAGCGGCAGACTTGGGCTGCACCTTTCATGTGGGAGCGGAATGTGAGTTCTTCCTTTTCCATCTGGACGACAATGGGATGCCTACTACCATTACCCACGAACAGGCGGGATATTTTGATGTGGGTCCCATGGATTTCGGGGAAAATGCCAGAAGGGATATGGTGCTTACTTTGGAAGATATGGGTTTTGTGGTGGAAGCTTCCCACCATGATGTGGCGCCGGCCCAGCATGAGGTTAATTT
This sequence comes from bacterium 0.1xD8-71, assembly GCA_003612405.1. Lineage (GTDB taxonomy): Bacteria > Bacillota > Clostridia > Lachnospirales > Lachnospiraceae > UBA3282. The sequence continues at coordinate 33,342 of RAYR01000022.1, forward strand.
CCGCTATGACGATGCCCTGGCCACGGCGGATAATATCATGACATTTAAACTGGCGGTCAAGACCATTGCCCGCAGACACGGCCTGCACGCTACTTTTATGCCGAAACCCAAATATGGCGTAAACGGGTCCGGTATGCATATCAACATGTCTCTGTCCAAGGATGGCAGGAATATCTTTGCAGATGAGAAAGATAAACTGGGGCTCAGTCAGGAAGCCTATTATTTTATTGGCGGTATCATGAGACATATGCAGGCCATGACGGCGATTACCAATCCGCTTGTAAATTCTTATAAGAGGCTGGTGCCGGGGTATGAGGCTCCTGCCTATATTACCTGGAGCGCTACCAACAGGAGTCCTTTGATTCGGATTCCGGCTGCCCGCGGCACGGGTGCCAGACTGGAACTGCGCTGTCCGGATCCCTCAGCCAATCCTTATCTGGCGCTGGCGGTGTGTCTGCGTGCCGGACTGGACGGTATAAAGAACAGGATTATGCCGCCCAAAAGCGTGGATCGGGACGTATTTAAGATGAGCCCTAAGGAGAGGCGTGAGAATGATATCGAAGAAATGCCGGGCACGCTGATGGAGGCGGTTCATTATATGGAGAACGACAAGTTTATCAGGGATGTCCTGGGTGAGCATGTTTATGAAAAATATATTGCGGCAAAGAAGGAGGAATGGAACCGTTACCGCTGTCAGGTGACAGACTGGGAGATCAATGAATATCTGAATACTTATTAAGGTCTTGTGTGATGGTATAGTAAGGATGAGGTACGAGAGTATTCTCAATGTCTGCCGGTATTTAAGAGGGAGGTGAGCGTGTGATCAACATCATAGTGGTTTTGCCGAAACCGGAAGACGCAAAAGGCGTCCGCGGACTTCTTATGAAGAACGGTTTTCAGGTAAATGCGGTATGCACCACCGGATCCCAGGTACTTAGCAGGATAGATGATCTAAATGACGGGATTGTTATCTGTGGCTACAGGCTGTCGGATATGATGTACTCCGAATTGCACGACTGCCTCCCCAGAGGATTTGAGATGCTTCTTCTGGCTTCCAGCGGTGTATTAAACGAATGTGTCGGCAATGATATCATATGTCTTTCCATGCCCTTGAAAGTCCATGACCTGCTCAATACGGTGGCCATGATGAGCCAGGCCATCGAGCGCAGACGCCGCCGGGCCAGGTTAAGGCCCAGACAGAGAAGCCCTGAGGAAGCGGCATTGATCAAGGAGGCCAAGGAAATCCTGATGAACCGGAACAATATGAGTGAGGAAGAAGCCTACCGGTATATTCAGAAATGCAGTATGGACAGCGGTACCAATATGGTGGAGACGGCGGAAATGGTGCTGGCGATGATGCGTGGATAACAGGTTGTTAAATGGGCAGTTTTTGCGTGGCTATATGCAGATAATGAGCTTTTCTTGTGGGGCGGATGTGATACACTGTTATCAAAAGTGTATGGAAAGGAAGGACATGGATATGAAGTTTACCAAGATGCACGGTTGTGGCAATGATTATATCTATATTGACGGCGCGAAGGAAAAGATTGCGCAGGAGGAAAAGGAAGCCTTTGTACGCCGGGTCAGTGACAGGCATTTCGGTGTGGGCGGTGACGGGGTGATCTTCATCAATCCTTCTGAGGAAGCTGATTTTGAGATGGAGATGTACAATGCGGACGGAAGCAGGGCGGAGATGTGTGGTAATGGCATCCGTTGTGTGGCTAAGTATGTGTATGATAAGGGTCTTACGGACAAAACTGACATAAGCGTCATAAGTTGCGGCAGAATAAAATACTTGCAGCTTTTCTTACAGGACGGTAAGGTGGACACCGTGCGGGTCAATATGGGAGCACCGGAACTTACGGCTGCCCTGGTGCCGGTGGTCTGTGAGAGGAAGCAGGCTGTGGATGAGACAATCAGCGTACAGGGACAGGATTATAAAATGACATGCGTGTCAATGGGGAATCCCCATGCGGTGGTATTCATGGACGGTGTGAAAGAACTGGATATAGAGAAGATAGGGCCTTGTTTTGAAAATCATGAGAGATTCCCCAAGCGGACGAATACGGAGTTTGTGGAAGTAATAGACAGACAGCATGTGCTTATGCGGGTCTGGGAGCGGGGAACGGGAGAGACGCTGGCCTGCGGTACAGGAGCCTGTGCAGTAGTGGTTGCCTGTGTTTTAAATGGTTTGACGCAAGAGACGGTTACTGTTAAACTGTTAGGAGGTGAACTCACCGTCACCTGGGACAGAGAGGCGGATCTGGTCTATATGACAGGGCCGGCGGTCACTGTTTTTGAAGGCAGTATTTAAAATCAGTTAATTGCTAAACTTATTCATGACTGTTGGGATTGCACAAATAGTATTACCAACACAGACGCGCTTTCGCTCCTTTCAAACGCAACAGTACTAAGCTCGAAAATACCTCGCCAAGTACTGGCGTTTTGCAAGGGTCTGCTTATGGTTATACTATTTGCACAATAATTACAGCGTTGAGACAAGTTTTGTAATTATTTGAGTATTTAAAACAATAAGAGAGGAAGATACCATGGTTAAAGTGAATGACAATTATCTGAAACTGCCGGGCAGTTATCTTTTTTCCACGATCGGCAAGAAGGTGAACGCTTATACGGCGGCGAACCCGGATAAGAAGATTATCAGGCTTGGCATCGGGGATGTGACACAGCCCCTTTCTCCCGCTGTGATAAGTGCTCTCCACAGTGCTGTGGATGAAATGGCGGATGCGAAGACATTCCGTGGCTACGCGCCGGATCTTGGTTATGAGTTCCTGCGGACGGCCATTGCGGACAACGATTATAAGGAAAGAGGATGCCAGATTGAAGCGGATGAAATTTTTGTTTCCGACGGGGCGAAATGTGATTCCGGCAATATTCAGGAGATTTTTGCGCTGGACAATAAGATTGCGGTCTGCGACCCTGTGTATCCGGTGTATGTGGACACCAATGTGATGGCCGGCAGAACAGGGACTTATAATGCAGACACAGGCAACTGGAGCGATGTGATTTATATGCCGTGCAGGGAGGAGAACGGGTTTGCACCCGAACTGCCGGCACAGGTACCGGATTTGATTTATCTGTGTTTCCCCAATAATCCTACCGGCTCCACCATTACCAAAGCACAATTGCAGGAGTGGGTGGATTATGCCAATCGGAACGGCTCGGTGATCATTTACGATGCAGCTTATGAAGCCTATATTTCCGAGGCGGATGTACCGCACACCATTTATGAATGTGAAGGGGCCCGCACCTGTGCCATTGAGCTTCGTTCTTTCTCCAAGAACGCCGGCTTTACGGGAGTGCGTCTGGGTTTTGCCGTAGTGCCTAAGGAGTTGAAGGTAGGTGATGTGTCCCTGCATGCGCTCTGGGCGAGGAGACATGGCACCAAGTATAACGGAGCCCCCTACATAATCCAGAGGGCCGGAGAAGCAGTTTACAGTGAAGCAGGCAGGAGAGAGACTAAAGAACTGGTTGCCTACTATATGAAAAATGCCGCCTATATCCTGGAGGGTTTAAAGAACGCGGGCTATAGCGTATCCGGCGGTGTCAATGCGCCTTATATCTGGTTGAAAGCACCGAATGGTATGACAAGCTGGGAGTTCTTTGATTATCTTCTGGAGAAAGCCAATGTGGTGGGTACGCCGGGATCGGGATTCGGCCCCAGCGGGGAAACCTATTTCCGTCTTACAGCTTTTGGAAGCTATGAAAACACGGTGGAGGCTGTGGACAGAATCAGGAAATTGTAGGGGAAAAGGATTTAGCGGACATGTTTTGAAACGGCGGGATTGTTTTTTTTAAGATACAATCCTGCCGTTTTAGAAATCCTTACTTGTTTTTAAAAAGAATTTATGTTATACATGTATACAAGTAAACAATCAGGTTAATACTGGTTATAAATGCTATGAAGGAGACTCACCTTATCGAGCACGACAGGAATACGGCGTCACTGACTGAGAGCGCTGTTTGTGGGGAGTAAGGAGCGGGAACACTCCGGAGCAGACTGCCTGAACCCCAGTAGGGCAGTACGTTACGCGCGTTAAGCGGCAGAGTGAGTAAAGAGAGTATATGCCAAGCGGGTAATCCGAGTCCGAGAAGCGGAGCTCGCAAAGTTAATTCCGAAGGAATTTACTTTTTTTACTAATGCGGGTGGTACCGCGGATATCGTCTATCCGTCCCGGAATACAAACAATGTATTCCGGGATTTTTTAATGCTCCGGAGTACAAGGGAGTACAAGATACTAACATAAGGCAAATCCGAGTCCGCGAAGCGGAACTCGCGTAGATAATTCCATCGGAATTATCTACAAGGAAAGGAGCAAGGATCAGTATGACAACAGGGAACATTTACAGAGATGTGACATTACAGGAAATCAGCGAGGGAGACATCGGGAAAGAACTGCGCGTGGCAGGCTGGGTGGAAAATATCAGGGACCATGGCGGGGTATCCTTTGTGGATCTGCGGGATATGTATGGTGTATTGCAAGTGGTTATGCGGGATACTTCCTTGCTGGAAGGACTTACCAGGGAGATGAGCGTTTCCATTGAGGGCCTGATTGAGAAACGGGATGAGGAGACCTACAATCCCAGGATTCCCACCGGCACCATCGAACTGGAAGCTCATAAGGTGGAGGTGCTTGGCAAGGTATACAGACAGCTGCCTTTTGAGATCATGACTTCCAGGGAGACCAGAGAGGATGTGCGGTTGAAATACCGTTATCTGGATCTGCGCAACCAGAAAGTGAAGGATAACATGATTTTCCGGTCCAGGGTGATTGCCTACCTTCGTCAGAAAATGACAGAGATGGGATTCCTGGAGATTCAGACGCCGATCCTGTGTGCGTCATCCCCGGAAGGCGCCAGAGATTATATTGTGCCCTCCCGGAGATATAAGGGTAAGTTTTATGCACTTCCCCAGGCACCGCAGCAGTATAAACAGCTTCTGATGGTGTCAGGGTTTGATAAATATTTCCAGATTGCGCCCTGCTTTCGGGATGAGGACGCCAGGGCGGACCGGTCTCCGGGAGAATTTTATCAGTTGGATTTTGAGATGAGTTTTGCCACCCAGGAAGATGTATTCCGGGTGGGAGAGGAAGTGCTCTCGGCAACATTTGAAAAGTTTGCCCCGGAAGGTTTTCAGGTAACCAAAGCGCCTTATCCGGTCATCAGCTATAAGCAGGCGATGCTGGAGTTTGGCACCGACAAACCGGATCTTCGTAATCCGCTCCGCATTATAGACTTGACAGAATTTTTCCAGTCATGTACGTTTAAACCATTCCTGGGCAGGACAGTGCGGGCCATCAAAGTCCATGCGGAAATGTCCAAGGGCTTCCATGAAAAGCTTCTGAAGTTTGCCACAGACATGGGCATGGGCGGTCTGGGATATCTGGAAGTGGATGAGGAAATGAGTTATAAAGGCCCCATTGACAAGTTTATTCCCCAGGAAAAGAAAGGGGAACTGGCAGAGCTTGCAGCACTTGCGGCGGGCGATACGATTTTCTTTATTGCAGATAAAGAGGAGCGGGCAGCCTATTATGCGGGACAGCTTCGCACAGAACTGGGAGAGAAATTGGATCTTCTGGAAAAGAACGCTTACCGGTTCTGCTATGTCAATGATTTTCCGATGTTTGAACTGGATCCGGATACCAGGCAGATTGGGTTTACCCACAATCCCTTCTCCATGCCCCAGGGCGGTCTGGAAGCTTTGAACACGCAGGATCCGCTTACGGTACTGGCGTACCAGTATGATATTGTCTGCAACGGCGTGGAGCTGTCCTCCGGGGCGGTGCGTAACCACGATATGGAGATTATGGAGAAAGCCTTTGCCATCGCAGGGTACAATGAGGAGACGTTGAAGAATAAATTCGGGGCACTCTACAATGCGTTTCAATTCGGGGCGCCGCCTCATGCGGGTATGGCACCGGGTATAGACCGGATGCTGATGTTGCTTCGAGGCGAGGAAAACATCAGAGAGGTGATTGCCTTCCCCATGAGCGGCTCGGCTCAGGATCTGATGTGCGGCGCGCCTAACGATGTGACGGAACAGCAGCTTCGGGAAGTGCATATTAAGATCAGAAGTTAGGATTAAGGAAGCATGCGCATAGAGCAGCGCAGAAATGAGGTCAAATATGGCAAATATTATCAGTGACGAGACAATAGAGTATGTGGGAATCCTGGCGAAGCTGGAACTTTCCGGACAGGAGAAGGAACAGGCCAAGAAAGATATGGGCAGGATGCTTGATTATATTGATAAACTGGGTGAACTGGATACCACAGGGGTGGAGCCTATGTCTCATGTGTTCCCGGTGCAGAATGTGTTCCGGGAGGATGTGGTGACCAATGGGGATACCAGGGAGCAGCTTCTCTCCAATGCGCCAGAAGAAAAGGATGGCATGTTTATGGTGCCGCGGACATTCTAACGATGAGGGATATAGGGGAATGACTGAAAAAGAGCCATTCTCTGTAGAAACTGTGAGACCAGGATGGAGGAAATCACATGGGTATAACAGATATGACAGCCGTAGAGCTTGCTGCGGCGATCAGGGAAGGTAAGAATACGGCAGTGGAAGCCACAAACGCCATTCTTGCCCGGATAGAGGAAAAAGACAAAGAACTGAATTGTTATGTGACAGTTGACAAAGAGGGGGCTTTACGGCAGGCAGAACAGGTGCAGGAGAAGATTGAAAAAGGTGAACTGACAGGGCCTTTGGCGGGTGTTCCTTTGGCTGTCAAGGATAATTTGTGTACGCAGGGTCTTCTGACTACCTGTGCTTCCCGGATTTTAAACAATTTCGTGCCCACTTATACGGCGGAAGCGGTACTTAATCTGCAAAAGGCCGGGGCTGTGATTCTGGGTAAGACCAATATGGATGAATTTGCCATGGGTTCCACCACGGAGACGTCCGCCTACGGGGTGACCAGGAATCCTCACAATACAGACCATGTACCGGGCGGTTCTTCCGGCGGTTCTGCGGCAGCGGTGGTGGCAGAAGAATGTTTCTATGCCTTGGGTTCGGACACCGGCGGTTCCATCAGACAGCCGGCATCCTACTGCGGGGTGGTGGGGATGAAACCCACTTACGGCACGGTATCCCGTTATGGACTGATTGCCTATGGTTCTTCTTTAGACCAGATAGGACCGTTGACAAAGGATGTGCGGGACTGTGCGGCGGTCTTGGAGGCCATTGCCTCTCATGATGCGAAGGATTCCACTTCTCTTGTCAGGGAGGATACGGACTTTACCAGTGCTCTGGTGGAGGATGTAAAAGGGATGCGGATCGGCATCCCCAGGGATTATCTGGGAGAGGGACTGGATGAAGAAGTAAAAGCGGCTGTTTTACAGGCATCCAGAGTGCTGGAAGAGAAAGGTGCGGTGGTGGAGCAGTTTGACTTAAGTCTGGTAGAATATGCCATTCCTGCCTATTATACGATTGCGGCGGCGGAAGCAAGCTCCAACCTGGAACGTTTCGACGGCATCAAGTACGGGTACCGTACCAAAGAATATGAAGGACTCCACAATATGTATAAGAAATCCCGTTCCGAAGGATTCGGCGAGGAAGTGAAGCGCCGTATCATGTTAGGTTCCTTTGTCTTAAGTTCCGGCTATTATGATGCCTATTATCTGAAAGCACTGCGGGTGAAGGCACTGATCAAGAAAGCTTTTGATGAAGCCTTTGCCAGATATGATATGATTCTGGGGCCGGTGGCACCCACCACGGCGCCCAGGCTGGGAGAGAGCCTGGCGGATCCGATTAAGATGTATCTGGGAGATATCTATACCATTGCCGTCAATCTGGCGGGACTGCCGGGTATCAGCGTGCCCTGCGGCACGGACAGCAAGGGACTGCCCATCGGTATGCAGCTGATCGGGGACTGCTTCCAGGAGAAAAAACTGCTGCGGGCGGCTTACACCTACGAAAGGGCAGGAAAGGCAGGTAACAACCATGAGTAAACAATATGAGACAGTGATCGGCCTGGAAGTGCATGTGGAGCTGGCGACAAAAACCAAGATATTCTGCGGCTGTTCTACCGCTTTCGGCGCCGGTCCCAACACCCAGACCTGTCCGGTCTGTACCGGTATGCCGGGATCTTTGCCGGTATTGAACAAACAGGTGCTGGAATATGCCATTGCGGTCGGCCTTGCCACCAACTGTGATATTACCAGATATGCCAAATTTGACAGAAAGAATTATTTCTATCCGGATAATCCGCAGAATTATCAGATTTCCCAGCTTTATCTGCCTATCTGCCGAAACGGCGGCGTGGAGATTGAGACCGAAGAAGGCGGCGTGAAGACCGTGGGCATCCACGAGATTCATATGGAAGAGGATGCGGGGAAGCTGATTCATGATGAGTGGGAGGACTGTTCCCTGGTGGACTATAACCGGTCGGGAGTGCCTTTGATTGAGATTGTATCGGAACCGGATATGCGAAGTGCTGAGGAGGTGATCGCCTATTTGGAGAAGCTTCGTCTGATCATTCAGTATCTGGGGGCATCGGACTGTAAATTGCAGGAGGGCTCCATGCGGGCGGACGTCAACCTCTCTGTCCGGGAAGCAGGGGCTTCGGAATTTGGCGTGCGTACGGAGATGAAGAACTTAAATTCCTTCAAGGCCATCTCCAGGGCCATAGCAGGAGAGATGGAGCGGCAGATCGATCTGATCGAATCTGGGGAGCAGGTGGTACAGGAGACCAGAAGATGGGATGATGCCAGGGGGGAATCCTATGCCATGCGCAGTAAGGAAGATGCTCAGGATTACCGGTATTTTCCGGATCCGGACCTTGTGCCGGTCAGGGTCAGTGATGAGATGCTGGCAGAAATCCGGGCCAGGCAGCCGGAATTTCGCAATGATAAAATGAAGCGTTACAAGGAAGAGTTTGCGATTCCTGATTATGATATCGAGATTATTACCCAGTCCAAGCATATGGCGGATCTTTTTGAGGAGGCCGTGGCTCTTGGTGCGGAGCCGAAGAAAGTATCCAACTGGCTGATGGGAGAGACTCTGCGTTTGATGAAAGAGAAGGAAGTGGAGGCGGAGGACTTACGTTTTTCTCCGGAACATCTGGTGAAACTGATCGGCCTTACCGACGCGAAAGCCATCAACAGTTCTGTGGCCAAGGAAGTCTTTGAGGTGATGTTCGAGGAGAATGTGGACCCGGAGCAATACGTGGAAGAGAAGGGCCTTAAGACGGTCAACGATGAGGGTGCGCTCAGGAAAGCGGTGGAAGAAGTGATTGCCCAAAATCCGCAGTCGGTGGCGGATTACCGGGGCGGTAAAGAGAAAGCCATCGGTTTTTTAGTGGGACAGACCATGAAAGTCATGAAGGGCAAGGCGGATCCCGGTGCCGTGAACAGGATGCTGAAGGAACTTTTATAGAATCAGGAGGTTATGGGATATGAAGAAAAAAGCGTTATTTATTGGGGGAACAGGAACCATCAGTACTGCCATTGTAAAGCGGCTGGCCGGGGATGCAGCCTGGGAGGTATGGCTGCTCAACCGGGGAAACCGTAAGCGTGTTGTGCCGGAGGGCGTACACCAGATCATTGCGGATGTGAATGATGAGCAGGATGTGGCGGAGAAGATCAAGGACCTTACTTTCGATGCCGTCTGTGAATTTATTGGATTTACAGTGAAGGATGTGGAGCGGGATTACAGACTTTTTCATGGAAAGACAAGACAGTATATCTATATCAGTTCTGCCTCCGCCTACCATAAGCCGGCGGCAGGGTATGTGATTACGGAAGGCACCACGCTGGCCAATCCGCACTGGCAGTATTCCAGGGATAAGATTGCCTGTGAGGAATTTCTGATGCGCAAATACCGGGAAGAGGGGTTCCCGGTCACAATCGTCAGACCCAGTCATACGTACGATGAGAGAAATGTTCCTCTGGGCGTGCATGGAAAGAACGGTTTCTGGCAGGTGATCAAACGGATGATGGAAGGAAAGCCTGTCATTATCCAGGGAGACGGCACTTCCCTGTGGACACTGACTTTCAATGAGGATTTTGCCACGGGGTATATAGGACTTATGGGAAACAGACACGCCATCGGGGAAGCGTTTCAGATTACCGGTGATGAGACACTCACCTGGAACCAGATTTATGCAACCATTGCAGATGCGTTGGGCATGGAACTGAACGCTTATCATGTATCATCAGATTTTCTGGCGGCAGTGGGAGATCCCTGCGGGTATGATTTTGAGGGGAGCCTGATCGGTGATAAAGCAGTCTCCGTGGTGTTTGACAACAGCAAACTTAAGAGGGCCGTACCAGATATGAGAACTACAATACGTTTTGACCAGGGGGTGCGGATTGCGCTTGACTATGTGCTGTCACATCCGGAGGAGTGTCAGAAAGAAGATCCGGAGTTTGATGCCTGGTGCGATAAAGTAATCGAGGCGGTGGAAACTGCCAGGAAGTCCCTGATGTAAGGAAAAGATGCGGACAAAAGCTGTCTGCCAATGATATCGTATTATTAATTCGAGGATGCGGTATCCAGATATTCCAGGAATTTCAGCGTAAGCTGGGATTCCTGGCTGCTTAAGGGGATACCCAGAACGACCTGGGAAGGATGTCCCTGAAAAGTCACGTTATCTTCTGCCAGATAGTCATAATAACCGGCGTCGGCCAGACGATTGCCTTCTGTGGGGACGCAGATACCCACAGCCACAGGTTCTGTCATGGAAGAAGGATCCCTGTGGTCAATATTCTGGTCATAGACAGCCTGCTGTGTCTCTTCATCATAGAGAATATCGCCGTCTTCTTTCTGGATGGTGGCATAGTCGGTATAATAGAGAAGATCCTGGTAGGGAGCCAGTTCCTCGGGAGAGAAAACGGTGGTAAGGTCATGGAAATACTCCACCTGGGCGTAGCTTTCAAAGGTCTCGGTGTCGGAAATGACTGCATCGATTTCGCCTACCTGCATCATGACCACCAGCTTTTCCCGGCTGGTGGCGGCGTAAGGGCTTCCGGAATCCTCCGATAATGCAATGGAGGTATCAATGTAGACCTGGTATTCATCAGGATCCAGACCGGAAAATTCCATAAATTCTTCTGCCCATGTGCCGGGTGTCTCGTCGTTTATCTCATAGGAAAGAGCGTTGATCATTACCGCATAGAAACCATATTCTTTATGTGTTACAAGCTGGCGGACAAAGGAGATGATAAAGATGGTCACCAGAACGACAGCGATGGTGTGGATTTTATAATAATACCAGAAATAAGACAATTTACCCTTGAAAGTCATATCTTTTGTTTTTCGATGCTGTTCTTTGATCTCATCATGGACTGACATTTGTGACGACATGATCGGCCTCCTCTTTCCGGTAATGTTAGATAAAGATACTTCAATTATCATACGTTTTAAAGGGGAGCATGTCAATGAAACGTTTGTAAATCTTCCTTAAAAAAATATAAAAAAGCAAGATGTCCATTTTGTGCCACATTCTCTTGAAACTTTCCTGGATTTGTTATATGATATCCTTATATTTCGCGTCAAAGATACGGAAAACGTGAAAGGTTATGGAGGAAACAGGATGAGCGAAGGATATGTGGAATGTCTGGTGGCGAGAAAATCTTCGGTGGTGATGAAATTTCTAAAGATACTGCTGATCATGCTCACTGTGGTATTTGCAGTGATCGGGATGAGACTTCTGCCGGGCCTGCTGATAGCAGTTGTGACAGGCGTGGGCGCATATTTTGTTTATATGAATGCAGACATTGAATATGAGTACCTATATCTGGACAAAGAAATCAGTATTGATAAGGTTATGGCCAAAAGCAGGAGAAAGAAAGCGGGAAGCTACACCGTGGAGCAGATGGAAATTCTGGCGCCCTTGAATTCCCACCGGCTGGATTCTTATAAAAACCGCAATACGAAAACACTGGATTACAGCTCCGGCATAGCGAACCAGCCGGAGAGACGGTATATGATGGTGTGCAACGGCGATGTGAAGGTGATCATTGAACCCAATGAAGAAATGATCAAGGCGATACAGAATGTTGCACCCAGAAAGGTGTTTCGGGATTGATGATAGAATAATCAGCGCAAAAGAGATTTTGCGCTTTTTATGTAACTGGAAATAGTATACTTAACAACAGGAGGAGAGAAAATGGGTCAGATTATTGGAGAGGGAATTACCTTTGATGATGTGCTCTTAGTGCCGAGCTACTCTCAGGTGATTCCGAATCAGGTGGATTTAACAACGTATCTAACAAAAAAGATTAAGCTCAACATTCCTATGATGAGTGCCGGAATGGACACTGTGACAGAACACAGGATGGCGATTGCGATGGCGAGACAGGGCGGTATCGGAATCATTCATAAGAATATGTCTATTGAAGCGCAGGCTGAAGAGGTGGATAAGGTCAAGCGCTCAGAGAACGGCGTTATCACAGATCCATTTTCTCTGACCCCGGATCATACCCTGGCCGATGCCGATGCGCTGATGGCCAAGTTCAGAATTTCCGGCGTGCCTGTCACAGAAGGCAGGAAGTTAGTCGGTATCATTACCAATCGAGACTTAAAGTTCGAGACAGATTTCACAAAGAAAATTAAAGAGTCCATGACATCGGAGAATCTGATCACAGCCAAGGCCGGTATTACGTTGGATGATGCGAAACAGATTCTGGCTAAGGCAAGGAAAGAAAAACTGCCGATTGTGGATGATGACTATAATCTGGTAGGTCTTATCACCATCAAGGATATTGAAAAGACCATCAAATATCCGCTTTCTGCCAAGGACAGCCAGGGAAGGCTTCTGTGCGGTGCAGGCGTGGGTATTACCGCCAATGTGCTTGATCGTGTGGAAGCGCTTGTGGATGCCAAGGTGGATGTGGTGGTACTGGATTCTGCCCATGGACATTCCGAGAATGTGCTGCATTGTCTGAAAATGATCAAAGATAAATTCCCGGATTTACAGGTAATTGCCGGCAATGTGGCAACCGGTGAGGGTACCAGGGCATTGATTGAGGCAGGTGCGGACGCTGTCAAGGTAGGTATCGGTCCTGGTTCTATCTGTACCACCAGAGTGGTGGCGGGTATCGGTGTACCGCAGATTTCGGCTATCATGGATGCTTATGCGGTGGCCAAAGAGTACAATGTGCCGATCATCGCCGATGGCGGTATCAAGTATTCCGGAGATATGACCAAGGCCATTGCGGCAGGCGGCAATGTCTGCATGATGGGCAGCATGTTTGCAGGTTGTGAGGAGAGCCCGGGTACATACGAATTGTATCAGGGAAGAAAATATAAGGTATATCGCGGCATGGGATCGATCGCAGCCATGGAGAACGGCAGTAAAGACCGCTATTTCCAGACCGATGCCAAGAAGCTTGTGCCGGAGGGCGTGGAAGGCCGTGTGGCTTACAAAGGGAGCGTTGAGGATACAGTGTTCCAGTTGATGGGAGGACTGCGTTCCGGTATGGGATATTGCGGAACTGCCACCATCGAGGAGTTGAAGCAGAACGGACGGTTTGTAAAGATTTCTGCTGCATCTCTTAAGGAAAGCCATCCTCACGATATTCATATCACGAAAGAGGCGCCGAACTACAGTGTAGACGAGTAGGAGTTTAAGAAACAGGTGTTGTAGAGAGGCCGGTTTATGCTTTCAATGAGGATTGATAAAGAAGACGCCATGGACGGTATATATAACAGGATTATTGAAACGGAAGTATTAAAGAAATTACAGGATAAGTTCTGTGATATGGCAGGAATATATGCGATGTGTCTGGACGATGAGGGGGCCATACTTGCAAATATGTCGGGACCCCAGGCAGATAAGGAACGTCTGAAATCTGTTGTGTCAAGAGAACGTCTGGATTCCCTGTACAACAGGGTAACAGGGAGCAGTCTGGAAGAACAGGCTGTGGAAGATACGGAGAATGATGCCATAAAATATGCGGTTGTCTGCATCAAGGATCAGGGCAGGCCAGTCATCACCTGGTTGGTCTGCGTCCTGTTGTCGGACGCTGATTCTGAGGAAGGACGGTGCCTGGCTGCGGAATTTACCCGTCAGACCACACTGCCGCGGTTTAATCTGGCACTGGATCTTCTGCGGGAGACAAGCCGGCAGATTGTGTGCAATAAAGTGTCTGTGGAGAGTGCATGGGCCGAGAGCAGGCGCAGTCAGTTTTCCAGGGAAGAGATGGAAGCGCTTCTGCGGCGCATGGAGGCCACTACAGAGGTGGTGCAGATGCTGGACAGTGATGCGCCGGTAGAGGAAATCATGCTGGCGGTTCTTGGCATTGTGGGCAGATATCTTTATCTTGACAATGCCTATTTGTGCAGGATGGAACAGGAGGACGCCGATACCATGGATGTGGTTGCGGAGTGGTGTGGCGACGGTGTGCTTTCCTCTTTTGACCAGACCAGGAATCAGCCGAGACCGGCTTATCTGTACAGGGATAAACCGCTTGTTATCTCTTCATTTTCCGGCAGAGAAGGATATGAGAATGAGATGAAGAAGGCAGGTCTTGCGGCACTCGTGGCAATCCCTGTCACCGTGAAAGACAGGATTAGTCTGTATGCCTGCTTTGGGATGAAAAAGAACAGCCGCAACTGGGATCTGGAAGAAATCAAGTTTCTCAATGATTCCGTGAAGGTACTGCAAAGCATTTTTACGAAGCGGATGCAGAAAAACTCCCTGGCAGGTTCCTATGCGGCATTGGAGGAAGTGCTCAACAATGTGGGCAGTTCCATTTATGTCCGGGACAAAGAAAACGGCAGGATTCTGTTTGTGAACAGGAGTCTGCGGGATGAGTTTCCGGAAGAACTGAAGCAGGATAAGTTTTCTGCCATATTTGAAAGTAATATTCCAAAAGAGCAGGACAGTGGGATTCTGGAAATTTACAGGGAGGACCGCTCCTGTTGGTATGATCTTTTTTATAAAAATATCACCTGGGTGGATGGCAGCCAGGTGCTGATGTGCTCTATCTATGATGTGACTGAGAAAAAGATGTATCAGCGTAAGATTGAAAGACAGGCCTACACCGATTTCCTGACAGGACTTAATAACAGGATGTGCTGCGAGAAGGATCTGGCCAGGTATATCGATACGGCGCGGACGACGGGCAGTGAGGGCGCTGTACTCTATATGGATCTGGATGATTTTAAACATATCAATGACAGTCTGGGTCATCAGTACGGTGATATTCTGTTAAAATCCATTGCCCAGGGGATTCAGAAGATACCGGGAATCAGCAGTTTGTGTTATCGTATGGGCGGCGACGAGTTCGTGGTCATAGTACCGCCGGAGAAATTCAGCGCAACAGAAGAAATTGTGAGAAATATCCGGGCCGTTTTTGATAAGCCCTGGATTCTGAAAGAAGCGGATTACTATTGTACCATGAGTATGGGCATCGTGCATTTTCCCACCGAAGGGGCGGAAGTGGAGGATCTGATCAGAAAAGCGGATATTGCCATGTATGAAGCCAAGAAAACCGGTAAAAACCGGGTGGCGGTCTACACGGATACGATTCAGTCAGACTCCAACAAACGTCTTGATATGGAGAAAAACATGCGGGAAGCCGCAGTCAATGATTATCAGGAATTTGAAGTGTATTATCAACCGATTATAAATATCCAGGAGAATAATAAATGTACCGGAGCCGAAGCATTGATCCGCTGGAACAGTGAGAAGATGGGCTTTATGTCCCCGGTGGATTTCATTCCCCTGGCGGAATATCTGGGTCTGATCAATCCCATTGGCAGTCATGTGCTGCGGGAGGCATGCAAAGCCTGTAAAGACTGGAATGACCGCGGCCATCCGGAGTACAAGATCAATGTGAATCTTTCCGTGGTGCAGCTTTTGCAGGCGGATGTGGTGGATATCATAGCAAAGACGGTGAAGGAGAGCGGCATCAATCCCCGGAATCTGACGCTGGAAGTGACGGAGGGACTTGCCATCAATGATCTGCGGCGTATGAAAAAGATTCTTGGACGGATTAAAAAGATTGGCGTGCGCATTGCACTGGATGATTTTGGGACAGGGTACTCTTCTTTGAGCCATATCAGGGAACTGCCTTTTGATGTGATCAAGGTGGACCAGTCCTTTGTGAAAGATCTGGCGGAGGATGCATACTCTAAGTCCTTTATTAGGATGGTTTCGGATCTGGCCGATGCCATCGGCGTGTCCATCTGTGTGGAAGGCATTGAGACAAAGAAACAGTATAAGGTGTTAGAGGGGATGAAGGTGAGGATGATACAGGGCTATTAT
Organism: bacterium 0.1xD8-71; assembly: GCA_003612405.1. GTDB lineage: Bacteria > Bacillota > Clostridia > Lachnospirales > Lachnospiraceae > UBA3282. The sequence goes on from RAYR01000022.1 coordinate 49,572, forward strand.
TTTGATAAGCCTATGCCTCAGGAAGAATTTGAGAAGAAGTATGTAAATTAAAAGTTTGATTCGTCTATGAGGGGACCGCAGGCAGACGGATTCTCCGTCACCGCGCTTTCGCTCCGTTCACAGCACAGCAGACGCTAAGCTCGAAAAGACCTCGCTAAGCGCTGGTGCTGTTCAAGGGGTTCCTTGAGAATCGGTCTGTCCGCGGCCCCTTTGCTAGCCATATATTTAGAGAAATATTATACATGATATGAGGAGGAAGAAGATGAACAAAATTTCATTGGCGGGGGAACTTGCAGGGAACGCTTATCCGGGTCGGGGAATTGTGATCGGGAAATCAGCGGACGAAAAGTATGCCGTTATGGCATACTTTATCATGGGCAGGAGCAGTAACAGCAGGAACCGGGTGTTTGTGGAAGATGGAGAGGGAATCAGAACGCAGGCTTTTGATCCATCCAAACTGGAAGATCCCAGTCTGATCATCTATGCGCCGGTACGGGTACTGGGCAATAAGACTATTGTGACCAATGGCGACCAGACAGATACGATTTATGAATTGATGGATAAGCAGCAGACCTTCGAGCAGGCACTGCGCACCAGGACCTTCGAGCCGGACGGGCCTAATTATACACCCCGTATTTCAGGGATCCTGCATATTGAAAACGGCGGCTATAACTATGCCATGTCCATCTTAAAGAGTGATCAGGGTGATTCTTCCTCCTGTAACCGCTTTACCTTTGCCTATGAGAATCCAAAAGCCGGTGAGGGACGGTTTATCCATACCTATATGGGCGATGGCAATCCGCTTCCCAGTTTCGAGGGAGAGCCTAAGCTTGTGGAGATTGCGGGAGATATCGACAGCTTTGCGAAGAATGTCTGGGAAAATCTGAATGAAGAGAATAAGGTTTCTCTCTTCGTGCGGTATATTGAGATTGCCACCGGAGAATATGAGACCAGAATCTTTAATAAAAATGTAAAATAAGAATATAGTTTAATTGGGAAAGGATTGATATAGAGTATGAATGAATTAGAATTGAAATACGGCTGCAACCCCAATCAGAAGCCTTCCAGAATCTATATGGAAGACGGCGGCGAACTGCCGATCAGGGTATTGAACGGCAGGCCCGGATATATTAATTTCCTGGATGCCTTTAACGGATGGCAGCTGGTGCGGGAATTAAAGCTGGCCACAGGTCTTCCGGCGGCGGCCTCCTTTAAGCATGTATCTCCCGCGGGGGCAGCAGTGGGACTTCCCCTGTCTGAGGTGGAGCGTAAGATTTACTGGGTGGATGATCTGGATATGGAGTTTACGCCTCTGGCAAACGCTTATGCAAGAGCCCGCGGCGCAGACCGTATGAGCTCCTTTGGAGATTTTATCTCCCTGTCTGACGTCTGTGATGCAGCTACGGCCAAGATTATCAAGAGAGAGGTGTCTGACGGTGTGATTGCCCCGGGGTATGAACCGGAGGCGTTGGAGATTTTGAAGGCCAAGAAGAAGGGCAACTATAACGTGATTGAGATTGACGCCTCCTATGTGCCGGCACCCACGGAAGTAAAACAGGTTTACGGGATCAGCTTTGAGCAGGGCAGGAATGAACTGAAGATAGACGAGCATTTCTTTGACCAGATTGTGACCCGGGCGAAGGATCTGCCCGAACAGGCGAAGATTGATCTGGCCATTGCCATGATTACTCTGAAATATACACAGTCTAACTCCGTATGTTATGTGAAAGGCGGACAGGCAATCGGTATCGGTGCCGGGCAGCAGTCCAGGATTCATTGTACCAGACTGGCAGGATCCAAGGCGGATAACTGGTTCTTACGGCAGTCACCGAAGGTGCTTGGCTTAAAGTTTGCAGACGGTATCGGTCGGGCCGACAGGGATAATGCCATTGATCTCTATATCGGAGAGGACTATATGGATGTGCTGGCAGAGGGGGTGTGGCAGCAGACCTTTAAAGTAAAACCGGAAGTATTTACCAGGGAAGAGAAGCGGGCATGGCTTGATCAGATGACAGAGGTTGCCCTGGGATCGGATGCGTTCTTCCCCTTTGGCGACAATATTGAAAGAGCCCACAGAAGCGGCGTGAAATATGTGGCGCAGCCGGGCGGTTCCGTACGGGATGATAACGTGATCGAGACCTGCGATAAGTACGGCATGACCATGTGCTTTACGGGAATCCGGTTATTCCACCACTAAGGAATGATTCCTGTGGACTGCCGGGACAAAAGGCGGCCATACAGTTGGGAATTTTTGACTTTTTGCGGTGATAGTGGTATGATTCTATGGGGAATTTTTATAAAAGATTTTCATGAAAAAATGAGACAAAGGAGCGTGCGGTAAAATGAGCAAAAGTTTTAATGATCTGTTATCTAAAGTATCTGAGTGCAGTGTTAAAAAAGTAGCTGTGGCTGTGGCCCAGGACAGTGCGGTTTTAGAGGCCGTAGCGGCGGCAAAAGAGAGAAATATTGCAGATGCGGTTCTGGTAGGTGACGCAGATAAGATTAAAGAGGTGGCTGCTTCGATCAATATGGATTTAAGCGGCTTTGAGATCATTGATGAGAAAGATGACTATACGGCAGCTTTAAAAGCAGTGGAACTGGTACATACAGGTAAGGCCAATATGTATATGAAAGGTCTGATTGACACAAAATCATTCTTAAAGAGTGTGCTTGACAAAGAGGTTGGCTTAAGAACCGGCAAGACCTTGTCCCATGTGTGTGTGTTTGAGGTGGAAGGCGTGGATCACCTGTTGTTCTTATCGGATGTGGCTTTCCTGACCTATCCTTCTCTGGAGGAAAAGGTGCATATCATCGAGAATACGGTAGATGTGTGTCATGCCTGCGGTATCCCCAATCCCAAGGTAGCTCCGCTTGCGGCAGTGGAAGTGGTGAATCCGAAGATGCCTGTCACAGTGGAGGCAGATGAACTGACAAAGATGTGCGAAGAAGGCAAGATTACAGGTTGTGTTGTGGACGGACCGCTTTCCCTGGATCTGGCAATTGATCCGGCGGCGGCCAAGCATAAAGGTGCAGAAGGCAGAAAGATTGTAGGGGATGCGGATGTCCTTCTTTTCCCGGATATCCATGCAGGCAATCTGGTATACAAATGCCTTGTACATACGGCGAAAGTCAAGAATGGCAATATTCTGACAGGTACGAAGGCACCGGTCATTCTGACATCCCGTTCCGATGAGTTTGAGACCAAAGTAAATTCCATCGCTTTAGGTGCCGTGATGGCGGAAGCGATGTCCAAGATGAATTGATTCCATAGAACAGGAGGACAAGAATATGGCAATTAAGAGTTTGATTATTAATCCCGGTTCCACATCCACCAAGATCGGTGTGTTTGAGGACGAGACCTTATTATTTGAAGAGACACTGCGTCATTCCACAGAGGAGATTGCGCAGTACGAGAAGATTGTGGATCAGAAGGACTTCCGCAGAAACATTATTGAGAATCTGTTGAAGGAGAAGAATTTCGATATCAATTCCCTTGACATGGTAGTGGGCCGCGGCGGCATGTTAAAGCCGATTCCGGGCGGTACCTATGCAGTAACGGATGATTTGTTAGAAGATTTAAAGATTGGTGTGCAGGGGCCTCATGCTTCTAACCTGGGCGGCATCCTGGCCAGAGAGATCGGTGATTCCATCGGGAAACCTTCTTATATTGTGGATCCCGTGGTAGTGGACGAACTGGAGCCCATATCCAGATATTCCGGCGTGCCGGAACTCCCCAGGACCAGCGTGTTCCATGCCCTGAATCAGAAGGCTGTGGCAAAGCGTTATGCGAAGGAGAGCGGCAAGGCTTATGATACCCTGAACCTGATCGTGGTTCATATGGGCGGCGGTGTGTCCGTGGGCGCTCATAAGATGGGCAGAGTAATTGATGTGTTCAATGCCCTTGACGGCGACGGTGCTTTTTCACCGGAGAGAGCCGGGGCAGTACCCAGCGGCGCATTGATTAAGATGTGTTATTCCGGCAAGTATACCCAGCAGGAAGTCTATAAGAAGTTTGTAGGCGGCGGCGGGTTCAATGCTTACTGCGGCACCAACGATATGAGAGATGTGCAGAAAATGGTAGATAATGGGGATAAGAAAGCGGAAGAAGTAAGAGAAGCTTTCATTATGCAGGTGGCGAAGGATATCGGTTCCATGGCCTGCGTCCTGAACGGTAAGGTGGACCAGATCATTATGACCGGCGGTATTGCTTACGACAAGGTTGTGACGGCAGGATTGAAAGAGAGAACCGGCTGGATTGCGCCTGTCACCATTTATCCCGGAGAGGACGAGCTGATGGCTCTTGTACAGGGCGGTTTAAGAGTGTTGAATGGCGAAGAGAAGCCGATGACATACTAAAAATATGGAATCTCGAATTGATTTAATTTAGGGAAATGAGGAAACCATGAGTGTAGCACAGAAATTATTTGGAACACATAGTGAGCGGGAAATCAGACGGATTAACGGTCTGGTGGATAGGATTGAAGAATTACGTCCCACTATGATGGAAATGTCTGACGAGCAGTTATGTGACAAGACAAAGGAATTTAAGAAAAGACTGACACAGGGGGAGACTTTGGACGACCTCTTGCCGGAGGCATATGCCACGGTCAGGGAGGCGGCCAGAAGAATCCTCAACACAGAGCACTACAGGGTACAGCTTATCGGCGGTATCGTTCTCCATCAGGGGCGTATCGCGGAGATGCGTACCGGTGAAGGTAAGACACAGACCTGTCTTCTGCCGGCGTATTTAAATGCTCTGGAAGGCAGAGGTGTGCATGTAGTCACAGTCAATGATTATCTGGCAAAGCGTGATGCGGAGTGGATGGGACAGGTCCATGAATTTCTGGGCTTAAAAGTGGGTGTTGTCCTGAATGATATGAAGCCCGAGGAGCGCAGAGAGGCATATAACTGCGATATCACCTATGTGACCAATAATGAACTGGGCTTTGATTATCTGCGGGATAACATGGTGATTTATAAGGAACAGCTTGTATTGCGGGAGCTGCATTATGCAGTCATTGATGAGGTGGACTCCGTGCTGATTGACGAAGCGCGGACCCCTCTGATCATATCCGGGCAGAGCGGCAAGTCTACGAAGCTCTATGAGGCCTGTGATATTCTGGCAAGACAGCTTACCCGCGGGGCCGATATGGAAGAACTTTCCAAGATGGATGCCATTATGGGTGTGGAGCGCGAGGAGACCGGGGACTTTATCGTCAATGAGAAAGACAAAGTGGTGAATCTGACAGCTCAGGGCGTGACGAAGGTGGAGCGCTTCTTCCAGATAGAAAATCTGGCGGATCCGGACAACCTGGAGATTCAGCACAATATTATTCTGGCACTGCGGGCACACAATCTGATGTTCCGTGACCAGGATTATGTGGTGAAGGATGATCAAGTTCTGATTGTGGATGAGTTTACCGGACGTATTATGCCGGGACGGCGTTATTCCGACGGCCTGCATCAGGCCATTGAGGCCAAGGAACATGTGAAGGTGAAACGGGAGAGTAAGACCCTTGCCTCCATCACGTTCCAGAATTTCTTTAATAAATTTGAGAAGAAAGCCGGCATGACCGGTACGGCGCTGACGGAGGAAAAGGAGTTCCGTGACATCTATGGTATGGATGTTGTGGCAATTCCCACCAATAAGCCTGTGGCCCGTATCGACAGACAGGATGCCGTATATAAGACCAAAAAAGAAAAACTGAAAGCGATTTTACATGCCGTGCAGGAGGCACATGCCAAAGGACAGCCAATCCTGGTGGGCACTATCAATATCGACGCCTCGGAGGAGCTCAGCGGTATTTTAAAGCGCAACGGTATCGAGCATAAGGTGCTGAACGCGAAATTCCATGAGATGGAGGCGGAAATTGTAGCCGATGCCGGTATCCATGGTGCTGTGACAATTGCCACCAACATGGCAGGCCGTGGTACGGATATCAAACTGGATGATGAGGCCAGAGCGGCAGGCGGCCTGTTGATTATCGGTACGGAGCGTCATGAATCCAGACGTATTGATAATCAGCTGCGTGGTCGAAGCGGCCGTCAGGGAGATCCTGGTGAGTCCCGTTTCTATATCTCTCTGGAAGACGATCTGATGCGGCTCTTTGGTTCCGACAGGATGATGGCCATGTTCAATGCATTGGGTATCCCGGAAGGACAGGAGATTGAACACTCTGCACTGACCAAGGCCATTGAGAAGGCACAGAAGAAGATTGAGAACAATAATTTCGGTATCAGAAAGAGCCTGCTAGAATACGATCAGGTGATGAATGAGCAGAGAGAAATCATCTATGAGGAGAGAAGGCGTGTACTGGACGGCGAGAGTATGCGGGATGCCATCTATAAGATGATTACGGATATCACGGAGAACTGTGTGGATATCTGCATTGGGGATGATACGGATTTTGAGGATTGGGATTACAATGAGTTAAATACCCTGCTCCTTCCTACCATTCCTTTACAGCCCATAAATGCTTCGCGTGTCTTAAAGCCTAAAAAGAACAGTCTGAAACAGCAGTTAAAAGAAGAGGCTGTAAAGCTGTATGAGAGCAAGGAAGCGGAGTTCCCGGAGCCGGAGGCTATCCGTGAGATTGAGCGTGTGATTCTGCTGAAGGTAATTGACAGAAAGTGGATGGATCATATTGACGATATGGATCAGCTCCGTCAGGGCGCCGGTTTACAGGCATACGGTCAGAAAGATCCACTGGTGGAATATAAGTTAAACGGTTATGAGATGTTCGATGACATGACACAGAACATCAAAGAAGAGACCGTAAGGAATCTCTTCCGTGTGCGGATTGAGCAGAAGGTAGAGAGAGAGCAGGTGGCCAAAGTGACTGGCACCAACAAGGATGATACCTTGCAGAAGGGCCCGGTAAAACGTATGGAGGCCAAGGTATATCCCAATGATCCCTGCCCCTGCGGAAGCGGGAAGAAGTATAAGCAGTGCTGCGGGAGAAAATGAAGAGAAGATGAAGTTACACTAAGGTCATAAAGGACATGACCTAAGTGCAACTATGTCATCTTCGGAAGAATGTCGTGGGCGACATTCTTCCCATGGTGAGTTGAATGTGAATGAAATAATTTATGAAAGAAGGTGACGTTAAGTGGTAGAACTGGATAACATGAAATCCGAGTTATTAAGTTACGAAAGTCCCTTAGCGGAAGTGAGGGATTCACTTTGACCTGGCCGGCAAAGTGAAGCGGATTGAAGAGTTAGAGATGGAGATGCAGGCTCCGGGCTTCTGGGATGATCCGGAGAAATCCAACCAGAAGATGCGGGAGTCCAAGCAGTTAAAAGATGTGGTGGAGACCATGGACGGCTTGTCCGGTCAGTATGAGGATATTCTGACATTGATCGAGATGGGCTACGAAGATAACGATCCGGCGATTATTCCGGATATCCAGGAGGAACTGACTTCTTTTAAGGAAACGTTTGAAAATATCAGAATCAGCACCCTTCTGTCCGGGGAGTATGACAAGAATAATGCGATTCTTAAGTTAAATGCCGGTGCGGGCGGTACGGAAAGCTGTGATTGGTGCAGTATGCTCTATCGTATGTACACCAGATGGGCGGAGCGTAAAGGCTATTCCCTGGAAGTGATAGATTATCTGGACGGCGATGAGGCGGGAATCAAATCCGTGACCTTCCAGATTAACGGGGACAATGCTTACGGTTATCTGAAATCAGAGAAGGGTGTGCACAGACTGGTGCGTATCTCTCCCTTCAATGCCCAGGGCAAACGGCAGACATCCTTTGTATCCTTGGATGTGATGCCGGATATCAAGGAAGATGTGGATGTGGAAGTAAGAGATGAGGATATCCGTATCGATACTTATCGAAGCAGCGGCGCGGGTGGTCAGCATATCAACAAGACCTCCTCCGCAATTCGGATTACCCATTTTCCCACAGGAATCGTGGTTACCTGTCAGAATGAGAGGTCCCAGTTCCAGAACAAAGATAAGGCCATGCAGATGTTAAAGGCAAAGCTCTACATGTTAAAGCAGGAAGAAAATGCGGAGAAGTTGTCGGATATCCGTGGTGATGTGAAAGAAATCGGCTGGGGCAATCAGATACGCTCTTATGTGATGCAGCCTTACACTATGGTAAAGGATCACCGGACGAATGAAGAGTCCGGCAATGTGGATGCGGTGATGGATGGGGCAATCGATCCGTTTATCAATGCATATCTGAGGTGGATTAATAATTAAGCGTAAAAAGAGAATTGACAAATATCAATTCTCTTTTTTATTCTGAATCAGATCCAGGAAAAATTCTGTCTGGGTTGCATTCATGTAAGGAATCAGCCATAACAGTCCGATACCGCAGGAGAGCATTGCCACTATGATCAGCGGGATAAAACTGACATAGATATAAAACAGCCTGCCTTTATGGCCTTTCATCAGCTTACGGCTTCTGGCAAGCAGCTCCCTGGCAGAATACTGCGGGAAATCATGGAGCAGATAAAATGCCTGGGCATACCAAAGACTCAGCATGATGGAGATAACGCCTGAGAAAATCGTACTTAATGCATACGGAAGCATCAGCGTCAGGACTTCTGACTCACTGGCATTTATAATCCTGTAGCTTATAATGATCAGGGGTATATCCACAAGATAGCTGATCAGTGTAATCCATCCCTGTATCAGAATAGCCTTGTTGGGACAGAGGCTGAAGCCGCGGAAAACATCTCCGGCAGAAGCCGGTTTTCCGCAGATAATCTCCAGATACAGATAAGTGGTACCGGAAGTAAACAGACCGGCAAACAGCATAATAAAGAAGGAAATGCTATAGTAGAGAATGGTTCCGGCCACTGTTGAGATATCTACCAGCAGGTTTGTGAGTCCCATGATAGGCCCTACTATGCACACAATGATAAGAAGGGCTCCCACGGCAGTGCCGTAGTGACCAAACATACGCTCTTTTGCAGACGCCTTCAGTTCTGCGGAAGATTTAAAAGTATTCATACAAGACTCCTGACTCCGATAATGACTAACATGCGATATCCAGGTTCATACCCCGGTATTTGTTGGCAGCATCGGAGGATTTCATTTCTTTTTGATAGGGATTTTCTTCATTATAATATTTAATCTGTGTAGCGGTGGTGCCGCCGGATACATAGGTGCGCCCGCACTCCGGACAGATATCCGTGTGAATGGACACATTGCAGGACATTACCTTGCCGTTATTTTCGGCAGCTTTCTTATAAGCGTTGCTCACATGTTCCTGTTCGTGGCTTCTGACGCGGGATGCTGCCGCATCAGGATCAATATGGGCGGCCGTCTTAAAAGAAACGTCCTCATCGGATCCGTCCTGATATTTCCGGTTCTTACAGGTCTCACATTCCGCAGGGGAAGATTTCTTACCAGCCTGTTTCTCGGTGGATTCTCCCGGATTGCGAATGATGACGCGCTCCTTCTCCTCTCCGGAAGCAGGGGTATAGGCATAATTGGAATAAGGATTTGTAATCTGACCGATCATCATATTAACCTCCTTCTTTAACGTTCAATATCCCACATTTCATATAGTTCATCCAGGATTTCATCATAGGACATTCCGTATTTGTCTTCACACATTTCGTTGACTTCATCCATCATTTCCGGCATGATATCCGGCAGGGCAAATACCAGATACACACTGAAAATACACAGTACGATGTCCAGGACAAGTCCTGTGATACAACAGATAAGGCCGGCCCGTGCTTTGCCTGTCATTTTGCTGGCTTTGCCCCTGGACAGGACAGCCAGAATAATTCCTACACCGCCTAACAGAAAAGGAATGTAGAGACGAAGCAGTAATAGGCTGATGAGACTGATAATACCAAGGACCATGGCTGCGGTCGCCATGTTGTCTCCTTTACTTTTCAGGGGTGAGGCCATCCTTGCGTTCACGTTGCCGTAGGGATTCCCGTTGTGATAAGGATTTCCGTTGTAATAGGGATTCCCATTGTTGTAGGGATTGTTATATGGATTCCTGTTATAGGGATTGTTATTGTTATACGGGCTGCCGTATGGATTTGTGCTGCCAGGCATATTGCCATAGGGATTTCCATTGCCAGGCATACTGCCAGGGGAATTTCCGTTATTGGGCGTATTGCCATAAGGAGCATTACCGTATGAAGTGCCACCGTCAGGCACATTACCGTCAGAATTCCCATTGTTTACAGGGGAATTGTTGTACGGATTTGCGGTGTTATCTGTATTGTTATAAGGCTCTCCGGTGTTTTGTGGATTGCCGGACTGGTTATTTTCTTGATAATCCATAATGCCTCCTTTTACTTATGAAATTCATTATAGCATGGTTATCAGGGAAAAACCAGATAAAAGTTAAGGAGTAATAAAGGGGTAATAAAGGGTAATAAAGGGTAAAATCAGCATAAAAATAATAAAATTGTTATATTTTAGGGAGTTGCGGCTTCTGGACAAATCCTGTATAATATAAACGTTAGTGTAAAAATGCGGGCATTTTGTCTTCTGAAACTGATAGGAAAGGATTTATGGAAGAATGTCCGGTGTGTTTATTATACACCGGCACTTTAGCAAAGCAGAGTGCTGAATTGCCTGTAGTTATGATAGTAAAGTTATGGAACCGGAGTTGAGTTATGGACATTATTCTGAAGCTGAAAGAAGAACTGAAAGTAGAGAAATGGCAGGTGGAGGCCGCAGTTGGTCTGATTGATGAGGGCAATACGATTCCCTTTATCGCCCGTTACCGTAAAGAGGCAACGGGGTCTTTGAATGATGAGGTATTAAGAGATCTTCACGAGCGACTTGTTTATCTGCGCAATCTGGAGGAGAAGAAGGAGCAGGTATTAAAGAGTATAGAGGAACAGGGCAAGCTGACGGACGAACTGAGAGAAAAGATCGTGGCGGCAGAAACCATGGTAGTGGTAGAAGATTTATACCGTCCCTATCGTCCCAAGAGAAAGACCCGCGCCAGTGTAGCGAAGGAGAAGGGACTTGACGGTCTGGCGGAGTGTATTCTGGCCCAGGAGACCACGGCGCCGATAGAGGAAGAAGCAGTGAAATATCTCCGTGAGGAGGAAGACGCGGCCAAAGCGGTGAAGACAGTGGAGGAAGCGGTACAGGGTGCCAAGGACATTATTGCAGAGATGATTTCCGACGAGGCGGATTATCGTATCTATATCCGTGATATTACCATGAAGGAAGGGAGTCTTACCAGTACCGCCAGGGATGAGAAGGCGGAGAGTGTCTATGAGATGTATTATCAGTATGAGGAACCCATCAGCAAGGTGGCTGGCCACAGGACACTGGCAATCAACCGCGGAGAGAATGAGAAATTCCTAACGGTGAAAGTGGAGGCTCCCAGAGAGCGTATTTTACAGTTCCTGCGGACGAAGACCATTAAAAATGACAATCCTGTCACCTCACCTTTATTGGAGGAAACCATAGCCGACAGTTATGACAGACTGATTGCGCCGGCCATTGAGCGGGAGATCAGGAATGATCTGACGGAGAAGGCGGAGGATGGCGCTATCTCTGTATTTGGTAAGAATTTAGAGCAGCTTCTGCTGCAACCGCCCATCAAGGGCAAGGTGGTTCTTGGCTGGGATCCGGCTTTCCGTACAGGTTGCAAACTTGCGGTGGTGGATGAAACCGGTAAAGTGCTGGATACCAAGGTGATTTATCCCACAGCACCCCAGAATAAAGTGGAACAGGCCAAGGCTGAGCTTAAGAAACTAATCAAAAAATATAATGTGTCTCTGATTTCTGTTGGCAATGGAACGGCATCCAGAGAATCCGAGCAGGTGATCGTGGAACTGATCAAAGAGCTGGATGTACCGGTACAGTACGTGATTGTCAATGAGGCAGGGGCGTCAGTCTATTCCGCCAGCAAACTGGCCACAGAGGAATTTCCGAATTTTGATGTGGGGCAGAGAAGTGCGGCGTCTATTGCAAGAAGATTGCAGGATCCGCTTGCGGAGCTTGTAAAGATCGATCCCAAATCTATCGGGGTAGGACAATACCAGCATGATATGAATCAGAAGAAGCTGAGCCAGGCACTCGGCGGCGTGGTGGAGGACAGCGTAAACCGGGTCGGCGTGGACTTAAATACGGCTTCCGCGTCTCTGTTGGAATATGTTTCCGGTGTGACCAAGGTAATTGCCAGAAATATTGTGGATTACCGGGAAACCAATGGCCGTTTTAAGAATCGTGCGCAGCTTCTGAAGGTGGCGAAACTGGGGCCTAAAGCGTATGAACAGTGCGCCGGTTTTATGCGCATTACGGATGGCGATAATCCGCTGGATGCCACCAGTGTGCATCCGGAATCCTATGAGGCGGCCAGGAAGCTTTTAGAAAAACTCGGACTCACCATGGAGGATGTGAAGGAGGCGCAGAAGAAAGCGGCAGCGCAGAAACAGACAGCCAAAAAGGCAGCTCTCGTAAAGGAAAAGAAACCTCATCAGTCAAAGATTGTCATCCGCAATACCAACACGGCCATGGGCAAGGCACTGGCAGCGGCTATGGGTGATATGAACCTGGAGCAGCAGGAAAATGACAAGGATGTCATCCGTGAAAAGACCCAGGATAATAAGGCGGCAGCGGTAAGCAGTCTGGCCAGAAAGATCAAAGACAAAAAGAAACTTGCGGAGGAACTCGGTATCGGTGAAATCACCCTCATGGATATTCTAACAGAGCTCGAGAAACCGGCCAGGGATCCCCGTGATGATATGCCTGCACCGATCCTCAGAAGTGATGTGCTGGATATGAAGGATTTAAAACCCGGCATGATCTTAAAAGGAACGGTTCGCAACGTGATTGACTTCGGTGTATTTGTGGATATCGGGGTGCATCAGGACGGTCTGGTGCATATCTCCCAGATTACGGACAAGTACATCAAACATCCTCTGGAGGCAGTCAGTGTCGGGGATGTGGTGGATGTGCAGGTCCTGACGGTAGATACAGCCAAGAAACGGATCGGCCTTACCATGAAGATCGGGCAGGAAGCGGCAGGAAAAAACAGCAGTAAAGCAGCAGGCAGAAAGCAGTAGTACAGGCGGCAACGCGGCGAAGCGCGGTGCGCGAAATTGTTAGAAAGGAAGTTTTAGCATGGCGAAGTATATTGTAAAGCGCATTTTACTGGCGATCGTAACAATCTGGGCGGTTGCCACACTCACCTTTTTCCTCATGAATCTGGTGCCGGGCGGCCCGTTCTTATCGGAAAAAGCGATCAGCCCCCAGGCGCAGGCGGCACTGGAGGCGAAGTACGGTCTGGACAAACCGATGTTCCAACGGTATTTAAATTATGTTACCTCTGCGGCGCATGGAGATTTCGGCGACAGTTTAAAACAGAGAGGCCGTACGGTTATGTCGATCATTACCATGAAGTTTCCCGTGTCGGCAAGAGTGGGGGGACTGTCTGTTCTGGTGTCCCTGACATTGGGAATCCCTTTGGGGTGTATTGCAGCTTTAAAGCGCGGGAAGGTGACAGACAGTGTGATCAGCGTGGTGGCTACCTGCGGTATTGCGGTGCCCAGTTTCGTAATCTGCACGGTCATGATGTATTTCTTTGGCGTAAAGCTGGGTGTTCTGCCCACAATGGGCCTGGAGACAGCGAAGCATTATATTATGCCGGTGACAGCGCTTTCCTTCTATCCAACGGCCTATATTATGAGGTTGATGCGTTCTTCCATGCTGGATGTGCTGGGACAGGATTATATGCGGACGGCCCGGGCCAAGGGACTGGCGGGGGGCAAGATTTTATTTAAGCATGCCCTGCGTAATGCAATCCTGCCGGTTGTCACTTATGTGGGACCGATGCTTGCCTACACCATTACAGGAAGTTTCGTGGTGGAGAAGATTTTCGTTATTCCGGGACTTGGCGGCGAGTTTATCAAGGCGATCAACGGGCGTGATTACACACTGATTATGGGGACTACGATTTTCCTTGCAACACTGGTTATTGTGATGAATGTGATTGTTGATATTATTTACAAGATTGTGGATCCCCGGATCAAGTTGAAATAAAGGTTGAAACGGTAGGCATATTATACAGATATTTAAGAAAGGCATGATACAAAAATGAAAGAAAATCCCTTAAGTTTTCAGTTAAAACTCAAGCCGGAAGATTTTCTGCCGGCAACGGAGGAAGAGAAACAAAGCCAGGTTATTATGCGCGAGAGCGTGGGATTCTGGAAAGACGGCTTCAGACGTCTTCGGAAAAATAAGGTGGCCATGGTCTCTTTGGTAGTGATCATTCTTGTCATGATATTCTCCTTTATCGTTCCGTCATTTTATCCTTACACCTATAAGGAACAGATTAAGGGAGCCAACAATCTGGCGCCCATGGAGTATTCCCAGGAAGAGCAGGCCAGAATTGATGCGGGAGAAAGTGTATTTCCTCATATCTTTGGCACAGACAAGATGGGGCGCGACTATGCGATTCGTGTGATGATGGGAAGCCGTATTTCCCTGTTGGTAGGTTTGATTGCCACGGCCATTATTCTGGTCATCGGCTCTGCTTACGGTTCCATTGCGGCCTTCTTCGGCGGCACGGTGGATCTGGTGATGATGCGTATTGTGGATATCATATATACCATACCGGATATTCTTTTGATTGTCCTGTTGTCCTTTACATTAAAGGTGCCGTTGACCACTCTGGGAGAAAGTGTGCCGGGATTCCATTGGGTCAATATTGTGGGTGAGAATCTGATCAGTATTTTCATTGTGTTTGCTCTGCTTTACTGGGTAGGTATGGCGAGAATGGTCAGAAGCCAGGTGCTTATGCTCAAAGAGAGTGAGTATGTGACGGCGGCGAGGGCCCTGGGTGTAGGTAACGGCAGGATTATCAAAAAGCATCTGTTGACCAACTGTATCGGTACCTTGATTGTAACCACGACTTTGCAGATTCCCTCCTCCATTTTTACAGAGAGTTTCTTAAGTTTCCTGGGCCTGGGTGTGGCAGTGCCGCTTCCTTCCCTGGGCAGTCTGGCCAGCGATGCGGTCAACGGTATGCAGACCTATCCGTATCTGCTGTTTATTCCGGCTCTTTTGATCAGTTTGATTATTCTGAGCTTTAACTTGTTTGGTGATGGGTTAAGAGATGCTTTTGATCCGAAGCTGAAAAATTAGAGAAGGGAGTATGAGAAGATGGCAGAATACCTTGTAGATATTAAAAACGAAAGACTTTCTTTCTTCACTCCCGCAGGGGAGGTAAAGGCCTTAAATGATGTATCCATTCAGTTGAAAGAAGGAGAAGTGCTGGGAATCGTGGGTGAGAGCGGTTCCGGTAAGTCTGTTACAGCTTACAGTCTGATGGGGCTGACGGCGCATCCGGGTAAGCTTCTGGGCGGAGAACTGCACTTTAACGGACATCAGATTGAAAAAATGACGGACAAGGAGATGCGGAAAATCCGCGGCAATGAGATTTCCATTATTTTCCAGGATCCGATGACCAGTTTAAATCCGGTGTACACCATTGGCAATCAGATCACGGAAGTGATCAAGCTGCACACGGATAAGGACAGTAAACAGGCGAAGGCCCGTGCGAAAGAACTTCTGGAACTGGTGGGAATCAATGAACCGGATAAACGTTTAAAACAGTATCCCCATGAATTGTCGGGCGGTATGCGCCAGCGTGTGATGATTGCCATTGCCCTGGCCTGCGAGCCGAAACTTCTGATTGCAGACGAACCCACCACAGCCCTGGATGTGACCATTCAGGCACAGATCCTGGAGCTGATGATGGAACTGAAAGATAAGCTGGGTATGGCGATTATTATGATCACCCATGATCTGGGCGTGGTGGCAAGCATGTGTGAGCGTATTGCGGTTATGTATGCCGGCCGGATTGTGGAGTATGGCACCACAGACGATATCTTTTACCATCCCAAACATCAGTATACCAAGGGACTGATCCGTTCCATCCCGAGATTGGATACGAAGGAGCATGAGAGACTGATTCCCATCGAGGGAACGCCGGTAGACCTTTTAAATCCGCCTGAGGGCTGTCCTTTTGCACCCAGGTGCGATGCGGCCATGAAGATTTGTCTGCGGGAAATGCCGCCGGTATCTGCTTTTGGGGATGTGCATTATACGCAGTGCTGGTTGAACCAGAAAGAAGAGTTTGAGAAAGGAGCGTCCCATGAGTGAGCATTTGATTGAGATAGAACATCTGCGTCAGTATTTCCCGGCGGGAGGATTTGGCAAACACAAAAAATTTGTCCGGGCAGTGGAGGATGTTTCCTTCTATATAGATAAGGGAGAGACCCTGGGGCTGGTAGGAGAGTCCGGCTGCGGCAAGACCACCACCGGACGTACCATGTTAAGGCTTTATGAGCCTACGGGCGGCAGATTCACCTTTGACGGCGATGTGGTTTTTGATGTGGAGAAGAAGCAGTATGCAGATATGCTGCCTTACCGGAAACGGATGCAGATTGTGTTCCAGGATCCCTATGCGAGTTTGGATCCCCGTATGACGGTGGGCGATATCGTGGGAGAAGCGATTGATGTCCATAAACTGGCGGCGAATAAAGAGGAGCGCTTTGAGAGAATCATCAGTATTCTGGAACGAGTAGGATTAAATTCCGAACATGCAAACCGTTATCCCCATGAGTTCTCCGGCGGACAGAGACAGCGTGTGGGTATTGCCAGGGCATTGGCGGTACATCCGGAATTTATCGTCTGTGACGAGCCAATCTCAGCATTGGATGTGTCCATCCAGGCGCAGGTCATCAACATGTTTGAGGACTTGCAGGAGAAGATGGGACTGACATACCTGTTCATTGCCCATGACCTGTCGGCGGTGAAGCATATTTCCAACCGTATCGGCGTCATGTATCTGGGGAGAATGGTGGAACTGGCGGACAGCTATGAACTGATAGACCGCCCTTTGCATCCCTATACCAAAAGCCTGATTTCCGCAATCCCTATTGCAGATCCTAAACAGGCCAGAGCCAGCCAGCGTATTGTGCTGGAGGGAGATGTGCCGAGTCCCTTAAATCCGCCTTCCGGATGTGCCTTCCGTACCCGGTGTCCTTATGCGGATGAACGGTGCGCGGCCCAGGTGCCGGAGTGGAGAGAAGTGGAAAAAGGCCATTTTTCCGCATGTCACCATATTGACAAGTGCAACTAGATGTGGTAAACCTTTAAAGTGAGTTATTAAAATTATATACGAGGAGGAAACGATTATGAAAAAAAGAGTAATTGCGCTTATGATGGCGGCTGCTATGGTCGTTGGCCTGACAGCGTGCGGTGGTTCCGATAATAATACGACTACCACACCTGCCACAGAGTCCGGCGATACAGCGGGCGATGCTGCCACAGAGTCCGGCGATACAGCGGGCGATGCTGCCACAGGAGACAGCGCAGGTACAGAAGCACCGGCAGCAACCACAGAGGGCGGCAAGGTTCTGT
The DNA here is from genome assembly GCA_003612405.1 of bacterium 0.1xD8-71. Classification (GTDB taxonomy): domain Bacteria; phylum Bacillota; class Clostridia; order Lachnospirales; family Lachnospiraceae; genus UBA3282. Next base: position 66,951 of record RAYR01000022.1, read on the forward strand.
CTGTACAGATCGGCCCCAACCCTGAGACCATTGATCCGGCACTGAACAGTGCTGTTGATGGCGGTAATATGATCTTACACACATTTGAGTGCCTTTTGACAGTAGCTGAGGATGGAAGCCTTGCTCCTGGTCAGGCGGAAAGCTGGGAGATTTCTGAGGACGGTCTTACATGGACATTCCATTTAAGAGACGGTCTGAAGTGGTCTGACGGTTCTGCCCTTACAGCAAATGATTTTGTATACAGCTGGCGCCGTGTCTGCGATCCGATGGTAGCAGCACCTTATGCTGAGACTGTTCTTGGTATGGTAGACGGCTATGCGGATGCAATCGGCGGAAACCTGGAAGCACTTGGTGTGGAGGCTCCTGATGATTCCACTTTCGTGGTACATCTTTCTTCTCCCTGCTCTTACTTCGGTTCCCTGGCAGCATTTGCTACCTTGAGCCCTGTACAGCAGGCAACTGTAGACGCTAACGGTGACGGTTGGGCAGTAGCAGCAGATACTTATATCTGTAATGGGCCCTTCTATATTTCCGAGTGGGTTCCCAGTTCTTATATCATGTGCACCAAGAACCCTAATTACTGGAACGCGGATGCAGTGAAGCTTGATGCTATTAAGTTCAATCTGATTGAGGATCCCGCCGCTTCTTACAGTGCATACCAGACTGGTGAAGTACTCTTTATCAAGGACGTTCCGACAGAGGAGATTCCTTCCCTGACAGGAAATCCGGAGTTCTATGTAGATCCGATCATCGGTACCTACTATCTGAGTCTGAATACACAGAAAGAGCCTTTCACAGATGCGAAGGTTCGTAAGGCACTCAGCCTTGCAATCGACCGTGAGTATGTGGCTAACACATTGATGCAGGGTACTTATTCTCCTGCAAGCAACTTTATGGGTCCTGGCTGGATTGACACAGACGGTTCTCAGTTCATGGACAATGCAAACGGCGGCAAGCCTTATATTGATACAGCAAACCATGAGGCAAACGTAGAGGAAGCTAAGAAGCTTCTTGAGGAGGCTGGTTATCCTAATGGAGAAGGCTTCCCGACCATCACCTACTCTACCAACGATGCAGGCTATCACAAAGTAGTGGCTGAGTATTTACAGCAGGCATGGGCTGAGCTTGGTATCAATCTCCAGGTAGATATCGTTGAGTGGGCAAGTTTCACACCTATGAGACGTAACGGTGATTATGAAGCATCCCGCAATGGCTGGGTAGGCGACTACAGCGATCCTTCCAATATGTTGGATCTGCTTTACTCCAGCAACGGTAACAATGACGGTAAGTTCAACAATGCAGAGTATGATGCAGCAATGGATATTTCCAGAACAACCCTGGATGCCGCAGAGCGTTCCGAGGCCCTTCATAAGGCAGAGGACATCCTGATGGCAGAGGGCGGATGTGTTCCGGTGGCTTATTATAATGACTTCTGGTTACAGAGCGATAAGATTACAGGAATGTGGCATTCCGCATATGGTTACTGGTACTTCATGTATGCTGATATTGCCGAATAAGTGTACAAGAAGTTGCTTTGCAACTTCCTTTCACCTGAGAGAATACCTGGAAAGCGGTATTCTCTGAGTATTTGATAATGATAGGGCGTGGCGTAGGCCGCGCCCTGTTTTATGGTATAGGAAATTGCTCCGGATTTACGAGGCTGCGAAGCAGATCTCGCAATCGTGCTCTGCTCGATTTTTTATATGAGGTTATTTATGAGACAAAACAGCGCCAGATATTTCTGCAACAAAGAATGTGAATATTATCCCTGCCATCCGGTGGGGGAAGAAGAGGAGTTTAACTGCCTGTTCTGCTATTGCCCGCTCTATGCGCTTGGAGATAAATGCGGCGGCAATTTCCGGTATACTGAAAAGGGAATCAAGGACTGTTCGGGATGTATGGTTCCGCATGGCAGGGGCGGTTATGAGCATGTGATAAAAAGAATACGGAACTGGCAAACTTAATTTGCGAATCAGATTTACTTTATTGACGAAGTCATTCTATTATGATAGAATGTGAATATAGATATTCTATCGTAATAGAATAGAAATGGAACTATACTATGGAAAAGAAACTATATGACAGCGAATTGAAGGTTATGGAGATTCTTTGGAGACAAGGAGAAGTTAAGGCAAAGAATATTGCAGACATACTTAATCAGCAGATCGGCTGGAGTAAAACAACAACCTATACAGTGATAAAAAAATGTATAGATAAAGGAGCGATTGAACGAAGAGAGCCGGATTTTATGTGTCATGTACTCATTTCCAAAGAGGAAGCACAGAAATATGAAACGGATGAGCTGATTGAAAAGATGTATGACGGACATCCGGACAGGCTGGTTGCGGCATTGATCGGGGATAAGAGGCTGGATAAGGCCGGGATTCAGCGGTTAAAGGAACTGATAGAGAACTCGTAGGAGAAGATTCGTGGAATGGATTTTACATAGGAATATCATGGCCGGTATGGTCATTCTTTGTATTGTGACAGCCAGAAAAATATTTATATATCGGATTCCGGGAAGAATCTGGTTACTTTTGTGGAAGATTCTTATGGTTCAGCTATTATGTCCCTTTACAATCGCACTGCGGTTACAAAACGCGGATGTCAGCAGAAAGGTCGCAGGGCTTCTGCGGTTTCAGGAAAAAATAAAATTATCAGGTAATGAGATGCCGCCGCTGTTTGCGGGCAGAATCATGAAAATAATCTGGCTGTTGGGAGTAATTGTAATTGCAGGTATTTTTATCAGTTCCCATTTGACCAAAAGAATCGTATATTGCACGGCGATACCTGTTAAAGAAAATTATTTTGAGGAATGGAGGAAATCACATGCCTTAAAAAGAACGGTAGAGATTAAGGAATCTGACAGAATCGCTGTGCCGTTGACCTATGGCGTTATAAGACCGGTTATTTTACTTCCGGCACATGCAGATATAAGAGAAAGAAATCTTGCGTTTGTATTAGAACATGAGTTTATCCATATAAGATGTCTGGATGTTCTGTTAAAATGGATTTTGGCTATCATCTGTTCAATTTACTGGTACAATCCCCTGATATGGGTAATGTATAATCTGGTAAATCGTGATATGGAACTGTCCTGCGACGAAGTACTATTAAAGAATCACACGCCTGAATACAGGAAAGAGTATTTACAGGTTTTAATAGATCTGGAGGAGAAGAGGGTGCAGAGAGATCTTCTATGCAGTTCTTTCTGCAAATATCCAATGGAGGAAAGGATAAGAGTGATGGTTATGACAGAAAGACACAGATTTGCCAATGTTTTATTATCCCTGTCCATTGTCTGTTTGATTACGATTCTGAGCATTGGAATCACGGCAAGGGTACAGAGAACGGATTTGCAGGATGAAAGCGCGACGGTTGTAATAAGCTGTGGTGAAGAGGCAGGAGAGGTTCCTTATATCATAGGTTATGATGAGAAAAAGGCCGGGGAAATTCTTGGGGAGCAGGGATTTGCATTGACAATATCCCAGGCAATTATAAAGAGGGCTTGCATTTCCTGCTGGAAAGTAGTATGATAATCCACGTAAACAAAATAAGAAAAAAGTTCTTCGGGGCAGGGTGCAATTCCCTACCGGCGGTATAGTCCGCGACCCGTTATTGCAAAGCGTTTACCCGCGTGATGCGCTGACGGCTGATTTGGTGAGATTCCAAAACCGACAGTATAGTCTGGATGAGAGAAGACAAAAGATATGACGTATAGGTCATATCTATCAGGCAGGTGCCTGTGCCGTTGCTGTGGTGCGGGACGGATGTTATGAGTGAGACCCCGGAATGATATGTTTCGGGGATTTTTTATGTGCCTGCCGGAGGAAGAACTTTTTCCTGGAATGTAAGGAGTGAAAGACTCCGGAAAGAGAGGAAAAGAAAATGGGTAATGGTTTATTAGAGAGTATTGCGGATAATGTGGTCTTTGTGCTGGTCTGTGCAGGCATTGCGGCGGCGTTGTTTCTCATTGCTTATATGGCGGAGAAATATGCACAGAAACGTGCGGGTATCACGGAACGGATTCTGACCACCAGAAAGATTACGATGATCGGGCTTTTCTCAGCACTGGCGGTGATATTACATATTCTGGATTTCCCGATCCTGTTCCTGGCACCTGGCTTTTATAAGTTGGATTTCAGTGAGATACCGGCCCTGGTGGGTACTTTCGCTTTCGGCCCTGTGGCGGGTGTGATGATTGAATTTTGCAAGATTTTATTAAAGCTTATCATCAAAGGCACCAGCACAGCATTTGTGGGAGATCTGGCAAACTTTGTGATCGGTTGCAGTCTGGTACTGCCGGCTTCCATCATCTATATGCTGAAAAAGACCAAGAAGATGGCCTTTGTATCTTGTCTGACAGGTTCCTTGATCATGACTGTGTTTGGTACGGCTTTCAATGCAGTCTATCTGCTTCCGGCTTTTTCCAATCTCTTTGGGATGCCGATGGAAGCGATTATTGCGGCAGGTGCAGAGATTAACGGCAATATTCATAATGTGACCAGTTTTGTTGTCTTTGCGGTGGCGCCTATCAACATTATCAAAAGCGCGGCGGCTTCCGGGGTTACACTTTTGATTTACAAACCCTTGAGTCCTATTCTTAAAAATGCTGCTCCGGCGGTGGGCAGACAGCGTGTGGAGAAGGAAATATTATGACGCATGAAGAAAAGAGGATATATCTGATCCGGGAACTATTATCGGAACAGCCACAATACAGGAACATGGAGATTCCGGGGGAAACAGAGGAACAGAAACGTCTCCTGAGAAGTCTTATGAATATCCGTGCGCCTCGTCCGATCGGGCAGGAGTTTCTTGCCATACAGGATGCCTACCTTAAGGAGGAGGTGCAGGAAAAGGGAATTACGGACAGTGATATGCTGCCGGTTTCACCTGACGATGAGAGGCTGGTTCTCTGGCGTGGTGATATTACCACGCTGAAGATAGATGCGATCGTCAATGCCGCCAACAGCGCCCTGCGGGGATGTTTTGTACCCTGTCATGGCTGTGTGGATAATGTCATCCACAGTGTCAGCGGGATACAGCTTCGTCTGGCCTGTGATGAACTGATGGTGAAACAGGGGTATGATGAGCCCACAGGGCGGGCCAAGATTACACCGGCCTTCAATCTTCCATCCAGATATGTGCTCCATACGGTAGGCCCGATCGTATCTTATCAGCTCACGAAGGAACATTGCAGACAGCTTTCGGACTGTTACCGTTCCTGCCTGAGACTGGCTTCGGAAAACGGCTTAAGGAGCATTGCGTTCTGTTGTATCTCCACGGGGGAATTTCATTTTCCCCGGGAAGAAGCGGCTCAGATTGCAGTGAGGACAGTGAAAGATTACTTACAGGAAGATGAGCAGATTACCAGAGTGGTGTTCAATGTCTTTCAGCAGGAAGACTATGAGATTTATAAGGGGATCTTGGGGTAGAACAAAGCGTAAAATATAAAGCGGTGCAGGTTGTTACCTGGCCGCTTTTAATTGTGCAAAAGTATCAAAACGGTGCCATTGTATGCGGCTTTTTATATTTAGGAGATGGTAATGAAATGCTACTTTTTTGTCGCAAAGTAGTATTGGCACGCCTGTGATTTTATAGTAGCATAAATCTTACAGATTTGTTAGAATTGTTTTTTTATCTGAAAGATTGTTGTAAGATTTATATGCGATAATGATATCAGTAAAATTTAAGATTCCTTTAAGGAATTATAGTGAATCTCTTAAGAAAAGACTGGTATGATGGAACAGGCTTGAGAGGTGTGGCATTTTTCATGCCCGGAGCATAAAAAGAATGAAGACAATAGACATTCTGTTTCGTTTACTATAGTGAAATCTCCCGCAGTAAGCTGTGGGGTATCGTAGCTTGTAGGGAGATTTCACCCTCGCGGCAGTCGCCAAGGTCATGCAAGCATGACTTTGTCTCGTTGCTCGCGGAAATAAATGTGCTAAGGAGGGGAGTAGCATGGATACGTTAGTGGAAATCCGGGATATCTGCAAGGTATACAATCCCGGGGAGAATGAGGTGAAGGCGCTCGATCATGTGAGCCTGACAATCCGGGAAGGTGAGTTTGTGGCGATCATCGGGCACTCCGGTTCGGGCAAATCCACGCTGATGAACATGCTGGGATGTCTTGATGTACCGACCAGCGGAAGCTATTACCTGCATGGACATGATGTGGGGAGTATGACGGATGACGAGCTTTCGGACATCCGTAATCAGGAGATCGGGTTTGTGTTCCAGGGATTTAATCTGATCCCGAGCCTGACGGCTCTTGAGAATGTGGAACTGCCGTTGATCTACCGGGGTGTAGGGAAGCGGGAGCGGATGGAGCTGTCGGAGGCGGCGCTTGATAAGGTTGGCCTGGAGAAGCGTAAGACCCACAAGCCATCGGAAATGTCCGGAGGACAACAGCAGAGGGTGGCCATTGCCAGAGCGATAGCCCAGGCGCCGCCGATTATCCTGGCGGATGAGCCTACGGGCAATCTGGATTCCAATTCCACCAGAGAGATCATGGATATTTTAAAGGCCCTTCACGAGGAGGGCAGGACGGTTATTTTGATCACTCACGATGATGAGATTGCAGCAAAGGCCAGACGGGTGATCAAGATCATGGACGGAAGAATTGAGGAGGATTATGAAAATGTCACAGATATCGGAGAATAAGACGGAAGAGGCAAAAGTGACTGATGTAGTCAATGATACAAAGGAGAATAAGAAAGAGAAAAAGGCCAAAAAAGAAAAGAAGCCCATGGATAAGGCGAAGAAGAAAAAGATACGCCGCCGTATTGCCGTGCTGGTGATTGTTGTACTGGTTGCCGGATTTTTTGTCCGCAATTCCATTATGGCGAAGAATACGTTACCTACGGTATTTACGATGGAAGTCACAATAGAAGATGTGGAACAGACCCTGCGTACTAACGGTACGGTAAAAAGTATGGAAACCAAAAGTTATTTTGCTGCGGTGATGGTTCCGGTGAGTGAAGTCAAAGTGGCAGTAGGTGATAAAGTGAAGAAGGGGGATGTGCTTCTTAAGTTTGATGAGGCGGCTCTTTCTGAGGCGAGACAGGAAGCAGAATTAAAACTGGCCTCCAGCCAGGGAGATTATTCCAGTTCTTTATATAAAAATAACAAATATCTGGCGGATCTTTCCGAGGCCAACACCAATCTTCCTGTGTTGGAACAGCAGATTTCCGATCATGAGACTTATCTGAAAGGTTTGCAGAAGACCATAGAAGATAAGAAGGCATGGTATGCCAACCAGGGTGCACTTTTACAGGTATCTCTCTTAGAGTGGGAGAAGACCATCAGTGATGAGAAGAAAGCGTTGGAAGAGCGTAATGCCTATGAGGCCGAGTCTCAGGATATGGATGATAAGGAGAAGCGTGAGAAGCGGGAGAGGGACGATGCGGCCAAGAACCAGATTGCCCAGGATGAGGAAACCTTGTTAAGTTTGCAGGAACAGGTACAGTATAACTCCTATGAACAGCAGAATAACCAGGAGATCCGCGATCTGGAGAGAGAAGCAGCCGAAATAGAAAAGATTATTGCAGACGCCAAGGAACTGAAAGCCAAAATGGAATCCCAGAAAGAAGCTTCCGAGGATGCCATGATGGATACCGGCAGTAAAGAGAAGCTGGAAGCGGATACTGCGCTTCAGAAACTGACAAACGGAGGAACACTGGAGTCCATTCAGGAAGTGGAGTCCGGTATCACAGCTGACTTTGCAGGGGTCGTCACGGAGATTAATGCTGTGGAGGGTGCTACGCCGGCAGAGAATGGTAAGCTGGTGGTATTGGAGAGTACAGATAAGGTAGTCATACATGCCAATGTGTCCAAGTATGACCTGGAAAAGCTTGCGGTAGGGCAGAGTGCAGAGATAGATATAGCCGGTAATATGTATGAAGGCAAGGTGGATAAGATAGAGGGTATGGCAACTACCAATAATAATGGTGCTGCGGTAGTCGGTGTGGATATCGGCATAGAGAAACCGGATGAAAATATATTTCTGGGTGTGGAAGCTAAAGTGGTGGTACATACGGCAAAGGCCGAAGGCGTGACAACCATTCCCATGGAACTTGTCAACAGCGATCGGGACGGGGATTTCGTGTATGTGGAAGAAAACGGTCTTGTGGCGAAGAGACGCATTACTGTGGGCATTTCCAATGAGAGCCTTTGTGAAGTCAAAGAAGGACTTTCGGTTGGTGATAAGGTGATCATGTCCATGGGACAGGAGTTTGAGGAAGGCATGGCGGTGACGGCAGTTCCGCAGGGCTGATAAGAAAGGGTGAGACATATGGCACAATTTTGGGAATACATTAAGATCGCCCTGATGAACATTAAAACCAATAAGGGACGTTCCGTCCTGACCATGCTGGGTATCATTATCGGTATTGCTTCCGTTATCATGATCATTTCCATTGGAGACGGTATGCGTGGTTCCATCAATGAGGAACTGGAAAACATGGGCGGCGGTCTGATCGCACTCTATACGAACAGTGATGCGGAGGCCAATGATGTGGTATTTACGGAGGATGATTTTGACCTTATTGAAGAAAAAGTGGAACATGTCAAGGGCGTTACGCCGCAGTATGGTCTGTGGGGTACGGCAATCGGAAGAAGGGGAGAGTTTGAAGCGCTCCTTTATGGCGGAACAGAGGCCTTGCAGTATGCGATAGGAAGCGAGCCCATTGTGAAGGGAAGGTATTTCTCACGCACGGAATATGACGGTTCCAGTATGGTCTGTGTCATCAATGAGAACAACGCCCGGATGCTTTTTGGAACCACGGATGTGGTGGGTATGACTGTGGAAGTATATCTTTGGGGTGTGACCCAGGAATTCACGATTGTGGGTATCAGACAGGATACCAAGGCAGGGTTGATTTCCGCGCTGAATGGCGGCGGTTATTTGCAGATGGAGATACCGCTTTCGACGATGAGTACGGCTTTTGGTTTGTGGGTGGACGACTTTACGCAGATATACGTGGTGGCGGAGAGCTCCGCATATTCAGCCCAGGTGGCGGCGGATTCCATCACGCTTTTGGAGAACAAGTTTAATGTGCGCGGCGAGAATAAGATAATGATGGAGAGTTTTGCGGACTATCAGGCGCAGTATGACAGTATCCTGGGAGTGATCACGCTCTTTATCTCCTTTGTGGCGGCCATCTCCCTGTTAGTGGGCGGTATCGGCGTCATGAACATCATGCTGGTGTCCGTGACGGAGCGCACCAGGGAAATCGGTATCCGAAAATCCCTGGGCGCCAGGACGCGGTCGATTCTCTTACAGTTTCTGGCGGAGGCCAGTATCATCACGCTGATCGGAGGTCTGATCGGCATTGCCATTGGCGGTTTGGGAGCTGTCGCACTATGCGGTTCCTTTGGTTTTGCGGCCAAGGTGAAAGCTTCCACGGTATTGTTTGCCACCATATTTTCTTCGGCGGTGGGTATCTTTTTCGGAATCTATCCGGCCAGGAAGGCAGCAAGGTTAAGTCCGATTGAGGCGCTGCGGCATGAGTAAAGGAAACATGTTTTACTTGCACTTTGTCTGATTTGAAGTATAATAGAAGTCAGTAGAAAGCACCTGCATTGTAGGTGCTTTCTTAGAGAAAAACGGAAAGAGACAAGCATGGAAATAGAATTTGACGTAAAGATTACCCCTAATATTTTATATGATTATATGTTACAGCACACCTATTCCCGGCTGCCCGGACTGATGGGTACTCTGGTGGGGGCGTTGATGCTGGTTCTATTTGCGTCCAACAGACAGCCTCTGGTGCTGATCATTGCGTTGGTGATTCTGTTGTATCTGCCCTGGACGCTTTTCCTGAAATCCAGACAGCAGGCCCAGGCGACGCCGGCTTTTAAGAAGCCGCTTCACTACAGGTTGACGGAAGAGGGTATTGAAGTGTCCCAGGATGAGACCACGGAGAAGATGGCCTGGGAAAATATGGTCAGGGCCGTTTCCACGCCCAAGAGCATTGTGGTTTATACCACGGCGGTAAACGCCTGCATTTTTCCGAAAGCGGATCTGGGCGAGGGAAAATATAAGGTGATCGAGATGATTTCCACGCATATGCCGCCGAAGAAAGTAAAGATACGCGGTTAAGCGAAGATGATATTCGGGTGGAATGGATATGGAAAAGATACGGGAAACTTTCAGTGCGCAGGAGACATTTGCATATGGCAGAAGCTTTGGGGAACAGGCGAAGCCAGGACAGGTCTGTACGCTGATCGGTGATCTGGGGGTTGGCAAGACGGTCTTTACCCAGGGTGTGGCGGCGGGGCTTGGCATCAGTGAGCCGGTAAACAGTCCCACCTTTACGATTTTACAGATTTATGAGGAGGGCAGGCTTCCTTTTTATCATTTTGATGTATACCGCATTGGGGATGTGGAGGAGATGGAGGAGATCGGCTACGAGGACTGCTTTTATGGAGAGGGCATTTCCCTGATTGAATGGGCGGATCTGGTGGCGGAGATCATTCCGGAAAAGCACACCCGCATCACGATAGAGAAAGATTTGTCAAAGGGATTTGAGTATCGCAGAATAAGGATAGAAGAGAAGGGCTTATGAAAATACTGGCATTGGACAGCTCCGGACTGGTGGCCAGCGCAGCGCTGGTGGAAGATGACAACCTGATTGCGGAGTATACCATACAATATAAAAAGACACATTCCCAGACTTTACTGCCGATGCTTGAGGAAATCCGGGATATGGTGGAACTTGACTTAAATACGGTGGACGCCATTGCGGTGGCGGCAGGGCCGGGCTCCTTTACGGGTCTGCGTATCGGATCCGCTACAGCCAAGGGACTTGCCTTTGCGCTAAATAAGCCGATCGTACCGGTGCCTACGGTGGATGGCCTTGCCTGGCAGATGTACGGCACGGACGCCCTGGTGTGTCCCATTATGGATGCCAGAAGAAGCCAGGTATATACGGGAATATATGAGTTTCTTTATAAAGAAGATAAATATGACATGAATGTCATAGTGGAGCAGTATGCGACGGCTTTTGATGAGGTGGCGGAAAGACTGAATGAGTTGGAAAGAAAAGTGGTTTTCTTAGGAGACGGGGTGCCGGTATTCCGGGAACGGATGGCGGAGGTGATGCGGGTGCCCTACAGTCTGGCCCCGGCCAATCGAAACAGACAGTCCGCCGCCTGTATCGCGGTGCTCGGAAGCCAGTATTATGCCCTGGGCAGGGTGGAGAGCGGTGCGCGACACGCGCCGGTTTATCTGCGCCTTTCCCAGGCGGAGCGGGAGCGGGCCGAGAGTCAGGACAGACAGACCGCGGAAGTTGATTAGAGGATGACAGGACAGGGACGCAGAAACCGTGGCGCAGCCGAAAGGACAGATGGCGTATGATCATATATAGGGCGATGACCTCGGAAGATGTAACTTTTATCAGCCGGCTGGAGGAGGAGACCTTTTCCATGCCCTGGTCGGAGGAATCCTTTTTACAGATGATCACAAAAGAGGATACCAGATATTATGTGGCCGAGGAGGACGGGAAACTGCTTGGCGGCTGCGGCCTCTGGATGATTGCCGGGGAGGGAAATATCACCAATGTTGCCGTATCGTCCGGCGCCAGAAGGCGCGGCGTGGGCACGGGACTTCTTAAGTATCTGATGACACAGGGAGACCGGGAGGGGGTTACGGCTTATACGCTGGAAGTCAGGGTCAGCAATGAGGCGGCAATCCGAATGTATGAAAAACTTGGATTTCGCTCCGAGGGAATCCGTCCGAATTTCTATGAAAAACCGACGGAAGATGCTATGATAATGTGGAAGAGATAGGAAGCGCATGGAACAATTACCACCGATTTTTCGCATTTTATTTGATAAAATGGGTGCGAGGGGAATAAGTAAGATTACAGGAGGATTGTCATGCGCGTATATGAAAATGAAAAACAGTTGGTCAAGGTAGTCTGTAATGCCTGCGGCAAAGAATTGTTGGTAGAAAATGGAATTTTGAAAGAAGAGTGTATCCATGTGAACCATGATTTTGGTTTCTTTGGTGCCAAGGACGGAGAGAGTGAGAAGTTTGACCTGTGCGAGGCGTGTTATGAGAAACTGACAGCAGGTTTCCGGATCCCGGTCGAGAGACGGGAAAGAAAGGAAATGCTTTAGACTGCCTGGACTTTTAACAGAACAGGAGCACGCATGTTAGATATCTGTTTACTTGGTACAGGAGGGATGATGCCTCTGCCGCACAGATGGCTTACTTCGCTGATGGCGAGGTATCAGGGCATCAGTATATTGATAGACTGCGGAGAGGGAACGCAGATTGCCATGAAAGAAAAGGGGTGGAGTCCTAAGCCCATTGATGTCATCTGCTTCACCCATTTTCATGCGGATCATATCAGCGGTCTGCCGGGGATGCTCCTTACCATGGGCAATGCAGAGCGTACGGAACCATTGTTGCTGATAGGCCCCAAAGGTTTGACCAAAATAGTCAATTCTTTGCGGGTAATTGCGCCGGAACTGCCTTTTGAGATTCACTGCCAGGAGCTTACGGAGCCGGAGCAGACCATTGCCTTTGAGGGCTTTCATATTGAAGCTTTCCGGGTCAATCACAACGTGGTCTGCTATGGATATAATATCGTGGTGGAACGCATCGGCAGATTTGATGTGGAACGAGCCAACCAGATGCAGATTCCAAGAAAATACTGGAATCGTCTGCAAAAAGGTGAGATAATAGAAGAAGAAGGAAAGATATTTACACCGGATATGGTGTTGGGAGCACCCAGAAAAGGGATTAAAGTCACGTACTGCACGGATACCAGACCCACAGAGAGCATTGTACGAAATGCGGCGGCGGCAGATCTTTTTATCTGTGAGGGGATGTACGGGGAACCGGACAAGGTGCAGAAGGCCAGAGAATATAAACATATGACATTTTATGAGGCGGCGGATCTCGCGTTTCGTGCAAGTGCACGGGAGCTGTGGCTGACACATTACAGCCCTTCCCTGATTCGTCCGGAAGACTATATGCAGGAAGTAAGGAAAATTTTTCCAAACGCAGTTGCCGCCAAAGACGGCAGGAGTATCGATCTTTTGTTTGAAGAGGAGTAAAACGGGGAGGATTATCTATGAAAGCTTCCAAAACAATTAAAATTGTCATTATCGTAATCGTTCTGGCGGCGCTTATACTGGGGTATTATTATTATCTGAGTCATAAGACCGGGAAAGAGCAGACTGTAGAGCAGGTGGAGATTACGGCAGTACAGAGCGTGCTGATGAAAGATCTGGAGCGCAGTTATCCGCCTACGCCGAAAGAGGTGCTGAGATATTACTGCCAGATTACCCAGTGCTTTTATAATGAAGAGTACAGCGAGGAAGAACTGCTCCTGCTTGGAGATAAGATTCAGGAACTTTATGACGAGGAGCTGATAGCGAACAAGTCACAGGAAGACTACTTTAACGACCTGAAGCTTGAGATCGCGCAGATGAAACAGGATCAGTATACGATTGCCGGTTATGAGATTTCAGCCAGTACAGATGTGGAATATTTTGCGGAGAATGGCCGTTCCTGTGCCAGACTGTACTGTACCTTTAATCTGAAACAGACCGGCAGTACGGGAACTATGGCTTCCATGGAGCAGTTTGTCCTGCGGGAAGATGAGGACGGCCATTGGAAGATTCTGGGATGGGAACTGGCAGAGTAAACAGGGCGTGCGCCTGATGCGGAAGACAGATACGGAGACAGATACATGAGTATAGTAGATATATTGGCGATAGAGACCTCCTGTGATGAGACGGCGGCCGCGGTGGTGAGGAACGGAAGGGAAGTTCTCTCGAACATCATTTCTTCCCAGATTGAACTGCATACACTTTATGGCGGAGTAGTTCCGGAGATCGCGTCCCGTAAGCATATTGAGAAGATCAATCAGGTGGCCGGCGAGGCATTGCGGGAGGCTGGAAAGAACCTGTCTGACATGGATGCCATTGCAGTTACCTATGGCCCGGGTCTTGTGGGGGCTCTTTTGGTAGGTGTGTCCGCGGCAAAGGCCATGAGCTTTGCGTCGGGAATTCCCCTGGTGGGCGTTCATCATATTGAAGGGCATATCAGTGCCAATTATATAGAAAATAAAGAGTTGGAACCACCCTTTGTCTGTCTGGTCGTATCAGGCGGACATTCTCATTTAGTGGTGGTCAGAGATTATGGTGAGTATGAGATCCTGGGACGTACCCGGGATGATGCGGCAGGGGAAGCTTTCGATAAAGTGGCCCGCGCCATCGGGTTAGGATATCCGGGCGGCCCTAAGATTGATAAAGTATCCAGACAGGGCAATCCGGACGCCATAAAGTTTCCGCGCGCCAAAGTGGCGGATGCGGTTTATGATTTCAGCTTCAGCGGTCTGAAGTCGGCGGTGCTCAACTATCTCAATTCCTGTGAAATGAAAGGGATTCCCATCTGCCAGGCGGATGTGGCGGCTTCCTTCCAGAAAGCAGTGGTGGATGTGCTGGTGGAACATTCCATGATGGCAGTGGAAGAGAGCGGGATAGATAAATTTGCCATTGCTGGAGGCGTGGCTTCCAATTCTGCATTGCGGGAGGCTCTGACGCAGGCCTGCCGCCAGAAGGGAGTGGCTTTTTACCGCCCTTCGCCTATCCTGTGTACAGACAATGCGGCGATGATCGGTGCGGCGGCATATTACGAGTATCAAAAAGGAGTACGCCACGGATATGATCTGAACGCGGTGCCGAATCTGAAACTGGGTGAGAGATAAAGGAAAGAAATGGCTTTGCTTCAGACAGGACGGACAGGAGGCAAAAGATTGAGTACAGTAGAATTGGTTGTATTAACCAGTGTTGTTGGGACAGGGGTTCTGTCCATCGTTCTGATTATGTGGTTTGTGAGTACACATAATCGTAGAATCCTTCGAGGATTTCGAGAGCCGGCAGAAACCGTGGGAACAATTGTAAATATCGTAGTAGAGCGAAATTATCAATCGGAGGGATCGGCAAGCGAGCCATATGTGATAACATATTCTTATTATGACGGAAGCATTGTGCATGAAAGAAGTTTCAAGTCACTTGCCAAAAAGCAGGTGCATAAATTGCAGATAAATGACAGGATTGTGGTGTATTATGACAGACAGAAGCCTGATAATGCCGTGACGGCATTGCAGATAGAGTGGGAAAAACCAATGTGGTGGAGGATATTGCTTGCCTTTGCGCTGATTATAATGCCGGCGGTTGTTTATGTGTTTTATATTATGTCATGAATTTTCTGATGTCATTTACCGTAATTAAGGAAGAGGACTTTGACCATGAAAAAGAAATGTACGGCGATACTGCTGGCGGCAGGACAGGGCAGGCGGATGCGCAGCAGCGTGC
This sequence comes from bacterium 0.1xD8-71, assembly GCA_003612405.1. Classification (GTDB taxonomy): domain Bacteria; phylum Bacillota; class Clostridia; order Lachnospirales; family Lachnospiraceae; genus UBA3282. The sequence continues at coordinate 82,290 of RAYR01000022.1, forward strand.
AGAAACAATACCTGCTGTTGGGGGATAAACCAGTCATTTATTATCCCTTAAAAACATTTCAGGACAGTTTTATGGATGATATTATTCTCGTGGCGGGCGATGGGGAGGAAGCATATTGCCGGAAAGAGATTGTAGACAGATATCATTTTACCAAAGTGAAAAAAATTGTTACCGGAGGCCGGGAGCGGTATGATTCTGTCTATCATGCGTTGCAGGCTGTCAAAGAAAAAGACATGCCGATTGCGAACGAGGACGGTTATGTGTTTATCCATGACGGGGCAAGACCCTTTCTTACGGAAGATATTCTGATGAGGACACTTCACGCCGTTATGACTGATCATGCGTGCGTGGCGGGAATGCCGGTCAAAGATACCATTAAAGTAGTGGATGATCAAGGATATGCATTACAGACACCGGACAGGAGAAGCCTGTGGCAGGTGCAGACGCCGCAGGTGTTTGATGCCCCTCTTATTATAGAAGCTTATGAAAGACTCATGCAGGAAAAAGAAAGACTGGCGGCAGAGGGAATCGGGATTACCGATGACGCGATGGTGGTAGAAACCCTGATAGGGCATCCAGTTAGACTGGTGGAAGGATCTTATGAAAATATCAAGATTACTACACCGGAGGATCTGGCAGTTGCAGAGACTTTTTTGAGCCGTGGATAAGATGTTTTCCCACGGCTTTTTATGTGGATAAAACTTTTTGGTGTTTTTGGATAAAATAGGTTGACACTGAATTTTATTTTTGCTAGAATAATTTTTGCGCTGACCGAGAGGAAGGACGCAAAACGAACCTGGAGAGGTATCGAAGTGGTCATAACGAGGCGGTCTTGAAAACCGTTTGTCCGCAAGGGCGCGTGGGTTCGAATCCCACCCTCTCCGCTGGAGATACCTCTCCGACCGAGCCTTATGACTCGACAATTTAAGATGGTAATTTTGATTTAGCTATGTCTGGAGATGTACCCAAGATGGCTGAAGGGACACCCCTGGAAAGGGTGCAGGTCGTTGATAGCGGCGCGAGGGTTCAAATCCCTCCATCTCCGTTGGCGTTCGAGAGGACGCACGAAGAACGACTGAAAAGGAGTTCTTTGGTAGTTAATTCCAAAGGGATTTACAGTAGTTAATTCCGAAGGGATTTACAGTAGTTAATTCCGAAGGGATTTACTACAAGGTACCTTGACAAATAAACAGTAATGCAACCCTGAAAATTCAAGAGAATTATTCAGAGAGTATCAGAACGATACGAACAAAAACACAAAAACAGTAAATGGAGTAAATTCCTTTGGGATTAACTTCACGGATTGAAGAAAGCCAAGCTTGTTTTGATCCGGATCAAAAGACTTATAAGAGAGTTTGATCCTGGCTCAGGATGAACGCTGGCGGCGTGCTTAACACATGCAAGTCGAACGGAGTCATCA
>RAYR01000023.1 GCA_003612405.1 bacterium 0.1xD8-71
CACGGTCGATCTCAGAAAGGGGATCGATGGCCTGACAATGGTCATCGGGGACAAATATAAGCAGAACCCTTTTGAGAAAGGAACCCTCTTCCTATTCTGTGGGAAACGTTCGGATCGATGTAAGGGACTCTTGTGGATGGGGACAGGCTTCCTGCTCCTCTATAAGCGGTTTGAGGACGGGCGTATGTCGTGGCCGAGAAATACAGAACAAGCCGCGGAACTGACGGAAGAACAATACCGATACCTCATGCTGGGTTTAAACCCGCTGGATCCCAGGATCAAGGATGTGGATCCGTCAAAAATATGCTGACATTTGTGCAAAACAGAGAAAAATTTTCTCTGTTTTTTGCATGTACAGGGGCGATCCAATAAGGGAAACGGGCCGGGCATAATACGCTGTGATGTCCCGGGAGGCTGTCCATCGCAAAAAAATGGGATTTTGCAGATCCCGTATTTTCCAACACCCCGGCGGACCGTCTAAAAGGGTCTGGCATGATGGCACAATGACGGTACCGGTTTCTGCCGGGATTCGCCATTTTCCGGATTTTGTGCTATACTTGGCCTATCGGAAAGGCGGTCAGTATGTGCAGGAAATTTACTCCGTATGAACTGAATACCATGGATCATGAGGCCAAGAATGATGTCATCTGTCAGATGCAGGACCGTCTTGATAAGCTGGAGCACGATTACGAAAATCTGATCGAGCAGATACGCCTTGCAGACCAGCAGCGTTTTGGCCGTCACACGGAAAAACTTTCTGAGATCGAGGGACAGCTCTCCTTTTTTAATGAAGCAGAAGAAAACTGTGATGAAAGCCGTCCGGAACCGACCATTGATGAGACGGTGGCTGCCGCAGTGAAACAACCCCGCAGTCCAAAGAAGAAGGGACAGCGTGTGGAGGACCTGAAGGATTTCCCACAGGAAGAAGTGGAACATGATGTCCCACGGGAAGAACTTTCCCGTGCGTTCGGCGAGGGGAACTGGAAGAGCATGCCGGATGAGATCTTCTGGCAGCTCCGCTTTGAACCAGCCCGGTGGATCGCTGAAAAGCATGTGGTCAAAGTGTATGTCGGCACAGATGGACTGCATCAGGATGAATTCCTGCGCGGAGACCATCCCGCAACCCTGTTCCGTGGAAGCATAGCAACCCCTTCTCTGGAAGCGGCGGTCATCAATGCAAAGTACGTCAACAGCAACCCGCTGGACCGTATCGCCCGTGATTTTCAGGCAAATGGGTTGAACCTTTCCAAGCAGACCATGTCCAACTGGACGGTATGGTCGGCAGAACGGTATTTCCAGCCGGTATATGACCTGATGAAAAAGAGGCAGCTGGAAGCGCATGTGAACCAGTGTGACGAGACACCGCTGGAGGTGATCCACGATGACAGGCCGGCGGGCAGCAAAAGTTACATGTGGGTACATCTCACCGGCGAACTGAGCCCCGGTCCAAAGATCGTTGTGTACGAGTATCAGAAGACGCGGCACAGCGACCACCCGAAGGAATACTATAAGGATTTTAAAGGGATCCTGATGACGGATGGCCTGGAGCAGTACCATAAGCTTGCCCGGGAACGGGAAGGCATTACGAATGCAAACTGTTTTGCACATGCAAGGCGCCACTTTGCCAATGCCATCAAGGCAATGGGCAAAGGGAATGGGGAAGCGGTCAAAGCATCCGTAGCATATAAAGCGCTGGTGCGCATCGGGGCTGTTTACGATCTGGAGGGGACCCTGAAAAACTTATCTCCCGAAGCCCGCCTGAGTGAGAGGCAGTCTTCCATCAGACCGCTGGTGGAGGAATATTTCGCGTGGATAAAAGACATTTTCAGGCAGGGGCTGGTCCTTCCGAAAAGTGAAACGGCAAAGGGTCTTGCATACAGTATCAATCAGGAGGAATATCTCAAAGTATTCCTGACAGACGGCGAGGTTCCGATCGACGATTCCGCCTCGGAGCGGGCGCTGAGGAATCTTACGATCGGCCGGAAGAACTGGGTGACGATCAATACGGTCCGCGGTGCCCAAGCGAGCGCCGTCATTTACAGCCTTACTGAGACTGCCCGTGCGAACAATCTGAATGTCTATTATTACATCAAACATTTGCTGACAGAATTGCCGCGGCTTATCTATGAGAATGGAAGTATAGAACAATCCATGTTGGAGCCGTTCATGCCGTGGTCGGAAACTCTCCCGGCTGATTGTTACAGCAAGCGCCGCAAGTAAGCGGCGCTTAGTTTATCAAGGGGCGGAGAATTTGACGTTTACCAACAAATTACCATTGCCGCCCGAATAAGGGCTTCTAAGCGTCCACAGGGGCAGAAAAAGACACCGGGAAATGATAATGTATCAATCATCATTCCCCGGCGTTTATCCGCTGAATTTATAGCCGACACCTAACACGGTTTTTATGTAGGTCGGGTTTTTGCTGTCCGGCTCTATCTTTTTCCGTAAATTATAAATCACGTTGACAACGCCTGCATGGCAGCTATCGCTGTCCATGTTCCATACGGCTTCAAAAATTTGTGTCTGTGTGAGGACAATGCCGGGATTGGAAGCAAGGAATACAAGGGTATTATATTCAAGGCGGGTAAGGTTTTCTTCCTGTTCATTAAGTGTCAGCAATAATATTTTTCCATGTTACCACCTCCCGGTATGCGGTTGTCTTTCTAATTACATTTTATTGTTCTGTGATAAATAAAAAATGAAATAATTGCGGTAATAAATTCAGCCACCCAAAAAGCATTCCATACGCCGACTGCGCCAAAAAGTTTGCTAAACAAAAATGCGGACGGAATGATAATGATAATATAACGGCATAGAGAAATAATTAATGACGGCATACCCTTTCCTAATCCCTCTAACGCACCTGATGAAGTTACAGAAATAGCTGAAACAAGAAAGCCTGCGCTAATAACACGGAGTGCAATTTCCCCTGTATGAATTGTTTCCGGCACATGAGTAAACAGGTTTATTAGTTGACCGGGAATGAGCAAACAAATAATAGTGCCTAAAACCATAATTACGCTACTCATGAAAAGAACAATATTATAAATTTCCTTAACACGCTTTTGTTCACCAGCTCCATAATTATAACCAATTAAAGGGCGCATTCCTTGAATGATACCATTAGCAGGAAGATATAGGAAAGTCTGCAATTTATAATAAATTCCTAAAACTAAAATATATACCTCTGAATATGAGGACAGAATGGAATTTAGCGCTGAAATTAAAACAGATGGCAAAGCCATATTTAAAGTTGCGGGTATACCAACAAAATACAGTTTGAAAGCTGTTTTTTTATCAAAAATAAGAAATTGTCTGCTAATGTGAATACGAATAGGGCGCACAAAGTAGATAACTAAATAGATAGCAAGCGTTATTGCCTGTCCAATGCCGGTTGCCAATGCTGCTCCCTCTATTCCCATTGCAGGGAAAAAACCAATCCCAAAAATAAGCACTGGGTCTAAGATAATATTTGCGATACACCCACACATCATACTTATCATGGTTACTTTCATATTACCTACGGCTTGGAATATTTTTTCAAATGTTCCGCCTAGAATAATGATAAAAGTAAAAGAAAACGCTATAACAGAATATCGAATACCGAAATCAATAACGGGTTCTGATGATGTAAATACTCTTAAAAAAGTTGGAATAATAGAAATTACACTAACTGTAATAACTATACTATGTATAACAGCAAATACCATGCCTTGTGTAGCTGCCATATTTGCCCTTGAATACTCTTCTGAACCCAAATAAAAAGCTATTGCTGCGTTAATTCCTATGGCAAAGCCAATAGCAACAGCATTGATAAAATTTTGAACAGGAAAGACTAATGACAATGCCGTCATAGCGTCCTCACTAATTTGGGCTACAAAAAAGCTATCGACAATGTTATATAAAGAATTTACCAACATTGAGAGTACCATAGGAAGTGACATTGATAAAATTAACGGCAATACAGGTTTTTCTTTCATAAATTTTTCGTCCATTTTAACTCCTCCCTTAACTTGCGAACATAAAAAAACGTGTATTTATTTGTTTGTCATAAAGCAAATAGGATTTTTTGTAAAACCAAAAGGCTTATAAATTTTTTTTGCATTTTCGGTTATCAGCATTCCTAACAATGGTTTTAAATCTTCATTTTCCGTAATTGTTTTAAGAAGCTGCCTGTCTCTATTACGAAATTCTTTTTTAACAACTACATCACAAATGCAAAAATGCGTTGCATAATCAGTAATCAATCTGGCAAATCCAACTTGTTGTCCGTTTTTTGTAAATGCACCATAGCAGATTGAATTATTTAATGATTTGATGATAGCCTCTTTTTTTCGCTCTTTCGCCCATACAGTTTGCCTTAAAAGATTTACTACTTCTTATAATTCAGTAACTGGAAATGCAATCCAAATACCATTAATAAGTAATGCTTTTTCTAAAATCCACATAATAGGTATCAAAAAAACATCTGTCTAAATATTTGTATCATAATGCTTGACAACACGCTTTCAATCGCTTGCATATAAGTCGAAATCATTGTAGAAAGCCCGCAAAACAAATAACCTGCTGCCATAATCCGCATTGCAATAATTCCATAAGAACGCATTTTTTCCGAAGCCATAAACAAACTCAAAATCTGTGTCGGAAACAGCATGATAATTCATGTCCCAAACATCATTAGAGAAGTTACTAAAATTGTACTGTATCGAAAAACTGATTGAAGTTTTTTAAATTTCCTGCTCCATAATTAAATTGCATAATGGGCAAACAGCCTTGTATTAATCCATTAATAGTCATAATAATTAACTGCTGTATTTTAAAATATGCTCCCAAAAAAGCAATGCTCGTATCTGAATATGCGACTAAAAACAGATTTACAATCGTTACGATAAAAGCGTTTAGGGCATTCATAATAAAAGAAGGCAGCCCTAAAATAATTATTTTTTGTACAATGCTCCATTCAAACCGAAATCCAACTGTTTTTTAGTGCTATTGTCCAAGAGTAAACGTTTTATTTCTTTCCGCTTGTTCACGTTTTCCAAGATGTCCCGCAATTAGGACATTTATACCAACCCCAATCCAAATAGATACCGCATTCATTAATGTTGTGATTGGAAAAGACAGAGAAACAGCCGTTAATGCGTTCTTGCTTAACCGGGCGACAAAAGCACTGTCTAACAAATTGTATGAATATTGAAGAAACATGGAAAATAGTGGCGGTAATGACATTTCAAAAATCAGCTTTCCAAATGGCATAACTGCCATTTTATTTTCAGCCATCATATATCCACCAAAATTTGATAAACATTTTCCGAATTATAACAACAAAAAGCCACACAGTTATCAAACTGATAACTGTGTGGCAAAAAGATGACATATCAATCCGGAAAAGTCCACTCAAAATTTTACAAAAAGATTGTAAGGAAATTTTTTTTGCTTGTCAATAGTTTTTTAGAAATGTTAAGTTTAATTGTTCCCTTTATGCGATAGGGAAAAACCAAGCTTGTCCTTTCTTTTTGTGCGAAAGCTGAAGTCCACAGCTTTGAGGAGCGTGTGGGTATGCGTCTTAGTGATTATATTGTGCGTGTTCCGATTTACTGCAATCTTCCCGGTTTGCTTCACCGAAACGCTGGAAATGAACAACTTCTCTTGCGCGCAGGAATTTGATGGGTTCGCAGACATCCGGATCGTGTACCAGACGCAGAATGTTGTCATAAGTGGTACGGGCCTTTTGTTCTGCTGCCATATCCTCCATCAGGTCTGTAATAATATCTCCTTTGGACTGGAACTCACAGGCGTTAAAAGGGACGCCGCCTGCCGCCTGAGGCCAGATACCAACGGTGTGATCCACATAATAGTTGCGGAATCCACTGGCCTCGATTTCTTCCATGGACAGGTTTTTGGTAAGCTGGTGAACGATGGTGGCAACCATTTCCAGGTGTGCCAGTTCTTCTGTACCGATGTCTGTCAGTATACCAGCCACTTCCCGGTAAGGGGCGGCATAGCGCTGGGACAGATAACGCATGGAAGCTCCCATTTCGCCGTCAGGACCGCCGTACTGGCTGATGATTACCTGGGCGATATCGGCATTGGCTTCTTTGATATTGACTGGAAACTGCAATCGCTTCTCATAATTCCACATTAGTTACATCCTCCTTCCCAGGGCATGGGACTTAAGGCCCACTGCCAGTCATTACACTCTGATGCATCCGCACAGGAGATTGTAAGCGGCGTGTATTTGGCTGAGTATTCCTGTCTGGCCTGGTTAGCCATGCGGTTGTAATGTTTGAAATATTCCAGAGCATTTCTGTCGGTGGGATGGGTGTCCAGATACAGAGATAAGTCAACGACAACAAAAGATAAGACGCCAATATCGTGAAGCAGTTTCTCCTGCTCATTGGCAAATTGCATATTCATCATTTACAGCATCTCCTTCCTGTGAACGGTTTATCAAGTTCCGGGAAAATGGTGCCGTTAAGGTATCCTTCTTCCAGATTCTCGCAGATTCCCTTGAAGTGCTGCCAGGGAACGTAGGCCATAGCGACGGGAAAATCGTCGATATTTTCTTTGTACATATAATCTCTCATAGTATCCTTTCCTGATTTGCAAGTACTTTTTAGTAGTATAATATGATATAATTGTTGTTGCGTGTTCGCCGGTTTGTGAATAGGACACAGAATATTCACAGATTGATAAGAATAGAGACACATTTTTCCAGTACATTTATAAGAGTGCTTTTGTAGTAGAAGGGAGGATCTTGTTTTGATACGGATAGAGAATTTAGTCAAACGGTATGGAGATCATCTGGCGGTGGATCAGTTGTCCTTTACCGTGGAGCCGGGAAAGATATATGGTTTTGTGGGCCCTAATGGAGCTGGTAAATCCACCACCATGAATGTGATAACAGGATATATTGCGGCCAGCAGCGGAACCGTTGTGATTGACGGACATGATATTTTAAAGGAGCCTCTTGCAGCCAAGGCATGTATTGGATATCTGCCGGAAATACCGCCGTTATATGCAGGTATGACGGTACAGGAATATCTGATGTTTGTGGCGGAGTTAAAGCGTGTCCCGAAGAAAGAAAGAGCAGGGCATGTGGAAGAGATTAAGCAGAAAACCGGACTGGCCGATGTGGGAGAGCGTCTGATCCGTAATCTTTCCAAGGGGTATCAACAGAGGGTCGGACTGGCGCAGGCACTGATCAGTGATCCCAAGGTGCTGATTCTGGATGAGCCGATGGTGGGACTTGATCCGAAACAGATTATAGAAATGCGGGATTTGATCAGGGGTCTTTCCGGAAAGCATACGGTGATCTTAAGTTCCCATATTCTTTCGGAAATCAGTGCGGTATGTGATCAGATCATGATTCTTTCCAGGGGAAAACTCGTGGCGGACGGTACGCCCGAGGAATTGGAAGCAATGATGCAGGAAAAGGCAGAAGTGGCTGTGACGGTGCTGGCAGAGAAGGAACAGGCAGAGACGGTGCTTGTACAGATGAAAGAGATAGAAGCCTTTACCGTGGAGTCAGGGGAAGAGACTGGAAGCATTGTGCTTCATATTACTGCGAAGGATAATGCGGATATCCGGAAGGAATTGTCTGTTGCTCTGGCATCCGCCGGTCTGCCGATTCTGTCCATGAATCTGTCGAAGAAATCGCTGGAAGATATTTTCCTGGAGCTGACGGGAACAGAAGAATCTGATGAAGAGGAATTTGACGAGGATGAATCTGATGATGAAAGGTCAGATGACGAAATGGATATAGAGGAGGAAACAGACGATGACAGCAATCTATAAAAAAGAGTTACAAACCCTTTTTAACTCTGTGATGGGATGGCTGTTTGTGGCAGTCAATCTCTTTGTGATGGGGCTTTATTTTGTGGTCTATAACATGATGATGGGGTATCCCACCATTTCTTATGTGTTACAGAGTGTGGTGCTCATCTTTCATATGACGATTCCGATTCTTACCATGCGCAGTCTCTCCGAGGAGCGCAGAAACAAGACGGACCAGCTGATTCTGACGGCGCCTGTATCGGTGGGTAAGATTGTGATGGGCAAATATCTTGCCATGGTGACAGTGATTGCAATGCCCATCGCTTTTGCGGGAATTATGCCGCTTTTACTGGGGCAGGCAGGGGAATTTCAGACGGGCGTTTCCTATTCTTCTTTGCTGGGCTTCTTCTTATATGCCTGTCTTGCACTGGCTATTGGTCTTTTTCTGTCATCGCTGACAGAGAGTGTGGTAATCGCTGCGGTATTATCTTTTGCGGTGTTGTTTCTGGGATTTATCATGGGCGGTATCTGTAGCGTGATATCCGGATTCGGCACGACAGGTTTTGCCAGCGGTCTGGTTAAAGTGTTGTCCTGTTTTGATATGGTAAGGCGGTTCGATATACTTTCGGGCGGGTATCTTGAGATAGAAGCGGTGGTTTATTATCTGACGGCTACAGCTCTGGCGCTTTTTTGCACAACCCAGGTAATCCAGAAACGAAGATACAGTGTCTCCGGGAGAGGAGTCAGACTGGGAGCATACAGTGTGACGGGAATTGCCGTTATGACAGCACTCACGCTGGCAGTCAATATTTCCCTGAACTATGTGCCGGAGCGTTATACTTCTTTTGATGTAACCCAGAACAATCTTTATACATTGACGGAGGATACACAGGCGTTCATAAAAGGTCTCACAGAGGATGTGACGATTTATGTATTGGTGGATGAGAGTGGGAAGAACGAGGATTTGGATAAGACACTCACAAGGATGGATGAGCTGTCTAAACATGTGAAGATAGAATATGTCAATCCGATGGTGAACCCGAAATTCTATTATAAGTATACTCAGACGGAACCGGCGGACAACAGTCTGATCATCGTGTGCGGCGACAGGAGTACGGTGGTGGATTACAGCAGTATCTATACCTATGAAATGAATTATAATTCCTATAGTTATGAAGCCACAGGCTATGACGGGGAGGGGCAGATTGTTTCTGCCATTGCCTATGTTGCCACAGAGGATGTGCCGAAGTTTTATATTGTCACAGGACATGGGGAACTGGATTTTGAGGAAAGTTATTTAAATGCCATTAAGAAAGAAAATATAGCTTATGAGGAACTGGCTCTGTATGCGGCCGATGGGATTCCGGAGGATGCCAAGGGGATTATCATCAATGCACCCACAGGCGATTTCTCAAAGGAGGATGCGGATAAGGTCATTGCCTACCTGGAAAAGGGGGGTAACGCTCTTTTTGTGCCGACTGTGGTGGATGTGGAGATGACGAATTTTGACAGTGTACTTGCTTATTATGGGGTATCTGTAGTGGATGGTGTAATCGTGGAGGAAGACAGGGAGCACTATTACCAGAATCCTTATTATCTTTTCCCGGAGATTGCCAGTGATGATATCACAGATCAGTTGACAAACGGGGCGGTTTTCGCACCTTTCTCCAGAGGACTTACTTATGATGATATGGCGGAAGATGTTTATTATACACCGTTGCTGACTACCAGTGCAGATTCCTTCAGTAAGGTGGGTGTGTCAAACGGAGAGGATTACAGCAGGCAGGAGGGAGATATCGAGGGGCCCTTCGTAGTCGGTCTCAAGGCGGAAAAGGAGACGGGAAGCGGTGAGATTTCCAGAGCGCTGTTTGTGTCCAGTGAAAATCTGTTTACGGATATGGCGGATGACATGACGCCGGGCAACAATGAAAAGCTTTTTTGCAGTATGATCAGTTCTCTGGCAGATCATGAGAGCGTGGTGGGGATTCCGGCCAAAAGCTTTTCTATGAGTCCCCTGGTATTTTCTGCGCAGACGGTCATGACAGCTTCGGTGGTCTGTGTCATTCTCGTACCGGGTATTTTATTGGTGAACGGTATCGTAATCTGGGTTCGCAGGAGGAGGCGCTGACCTGTCAGCGGCAGCTGTTCTCAATGACGCCGGGAAGCAGGTCGTAGATAGAACATTTGGTTTTGGTTTCAAAATATTCTTTGATGGACAGGATTTTCTGCCAGCGGGGGATGGTGAAAGGATGCACCCCGTAGCGGATTGTCACATCCACAAAACGTTTTTCCAGGAGGCAGAAGCCGGTGGGAAGGGCAAGGGAATCGCAAAGCTGTACGAGAAGATCATAATCATCGTACCGGGCGTTTTTCACGAAGTCTTTCATAAACCGGTAGTCTGCCTCGCTTACATCAAATTCTCCGATGGAGCTTTCAATATTCTGTATCATAAAAGCATGGGAAATACAGATCTGCGCGGCCTTCTCCCAGCTACGTTCCATACAGTAGCGGTAGCCGTCAATCAGATGTTTTTCGGAAGTAACACCTGCATAACGTCCGATATCATGTAAGAGCCCCAGAAGATAGGCATAATCGGCTGACAGATTCTCACAGCGGGCGGCAATATTCTGACAGGCCATTGCCACATAACGGGAGTGGTCAGTCCAGGGCCCTGGATTTGATTTGGATGCTGCCAGGAGGGCTTCGTTGGCAGTCTGTAGGGTGAGTTCCATAACAAGTTTCTCCTTTTTGTAAAAGAGTTTCACAATTACCTATAATATATTATAGAATCTGTATGTAATCATAGAAAAGAAAAGCTGAAATGTCAAATCCATATAGAAGCGGTTTGAAAGGTGTACCATGAGCATATTGACTTCCGCCATGGTTTGTGCAAGAATAAGTGTGTATATGAGGGAAAGTATATAAAAAGTTTGTGAAAATATTAACAACCATATAAGTTGGAGGGATAACATGCGAGGAATTGATACGCAGGTCCGTAAGAACAGACGACGTATTTTCAAGGAAGTGGCCAATCTGGCTTATCATTCTGATAATCTGAAGGATGATATTGAGGCGCTGCCTTATAAGATAGTAGACTATGATGAATCAGAGTATGAGAGCATCTACCGGGAACGGGCGATCGTGAGGGAACGGATCCGTCTGGCCATGGGATTGTCTCTTCGGCCGGAGAACCAGCCGGTACATCTGACACAGGGGCTTGAGGAGAGTAATATTTCGGAGAAATATTATGAACCGCCGCTGATGCAGGTGATTCCTTCGGCGTGTAATGCCTGTCCGGAGAATATGTATCATGTGACGGATCACTGTATGGGCTGTGTGGCCCATCCCTGTCGGGAGGTATGTCCGCGGGGGGCTATTTCCATGAAGAACGGCAAATCAGTGATCGATCAGGAGAAATGTATCCGGTGTGGTAAATGTAAGGCAATCTGTCCTTACGATGCAATATCCCATCAGGTGAGACCTTGTGCAGGTGCCTGCGGGGTCAATGCCATCAAAAACGATAATAAAGGCAGGGCAGTGATTGACAATGAGTTGTGCGTGTCCTGCGGCCAGTGTATGGTAAACTGTCCGTTCGGTGCAATTGCGGATAAATCCCAGATTTTCCAGTTGATTCGTGCAATGCAGGCGGGCGGTAAGATTATTGCTCAGGTGGCACCTGCTTTTGCAGGGCAGTTTGGCCCGGATGTGACGCCGGATATGTTAAAGACAGCTTTAAAGGAACTGGGATTTTACGATGTGTATGAGACAGCTATCGGCGCGGATATGGGCGCGATAGTGGAGGCGGAGCATTATGCAAAGGAAGTTGCAACAGGCAATCTGCCGTTCAGTCTGACTTCCTGCTGTCCTTCCTGGTCGGTTTTGGCCAAGAAGTTTTTCCCGGAAACCATCGACAAAATATCCAATGCGCTGACACCTATGGTGGCTACGGCCAGGCTGATCAAAGAAGAACACCCGGATGCAAAAGTGGTGTTTATCGGGCCCTGCGCCTCCAAAAAACTGGAGGCATCCAGACGAACGATTCGCTCGGATGTGGATTTTGTGATTACCTTTGAGGAATTGACGGGTATTTTTGAAGCCAGGGGTATTTTCTTAAAGGAGATTCAGGCCTTGGATGAGATGAAGGGCGCTACCGGTGCCGGGCGGGGTTACGGTGTGGCAGGCGGCGTGGCCAGTGCCATTGAGGAATGTGTGAGAGAATACTATCCCGATGTGGAAGTGCATATCGAGCATGCGGAAAGTCTTTCTGAGTGTAAGAAGATGCTGATGTTAGCCAAGGCCGGGAAGAAGAACGGCTGTCTGATTGAAGGTATGGCCTGTCCCGGCGGCTGTGTGGCAGGTGCGGGAACCAATATCGCAGTGCCGGCGGCAGCCAAAGCAGTGAGTGCTTTCAAGGAGTCAGCGTCCAGGAAGATACCAGATCAAAAATAGACAGAGAGGAAACAGAGATGGAGAAAATAAGAACACGGTATGCACCCAGCCCAACAGGAAGGATGCATGTGGGCAATCTGCGGACAGCCCTGTATGCTTATCTGATTGCCAAACATGAAGGCGGGGATTTTATTCTGCGGATTGAGGATACCGATCAGGAACGCTATGTGGAAGGGGCGGTGGATATTATTTACCGTACGCTGGAGCATACAGGACTGATGCATGACGAAGGCCCCGATAAGGATGGCGGTGTAGGCCCTTATGTACAGAGTGAAAGACAGAAGCAGGGCATTTATATGCAGTATGCAAAGCAGCTGGTAGAGAAAGGGGAGGCCTATTATTGTTTCTGTGACAAGGAACGTCTTGCCTCTCTGATACAGACGGTGGCCGGTAAGGAGATTAATATTTACGATAAGCACTGTCTGCATCTGACGAAGGAAGAAGTTGAGTCGAATTTGGCTGCCGGGAAGCCCTATGTGATCAGACAGAATAACCCGACGGAAGGCACCACCACTTTTCATGATGATATCTATGGGGATATTACGGTGGACAATGCGGAACTGGATGATATGATCCTGATTAAATCGGACGGTTATCCCACGTATAACTTTGCCAATGTGGTGGACGATCATCTGATGGGGATTACCCATGTGGTGAGAGGCAATGAGTATCTTTCTTCTTCCCCGAAGTATAATCGTCTTTATGATGCTTTTGGCTGGAAGGTGCCGGAGTATGTACATTGTCCGCTGATCACGGATGAGGAGCACCAAAAGCTTTCCAAACGCTGCGGACATTCCTCTTACGAGGATCTGATCGAACAGGGATTCCTTTCAGAGGCAATTGTTAATTTTGTGGCGCTTTTGGGATGGAGTCCGGAGGATAATAATGAAATCTTTACACTGGATGAATTGGTGGGGAAATTTGATTATCATCATCTGTCCAAGTCTCCGGCGGTATTTGATTATACAAAACTGAAATGGATGAACGGCGAGTATATGAAGGCCATGGATTTTGATCGGTTCTATGAGATGGCCAAGCCTTATCTGAAAGAAGTGGTCACCAAGGATCTGAATCTGAAGAAGATTGCGGCCATGGTAAAGACCCGGATTGAGATTTTCCCGGACATCAGGGAACATGTGGATTTCTTTGATGAACTGCCGGATTACGATGTGGAGATGTATACCCATAAGAAAATGAAGACCAACGCAGAGACTTCGCTAGAAGTCTTACAGGAAGTACTGCCTCTTTTGGAGGTACAGGAGGATTACAGCAATGACGCTCTCTATGCGGTGCTTTCTTCTTATGTGGAACGTAAAGGATGCAAGAACGGTTATGTGATGTGGCCCGTGAGAACCGCCGTGTCCGGTAAGCAGATGACACCTGGCGGTGCCACGGAACTTATGGAAATTCTGGGAAAGGAAGAGTCTCTTGCGAGAATCCGCAGAGGCATTGATAAACTGACAAGTGTCTGTAATGACATGCACGCCTGAGCAGGAGAAGGCGATTTGTCACATTGCGGGCCCGGCACAGATTCTGGCCGGGCCCGGCAGTGGAAAGACCTTTGTAACCGTACACCGTATCCGACATCTTATTCTGGAAGAAAACATAGATCCCGGCCACATCCTGGTGATCACCTTTACCAAAGCTGCCGCACTGGAAATGCAGCAGCGCTTCTTTACCCTCATGGAAGGACAAAAGCCTCCGGTCTGGTTCGGCACCTTTCATGCGATATTCTATCATATTCTGAAACAGTCAGCGCAGTATCGCGGCTATACCATTATCACAGAGACTGAGAGAAGAAAACTGATCAGGCAGATCATGCATATGCACAGACGGTTTTGTTATCTACAGGAGGAAGATATGGAAGAAATCCTTTCGGTCATCAGCAGTTGTAAAGCCGGCAGGAAAGAGAGCAGTATACCGATTCAAAAGATGACGCCTGATGACGTTATGTTTCTGCTGCATGAATATCAGAGTTATTTACAGGAGTTTCAGCAGTTTGACTTTGATGACCTGATGCAGTGTTGTCTTACTCTGCTGCGGGAGGATGCTTGCTGCCTTGCGGCATGGCAGGCACAGTTTCGTTATATTCTGGTGGATGAGTTCCAGGACATTTCACCAGTACAATACAAAATCGTGAAACTGCTTGCGACGCCGGAGGATAATCTTTTTATTGTGGGAGATGATGACCAGTCCATCTACGGATTCCGGGGTGCCAGTCCGGACAGCATGATGCAGTTTCTGGCAGATTATCCGCAGGCTGTGCAGATTCCCCTGGCGGTAAATTACAGGTGTCACGCAGAAATCGTGGAGGCGGCCGGGCGTGTCATAACAGAGAATATCAAACGACTGCCCAAGGATATTCAGGCAGTGCACAGTAAAGGGGACGGTTTGGAATTATGTATGTGCCCGGATGAGGAGGCGCTGAAAAAGGCATTTGTGGAGTATCTGTTACAAGAACAGAAGGAAGACACCCTTACAGGCAGTGCCATTATCTGCCGGACCAATGTTGCCTGTGGTCTGTGGGCACAGGTGTTGCATGGCGCAGGGATTCCCTATGTGATGAAGGAGAAGAAAAAGAATCGTTTTGCACATTTTGTGATTTGGGATATCAGAGCCTATCTTGCGCTTGGGCAGGGGAAATATGACAGAAAATATTTCTTACGTATTATGAACAGACCGCTGCGTTACCTGAAACGGGACAGCCTGTCGGCGGAGAAGGTAGACAGAGAAGAATTGGTTAAGTGGTATCAGCATATGCCTGCCATGCAGAAGACACTGCACAGGCTTTTTCAGAATCTGGACTGTCTGGCGGACAAAAGGCCTCATTTACAGATTCGCTATATTCGCAAGGTGATTGGTTATGAAGGTTTTCTGCGGGAAAAGTATGGTGCGAAACAGGCGCAGGAACTTGTACGGGTTGCGGAGGAATTTGAGACATTTTCCAGGCAGTTCATGACAGTGGACGACATGAATGATTTTATAGACCACTATACAGAAGTGTTACAGGAGCCGGCGGAGCAGAATCATGGGATTGCGCTGATGACCATGCATGCGTCCAAGGGTCTTCAGTTTGATACGGTGTATCTGCCGGACTGCAATGAAGGACAGATTCCTTCTACCAGGTCAGTGACGCAGGAAGAGATTGAGGAAGAACGGCGGATGTTCTATGTGGCCATGACCAGGGCCAGGCATAAGCTGTGTCTGTTGGCGCATAAAGGAAGAACCGGGAAAGACGGCCCTTCCCGGTTCTTAAATTCTTTATCCTAATCTACCAGTTCATCAAACTCGGCATTGTCCAGATACTCATCGAAAGCGTCTGCCACGGCCTCGTATTCTTCATCATCCTCAATATATCCCAGTTCCGGTTCTTCATCTGGGTCGTTGGGATTTTCATGATAGTGATAGAACCAGACTTCGCCGTCTGCGTTTTCACCGTCTTCGTTAAGCGGCAGAAGTGCAATGTAATCCTTCCCGGCTACAGTCAGGATTGTGACAATGGCACAAGTGACCTTGGTGCCGTCATCCAGATCAAGTTCCACGGTCATTTCCTCTGTGTCAAAGCCTTCTTCTGTCTTATCCTTGTCATTTTTGCCCATACAAACGCCTCCTTTTACGGTGTGAGTGTTGCCTATATTTTACAGAAAACAGGGAGAAGATGCAATCTATAAATAAATTTATATACAGTATTTGTAATTTGTATGGTAAAATAATGATACTGACAGAAATTTTGACTGAGACAGATGGAGGTTCGCATGCAAAAAAAATTCCAGGTGACAAGGACACAGGCCTATCCACTGGGTGCATCCTTTCAGAAGGAAGGTCTTCGTATTGCGGCTGTGTGTGATAGAAGGAAGCAGGACGGTTCGCGCTGTGAGGCCGGAGTAATCTTATATGATAGAAAACATACACGGGGTCTTAAGATACCTTTTCCGGAAGAATACAGGGTAGGGGCAGTCTGTTCGATGCTGATTCTGGAGTATCATGACAGAGACTGCCATTATCTTCTTTATCAGGGAGAGGAGATGTATCAGGATCCTTATTGTAAGGGTGTGGAGAATCTTTATCGTTATGGTGCGGTTAAAAAGGCAATTCCCAGATGTGAAGCGGGAGAGCGGCCGTTTGACTGGCAGGAAGATGCTCCGCTTGGAATTTCTTATGCAGATGCCATTTTGTATGCTCTGCATGTACGTGGATTTACAAAACATTCGTCTTCCGGGGTCAGGCATAAAGGCACATACAGTGGTATCGTAGAGAAAATTCCTTATTTACGGGAATTGGGAATTAATATGGTGCTTCTCATGCCAACCTATGAGTTTGATGAAGTGATGCCTGATTATACCATACAGACCATGGAGGAGGCAGTGCTATCCTACCGGCAGAATCTTTCGGAGAAAGAAGACGGGGAGAAACCGCGCCGGCTAAATTACTGGGGCTATCAGAAGGGACTTTATTATATTCCAAAGTGTGCCTATGCATCTGAGCGGTATCCGGTGGTGGAATATAAGAGAATGGTTCGGTCCCTTCATGAGAACGGGATTGGTGTTGCCATGCAGTTTTATTTTCCGCCGGAAGTATCGCCTGTGGAAATACTGGACATTTTAAGATATTGGGTGGTGGAGTATCATATTGATGGATTTCATTTGATGGGGGCGGAACTTCCCATGGAATTGCTGGCTAGAGAACCGATGCTGACGGATACCATGTTATTGTTTGACAGAAGGTACTCAAAGATTATGGAGGGCAGACAGAGCAGCATTGGGTGGATGAATGATGGTTTTCTCTATGACATGCGCCGTTTCTTAAAGGGAGACGATAATTTGCTCGATGCCTTTCTATGTCATGTGCGGGAGCAGCAATGGGAGACGGGTACGGTTAATTATATAGCCAAATGGGATGGCTTCCGGCTGATGGATCTGGTGTCCTACGACCGAAAGCATAATGAGGAAAATGGGGAGGACAATCAGGACGGGACAGATTATAATTGCAGCTGGAACTGCGGCATAGAAGGGAAAAGCCGTAAGAAAACGATTGTGGAACTGCGCATAAGACAGATGAAAAATGCCATGACACTGCTGTTCATGTCCCAGGGTACGCCGCTTCTGTATAGCGGTGATGAATTTGGCAATACCCAGGACGGCAATAATAATCCTTACTGTCAGGATAATGCTGTGGCCTGGATTAAATGGAACCATACCCAGAGCGGAGGGGAACTGTTGGATTATACGAAGGGGCTGATTGCTCTGCGTAAGGCACATCCGATTCTGCACAGTCGGACAGCCCTCAGGGGAACAGATTTTCTTTCCTGTGGTTATCCGGATATTTCCGTTCATGGACAGGAGGCGTGGAAACCGGATATAGCGCCGGCCAGTCACACCATCGGTATCATGTACTGTGGATATTATGGAGAAAAAGACGGGAAACAGGATGACAGTTTCTTCTATATTGCAGTCAATATGCATTGGGAGTTACATTATCTGGGACTGCCGAAACTTCCGAAGGGAAAACAGTGGTCTCATCTTGTAACGACAGCCAGGGAGGTGCCGGAGATTGAGATGAAGGAGACTTCTCAGGAAATATGTATACCGCCCAGGACAATTTCTATCTATACGGCCACGGATATGCCGGAAGTAAAAAGCATAAATGCAGCGGCCGACAGAACGATTAGAAATCATCAGAAAAAGCAGACAGGAGCAGAAAAGAAGAATAAGTTATGAATAAGGCGTGGAAACATTTTAAGACGATCACTTACCATAAGTGGCTGGTCATGCAGGGGTGCTTTCGGGTAGGGCTTTACCGTCAGGGACTGTTCCATGACCTATCCAAGTACAGTCCCATAGAGTTTATTGTGGGCGTCAGATACTGGCAGGGAGACAGAAGCCCCAATAACGCGGAGAGAGAAGAGATTGGATATTCATCGGCCTGGCTGCATCACAAGGGCCGCAACAAACATCATTATGAGTATTGGATTGACTACAGTACACGGGATATTGAAGGCGGCATGGCACCAGCGCCGATGCCTGTCCGCTATATAGTGGAAATGTTTATGGACAGGGTGGCAGCCTGTAAAGTTTATCATAAAGAAGCCTATACGGATCAGGATCCTCTGGCCTATTATATGTCGGCCAAGACACCGCCGCCGCTGCATCCGAAGACCAGAAAACTTCTGGAGTCTTTATTGCATATGCTGGCGGAACAGGGAGAAGAGAAGACTTTTCGCTATATCCGGACAAGGATACTGAAAAGACAGAGAAAACATAAATAAAACAGATGCAGAATAAGGACAGCAGGACAAGTGGCGTCTCCTTTGTGTGTGCATAGGATATGGTATGAGAAAAAAAGGAGATGAGGCCTTATGAATTGTTGTTGGATCCTTCTGTTGTTATTTTTCTGCGGACAGAACGGGAATGGGAACTGCGGTCAGGCAGACAGGGGCTGTGGCTGTGAAATAGAACCGCCGAAACCACCTTGCTGTAACAGAGAGCCGGAACCATGTCCGTGTGATGCACCTAGGTTTGAGCCACGTTTTGAGTCGAGACCGTTTAGCGGAAACGGCGCCACCTGTGGCTGTGAAGAGAAGTAATTGCACGCCCTTTCTTTTCGGTTGACGAAAGGAAAGGGCGATGATAAACTGATTTCTGGTACAAGCGTATGAGTTAGGAGGCAAAAGAATTATGATAGACGGAAATAAAGTATTATTCAGCGGGATGCAGGCAACGGGTAATCTGACATTGGGGAATTATCTGGGTGCACTGAAGAATTGGGTGACACTCTGCGATGAGTATCAGTGTTTTTATTCCGTGGTAGATTTACATTCCATAACCATAAGACAGGATCCGGCTGAATTGAGAAGACGGGCCAGGAATCTTCTGACACTCTATATTGCGGCGGGAATCGACCCTGAAAAGAACTGTCTATATTATCAGTCGCATGTGTCGGGACATGCGGAATTATCCTGGATCTTGAATTGCTTTACTTATATGGGAGAATTGAATCGTATGACCCAGTTTAAAGATAAAGCAGCGAAACATGCGGATAATATCAATGCCGGACTGTTTACCTACCCTGTGTTGATGGCGGCGGATATTCTGTTGTATCAGGCGGATGTGGTTCCGGTAGGAAAGGATCAGTTACAGCATCTGGAGATTACCAGGGATATTGCGCAGCGTTTTAACGCCATTTATGGAGATGTGTTTACGATTCCGGAGCCTTATATCGGCAAAGCGGGAGCCAAGATCATGAGCCTTCAGAACCCGGATAAGAAAATGTCCAAATCCGACGAAAATCCGAATGGCAGTATTTATCTGATGGATGATCCGGATACCATCATCCGCAAGTTTAAAAGAGCAGTTACCGATTCGGAGGCACAGGTGCGATATAATGAAGAACAGCCGGGAATCCACAATCTGATTGATATTTATTGTGCATGTACCGGTAAGACACCGGAAGAGACGGAAAAGGAATTTGACGGCAAAGGTTATGGGGACTTTAAGATGGCTGTGGGGGAGGCTGTGGTAAGTGTCCTGAAGCCTTTACAGGATAAATACGAGGAGCTTGGGAAGAATAAAGATTATATTGATAAAATCATCAAAGAAAATGCGGAAAAGGCAAATTATTATGCAACAAAAACCCTCCGCAAGGTACAGCGGAAGGTAGGATTCCCGGACAGGGTGAGATAGAAAAGCTTTCCACTCATTGTTGGAACGGATCGGTAAAATAACCGGCGGCGGAGACGGGTTCACCGCCTTGCAGCAGATGATAGGTATCACCCATTACCTGCACCCGGAAGAAGGCATTGCTGTTCATTCTTTCCTCGGAGGCCAGAATGGTGACAGAGGTGGGAGCCAGATAGAAACCGTGCAACAGGATTGCCGGAGAGACGCCCAACAGATGACTCATCATCATACAGGTGACGCCCAAATGACAGAAGATGACGATGGTATCCTGACTATGTCCGGTGCTGTCGCTGTCTTCTGTTATTTTTGGTGTATGGATATAATAATTATTGTGCCGCCTATAACCATAAGAGGCAAGAAGATTGTCCAATCCCGCACAAACCTCTTCATAGGCAGGCAGAAGTTCCGGATTGGAACGATATATTTCAGTCTCTTTCCAACCTTCTTTATCATACATCTGTGGAATCTGTGTCCAGTATTCCGGCATGAAATCCCAGGGAACGCCGTGACGGCCGGTCACCGGGTCATCTATAAAATAAGAAAATTCCTTAAGCCACTCATAAGTAATGGCTTCCCGACCTGTCTTTTCCAGGGAATAGGAAGCTGTTTTCTTCGCCCGTCCCAGCGGGGAACAATAGAATTGTGTGATGTCATTCCATGAAGACACTCGTTCGGAAAGCAGTTTCGCTTCCCGGATGCCTTTTTCGGTCAGTGTATCATTCTGATAATCGGGATCTCCGTGTCTGATAAAAATAATTCTCATGCAGTCATCCAGCCTTTCTGGTAATTTATCAGTTATTTTAGTAAATTTTAATTAGTCATTCTTATGGTCATGATATATAATAACATAGATGCCACACAGAAAAAAGCAGGAAATTCTGTGATTGAAAAAGAATCTGTGAAGGCCAAAGGAGGAAACCATGTTTGGACAAAATAAAAAGATGAAGGAGCAAGGTCCCGGTATAGACCAGGTCAGAAAGTGGATGACAGGGTTTAAAATTGTACTGGCAGTCCTGGTATTGCTGTTATTGGTGAGCAGCTCTTATTATTCCATTCAGGAAGAAGAACAGGCTGTGGTATGTACGTTTGGCTCGCCAAAGGCAGTGACTACACCAGGTCTTCATTTTAAGATACCTTTTATTCAGACTGTTACCAAGGTAAATACCACCATTCAGGGATTCAGTATCGGGTATCAGCAGGACCTTGGGGAAGATGTGGAAGATGCGCTGATGATTACTTCTGATTATAACTTCATTTATGTGGATTTTTACGCAGAGTACAGGGTTACAGATCCGGTGAAGGCGCTTTATGCCTCAGAGAATCCGGAACTGATCTTAAAAAATATAGCCCAGAATTGTATCCGGACGACCATTGGTTCCTACAGCGTGGACAGTGTACTGACCACAGGTAAGAATGAGATTCAGTCCAACATCAAACAGATGATTCTGGATAAACTGGAAGATTATGATATTGGTATTCAGCTAGTCAATATCACAATTCAGGACGCAACACCGCCTACCATAGAAGTGGAAAATGCCTTCAAGGAAGTGGAGACGGCCAAACAGGGGAAGGAGACTGCATTAAATAATGCCAACAAGTACCGCAATGAACAGATTCCCGGTGCGGAGGCTGAGTCAGACAAAATATTACAGGATGCGGAGGCTGCAAAACAGCAGCGAATCAATGAGGCGAATGGACAGGTAGCTCGGTTTAACGCCATGTATGAAGAGTATGCAAAATATCCGGAAGTGACCAAGAAACGTATGTTTTATGAGGCGGTGGAAGATATTCTGCCGGGGATTAAGGTGGTCATTCAGAGCGCGGATGGCAATACCAGTACGGTACTTCCTTTAGACAGTTTCGTTTCCGATAATACCTCATCCATAAATAATGCGCCGGACGAAGGGAATACGGATCATGATACGGAAGGGGAGGAATAAACATGGCTGAATATACACAGAACAACAATGGAAATGTGGAGTATTTCAATTCTGACGGCACCAAGAAGAAAAATAAAAAAAATAAGAA
Source organism: bacterium 0.1xD8-71 (assembly GCA_003612405.1). Lineage (GTDB taxonomy): Bacteria > Bacillota > Clostridia > Lachnospirales > Lachnospiraceae > UBA3282. The sequence goes on from RAYR01000023.1 coordinate 21,930, forward strand.
AAAGGGCCGCGGATTTGGGGTGGTAATAGGCATCCTTGCGATGGTGGCAGTGGTTTTTCTGCTCAATTGTCTGGTGGTCACCAGACAGAATCAGTTTAAACTGATAAGACAGTTTGGCCGTGTGGACAGAGTGGTGACGGTGCCGGGTCTTAGTTTTAAACTTCCCTTTATTGAGTCGGTGGACACAGTGCCAAAGGAGCTTTTGATCTATGATCTTCCTGCTTCCGATGTGATAACTTCCGATAAGAAAACCATGATTGTAGACAGTTATGTTCTCTGGCATGTGACAGATCCCTTAAAATTTGCCCAGACCTTAAGCTGTTCGGTGAATAATGCAGAGGGGCGTATTGATGCCATTGTCTATAATGCAGCCAAGAATACCATTTCCAACATGAAACAGGATGAGGTCATCAGGAGCCGGGACGGCAAGATGACCATTACTGTGGCGGAAGTGGAGAATGACATCACAGGCAATGATTTGAACCTCTCCGAAGAGGAAGAAGTCATTGAGATTACTTCCCTGACGGAAGAAATTATGAGCCAGATCAATCATGTGGAAGAACAGTATGGTATTGAAATTGTGGCGGTGGAAGTGAAGAAATTGGATCTGCCGGACGATAATAAACAGGCTGTCTATACCCGTATGATCTCGGAGCGTGGGAATATTGCAGCCCAGTATACGGCAGAAGGTAAGTCGGAGGCGAAGAAGATTGAGAATACCACAGACAAAGAGGTATCCATCATGCTTTCTGATGCCAAGGCCAAGGCGGAAGCAACCATTGCAGAAGGAGAGGCTGAGTATATGCGTATTTTGTCGGATGCCTATTCGGATCCGGAGAAGACGGATTTTTATTCCTTTGTGCGTGCGTTAGATGCCTTGGAAGAGAGCATGGTAGGGGATAATAAGACTGTGATTCTGTCGGATGATTCCCCGATTGCCCAGATTTTTAACGGAAGATATTAAAAACAGCGCAGGGAAAAGATTCCGGCAGGGAGGTGTGAGGCCATTATGAACATTGATACTTTTTTTGAAACTCTGGATTCTTATTTTGAGAGGAATGAAATTGACAGGATTGATTCCTTTCTGGTTTCGTCACTGGAGCAGGCCAAAGAGGAAGAAGACTATGCGGCCTATATTTCCATCTGTAATGAAATGATTGGATTTTACCGCAGCACCTCAGCTTTTGAGAAAGCCTATGTGGCGGCGGAAGATGTGCTTCTTCTGATGGAAGAGTTGAAGCTGGATCATACGGAGCATTTTGCAACCACGCTTTTAAATGCGGCTACCGCCTATCGTGCGGCTGGAGACTATGCTCATGCACTGCGCTTTTACAGACAGGCACTTCAGATTTACGAAGGAATCATACCGCCGGAGGATTACCGCTATGCCGGACTGTATAATAATATGAGCATCCTGCTGGAGAAGATGGATGAGAATGAAGAGGCTGTTGCCTGTGCCAAGAAAGCACTTGCCATTATGGAGAAAACAGAGGGCGGTGAAATACAGACGGCGGTGACGCTTACGAACATGGCACTGGTGTATTTTAAGCTTTCACAGCCGGAGGAGGCAAAGACGCTGTTGGAACGGGCACTTGCTATTTTCGAGAAAGACGGGGAGGGCACAGATGAGCATTACAGCGGCGCATTGGCCGGTATGGGAGAGGCCTGCTACCGGATGGAAGAGTATGAGAAAGCCTTGGAATATTATGAGCGGGCGCTGGAAAAAGTAAAATTTCATTATGGTGAGAATGTCAGTTACGGCGTCCTGTGTGAAAACTGTGCGGCTGTCTGTGAGAAGATGGGCGATACGCAGGGGCAGAACCGTTATGTGGCTAAGGCCAGGGAAGTAATGGAGAAATTTGGCAGATGAAAGGCTTGGAATTAGCGGAAAAATATTATGAAACCTATGGAAAGTCCATGCTTGAGGAGCAGTTTCCGCAGATTAGAGATCAGGCCGCTGCGGGGCTTGTAGGTTATGGATCCGAATGTTTTGGATTTGATGATGAGATATCCAGAGATCATGACTATGGACCGTCTTTTTGTATCTGGCTGCCCAGGGAAATCTACCGGGAATACGGTGCCGAAATGCAGGCGGCATACGACGCTTTGCCCAAAGAATTTATGAGCTTTGCAGAACGCATGGAAGAAGAGCAGGGTAAAGGCCGGGTTGGGATTCTCTGTCTGGAATCCTTTTATGAAGAAATCATCGGGCGGTGCAGTGTGCCAAAGACAAATGCAGAATGGCTGGCCATTCCGGAAGAGATGCTGGCTACGGCCGTAAATGGCAGAGTGTTTGAAGATCATCTCTTACAATTCAGCCAGATCAGAGAAGGCCTTATACAGTATTATCCCCATGGCGTATGGATCAGAAAGATAGCGGACAGCATGGCGAAGGCGGCCCAGGCCGGACAGTATAATTATGCCCGTGCCATGAAACGTGGAGAGCGGATCGCGGCAGAGATAGCGCTTACGGAGTTTGTAAAAGAAAGTATGCATCTGGTTTATCTTCTGAACAAAACCTATGCCCCCTTTTATAAGTGGATGCACAGGGGGATGCAAAACCTTGCAGCCTGCAAAGAAATAGGTGATATGCTGGGCCTGCTTTATCAGATACCGGATCCGGCGGCGGCCTGGGAAGGGGTTTCACCACAGGATTATGTGTATAATCTGAACACCAATGATGGAAGGGTCCTGGTTATTGAGGCAGTCTGTAATATTTTAGTGCAGGAGCTGAATGAACAGGGGCTTTCAGACTTACAGGATAATTTCTTGCAGAACCATATTCCGACGGTGCTGGGGAAGATATAACCTGAAAGTTATCATAATTTATGCTTGTAGAATCCAGGGGAATATGATATGCTGATTTTACTTGGATTCTACAAAAATCATTCTAATGTCCGTCAAGGACATCTTAAGGGGCATTTCGCTCTGAGATTCCGAGAGAGTAACTGATAATAGAATTCCCGGCAAAACTGTATACAGATTATTATTTTTATCATTATAATACCGGACATAAGTATAGTGACAAAATGTCAATTCGTGTGTTACAATTAAATCAGTTAGGGAAAAAAGAAGATGAGGAAAAGATGCCGGAATTATATCATTGGGCACAGGTGTTTAAGGCGGCAAGCTGGGAGGAGATGAGGATGTTGGCGAAAGAAAATGAGGGAATTAAAGAATGTGTGGTAACTTTAAAAGAACTGACAGCTGATGAAAGAGCGCGTATGCAGTACGAAGCGAGAGAAGATTACCAGCGCAGACTGAAAGATGCGGAACTATATGGAGTAGAGCAGGGAATAGAAAAGGGAATAGAAAAAAACCTGGTATATTCTGTTGACAACGCCATGCATAATTTAAATCTTACTCTGGAGCAGGCATGTACAGCGCTTGGAGTGACTTTGGAATCATATCAAACCGCAAAAGAAAACCATGAAATACTTGCATAAAATCCTGGATGTAGTAAAATAATTCTGATAATATGCAGATAAAGGAGCAACCCCAGATGGCCGGATTTGAGGTGGCAGGCAGAAAATTCCGAACAGAGGCAGACTATAAGGCTGCTCTGCGGGATAAGGCCAAGATAGATGAAATCAAGAAACAGGTCAATATGGAACAACCGGGAGAAGTAATCGCACTCTATACTAAGATGCAGACAGGCAGCTTCCGGTTTGAAACTGCGGTCGGGAATGATTTTGATGATGAAATTTTTGAACTGGCTCAGGAATTTAAAAAGCAGGGATATGATCAGAACAGCAGAATAGACCTGCGCAAAAAAAACAGAGGTAAGGTTGGGAAAACATCTTCGTCCCGGCAGAAAAAGTCCATAGAATCCCCAAATAAAAAAGATAAAAAAAGTAACGAGTCTTCTGTATCTTTGGAGAAGTATGATGCGGATATGAAGAAAGAAATCCTGGCAGAATTAAAAAGACAGGAGAGAAGGCGTAAGATTACGGTAATCGTATGCGGTGTTGTGGCAGTGATATGTTTTGGTTATTTCGGGACATATTCCTATTTCGCAGACAGAACACAGATGGACTATGAAAGTCTTTCGCAGCTTAAGGGTTCACAAAATCTGGCCGGATATACGCCGGGGGTGACGATACATTATACAGAAGAGGAAGAGGTGGAACTTACTGTTCTGGAGGAGTATCAGACGCTGTATAACAAGAATAAGAAAATGATAGGCTGGTTAAAGATTGATGATACCAATATAGATTATCCGGTGATGCAGACATCCAATAACGAATATTATATGGATCATAATTTTAACCAGGAATATGACAGAAACGGAAGCCTTTTTCTCGATAAGGATTGTGATATTGTACACAGGAATACCAATCTGATTATTTATGGGCATCATATGAAATCCGGTAAAATGCTGGGAAGTCTGAATAAGTACAGCAGTGAAGAGTATTGTAAGGCGCATCCCAACATTCAGTTTGATACAATATATGAAAAGGGAATGTATGAGGTCATGTACGTTTTTCGTTCCCGGATTTATAATGAAGATGAGGTGATTTTTAAATATTATCAGTTCCTGGATGCAGCTTCGGAACAGGAGTTTAATTCCAATATGCAGGAGATGGCGGCACTGGCTCTCTATGATACCGGTGTGACGGCAAGCTATGGAGATGAACTTTTAACCTTGTCTACCTGTGATTATTCTGAGGAAGACGGAAGGTTTGTGGTGGTGGCCAAGAGGGTGATGTGAATGACGAAAACACCCTCTTGCTGCTTTTTAAGATGAAATCATTTATAGGTATTCCGGATACCGTTTTTCTGTACAACCGCTTTAAGCTATGCTATATTAAATACAACCATTGGGGGTGTAAAAATCCACGTGAAAGAAAGAGGAAAAGCATATGATGCATAAGAAAAAGAATCAATGGCTGGGGAAGCTGGTTGATGAATTGAAGATGCAGGCACAGAAATCATTTCAGATTGGCACATTTGAAAAAATATCCGGTACAGAAGCCGATGAAAAAGCTCCTGAATTAATGGAAAACCTCAATAACCTGTTGAATTGTGCAAATCTGCTGCTGAATCATGCCAGGGAAAACATGACTATGCTGAACCGGATTAATCACTCCGGCATGTGGTCAATGTATTTTGGGGAAGATTCCCAGGTAAACCGTGTCATGTTCAGTGATGAATTCCGTGAGATTACCGGGTATGTAGACCGCAGTGAATTTGAAGACAGTGTGGACGCCTGGACATCCAGGATACATGAAAATGATCGGAAACGGGTCATTCAGGAGTTTCAGGATACTATCCGGGATTCTACACAGCAAAAGAAATTTGATACGGAATACCGTTTTGAAACCAGGCATAACGGCCTGCGCTGGATGAGAATGGCAGGGGAGATTGTGTGGAGAGGTAAAAAACCGTTTGAATTTATCGGTATCATTACGGATATTACCACAGCCCACAATAATGCTGTGGATCTGGATATTTCCAACAAAAGACATGATGCGATTGATTCTATCCTCAATGAAGGATCCTGGAGCATGAATGTGATCAATGGGGATATTACCAATCCGGAAAATCCATTCTGGTATTCAGAACAGTTCAGAAAATTATTAGGTTTTCGCAATGAACAGGATTTTCCCAATTCACCGGATTCCTATTCCAATCTCATTCATGGGGAAGAACGAAAAAGCATTATGGAACAGATTATGCATTATGTAAGAAGTGGAATACAGAATCCGCCTCTGAATCTGGAATTTCGTATTCTGCATGCGGACGGTAATTACCGTTGGTTTCAGATGACTGTAACGGGAGTATTTGATTCTTCCCATAAACCTATTGTGCTGGCGGCTACAGCACTGGATATCACAGAACAGAAACGCAGCCGGGAAATTTTTGAAGCTGATATGGAAGAGAGTATACATAGTCTTGCGGCAGGACTTGATAAGATCAGTACTGTTGTGGCAGAGACAACAGGCAGTGTACAGGAACTGAACGAAAAGCAGCACAGTATCGTAAATGCCACGGTTGTGGTTAATGAAAAGGTAAAGGAATCTCTGGAGATTATTTCTTTGATTCAGGGAATCGCATCCCAGACAAATCTGTTATCCTTAAATGCTTCTATTGAAGCAGCACGGGCAGGGGAAGTGGGAAAGGGATTTGCTGTTGTTGCGGACGAGGTAGGAAGCCTGGCAGTTTCCTGTAATGAGACATCCAAGCATATTTCGGAAAGCCTGAATGAAATGAGGCAGTCCATTGAGGAAATTATTTCCAAGATAGAGGGCATGGATCATGCTGTGCTGTCCCAGTCAGAAAACATGGAAAAAATCAATACCATGACCAATGAATTAAATAATCTGTGCGAACGTGTGAAAAAGATAGCCCGGACAGTATTTGCATGAGGAATAGCGCCTCAGACTCTAAAAAAACTTGCATAAATTCTCAGATATAGTAAAATAAAATATATGTAAAGTGGCGGGCACATGCATATGTTTATAAAAGTATGTATAAAAGCAGAAAAAGACTAAATAAAAAAGGTAAATCTGTCGATATAGATTTGATGGATTATATATTTTTGTCAGAAGGGGACGGAAGAATTATGGCAAAGAAAGCACCTGTCAAAAAGACCAAGAGAAGATTAAAGAGGAGTGTCAGACGCAGTCTTGCGGCAGTTCTGATGGTCACATCTATCGCTGTGGCCGCGATTCCTGTGCCGGAAAACTATGCAGAGGACGGTGATGTCACGCCGGGGCCTGGCGGCACGACTGTCATAAAAGATGTGCATGCGGATGCAGTGGCAAGAGATTTTATTTATGATGTGTCTGATGCGGATGCAGGCTCGACTGGGGCTATTGCCACCTGGGCAGCTACAAACCTGAATAAATTTGTGATAAAATCCGGTGATAAAGAGGGAGAGCTGGATGAAAACTCTATCTGGAATCAATATGATCCGGATGCTGAGGCGGGAACAGATAACGGGACTGGTACGACGACTCCCAAAACTTATGCATCCATGGTAATAAGGGATGTGGACGGTGAGAAAACATTAAGCTGGCAGTTCATGTATTATGTGAGAAACATTCAGGGCAGTGGCTTGGGAAATGGTCCCCGCGGAATTATCTGTAAGTATAACGGGGAATATATGGCTGAAAAAGTCGATCTTCCCATGGTGTTAAATACCAAATATTATACGGTTGAGCAGGATATTTTCCGTAACTTTTTCGAGGGTAAAAGACCGAATGGAACAGGACTGCATGACGGCAGTGGCTCTAATTGGGGAACTACCTATGTTGACTGTCTTCCTGACAAAGAATATACATATAACTATAGTGATTATAAAACCAGCACATACCAGGATGAAGAGACCAAGTATGTTCTGGAAACTTATTTTGCCGCAGAACTGGCCAATCAGAGACAGATTTATAAGAAATATGATGACAGCTATGACCAGACAACAGGTGACTATGGAGAATCTGATGATTTAAAAAATTCTTTCCTCGCCAAAATGCCAATGGAGATACAGGATCCAGGTTTACAAAGAAAGTTTTATTGTGAACATGACCTTATTCTGAAAAGGCAGTCCAAGCCGTATTCTCTTGTTGCAGTCAATAACCAGAGACCCAAGGATGATAAGGGTGGCATTGTTTATGTGGCGCAGGGAGGACAGCCGGGCTTAGATTATTATAATGATGATGCCGGTTATCTGGTGGAACAAAGAGCAAATTATCTGATCTGTGGTATCGGGGCCAGTGCATTTAAAGGCAATAACCGTATTCAAAATCTGGAGCTGCCGTCCATGATCAGCTTTATCGGGGATCATGCTTTTGAAGGCGCCAGCCTGATCAAGGACATTAATATTGCTAATGCTTCTTTTATTGGCAATCAGGCCTTTAAAGATTGTGGATCCCTGGGCAAGGTGGTTATCGGTGAAGGAACCGAAACGATAGGGGCGGAATGTTTCTACCGTACTGCGGTGGACAGTATCAAGCTACCCAGCACCACCCAGGAAATTGGATATGGTGCTTTTGCATATTGCAGTAAACTGGCGAATCTTGATTTAAACAGCATATCACAGAATTGTAAGATTAGGGATTTTGCGTTTTATGAATGTCCGGCACTGAAGGATGTGAAAATGCAGAATGCACAGATTGCATCGATTGGAAAGGGTGCATTTGCCTGTACGGGCGGTGATGAACTTTCCTTTGCGTTTCCTTTGGATATGCCGTCTTATGCGGATGCTGACAAGAAAATAAATACCATTGGCGATTTTATGTTTGCCGGGCGTGCTAATCTTGTGTCAGTTGTTTTTCCTGAGAAATATGGAAGAACGGAAACGACACAGGTGAAGCTGCCGGATAATATGTTCCATGAGTGTACGAATCTGTCCTTTGTGGAATTCCCGGCTGGCAGGGATCAGTATGCCTGTGGATACGCGACCTATGATGGGGAGAAGCTGTTTAAGGATGTGGCAAACGTCAAGTTCTATGTCAAAGGACCTAAGATGAAGAATCCTGTGGATCCGGCAGACCCTCGTACCACGACATGGGCGGCTAAGATGGCAGTGGAAGATAATCCGATTCCCTATCTGTATGTAGAGAACGGACAGGAATATTATGAAGTCAGCAATGGTTGGTATCTGTATTGTGTGGATCCGGCAGGAGTTATCATATCCTGTACATTGACACCTGATGCAAGAAAAAACCACATGGGCGAGATTAAGGCCAAGGGTATTGATCTGGATATTCTGCCGATGGTGGGAACCAGAAAGGTAACGGCAATTGCTACAGGGTGTTTCTCAGATGAAGATTTAAATCAAAATGTGAAATCTCTGTCCATTCCCGATGATTCCCTGACAGAGATTAATGCGGATGTATTTAAAGGTTGGCCGAGACTGGCAGAGGTGTCCATCGGTAATTCAGTGACGACTATCGGTGACAGGGCATTTGCGGACTGTAGTCAGTTGGTTGATGTGACTTTCCATTCACCACTGGCAGGCTATACTGCATTTAAAGTCGGACAGGATGCGTTTAAGACGGGCAGTGATGAACTGACCTTCCATGGTGACATTGTAAAAGGATATGCACCTTATGAATGGGCTATGGATAAGAATAACCTGATTGACCCTGCTTCCGGTATGCGGGTGTGCTATAAGAGTCTTTCGCCCACTTATCAGACAGTAATGTATGACGCCAATACCGGTTATGTGACGCTTCTTGACTATCCGAAGTATGATCAGATTGATAACTTGATTGATGAGCTGCATAAAGAAGAGTATACCAAACTGAAATTTTCTTCTTATGGAGAAATGATGGAACAGGTCAATTATGACACATTCCGGGGCGAAACCTACGATTCTATGAGAGAAAACTTCAAAAACAGCTGGAACAGCGCTGCGACTGAGGAAGAGAAAGAAGCGGTATATGAATCTGAGTTTTATGGGCCATGGGTAAATCCTAAATTTTGTGCAGAATTTGTTTCAGGAGGCGGAAGTGGTTCCGGTGGGGATACTACGTCCAGTGGCGGTACTACATCCGGCGGTGGAGATACTACATCTGATGGTACTACAGACACAACCCGCAATGATCTGGTAGATTTCCTGTTTGAGCCCCTTGTGGTACAGGCGGCTAATGGACGTCCATTAGCTTTCTACGAGGAAGATGCCACACATAAGAATAAACGTTACAGCGTCCTTACAAATGCGGAGTCAGGCAATGCATACCGCAATCTGACGGCAGAGGAGAGCGCGCTTGTCAATGCTGTCAAGAATGTTGTGGTACCCGAAAGTGTAGATTCCATTGATGTATATGGTTTTATGACAGGAAACTATGCGAAGGAAGAGATTGAGCCTACTGTGGAGGGAACAGCGGCTAATCAATATAATGCAAGCAGATATCTGTCCAGAACGAAACTGGGTAATGAAACTTATAATATGTACACCAGCATAACAGGTGATGCTGACGATGAGACCAGACCACAGCCGGGTCTGTTCAGCGGATATTATAATGACAGATGTGAAGCGGAGGGGGAAGAGATTTTCCTGCGCGGTAATGATCGTGTGGAAAGTATCACCTTAAACAGTGTACACTATCTTCCGGATTATGCTTTTGACAGTTGTGAGAAGCTTCGCTCTGTGACATTGGGACCCAATTGTTCTGATATTGGAACGGCACCTTTCAGGGGCTGTTACAATATGGTCATGGTGGGAGACAACGAGTATTACAAGACACAAAACGGTATTGTATACTCTGTCAATACAGACGGTTCTTATACGATAGAGGAATGTCTGGCGGCAAGAGGCCGGTTAGTGGGCACAGCGTTGATTCCGGATCAGGGAGATGAGAACTTAAGCAAGGTCAGTGCCATCAAGCCGGGCGCTTTCGAGGACTGTGACCATATCACCACCATAGATTTAAGCCGAACTTCTGGCTTGACAGTGATTCCGAAGGATTGTTTCAGAAATGATCCTGGAAATACCAAATGCGGAAATCTTTCGTCCGTAACACTGCCAAGAACAGTGAACGAGATACAGGAAGGTGCATTTGCCAATGCGCTGAAGCTGAATTCCCTGACGATTCCGGGTATGGAAGTGTTTATCTCTGCCCGTGCTTTTGAGAATAACGATGATAATTCCAAAGCAGTTACCATGGTGAGAACTTATCAGGATTCTTCAGCGAGAAGATATGTGAATACTTATGGTGAGCCGACCAAGTTTAACTTACAGTGGGAAGATATCGGTAACCAGTGGCGCGTTACTTTCTATGGCCCTGATGGTGTCATGCTTACAGATCTGGTCAACCAGGATGGTGAGAGTATTGATAACCCGCAGTATGTAAAAGATGATGAGTATGTGAAGCTGCCTACAGATCCTGTGAAGGAAGGATGGACTTTTGAAAGTTGGCTGGGTACTGATAATGCGAAGGTATCTGACCGGATTCATGGGGATACGAACTTCATTGCCCAGGGGCATAATAATGATGGCAGTGTGGATGGTAAATATGTTGTAGAGTTTTATGATGGACTGGACGGTAAGATGCTTTCCGGCCGTGGTGCTGAGAAAGATGGTAAATATTATGTAGATGCCGGCAAGTCGTTTGCAGATATGGGCTATGAGGCGCCTGTATTCCCGGCCCATGACAATGCGGCCAATCCCAGATGGAGTGAGAACTGGACTACGGCGACAGCGGTGAACTCCAATATGACGATTGTGGCACTGTATTCTTCTACCACCAGCGGTGGCACTACCAATACCAGTGGCAATACGACGAATACCAGTAATAACGCGACGAATAACAATAATAATACCAGTAGCAGGTCAACATCCACTACCAGTACCAGTAATACCAGCAGTTCTACTTCCAGCAGTTCCACCAGTACCAGTTCGACGACTTCGGACGGTAAGGCAGTTGCGATGTATACAGTATTGGTACAAAACGGAAGCGGAAGCGGAAGTTATGCCCAGGGAGCTACAGTTGTTATTTCAGCTTATCCTCCGGCAGAAGGCATGGTATTCAGTAAGTGGACGACAGAATCTACAGGTGTGACGCTTGCAAGCGTCAGCACACCGGTTACAACCTTTGTGATGCCGGGCAACAATGTGACGATTACGGCGAATTATGTGGAAGGAACCGCACCGGCGGCCAATGCAGGCACAGCGACAGGAACAACACCGGTGAATAACGGTAATACCACTGTGGATATCACCAAACCGGGTATCTCCAATAAGGATCTGGCCACGGCCAACGTGAACGGTTCTACGGATAACTTTATTGTGAAGATTTCCGAGACGGATGCGGCAACCCAGGCAGTGTCCGCAGCTCTTACCAATAAATATGGTAATCTGGAGAATATCCTGTATTATGCGATGGACATTACCTTGTGGGATTCCACAGGCACTTATCAGCTTACGGCTGATCAGGTTGCCGGACTTTCCGTAGATATTACCATACCGATTCCGGATGCTCTGGTGGCATATGGCGGTAATAATATGGCGGGAGCAGTAGTAAACGGCGATCAGTTAGAGAACCTGAATGAGAGTTTCACCACCATAAACGGTGTGCCATGTATCAGATTTACGGCGACACACTTCTCACCGTACACAATATATGTGGATACGGGTAATCTGACGGAAGGTATGTTAGATGTGACGCCTAAGACCGGTGATCCGATTCATCCGAAGTGGTTCTTATCCATCGGACTCGCTTGTCTGTCAATAGCGCTGTTTATGAAGAAAGATAAGAAAGCAAAAATAAAAACGGCATAAGCAAATATTCCAGGGAGAATCCTATGGGAAAAAAACTTAGAAATCTGATCGGCACGCTGCTTTTAGTGACGGCGATTGCGGTGACACAGATTCCTGTATCGGATGTGGAAGCGGTGGATACCTCTTCCGCATCTGATTTTCAGATGGATGGAACTACATTAGTGAAATACAATGGCACGGCTGAGAACGTGTCTATTTCCAATTACGTGGAAAAAATTGAGGCAGAAGCTTTTGCGGACAATTCTTCCATACGGCATGTTACAGTGGGTGATGCGGTGGAGGTCATTGGGGCGAGGGCTTTTTCCGGCTGTATGAACTTAGAGACAGTGGTCATTCCGGATTCAGTGGAAATCATTGAAAATGCATCATTCAGCGGATGTCCTTCCCTGCGCGGTGTAACTGTCGGTACAGGGTTAAAGAGTCTTGGAAACGGAGCATTTGCCGGTGATTACAGTCTGGCAAAGGTGGATTTTGACAGCAGTAATCCCTGGTTTACCTGTGATGACGGGGCTATCTATAACAAAAAGGGATGGAATATTCTGTATCAGGTACTGGCAGGCAGAAAGGCGTCTTCCTATGTGATGCCTGCTTCAGTGACACAGATTAAACCCTATGCCTTTTGGGGGGATTATAATTTGGAGGCGGCGGAAATCAGCAGTAATGTGAAGGAAGTCTCCGGTTATGCCTTTTCTAATTGTAAGAATTTAAAAGATGTGATGATTCCTTTTTCTGTCAAGAGTATAGATATGAAAGCTTTTGAGGATTGTGTGAGACTGCGGAATATCAAGATTCCCGCATCAGTAAGTACAATTCACAGTACGGCTTTTGATGGCTGTACAAAACTGACAATTGATGCAGAGCCAGGGTCTTATGCGAAGAGCTTTGCCGATACACTTGTTTTGGAAGATATTGATGTGTCAGAGTATGAGGAAGCGCCGATTCCCGGGAAAGAGAGTGAGACATCGGGAAGCGGAGAAAGCGTGAAGAATCTGGCACCGGCAGATTATTACCATGAAGTGTCCCGGATGAACGCCATGGCGGAAGAGGAAGATTCCTCTGTGAAGGGAAAGTCCAGAGTGATCGGACAGGAGGCTTATATTCTGGTAGATAATGCCAAGGCAACCGTGAACGTAGGTGCTACGGGCAGTACACTTGGCGGAGATCCGGAGCTTGAGGAGGAAGAAGACCTGGATACAGTACCGGGACTGGCCGGTTCTGAAGACGCCAAGGGTGGTTCTTTCCCCAAATATACCATTGTGAATAAAGAAACCATAGCCGCACAGGCATATTACGATGATACCATGACTTCTTATCAGATTCCGGATGGTATCCGCAAAATCGGAGAGTTTGCATTTGCCAGGGCCGATCTTACATCCGTCAGGATTCCAGAGGGCGTAGAAGAGATCGGGTATGCGGCATTTTATCATTGTGATAGCTTGACTGATGTAGTCATTCCGCAGAGTGTAAAGGAAATATCCGTGGCAGCATTTTCTAAAACGCCCTGGCTTACACAGTGGCAGGAAAGTGGAAACGGTGATTTTCTGATTGTTGGTGACGGGATTCTGTTGGCCTATCGCGGTAATGGGGGTATGGTCACGATTCCCGGTAATGTCAGACAGATTGGTGCAGAAGCATTTATGGATCAGGCCGGCATTACAGGTGTCCAGATTCCGGACAGTGTGGAAGTGATTGGGGAAGGCGCTTTTATGGGATGCAGCAGTCTGACCCAGGTACAGGGTGCAGGCAGTGTGAGAGAGATTCGTGACAGGGCATTTGCAGGCTGCCCGATTGAAGAGATTCATATTCCGGAATCAGTGGAAAAAATCGGCCTTCGGGCGTATGATCATGAGGCCAATGTGGATACCGTGATTGTTTTTGAGGGAGATAAGCTTCCAGCAATTACTCATGAGAACACAGCCACCAAATTATACCGGGATGCTTATCGGGATCTCAGTTTTAAGGGCTGTCAGATTGCAGTGATTCCCGAGGAAGTTACAGACTTGTCGGATACCGTATTATCGGCTGCTGTTCCGGGATTTACAGGTGTCATATGCAGACAGACGAAAGAGGCTTCAGAGGGGGAAAACGGAACACTTCAGATTGTTGCTTCACGGGGAACCGGACCGGCTGCCGGGGAGAGCTGTCAGATAGATGGTCAGACTTATGTGTTGGAAGATGCGGAAGAACAGCTTGTGGATACAGTGGCTGACAGGAAAAAGACAGAGGGTATTACGGTCAATAATAACAGTTATTCCATCTCACAGGAGGGGACCATCCTTGCTGTGATGGAAGGCGGAGAAGGCAGTTATCAGATTGATATTACAGACAGTGAAGATGCAAAGCTCCAGATAGGGGATGTTTACAAGAAGATTTATGGCAATAAGCTTCCCTATACCCTGCGTGCTTATGAAATCAGTATGATGGAGACATACAGCGGGATTCCCATTACCAGTCTCGGAAAACAGCGTGTGGAGATTACGATGCCGATTCCTGACGGTGTTGGACAGGAAAATCTGCATGTGGTCTGTCTGGATGAGGATGGACAGCTGGAAGAAGTGCCCAACAGAATTGTATCCGTGGATGGCAGGGATGCCCTTACCTTTACGGCAGCGCATTTCTCACCTTATGGAATCTACAATTATAACTCGGGCAGTACAGTGGTTGCCGATGTGAAAGAGGGGCAGGCAGTGTTTATGTCTCTTGGAAAGAAAGACGATTCACCGGATACAGGGGATTACAGTATTCATCCCAAATGGTTCTTTGGTGCAGGTCTTTTCTTTGCAGCCATGGCGGTGTTCTTTTATCGAGGCGGCAGACGCAGACCGAGGAAGAATATGACAGAATCTTAAAGAACAGAAATATAAATAGCAGAAATATAAATAATAGAAATCAATTAGAGAAAAGAATGGAATCGAACCGCAAAAAAGCTCTCGGCATAGAATAATCTAAAGCCGGGAGTTTTTAGGTGGAGATAGTGTGGATCGTGTCAGAAGACAACTTGGGTGCAGCGATTTCATACAAAGTTCGATCGCAACAGAGGATATTACGGTAGCGGTATTGGATACAGGTATCGGCAATCATCCTGATTTTGCAAACCGGATTATAGATTTCGCTGATTTTGTAAATGGAAAACTTGGCAGTTATGATGACAGTGGACATGGTACTCATGTGGCGGGATGCGTGGGCGGAAGCGGGTATGCTTCCAGAGGGCGTTTCCGGGGGATTGCCCCGGCATGCAGACTCTGTATCGGTAAAGTGCTGGATTTAAACGGTGAGGGAAGTATAGAGAGCATGTACAAGGGATTGTTGTGGGTTTTGCATAACAGAATCCGTTATCAGATCCGTGTGTTGAATATTTCAGTTGGAATCGGAACCAGCAGTGACAAAGACCGGATGGTGGAACTGCTTGGTCTTTTGGATGCGGTCTGGGAACAGGGTATTGTGGTGGTCTGCGCAGCAGGGAATAATGGCCCGAAAGAGAATACCATATCTCCTCTTGGAAGCAGCCGCAAAGTGATTACGGTTGGTTGTCATGAAGGAGGATTCTTCGGCACAAGACAGGATTTGTGTGAGAATTATTCCGGCCGCGGCAGCGCCGATATGCTCTATCGCAAACCGGATCTGGTAGCACCAGGCACCGATGTGATTTCCTGTAATGTCCAGTGGCAGAGTAGTTTCCGGGGTGGTTTTCGTAACGCTTATCTGAAGAAAAGCGGTACTTCCATGGCCACGCCGATCGTCTCTGGAGCGGCGGCTTTATTCTTACAAAAATATCCCTACAGCAATAACGAACAGGTAAAACGAAAAATGATCTACAGTGCCACAGATATGGGAGATTCCTGGAGTAAGCAGGGCTGGGGGATGCTCAATATAGGAAGATTGTGCGGGGATTTTCAGGGAGATTAAGTACATTGTTGTTATAAGGCAGGGATTAACTATTGACAGAGTGATAAGGATTGTATACAATTATACGAGATGAAAAAATCGAACAGGTTCGATGAATATCTTCTGGAAGGTCAGAAAGGGAAATGTGAAAAGAAAATGGGAAACTACGATATCAAACATGATGTGAATGATAAATATTCTCTGCGTGGCCGGGTTTTTCAGAAACTCAGAGAAGACATTTTAAGCGGCAAATACAAGGAACATGAAGAACTCAAAGAGGTAGCCATCGGCGAGGAATTAGGTGTCAGCCGTACACCGGTCAGAGAGGCTTTCAGACAGTTGGAATTGGAAGGGCTGTTACAGATTGTACCTAATAAAGGCGCCTATGTAACCGGAATTACGGCAAAAGATGTGAAGGATATTTATATGATCCGTTCCCTGTTGGAAGGTCTTTGTGCACGCCTTGCCACGCAGAAGATTACGAAAGAACAGATGGAAGAGATGGAAGAGAACATCTATCTGGCAGAGTTTCATGAGGAGAAGGGTCATTTGGATCAGATGGCAGAGCTGGACAACCGCTTTCATGATATCTTGTATGAAGCCTGCGATTCCAAGATGCTGGAACATACGTTAAAGGATTTCCATCAATATGTGCTTCGTGTCAGACAAAGAACGCTGGCTACCAATACAAGAGGACGAGCCTCCAATGATGAGCACAGACAGATTATGGAGGCAATTAAGGAAAAGGATGCAGACCGGGCGGAGAAACTGGCCAACCAGCACATGATCAATGCCTATGACAATATGGTCAAAAACGGTCTGAAAGAGATTTATGGCGAGGAGAGCGACACCTAAAGATAATTTGCGGAAAAATTTTATAAGAAAGGCAGACAAGCATATGGACAAGATTACTATGACAACACCTTTGGTGGAGATGGATGGAGATGAGATGACCAGGATTCTCTGGAAGATAATCAAGGAGGAATTGTTGCTTCCCTATATTGATCTGAAGACAGAATATTATGATCTTGGACTGGAATACCGCAATGAGACCAATGATCAGGTGACCATAGATTCGGCGGAGGCTACCAGGAAATATGGTGTGGCAGTAAAATGTGCTACCATTACGCCCAATGCAGCCAGAATGACAGAGTATAACCTGAAAGAGATGTGGAAGAGTCCCAACGGAACGATCCGCGCAGCCTTAGACGGTACTGTATTCCGTGCTCCGATTATTGTAAAGGGAATTGAACCCTGTGTCAGGAACTGGGAGAAACCCATCACTCTTGCGCGTCATGCGTATGGTGATGTGTATAAGAATACGGAGATTAAAGTACCGGGGGCAGGGACGGCCGAGCTGGTCTTTACGGCTGAGGACGGCACGCAGATTCGGGAAACCATTCATGAATTTACGGGGCCCGGTATCCTTCAGGGAATCCATAATACCGATAAATCCATTACCAGCTTTGCCAGGGCATGTTTTAACTATGCACTGGATATCAAGCAGGATTTATGGTTTGCTACCAAGGATACCATTTCCAAAAAGTATGACCACAACTTTAAAGATATTTTCCAGGAGATTTACAAGGCAGAATATCAGAAGAAATTTGAGGAGGCAGGGATTGAATATTTCTATACCCTGATTGATGATGCCGTAGCGCGTGTGATGAAAGCCAAAGGAGGCTTTATCTGGGCTTGTAAGAATTATGACGGCGATGTGATGAGTGATATGGTGTCCTCTGCGTTCGGTTCCCTTGCCATGATGACATCTGTCCTGGTATCCCCGGACGGCGTCTACGAATATGAGGCGGCACACGGCACTGTCCAGAGACACTATTACAAACACCTGAAAGGAGAGGAGACTTCTACCAATTCCGTGGCAACCATTTTTGCCTGGACAGGAGCACTTCGTAAGCGCGGTGAACTGGATCATAACAAAGACCTGATGGCTTTTGCCGACAAACTGGAAAAGGCCACCATCCAGACCATCGAAGAGGGCAAAATGACCAAAGACCTGGCGCTGATTACTTCCTTGAAAGATGTAACAGTATTAAACAGTGAGAACTTCATCAAAGAAATCAGAAAAACCTTTGAGAGAATTTGATTGTCCTTTAAATTAGTATTATAGTATATAAGAATAGGACGATGAGGGATTTTAGATTCATTCGTGCCCCGCTTCCGCTTCTCAAAAACCGTAACGGACACATAAGCGACTAAAGAACAGTCGCTAAGTGCCGACGGTTTTTAAGAGGCACTCATCGAATCAAAACCCCTCATCTGGTAATTCTATAAGTATTTACAACAATGGATGTTGGGCTATATATTTTATTCCTCCAGTGACAACGCTTCCCACTGCACATACAATTTTTCCAGTTCTCCCTCATTTTCCTCTTTTTCCCGGTTCAATTCCTGTAATCTGGCTACGTTGGTACAGACATCCGGTGCACACATAAGCGTTTCAATTTCTTCATTGCGTGTTTCCAGCGTTTCAATCCGTTCTTCGCATTTCTTTAGATTATTTTCCCGCTTACGTTTCATGGCGGCTTGTTCTTTCTGGGATTTCCATTTCTGTTTGGTATCTGTATTCGTATTTTTGGCATCGTTTTCTGTCCCGTTGCCTACAGATGCCGGAGCGCCGGAGAGGGTATGGGCAGACATCTTTTTGCCATTTTTTTCAATGTCAATCCGCGCAAGCTGTTCTTCTCTTTTTTCCAGATAGTAATCGTAATTTCCCAGATAGTTGGTGAGCACACATCTGTTTAAATTCAGGATACGGCTGGCAGTGCGGTTGATAAAATACCGGTCATGGGAGACATACAGGATCGTGCCGGTATAAGCGTTTAGGGCATCTTCCAGGATCTCTTTGGACATAATATCCAGATGGTTTGTAGGCTCATCCAGAATCAGGAAGTTGGCCTCCGACAACATCAGTTTTGCCAGGGAAATCCGGCCACGTTCTCCGCCGCTTAAGGTTTTGACAGTTTTAAAAACATCTTCCCCGGTAAAGAGAAAGGCAGCCAGTGTGTTACGTATTTCCGTATTGGTAAGGGATGGATAGTCATCGGAAATCTCATCAAAAAGTGTTTTGTCCGGGTGGAGTACATGGTGTTCCTGATCATAGTAGCCGATCTGGACATTGGTGCCAAGCTGGATTGTACCCTGGTCAGGGGGCAGTAATTCATTTATCATTTTTAAAATCGTGGTTTTCCCGGTACCATTATCGCCGATGATGGCCACATGTTCCCCTTTCTTAAGTGCAAAAGAAAGATTGGTAAACAGGGTGAGCGCTCCAAAGGATTTGGATAAAGATTCCACTTGCAGCACATCGTTGCCGCTGGGATATTTCGGTTCCAGTTTCAGGTGCATATCGGAACGTACTTCCACGGGTTTTTCCAATACTTCAATCTTATTCAGCATTTTCTCCCGGCTTTCTGCCCGCTTGATAGATTTTTCCCGGTTGAAGGATTTCAGTTTTTCAATCACGGCTTCCTGGTGTCGGATTTCCTGCTGCTGTTTCAGATAGGCATTGTATGCCGCTGCCCTCAGCATTTCCTTGCCGGCAGCATAGTCTGTGTAGTTGCCATGAAAAACAGTAGCCTTGGTATTGTCGATCTCAATCACTTTGTTGGCAATCCGGTCAAGGAAGTAACGGTCATGGGATACCAGGATCACGGCGCCCTTGTAATTCAGAAGATAGGTTTCCAGCCAGGTGATGGAGGATAAGTCCAGGTGGTTTGTGGGCTCGTCTAAAATAATCAGATTCGGTTTTAACAGGAGCAGTTTACCAAGTGCCACCCGCGTTTTCTGCCCGCCGGAGAGCGTAGATACCGATTTATGAAATTCTGATTCCATAAAGCCAAGTCCTTTTAATACGCCGGTCAGCTCACTCTTATAGGCATAGCCGTTGGCAGACTCATAGGAATGGGTCAAAGAGGCATAGGTATTCATCAGCTGTTCCAGATGTTCTCCGACAGCGGTTTTCATTTGTAATTCCAAGGTGTGCATCTGCTGTTCCATATCGAGAATTTCCTGTTTGACGGACAGAAGTTCTTCGTAGATGGTGTTTTCGCCGGATACAGCCTCATGCTGGGACAAATAGCCTATGGTTTTATCTTTGGAGATCGTCACAATCCCTTCGTCTGCCGGCAGTTCTCCCATGATGATCCGAAGCAGGGTTGTTTTGCCTGCACCGTTGATTCCAACGACAGCGGCCTTATCATAGTCTTCTATATGAAATGACACGTTCTGTAAGACAGGCACTTCATGAAACGCTTTGTTTATGTTACTGACGGAAAGTATCACTGTAGTTACCAAACCTTTCTGGATAAACATTTCAAAACAGGATTTCAAAATCCTGACGGAAATTGTAAACACTACCAGTTTACAGGCAGGAATCCTCCCTGTCAATTCATTGACATAATTTTAACACAGTTGTATACTTATCTCAAATATACGGATCTGTATAAGAGCAGGAGACAGGTCCGGGGAGGCGGCATCGTGGAAGAAAAAGAGATTTCACAGGCTGTGGTCGGCCGGTTGCCAAGATATTTCAGATATCTGGGTGAACTGAAAGATGAGGGGATAGAGAGAGTTTCTTCACAGGAACTCAGTGATATTATGCAGGTGACTGCCTCACAGATCAGGCAGGATCTGAATAATTTTGGCGGCTTTGGACAACAGGGCTATGGATATAATGTGGGTTTTTTGTACGATGAGATTGGTAAAATACTGGGACTGCACAGAGAACACAATCTGATTATTGTGGGGGCAGGACATCTGGGACAGGCTCTTGTTAATTATATGAATTTTGAACGGCGGGGATTTATATTCCGTGGGATTTTTGATAAGGATTCTCAGGTCTGTGGCCGGAAGATACGCGGGATCACGGTGCAGCCCATGAAAGAGATGGAATCTTTTGTGCGGGAAAATGATATTGATATTGCGGTATTGACCATACCTAAGACAAGTGCGGTGGAAGTGGCGGAACAGCTGGCCGGATGTGGAATCAAGGGCATATGGAATTTTGCCCATGTGGATCTAAGAGTTCCGGACCGGATTCAGGTAGAGAATGTACATCTGTCAGATAGTCTGATGAAATTATCCTACAACCTTTCTTCCCGGGAGTTTGCAGAATAAAGATACACAAAAGCGAGGTGTAATGGTGATGGCAAAGTCGGATGAAGCGTTTAAACAGGCACTGATAGGCAGGAAAATTCCTATTTTAACATTGGACAATAAATGGCATAAACTGTTTACGCAGGCGGAATACTCTTCAGAGATCAAGAGTATGGAGAAGGAATTGAACGAACTGTTAAAACGCCAGGGAAAGGTCACGACAGAGAGTAAGGAAATCAAGAAATTAAAGAAGAAGCTGATGGATGAAGTCGTTATCCTGGCGGATGAAATGGGGGAACATCCTACCAAAAAGCAGGATAAGGATATGGATGACCATAAACGTCTGATCAATGAATGTAATGAAAAGATGGACGCTTATGAGGAAGAGATGGTGGAACTGCCCAGGCAGATTAATCAGCTGAATAATAAACTGATGCTTATTACCATGGAGGTATGTTATAAGAAACTCCAGCAGAACACGGCCGAGCTTGAGGAAATTGAGCAGTGGATAGGGGAAATCAGACGGGAGCTGAAGAAAAAAGTAGTCCGCAAGCAGGAAAAGGAAGCCATGAACCACAAGCTCTATGCCTATATGCATGATATTTTCGGGGCAGATGTGATCGAACTGTTCGACATGAAGTATAATCCGGAAGAAAAGTATCAGAAGAAGGCACAGGAGAAGGAACAGACCGGGCAGGCAGAGGAGGACAAACCGAAAGAAGATAACACGGATGCGTCGAAATCTTAGGGTTTTGGCGCTTCCTTACTTCACGGGAAAGTTTCTTTTGTCCCTGTCAGAAAGGATTATATTCTATGAAAGAGTATCTTGTGACTGCTGCACAGATGAAGCAGTATGATAAAAACACCATAGACATACATCGGATACCGTCTCTGCTTCTGATGGAGCGGGCGGCGCTTGTGACGGTGGAAGCCATACAGAATGTTCTGGGTAAAGAACCAAAAAGAGTTGTGGTGGTTGCCGGCGGCGGTAATAATGGCGGCGACGGACTGGCTGTTGGGAGGTTGTTGTTACTGGCAGGGTATCAGGTAGACTTTATTCTGCTTTCAGCGCCGGAACGGTGCACGGAGGAGACAAAGCGACAGCTTGCGATATTGCAAAGCTACAAAGCCAGGATCTTTGGCAGAATGGAAGAAATCACATATGATATGGATATAGTGATAGATGCTGTTTTTGGTGTGGGACTGTCCCGTCCTCTGGAGGGTCTGTATGCCAGGGCAGTGAGCTGGATCAATACACAGGATGCCTATGTGTGCAGTATAGACATTCCATCCGGAATTCAGGCGGATACGGGGGAAATCGCGGGCTGTGCCGTAGAGGCAGACTTAACAGTTACTTACGGGTTTTATAAACTGGGACAGATGCTTTATCCGGGAGCGGGATATTGCGGCAGGCTGGTCTGTGGACAGATGGGAATTGATGAGAACAGTTTCTTAGGACAGAAACCTCTCTGGTATACTTATCATGGTATCCAGAAAGGATTGTTGCCAAAGCGTGCACCGGATGGCAATAAAGGCACCTTTGGCAAGGCACTTGTGATTGCAGGCAGTAAACAGACCTGCGGTGCGGCCATGCTGGCAGCAAAGAGCACCTTCAGTGCCGGGGCCGGTATGGTGAAGGTGGTCACCGCCGCTGAAAACAGGGATGCGGTCCTGCAATATGTTCCGGAAGCCATGCTCCTGACCTATGATACAGAAAATATAGAGGAAAAGTGGGATAACAGTCACGGGTCTGATTTCCGGACCTTGTTTCAGGAATCCCTTTCCTGGGCAGACTGTATTTTGATCGGGCCCGGTATCGGCCTGGAAACCATGGCAAGGTGTCTTCTGAAATCCTGCATAGAAGACAGTCATCTGCCCTTGGTGATCGATGCGGATGGCTTGCATCTGCTGGCCGTGGATAAAGAATTGCAGGCATCCATGACAGAGAAGAATCGTCAAAGAAAGATGATTCTCACGCCTCATCTGGGGGAATTTGCCCGTCTCTACGGCTGTGAGACGGCAGAGTGCAAGAGGCATCTGACAGAATATCCTCGTCTGCTTGCACAGAAACTTGGCTGCACTGTTATCTGTAAAGATGCCAGAACCGTAGTGGCCAGTGCGGATTCCGAGACCTGTTATCTGAATACCACGGGAAACGCGGGTATGGCAGCTGCCGGAAGCGGAGATGTGCTGGCCGGTTTGGTGACAGGGTTACTGGCCCAGGGAATCACCAGTGAGGAGGCAGCCATATCAGGGGTATATCTGCATGGATTAGCGGGAGATATGACGGCAGAGGAACTTACGCAGGAGGCCATGACTGCCGGGGATATCATCTCACAGATTCCTTCCGCGATCAGAACATGTCTGCGGGAAGAACAGGGTCCAGGATGGAGGAGACTATGTTAGAAAACTATCAGAGAGTGTATGCGTCGGTGGATCTTGATGCAGTACGTTATAATATGGAGCAGATGCATCAGAAACTGTCTGAAGCAACACGGATGATCGGTGTTATCAAGACCGATGGTTATGGACACGGGGCAGTGCCCATCGGCAGGGAACTGGAGAACCTTTCCTACGTGTTGGGTTATGCGGTGGCCACGGCGGAGGAAGCCTTTATTCTCAGAAAAGCGGGTTTGAAAAAACAGATTTTGATATTGGGCCATACCTTTCCCTACAGTTATGAGCAGCTGATACGACAGGAGATCAGTCCGGCAGTATTTCGCATGGACAGCGTAAAGGAGCTTGCCGCCTGCGCCTGTAAAATCGGCAGGAATGTCAATGTACATGTGAAGGTTGACACAGGTATGACCAGGGTGGGCATCCGCCCGGATGAGAACGGTCTTCGTTTTGTGGAACAACTCATTCATATGGAAGGAATCCGTGTGGAGGGGCTCTTTACCCACTTTGCAAGGGCAGATGAAAGTGATAAGACATCCGCCAGAGAACAGCTTACCAGGTTTCTTTTGTTTGCAGAGCAGATCGAGACAGGACTTGGATACCATATACCAGTCAGACACTGTTCCAACAGTGCAGGGATTGTGGAATTGCCGGAAGCCAACCTGGATGCAGTCCGCGCCGGGATTACCCTCTATGGACTCTGGCCCTCGGCGGAGGTTTCCAGAGAGAGGATTTCTCTGCACCCGGTGCTTTCTTTAAAGAGTCATGTTGTCTATGTGAAAGAAGTGGAGGCGGG
Organism: bacterium 0.1xD8-71; assembly: GCA_003612405.1. Lineage (GTDB taxonomy): Bacteria > Bacillota > Clostridia > Lachnospirales > Lachnospiraceae > UBA3282. The sequence continues at coordinate 46,349 of RAYR01000023.1, forward strand.
AGTGCCGGTAAGTTATGGTGGTACCTATGTTACCAGTGATAAAACCCAGGTTGCCACTATCCCGGTGGGGTATGGAGACGGCTATCCCCGAAGCCTTTCCGGGAAAGGGTATGTACTGATCAAGGGCAGGCGGGCGCCGATTTTGGGCAGAATCTGTATGGATCAGTTTATGGTGGATGTGAGTCATATACCGGGGGCGGCTCCCGGAGACGAAGTGACCCTGATCGGAACAGACGGGGAAGAAGAGATCACCATGGAAATGCTGGGGGCTCTTTCCGGCAGATTCAATTATGAACTGGCCTGTGATCTTGGCAAGAGAATCCCCCGGGTATACCTGAAAGAAGGCAAGGTCGTGGCAACAAAAGACTATTATGACGACATATGAGTCCGCGAAGCGGATCTCGGGAAGTTAATTCCGCAAGGAAGCAAAGCTTTCATTGTATGCGAGTCCGCGAAGCGGATCTCGGGAAGTTAATTCCGCAGGAATTTACTTCATGAATACACTTTGGAGAAACTGGCAATACTATTGCTGGAAATCACATGGATTGCTAGATTGATCAAAGGAAGTGTATGGTAATGAGAAGAGGAGATATTTATTATGCAGATTTAAGGCCGGTCATCGGCTCTGAGCAGGGCGGCGTGCGTCCGGTGCTCATCATACAGAATGATGTGGGAAACAAACATAGTCCTACCGTGATCTGTGCGGCTATCACCTCAAAGATGAACAAAGCAAAACTCCCAACCCACATAGAATTAAACGCCAGCAAATATGATATGGTGAAAGATTCCGTGATCTTATTGGAACAGCTTCGCACCATTGATAAACAGCGGTTGAAAGACAGAGTCTGTCATCTGGATCACGATATTATGAAGGCAGTCAACGAAGGACTGATGATCAGCCTGGAACTGGATACATAGGACGGCTGATATTTGACACGTATGATAATCCTTGCTATATTGATATAGTAAAAGTCTCCGCTTATTTGAGCCCGCGGAGCAGATTACATTTTGGAAAGAGGGAAAAATATTTTATGGAAGACGGTGCCTCGGGCAGTAACAGTATCGTATGGTTTCTTGTTATGCTCATTTTGGAAATGATTTTTTATGGTTTCAGTTCTGCCATGCAGAACCGCAAAGTCATTGAGCGGGAAGACAAAGACAATGGTGACGGCGAGGAGATAACGCAGACCAAAAAACAGCAGAAACGGCAGGAGCGGCTTACCTATATGCTGGATCATCATGCAAGGTATGCTACCGCCACACAGCTTGGCGTGGTCACGATCAATCTTTTGCTGGGAGCATTTATCTTATACCGGCTCAACAGCTATTTTACGTTTGTGATATCCAGGCAGATGACGGAGCAGATTGCAGGACTGTTAAGATGGCAGAGCCAGTTGTTAGCGGGGATAACGGCAGCGGCAGCGACAGTCTTCCTCTTATACATAATCATGACCATCGGTGTGATGGTGCCGAAGAAAGCAGCCTCAAAACATCCGGATATATGGATTTCTGTCCTGATAACGCCCTTTTATTATTATGTAAGGATCGTGGCGCCTTTCTGTGCCCTTGTATCTGTAAGTGCCAGAGCGTTTCTGCGCATTTTAGGTGTACGGGATGCGGATGACAGGGAGGATGTAACAGAAGAAGAAATTCTCTCCATGGTCAATGTGGGCCATGAACAGGGAATCCTGCACGCAAATGAGGCGGAAATGATCACAAATATCTTTGAGTATGGTGATAAAGAAGCCAAGGATATCATGATCAACCGCAATAATCTGATCGGGATAGACTGCACCATGACATTGCAGGATGCAGCTGCTTTTATCGTGGAAGCACATAACAGCCGGTTCCCTGTCTATGACGGGACCATCGATCATATCGTGGGGATTCTGCATCTGAAGGATGTCATGCGTATGCAGATGAATGAGAAGATGAAGAACAGACCCATCGGCAAGATCAAGGGACTTCTCAGGGAACCGCGCTTTATCACGGAGAAACGTAAGATCAACGATCTGTTCCAGGTTATGCAGAAGGAAAAGATCCAGATGGTCATTGTCATAGATGAATATGGACAGACGGCAGGACTTGTGGCGCTTGAGGATATCCTGGAGGAGATTGTGGGTAATATCCAGGATGAGTATGATGTGGATGCTACCTATATCAAGGAGAGCGGTACGGACAAATATGTGATACAGGGCATGATGCCCCTGGAGGAGCTGGAGGAACGGCTACAGATCAGTTTTGAAGACGAGCCCTTCGATACGGTGAACGGGTTTGTCATTTCCAGACTGGAGCATATTCCTGAGGAAGGCGAGGATTTCGAGTTCGTCTATGAGGGCTATACGTTTAGGATTCTGGAAGTAAAGGAACATATGATTCAGAGCGTGCTTGCCAGAAAGGAAGTGGAGGAACCGCTCCTGGAGGGACAGCCCGAGGTTGAACAAAAGAAGAAAAAATGATATGATAGGGAATCGAAAGAAAGGATGGGAGAGAATACATGTCAGGACATTCAAAATTTGCGAATATTAAGCACAAAAAAGAAAAAAACGATGCAGCGAAGGGAAAGATTTTTACCATTATCGGCAGAGAGATTGCTGTTGCCGTAAAGGAGGGAGGGCCTGATCCCACTAATAATTTCAAGCTGGCACAGGTGATTGCCAAGGCGAAAGCAAACAATATGCCCAATGATACCATTGACAGAGGGATTAAAAAGGCAGCCGGCGAGGGCGGCAATGTGAACTATAAATATGTTACGTATGAAGGGTATGGCCCTAACGGTATCGCCATTATTGTAGATGCGCTGACGGACAATACCAATCGTACCGCCGCCAATGTGAGAAGCGCTTTCACCAAGGGACAGGGCAGTATCGGTACTCAGGGCTGTGTATCTTTTATGTTTGATAAGAAGGGCCTTATTATCATCGACAAAGAAGAGTGTGATATGGAGGCAGATGACCTTATGATGACAGCCCTCGATGCGGGTGCGGAAGATTTCCAGGAGGAAGAAGACAGTTACGAAATATATACGGATCCCGATCAGTGGAGTGAGGTGGATGCTGCCTTAAAGGAGGCGGGTATCACACCGATTTCCTCCGAGGTGACAATGATTCCCCAGAACTGGGTGGAACTGACGGATGAAACGGCAATCAAGAATTTACAGCGTACACTGGATCTGTTAGATGAGGATGACGATGTGCAGGCCGTCTATCATAACTGGGACGAATAATAGCGTGAGAAGAACTTCTAGCCACTCACAGCAGAGGCTGTTTCGTGGAGAAGTTCTAAGTCTCGCGCAGGAGAATGCCTAAAATGCGGCCTTCTCCGTGAATGGAGGATAAAGGATGAGAAAGGAAACAATCTGTATACAGTCCGGCTGGAAGCCCGGGAACGGGGAAGCGAGAGTTCTGCCGATTTATCAGAGTACTACATTCAAATATGAGACTTCCGAACAGATGGGACGGCTTTTTGATCTGGAGGAAAGCGGGTATTTTTATACAAGATTACAGAACCCCACCAATGATTATGTGGCCCAGAAGATCTGTGAGCTGGAAGGCGGCGTGGCGGCCATGCTCACTTCTTCCGGACAGGCTGCCAATTATTATGCAGTATTCAATATCTGTGAGGCGGGCGATCATGTGGTGATGTCCTCCACTGTATATGGCGGCACCTTCAATCTCTTAACCTGTACTATGAAAAAGATGGGAATTGAATGTACCGTGGTAGATTCGGATGCCTCGGAAGAAGAGCTGGCAGGGGCCTTTCAGGAGAATACGAAGTGTGTGCTTGCAGAAACCATAGCCAATCCGGCCCTGGTGGTATTAGATATTGAGAAATTTGCCAGACTGGCGCATGATCATCAGGTGCCGCTGATTGTGGACAATACTTTTGCTACGCCAATAAATTGTAATCCCTTTAAATGGGGCGCGGATATTGTGACCCATTCCACTACCAAATATATGGATGGGCATGCCATGGCTGTGGGCGGATGTATTGTGGATTCCGGTAATTTTAACTGGGCAGCATATCCGGATAAATTTCCGGGACTGTGCACACCGGATGAATCTTATCACGGAATTACGTATACGGAGAAGTTCGGTAAAGCGGCCTATATTACCAAAGCCACCACGCAGCTGATGCGCGATCTGGGTTCCATCCAATCGCCGCAAAATGCGTTTTTATTAAACGTGGGTTTGGAGACACTGCATCTTCGTATGGAGCGGCATTGCTATAATGCGCTAAAATGCGCTGAATATCTGGAAAATCATGAGAAGGTGGCCTGGGTAAATTATCCGGGGCTTAAGGGAAACCGTTATTATGAACTGGCCGGAAAATATATGCCGGACGGTACCTGCGGCGTGATTTCCTTTGGCTTAAAGGGCGGCAGGGAGGCTGCTGCTAAGATGATGGATCAACTTAAGCTGGTTGCCATCGTGACCCATGTGGCGGATGCCAGAACCAGTGTACTGCATCCTGCCAGTCATACGCACAGACAGATGAACGATGAACAGCTGAAAGAGGCTGGGGTTGCACCGGATCTGATTCGTCTTTCGGTGGGAATCGAACATATTGATGATATTATCGGAGATCTGGAACAGGCTCTTGCGAACATCGATTAGAAAAGGACTTAGGATATGACTTACCGTAAAACATGGTTTAGCTATGTACTGTGGGTACTTTACGCAGGACTTTGCCTGATGATGCTGGCATTTTTATGTCAATGGTTTGTGTCTTATATCGGGGCATTTGTACCGGTTTTGGTCTCAGCAGCAGGCGTATTTTTTGTTGCGCCGCTGCTTTTGGGTATTTATGCGCTGCTTCGGGCGGCTTCCCGGAAACTCCGCACCAAATACACCATACAGGCGCACACCCTGGCAATGCTGGAAGCCCTTGTAGTTTCCTTCTGTTTTGTGTTCGGGACACTGTATCGAATACAGACGGCTTTATTTTCCAATTTCGATTTTTGTTTTCCGGATTGTCTGGATACTGAATATTATGAACTGGCTTTGGTCCGGGCAGGTGAGAATATAGCGCCCATGACACACGGGATGGGATACCTGTATGTAGCCTGTCTGTCTGCCGTTATGTCTTTTTTAGGGAATAAGATCATATCGGCCGTTTTCTTTCAGGTCTTTTTGCAGGTTCTGTCACTTGTTTTGTGTTATCTTGCAGTGAGAAAATCCGCGGGCAGACTGCCGGCTTGTGTGACACTTGCATATCTTTCTTTTTCCAGTGCCTACGTGAACCGGATTGGCGTGATAGATCCGGAATGTTTCTATTTTCTGTTCTATCTTCTGGGCCTGTATCTGATTGTGAGCGCTGTCAAAAATTATTGCCGTAATTACTATGTCAAAAGCTTTGCGGTATGGGTTTTCATGATCCTGGGGATTGTGCTTGGTCTGTTGATTTATCTGGACATCAGATCGCTTACCCTGCTTTTCTTCCTGGCAGGAATTTTCATCGGGAAAAAGGAAGAGGCTGAGGATATGCCGGGAATTACCGTGGGGCAGAACATTCTGGTCTTTGGGGCGGCGGAAGTTTCCTGTATACTGGCCTTTTTTGCCTCCTTTTTCGTAGACGCCGTGGGGTATGGCACAGAATATATGACAGAATTATCTGCCTGGGGGAAGTTTTATCTGCATGAATCCCGGGGCAGCGTCATTGCCTGTATGGATCAGTTTATGCAGGATTTTCCGGTAAATATACTGCTCATTATGGCGGCTTCTTTTCTGGTATTTGCGTTTAGGCAGACAGGAAAAGAACAGAATTATATGTTATGGATCCTGTTATGTGTCTGTACGGCACCTACTCCCATGACCGGATATGGTGTGCTTCCTTATGGGACGATCGCGTTATTTGTATGGTGTGTACTGGCCGGTCTGGGTCTGCAAAACTGCATTATGGGAGACCACGCTTTGATTGTGCAGGCCAAAATCGAGGAAATCAATGCGGCGGTAAAGACAGAAGAACCGGAAAAAACACGTTTTATCGAGAACCCGTTACCGCTTCCCAAGAAACATGTCAAACGTGAGATGGATTACGAGTATCCGGTGCCGGAAGAGGATATGAAGTTTGATATCGAAGTGGATGAGACGGATGATTTTGATATTTAATGGTATATTTTGAGAGGAATAATGACAGACTATGAGAGAATCACTAAGTGGTTCTCTTTTTTAGTTCTTGAAGGAGGAGCAACATGGGAAATAACAATAATAATAAGGAAAAAGACTGTCACAGAAAAGGAAACGGAGACAGGGACAAAGAGAAGAATCCGGAAGAAAAAAGAGAGAAGGAGAAACAGAAAGACGAGCGGATTGAAAATGTAGGACAGGTGACTCTGGATGAGAACAAAGATCATCATAAGATACATCTGATTTCCATTATCGGAGAGATTGAAGGACATGATAATCTGGGAAGTTCCTCAAAGACCACCAAGTATGAGCATATTCTGCCACAGCTGGCGGCCATTGAGGACAGTGAAGAGATTGACGGGGTATTGATCTTGTTGAATACCATGGGCGGTGATGTGGAGGCAGGTCTTGCCATTGCGGAGATGATTGCGTCTATCAGTAAACCGACGGTGTCCCTGGTTCTGGGAGGAAGTCATTCCATCGGAGTGCCGATTGCAGTCAGTACGGACTATTCCTATATTGTACCTACCGGGACCATGGTGATCCATCCGGTACGGTTGAGCGGTATGGTAATCGGCGTACAGCAGACCTTTGATTATTTCAAACAGATTCAGAACCGTATTACAGGATTTGTATGCAGTCATTGTAAGATAGCAAAACCCCGTCTGGAGGAACTGATGATGGAGACCGGGATGCTTACCAAGGATGTAGGCACCGTGTTGGTGGGCAGAGAGGCTGTGGAAGAAGGAATCATCTGTGAGGTGGGAGGAATCCGGGATGCCATCGCCATGCTCCATGATATGGTAGGAAGAAAAAAAGCAGACACAAAATAAGGGATGACAAGACAAAATGAAAATGCTATACTAAGATGGGTTAGGATGAAATATGGAAGAATCTTTTGGAGGCATTGTCATGGCAGGGCAGGGGAACAGACAGTCAACTGCAAAAAGAAAAACAACCAATACTGCTGGCAGAAATAATACAAGAACCAGTTCCGGGCATACACAGACAGGAAGGAGTTCTTCGACGTCCAGGCAAAAACAGACACAGCCGATGGATCTGGCGATCCGGAATGAAATTCTGCTGATTGTACTTGCAGCCCTTGCCGTCATCTTGTTTCTTTGTAATTTCGGCGTTGTCGGCAAGGCCGGAAATGCAGTGAGTGATGTGATGTTTGGTGTCTTTGGACTGACAGCCTATATTGCACCGGTTATTATCTTCCTGATGATTGCCTTTGGTATGTCCAATATTGGCAGCCGCATTGCCAACAGAAAACTGGTGGCGGGCGCGGGATTATTTCTGCTGATCAGTATGATCTGTGAGTTCTTCAGTGCAAATCCTGCATTGGCAGAAAGCTATCAGTTTCAGGAAATCTATACACGATGCAGTGAACATCATAACGGCGGCGGAATCCTGGCCGGATCTCTGGCCTATCTGTCCTGTAAGTTCCTTGGCATGGTAGGTACTGTGCTTGCTATTTTAGTACTGGCGATCATCTGTCTGGTAGTGGTTACGGAGAAGTCTTTTATCGGCGGTGTGGCCAGACAGGGGCGCCGGGTTTATGAGCGTTCCATGGAAGATGCGGCTTATCGGAAAGAAAGGGCCAGAGAACGCAGGGAAGCCCAGGAAGAAAAAAGGGCAAGAGTGGAAGAGCGCAGGAAAATGCGGGAAGAAGAAAAAGAAAATGAAAAGCTTCTGCGCATGGACAAGAAGGTATCCGGTGTCATGATTGACACGGCTCTTGATAAGGACCGGGAAAAACAGATTTTTGAGAAAACCCGGGATGATATTCACGAGATAACCCTGAATCCCATGGAGGAGGATACATACCAGGAAGAGGATGACAGGACGGCGGTAAGAGAATCCAGCTCTTATCACTATATAGAGCATGAGTCTGATGCCCTGGATGAGATTCATATACAGGACAGTCAGGAGGAGATGGCTCTTTCCTACAGTCAACAGCTGCCGGCGAAACCTTCTGTGGAGGAAGAATCCCGGTATGAGGCACATAGACCGCAGGATTCCTATACGAGACAGATGGGGAACAGTATGGCACAGTTACCCGGAAGAGAACGGCCGGCAGCTGTCAAAGCCGGTTCCGGTACGGCTGTGGGTTCAAGTCCCGCGGCCAGACAGCAGATACATAGAAAAGAAGAGGGTAAGAAAGTATATAAATTTCCGCCCTATGATCTTCTTGACAAGGGAAAGAGCAATAAAAACAGTAATTCTGAAAGAGAACTGAAAGAGACAGCCATGCGTCTGGAACAGACTCTTGGTAATTTCGGGGTCAAGGTGACTGTGACCAATTACAGTCAGGGGCCTTCCGTGACCCGCTATGAGTTACAGCCGGAGCAGGGCGTGAAGGTCAGCAGAATCGTGGGACTGGCGGATGATATCAAACTGAATCTGGCAGCCACGGATATCCGGATTGAAGCGCCGATTCCCGGCAAGGCGGCAGTGGGAATTGAAGTGCCGAACAAAGAGAATATGGCGGTCGCTTTCAGGGATCTGGTAGAGTCCAAAGAGTTCAAGCAGTTTCCTTCCAACCTGGCTTTTGCCGTGGGTAAGGATATCGGTGGACAGACTGTGGTGACGGATATTGCGAAGATGCCGCATATGCTGATTGCAGGTGCCACAGGTTCCGGTAAGTCCGTCTGTATCAATACCATTATCATGGGAATCCTGTACAAGGCAGATCCCGAGGATGTAAAGCTGATCATGATTGATCCCAAGGTGGTGGAACTGAGCGTCTACAATGGAATTCCTCATCTTCTGATTCCCGTGGTGACGGATCCGAAAAAGGCGGCGGCGGCCCTGCATTGGGGCGTGGCCGAGATGACGGAGCGCTATAAGAAGTTTGCGGATTATAATGTACGTGATCTGAAGGGCTATAATAAGAAGGTGGAGAGTATGCAGGCGGCCGGGGACCCGCAGGCGCCGGAGAAAAAGCTGCCGCAGATACTGATTATCGTGGACGAGCTGGCGGATCTGATGATGGTCTCGCCCGGGGAGGTGGAAGAATCCATCTGCCGTCTGGCACAGCTTGCCAGAGCCTGCGGGATTCACCTGATCATTGCCACACAGCGTCCTTCCGTGGATGTCATTACGGGTCTGATCAAGGCAAACATGCCAAGCCGGGTTGCCTTTGCGGTTTCCAGCGGCGTGGATTCCCGTACCATCCTGGATATGGTAGGTGCAGAGAAGCTGTTAGGCAAGGGTGACATGCTGTTCTATCCGCAGGGATATCCCAAACCGGCCAGAGTCCAGGGCGCCTTTGTGTCGGATAAAGAAGTGTCCAGGGTAGTGGAATTCTTAAAAGACCAGATGCAGGATGATGGTTACAGTGAGGTCATCGAGGAGCAGATTGAAAACATAAGCAGTGAAAGCGCATCTCCCGGCATGGCTGGAGGCGGGGAAGGCGGCAGTGAATATGATGAATATTTTGCAGAGGCAGGCCGGTTCATTATTGAGAAAGACAAGGCTTCCATCGGTATGTTACAGCGTATGTTCAAGATTGGCTTTAACAGGGCGGCGCGTATTATGGATCAGTTATGTGATGCCGGCGTTGTTGGAGAGGAAGAAGGCACCAAACCCCGTAAAGTACTCATGAGCGCGGAAGAATTTGAGCAGTTTATCGGGAACTGACAGCTCTGGGGAAGCGGTGTGAAAAGACAGAGCAGCAGACAGAACAAAGAAAGGCGGATGTGGCAATGAAGACAGATATTGAGATTGCACAGGAGGCTGAACTGATTCCCATTGTCGATGTGTCGGCAAAAATCGGTATTGCGGCAGATGACCTGGAGCTTTATGGGAAATATAAGGCAAAGATTTCGGATGAGTACATAACTGCCGGCCAGAACAGGCCGGATGGCAGACTGATCCTGGTGACGGCCATTAACCCGACGCCCGCAGGGGAAGGGAAAACCACCATTACGGTAGGACTCGGGCAGGCTTTCGGCCGGCTGGGAAAGAAGGCAGTTATCGCACTCAGGGAGCCTTCACTTGGACCCTGCTTCGGGATCAAAGGAGGCGCTGCCGGAGGCGGTTATGCCCAGGTGGTGCCCATGGAAGAACTAAATCTTCATTTTACAGGAGATTTCCATGCCATTACCTCCGCCAATAATCTGCTTGCAGCGCTTTTGGATAATCATATACAGCAGGGAAATGAACTGGGGATCGATCCCAGGCAGATTGTCTGGAAAAGATGTCTGGATATGAATGACAGAGCCCTCAGGAATGTAGTGGTCGGGCTTGGCAGTAAGGCAGACGGCATGGTGCGGGAAGATCATTTTGTGATAACGGTTGCCTCGGAGATTATGGCCATACTTTGTCTCGCCACAGATATCAAAGATTTAAAAGAACGGCTTGGAAAGATTATTGTTGCCTATACGTTCCAGGGGGAGCCGGTAACGGCCGGGGATTTACAGGCCGTGGGATCCATGGCAGCTCTCTTAAAAGATGCCATGAAACCCAATCTGATCCAGACTCTGGAACATACGCCGGCCCTGGTACATGGCGGGCCGTTTGCCAATATTGCCCATGGCTGTAATTCTGTAAGAGCCACAAGGACAGCTTTAAAAATGGCTGACTATGTGATTACGGAAGCCGGATTCGGCGCGGATCTGGGGGCGGAGAAATTCTTTGACATCAAATGCAGGATGGCCGGCCTTAAGCCGGATGCGGCAGTACTGGTAGCTACCGTGCGCGCACTGAAATACAATGGCGGTGTGGCCAAAGAGGAGCTTTCCGCTGAGAACTTAAAGGCATTGCAGGACGGCATTGTGAATCTGGAGAAACATATCGAGAACTTACATAAATACGGGGTTCCCGTTGTGGTTGCCTTAAATGCCTTTGTATCGGATACGGAGGCGGAGATAGCTTATGTAAAGAAGTTCTGCGAAGACAGAAATTGTGAGTTTGCACTTGCGAGAGTCTGGGAACAGGGCGGGGAAGGCGGTAAGTCTCTGGCAGAGAAAGTCCTGGAGACCCTTGAGAACAAAGAGAGCCATTTTAAGCCGCTGTATGAAGATGAAATGCCGCTTGCGGAAAAGATTGAGACAGTGGCGTCGCAGATTTATGGAGCCGGCAGTGTGTCTTATGCGCCGGCGGCAAAAAAACAGCTTGAAAGGCTTGAAAAGATGGGATTCGGCAGCCTGCCGGTATGTATGGCCAAAACGCAGTATTCTCTTTCCGATAATCCAGTGCTTTTAGGCAGACCTGTCGGGTTTGAGATGCGTGTGCGGGAAGTCTATGTGTCTGCGGGAGCCGGTTTCGTTGTGGTGCTGACCGGCGATGTGATGACCATGCCCGGCCTGCCCAAAAAGCCGGCCGCTTACCAGATTGATGTGAAAGAAAACGGAACCATAACAGGATTATTTTAAGAAGATATCATATTTTAGGAGAAGAAGGGAGCATGACAGTATGCCACAGATCATTGACGGGAAACTGATTTCTGCACAGATAAAAGAAGAGGTAAAGGAAAAAGTTGCGAAGTTAAACGCACAGGGAACCAGGGTGTGTCTTGCGGTTATTCAGGTGGGGACAGATCCGGCATCCAGTGTGTATGTGGGGAATAAGAAGAAGGCATGTGCTTATGTGGGTATTGAATCCCTCTCTTATGAACTGCCGGAACAGACTTCCCAGGAAGAACTGCTTGCCCTGATTGCCGAATTAAATGGGAAAGCGGAGGTAAACGGAATCCTTGTGCAGCTGCCGCTTCCCGGGCATATTGATGAAGATGCCGTGATTCGTGCCATTGATCCTAAAAAGGATGTGGACGGATTCCATCCCCAGAGTGTGGGAGCGCTCTGTATCGGTCAGCCGGGCTTTGTCTCTTGTACGCCGGCCGGCATTATAGAACTTCTGAAACGTTCCGGGATTGAGATTGCAGGGAAAGAGTGTGTGGTCATTGGCAGAAGCAACATCGTGGGCAAGCCTATGGCAATCCTGCTTCTTCGGGAAAACGGTACTGTGACGGTGACCCATTCCAGAACCCGGAACCTGAAAGAAGTTACAAGACGGGCGGACATTCTGGTGGTGGCAGTCGGAAAACCCAGAATGATAACAAGAGAATATGTGAAAGAAGGCGCGGTGGTGATTGATGTAGGGATTCACCGCAATGAAAATAACAGGTTATGCGGCGATGTGGACTATGAAGATGTGTCTCCCGTATGCAGTGCGATTACGCCGGTTCCCGGGGGCGTAGGTCCCATGACAATCGCCATGCTGATGTATAATTGTGTCAGGTCGATAGAATTACAGTGATGACCAGCTAACGTAGAAAGAGGGAACGGCCTATGAAGTGCCCCCATTGTGGAAATGAAATAACCGAAGGCCATCTGATCTGTGAAACCTGCGGAGAGGAAATCCGTATTGTTCCGGATTTTGAGCCTGAGATAGAAAACAGTATAACAGAAACTTTGTCCACGCTGGCATCCATGCAGGAGGGAAAAGACACAGAAGAAATGCCGGGGCAGGACGAGACAGACGTTTCTATGCCTAAAGAAGCAGAGGATATGGCAGGGAGCGGCACTAAAAAACTATGGGTTATCTTAAGCCTTGTATTGTTGTTTGCGGTGGCCCTGATATCCTATGGCCTTTATTCCTATCATGTGCAGACAGTGGAATTTCAGATAGACAAGGCCAAAACCTATGCGGACAAGGGCGCCTATGAAGAAGCTGTTGCCTGTCTGGAGACAGCTTATGGACAGTATCCTGATGTGTCGGAGATACTTTTTTTGGAGGCGGATTATTATTATTTACAGGATAATCATGATGCCGCACTCTCTGCATTGATGCGGATCATCGGGGATGACCGCTATGCCCGCGAAGAGGTGGAGGAAGCATATGATAAGATGGTCACCATCTATGCAAACCTTGGGCAGTATGATAAGATCAATGAACTCTTACGCAGTTGCCCGGATGAACGGATTGTGACCATGTTCCAGGGGTATCTGGCCATGGAGCCGGAATTCAGCTATGTAGAAGGCAGTTATGCGGAAGTGATTCCCTTAAAATTAAGTTCCAATACGGCGGGAACCATTTATTATACCATGGATGGCTCGACGCCCAGTAAAAACAGTCAGATTTATACGGCGCCTATCTTTCTGGAGACCGGGGAATACACCATCAGTGCCTTTTTTGTCAATGATTATGGAATCGAGAGTGAGATCGTCACAAAGACATATATCATTAACCTTGCAGTGCCTAATGCACCGGAAGTGGAACTATACAGCGGAGAGTATTCCCATGCCATGATGGTTGCCGTGGAAGAGACGGAAGGATGTAAGATATATTATACGACGGATGAATCGGAGCCCACATCGGACAGTGTTCCTTATACGGGACCGATTCCGATGCCTCTTGGAACCACGCTCTTTAAGTTTGTGAATATCAGTGAGGAAGGGATTTCCAGTGAAGTGACCATGCGCACATATACCTTGAGGCTGCGGGGAGCTGTTACTACCGGACAGGCGGTAACCAATCTGGTAACCAGATTGGTGGAATCGGAATATCTTGAGGATGCAGCCGGACATAACAAACGTCAGGTCGGCACATTGAGTTATCAGTTCAGTTCCGTGCTGCTGGTGGATGGAGAAGATTATTATACAATATATGAGTATTATGATGATGGAACAGGAATCTTAAGCCGTACAGACAAAGTATTCCTGGTACAGGTTTATACGGGAGAACCGGCCCAGCTTAGTTACGATACCAAAGGAAACTTTGTGGCAAATCCAATATAAAACTATTGCAAAAGCTTGAAAGTTCCTATATGATAGTCTACGGACAAAATGTGACATGATTTTTCAAAAGATCAGGGAACGTTGATCAGGGAGGATAAGTAAGATGTATAAGATCATAAAAGCAGAAGAACTGACGACAAACATCTACCTCATGGATGTGGAGGCACCTCGTGTGGCCAGAACCTGTCAGCCGGGGCAGTTTGTTATCGTCAGAATGGATGAGAACGGAGAGCGCATCCCGCTGACCATCTGCGACTATGACGCAGACAGGGGGACAATTACCATAGTCTTCCAGGTAGTGGGCGCTGCTACGGAAATGATGAGACATTTGCAGACAGGGGACAGTTTCCACGATTTTGTAGGGCCTCTTGGCTGTGCTTCGGAGTTCGTGAATGAAGATATTTCCAGTCTGAAGAATAAAAGAATCCTTTTTGTGGCAGGGGGACTTGGCACGGCACCGGTCTATCCGCAGGTCAAATGGCTGCATGAGAGAGGCATTAATGCGGATGTCATTGTGGGTGCCAAAACCAAAGATCTGCTTATCATGGAAGAGGAGATGAAGGCTGTAGCCGGCAATCTCTATATCACCACGGACGATGGCTCCTACGGCAGAAGCGGTATGGTGACCAAGGTAATTGAGGATCTGGTGGAGCAGGAAGAAAAGCAGTATGATGTATGTGTTGCGATCGGGCCTATGATCATGATGAAATTTGTCTGTCTGACCACCAAGAAATATGAACTGCCTACCGTTGTCAGCATGAATCCCATTATGGTGGATGGTACAGGTATGTGCGGTGCCTGCCGTCTGACTGTGGACGGAGAAGTGAAGTTCGCATGTGTAGACGGGCCGGAATTTGACGGACACAAGGTAGATTTCGATCAGGCGATGAAACGCCAGCAGATGTATAAAACACAGGAAGGCAGAGCATTTTTGAAAGCCAAAGAGGGAGATACCCATCACGGCGGCTGCGGAAACTGCGGAGGTGAATCATGACAACAGATGTGTTAAAGAAAGTGCCTGTCCGGGAACAGGATGCGAAGGTACGTGCCACAAATTTTGAAGAAGTATGTCTGGGCTATGATAAGGAAGAAGCGATGTGCGAGGCAACTCGCTGCATCAACTGTAAAAATGCCCAGTGTATCAAAGGCTGCCCGGTAGCCATCAACATTCCGGGATTTATCGAGAAAGTAAAGGAAGGCGATATTGCCGCCGCTTATCAGATTATCAGCGAGGCGTCTGCCCTTCCGGCAGTCTGCGGACGGGTATGTCCACAGGAGAGCCAGTGTGAAGGCAAGTGTATCCGAGGCATCAAGGGTGAACCGGTTTCCATTGGCAAATTAGAGCGTTTTGTGGCAGACTGGGCCAGAGAGAATGATATCAAACCCGC
The DNA here is from genome assembly GCA_003612405.1 of bacterium 0.1xD8-71. Lineage (GTDB taxonomy): Bacteria > Bacillota > Clostridia > Lachnospirales > Lachnospiraceae > UBA3282. The sequence continues at coordinate 61,610 of RAYR01000023.1, forward strand.
TAGTGCCAAAGAAAAGAAAAATAAGAAGGTCGCTGTAATCGGTTCCGGACCGGCAGGTCTTACCTGCGCCGGGGATCTGGCGAAAATGGGATATGAGGTAACCATTTTCGAGGCGCTTCATGAGCCGGGCGGCGTGCTTGTATATGGTATTCCTGAGTTCCGTCTTCCCAAGCAGGCAGTGGTTGCCCAGGAAATCGAGAACGTAAAAGCACTGGGGGTTAAGATTGAGACCAATGTGGTGATCGGCAAATCTGTCACCATAGATGATCTTCTGACAGAAGAAGGCTATGATGCCGTATTTATCGGTTCCGGGGCAGGACTTCCAAAATTCATGGGGATTCCGGGAGAGCAGGCGCTGGGTGTGTTCTCTGCCAATGAATATCTGACCAGAAGTAATCTGATGAAAGCGTTTGATGAGACCTCCAATACCCCTATTATGCACGGCAGGAAAGTGGCTGTTGTCGGCGGCGGCAACGTAGCCATGGATGCGGCCAGAACAGCTCTTCGTCTGGGGGCGGAGGTGCATATTGTATACCGCAGGAGTGAGGAAGAACTTCCCGCCCGTGTGGAGGAAGTACATCATGCGAAAGAAGAAGGCATTATCTTTGACCTGCTCACCAATCCCACGGAAATCCTGGAGGATGAAAACGGCTGGGTTTGCGGTATGAAATGTGTGCGGATGGAGCTGGGTGAACCGGATGCTTCCGGCAGACGCCGCCCGGTAGAAATAAAAGGTTCTGATTTTGTGATGGAGGTGGACACTGTGATCATGTCCCTTGGAACCTCACCCAATCCGCTTATTTCATCGACCACGAAGGGGCTTGAAATAAACAAATACAAGTGTATTGTGGCGGAGGAAGAGTTCGGTAAGACCACCAAAGAGGGTGTCTATGCAGGCGGTGACGCGGTAACCGGTGCAGCTACGGTAATTCTTGCCATGGGTGCCGGCAAAGCGGCTGCAAAGGGAATTAATGAATATCTTTCAGGGAAATAAACCAGTCGTATAAGAATAATGAAGGCCTGTCTACTGTCAACCTGGTGGGCAGGCGTCTTTAATATATGGGAATTCCAACTAAGAAATTCTTAATAATTTATATGGGCCAATTTTAAGGATTGTCCGTTATGATAGGAAGTAGTGTGAAAAATTACACTGGAGTGCCGATTTTTCACACGCAAATTTGAGATTTGCGTCGCCCCGTCGCGTAAACGCTCCGGAATGGGGATAATATGAGGAATGACCTCGGAAAGGTATGTGTGACATATGAATCTGATGGAGAGAAATAACGACAAAAAGAAAAAAGAAGGAAAGAAACAGCACGAGGATATCCGCGCTAAGATAGATGAGGATCTTGAACTGGTGGATTTAAACGAAGAAGAGGATGAGGAAGACGAGGAGAAACCCGGCGGTTTGCAGGGACTTCTGCAAAAACCTTATATGACAACAGTACTTATGGGTATCATTGTCGTACTGCTTATCTGTATTGTTGTGCTGTTGGTGTTTATGCCTTCCCGCAGGGATTCTTCCATACAGACCGATGGGCGTGCCGATTTAGAGCAGAATATTACGGACTATGCAAAAGAGCAGAAGGAAAAAGAGAAAGAGGACGATGACGGTAAGTCTTCCGATGTCATCGTAGTGGAACCTCCGGCAAAGGAGACGGTGGAAGAAAGCAGGGAAGAAGAGGATGAGGAAGAAGAGGAAGAGCCGGCAGTGACCACACAGAAGCCGGAAGCGGCGGACAGCGATAAGACGGCTGTGGTGGTGGATATTGAGGATGAGAACGATGAAGCCTACACCAAAGAATTTATTTTAAATGAGGCATTACCTTATTTCGCAGATAATAATCAGGATGCTATCTGGGATTTGGCCCATCTGAAACGCTATGTCAAATTATCGAAGGAACTGGAGGGCAGCGGTAAATTCTACTATCAGGGCGATGTGGACGGCGACGGCAGACCAAACGGCAAGGGTTTGGCCATCTATGAGAAGAACAGTTACTATTATGGAGAGTGGAGCCACGGTGTCAGAAGCGGCCAGGGCAACTGGTTCCGGTTCTATATCAGCCAGAAGAACAAGACAAATGCCATGGGCAAGTATATGGCGCACAGTTACAGCGGACAGTGGGCCGATGATCTGCCTAACGGCGATGGGGCGGAGCACTATGAAGTAGATATCTCCAGATTGGAAAGACATACCCGAATCTTACAGAATGTGGTGGGGAATTTCACCGATGGGCTTTACGATGGCGATATGTATGCCAATACGGTTGATTATATCGGCAATGTGGAGGAATGGAACGGCGTGGCCAATCAGGGAGTTTTTACTTTGTGGCGGGATATGAGCGCTATCGGAGAGTGTTCCGTGTGGCAGAACAGAGACGATACCTCTCTTTGTATGGACATTGACAAGTCGGAAAATAAGAATCAGGGTATGAGAGAATTGTTAAAATAAGCCAGATATGGTTGCATTTCGTACAAAATGATTATAAAATAGAACCGTACAGTTGATTTTTTGGACAAGTTTTCCAATTCATGAGATAAGGAGGGTACGGTTATGCCCTGGTGTCCTGTTTGTAAGAATGAGTATCGGCAAGGGGTCGAGGTCTGTGCGGAATGTAAAGTTCCTCTTGTAGAGAGCCTGGAAGAAGAGGTATATCAGCCTTTTATCTTTGGGGAAGAGGAGAAGATGGTGCGCTTGCAGGAATTTCTGAATTATGGAGATTCCCGGATAGAGACAAAGCTTACACTGGATGAGGAGGAAAACGTATACCGGCTTTCGGTTCGGGACCGTGACAGGAAAAATGCCGTCAAAGCGGCTCAGGTTTTTCTGATGCAGGAAGCTTCAGAGGAGGAACCGGAGCCGGAAGAAGAGTCCTCTGTGGAAAATGATGAGAAAGACAACAAACCATATCACTATTATCAGAACAGTGCAGCCAAGGCGGAAGACAACAGATCCTCTGCCTATACGCTTCTGGTGGTGGGCGGTATCGGATTTGTGGCAGTGCTCCTGATTTTCTTTAATATGACGCCGCTCTATCGGAATGGAGGAATCACCAAATATCTGGTGTGCGGCATTATGGGTGCCATGTTCATTCTGTTCATTGTCTTTGGTATCTTGTCCATGCGAAGTTCCAGGGTCTTGTTCGTCAAGGCAAAGACAGAGGATTCATTGCTTTCAGAAATGACCAGATGGAGCGAGGCCAATCTGCATGCTGCGGAACTGGACAGTGAACTGTTTCAGGATGAAGAGATACCGGAAGAACAGAAATATTTTATCCGTGCAGAGAAGATGAAAGAACTGATAAACGATAAGTTCATGAATCTGGACGAGGCGTTTGTGGAGCATTTTGTAGACGAGTATTATCAGAGATTGTTTGAGGATAAATGAAAATTACAGTGATTGCAGTGGGCAGGCTGAAAGAGAAATTCTACCGCGAAGCAGTGGCGGAGTATGAGAAACGGCTTGGCCGGTATTGTAAATTGGAAATTCTACAGGTGGAAGATGAGAAGACGCCGGACAGGGCATCGCAAGCGGAAGCAGATCTGATCCGGAAGAAGGAAGCTGACCGGATTATCAGACTTCTCAAAGAAGATGCCTGTGTAGTGACTTTAGAGATTGCAGGCAGAATGTATGATTCGGAGGAATTTGCACATACCATGGAAAAGATGCAGATTTCCGGCATCAGTCATATACAGTTTGTGATCGGCGGCTCTTTGGGGCTTCATGCCAAAGTATGCGAGAAGGCTGACCTGGCGGTCAGCTTTTCTAAAATGACATTCCCGCACCAGCTGATGCGGGTTGTTTTGTTGGAGCAGATTTACCGGGCATACCGGATTATTCACAAGGAGCCGTATCATAAGTAAAGGAAAGCGAATCGAGGGAGAGCAACTATGAGAATGTATGACCTTATCATGAAAAAAAGGAATGGCGGTACACTGACAAAGGAGGAAATCAATTATATGGTTTCTGAATATACGGCGGACAAAATTCCTGATTATCAGATGTCAGCCATGATGATGGCCATTTATTTCAGGGGAATGACAAAGGAGGAGACGGTGGCGCTTACCATGGCCATGGCGCACAGCGGGGATATGATGGATCTGGGGGCCATTCAGGGTGTCAAGGTAGATAAACATTCCACCGGCGGCGTTGGCGATAAGACTTCCATCGCCCTGACGCCGATGGTGGCAGCCTGTGGTGTAAAGATTGCCAAGATGAGCGGCCGGGGGCTGGGACATACCGGCGGGACAATCGATAAACTGGAAAGCTTTGCCGGCTTTTCCACCGGCATCACAGCAGACCATTTTCTGCGGCAGGTCAATGAGATCGGCATCTCCATTATGGGACAGACCCTGGATATCGCACCGGCAGATAAGAAACTGTATGCCCTGCGGGATGTGACCGCCACGGTTGACAATATGTCCCTGATTGCCAGCTCTATTATGAGTAAGAAGCTGGCTTCCGGGGCGGATGCCATTGTACTGGACGTAAAGACAGGCAGCGGCGCTTTTATGAAAGAGGAAAAAAACGCCTTTGCGCTGGCCAGGGAAATGGCTGCCATCGGCAACAGTGCAGGCAGAAAAACCATTGCCGTGGTATCGGATATGGATCAGCCTCTGGGGCGTGCGGTCGGCAACGCCCTGGAAGTGCAGGAAGCCATAGCGACCCTGAAAGGGGAGGGTCCCGCCGACTTTACAGAACTTTGCATGACTCTTGGTTCCTATATGCTGATTGCCGGTGGCAGGGCAAAGGATAAAAAAGAAGCCGAAGAGATGCTTACCGCTGTGATTGCAGATGGCAGTGCGCTTGATAAGCTTGCCGCGTTTGTGCGGGCACAGGGCGGAGATCCAGCGGCAGTATATGATCCGGCACTTTTGCCGAAGGCATCCATCGTAGAAGAGATTCCGGCCCCTCAGGCAGGATTTGTACAGAAGATAGACTGTGAAGAAATCGGAATCTGTTCTTTGATTCTGGGCGGCGGCAGAGAAACCAAAGACAGTGAAATCGATCTGTCAGTGGGCCTCATCCTGCATAAAAAGACAGGAGATGCCGTGGCACAGGGAGAATCCCTGGCTTCTATTTATGCCAATGACCAGGAGAAACTGGACATGGCAAAGGAACGGTTCCTGAAAGCTTATCATATTACGAAAGAAAACGCCAAGCGGCAGCCGCTGATCCGGGGAACGGTGCCGGAATGACTATGAGTCTGGGGAAAGGCCGGTTTATCTTATGTCATGAAATAGGAAGTTATCACATATAGTGTACCATGAAAAGAAATCATAAACGGCCACCTTTTAAAACCTTATCCGATTCCAAAGAATTAATTGTAGAATCTTTGAAGCTCCCCAAAGATACGATGCTTGGGGCGGCGATTGTCACAATCACAGGAAACAGAGAGGCCTTTATCGAAAACTATAAAGGAATCCTGGAATATACCACAGAGTCCATCGTCCTTCAGGGCAAGAATTGTAAAATCAGCTTTGAGGGAAGGCAGATGTCCATAGACTATTACACCAACGAAGACATGAAAATAAGCGGCACCATAGATACCGTGAGATATTTCTGACAAGGAGGGTGTAATGCTTCATTGGATACAATATATTAAGGGGTATGTGACGATTAAGGTATGGGGATATTCTGTGGAACGTCTTTTGAATCTTTGCGGTAACCATGATATTCTGGTCTGGGGGATTAAAGACCATGGTGACTATCATACCATGAACATCAGCGTGCGGGGGTTTTTTGCATTGAAGCCGCTGCTGAAAAAGACAGGAACCAGGGCAGCCGTCTTACAAAGATATGGACTGCCTTTTTTTGTGTCCAAAATGTGCCGGCGGAAGATTTTTGTGATCGGACTGGTAGCCTGTATGGCATTTTGGATCCTGACTTCCGGTTATATCTGGAATATTAAGATTGAGGGAAACTTTGCCCTCACAGAAGATGTACTCTTGGATTATCTGGAATCCCAGGGTGTCCATACCGCCATGAAGAAGAGTCATCTTAAGATAGAAGACCTGGAGCGGGCACTTCGGGAAGATTATGATTTGATTACCTGGACCTCCGTACAGCTTAACGGCACCACGCTCTTAGTCCATATCAAGGAAAATGAGATGCCAGAATATGACCAAACTGGTCAATCACAGACCGGGGAGGGTATGGATCTGGTTGCCTCCCGCTCAGGCACCGTATCTTATATTATTACCAGAAGTGGCGTTCCGCAAGTGGCCCTGGGGGATACTGTGGAGAAAGGAGATATTCTGGTAAGCGGTGCCGTGCCGGTCTATAACGAAGACACTACGGTGCGCAAATATCAGTTTGTGAAGTCGGACGCAGATATTATTCTGCGATATGGGGAAGATATCTGCGTGGAGAAAAATATAGCCTATGAGGAAAAGCGTTATACAGGCGAACAGGAGGATATCTGGGTACTGGGGGCCGGAGATAAGGAGTGGAGTCTCAGATTTAGAAAAATTCCCTATGCGGCCTATGACAGCAGCGAAGAGAAAAAGCAGGTGCAGCTCCTGGATCATTTGTATCTTCCGTTTTCCTATGGTCAGAAGACGGTGCGGGAGTACGAAATCATAGAACAAAAACATACGGAAGAGGAAATGAAAACGCTGATGCAGGAGGAATGGGATAAAATTATCTCAACTTTAGAGGAAAAAGGGGTACAAATTGCCGAAAAAAATGTTACAATAAAAAAGAATGATACAGAATGGGTGTTGACTGCCCATATGCAGCTTGAGGAGTCAGCGGTGGAACTGGTGCCTACTAGTACAGAGCCGGTGGCGGAAGATCCGATACAGGAAGAAGCGCCGGTAGAATAAGCTGTAATCCGGAAAGGCGAAATTGAAAACATGGGAGAATATACCATCAGTATAGATGTGCCTGTGGCACACATGCAGAATCTGTTTGGCCAATTTGACACACATATCAAAAAAATCGAAGATGATCTGCATGTGGTAATCATCAACAGGGACGGCGCGGTGCGCATAAGCGGCGAGAGGGAATCCGTGGAACAGGCAGTCCGCATATTACAGGAACTTCTGCACTTATCAGAGAGAGGAAATGTCCTGGAAGAACAAAATATAGAATATGCCATAGAACTTGGCAGGGAACATCATGAGGATATGCTCCTGGAGATGGACAGCGACTGTATCTGCCACACCGTAAGCGGCAAACCGATCAAGCCCAAAACGCTTGGACAGAAACAGTATGTGGACGCTATCAGGGATCACATGATCGTATTCGGGATCGGGCCCGCAGGTACCGGTAAGACTTATCTGGCCATGGCCATGGCAGTGACGGCTTTTAAGAATAATGAGGTCAGCCGGATCATTCTCACCAGACCCGCCATTGAGGCCGGTGAGAAACTGGGTTTTCTGCCCGGTGATCTGCAAAGTAAGGTGGATCCCTACCTGCGGCCGCTCTATGATGCCCTTTATCAGATTATGGGGGCGGAGAGTTTTGCCAGAAATACGGAGAAAGGGCTGATTGAAGTGGCGCCCCTGGCCTACATGCGCGGCAGAACACTGGACAATGCCTATATCATCCTGGATGAGGCACAGAATACCACACCGGCCCAGATGAAGATGTTCTTAACCCGTATCGGGTTTGGCTCCAAGGTGGTGATTACCGGGGATGCCTCCCAGAAGGATCTTGCGCCGGATACCAGGTCGGGTCTGGATGTGGCCGCCAGAGTGCTGTCTAAGATAGACGACATTTCATTCTGCAAGCTTTCCAGCAAGGATGTGGTAAGACATCCATTGGTACAAAAGATTGTCAAAGCCTATGACGATTATGAGGCAAGAGAAGCAAGATACAGTGAAAAACAGAGAAACAGGAACTATGAACGTGGAAAAAAATAAGAAAAATGTATGGAAGAGAATATTGATTTTTACGCTGATGTTTGCGGCTGCCGGCGGTATCACTTATTTTGGCAGTCTGCTTCATCAGAACAAACAGGATCTGCTGCTGCGCAATGTAGTCATGATCCTGGCAGGCACAGGGGCCGTGATTTTTTCCTTTGTCTTAAGTGAATTTAATGGGTTTTTCATTTATCATAATGAAGGGCGCTATGGCAGGTTTGCACTGATGTATATGATCAGTTTGTGCGCCGCCGTATCTTTGCCCTATCTTCCCGTATCAGGCTGGCCTTTTCTGGTTATCTTTGTTCTGCTGGGTGTATTCAGCAACGGCATGACAGGTCTTGCGGCAGGCAGTCTGTGTCTGCTTCTGTCTGTCAATTTTGCGGGCTGTGATTATGCTATTTTCTGGCTGTATTTTATCAGCGGACTGGCTGGGATTCTGGTCTTCAGCACACTGGATGATGATTTCAAGGTAGGACTTCCGCTGTTGATTTCCATACTGGTGCTGGCGCTGTGTCTGATGGGCAATGTAATTTTGTTTGTCAATGCAAAGCTTTCTTTCGGGCAGTTTACGATTCCGGCTGTCAATCTTATGGTTTCCTGTATCCTGCTGTTAGTCAGTCTGAAAATGTTCAGTTCTACAGTGATTCACAGATACAGAGAACGGTACATGGAGATTAACGACCCGGAATGTCCCCTGCTTGTGCAGCTGAAAGAGAAGTCCAAGGAAGAGTATTATCACGCCATTCATACGGCTTATCTGGGTGATAAGATAGCCAAGAGCCTGGAGATTGACGATGCAGCGGTGAAAGCCTGCGGATATTATCACAGGATCGGCATGCTGCGGGGAGAAAATACCTGGGAGAATGTATCTGCCATCTGTGATCAGTATCATTTTCCGCCCAAGACTAAGAGTATTTTGAAAGAATATGTGGATGCAGATTCCAAAGTGGTATCAAAGGAGACCATTGTGGTGCTTTTTGCCGACTGCATTGTTTCCTCCATTCTTTATCTGTTTGACAAAGATCCCAAGGCAGAACTTGATTATGCACAGCTGATCGATACAGTGTTCCAGAAGAAATTTGAAACAGATGAACTGTGGGGCAACGAGATTTCACTGGCGCAGCTTCACGAGATGAAACGGATTTTTATTCAGGAGAAATTATATTATGACTTCCTACGTTGAGAATGAGACCGCGGTGACTTTTCCGTTTGAATGTAAGGAACTGCTGGATCGGATTATGGAACAGGTCATGGAAATGGAAGCCTGTCCCTATGAAACTTCGGTAAACCTTCTGATAACAGATAACGAGGGGATCCGGGAGTACAATAAAAACTACAGAAATATAGATAAAGAGACAGATGTGCTTTCTTTTCCCAATCTATATTTTGAAACGGCGGGGGATTTTACCTTTGCAGAAGATAACGAGCCGGATTGTTTTGACCCGGACAGCGGGGAGCTTTTGTTGGGAGACATCATTCTGTCTGCCGACCGCATCAGGGAACAGGCAGAAGAATATGGACACAGCCTGCTTCGGGAATTTGCCTTCCTGACTGCACACAGCCTGTTTCATCTGTGCGGCTATGACCATATGGAGCCGGAAGATGCGGCTGTGATGGAACAGAAACAGGAAGATGTGCTTATAAAGCTTCAGATTACCAGAGGATAAACTGCATGAGTATACAAACGATGATGAAAAACCTGAATAACCATATTGTCATGTCTGCCGGCATCATTTCCTATATGGTGCTTCTGCTGATGCGGATTCCTCTTGCGAACATTATAGGAGATGCCGGAATGGGGTTGTTTGCCCCGGCCTTTGAACTTTTTATCCTGATCACACTGATCACTTCCTACAGTATATCCAGGTCTATGTCGGGACTCATTCGTTATCGGGTGAAACGGGAGCGCTACCGTAATGCCGGCAAGGTATTTCGTGCAGCCTTTTTCCTGGATCTTATCATCAGTGTGATTGTGGCAGTTCTGCTGCTGTTCATGGCTTCTTTTATTGCGGATATACTGGTATTGGAGCATTTGAGCCGTATGGCAATCCTGGCAGCGGCGCCGGCAGTTGTTTTTGCCGCATTTATCGGTACTTTCAGAGGGTATTTTAATGGTTACGGACTGGGCGTCTTAGTGGCACATTCCCAGTATATCGAAAAGATATCCATGGTGGTTTGTGTGCTTTTATGCAGTAAGGCTTTTCAGGAATACGGGGAAAACGTGGCAGCGCTTTTACAGGAAGAGTCCTATGCCTATGCCTATGGGGCACTGGGCGCCATGCTTGGGGTGGTAGCTTCACAGATGATCACCACCGTATATCTGCTGGTAATCTATGCGGTTTATTCTGTCACATTAAGAGGCCGTCTTGGACAGGATATGGGCAAGCGGCTGGAGACACAGTATTCTATTCAGAAGATGATTCTGTCCGGTCTGCTTCCTCTTTGTCTGATCACGGTATTTTCCAATCTTTATATGTTGGTCGACCAGCGGTTTTTTAATTATTGTATGAATATGACAGGACAGGGGGATGTGCGTACCAGACAGTGGGGCAGTTACTATGGCAGATTTGCTGTTATGATCGGTCTGGGTACCGCTGTCTGCTGTATGGTAATACATCCGATGATTGCAAAAGTCAGCGGTTATTATGACAGGGAAGAGTATCGTCCCATGCGGGAGAGAATCGCCAAAGCGGTAAAGAAACTCAGTATCACAGCCTTTCCGATCATGGTCTATCTGGCAGTGCTTTCGGCATCCCTTATCCGCCTTTCCTACGGTAAAAGAGCGGCAAGTATTGCGGCAAAGGAAGCCTGCAAATTACTGACATCCGCCATGCAGGAGGGTGCCGTTATTATTGTATTGTTTGGTTTTTCTTTCCTGTTTGCGCAGCTTTTGTACAAGCTGAATATGGTACGGGAATTGTTTTTTACCGTTATGATTTCATTTGCCGTCCACCTGCTGACAGGATATCTGCTGGTACATAAACTTTTAATGGGTATAAATGGTTTGCTCGGCTCTCTGATTCTGATGTTTGGCGTCTATGCCTCTCTTTCCTTTGTGCTGGTCAGCAGACGGATCAGATATCGGCAGGATTGGTTTTCCGGTGTAGTTTTCCCGGCAGTCGCCGCAGGCGTATCGGGAGTAGTGGTCTTCTTATTACGGCTGGTGCTTGTGGAATCAGCCGGCGATTTGATCACGGTTCTGGTTGCTTCCCTGTCCGGTGTATTTGTCTATATTTTCCTGCTTATGGCGCTTCGGGTAATCGGGGAGGCGGAACTGACCAGGATGCCGCTTGGATTTTTCTTTATCCTGCTTGGTAAAAACCTTGGTATTTTGTAATAGTTTATAAAGGCAAAATGGTCTTGCCTGAATAAAAATCAGGAATTGACTGATACTGATTACAGGAAATCCGATAAGAGAGGTCAGTGATAGGATGAAACTTGTAAGACGTATCAGTTTTTTGCTGATTTTGTCCTGTGTTATGCTTGGGCTTGGCGGCTATGGCGCGTTGAAGGCGGAGGAGTTTTTTTATCCCAACAAATACCAGAATCCGGAAAGGCACGGACAGAGTAAACAGACAGCCCGGAAGACACAGACAGAACAGGAAGAGGAGCAGGTAATCGAGACTGCGGTGGAAGGCAAACCGGTGGTGACAGCCGATACCCTGTATCTGGTGGAGACGGTGGATCTTTCTGAAGGGAAGGTAGATGAGAAAGAAGAGACGATTCCCGGCAAATACATTGGGCTTGACAGGGAGGGACTTTTGGAAGAACTTTCCTATTATGACAATAATCCGCCTCTGGCAGAACTGGAACTTGGGTTTGAGACCATTGAGCTTACGGCTTTTTCCAAAGACCGGATCGCCGTATGTAAATACTACCGTCCCAAGAAAGAAAACAGAGGATTTTATCTGATGGTGGCGGATCATTTCATTGTTGTCTATGAGGAAGATAAAAAGACGCTGTATATGAATACGGACATTTTGCTGGAAAGTCTGGATGATAATTTGCAGGCGCAGATCATCTGTGGTAAATATATGGAGAACGAAGAGGCTTTGTATCATTTTCTGGAATCCTATTCCAGTTGACGATGGGAGAGATTATGATAAGAACAGTTGCAGTGATTGGCGGGGGAGCGGCAGGGATGATGGCGGCCGTACAGGCTGCCAGGGCAGGTGCCCGGGTTACCATCTATGAAAGAAATGACAGAATCGGGAAGAAGATCTTGTCCACAGGAAACGGAAAATGCAATTTTTCCAATGAGAAAATGGATATCTCCTGCTATCATGGAAGCGGCAGAGATCTGATCCCTGTCTTATATGAGACCTTCGGTGTGGCTGAGACAAAGAGATTTTTTGAGGATCTCGGGATGCGGATCAAAGAAGTAAACGGATATCTGTACCCTGCCAGCGGCCAGGCATCCACGGTGCTTGATCTGTTCCGCTATGAACTGGAAAGACTTTCGGTTCAGATACATACAGGACAACAGGTAACAGCCATCAGGCCTTCCAATAACGGAATCATGGTAAAGACCATGCAGCATGAGAAATACTATGGGGCGGCGATTCTCACCTGCGGCGGCCAGGCGGCACCCGGTACGGGTTCGGATGGTGCCGGCTTCAAACTGGCCGGACAGCTGGGACATAGAATCCTGCCTGTAGTGCCGGCATTGACAGCACTTCGCTGTGAAGGAACATATTATAAGCAGGTGGCCGGCGTGCGGTGCGACGCGAAAATCACTTTGTATGCGGCTGGAGATAAAATCTGTGAAGAACGGGGAGAATTACAGCTGACAGACTATGGCATTTCTGGTATCCCCGTCTTTCAGATCAGTCGTCACGCAGCCTATGCCCTGCGGGAACAGAAGCATACCACAGTGAAGATTTCCTTCCTGCCGGATGATGATGAGGATGCCTGTGAAAAGTTCTGGCAGGAACGTTGGGAACGAAAGGCAGAGCAGACGATGGAAGTATTTTTGACCGGTGTAGTCAATAAGAAGATTAATCAGCTTCTGCTGAGCCTCGCAGGCATCAGAGGAAGTGAGAAGGCCGGGGAAGTAACCGGGAAGATGCGGCAAAAGCTGCAAAGTCTCTATCGTTCATGGGAAGTAACCGTGACAGCTACGAACCCCTTTACACAGGCCCAGGTGAGCGCCGGCGGGGTTGACTGCGCGCAGGTGGCATACAATCTTGCTTCCAGGATAGTACCGGGTGTCTATTTTGCGGGAGAGATTCTGGATGTTGACGGAATCTGCGGCGGATATAATCTACAGTGGGCCTTTAGCAGCGGAACCATTGCAGGCCGGGCTGCGGCCTGTGAAATGTAAAGAAAGATAAGAGATGAGATATTACTATGATTCGCATAAATCAGATCAAGCTTCCTCCGGAACATACCAAGGAAGATATTCTTAAGAAAGCGGCGAAAGTCCTACGGATTGACCCGGGCAGGATTGAAGCTTTACAGATTGTCAGGAAGTCCATAGATGCCAGGAAAAAACCGGATATTTATGTGGTTTACACCGTAGATGTGACGGTAAAAGACCCGCATAAGGTATTGGCTGCATGCCATGGCAAACCAGGCCAGGTACAGGCTGTTACCGTAAACCCCTATCAGTTTGTGCCTTTGGGAAATAAACCGCTTTCACACAGACCCATCATTGTGGGCACAGGGCCTGCGGGTCTGTTCAGCGGCTATATGCTGGCCAAACACGGCTACCGGCCCATTCTCCTGGAACGAGGACGGGAAGCCCGGATACGGCTTGCAGATGTGGAACGTTTCTGGCAGGAAGGCGTTCTTGATCCGGACTCCAATGTACAGTTTGGAGAGGGCGGCGCGGGTACTTTCTCTGACGGCAAATTAAATACCCTGGTAAAAGACCCCTTTGGCAGAAACCGTGAAGTACTGGAAATCCTGGTACAGGCAGGCGCACCGGAAGAGATTCTCTATGATGCCAGACCCCATATCGGGACTGATATCCTGGTTACGGTGGTAACCAATCTGCGCAGACAGATTCTTGCCTGGGGCGGGGAAGTGCGTTTTGAGACCAAAGTCACCGACCTGATAGTGGAACACAACCAGGTAACGGGGGTTATGACAGAAGACGGTACTTACCTGCAAAGCAAGGTGGTGATTCTGGCCATTGGACACAGCGCCAGGGATACCTTTGCCATGCTTGAGAAAAGACAGATTCCGATGGAGGCGAAAGCTTTTGCTGTGGGACTTCGCATGGAACACCCGAGAGGTCTCATCGACCAGATACAGTATGGCAAGGCACAGGACGAACATCTTCCGGCAGCAAGCTATAAAGTGACGGCTAAGACAGCAGACGGCAGAGGGGTATATTCTTTCTGCATGTGTCCCGGCGGTTATGTGGTCAACGCCTCCTCCGAGCCGGGAAGAACTGCCGTCAACGGTATGAGTTACAGTGCCAGAAACGGGGACAACAGCAACAGTGCCATAATCGTTACGGTAACTCCTGATGATTATGGTGGAACCGGCCCCCTTGCCGGCGTTGCCTTTCAGCGCAGACTGGAGGAGAAAGCCTATGAGGCCGGTGCAGGAGCCGTACCCGTGGAACGTTATGGAATGTTTCGGCAGGCTGTTCTTTGTAAGCGCGGGGCAGAAGCAATGCTGGCTTCCGGAATCGCAGAACAGTATCCGGAATTTGCACCGGCAGTCAAAGGAAAATGGTGTCTGGCTTCGGTGCATGATATCTTACCGGATTATCTGAATGAATCCCTGGTGGAGGGGATTGACCTGATAGGTCAATCCATGAAGGGATTTGCTGATGCCAATGCGTATGTCTCTGGTATTGAGAGCAGAACCTCCTCCCCGGTACGGATTGTACGTGATGAAACCGGACAGTCAGCGGTAGCGGGACTTTATCCCTGCGGTGAAGGTGCCGGGTATGCCGGCGGGATTACCTCAGCGGCCATGGACGGTATCCTGATTGCGGAAAAAGTTGCCTCTCTCTATGCACTTATGATAGAATAGGCGGGGAATTTTATAGAATAAAGGGAAAGGCAGTACTATGACAGACAGAAGAATACATATGAAAGACAAAAAGAGAATCGTGGTAAAGATAGGATCTTCTTCTCTCCAGCATGCAGAGACGGGAGATCTGGATTATACCAAACTGGACGTACTGGTGCGGGAACTGTGCAACCTGCGCAATCAGGGGAAAGATGTGGTGCTTGTGACTTCCGGCGCCATTTCCGTAGGAAAGAAGGCGATTATGCTGCCGGAAAATGAAGAGGATAATCCCATTGCCGTCAAACAGGCCTGCGCGGCTGTGGGGCAGGCAAGGCTGATGATGATTTATCAGAAGATTTTTGCGGAATATAATCAGGTGGCAGCCCAGATTCTGATGACCAAAAATACCATCGTGGATAATTTGAACCGGTTCAATGCCCAGAATACGTTTGCGGAATTGTTTCAACTGGGTGTGATTCCTATCGTAAATGAGAATGATACCGTTGCCACTTATGAGATCGAAATCGGCGATAACGATACCCTTTCAGCCATTGTGGCTTCTCTTGTGGAGGCGGATATGCTGCTTCTGTTATCGGATATTGATGGCCTCTACACAGACGATCCCCGACAGAATCCCGATGTGAAATACATTGAAGTCGTGGAAGAACTCACCGAAGAACTGATGAACATGGGCAAGACTTCCACCGGGAGCAGTGTGGGTACCGGCGGCATGATGACCAAACTCCAGGCCGCTAAGATTGCCAACAGCATGGGCGTTGACATGGTGATTGCCAACAGCAGGGATATTAAGGTAATTCACCGGATTTTAAGCGGTCAGAATATTGGCACCTTATTTATGGCACACCGGGACGAGACATTTGATCTGCCCTTGTATGTACAGCAGATGCATAAGAATTAGAAACGTGACGACAGGCAGGAAAGAAAGGCGGCTCCATGACAGTAGAACAGATGACGGCACGGATCAACGAACTGTATCACAAATCCCAGGCAGAAGGACTATCCGAGGCCGAAAAAGAAGAACAGAGCAGGCTGCGGCAGGCCTATGTGGCCAATGTCCGCGCTAATTTAAGAGGACAACTGAATCAGATTTCGATTGTGGAGAAGGACGGCAGCATTACGAATCTTGGCGATAAAAAGTCCAAGGATTCGGTTCGCATCAGATCCCTGAAACGGCGGGATGCCCTTACAAAGCAGGACAGAACACGCTACAGTCAGGAGATTGTACAACAGGTAATCACCCTTTCCTGTTACCAGGAGGCGGATATACTTCTTGCCTATGCCAGTTACCGCAGTGAGGTGGAAACTTATGGGTTGATCAGGCAGGCCCTTTCCGATAACAAACTGGTTTTTGTGCCCAGAGTGGAGGGTCAGGACATGGAGTTTTATCAGATACAGGATCTGTCCTGTCTGCATGACGGCTATCGTGGCATCCCGGAACCGGCACCAGACAGCTCCTATCCGGATTGTCTGGTACAGAACAGGCTTACATCATCAGACAGTATACTGCATGTGCTGTTATGTATGCCCGGGGCAGCTTTTGACAAAGCCCGCCACCGGATCGGCTATGGAGGCGGCTTCTATGACCGTTATCTGGAGAAAACGGAGATTTACCAGAACCAGGGGCAGGTACATCTTACCACCGCCGCCCTTGCCTATTCCTGCCAGATATGGGACCAGATTCCCTGGGAATCCCATGATGTGATACCGGATATTGTGATGACAGAAAAGGGAGGTATATAAGATACCATGATCAAGGAATATTTAGAAACCCTGGGACAACAGGCGGCAGCGGCCAAAGGCCGATTGCAGGGGCTTACTGCAAAGCAGAAAAACCATGCTTTGGAACAGGCTGCCAAAGCTCTTGTAGACAACCAGGATATGCTTCTTGCCGCCAATGAAAAAGACTATCATAATGCAAAAGAAGCCGGTATGAACGAGGGGCTTTTGGATCGACTGAAACTGACCCCTGCGCGGATTGCTTCCATGGCAGAGGGATTGTCCCAGATTGCGGCACTGCCGGACCCTATCGGAGAGATTATGGAATCTTTTGACCGCCCAAACGGTCTTCATATCCATAAAGTGCGGGTGCCCATGGGTGTCATCGGCATCATTTATGAGGCCCGCCCCAATGTGACGGCGGATGCTTTTGGACTGTGTTTTAAAACCGGCAATGCCGTGATTTTAAAAGGCGGTAAAGATGCCTTTTATTCCAATCAGGCGGTTACGGAAGTGATACAGGCTGCTTTGAGGAGCGAACAGATTCCGGAACATGCCATCCAGCTGATTGCAAACAACGACAGGGAAGTTACCACGGCCTTCATGCGCTTGAAAGCCTATGTGGATGTATTGATTCCCAGGGGCGGCGCGGGACTGATCCGTTCCGTCGTGGAAAACAGCACCATCCCGGTCATCGAGACCGGCACCGGCAACTGTCATATTTATATTGATGAAGCGGCTGATCCGGAGAAGGTGATTCCCATTATTCTCAATGCCAAGACCCAGCGTATCGGTGTCTGCAATGCCTGTGAATCCCTGGTGGTACACCGGAAGGCTGCGGACAAAGTACTGCCCGCCCTGGGCAGAGCCTTACAGGAAAAACAGGTGGAAATCCGCGGAGACGAAGGAGTGCTTTTACAGATTCCGGGGGCAAAGGCGGCCACAGAAGAAGATTACGGGAAAGAGTATCTGGATCTGATCATTTCCGCTAAGACGGTGGATTCCGTAGAAGAAGCGATTGCACATATTAATCGTTATCATACAGGTCATTCCGATGCCATTCTTACGGAAAACAAAGAGCATGCAGACAAATTCCTGCGGGAGGTGGATTCTGCCTGTGTCTATGTAAATGCCTCCACCCGCTTTACAGACGGCTTTGAATTTGGATTTGGTGCGGAGATCGGTATCAGCACCCAGAAACTGCATGCCCGCGGGCCTATGGGGCTTCGAGAACTGACCACTTATAAATATCAGATAATCGGAAATGGCCAGGTACGAAAATAAAATTATTTTTTAAGTAAATTACTACCAAAAAATACAACATTTTTTGGTAATGTTTTATTATGATATTTTAAAACATGTTACTTTTTTTCCCATTTTTGTTATGTTATAATATAATATGTGTTTATATAGGTAATTGCGAAACAAGTTCGCAATCCTGATTGAAAACAAGGATAGAATCCTGCAATGCAGGATTCTTGGGATG
>RAYR01000001.1 GCA_003612405.1 bacterium 0.1xD8-71
ACCTCCTGTAAGTCCGGCTCAACCGGGCCTTTACCCTATTGGAATCAAGATTTTGAACTTGTTTCGCAATTACCTATTACAGTATACAACACCAAACATATGTTTGGCAAATACATTTTATGGGAGCGGATGGGTAACAATTCCGGTATTTTTTTGCTTTCTGGAAAGAAAAAGAGGACAAATTTTCCAAAAGATGATATTATAACTACATAGCGATAGCAATGAAGGGGATAAATACAAATGAGTGTTATCAGCAGCAAAGATGTCAACGAGATTATTCGTAAGACGCTTGGTATCATCAACAATAAAATAATGCATCATGGGGAGATTACAGGCTATATCTTATATAAGATGATGGAGTATGAAAATGCGTATACTGAGCAGCATTACACCGAACAGGAACTGGTGGATTATACGATGCTTGGCATCCTGCATGATATTGGTCTCTACAAGGAAGACAATGTCAAGAATGTGTCGGACTTTGAAACCAAGAATCTATGGCCTCATTCTATCTATGGCTTTCTTTTCCTGAAGTATCTGTCCCCTATGGGAGATAAGGCAGAGATTGTGTTGTATCATCATCTGGATTACAACAGGCACAGTATGATACAGAGCCGTTATATGCATATCATAGACATGCTCAGTCTGGCGGATAAGATGGATACCTTCCTGCATCTGAAGGATGAGAAGCTGGGGCAGGATTATTTCAGCAGATATCGTGATATCAAGTTTTCCGGTGCGGCCATGGATCTTTTCCAGAAGGCCGAAAAGAGGTATGGGATTACAGAGAATCTGGTGAACGGCAGATACAGGGAGGAACTGGATGTGCTGTTGGCTAAGAGGGCCTTTTCGGAACAGTATAAGAGAGGCTTTCTGGAGATGTTGGTCTATACCATTGATTTCAGAAGTGAGCATACGGTGATACATACACTGGCGACGGTGCATTTTGCAGAGCAGCTTGGCAGATTGTCCAGAGTTTCAGGTAAAGATCTGCGGGATCTGCACTACGGCGCATTACTGCATGATCTGGGTAAGATTGCAATCCCTTTGAATATCCTGGAGTCCACAGGAAGGCTGAGTGACGATGAGATGAAGGTCATGAAAGCCCATGTGCGAATCACGGAGATGATTCTGGAGGGCGTTGTGGACGATGCGGTGTTGCAGATCGCAGTCAGACACCATGAGAAGCTGGACGGAACGGGGTATCATAAGGGATTGAGCGCGGCTGACCTGACCCTGCCACAGCAGATCATTGCGGTGGCGGATATCTTGAGTGCGCTCTACGGCAAGCGCAGTTACAAGGAAGCTTTCAGCAAGGAAAAGATACTGGATATCATGAATTCTGACGCAGACCGCGGCAAAATCAATAAGAATGTGGTCACCAGTCTTGAACGTAATTATGATAACATTATCAAAGAGTTTGAAAAAGAAAAGGAGAATACCATCGGTCTGTATTTAAAGATCAAGGAACAGTATGCGATCATGATCGAGCGGTTCAAGCGGTTTGACTAAATAAGGAGGCGGATATGGAACAGGCAAAAGTATATTTTACATCATTTAAGGCCACGGAGCAGGAAAACTTATTACAGAAACTGCACAGGCTGATGAAAACGGCAGGATTTGAGACCATTGATTTTTCGGATAAATATGCGGCGATCAAGATTCATTTCGGGGAATATGGCAATCTGGCTTTCTTACGTCCCAATTATGCCAGAGTGGTGGCGGACTATGTGAAAGAATTGGGTGGGAAACCCTATCTGACGGACTGCAATACGCTTTATGTGGGAAGCCGGAAGAACGCTCTGGATCATCTGGAGACGGCCTATGTGAACGGATTTTCCCCGTATCAGACCGGATGTCATGTAATCATTGGCGACGGTCTTAAGGGGACAGACGAGACGCTTGTGCCGCTTAACGGTGAATATGTGAAAGAAGCAAAGATTGGCCATGCCATTATGGATGCGGATGTGTTTATTTCCCTGACGCATTTTAAAGGGCATGAGATGGCAGGCTTTGGCGGGACGCTTAAGAATATCGGTATGGGCTGCGGTTCCAGGGCCGGTAAGATGGAGCAGCATTGTGACGGAAAACCCAGTGTCGATCAGAGCCTCTGCGTAGGCTGCGGCGCCTGTGACAGGATCTGTGCTCATGGAGCACCGCAGATTGCAGGCGGGAAAGCGAAGATTGACCATGATAAATGCGTAGGCTGCGGCAGATGTCTGGCCGTGTGTCCCAAAGATGCGATTGCGGCGGATTTTGTGGACTCTATTGCAGTTCTGAATTATAAGATGGCGGAATATTCCCTGGCGGTGTGTAAGGACAGACCTTGTTTCCATGTTTCCCTGATCTGTGATGTGTCGCCTAACTGTGACTGCCATGCGGAGAATGACATTCCGATTATTCCCAATATCGGTATGTTGGCATCTTTTGATCCGGTAGCTTTGGATCAGGCCTGTGCAGACTTATGTAATCAGGCGGCGCCCATAGAAGACAGTATTCTGGGAGAGAATATCAGAAAAAACGGCGGAGAATCGCACGATCACTTCCATATGACACATCCGGATACAGAGTGGGAATCCTGTATTGCCCATGCGGTAAAGATTGGTCTGGGTACCGATCAGTATGAACTGATAAAGATTTGATGACGGAAATTTTCCTGTTTATGTCAGAACGCTCAAGGCAGGCACTGCTTTTTCCGAAATAAAAGACAGCAGAGGAAAACGGAAGGGTGGTTGTAGAGATGAATATTTCATGGGACATGACAAGTGGATTGCTGCGGCGTATGGGAACCGCGGGAATGTTGAAAAGCACCCGGGACAGATTGGAGCGGCAGGAACAGACACAAAAACAGGTGGATTATTTTGAACAGAAGAAAGACAATCTGAAAAATGTCAAGTGCAAGAGTGTGGAGGAAATTGCCGAGAAGCTGAATATGCTGCACTCCTACGAAGACCAGATCGCTGCGGCCAAAGCCGCTTATAACAGTGAACAGATGTGGCATATTCTGGACGAGTCCACAGAGCGTGGTGAGAAGATTGCGGAAGCGGCGGAGAAGTCGAAACCGAAGACACCGGAGGAAAGACAGGAAGATCTGGTGGAAGAAGCTCTGGGCATCGAAGGATCGGATGGTATGTTGGAAGAGATTCTGGATGAGGTTTCGGAACTGACTGAAGAACTGACAGAGAATCTGCCGGAAGAAATACCTGCCGAGATGACGGAATCAGCGGAAGCGGCAGCCGGAGAAAATCCAGCTGTGTCTGAGGAAATGACGCAAGTGGAGGAGGAAACGCTTGCAATGTTGAAAAAGGGGTATGTACCCTTCGATGTAAGATTATGATTTATTGGAACAAAAGCTTTTCGGAGATTCCGGGAAGCTTTTTTCGTGCTTTTCCTGTGCTTGATGATTGAATTTTATGACGGTTTGACATATAATCTATTTAATGACAGGCTAGCAAGAGAAAGGAATGGCATCCATGAAAATCCCTGCCCATAAAAGTTCTTCTGTGGATCTGCTTCATGGACCGATTTTGAGATCCATGCTCGTCTTTGCAATTCCATTATTTTTTTCCGGTGTTTTTCAGCAGTTGTATAATACGATGGATACAGTTATTATTGGGCACACACTGGGAGATGAGGCCCTGGCGGCTATGGGCGCGGCGGGCGTGGTGTTTGATCTTTTGATGGGATTTGCGTTGGGAATCGGTAATGGCCTGGCGATTGTGACGGCCCGCAGTTTTGGAAGCGGTGATATGGAACAGCTGAAAAAGTCTGTGGCGGCGTCTATCGTGATTGGCGCCTGTCTTACGATAGTGATGACAATTTTGATACAGTTTGTTCTATATCCGTTTCTGGAGGTGTTGAACACGCCGTCCCGGATTATAGAACAATCCTATGCTTATATTTCTACAATTACGCTGTTTCTGGTTGTCATGTTCGCTTATAATCTGTGTGCGGGACTACTGCGTGCTATTGGCAATAGTGTGATGCCTCTGGTGTTTTTAATTTTGTCATCACTCCTAAATATTATACTGGATCTGTTCTTTATCACCTGCCTGCACATGGGAGTACAGGGGGCAGCGGCGGCAACGGTAATTTCCCAGGGGGTATCGGTGACGGCCTGTCTGATTTACATAGGCAGGAGGGCAGGGGTATTGATTCCCGGAAAAGGACATTTTGTCCGGGACAAGGATTTATACCAGGAAATGATAGCCCAGGGGCTTTCCATGGGCTTAATGAATTGTATTGTTAATGCAGGGTCAGCGGTTTTACAGTCAGGAATCAATGGGCTTGGATATCTGGTCATTGCAGGACATACGGCGGCCAGAAAGCTGTTCCAGTTCCTGATGATGCCGTATATAGCCATCAGTCAGACAATCAGTACCTTTGTTTCACAAAACCGTGGGGCGGGGAAGCCCGGACGGATCAGGAAGGCCATGATGTGCTCCTATCTATGTGGTATGGCGGTGGCGGCTGCTGCGACGGGTTTTATGTTGCTTTTCGCACCGGAGGTGGTCAGGCTGCTCACAGGGTCTTCTGAGAGCATTGTGATTGAAAACGGTGCCTTGTATATGCGGGTAGTGTCGCCGTGTCTGGCGCTTCTGGGTATATTGAATTCTACCAGAATGGGATTGCAGGCTGTGGGCAAGAAGATTCTTCCTCTGCTTTCCAGCGTGATTGAATTGGCGGGCAAGATTCTGTTTGTGGTGTTTTTCATACCCAGGTTTCAATATATGGCAGTCATCTTCTGCGAACCGGTTATCTGGTGTTTTATGGTGGCGGAACTTCTGATTGCGTTCTGGTCCGATTCTTTTGTCAGATCTAAGGAAGATGGGAAAGGGGCATGGCAATAACGATGCACTTTGTGGAAGCGAAAGGGATCTTATCGGCGCATAATGGCATGAACCTGTACAGAGGCTGCACACATGGCTGTATTTACTGTGACAGTCGAAGTAAATGTTACGGGTTTACCCATGACTTTGAAGATATCGAAGTGAAGCAGAACGCACCGCAATTATTGGAAAAGGCACTACGTTCCAAACGGAAAAAATGTATGATCGGCACGGGAGCCATGTGTGATCCTTATATGCACTGTGAGGAGGAACTTGGGCTTACCAGAGAGTGTATTGCGCTGATAGAGAGATATGGATACGGTCTTACGGTGCAGACAAAGTCAGACCGCATCCTGAAAGATCTGGACCTGCTTATAAAGATTCAGGAGAAGGCAAAGTGTGTGGTGCAGATGACCATGACCACTTATGACGAAGAACTGTGCCGTATTCTGGAACCTCATGTATGTACGACGAAGCGCAGATTTGAAGTACTTGAGATCCTGCGGGAGAACGGGATCCCTACGGTGGTCTGGATGAGCCCGATCCTGCCCTTTATCAATGATACGAAAGAAAATATAGAAGGGGTGCTTCATTATTGTGTGCAGGCCGGAGTATATGGGATTATTACCTTCGGCATGGGTATGACCCTGCGGGAGGGAGACCGGGAGTATTTTTATCAGAAACTGGATGAACATTTCCCGGGCATGAAAAGCAGATATCATCATAAATACGGTTATGCTTATGAAATTCCCAGCGATCATGAGAAAGAACTGATGACTATACTGCATAGAACCTGTGCAGAATATGGAATAGAGTGTGACACAGAACAGGTCTTTCGGTATCTACAGGAATTTCCGGAGAATAAAGGGTATGAACAGCTGAGTCTGTTTTAGAATACAGTAATGGATGTGTGAGGAAAGAAAGGATCGCAATATAATATGGAGATTGCAAGAAAGGTAAATATAGAGATGGAGAGACAGGGGACGTCTGGTATGGACGAACAGCAGAAAGAACAGGAAATCGCGGATATGGTGAGGCTTCTGGACGGGTTTGCCGATTCCGGGGACAGCCGGTTAAAAATAAACATGTCCGATGAACTGGAGGCAGGACAGACACAGAGAGTCTATCATCATGGCAGATGTGATGTGGGAAGTCCATGGGCCTGCGGCAATGCTTTTGATGCGCAGACGGAGAAGTAACGTATTCTGTACAGGGAAGAGATAGACAGAGTATCAGGATTAGTTTTGAAATGGGAGAAAAGTATGAGGGTAGAAGATAAATTGCAGATGCTCAGGGAGCAGATGGACAAACGTGATCTGGCGGCTTATATTGTTCCGACAGAGGATTATCATAATTCGGAGTATGTGGGGGATTATTTCAAGACAAGGGAATATCTGTCAGGATTCACAGGTTCGGCGGGAACACTTCTGGTATGCGCAAAGAGCGCGGCGTTATGGACGGATGGCAGGTATTTTTTGCAGGCACAGCAGCAGCTTCAGGGAACATCCATCCAGTTGATGAAGAGCGGTCAGCCCGGTGTGCCTGTACTGGCGGAATATCTGGCAGATAATCTGGAAACGGGAGATAAGATCGGCTTTGACGGCAGGACGGTGACAAAGGCGTTTGTGGAGGAACTGCATAAGAAGCTTGCGGATAAACAGATTACTTATGACAGTGGAGAGGATCTGGCAGATCTGGTATGGCCGGATAGGCCGGCATTGTCGGCAGAGCCGGTGTGGGAGCTCGGGGTAGAGTATGCCGGGCTTTCCAGGGAAGAGAAACTTAGCAGAGTGCGGCACAAAATGCAGGAGCAAAAGGCGGATGCACTGTTGATGACTGCTCTTGATGAGATTGCGTGGCTGCTTAACCTGCGGGGAAATGATGTGTGCAATACGCCGGTTTTTCTGGCATATATACTGTTGACTGCGGATAGGGCAGTGCTGTGCGTACAGGCAAAGATATTATCAAAGGAGATAGAGGAGAAGCTAAAGCGTGCAGGTATTTGTGTAAAGCCCTATGATGCGATTGAGGATCTGGTCTGCGGACTGAAGGCAGGAACGAGCGTATGGGCTGATGGACGGCGTGTCAATTACAGATTGTTAAAGGCGATTCCCGACGGTGTAAAACAGCTTGATCAGCCGAGCCCTGTAGAAATAATGAAGGCGGTGAAGACGCCGGAAGAGATGGCACATCTTCGGATGGCACATGTGAAGGATGGCGTGGCAGTGACACGGTTCATCCGCTTCCTGAAAACCCATGTGGGAAAAGAGAAGATTACGGAAATGCGTGCGGCCAGGGTATTGGAGAGTTTCCGGGAAGAGATGGAAGGCTACCTGGGCCCCAGTTTTGATCCTATTATTGCGTATGGCCCTCATGGTGCCATAGTACATTATGCGGCTGTGCCGGATACAGATGCGCAGATACAACCCGAAGGTCTGTGTCTTGCGGATACAGGCGGTCATTATAAAGAGGGTACTACGGATATCACAAGAACCATTGCTTTGGGAGAACTTACGGCGGAGGAGAAGAGAGCCTATACGCTGGTTCTCAAGGGGCACCTGCGTCTGGGCGCTGCCAGGTTTATGCAGGGAGTCTGCGGTCAGAATCTGGACTGCCTGGCCAGAGAACCTTTATGGGAAAATGGATTGGATTATAATCACGGAACTGGACATGGGGTAGGATATCTTCTGAGTGTTCATGAAGGTCCACAGAATTTCCGGTGGCGTATGAACAAAGAGACAGCCTGTGTACCTCTTGAGGAGGGAATGGTCATTTCCAATGAGCCGGGGCTTTATGT
The DNA here is from genome assembly GCA_003612405.1 of bacterium 0.1xD8-71. Lineage (GTDB taxonomy): Bacteria > Bacillota > Clostridia > Lachnospirales > Lachnospiraceae > UBA3282. The sequence goes on from RAYR01000001.1 coordinate 7,627, forward strand.
GACAGGAAAGTTTGGAATCCGGCATGAAAATCTGGTGCTGTGCCGCAAGGGAGAGCAGAATGAATACGGCCAGTTTATGTATCTGGAACCGCTTACCATGGTGCCTTTTGACAGGGATGCCATAGAAGTGCCGCTGCTCAACAGGCAGGAATTGGGGTGGCTTAATGAGTATCATGACAGGGTATATGAAACCCTGGCGCCATATCTGACGCAGGACGAGAGAGACTGGCTGCGGGCGGTTACGGCTGCCGTGGAATAGAGGCAGAAGAACCAGATATCAAAGATGTCTGAAAAGGTATAGAAAAGTATGAGGAGGATACATATGAGGTACAGAGTGTTGGGCAGGACCGGGTTACAAGTAAGCGAGATCGGTCTGGGCGGTGAGTGGTTGGAACGCCATAATACCCAGGAAGTCAAGGAAGTGATTGATACCTGTGAACAGGCTGGAATCAATATTTTAGATTGTTGGATGTCGGAGCCGAATGTGCGCTCGAACATCGGTAAGGCACTGGCGGGACGACGGGACAAGTGGTATATCCAGGGGCATATCGGATCCACCTGGCAGAATGGGCAGTATGTCCGCAGCAGGCAGATGGATCAGGTCAAAGAGGCATTTGAAGATCTGCTTACCAGGATGCAGACAGATTACATAGACCTTGGCATGATTCATTTTGTGGATGAAGCGGCAGAGTTTGAACGTGTGATAAAGGGAGAGTTCATGGATTATGTACGCAGTCTGAAAGAGGCTGGCAGGATACATCATATCGGACTGAGTACCCACAATCCTGATGTGGCCAGAATGGCTGCCGAACAGGGCGAGATTGAAATGATTCTCTTCAGTGTGAATCCGGCTTTCGATCTGCACCCGGCGACAGAGGATTTAGACGAATATTTTGCGGAAGAGTATGAAGCCGGACTGGCCGGTATCGCACCGGAAAGAGAGGCTTTATACAAGATTTGCGAGCAGCGGGGTGTGGGGATTACCGTCATGAAAGGATACGCGGGTGGCCGGCTGTTTGATGCGAAGACCTCTCCTTTTGGTGTGGCACTTACACCGGTGCAGTGTCTGCACTATGCGCTGACCAGGCCGGCAGTGGCGAGCGTGATGGTAGGATATGATACCCCGGAACACGTTCATGCGGCAGCAGCCTACGAGACAGCCACAGAAGAAGAGAAAGATTATGCCAGTGTGCTGGCAAAGGCACCCCGGCATGCATATCCCACCGGACAGTGTACATATTGTGGCCACTGTGCACCCTGCCCTAAGGGAATTGACATAGCCATGGTAAATAAGTTATACGATCTGGCAACGATGCAGGAAGAAGTACCGTCCACTATCCGGGCGCATTATGAGCAGCTGAAGGCGGCAGCAGCAGACTGTATTGGCTGTAAAGGATGCGAGAGCAGATGCCCGTTCCAGGTATCTGTGGTTGAGAGAATGGAGAAAGCAAAACGGCTTTTTCAATAAGGAATTTATTTGTCAGTGGAGGGATATTATATGAAACGCAGTAAGAGATCATTGTGGAATTTCACCTATCTTTTGTTCCTTTTGGCAGCCGTGATTATTCTGTTCTACTGGTATGCAGCGCAAAATGACAAACGGATCGAGCGGCAGAACAGAACTTATGCGACAGATACGACGAAACAGACCAGCAATCGTATTGGTGATGAATTTGCGAACGCATTAAACAGGATAAGCACCTATGCATATTTTTGCGGAGAGGGACTGACACAGCCGGAAGTGACTTCGCAGATGCTGACAGATATGGCAGAGAATTCTCTGTTTGATGCCTTCCGTTTTGCTGCCGCAGACGGTACCTATCTGGTGGCGGATGGTACTACTACGGATGTGTCGGACCGGGAGTATTTTATAAACGGGATGAAGGGCGAAACAGGTATATTTGCCACCATCAGTTCCAGGGTTACCAAGGAAGCGGTGGTCAGTTTCTATGCGCCGGTTTATTATCAGGGAGAAAATATCGGCGTGCTTCTTGGTGTATATTCGGCCAACAAGTATTTGCAGCATCTTCTTACGACCAGTTACTTTGGGGAAAGTGCAGATGTGTATCTGTGTATAGAGGATGGGACTGTGATAGCAAGTTCCCGGGGAGAAGGATATAACGGGAATCTGTTGGAAGATATTATGTCTTCCGGTATATTGGAAGAGTCCGCGCATCAACAGCTGCGGGATGTTTTTGCAAATCCCGGGGAGCAGACCTTTATTTGCAAAGAAAACGAAAAGACGGATAATATCTGTGTGATCAACCTTCCGGGGAACGAGTTTGTCCTTGTGCAGGCCTTTCCGAGGAGTGTTACGGAAAGGATGTTAGCTAATGCAAACCGCACGGGTATTTTCCTGGAAGTGATGTTGATTGGTTCCTTTGTCATTTATATCATTGCTCTGATGGTACGGACCAGAAAGGAGAAAAAGCTTCTGGCAGGAGAAAATCGGGAAATGAGTTATGTGATTGGGGGAATCAGTACTCTGTTTTCCCGATTTGTGATGATTGACCTGGAAACGAATCGGTATCAGTATCTGGCCGGAACCAGTCCGGAACGTGAAGGATTGGCGCGAAGCGGGGAATATGAAGCGTTTATCGATTATCTGTGTTCGTTCCTGCCGGAGGAAGAACATCAGAAAGAACTGGCGGAACATCTTGCGAGAAATGCGATCATCTCGGAATTGGGCGAGGATGATATGGATGTTCGTTATGAATATCAGGTAGAGAGAAACGGCCAGAGTGAATGGGAACATATGAATGTGATCTGTCTGGAGAGAAAGGAAGGCCGTGCCAGCAAGATTCTGTTCATAAGACAGAATATTACAGAAGTGAAGGAGAAGGAACTGCGTATTCAGGCGGAGATGTCACTGGCCAACAGAAAGGAACGGCAGTACCGGATTGCAATTATCTCCAATTCTATCTGTACCTATGAGTTTAATCTGACCCAGGACTGGGTAGAACATGATATTATCCGGATCATGCCGGACGGAAGGAAGATTTCTCTGTTGGAGGCAGTGGGACTGGAACCTCCGTGCAGTGCAACCCAGTGGTTTGAACAGTGTAAGCATTATGTGGCGCATGAATCTCTGGAGGATTATAATAAGACATTAGATGTAGAATATCTGAAAGAATGTTTCCAGCATGGTAATGCAGAAGTGAATGTGGAATACTGGATAACAGATTCCAGTGAGGAAAGGCTTTGTGTCAGACAGTCATTTATCATGACCCCGGAGGATGAGACGGGTGATATTGTGGTTATGGTAGTGACCAAGGATATCACGGAGCAGGTAAGACAGCAGAAGGAACAGACTCTTGCGCTCAAGGAAGCGCTTATGCAGGCACAGCATGCCAACAATGCAAAGACCACGTTTCTTTCTAATATGTCCCATGATATCCGTACGCCGATGAACGCAATTATCGGGTTCACGACAATTGCAGTCAGTCATATTGATAATAAAGATCAGGTCAAAGATTGTCTCCAGAAGGTACTTGCGTCCAGCAATCATCTGCTGAGTCTTATCAATGATATTCTTGACATGAGCAGGATTGAGAGCGGAAAGGTACAGATCAAGGAGCAGGAATGTAATATTTCCGAGATGATGCATAATCTGGTAAATATTGTGCAGCCGCAGGTCAAGGCAAAGCAGCTGGAGCTGTTTATTGACACCTTTGATGTGACCAACGAGGATATTATTGCCGATTCTTTGAAGATGAATCAGGTGTTTGTCAATCTGATGAGTAATGCGGTGAAATATACGCCGGCAGGCGGTATCATCAGCTTCCGGATCATGCAGAAGACAACGTTCCGCAGGGGATACGGCGATTACATATTTACGCTGAAAGACAATGGTATCGGCATGGAGCCGGAATTTGTGAAGCATATCTTTGAACCTTTTGAGCGGGAGGCCAGTGCGACCCAGAGTGGTATTCAGGGTACCGGACTTGGTATGGCCATCACGAAGAATATCATTGACATGATGGGCGGTACGATTACGGTTCACAGTGAAAAGGGTAAGGGCAGTGAGTTTATCGTAGAACTGAGTCTGAAATTACAGGATATAGAGAAGAACAATGAACAGATCAAAGAACTGGAAGGTCTGCGGTCTCTGGTAGTGGACGATGATTTTGATACCTGTGACAGTGTCAGCAGGATGCTCACACAGATCGGTATGCGGTCCGAGTGGACCACATCAGGAAGAGAAGCCGTCTATCGTGCTAAGAAAGCCCATGATGAAGGGGACTCCTACCATACCTATATCATTGACTGGCAGATGCCGGAGACAAGTGGTATTGAGACGGCAAGGAGGATTCGCCATGCGGTCGGCAATGAGGCGCCGATTATCATTCTCACAGCTTATGACTGGACGGATATCGAGGAGGAGGCAAAGGCTGCCGGTGTTACTGCATTTTGTGCGAAACCGATGTTTATGTCAGATCTGAAAGTAGCGTTGCTCGCCGCAAATAATCTGGTGGAGAGAGAAGATGAGATTGCAGAGTGGACGCTGGCAGATTTTGAAGGAAAACGCGTGCTGCTTGTGGAGGATAATGAACTGAACAGAGAAATCGCCCAGGCTATTCTGGAAGAGACAGGATTCCTGGTGGAGACAGCGCCGGACGGAACAGATGCGGTTGATATGATGAAGAGGGCAGAGGAGTATTATTATGATGTAATTCTCATGGATGTACAGATGCCGGTTATGAACGGTTATGAGGCAACCAGAGAGATCCGTTCCCTGCGCAGAAAGGATGTTAAGGATCTGCCGATTATTGCCATGACGGCAAACGCCATGGATGAGGATAAAGAAACCGCATTGAAAAGCGGTATGAACGCTCATCTGGCGAAACCGATCAGCGTGGATTTATTTATCGCTACTCTGGGTAAGTTTTTGAACTGAAATCCCTATTATTCCCAGAAAAACTTTCTAAAATACCCTATACAAGCCGCTTTCTATATGGTATAGTTGTTAAGGATTGTTACAAAATGTAATAATTTGTAATATTTCGGCAAGGAATATGACAGAGGATACAGACAATCCTTACAAATGAAAAGGGAGTAAAAAATACAAATGATAAAATTTTCTGAGGACAGGAAACAAAAGGTATATAGAATTGTCAGGAGAGCGGCGGCATTTTGTATGGCGGGCATGTTGCTTTTTATGTCTGCAATCAATGTGCAGGCTGTAGGAGCGGGCAGTTCGATTGCCAGAGGGATTGATGTGTCCAAGCACAATCTGGCAATTGACTGGAGCAAGGTACCTTCTTCAGGGGTATCCTTTGTATTCATAAAAGCAGGCAGCCTTAAGTCGGGGATGGATCCTTATTTTGACGCGAATATGCGCGGCGCCAATGCGGCGGGGCTTAAGACCGGCGTATATCTGTATTCCTATGCGACCACGCCGGAGATGGCTTTGTCAGAGGCCATGTTCCTGCTTCAGTGGATGAGCAATTACACTGTCAATTATCCGGTAGTCTATGATATCGAAGACGCCTGCCATAAGAATCTGTCAACGGCTCAGTTACAGGAAATCATCAATGTTTTCTGTACGGCGATAGAATCCCAGGGATATTATCCGGTAGTCTACTCGAATAAAAATATGTTCCAGAAGCAGATTGGCAATGTGGCTTATGATAAGTGGGTGGCACAGTATGCAGATGAGTTACAGTATGAGGGTGCAGCCTTCTGGCAGAATACATCTCATGGCAGTGTGGCCGGTGTTCCTACCCGGGTGGATATGAACTATCAGTTTAAGGATTATTCTTCCATTATTATTCCGGAAGGATTTGCACAGCGGGGAGATACGACAGTATTTTATTCCAATTACCGGATGCAGAGGGCCTGTTGGGTAAACTGGGAGGAGAAGAAGTATCATCTTGACGAGTTTGGGCGTGTACAGAAGGGATGCTGGTATGAGGATGAAACCGGCCGATATTTCCTGGCAACGAAGGATGGTCATGCGCTGCGTGACTGTGTGACCATTGAGGGAGCAGATTATTACTTTGACGAGAACTCGGTGATGCAGAGAGGTCTGGTGACCATGCCTGACGGTGTTGTCTATTATTATGATGTGATGACGGGTGCTCTGCAAAGAAATGTGGTTGTGACGGTGGATGGCGTCAATTACCAGGTGGACGGTAACGGCGTGGCAGTGCCGATTGTGGCAGAAGCGCTGCCGGCTGCGGAACAAGTGCCTGGGCAGGTGCCGGAACAGGCACCCGGACAGATACCTGCCGATGGGGCAGCCGTACAGCCCGTTGCAGCACAGCCGGCTGCGGTACAATAAGTTTTGCAGAAACGGCAATCAATCAAAGCACATGGAAATCTTTTTACCGCTATGGGATGGCAGGCCATCCTGATAGCGGTTTTTTCTTTCAGAGTCTTTTCAAAGTCCCCTGCTATGGTATATAATAATCTTTGTATGGGCGCATAAGGGTATGGTCTGTAGAAAGATGTGGTATGGTATGAACTGTAAAGAAGCAGAGAAAAAAATATCCTCCTTCCTGCAAGACGATCTGGATGGAAGAAATCTGGCAGAGTTTGTAGAGCATATCGATGCATGTCCGGAATGTATGGAGGAACTGTCCATTCAGTTTCTGGTTGCGGAAGGTATGGAACAGCTTGAAAAGGGAAATAGCTTTAATTTACAGGAAGCGCTTCACTATAAATTGGCCGATGCGGATTATAGGATCAGGCTGAACCGAACACTGCGGCATATTTTGATCTGGCTGGAGGCTGCGGTGGCGGTGGCGATTGTGATTGCGCTGTGTGTTGTGATGCGTCTGTAGCGGAGGAAAAGACATATGGCTGAAAAACTGGTATTGATAGATGGACACAGCATATTGAACAGAGCCTTTTATGGCGTGCCGGATCTGACCAACAGTCAGGGCCTTCATACCAATGCGGTGTATGGTTTTCTGAATATCATGTTCAAGATTTTAGAGGAAGAGAAGCCGGACTATCTGACGGTTGCGTTTGATGTACATGCGCCTACGTTCCGGCATGAGATATATAAGGAATATAAGGGCACAAGGAAACCCATGCCGTCAGAACTGCACGAACAGGTGCCGGTGATGAAACAGCTGTTGCAGGCCATGGGAATCTGTGTGGTGGAGAAAGCCGGACTGGAGGCGGACGACATTCTGGGAACCATCGCAAAGCGCGGTGAGAGAGCCGGGATGGAAGTGTCCCTGGTGTCGGGGGACAGAGACCTTTTGCAGGTGGCCACAGAGCATATCCGGATTCGGATTCCCAAGACCAAGGGCGGCAGGACAGAGGTAGAAGATTATTATGCCAGGGATGTGGAAGAACGGTATCAGGTCAATCCGCTTCAGTTTATTGATTTAAAGGCCCTGATGGGAGACACGGCGGATAATATTCCCGGTGTACCGAAGGTGGGAGAAAAGACAGCTACGGAGATGATGGTGACTTTTGGTTCTCTGGAGAATATCTATGAGCATATAGAGGAAGTTGCCAAAAAGTCTGTGCGGGAGTCTCTGGCGGCCAATAAAGATCTGGCGGATTTGAGTAAAACGCTGGCGACAATCAATGTGGATGCTGAGATTGCATATGACTTTGACAAGGCAAGGGTAGGTAATTTTTATACCGAGGAAGCTTATGTACTGTGCAAACAGCTGGAATTTAAAAATCTCCTGTCCAGATTCGAGAAAGAGGTGACTGTCACCAACAGTCAGACAGAATATTTTCGGGAGATAACACAGTTGTCTGAGGTGGAAGCCCTGTTTGAGGAAATCCGGCAGACGGGGGAGAAGGACGGAGGCAGGCAGGAGATTGGTCTGGCGGTCTTTAAGGACAGCAAACAGGCGGACAGCCTTATGGGCATCGCCCTGGCTCTGGAACAGAAGAACGTTGTGTTTATTCCCTGTCAGGGACTTGTGACAGCCAGATATCTGTGCGGCAAGCTGATTGATCTGAACAGACATGAGTTATGTAAACTAAATATATTTGACTGTAAGAACTGTTATGATGTAATCGAGGAAGGTGTTCATCAGAGTATGTGGCGGGCAGATGACGGCTCACAGGATGTGTTGGCGCCCTACAGAAAAGAGCGATACTTTGACCTTCTGGTGGCGGCTTATCTGTTAAATCCCTTAAAGAATGATTATGCGCCGGAGGATATTGCCGGAGAGTATCTGGGGCTTACCATTCCGGACAGGGGACAGGTCTGCGGCAAGGCATCTTATGCGGATACCTATGCGGCCCATCCCCGGGAATTTATGGAATATGCCTGCTTTAATGCTTATGTGTGTCTGATGGCGGCGCCGTTTCTGCGCAAGAAGCTGGAAGAGCAGGGCATGAAGTCGTTGCTGTATGAGATTGAGATGCCGCTCACCCGGGTGCTGCATGACATGGAATGTTATGGCGTGCTGGTGAAGCCGGATGAACTGAAGGCATACGGGGAGGCGCTGACCGGCAGGATTGCAGAACTGGAACAGGCAGTCTACAGGCAGGCAGGCTGTGAATTTAATATCAATTCTCCCAAACAGTTGGGAGAAGTCCTGTTTGAGAAGATGGGAATCAAGGGCGGTAAAAAGACCAAGACCGGCTATTCCACGGCGGCGGATGTTCTGGAAAAGCTTTCGGCGGATTATCCGGTGGTTTCGGATATCCTGGAATATCGAGGGCTTGCGAAACTGAAATCCACTTATGCGGAAGGACTTGCAGCCTATATTGATGAGGAGGGAAGGATCCATTCCACCTTCAATCAGACGATTACCGCCACCGGGCGCATCAGTTCCACGGAGCCTAATCTACAGAATATTCCCATGCGTATGGAACTGGGCAGACGGATCAGAAAGGTCTTTGTGCCCATGGAGGGATGCCTATTCATGGATGCGGATTATTCTCAGATAGAGCTGAGGATACTGGCCCATATGTCAGAGGATAAACAGCTGATTGAGGCATATCAGATGGAAGAAGATATTCATCGGATTACAGCTTCCAAGGTGTTCCATACGCCTTTCGAGGAAGTTACTGACTTACAGAGGCGCAATGCCAAGGCTGTCAATTTTGGCATTGTCTATGGCATCAGCTCTTTCGGTTTAAGTCAGGATCTGAGTATCTCGAAGAAGGAAGCGGCGGCCTATATCGAGCAGTATTTCGAGACCTATCCGGGGGTAAAAAGATTCCTGGATAATATGGTGGAAAAGGCCAAGAGCCAGGGGTATGTGACGACCATGTACGGGCGCAGACGGCCGATTCCGGAACTGACCTCCAGTAATTTCATGCAGCGTTCTTTTGGGGAACGAGTGGCCATGAATTCGCCCATTCAGGGCACGGCGGCGGATATCATGAAGATTGCCATGGTCCGGGTATGGGAGAGCCTGCACAGAGAAGGACTCAAGTCCAGGATGATCTTGCAGGTGCATGACGAGCTTTTGATTGAGACCTACGCCGGGGAAGAAGAACAGGTGCGCAGGATTCTTACACAGCAGATGCAGCAGGCGGCAGATCTTTCGGTGACTCTGGAGATTGATCTGCATACAGGGGATAATTGGTATCAAACAAAATAACAAAGGTAAATTTGCTTCGCAAATTAACTTTGCGAGGACCGCTTCGCGGCCTCGTGCGGGATAAAGGAAACGATAAATATGAAAGTCATAGGAATTACGGGGGGCGTGGGCGCCGGGAAATCGGAGGTGCTTGCCTACCTGTCCAGGCATTACAACTGCCGTGTCATTATGGCGGATAAGGTGGCGCATCAACTGGAGGAACCGGGGGAAAGATGTTTTGAGCCCCTGAAGGCCCTTCTGGGGATACAGATTCTGAACCCGGAAGGCAGGATTGACAGACAGAAGATGGCGGCAAGGATTTTTGGGGATGTCGAACTGCTGGGAAAGGTTAACGCGATTGTGCATCCGGCGGTAAAAGCGTATCTTCTGGAGCAGATAGCCCTGGAGAAGGAAGCAAATAAGTTTGATTTTCTCTTTATTGAGGCGGCGCTCCTGATAGAGGACGGTTATACAGAAATCGTGGATGAATTGTGGTATATTCATGCGGATACGGATGTCAGACGGCAAAGACTGAGAAAGACCAGAGGATATTCCGACGAGAAGATAGACAGTATCCTGCGAGGACAGCTTCCGGAAGAAGCGTTTTATGAACATTGCGGGGTAGTGATAGAGAACAGCGGAACGCTTGCGGGCGTTTATCAACAAATAGAGAAAGAATTGGGGGAATACCAGTGTCAGAAACAATGAAATTTCCAGGACAGCTTGTGTTTGGTCTGGATATCGGGACAAGAAGTATTGTAGGTACAGTAGGATATCGTGTAGGAGATAAATTCCATGTGGTGGCCCAGAGCATCAGGGAACATGGGACTCGTTCCATGCTGGATGGACAGATTCATGATATCTATAAGGTTGGCGGCACCATCAGCGAAGTGAAGGCGGAGCTGGAAGATAAGATTGGCAGGCCGCTTAAGGACGTCTGTATTGCTGCTGCGGGGCGTGTGTTACAGACGGTAACCCTGAGAGTGGATCAGGATCTGGAGACAGATCGTGAAGTCACTGGAGAAGACATTTATGCGTTGGACTCCATGGGTGTGGAACAGGCATATGAAGAATTTCTGGAGAACAATGAGCTGGATATGAAGTTCTATTGTGTAGGATATTCTATTGTCCGTTATTATATGAACGGTTACACAATTGGAAATTTGGAAGGTCACAAGGCGAAGACCATAGGAGCGGATATTATTGCTACCTTCCTGCCGGAAGATGTGGTGGACGGTCTGTATAAAGCAGTGGGCGTAGCGGGACTGGAGGTAGTGAACCTGACGCTGGAGCCTATTGCGGCCATTCAGGTGGCAATTCCGGAAATGTACCGGATGCTGAATATTGCCCTGGTGGATGTGGGAGCAGGTACTTCTGATATCTCAGTGACCAGGGATGGCAGCATCATTGCCTATGGCATGATTCCCATTGCCGGTGACAGTCTGACAGAAGTGCTGGCGAAACACTGCCTGGTGGATTTCAGGACAGCAGAGCAGATTAAGAGAGACACCGGCGTCAAGGATGTGATTGAGTATAAGGATATCATGGGTCTCACCCAGACGATCACTACCGAGGAAGTGGAGCGGGTGACCGGAGAAGTAATCGAGAATATGACCACTCAGGTGGCTGATAAGATTAAGGAACTGAACGGGGATAAGTCTGTCAGCGCCGTGTTTGTAGTGGGCGGCGGCGGCAAGCTTCCGGGGTATACCCAGGCGCTTGCACAGAAACTGGATATTCAGAAAGAGAGAGTGGCTGTCCGCGGTGAGGAAGTCATGCAGAATATTGAATTTCTGGAGGAGGATGCCAGAAAAGATTCCCTTATGGTAACACCTATCGGTATCTGTTTAAGTTTTTATGAACAGAGCAACAACTTTATCTTTGTGTATTTTAATGAGCAGAGAGTGAAGATTTATGACAATAATAAGGTGGCCGTGGTGGATGCTGCCATGCAGGCTGAGTTTGCCAGTGAAGGGCTTTTCCCTAAGCGAGGAAAGGAACTTAATTTTACAGTCAACGGCAAACCGCGTATTGCCAGAGGAACCTTTGGTGAGGCGGCAGTCATTACAGTCAATGGTAATGAGGCGGATATCTATACCCAGGTCAGAGCCAATGATCAGATTAAGGTGATAGAGTCTACGGCTGGCGAGGCGGCACAGATGGAAATAGGACAGCTGCCGGAATTTGGTGCCAAGATGTGGGTTGAGGTTAATGGAAAGAAGATAGACCTGCCCAAGTTTGCCAGTGTAAACGGCGAGTTACAGTCCGGTTATTACAATATTCAGGAAAATGATGAGATTGAGATTCTGGGCTATTATACCGTGCGGCAGATCGCTGAGTTTATGGATGTGGTTATAGACTGGGCCATGAATATCTATGTCAACAATAAGATTGCGGATATGGATACCAAAGTATATGAGAACTTTTCTGTGATCTGGACCATGGAGGAATTGCAGCTATCTGATGTGGAGATTTATGAGCCGGAGACGCCGGTGTCTGAGAAGAAGGACAGGACGGATACTTCTGTTGCCGGAACGGCGGCGTTTAGCGCGGTGGCCTCCAGGACAAATGTGACGGCCAGAAATGGACAGGAGAATCGTGTACAGACAGATGCGTTGGCGGCGCAGGAGGCGGACAGACAGGATGACGGCGGAAACAAAGAAGCAGCTTCCGGGCCGGATTCCGGAAAACCCCGCGGGGCCAGAATTGTAATGGGACCCGGCATCCAGCGCGCAGAGGCGGAAGCCAGAGCCAGGGAAGAGGCGGCGGCCAGAGCTAAGGAAGAAGAAGCGAAACGAAAAGAGGCCCTGTTAAGTAAGGGGGCACCGGTGACGATTCAGGTGACGGTGAACAATGAACAGATCCGTCTGTCAGGGAAACGCAGCTATATTTTTGTGGATGTGTTTGAGTATATTGATTTCGATTTGTCCAAACCCCAGGGCAGCGGGATTGTGACTACCCTGAATGGCAGGGAAGCACAATATATGGAAAAGATTAAAAGCGGTGATGTGATTGAGATATATTGGAAGGATTGATAAAAGGGAAAGAATAGGTTTATATCATTATGAGATTGTGTAGTATTGCCAGTGGCAGCAGCGGCAATTGTGTGTATGTGGGAAGTGATACCACACATCTGTTGATGGATGTGGGAATCAGTGGTAAACGGACGGAGGCCGGTCTCGGGGAACTGGGGCTGAAGATGACGGACATTGATGCAATCTGTATTACCCATGAACACGCCGACCATATAAGCGGACTGGGTGTCCTTGCCAGAAAATACGGCGTGCCGATTTACGCCACCAAAGGGACGGTGGAGGCTATCAAGCAGAACACTTCTCTGGGAACGATAGATGATGCGCTGTTTCAGATTATCAGACCGGATGAGCGGTGCATCATCAAGGATTTATCGCTGTATCCCATGCGTACTTCCCATGATGCCGCCGACCCGGTAGCTTATCGGATCAGTCATGACGGACAGAAGGTGGGAATCATCACAGATCTTGGCTGTTATAATGACTATACGGTGGAATGTCTGCGGGATTTGGATCTCCTGTATCTGGAGGCCAATCATGATGTACATATGTTACAGGTGGGACCATATCCCTATTATCTGAAACAAAGGATACTGGGAGAGAGGGGACATCTGTCCAATGAGTCTGCAGGGAAACTGTTGAGCAGACTTTTGCATGATAAGATGCAGGCCATTGTGCTGGGGCATCTGAGCAAGGAAAATAATCTGCCGGAGCTTGCCTATGAGTCGGTGCGGGTGGAAGTGACGATGTCGGATACCAAGTATAATGGCAACGATTTTCCGGTGTATGTGGCGAAACGCAGTGAAGTGTCGGATATGATTGAGGTGCGATAGAGGTATTTCCAGTGAAAAAACGTTTTGTAATTGTTTTTCTGGTATTCATTATTTTGACCTTTTTGGAAAGCGGTATCCTTATGGATGTGCTAAGTCTGAACGGACTGAGTTGGGGAACTCAATTCATGGTATGCACGGAAGCAGGGAAAACCGGCCTTTATGTTCTGGTATATTTTATTCCGGTAAGTATACTTATCATGTTTTTGACCCGTATTACGCTATGTATAAAAAAGAGGAGCGGCTGGCAGGAATTTTGTTTGGATTGTATCTGCGCATTGTTTGGTATAGGTATAGGAATTTGTGCGACTTTTGATGCACCTTTTCAGGTGCGATATGCAGACCCGTTTTATATGTTGGGCATATGGATTGCAGATTTTCTGATTGATTTTTTTGATTGGATGCGTGTTATGCCACCTGGATGAAAGTGGAAACTTATAAGAGTTATTGATTTTGAAACCAAAAATAGAAACGGATGGAAAAGAGGAGAACATGAAAAAAACAATTATCACAGTAGTGGGTAAAGACACAGTAGGCATTATCGCCAGGGTATGTACCTATCTGGCGGACAATCAGATCAACATTCTGGATATTTCCCAGACGATCGTGCAGGGATTCTTTAATATGATGATGATTGTGGACACAAATCTGACAAAGAAGGATTTCGGCATGATTGTGGATGAACTGGAGAAGCTCGGTGAGGACATTGGAGTGGTCATCAAATGCCAGAAGGAAGAAATATTTGACCAGATGCATCGAATTTAGAGAAAGCAGGATGGAGAGCAGAATGATTAATTTATTTGAAGTGGCTGAGACAAATGAGATGATAGCCAAGGAGAATCTGGATGTGCGGACTATCACGCTGGGCATCAGCCTTTTAGATTGTATAGACGCGAATCTTGTGAAACTGAATGAGAAGGTCTATCAGAAGATTACCACAGTAGCCAAAGATCTGGTGAAAACGGGAGACGCGATTGAGAAAGAATTTGGGATTCCCATTGTCAATAAGAGAATTTCGGTTACGCCGATGGCATTGATCGGCGGTGCCGCCTGCAAAAGCAAAGAAGATTTTGTGACTCTGGCACAGACTATGGATAAAGCCGCGGAGGCAGTGGGTGTTAATCTGATCGGCGGGTATTCGGCCTTGGTATCCAAAGGGATGACCAGGGTGGATGAGATGTTGATCCGGTCTATTCCGGAGGCATTGCACAGTACACAGAGAGTCTGTAGTTCCGTGAATCTGGGTTCCACCAAGACCGGAATTAATATGGATGCGGTGCGCCTGATGGGAGATATTATTAAAGAGACGGCGGTGATCAGTGCGGATAATGACAGTGCGGATTGCATGAAACTGGTGGTGTTCTGCAATGCACCGGATGACAACCCTTTCATGGCAGGAGCTTTTCATGGTGTGACAGAGGCTGATGCGGTGGTCAATGTGGGTGTTAGCGGCCCTGGCGTGGTAAAGACTGCCCTGACCAGAGTACGGGGAGAGAATTTTGAGGTACTTTGCGAGACCATCAAAAAGACGGCTTTTAAGGTGACAAGAGTAGGGCAGCTGGTGGCCCAGGAAGCTTCCCGTATGCTGGGAATTCCCTTTGGTATCGTGGATCTGTCTTTGGCGCCCACGCCTGCCATCGGGGACAGCGTGGCCGATATATTGTGTGAGATAGGACTGGAATATGCAGGGGCGCCCGGAACTACGGCGGCGTTAGCGCTCTTAAACGACCAGGTAAAGAAGGGCGGTGTGATGGCGTCTTCTTATGTGGGCGGACTGAGCGGTGCTTTTATTCCTGTCAGTGAGGATCAGGGAATGATTGACGCGGTGACGGCAGGGGCTCTTACGCTGGAGAAACTGGAGGCCATGACCTGTGTATGTTCTGTGGGTCTTGACATGATTGCCATTCCCGGGGATACCAAGAATACTACGATTGCCGGAATTATTGCGGATGAGATGGCCATTGGCATGGTGAACCAGAAGACAACAGCGGTGCGTATTATACCGGCTATTGGCAAAGGCGTTGGTGAGAAAGTGGAATTTGGCGGTCTGTTTGGCTATGCGCCGATCATGCCGGTGAATTCTTTTTCCTGTGAGGCTTTTGTGAACAGAAGAGGCCGGATTCCGGCACCAATCCATAGTTTTAAGAATTAAGACACGGAATGGAGAGCGTATGAAACTATTGGTGATAGGCGGCAGTTATTTTTATGGAAGAGTGTTTGTCATGGAGGCGGCCAATGAGCATGAGATTACCGTGTGGAACCGAGGCACTTATTCCATGGCGGATTTTGGAGTCAGGCAGATTATCGGTGACAGGCATGATACAAATAGCGCAGCAGTTTGTGGTGATTATGACGCAGTAATTGATTTCTGTGCTTATGAGGCCGGTGATGTGAGAACCATGATAGAGTGCCTGCCGGGTAAAATCGGGCAGTATATTCTTATCAGTACGGTGGATGTCTATGAGAGAGGAACCGGTACGGTGAAGACAGAGGAGGCAGCCTTGGAGTACAGACCGATCCCGGGCGAGGCCGGTGCTTATATTGCAGGGAAGACTGCCCTGGAAGCAGAGATCAAAGAAGTGTGCGGGGCGCGGGAAATTCCCTATACGGTGCTGCGGCCGGCCATTCTGTACGGCCCCTATAATTATGCGCCCAGGGAGTCAGTATATATCCGGATGCTTCTCAAAAATCATGCGCTGCCTGAATTTACGGATGCGGATGGAGAATTTCAGTTTGTCTATGTGAAAGATGCGGCGCAGGCAATTTTACGGTGTCTGGGGAATGAAAAGGCTTATGGGCAGGCTTATAATCTATGCCAGGATCAAATCCTTACCTATGACAGATTTTTCAGGACCTTATGGGCAGTGGCGGATCCGGAGGTGACGAAGGATTCTGCCCAGGTTCCGCTTACGGCAGCGGCGGCAGCAGCGCAGGGAGTGCCGATGCCTTTTCCGGCCGTGAAGGCGGAGACAGAATTGTGTGATAATACAAAGAGTAAGACGCAGCTGGGTCTTGTTTATACGGATTTTGAAGAAGGTATGCATCGTACCTACAATGCTTTTAAGCATGTGTATGCAGACTAGGACACAGATAATAGAATGGAAGTATGGATATGACATTGGATCAGATAGAGATTGGCAGAGAAGTGAAGATTATCAAAGTAGGCGGAGAGGGTGAACTTCGATGTCGCCTTCTGGATATGGGATTGATTCCCCGGACGGTGGTCAGGATACAGAAGGTAGCTCCGATGGGAGATCCTTTGGAGATTCATCTGCGGGGATATGAATTGACAATCCGCAAAGAAGATGCAGCGAAGATTGAAGTGATGGATATATGAGAAGAATACAGAGGGGAAGAAGGAACAGGAAGCCATGATATATGCACTGGCAGGAAATCAGAACTGTGGCAAGACTACATTATTTAACCAACTCACCGGTTCTAATCAGCATGTGGGAAATTTCCCGGGAGTAACAGTGGATTCCAAGATGGGAGAGATCCGGGGAGAGAAAGGTAACGCGGTGGTAGATCTGCCCGGTATTTATTCCATCAGACCATATACCAATGAGGAGATTGTGACCCGCAGCTTTATCTTACAGGAGAAGCCGGACGGAATTATCAATATCGTTGATGCTACCAATATTGAACGAAACCTGTATCTTACCTTGCAGCTTCTGGAACTGCATATTCCCATGGTATTAGCCCTCAATATGATGGATGAGGTACGTGGAAACGGCGGCACCATTGATATTGCAAAGATGGAAGAGGCATTGGGGATTCCGGTGGTTGCCATCAGTGCGGTGAAAAATGAGGGTGTGGAAGATCTGATAACCGCCATCAAGGAAGTATCCTCTAAACGGATCTATCCCAAGGTGACGGATTTTTGCGAGAAGGGGCCTGTGCACCGCTGTATTCATGCGGTCAGCCATCAGGTGGAGGATCATGCCGAGCGAATCGGGATGTCTCCCCGGTTTGCTGCCACAAAGATTGTGGAGGGAGACCAGGATATCATAGAGAGACTGGCGCTTTCTGACAACGAACTGGATTTGATGGAGCACAGTATTGTAGAGATGGAGCAGGACAGTCAGATGGATCGTAACGCGGCTTTGGCGGATATGCGTTATGAATTTATTGAACGGGTCTGCTCGCAGGCAGTCATCAAGTGTAAAGAGAGTAAAGAGCATATCAGAAGCCTTAAGATAGACAGCATCCTCACGCACAAATACATGGCGATACCGGTATTTGTGCTGATTATGGTGGTGGTGTTTTTTATGACCTTCGGCGTGATCGGCGCAGTGCTCAGTGATCTGATGGGCATGGGCATCGATGCGCTTTCCCGGGTGGTGGAGAACGCCCTTGTCAATTATGGCATCAATCCGGTGGTAAAGAGTCTGGTGATTGACGGTATCTTTACAGGTGTGGGCAGTGTACTCAGTTTCCTGCCGGTTATTGTGGTCTTGTTTTTCTTTTTGTCGATTCTGGAAGATTCGGGTTATATGGCGCGGATCGCCTTTGTAATGGACAGACCTCTTAGGAAAATCGGCCTGTCCGGCAAGAGTTTTGTATCTATGCTGATCGGTTTTGGATGTAGTGTACCGGCAGTGATGTCCACACGGACACTCTCTTCAGAGCGGGATAAGAAAATGACGATTCTGCTGGTACCGTTTATCAGCTGTTCGGCGAAGATTCCAATTTATGCGCTGTTTACAGCGGCCTTCTTCAGAGAACATGCGGCGTTTGTGATGATGGGATTGTATGGACTGGGTATTCTGACAGGACTTATCTGTGCGCTGGTTTTGAAAAACACAGTGTTCCACGGAAAACCCATGCCTTTTATGATGGAACTTCCCAATTACCGTTTTCCCTCGATCAAGAGTGTGTGTCTTTTGATGTGGGATAAGGCAAAAGATTTTGTACAGCGTGCATTTACAGTTATTTTTATTGCAACCCTTATCATCTGGTTCTTACAGACCTTTGACAGCAGACTCAATGTGGTGATGGATTCCGGCGAGAGTCTCTTAGCCATGGTGGGTAAGCTGATTGCGCCTCTCTTTGCCCCGCTTGGTTTTAATGACTGGCGGGCGGCCACAGCATTGATCAGCGGATTTACGGCAAAGGAAGCTCTGGTCAGTACGCTGGGTGTACTGACAGGTTCTTCCATGAGTAACCTGGATGTGACGCTGGGGAGTATCTTTACGCCGCTTTCTGCAATGAGTTTCTTAGTCTTTACCCTGCTGTATACTCCCTGTGTGGCGGCGGTGGCTACCATCAGGCGGGAGATGGGATCTGTGTGGAAGACCATAGGCATTGTGTGTATGCAGTGTATGGTGGCATGGTTTGTGGCCTGGATCTGTTATCATGTGGGCGGCCTGTTTTTTTAAGAAATCAACGGTATGGAAATAAACGGGGAAACGAAATGTGGATCCGTGGGATATATGATAGCGTACGGAGGAAAAATAAGAATGAAAATGATGAACCATTTTAGTCTGCCATTCTGTCTGGTGATAGAAGAGGGTGCCTGTGAGCGTCTCAATGAGATCCTGGCGGACTGTATGCCCGGAATCGAAGAGATGAAAGTCCTGATTGCCACCGAGCCGGCCCTTGTCCAGATCATGCAGGACTATTTGGAGGAGATGAAACGGGATCTGCCGCGCAGTGAGATCTATCTGATCGAAGAGAATACTTTTGACGAGGCCATGGAACTGGCAAAATATATTTGTATGAATGACTGTGAAGTAATCATAGGGGTAGGCGGCGGCAAAGTGCTGGATGTGGCAAAATATGCAGGATTTGTGGGGAAAATTCCTTATATCTGTGTACCCACAACTTTAAGCAATGACAGCCTGGCATCTCCGATATCGGTGCTAGGTACGGTGGGGGATGCCAGAAAGACATTGAAATGCAAGATACCTACAGGAATTGTGGTGGATGTGAATGTGATCATGGGAGCACCCGTGATGCAGCTACAGTCAGGAATCGGGGATACGATCAGTAAGTATACGGCACTGTATGACTGGAAACTGGATGCTGCCCACAGAAAAGACAGGGTGGATGATTTTTCCTATCTGCTTGCGGATATGGCACTGACTTCCTTATGTTACAATGAAGAAAAATCCTTAAAAAGCAAAGAGTTTATTAAAATACTGACACAGTCTTTGGTGCTTGGCGGGTTAGCCATGGAGATTGCCGGCAATTCCAGACCAAGCAGTGGATCGGAGCATCTTTTTTGTCATTCTTTAGAGGAAAATCATAAAGAAATACAGATATCCCATGGCATGGCGGTGGCATTGGGGAGCCTGGTAAGCAGCCGTCTCCAGGGACAGGATGTGGAACATCTGGAAAAGATTCTGAAAGCATATGATATGGATATAGATCCAATGAATTGGGGAATCACCAAAGAGATTTTTATTGACGCCTGGATGCGGGCAGCCGATACCAGAAAAGACCGGTATACGGTCCTTAATGAGGCGGAACTGGGTGAGGAGATGCTTGCGGGAATCTATGAGGAATTACGGAGCAGAGTACATGTTAAATAATAAAGCATACAGAAAGTATCTCACATATATAATAACAATCGTTTTCTTACTGAGCCTGCTTCCGGTTCTGTATCTGGCGGGAATAGACCGGGCGTCAGGAGATGACTGGGGATACGGGCTTTTGACACATAGAGCCTGGATGGAGTCACACTCCCTTTTCCGGGTTATACAGGCAGCCCTGCTGACGGTCAGAAACTATTACAGCAGCTGGCAGGGAACCTGGTTTTCTATTTTCTTATTCACCTTGCAGCCGGAGGCATTTTCCTACGAGATGTACTGGATTGTGCCTTATATCATGCTGAGTCTTCTGATTGGAAGTGTATCCTGTCTGTTGTATCAGATTATGGTGCGCTTCCTTCATATGTCTGTAAAAGAGTTCCTGCTGTTTGATATGAGTATCCTGTTTCTGCTGATTCAGTTTGCACCCCATAAGAAATCGGCAGTTTTCTGGTATAACGGGACGGCACACTATACGGTGCCTTTTGCGATTGCCTTGTTTGGCATAGTATGTTTCCTGCGGTTTGTGCAGGCCTGGAAGATGCGGTATGTTGCCGGGGCGGCCGTGTGGATGACGCTTTTGGGCGGCACCAATTATCTGGCGGCGATTTTCGGATGCCTGGGATTTCTGTTTCTGGGCATCTTCTTCTATAAAAGGAGCAGAAAAGTCCTGTGGATGGGGATTCCCCTTGTACTGGAAATGATTGGACTGTTGATCAGTGCGCTGGCACCGGGAAATGCCAGGCGCGGTGGGGAAACCTATGAAATTACAGCCGGCCGTATGCTGTGGGCGGTTCTGGAATCTTTCCGACAGGGGATAGAGGGTGTGATCAGGATGGGGAAGGAGCAGCCGGTGACCCTGGCGGCAATGATTATACTGGCAGTACTTTTATGGGATATTTTCCAGGAAATCGCAGCGAGAGAGCATATGGAATTTCCGTTGCCGGGTATTGTGATATTTTATTTCTTTGGCACCTATTGTGCCATGTATTGGCCGGGAATCTTTGCCGGTGTGGAAGTGTCGGGCGGGGTGCCGAACACGATTTACTGGGTTTTTGTGCTTATGTTTATGTGCAGTATGTTGTATGGATTCGGCTGGCTTGCGGCAAAGTATGCCCAGGGTGGGAATGTAAATAAAAATAACATGCGATATGTATATGCCGGGAGTGTTCTGGCAGCGATGGTAATATTAGTATTGGGCCGCAGCAATCTCAAGGATACGACGGACTATATGTGTCTGGAGTATATTATGACAGGACAGGCTGAGGATTATAAAGAACAGATGGAGCAGTTTACGCAGTTGTTGACAGATGAGACTGTGGAAGAGGCGGTGCTTCCTTCCATCAATGACTGGCAGGGGCCGCTCATGCATATGCCGGTGACAGAAGATCCGGAGGCATGGACCAATCAGACAGTGAAGGAATTTTTTGGGAAAAAGAGTGTGGTTTCGATACCGCGCAAAGAGTGGGAAGCGGGAAGTCCATAAAGGTTATCGAACGGAGTTTTCATATAAAATTAATAAAGCATTAATTGTTTTGCATCTGTCAGTGGTATATAGTAATAGAGAACTGAAAAGGAATACTAAAAC
Organism: bacterium 0.1xD8-71; assembly: GCA_003612405.1. Taxonomy (GTDB): domain Bacteria; phylum Bacillota; class Clostridia; order Lachnospirales; family Lachnospiraceae; genus UBA3282. The sequence continues at coordinate 29,116 of RAYR01000001.1, forward strand.
AACTGTTATTTAATGGAGGACAGAGGATAAAATGAGTGGAAATCCCTTTTTTCCCATAGATGAGATGAGCAGTGATTCCAATGATGCGCAGGTAATGCTGATTCCGAAGGTGGACAAGGCCATCTATGATCATCGAAGGAAACTGGCCGGCACCATGGTGGATTATAAGGAAATGCGTATGCGTTACAGCTGTGCGATCAAAGAGGTGCGGACGAAGTTTGATGTGTTAAATTCGGAGTTCAATGTGCGCTACCAGAGAAATCCGATTACCTCAATCAGTTCGCGTTTAAAGAGCAGCGCCAGTATCATGGAGAAGCTGAACCGGAAAGGGCTTGATTTTACAGTGGAGAATGTAGAGATTTATCTTCATGATGTAGCAGGTATCCGGGTGGTGTGTTCCTATGTGGATGATATTTACGGATTGGCACAGGCACTTGCCAAACAGGATGATATTACGGTGCTTAAGGAGAAAGATTATATTAAGAATCCCAAGCCCAATGGGTATCGCAGTTATCATATGATTGTCAGCGTGCCGGTGTTTTTTTCGGATCAGACAAGAGATATGGCAGTGGAGGTGCAGATTCGCACCATTGCCATGGATTTCTGGGCCAGTCTGGAACATCAGCTGAAATATAAACAGGATGTGCCCAATCAACGGGAAATTGTGGAGCAGCTGACATCCTGTGCGGAACAGATTGCCTCGATTGATAAACAGATGTGGCAGGTGCGCCGGCAGATTGAAATGACCGAAGATCTGCCGACGGAAGAAGAGATTTTACTGGAGAAGCTCCGCAGGATTGATATTGCAATCAGCGAATAATAACACATGTAATCAATGCTCAATATCCTCCATGGGTGCATAGTGGATATTGACTTTGATATCCTGCCCATAGTTGCCGAAAGTCTTGCCAAAGATAGTAAGACCGCCAATATGTTCGGCATCGTCGTCCACAGACATACGGAATCGGAGATTGCTGCGGTAGTCCAGGTTAAAGCTGTCGATGGTCACATCGGAGATTTTCAGGCCATCTATGAAGGTGCCTTTTTTATTGATCACCAGCAGTTTTAACAGTCCATACTGATTCCAGTTCGGGAACCACCAGTCCGGGGTGAACAGTCCGCGGGAGTCGCCAAAATCTCCCGGAGAAAGCCAGTTGCCCACACATACGTCGTTCAGATAAAAGGAGATGTCTGAGGGCCATACATTGTTGACACCCGGTGCCTCGGAACTCAATTCCGCAGAAATGGTAAGCTGTGTGATCTTCTGGAAGCTTGGAATAAAGTTGGGAATATTATATTCCACAAATCCTTTGGTAAACCATAGAATATCAGCATTGTAGCGGTCAGGATGATCAAAATACCGGGAATCATCTACTTCTCCGATCAACGCTTTGTCAGAAGCGAGACCGCAGGTAGGGCAGATGCGATAGACTGAGTAATGTCCTACCTTAATATCGGTACTATATACATTCAGAATATCTTCTTGTTTTTCCAAATCAATCAGAATCTTATCGAGATGAACAGAACAGATTTTCTGGTTGCCGTGGCCGGCAGACTCACTGGAAATGGAAATGAGGCCGCAGCTTTCCAGTTTTTTGATATGACTGGTTAGAGCACCATTGGTGATATTTAAATGGGAAGCCAGTTCGTTCATGCTCATATTATTGTTGTCCAGGAGAATGTTAAGAATTTCAACGCGGACATCAGAGCCGAGAGCTTTAAATATGTCCAGACCATCGCTTAATGAAGTAATGTGCAGCAATTTAAGTTCCTCCAATTATCAGTATGGTTTATGATTATGTAAAATAATGAATGTCTATTAAAATTATATACATAAAAAACTGATTCGTCAATTAAATCTAATTAATTTAAAACAATCCACAGAATAGCATAAATATAGCGTATAGAAGTTTGGAAGATAATGAGTCATTTAATTATATAAACTATTTTAGAAATAATTAAACACATAAAAATAGCAAGATTTGAGTAGTTTAAAAGCAAAAATTGTCCATATTATGACAAAAAAACACAGCGCTTTGTGTAAACGCTGTGTCGAAAATCGTAAATTTATAATTATAAATTATTTAACAATTAGTTTTGCTGATTCACCTCATCAAAAATCCTGACAATTTCATCGGAGGGCGCAGGTGTGAGCAGGGATACGATTACGTTGACGATTAAGGCAATGATAAATGCCGGAAGCAGTTCATAGATGGCAAAGGCACCGCCCAGAGTCGCTATGCCGTATTTCCAGACAAATACCATGATGCCGCCTGCAATCATACCTGCCAGGGCCCCCTGTTTGTTAGAACGTTTCCAGAACAGTGCCAGCAGAACGACAGGGCCGAAAGCAGCTCCAAATCCTGCCCAGGCGAAAGATACAATGGTAAAGATGGAACTGTTCGGATCCTGTGCAATAAACACGGCAATCAGAGAGATTACGATTACCGTAATACGCGCAATGATCAGAGATGTTTTGGTATCCAGTTTTTTCCGGCCAAAGTCCTGCACTAGGTTCTGCGAGATACTGGATGCGGCGGCAAGTAACTGGGAATCCGCAGTGGACATGGTAGCGGCCAGAATACCTGCAAGTATAACACCTGCTATTAATGCCGGAACAATACCCCGCATACTCAGTGTGGAGGCAATCTGAACGATAACGGTTTCTGAATTGCTGCCCTCCAACATGGGAATGACATTTGCTTTGGACAGACTGTATCCGATTACACCGATGAATACGGCCACCGCCATGGAGATGACTACCCAGACACTGGCAATTCTGCGGGAGAGTTTCAGCTTGTTTTCATCCTCGATTGCCATAAAGCGCAGGAGAATGTGGGGCATACCAAAGTATCCAAGTCCCCATGCGAGCGTGGAGAAGATAGTCAGAGTGGTATAGGGTTTGGCTGACATGGTATCGGCTGCGTAGGTTTGTACCATGCTCAGGTAACCGGGCAATTCACTCACGTTTGCAATGACGGTATCCAGGCCGCCCACGGTGATGGCACCGAAACCGACTACAATAAGGAGTGCAACGGACATGGTAATGCCCTGAATCAGATCTGTGGTGCTTACGGCCAGAAAACCGCCAAGGGTACAGTATAATACGATAATGGCGGCACTGAGAAGCATGGCCAGCATATAGTTCATACCGAATAAAGCGCTGAACAGCTTGCCGCAGGCAGCAAATCCTGAGGCCGTGTAAGGTACGAAGAAGACCACGATGACGACGGCGGCGATGCAGGTCAGGATATGTCTGTCATCCCCGTATCTTCTGGCAAAGAAATCCGGGATTGTGAAGGAACCGATCTTACTGGAATACCGGCGGATCCGCTTTGAGACGAAGAGCCAGTTAAAGTAAGTGCCGAGCGCAAGGCCGATAGCAGTCCAGCCAACATCTGCAATGCCCGATATGTAGGCAAGACCCGGCAGGCCCATTAAAAGATAGCTGCTCATATCAGAGGCTTCTGCGCTCATGGCGGTGACGAACGGGCCCAGCTTTCGGCCGCCCAGATAGAATTCGGCTGCCTGTGTATTCTGCTTGGAAAAGGTGACTCCGATATAGATCATGAAGCCCAGATATATCATGATGGAAATAATGATACAGATTTGTGATGTCATAGTGTATTACCCCTCATTTCTGCGCACATTCTGTGTAAATTTTCTTCTTAAAATAGAATTAGTTTTCTTTTGATGCATGGATGAGCTTATGTCAGGTGCGCGATAACACAAACCTTTAGCCAGTCTATCACAGGCATAAACAGAATGAAATATGAACTATAGTATAGAATATAATTTGTACTTTAAGGGGAGACAGTAATAAAACCGCGCAAAAATGTGCGAAGCAAGGTGCCGGCATACTGATAAAGGGAATATTCTCCGTTACAGATACACCAGTCGTACATAATGGCACGTTCAAAGAGGGAATATGCCTTGACGATTTCATTGACAGACAGATCTTTTCGCAGTTCCCCGGTCTTTTGTCCGTCTATAATGATTTTACGGAGCAGTCTGTAATAGGTACGGCCATGATCCAGCAGATGCTTTTCTCCGGTAGTGATCAGCTGGGTGGAGAGCAGTCTGGCGAGAAGATCCAGGGGAACACGGTTCTCTATCATCAGAAACAGTTCATGGTTTAAGTAGACCAGACGGTCAAAGCTGGAGGGAAAAGCTTCCAGGGAAGGGGTGAGTTCCTCGTATTTTTTGTCAAAGAGATAAGAAAGGGAGGAAAGCAGGGAGTCCTTGCCGTCAAAGTAATGATAAAAGGATCCCTTTGAGGTCTCAGACCGTTCTACAATATCGTCTATGGTAGTGTCTTCGTAACCCTGTTCATAGAAAAGCTCCCAGGCTGATTCTATGATTCTTCCCTTGGTGTTGCGGCTGTCTTTTCGCGGCATGGCAGATCCTCCTTATGATAAAATATCAGTCTGTAAAATAGTTCAACAGATTAGACTTTTATATGTATTTTATCTAATAATACCAGAAGAAAACGATAGAGACAAACTGTTTGACAGGAATCTGCAAGAGACTTACTATATAATAACAGGCACACATATATTACAGAGTGTGGATAAATATAAGGCATGAAAGAAGTAATAAAGTGATTGCTGACATGCATATAATGATATGGGAGACGATGATGGATGGATTAAATGGGCTTCCACAGGCGTTCTGTGAGCGGATGAAGAAGTTTATGGGAGATGACTACAAGGCTTTTCTGTCATGTTATGACAAAGAGCGTCATTATGGTCTCAGGTACAATCCCTTAAAAGATTCGGCAGAAACATTTGTGGAGAAAATGCCTTTTGATCTGGAAAAGATTTCCTGGGCAGAAGAGGGATATTACTATCAGGCGGTACAACAGCCTGGACGACATGTGCTTCATGAGGCAGGAGCCTATTATATTCAGGAACCTTCCGCCATGGCCGTGGCGGAAATCCTGGATCCACAGCCGGGGGAGCGGATTCTGGATCTGTGTGCGGCTCCGGGAGGTAAAAGTACGCAGATTGCCGGCAGGATGAGGGCAAGCGGCCTTTTGGTGTCAAATGAGATCATGCCGGAGCGGGCGAAAATACTTTCTCAGAATGTGGAACGGATGGGAATATCCAACTGTGTCGTGTGCAGTGAGAGGCCGGAACGGATGGCGGCACTTTTTCCTGCTTTTTTTGACCGGATCTTGGTGGATGCACCTTGTTCCGGAGAGGGAATGTTCCGCAAAGAAGAGGCGGCCAGGCAGGAGTGGTCACCCTCCCAGGTACAGATGTGTGCGGCCAGGCAGCAAGGGATATTGGAGGAAGCGGCTAAAATGTTAAAGCCGGGCGGTGTCCTGGTCTATTCTACCTGTACCTTTGCACCAGAAGAGAACGAAGGAACAGTCAGTGTATTTGTACATGCCCATGATGATTTTACAATAGAAGAAATACTTTGTGACAGTGCTTTTTTATGCGGGCAGCCGGAGTGGATAACAGATCCGGCTGCGGGCATCAGGTATACCATGCGGCTCTGGCCCCACAGGCTGAAGGGAGAAGGGCACTATATTGCAAGACTTCGCAGAAAAGGAGAGCCGGTGGAGCTTGCAGGGCAGGAAGTTGGGAAGAAGCAGGCGAAGGAAAAGAAGAACGGTAAAGAATGGACCGACGACAGAAAGCGTCGTGAGGCAGTGGAGGAATTTCTGACAGGAGAACTGGGAATAACGGCGGCATGGACAGCCAGTCACAGAGGGACGATCCAGTCTTTTGGCGAACAGCTGTATCTGGTGCCGGAAGAGATGATACCTTTGAAAGGAGTTAAGATTCTGCGGCCGGGGCTTTGTCTTCTTGCGGATAAGAAGAATCGTTTTGAACCCGCACATGCGTTGGCGCTTTGCCTTAACAGGAAAGATACGGAAAGGGTCCGGAAACTGACTAAAGAGGAGGCAGAGCGGTATGTTCACGGAGAAAGTATTCCCTGCGGGGAAGAAAAAGGATGGACTCTTCTTACCTATGAGGGATATTCTCTTGGGTTTGGCAAGGCTTCCGGAGGACAGATGAAGAATCATTACCCTAAGGGCCTTCGCATTAACAGACAGTAAGTTATCCGGTAAAAAGAGCAGAAGATAATTTAGGAAAAGTAAATTTTGCCTTGTAAAATTATTTTGCCTGGAATATACTAGATATAGGGTCTGTACATAAGATAAAACGCCCTAATTTGTGTGTGGGAGTTCTATAGTAATGGTATTTTCCAGTGTTGGATTTTTATTTCGGTTTCTGCCGATTTTCATGATATTATATCTGATTATGCCCGCTAAGTATCGTAATATGATTCTTTTGGCGGGGAGTCTCGTATTTTATGGAGTGGGGGAACCGTATTTTGTTCTGTTGCTTGTTTTGTCTGTTCTGGTAAATTTTGCCCTGAGCAGATATATGTTCTGGGAGCCGAAGTCTCCCCAGAATAACCGTAAGAAAAAGGCGGCCAGGCGGCGCAAGAGGGCTTTGATTCTGGCGCTTCTGTTTGATTTTGGCGCTCTGTTTGTGTTTAAATACTGGGATTTTGTGGTGGAAAATGTAAATGGGCTGGCGGGGAACCAGATTCTGCCGTACCTTGCCCTTGCACTGCCATTGGGAATCAGCTTTTATACGTTTCAGATGGTATCCTATCAGTTGGACTGTTACTGGGAAAAGGTGCCGGAAAAGGCTGGTTTACTTGAGTTTGCCACATATATCTGTATGTTTCCGCAGTTGATTGCAGGACCGATCGTGCGCTATGGTGAGATAGCGGAGCGCATGAAGGAGCGCCGGATTCGGATCCGCGATTTGGAAAATGGTTTGAAGCTTTTTGCCGTGGGTCTGGGATTGAAGGTTCTTCTGGCTAATCAGATAGGCACACTCTGGAATACGATTATGACTGCCGGGCCGGGTAATTTGCATGTTATGGTAGCCTGGCTTGGTGCTTTGGCTTACTCCTTCCAGATTTATTTTGATTTCTGGGGATATTCCGTGATGGCCATGGGGCTTGGCAAGATGTTGGGATTTCGTATCCCGCGCAATTTTGATAATCCCTATGCGTCCCGGTCGATTGCAGAGTTCTGGAGGAGATGGCATATTACGCTGGGAAGCTGGTTCCGGGAATATGTGTATATTCCCTTGGGCGGTAATCGAAAGGGAAGTGCGAGGACGGTCTTTAATCTTTTTGTTGTCTGGGCGCTGACCGGATTCTGGCATGGTGCCGACTGGAACTTTTTATTGTGGGGAATCGGGTTTTTCCTGGTGATTTCCCTGGAAAAGAAAACCTATGGTAAATGGATGGAACGTTCCCTGGTGCTGGGACATCTGTATACGCTTTTATTGATTCCGATAACCTGGGTCATATTTGCTATTACAGACATAAGACAGCTGGGGGCCTATCTTGCAAATATGGTGGGGATACATACTGGCGGAGTTCTGGTAGGGACAGGACAGTTTGCCAGATATTTGAAGGAATATGGATTTTTATTAATAGCATGTGTTTTTTTTGTAACAGTTTTCCCGAAAAAGTGGTATCATAAGTGGAAAGACAGATGGTTTATGGTAGTATTTTTGCTGTTGATTTTCTGGTGGTCGGTCTATGAAATAGTGGTCGGCAGCAATAATCCGTTTTTATATTTCAGATTTTAATGGTGCAGGTGTTTATGAATAGAGGTTTGAGATGAGCAGACAAAAGATAAAAAAATGGCTGGAAAACGTATATAATTGTCCTTATCTGATCATGGTCGTGGTGTCCTCCGTGATTGCCATGCTTTGCTTTGATGAGATAGGAATACGATTTTTTGATAATAATATATCAACAGAACGAACGGTTTCTGTGGTGGGCGATATTGTCAGGGCAGAGGAAAATCAGGCTCTGGGAGATCCCCCGGCGACTCTGGAAGAGACACCGGATAGCGGAGAAACAAATACGGAAATTCAGAACGTGATTTCGGAAACCATGGGTGGTGAATCCGAAAATGCAGGAGAACGCAAGAAAGAAGAAGCTGTTTTAGAGGATAATAATGAACTGAATATTGAATCGCAGGATGCACAAACACAGGAAATACAGGAAGATACGGAAAAAGGCGTTACCAAATTCCTTCCTTATACGCCTTTGGAGATTGAATCCAGATATTACTCGGATGCAGGAAAAATTGCATTGACTACAGAGTACCCTTATACAATAGCAAACGATAGTTATTTTAATGATGCAGCTTTTCTGGGAGACTCCCGCACTCTGGGCATATATGATTATGTAGGTCTGGAGGGGGCGGACTTTTTCTGTGACAATGGCATGACCATCTTCAAACTGTTAAAAGATGATGGCGTGACCGAACAGGGGACAGGGCATAAGGTAGATCTGAAACAGGTGTTGCAGGAGAGACATTACGGTAAGATTTATATCATGCTGGGAATGAACGAACTCGGTTACGGCAACACGACGATGTATATGCAGGAGTACCTGTCGGTGGTACATCAGATCAGAGCATGGCAGCCGGATGCGATTATTTTCATCATGGCCAATCTTCATGTGAGCCGTGAGAAGAATAATATGGAGACAGAGTTCAATAATATTAATATCAACGATAAAAATGTTGCCTGTGCAAGACTGGCTAACGGTGTGGATATTTTCTATCTGGACAGCAATCCTATGTTTACAGATGCCGAAGGATTCCTACAGTCAGAGATGACCTTTGACGGGGTACATCTTTATGCCAAGCATTATGACAAGTGGCGGCAGTTCCTGACAGAGCATGGAGTGGAGAAAGCAACTCCCAATGAGGATACAGAGTGATGGAGCAGATGCGGCTGAACCGATACCTGGCTGCCTGCGGCGTGTGTTCCAGAAGAGATGCGGACAAGCTGATAGAGCAGGGTGTGGTGACGATTAATGGCAAAACTGCCGTTCCCGGGAGCAGGGTGACGGAGCGTGACCGGATAGCTGTGCGCGGCAAAGCCTTGCAGGATCCGAATAAGAAAGTTGTGCTCGCCTATTATAAACCGGTCGGGGTTACCTGTACGGAGCGGGATGCCCATGCCAGAAAGATTGTGATCCAGGAACTGAAATATCCTGTCCGCGTAACTTATGCCGGGCGGCTTGACCGGGATTCAGAGGGACTCCTTCTGATGACCAATGACGGCGGTCTTATCGATGCCATGATGCGCGGCAGCAACGGACATGAGAAAGAATATATTGTCAAAACAGATCGGGCGTGGAGCGAAGATGCTTTGGAGAATATGAGACAGGGACTGTATCTGGAGGAGCTTAAAGTCACTACCAGACCCTGCCGGATAGAGCAGATCGGCCCTAAGACGCTGCGGATGGTATTGACAGAGGGATTGAACAGACAGATCAGGCGTATGTGCCAGAGCCAGGGATATAAGGTGACCAGTCTCAAAAGGACAAGGGTCGTCAATGTGGAACTTGGGAAACTGAAACCCGGAGAGTACCGGGAATTGACTGAGGCAGAACAGGCCGCACTTTATGAGAAGTGCGGTCTGCGTATGGAGAGATAGATATTCTGCTTTGCAGAGATTTAAGAATGGCGGTAAGACAGCGGTATGGAAGAGAAATCTATGGAACGTATGCGGGAACTGGTATCCTTGTTGAATAAGGCGTCGCAAGCTTATTATGCACAGGATACGGAGATCATGTCCAATTACGAGTATGACAGGCTCTATGATGAGTTGATGTCATTAGAGAAAATAACAGGTGTAATATTAGCGGACAGCCCTACCGTGAAAGTGGGATATGAGGCGGTGGAGGAACTTCCCAAGGAACGGCATGAAAGTCCCATGCTCTCTCTGGCCAAGACCAAGAGCCGGGAAGAATTAAAGGATTGGTTAAACGGGAAGCAGGGATTATTATCCTGGAAACTGGATGGCCTTACGATTGTCCTGACTTACTCGGCCGGCAGGCTTACAAAGGCAGTTACCAGAGGCAATGGTGAGGTGGGAGAAGTCATCACCAACAATGCCAGGGTATTCCGCAATCTGCCCGTATCGATTCCCTTTCGGGGCGAATTGATTCTGCGGGGAGAGGCCGTGATCACCTACAGTGATTTTACAAAGATTAACAGTGAAATAGAAGAGGTTGACGCCAGATATAAGAACCCCAGGAATCTGTGCAGCGGAAGCGTCAGGCAGCTCAATAATGAGATCACGGCGGGCAGGAGTGTGAGGTTCTATGCCTTTTGTCTGGTAAAGGCTGACGGCGTGGACTTTCATGATTCCAGACAGGAGCAGTTTGCCTTTTTGAGCGGGCAGGGCTTTGATGTGGTGGAATACCGTCTGGTGGATCCGGATAGTATTCTGGATGCCATTACGTATTTTGAGCAGAGGATAGCAGATTACGACATTCCTTCAGACGGTCTTGTGCTGACTTATGAGGATATGGCTTACGGGCAGTCTCTCGGCAGGACGGCAAAGTTTCCCAGGGATTCCATGGCCTTTAAGTGGGCGGATGAACTGAGGGAGACTACCTTGCAGGAGATTGAGTGGAGTGCCAGCCGTACCGGGTTGATTAACCCCGTGGCGATTTTTGAACCGGTAGAACTTGAGGGAACTACAGTAAGCCGTGCCTCCGTCCATAATATCAGTATTTTGCGGGGGCTTAAGCTGGGGATCGGGGACAGGATCACAGTCTATAAGGCCAATATGATCATACCTCAGATCGCGGAGAATCTGACGGGCAGTGATAATCTTACGATACCGGATAGATGTCCGGTCTGCGGACAGCCCACACAGATCAAAAAGGTCAATGAGGTACAGTCCCTCTATTGTCTGAATCCGGACTGTGACGCTAAGAAGATCAAGGCATTTACTCTTTTTGTGAGCCGGGACGCGCTGAATGTGGATGGGTTGTCGGAATCCACACTGGAGAAATTTCTGGCCAGAGGTTTTCTGCATGAATTTGCGGATTTATTTCAGCTTTCCCGTTATGAAGAGGAGATTGTGCAGATGGAGGGCTTTGGGGAAAAGTCGTACCGGAATTTGCAAGAGAGTCTGGAACAGGCAAGAAATACCACACTCCCAAGACTGATTTATGGATTGGGAATTGAAAATATCGGTGTGGCCAATGCCAAAATGCTGTGCAGACACTTTCAGTTTGATCTGTCCAGACTCCGTAGTGCGACACAGGAGGAGCTGGCAGAGATTGACGGTATCGGCGAGGTTATAGCGCTCAGTGTAAGAGCCTTTTTTGACAATCAGAAGAACGCAGAGCAGCTAGACCATCTTCTGGCGCAGTTAAATATCGCTGTGGAAGTGATAGAAGAGGGGGCACAGACACTTGCGGGCATGAATTTCGTGATCACGGGAAGCCTGGTACATTATGAGAACCGGAATCTGCTGAAAGAGGAGATTGAGAAGAAAGGCGGTAAGGTGACCGGCAGTGTGACCGGAAAGACCACCTGTCTGATCAACAATGACACCACATCCCAGTCCTCTAAAAACAAAAAAGCGAAGGAACTGGGGGTGCGGATTGTGTCGGAAGAAGATTTTATAGAAGAATATTTGCAGTAACGGGATTTAAATATTGCGCAGATCATACGGTGTCGTCTGGTACACGTAGTAATTGAGCCAGTTGGAGTACAGAAGCTGTCCGGTGGAGCGCCAGTTGACAATCGGTGCCTTTGAGGGGTCATCGTCCGGGAAATAATTGGCAGGGACTTTCGGGTTCATGCCTTTATTCATATCCCGGAAATATTCTTGCGCCAGGGTGTCGGAATCATATTCCGGATGGCAGGTGACAAAGAAATGACGGCTGTCGGTGGTCTTGACGATGGTAACGCCCGCCTCGTCGGAAACGGCCATCAGTTCCAGATCCGGTACGGAAGCAATCTGGGATGCCTCAATGCCCATGGCGCGGGACTGAGGTGCATAGAAAATATCGTCGAATCCCCGGAAGAGAGGAGAATTTCTTTTGACAATCTTGTGGGCATACACGCCGGAGAGTTTTTCCGGCAGATCATCCCGTTCTAAACCATAGAAATAGTACAGGGCGGCAAAAGCACCCCAGCAAAGATGTAGGGTACAGTGCACATGTTTCTTGCCCCATTCCATGATGGTGCAGATCTCATCCCAGTAATCCACCTTTTCAAAGCGGATATAATCAAGGGGGGCGCCGGTGATGATCATTCCGTCGAAATTCCGGTCTTTGATCTGGTCAAATGTGGTATAAAAAGCCTCCATATGGTTGGAGTCCGTGTGCTGCGGCGTATAGCTGGCCGTCTGTAGAAACTCCACATTTACCTGTAAAGGCGTGTTGGAGAGCTTACGTAAAAGCTGTGTCTCCGTGACCACCTTGGTGGGCATCAGATTTAATATCAACACGTTAAGAGGACGGATATCCTGATGCATGGCACGATATTCTGTCATGACAAATATATTTTCATTCTCAAGGATGGTGGTTGCCGGTAAGGAATCTGCAATTTTAATAGGCATAGGGAAAACCTCAACTTTCTGATCGTAAAGTAATATAGTATCAAATATAACACAAACGGGAAGGGTGTGCAAGATGCGGTAATGTCAGCTGTTTACGAGCCTGTCTGATTGCAGAAAAGGATTTGCATAATCCTTCAATTTGCTTTATAATTTATATGAGTTATGCAGTCTGCTTACTGTGTATGGCGGAACAGACTGCGGATACATAGTAGTAAGGTTTTCTTAGAGGGGATTGATTGTATTATGGAGACAGCATATCAGAAAGTGAAAGTGCACAATGAGCTGGAGTGGTGCCAGGTAACGGATATGGCCACCAAAGAGAAGATTGAGAAAGTGCTCTTAAAACACAGAGTATCCTATTTTGTCAAATGGGAGAAACCGAAGTTATTTTCCAATGATAAATTTGGTGCCTGTGTATTTTGTGTCAACCAGCTTCAAAAAGAGGCGGCGGACGACGCCCTTCAGGATCTGGAGGAGGAAGTAAAGGGCAAAATCCGGTTTGTGAACCGTAAAGTAGACAGAATGTTTTATTAAGAGAGACGGGAGGAAATGTCACGTGAGCATGTGTGATACATGCAGCAACTATCAGTATGATGAAGATTACGAGTGTTATGTATGCATGGTGGATCTGGATGAGGATGATATGAGCCGTTTCTTAAGCGGAGGTAATTTCCAATGTGCCTTCTATCAACTCGATAATGAATATCTGATTGTACGAAAACAAAAGTAAATTTACTTTGTAAATTAACTTTACGAGCTCCGCTTCGCGGCCTCGGATAAGCAAAAAATTTTGCCCCGGCATGGGATTAACATGCCGGGGCTTATTGGCGTCTTTCAGGCGTCTTTTTCTTTTTTCAGGTTTTTCTGGGCAGTGGACAGCATCAGTTTAATCCGGTTTAGCTGGTTTACTTCACTGGCACCGGGATCGTAGTCGATGGCTACGATATTGGACTGGGGGAAGCGGGATCGCAGTTCCTTGATCACGCCTTTCCCTACCACATGGTTGGGCAGACAGCCGAAAGGCTGTGTGCAGACGATGTTATTGACCCCGCTGTGAATCAGTTCCACCATCTCTCCGGTTAGAAACCATCCCTCACCGGTCTGGTTGCCGATATTGACGATAGGGCTGGCATAGTCCACCAGCGTGTAGATGCTGACAGGGGGTGTAAAATGTCTGCTTTTCCGGAATTCTTTAGCAGCACGGCCGCGCAGTCTTTCAAGAGCCCAGATACCGAGCCTGGAAAGTAAAGCGGCTTTTCTCGAAGTTCCCAGATATTCCGCCTTATAGATCTGGTTATAAAAGCAGTAGAGCATAAAGTCCAGCAGATCGGGGACAACTGCCTCTGCACCTTCGGACTCCAATAGTTCCACCAGATGATTGTTGGCGGCAGGAGCAAATTTTACCAGGATTTCGCCCACAATGCCAACCCGGGGTTTGCGCAGGTTTTCGTCTATGGCAATGGCATCAAATTCCTGTATGATCTGCCGGCACATTTTCCGGAACGTAAAGTAGTTCATGTGCTTTCGAGATACGAACTGTCTGCATTTTTCCACCCATTTGGCATGAAGGGCATCCACGGAACCAGGTTCCCGTTCATAGGGGCGCATACGGTAGACACAGCGCATGAAGATATCGCCGAAAAGTGCACCATAGGCGGCACGCATGAGAAGTTCTCCGTTTAAGTGAAAGCCGGGATTACTCTCAATGCCGGCAAGATTTAAGGATATTACGGGAATCTGCGGCATCCCTGCTTTCTCCAGGGCGCGTCTTATAAAGCCCACATAGTTGGTGGCGCGGCAGCCGCCGCCGGTCTGGCTCATGATAATGGCGACTTTGTTCAGGTCATATCTGCCGGAAAGCAGGGCATCCATAATCTGGCCTACCACCATCAAAGAAGGATAACAGGCGTCATTATTTACATATTTCAAACCCACATCCACGGCATGCCGGTTGTCATTGGCAAGCACCTCGAAGCGGTAACCGCAGGCTTTGAAAGCGGCTTCAATGATCTCAAAGTGAATGGGTGACATCTGTGGACAGAGGATGGTATACTCCTTGCGCATTTCCTCCGTAAAGGGCACTTTGGTGATGGCACTGGAACGGATTGTGCGTTCTTTCTGTTTCTGTTCCCTGACTTTGATGGCGGAGAGCAGGGAACGGATACGAATCCTTGCTGCGCCTAAATTGTTTACTTCGTCAATCTTTAAACAGGTATAAATTTTATCGGAGCCGGAGAGGATGTCGTTTACCTGGTCGGTGGTGACGGCATCCAGGCCGCAGCCGAAGGAATTAAGCTGTATTAAGTCCAGATCATCCCGGGTCTTGACGTAGCTTGCCGCCGCGTAGAGTCTGGAGTGGTACATCCATTGGTCGGAGACGATCAGGGGCCGTTCCGGCTGTGCCAGATGGGATATGGAATCTTCCGTCAGGACTGCGATATCATAAGAGTTGATCAGTTCCGGAATACCATGGTTGATTTCCGGATCAATATGATAGGGGCGTCCGGCCAGCACGATGCCGCGTATATGATTTTCCTCCATATAACGAAGGACTTCTTCTCCCTTGTTCTGTATATCCTGACGGGCCAAAGCCAGTTCTTTCCAGGCAGCTTCGGCTGCGTCCATCACTTCTGTGACAGGCAGGTCCTGAAACTCTTTGGTCAGCGCTGAGGTCACGGTATGAAGAGTCTTAAAGGACATAAAAGGATTGCGGAAAACGACTTCACCCCGTCCGATTTCCTCCACATTGTTTTTAATATTTTCCGAGTAGGAAGTGACAATGGGACAGTTATAGTGGTTGTTGGCCTCATGGAACTCATCCCGTTCATAGAAAAGCGCAGGATAGAAAATAAAGTTCACATGCTGTTTGATCAGCCAGGAAATATGGCCGTGGGCCAGTTTGGCCGGATAACATTCCGACTCACTGGGGATGGATTCGATGCCCAGCTCATAAATCTTTCGGTTAGAGACAGGGGATAGTATCACCCGATAACCAAGCTTTGTAAAGAAGGTAAACCAGAAGGGATAATTCTCATACATATTTAAGACTCTGGGAATACCTACGGTGCCCCGTCTGGCTTCATCGGCAGGCAAAGGCTCATAGGAGAAGAGCCGCTTTAATTTATAGTCATAGAGGTTGGGAACGCCGTTTTCTTTTTTCGTTTTTCCCAGACCGCGTTCACAGCGGTTGCCGGAAATGTATTGCCGTCCTCCTGTGAATTTGTTAATTGTAAGGCGACAATTGTTAGTACAGCCTTTGCATTTTGCCATGCTGGTCTCAAATTGCAGGTTGGTGATCTGCTCCAGATTCAGCATGGAGGTAGCATAGCCTTCCTGATAGCGTTCCCTGGCAATCAGTGCGGCGCCAAAAGCACCCATGATGCCTGCGATATCCGGACGGATGGCTTCACATCCTGCGATTTTCTCAAAGCTCCTGAGAACCGCGTCATTATAAAAGGTGCCTCCCTGGACGACGATATGCTGTCCCAGTTCCGAAGCGTCGGAGACTTTGATTACCTTAAACAGTGCGTTCTTGATGACGGAGTAGGCAAGTCCGGCGGAAATGTCGGGGACGGAGGCTCCCTCTTTTTGGGCCTGCTTTACCTTGGAATTCATGAATACCGTACAACGGGTGCCCAGATCAATGGGATGCTCCGCAAAGAGGGCCGTCCGGGCAAATTCTTCCACACCATAGTTTAAGGATTTGGCAAAGGTTTCAATGAAGGAACCGCAGCCGGAAGAACAGGCTTCGTTAAGCTGTACGCTGTCCACGGTCTGGTTTTTGATCTTGATGCATTTCATGTCCTGGCCGCCAATATCCAGGATACAGTCCACATCAGGATTGAAGAAAGCGGCGGCATTGTAATGGGCCACAGTCTCCACTTCGCCGTCATCCAGCAAAAAGGCGGCTTTCATCAGGGCTTCTCCGTAACCGGTAGAGCAGGAGCGTACGATTCTGACACCGGAGGGAAGCAGGTTATAAATTTCCTTGAGAGATCGGATGGCGGTCTTTAAAGGACTGCCGTCGTTACTGCTGTAAAAAGAATAGAGCAAAGAGCCGTCATCCCCCACGAGCGCCACTTTGGTAGTGGTGGAGCCGGCATCAATGCCCAGGAAACAATTCCCCTGGTAGGAAGAAAGATTGGCTGTGGTCACATGATGGGTGTTGTGTCTTTCGCAGAAAGCATCATAGTCTTTTGGGGAGGCAAACAACGGTTCCATGCGCTCCACCTCGAAATCCATTTTGATGTCGGCAGAAAGCTTCTCCTTCATCTGCTCCATGGTATAGCATGTCTCTTCCTTCGCATTTAAGGCAGAGCCGATTGCGGCGAAGAGATGGGAGTTCTCCATATCAATGATATGATCATCGTCCAGTTTCAGGGTTCTGATAAAGGACTGTTTTAACTCTGACAGGAAGTGCAGGGGCCCGCCCAGAAACGCCACATGGCCCCGGATAGGCTTACCGCAGGCAAGACCGCTGATGGTCTGATTGACGACAGCCTGGAAAATGGAAGCGGATAAATCTTCCTTGGTGGCGCCTTCATTGATTAAAGGCTGAATATCGGATTTGGCGAATACGCCGCATCTGGCTGCAATGGTGTACAGGGAATGATAATTCCTGGCGTAAGTGTTTAAACCGGCGGCATCGGTCTGTAAGAGAGAAGCCATCTGATCGATAAAGGAACCTGTACCGCCGGCACAGATACCATTCATACGCTGTTCCACGTTGCCGCCCTCGAAATAAATAATCTTGGCGTCCTCACCGCCCAGCTCAATGGCCACATCCGTGACGGGGGCAAAGGTCTGTAAGGAGGTGGATACGGCAATCACTTCCTGCACAAAGGGCACTTTTAAGTGATTGGCCAGGGTAAGGCCGCCGGAACCGGTAATCATGGGATGCACGGTCAGATTGCCCAGTTTATCGTAAGCTTTGGAAAGCAGGCTGGAGAGTGTCTCCTGTATGTTGGCAAAGTGTCTTTGATAGTCGGAAAAGAGTATCTGATGCCGGTTATCCAGAATGGCAATCTTGACGGTCGTAGAACCGATGTCAATGCCAAGCGTATATTGCATATCACTCATTTCTCGTTTCACTCCTTTAAGCATTTTGTACCTATTTATTATGTGATTCGGCACACCATGTCATTATACGACACAGACTGTCAAAAAGCAATTGTCCAATTCTTAGAAAAAAATGAAGATTTCGGGAGTCATTTATTAAATTTTTATGACTTGCCGGATTTTATGAATCATGCCGTTTACTTTTAAAAACAGGGATGATAAAATGTATTCAGTTTTAGCGGGGAAAATGAATCGATGGGAGAGCGTAATATCATGAGTCCTTTTGAACGAAAATTTGGGAAATATGCCATTAAGAATCTGTCTTTTATCCTGGTGTTCTGCTATGGCGTGGGATATCTGCTTCAGCTGATGGACAGGAGTAATATACTGATCTCTTTTCTGACGCTGAACCCTTATGCGATTCTGCATGGGCAGGTCTGGCGTCTTGTCACATGGATCCTGATTCCGCCGCCAGGCAGCGGCGGGTTGTTTCTGACGTTGATCATGCTGGTGTTCTACTGTTCTATCGGTACGTCCCTGGAACGTACCTGGGGAACTTACCGGTATAATGTATATTTGTTCCAGGGCATGTTGTTTACCATTCTGGGCAGTTTCCTGCTGATGGGATACTGTTATCTGTTTCAGGGGGAGATGATTGCCTATAATACGCCGGAAGTATTCTTTGCCTATATTTCTCCGGTCTTCAGCACGTATTATATCAATATGTCAATTTTCCTGGCATATGCGGCGACCTTCCCGGAAGCGCAGGTACTTTTGATGTTTTTTGTTCCGATCAAGGTTAAGTGGCTGGGAATCGTTTACGGTATCATGCTGGTCTTTGAGTTTCTGGGAAGTAGTGTGTTTTATAAGTTTGCCATTGCGGCGTCGCTTCTTAATTTCCTGGTGTTCTTCCTGACCTCCAGGAGCCTGATGCACTTAAATCCCAAACAGATCCACCGGCGGCAGGAGTTTAAGCGGGATGTGCGGAGAAATACCGGGATTACCAAGCACAAGTGTGCGATCTGTGGACGGACCGAGGTAGACCACCCGAATCTTCAGTTCCGGTTCTGTTCCAAGTGCGACGGCAATTATGAGTATTGCGAAGAGCATCTTTATACCCATACGCATATTAAGAGAAGCTGAAATAAGGAGACAGGATTGAAAATTAAAATCAGGCGTGGAAAGCAGCGTGGAAATGAGGTGAAAGATGGATAGAGAAGTCCGGTTTGCCAGAACGTTAGAGGAAGTGAAACAGAAAGCGAAGGCACAGAACAGCTGTCTGTCCCAGGCAGAGGTTGAGGAGGCATTTGCGCCGCTGTCACTTTCTGCACAACAGATGGATATGGTGTATCAGTACTTAATGCAGAACAGGATAGGGATTGGGAAGCCGGTGGATTATGAGGAGTATCTTGATGCGGAGGAGAAGGATTATCTGGCTGCTTATCTGGAATCCCTGGAAGCATTTGCAGAAGTTTCCGAGGGGGAACGGGAGGCTGTGACCCTTTCTGCCATGGCTGGTGATCCGGATGCCGTCAGCAGGCTGACAGAGATTTTTCTGCCGGAAGTCGTGGAAATAGCCAAGCTGTATGCAGGGCAGGGAGTGTATCTGGAGGATTTGATCGGTGAGGGCAATGTGGCCCTTTCCCTGGGTGTGACCATGCTGGGCGCACTGGAACATGCTTCGGAGGCACAGGGGATGCTTGCCAGACTGATTATGGATGCCATGGAAGACTATATTGCAGAAAATGCCGAGGAGGCCAGGAAAGACCGTAAAATCGCAGATAAGGTTAATAAGGTTGCGGATGCGGCAAATGCATTGTATGAGGAACTGCGCAGGAAGGTGACGGTGGAAGAACTGATGGCGGAGTCCGGTTTTAGCAGAAAGACCATAGAGGATGCTGTCCGTATGAGCGGCGATAAGATTGAGGCGGTGGATACGTGGAAGGAATGAACAGAGATTTTAAATACTTTATGCAGGATGCGGGCTCCCTTTATCTGGGAGCTAAATTAAGTTATGCGGAAATCTTGCAGGACGAGATGGTGAACTTTAAATATAAAAGCATTGTGGAACACTATATTTTCAAGGACACCGATCCGGATACCACATTGGAGAGCCAGCTGTATTATATGACCAAAGATCAGTTTTCTTACAGGACATATGGGCAGCTCAAGGCGAAAGTGAAAGTAAGTATGCTGGAGGAAAAGAAAAGTATATGGGGCAGGGCAAAGACCGGTTACCAGAGTAAGGTCATGAAGCTTGACGAGTTTGTATCCATGAATCTTGCCCAGAAGAAGGCAGCAGGAGCAGTGGTGGAAGAGCTGATTTTGTCCAAACTGGCGCTGATGTCTTTCAGTGTATAGACCTAATTCGTCGAATTGCGCGATGCCTTACAACATATTTTCTACAAAAGATACTTGTATATGACAAATTTTTCTGTTACACTTACAGCGTAAAATTCCCCTTTTACACTGGACAGGCGAAAAGCGCAAAAACGGTTTTTGCCTGTCCTTTTATGATAATCAGGAAAGTTCGTTGCTCGTTTTATCTTTACTAAATTTCAGCAGGAGTGGTATACTAAGAAAAGTATGATGTGCTTGAAAGGAGTTACCAAAATGCAGTTGGAACAGCTACAGGCTTACACAGTTCTTATGAAATGTAATATCAAAGAAGTCAATTCACAAGGATATCTGTTGAAACATAATAAAACAGGAGCGCGGGTGGCTCTCCTGTCTAATGATGATGATAACAAGGTGTTTTATATCGGATTCCGCACGCCGCCCAAGGACAGTACCGGTGTGGCGCATATCATTGAGCATACGGTGCTGTGCGGTTCGGATAAGTTCCCGGTGAAAGATCCTTTTATTGAACTGGCAAAGGGATCTCTTAACACCTTTTTAAATGCCATGACCTATCCGGATAAGACGGTATATCCGGTGGCCAGCTGTAATGATAAGGATTTTCAGAATCTGATGGATGTGTATCTGGATGCGGTGTTCCATCCTAATATCTATCATGAGGAAAAAATCTTCAGGCAGGAGGGATGGCATTACGAACTGGAATCCGCTGAGGATGATCTGACCATCAACGGGGTGGTCTACAATGAGATGAAGGGTGCCTTTTCTTCACCGGATGATGTGCTCTACAGGGAGATTATGAACTCTCTGTATCCTGATACGTCTTATGGTGTGGAGTCGGGCGGCGATCCCGATGTGATCCCGGAACTGACTTATGAAGAGTTTCTGGCCTTCCATCAGAAATATTATCACCCCTCCAACAGTTATATTTATCTGTATGGAAATATGGATATGGCAGAAAAATTACAATATATAGATGAGGCCTATCTGTCTGCTTATGAAGCCCTTGCGGTGGATTCCGAACCGGCAGTGGAGGTACCCTTTACACAGACTGCCATGGTTGAGAAGTCTTATCCGATTATGGAGAGTGAATCGGAAGCAGCCAACACTTATCTGTCCTATAATGTTTCCTTGGGAGAGAATCTGGACCGGAAGGACAGCATAGGCTTTCAGGCGTTGGTCAGTGCCGTTGTCTCAGCACCTGGTGCACCGGTCAAGCAGGCGCTTCTGGATGCCGGAATCGGTACGGATATCAGCTGTATTTTTGAGGTGGATGTGAGACAGCCGTTTTTCTCGATTGTGGCGAAAAACGCGGAAGCGTCGCAGAAGGAAGAGTTTATCCGTATCATCGAGGAGACATTGCACGGGCTTGTGGTAAGCGGTGTGGATAAGAAAACTCTTGCGGCGGAACTGAATCATGATGAGTTTAAGTTTATGGAGGCAGATTACGGCTCTTATCCCAAGGGATTGATGTATGGTTTACAGATGTTTGAAACCTGGCTTTATGATGACGGGAAGCCTTTTGATTATCTGGAGCTTGCGGATACTTATAAGGCATTGAAGAAAGAACTGGATACTCCTTTTTATGAAACCATGATTACCAGATGTCTGCTTGGGAATATGCATAAGAGCGTGGTGGTTGTGAAACCTGTGAAGGGCCTTACGGGCAGGAAGGAGAAGGCCCTTGCGGAGGAACTGGCTGCCAGGAAGGCGGCCATGACAAAGGAGGAAATAGCCAGGATTGTTGCGGATACAGAGGCATTGAAACGCTATCAGGAAGAGCCCAGTGCCAGAGAGGATCTTCAGAAGATTCCGCTGCTGACCAGGGACGATATCAGAAAAGAAGCCCGCCCCTACCACAATGAGGAGAAACGGGTA
This sequence comes from bacterium 0.1xD8-71, assembly GCA_003612405.1. Classification (GTDB taxonomy): domain Bacteria; phylum Bacillota; class Clostridia; order Lachnospirales; family Lachnospiraceae; genus UBA3282. Next base: position 50,835 of record RAYR01000001.1, read on the forward strand.
GGAGATACTGTCTTCCTCTATCATGATATTTTCACCAACGGCATCGGTTACCTGCGGTTTCTCTTTGATCTTGGACAGGTGCCTGAGGAGCTGTTTCCCTATGTGGGCCTTTTGCGGGCCATGATCGGGCTGGTGGATACGAAGAAACGTTCTTACAGTGATCTGTACAGTGAGATTCATTTGCAGACGGGAGGCATCAGCCCGGCAGTGAATACTTATACGGATGCCAGGGACCTGTCGCGCTATAAGGTCACTTTTGATCTGAAGGTAAAAACGTTCTATGAGAATCTTCCTCAGGCATTTGCCCTGGCAGAGGAAATATTGACTGAATCAGTCTATACTGATACGAAGCGTCTCTTTGAACTGGTGGCGGAGAGCCGTTCCGATAAACAGGCGCAGATGATGTCTGCGGGTCATTCTCTGGCGGCAGGTCAGGCATTGTCCTATTTGTCGAAACCCGCGATGGTCATGGACCATATCAACGGGATTGCTTTCTATCGTTTATTGGAAGAGCTGGAGAAAGATTTCGAGCATAAGAAAGAGGAACTGGCGGCCAATATGCATAAGGTGGTGCGTTGTATTTTCCGCCCGGAGAATCTGATGGTGGACTATACGGCACAGCAGGAAGGACTGGCGGGAATCGAGGAACTGATTGCGTCTTTCAAAGCGAAACTTTACACGGATCCCATTGACACCAAAGGATATGAGCCCAGTCCGGTCAAAAAGAATGAGGGTCTTATGTCTTCGGCACAGATTCAATATGTGTGCCGGGCAGGAAATTTTGCGAAAAAGGGACTGCCTTATACGGGAGCGCTCAAGGTGCTTCGGGTCATGATGGGCTATGATTATCTCTGGACACAGGTGCGTGTCAAGGGCGGTGCCTATGGCTGTATGTGCCAGTTTGGCAAGAGCGGGGAGAGTTATTTTGTCTCTTACCGGGATCCCAATCTGGAAAAGACCATTGAAACTTATGAGAAAGCGGCAGATTATATCGAAAGCTATGAGGCGGATGAACGTACCATGACCCAGTATATTATCGGCGCCATCAGCGAGATGGATATGCCGCTCACCCCATCGGCCCAGGGGAATTATTCTCTGGCAGGGTATCTGACCCATTATGATTTTGAACGGGTGCAGGCAGAGCGGGATGAACTGCTTTCCACAGATGCGGATACGATACGGGGGCTTGCCGGATATATCCGTGCTTTTATGGAGGATGAATGTCTTTGTGTGGTAGGAAATGAGAAAAAGATCAAGGAACAGGAGAACTTGTTTGCGAAGATAGAATATTTGCTTCATTAGGGCAGCCGGACAGGATTCATTGTGAAAAGGGAGCCGGAAGGCATAATCGTCACAGGAGGGAAGGAACATGCTTGGAAAGATGACAGATCGGAATGGAAGAAAAAAGGGATGTGTGCTGCTTACTGCGGCACTGCTTGCGGCGTCTCTTGCGGCCTGCGGCGGCACGCCCATGAGCTATTCGGCCGGCGATACCAAAAATATGGCGGCTGCTGCGCCGATAGAGGAGGCGGCCGCTGCGGATGAATATATATCGAATGACAGCGGGGCCGGCATGGCTTATGAAATAACTTACGAGCAGGAAGCAGGCATGGTGGAGGAGCCGGAAGCGGAGCCTTCACAGGTAGACGGGGCCGTTACGGAGCGGAAGTTAATCAAGACCGTCAACATCGATACGGAGACAGAAGAGTTTGATATACTGGTGCCGGCTTTGCAGGCTCAGGTGGACCGGCTGGGCGGTTACATAGAACAGATATCTATTTATAAAAACGGCAGCTATCGTCATGAGGGCATGGCGGAACCCCTTCGCGGTGCCAGCATGACAGCGCGCGTACCTAAAGAAAGTCTGGACAGCTTTCTGGACCAGGTAGGGGAGCAGTCCAATGTGGTGAGCCAGTCGGAGCGTGTGGAGGATGTGACCCTGCAATATGTGGACTTAGACAGCCATAAGCGGGTGCTGGTCTCGGAGCAGGAGAGACTGATTGAGCTGCTTGCCCAGGCGGAGACGGTGGAAGATCTGATTGCCATCGAGGGAAGACTTTCGGAAGTGCGTTATCAGATTGAGAGTATGGAATCCCAGCTCCGCACCTATGACAATAAGATTGATTACAGTACCGTATATTTGTCCATCGAAGAGGTGAAGAAATATACACCGCCCCAGGATATTACTGTCTGGGCAAAGATCAGCAACGGCTTTGTGAACAGCCTGGAGGACATTGGTAACGGTATCTGTAATTTCTTTATCGGATTATTGATCAATATTCCCTATCTTGTATTGTGGGCGGTCATCATTATTATGGCTGTGTTGATTATCCGGCAGATACGCCGTATGATGCGGGAAAAGAGGAAAAAGTCCGGGAAAGTAAAACAGAGCCGGTTCAAGAGCAAGGCTCAAAAACTTTTGGCCGGGGAGAGTGAAGAGCCGGAGTCGGAGAAAGAAGAGAAGGAAGAGAATGGAGAATAAGCAGTTTAAATCGGGTTTTGCAACGTTGATCGGCAGACCCAATGTGGGGAAATCCACACTGATGAATACGCTGATCGGGCAAAAGATTGCCATCACCAGCAACAAACCGCAGACCACCAGGAATCGCATCCAGACCGTGTATACCTGTGAGGAGGGGCAGATTGTGTTTTTAGATACTCCGGGTATCCATAAGGCGAAGAATAAGCTTGGGGACTACATGGTGAATGTGGCCCAGCGGACGCTTTCGGAGGTGGATGTGATTCTGTGGCTGGTGGAGCCCAGTGACTATATCGGCGCAGGAGAGAGGCATATCATTGAACAGCTGAAAAAGACGAAAACGCCGGTGATTCTGGTGATCAATAAGATTGACACGGTGAAGAAGGAACTGATACTGACCTATATTGACGCTTACCGGAAGGAACTGGAGTTTGCAGAGATTGTACCGGTGTCGGCTTTAAAAAAAGACGGCATGGATGTATTGATTGCGTGTATCATGAAATACCTTCCGTATGGGGAGCCCTTCTATGACGAGGATACGGTGACCGATCAGCCCATGCGGCAGATTGTGGCGGAACTGATCAGGGAGAAGGCACTGAAATGTCTGGAGGAGGAGATTCCCCATGGGATTGCGGTCACCATCGAGCAGATGAAATACAGGAAGCGGATTGTGGATATTGAGGCGACCATTATCTGTGAGCGGGAGTCCCACAAGGGTATTATCATTGGCAGACAGGGCAGTATGCTCAAAAAGATCGGTTCCATGGCACGGCCGGACATCGAGGAACTGGTGGAGAGCCAGGTGAATTTAAAACTCTGGGTGAAGGTGAAGAAGGACTGGAGGGACAGTGATTTCCTGCTCAAAAACTTTGGGTATGATCCAAAAGTAACAGAATAGAAAAAGGCAAATCTGCGAACCCTAATCTGGAATGGGAAATAAAGAATCAGGGGGCGTAAGATGAAACAGATAAATTACTGGGAGCAGTTTATGGCCACGGGAAAGATTGATGATTTTCTGGCCTATAAGAACGCGGTAAGGGACGAAGGACAGGACGAGGAGGAATCAGAGGAACATTCTCATGCAGGAGATTACAGAAATTACGGGAATGATTATAAAGGCTGAACCGATTAGCGAGTATGACAGAAGGGTTGTCCTTTTGACGAGGGAGAGGGGAAAGATATCGGCGTTTGCCAGAGGGGCCAGGAAGCCTAACAGCAGGCTCCTTGCAGCGACGAATCCTTTCTCCTTCGGTGTGTTTAAGGTTTATGTGGGCAAAAGTTCTTACAATATCGTGGATGCTTCCATCAGCAATTATTTTGAAGGGTTGCGGGAAGATTATGAGAGCGCCTATTATGGCATGTATTTTCTGGAAGTCATGGATTATTATACGAGAGAGAACAACGATGAGAAAGAGATGTTGAAGCTTCTCTACCAGTCTCTTCGCGCATTGATGCACGAAGGTCTGCCGAATGTTCTGGTGCGCTACATATTTGAGATGAAGGCGATGGTGATAAACGGAGAGTTTCCCGGAGTGCCTTCGGAGGGAGAATGGGAGGAATCCACACGTTACGCGGTCTCTTACATTATGAATTCCGGTATTGAGAAGTTGTATACTTTTACGGTAACAATACCGGTTTTAGAGGAGTTAAAACAGATTGCGGACATGTACCGGAAACGATTCGTGGACCGGTCGTTTAAAAGTCTTGAAATTGTGGATAATCTTTAATATAATGTAAGGCAGTATGTGATGAAAAGGATTGGTCAGAGAGGATAATCTATGAAAAAAGCAAGAGTGGCTGTGTTCCTGGCGGCAGCGGTTCTGGCGCTTGCCGGCTGCGGCAGTCAGGAAAAAGAGACAGAAGTAAGTTCTGTGTCTTTTGGTAAAAACGGAGAGGTAGCGCACAAGATTGTAGGAAGCTTTGAACAGGAGTATTATGATCTGAAAGAACTGGAGAGCCTTGCTTCACAGCGGGTGGAAGAGTACTGTGCAGAGCATGACAAAGAGGCCGTCTATTTGGAGTCCGTGAAGGAAAAGGGAGGAACGGTTTCTATCCTGTTTCAGTATGCGACAGCCGAGGATTACAGCGGGTTTAATCACAGGCAGTTATATATGGGCACCGTCAAAGAGGCTAATGAAGGCGGTTATGATCTCGACAGCATTGCTTTTATCTCCCCGGAGGGTGAGCCCATAGAACTGGGATTTACAGAAGAGGCAGATGCCAAGAAGATACTGATTATAGAGACAAAGTCAGGGGAAGAGCTTTCCGTGAATCTGGAAAGCAGGATTCTTTATATTAACCAGAGTGCCGACAGTGGACAGGAGGTGTCCTTTGCAGGCAAAAAGAGTGTGCTGATCCGTGATCATGCACCGGAGGAGAAGGCTTCGGCGCTCACTTATATTGTCTATGAATAGATGTACCAGACGAAGCGGCTTCGTCTGGTACCAGAGAATTCCCTGAAGAACAGGAATTCTCCGCATAAATTGTATAATTTATATTGAGATGAGGAGGAGTACATATGGAAAAGACAATGGAGAAGATTGTAGCATTATCCAAGGCGAGGGGCTTTGTTTATCCCGGTTCTGAGATTTATGGGGGCTTAGCCAATACCTGGGATTTTGGTAATCTGGGTGTGGAACTGAAGAATAACATCAAGAAGGCATGGTGGCAGAAGTTTGTCATGGAGAGTCCTTATAATGTGGGGGTTGACTGTGCAATTCTGATGAATCCCCAGACCTGGGTGGCGTCCGGCCATCTTGGCAGTTTTTCCGATCCGCTGATGGATTGCAGGGAGTGCCATGAGAGATTCCGTGCCGATAAGATCATTGAGGATTATGTTGCTGAACAGGGTATGACGCTTGACAGTTCCGTGGACGGCTGGAGTCAGCAGCAGATGAAAGAGTTTATTGAGGAGCATAATATTCCCTGTCCGACCTGCGGCAAACACAATTTTACAGATATCAGACAGTTTAACCTGATGTTCAAGACCTTCCAGGGGGTTACCGAAGATGCCAAGAATACGGTATATCTTCGTCCTGAGACGGCCCAGGGTATTTTCGTGAACTTTAAGAATGTACAGAGAACTTCCCGCAAGAAGATTCCTTTCGGTATCTGCCAGGTGGGTAAGTCTTTCAGAAACGAGATTACACCGGGTAATTTTATCTTCCGTGTGCGGGAATTTGAGCAGATGGAGATGGAATTTTTCTGCGAGCCGGATACGGATCTGGAATGGTTCGCTTATTGGAAGAAATACTGTATTGATTTCTTAAAGAGTCTGGGGATGAAGGAAGAGGAGATGCGGGTGCGTGACCACGATCCGGAAGAGCTGTCCTTCTATTCCAAAGCCACTACGGACATTGAGTTCTTATTTCCCTTTGGCTGGGGTGAATTGTGGGGCATTGCGGACAGGACCAATTATGATCTGACCCAGCACCAGAATGTGTCCGGAGAGGACATGTCCTACTTTGATGACAGCAAGAACGAGAAATATATTCCTTATGTCATTGAGCCTTCCCTGGGTGTGGAAAGACTGTTCTTAGCAGTGCTCTGCGGCGCCTATGACGAGGAAGAGATCGGTGAGGGGGATGTGCGTACCGTACTGCATTTCCATCCGGCACTGGCACCTGTGAAGATAGGTGTCCTGCCCCTTTCCAAGAAGTTAAATGAGGGAGCGGAAAAGATTTTTGCACAGTTGTCCAAAAAGTATAATTGTGAGTTTGATGACAGAGGCAACATCGGTAAGAGATACCGCAGACAGGACGAGATTGGTACGCCTTTCTGTATCACTTATGATTTTGATTCCGAGACGGATCACTGTGTGACGGTCAGGTTCCGTGATTCCATGGAGCAGGAGAGAGTGGCAATTGCAGAACTGGAAGCCTATTTTGCGGACAAATTTGTACTGTAAGAGAAAGAAAATTTCCGCTTTGCGGATTAGGATGCAGCTTAGGGAGGATGAATAGATACAATGAAACAGTATGGTGTAAATGAACTGCGCAGGATGTTTCTTGAGTTCTTTGAGAGCAAGGAACACCTGAAGATGAAGAGTTTTTCGCTGGTGCCTCACAATGACAACAGTCTGCTTTTGATCAATTCCGGTATGGCGCCCTTAAAACCTTACTTTACGGGGCAGGAGATTCCCCCCAGAAGGCGGGTGACCACCTGTCAGAAATGTATTCGTACAGGGGATCTGGAAAATGTGGGTAAGACCGCAAGGCATGGCACGTTCTTTGAGATGCTTGGAAACTTTTCTTTCGGCGATTATTTTAAGAAAGAAGCGATTGCCTGGAGCTGGGAATTCCTGACCCAGGTGGTAGGACTGGATGCGGACAGACTCTATCCTTCCATTTATGAGAATGATGAGGAAGCTTTTGAAATCTGGAATAAGGATATCGGCATTGCACCAGAACGGATCTTCCGGTTTGGCAAGGAGGATAATTTCTGGGAACACGGTTCGGGTCCCTGCGGACCTTGTTCCGAGATTTATTATGACCGGGGCGAGAAATACGGCTGTGGCAAGCCGGGATGTACGGTAGGCTGTGACTGCGACCGATATATGGAAATCTGGAATAACGTGTTTACCCAGTTTGATAATGACGGCAAGGGCAATTATACGGAATTACAGCAGAAAAATATTGATACGGGCATGGGACTGGAGCGTCTGGCTTCCGCAGTACAGGATGTTGATTCCATCTTTGATGTGGATACGGTTCTGGCACTGCGCACCAAGGTATGTGAGATTGCCGGTGTGGAGTATAAGAAAGCGTATGAGACGGATGTTTCCATCCGTATTATCACGGATCATATCCGTTCGGCTACTTTTATGATTTCCGATGGGATTATGCCTTCCAATGAGGGCAGGGGCTATGTGCTTCGCCGGATCATCCGCAGGGCGGCCCGCCAGGGAAGAAAGCTGGGCGTGCAGAGAATGTTCCTGGCAGAGCTTTCCGGCACGGTGATCGAGGGCTCTAAGGACGGCTATCCGGAACTGGATGAGAAGAAGGAATTTATCTTTAACACCCTGACCCAGGAGGAAGAAAAGTTTAATAAGACCATTGACCAGGGTCTCACCATCTTAAGCGAGATGGAGGAGCAGATTACCAAGGCAGGTATGAAAGAACTGGCCGGGGCGGATGCGTTTAAACTCTATGACACTTATGGATTCCCATTGGATCTGACCAGGGAGATTCTGGAAGAAAAGGGTTTTTCGGTGGATGAAGAAGGCTTTAAGAGCTGTATGCAGGAGCAGAAGGAGAAGGCTCGTAAGGCCAGGAAAGTGACCAACTATATGGGAGCGGATGTGACTGTATATGAGGCCATCGATCCTGCCATTACCACAGATTTTGTGGGTTACGATCAACTTACCTGTGAATCGGAAATCACAGTACTCACCACGGAGACAGAGATTGTAGATGCCCTGACAGACGGCCAGGTGGGAACAATCATTGTGGAGCAGACACCCTTTTATGCCACCATGGGCGGCCAGGAAGGCGATATCGGTATCATAACCGCTGCGGACGGTGAGTTTCAGGTGGAAAATACGATCAAGCTTCTGGGCGGCAAGGTAGGACATATCGGCAAAGTTGTCCGGGGTATGATCAAAAAAGGAGATCAGGTAACGCTGTCTGTAGATACGGCCAGACGGACAAGTACCTGTAAGAACCACAGTGCCACTCACTTATTGCAGAAGGCTCTGCGGGATGTCCTGGGCGGACATGTGGAGCAGGCAGGTTCCTACCAGGACGGAGAGAGAACCCGTTTTGACTTCTCTCACCCAACTGCTATGACGGCAGAGGAAATCCGTCAGGTAGAACAGATTGTCAATGAGAAGATTGCAGAGAATCTGGCGGTGGAGACCAAGATCATGTCCATCGAGGAAGCCAAGAAATCAGGAGCCATGGCTCTGTTTGGCGAGAAATACGGGGATACCGTAAGAGTGGTGCAGATGGGAGAGTTCTCCAGTGAACTGTGCGGCGGTACGCATGTGAAGCACACCGGGAATATTGGTTCCTTTAAGATATTGTCGGAGTCCGGCGTGGCGGCGGGCGTGCGCCGTATCGAGGCTGTGACCGGCAATAACGTGACTGCTTATTATCAGAATCTGGAGGCCCAGTTGCAGGAGGCGGCCAGAACCTTAAAGACCAATCCGGCCAGTCTTGTGGAGCGCTGTGAACATCTGATGGCGGAGATGAAGGCTCTGCAAAGCGAGAATGAGGCCTTAAAGAGCAAGGCGGCCAAGGATGCCCTGGGAGATGTGATGGACCAGGTGCAGGAGGTAAAGGGCGTAAAGCTTCTTGCTTCCAAGGTGGCCGGTGTGGATATGAACGGCTTGCGTGAATTGGGCGACCAGTTAAAGGAAAAGCTGGGTGAAGGCGTGGTGGTGCTGCTCTCCGAGAAGGAGGGTAAGGTGAACCTGATCGCTATGGCGACAGAAGGCGCGATGCAAAAAGGCGCTCATGCGGGCAATCTGATTAAAGGCATTGCAGCCCTTGTGGGCGGCGGCGGCGGCGGACGTCCTAATATGGCTCAGGCAGGCGGCAAGAATCCGGCAGGTATGGACGATGCGATTGCAGAATGTGCGAAAGTACTTGAGGGACAGCTCTAGGGGGTGTACGAGGCCTTAAGAAAATAATGGTTGACTGATACCCAAAATGTGGTATAATTTATGTTGTGTGTGAGAACACAGCGCGTTAGCGTATGAATAACCCGGTCAGTCGAGATACTTGTGGGGACTGAAGGGAGGTCAGGTGCGGGAATGTCAAACGTAATCGTAAAAGAAAACGAGACTTTGGATAGTGCATTACGTCGTTTTAAGAGAAGCTGTGCGAAAGCCGGTATTCAGCAGGAGATTCGTAAGAGAGAACATTACGAGAAACCCAGCGTAAGACGCAAGAAGAAATCCGAAGCGGCAAGAAAACGTAAATACAACTAAGAAATGGAAAACAGACTGGCAGTGCGAAGCGCTGCCAGTCTTCTTATGTAAAAACATGTCCTCTTAAGTACTTCCCGTATCCGGGTCATATCTTGAGACAACAGGTAATAAATATAGTAAATAAGAAACTGTAGGAGTGACATAGTTTGCGCAGAAAAAGTAAGAGGATTCTTGTATGGCTTTTACTTGTATGTATTTTATCAAATACCATGTTTTGCAAAATGACCGTTATGGTCAATGCAGCACCGGAGGTATCCACGCCTTCTTATATTGTCATGGAAGCTTCCACAGGACAGGTAATCTGCGAACAGGATGCAGATGCAAGAAGGAGTCCGGCAAGTATTACGAAGATCATGACTTTGCTAATCATCTTTGAGCATTTAAAGAACGGCCGGATTCATCTGGAAGATCAGGTGACCACCAGTGCCTATGCCAAGTCCATGGGAGGTTCACAGGTCTTTTTGGAGGAGGGGGAGACACAGACCCTGGAGACCATGATCAAGTGTATTGCGGTTGCCAGCGGTAATGATGCCAGTGTGGCAGTGGCTGAGTACATAGCAGGGAGCGAAGCGGAGTTTGTCAAACTGATGAACAATAAGGCGGAAAGTCTGGGGATGCAGAACACCCATTTTGAGGACTGCTGTGGTCTTACGGATTCGGATAATCATTATTCATCCGCCAAAGATGTGGCCATTATGTCCAGGGAGCTGATCACGAAATATCCGGAGGTGTTTGAGTATACGAAGATCTGGATGGAGGACATTGAGCATAAGACAGCCCAGGGTACCAGCACCTTTACGCTTTCCAGCACCAACAAACTGCTCAAGCAGTATGAGTGGACCACAGGTTTAAAGACCGGTTCCACATCCAAGGCGCTCTACTGTCTGTCGGCTACAGCGGACAAAGAGGGCATGGAACTGATCGCGGTGGTGATGGCGGCACCGGATAATAAGACCCGGTTCCAGGATGCGATGACGCTGCTTAGTTATGGGTACAGTGTGAGCCAGATGTATACGGATGAAAACAAAGATGCCCTGCCGGCCCAGAGGGTGGAGGGAGGCATTGAGGATACTGTGAACCTTGCTTATGCAGGGCCTTTCGAGTATCTGGATACGACAGGAAGTAATTTAAATGAGATTCAGAAAGAAATCAGCCTGCCGGGTGTTGTGACAGCGCCGGTTGCGGAGGGGGATGCCATTGGCGAGGCGGTTTATAAATTAAACGGAACGCGCATCGACAGTGTATCGATTCTGGCGGCCAAAGGGGTAGATAAGGCTGAATATAAGGATTATTATAAGAAAGTATGGGGATTATATCTGATGAAGCGGTAGAAGCCCCAGCGAATAGACGGAGGATGACAGGCAGGCCCCGGATAAGAACACAAGTTTGCCGATTGCGGTAAGTCCGGGGTCTGTGATATACTTTATAAGTTATCATGTCATGAACAGGCAGGGCGGATGGAGATAGGGTATGTTGGAAGGCATTTTGATTTGTATGATAGTGATGGGGATTATCTGTCTGTCAGTGACTGTCCTGGACTGTAACCGCTTTGTGACGGTTACCTATGAGATCAAGTCAGATAAGATTATAAAGCCGTGCAGGATGGTACTCCTGTCGGACTTACACAATAAATCCTTCGGTAAGGGCAACAGCAGGCTGATCCGCAGGATTGATGAACTTGCGCCGGACGAAATCCTGGCGGCGGGAGATATGCTGACGGCCACGGCGGGGCATGACTATGCACCTGCACTTAGGCTGATGGAGAATCTTGCCGGCAGATATCCTGTCCATTACGGCATGGGAAACCATGAGTATCGTCTGGGGCTGTACCCGGAGCAGTATCCGGGCATGTATGAGGGATATTGCAAAGGGCTTAGGAAAGCAGGCATAGAACCCTTAATTAACCAGAGGACATATCTGCCAAAGTGGAATGTGGATGTCTGCGGCGTGGAGATTGACAGGCGCTATTACAGGCATTTTGCAAAGACACCCATGGGGGCGGAATATCTCGAGAAACTTTTGGGAAAGGCAGGAGAGGATGTCTTTCAGGTATTGATTGCCCATAATCCGGCTTACTTTGAAGATTATGCCGAATGGGGAGCGGATCTTGTGGTTTCGGGGCATGTGCATGGAGGAATCATGAGGCTGCCGCTGTTTGGCGGTGTGCTGTCGCCCAGCCTGACGTTGTTTCCAAAGTATGACGGCGGCAGATTTCACAAAGGAAAGAGCACAATGATTTTAAGCCGGGGGCTGGGGAGCCATACCCTTCCGATTCGGATTTTTAATCCGGGGGAACTGGTGGTGATCGATCTTGTGCCGGACAAGTAGTATTTAGGAGGGGACAGGCTATTATGGCGATTCCTGTAAAGCTGGAGGTGTTTGAAGGCCCTTTGGATCTTCTGTTGCACCTGATTGACAAGAATAAAGTGGACATCTATGATATTCCCATTGTGGAGATTACAGAGCAGTATTTAGAGTATATCAGGCAGATGGAGACGGAAGATATGAACGTCATGAGTGAATTTCTGGTCATGGCGGCCACACTGATTGATATCAAATGTAAGATGCTTCTGCCCAAGGAAGTGAATGAAGAGGGAGAGGAGCAGGATCCCCGGGCGGAACTGGTGGAGAAGCTGTTGGAATACAAGATGTGTAAATATATGTCCTATGAACTGCGGGACCGGATGGTGGATGCGGAGCGTAACCTGTACAAGCGTCCGACGCTTCCGCCGGAGGTGGCACAGTACAGACAGCCGGTGGACTATGAGGAACTGATTGGCGATATGACTTTGCAGAGGCTTCATGAGATTTTCAAGCAGATGATGAAGAGGCAGGAGGATAAGATTGATCCGGTCAGAAGTACCTTTGGCAGGATTGAGAAGGATGAAATTGATCTGGACTTAAAGACTACTTATGTGGAAGCCTATGTACGCAGCCATAAGACTTTCAGTTTCCGTAAATTATTGGAGAAACAGCATAGCCGGATGGAGGTCATCGTCACCTTTCTGGTGGTTCTGGAAATGATCAAGACAGGCCGGATCGGGATTTCTCAGGATGATATCTTTGCGGATATTATCATTACGGCCAACGAAACAGCAGATAACGGGCCGGTGCAGCTTACATCACTTGGCTGACGGATAGGGAGTAAGAGGGAAGAAAGATGGAAAAAGACAAGGCAAAGGCAGTGCTCGAGGCGATTTTATTCACTATGGGGGATTCGGTGGAGATTGACAGACTGGCTGCCGTGATAGAAGAAGATAAGAATACCACACGGCAACTGCTGGAGGAGATGGCGGCAGATTACCAGAAAGAGGACAGGGGAATCGGTCTTACCACACTGGAGGATGCCGTGCAGATGTGTACCAAGAGTGAGTTGTATGAGTATCTGATCAAAATAGCCAAGACACCGAAGAAGTTTGTACTTACGGATACGCTTCTTGAGACATTGTCCATCATTGCCTATAAGCAGCCGATTACCAGACTGGAGATTGAGAAAGTAAGAGGCGTAAGCTGTGATCATGCGGTCAACAGGCTGTTGGAATTTGATCTGATCACGGAGGTGGGCAGAATGGATGCGCCGGGCCGACCGCTTCTGTTTGGTACAACAGAACAGTTCCTCCGCAGTTTCGGGGTGAAGTCCATTGATGAACTGCCGGAACTGAGTGCCGTACAGATTGAGGAATTTAAGCAGCAGGCGGAGTCTGAGGTGCAGATGCAGCTAGATATCTGAGGATGGCCGATTGTTGTGATATGGAGGAAATATTACAGGCATGAGATATGGCAAAAAGAGACAGAAATTGCTTTTGCTGCTTTTGTGTATCTGTCTGCTGGGGCCCATTATGGCAGGCTATATCCTGGGCAGAACAGGTCGGATACAGCTGACGGTTCCGGTGGTCTCTTATGAAAAGATACAGGATGTAACGGAAGGGATGCGGGAGTATGATGTAAGACCTGCGCTTCATTTTGGCGGACATGCCGCGGCCTATGACAGTGTGGAGGATATTTATTATATCACACAGAATATGGACGGCGGTTCTTTTGGCGGTGCGTTAAGCAGCGGCGAGGGGAGGCTGCTCTGGCCCTATGATGAATATTTTACCCGGTTTGAGGATGCCATTTCCCAGGGGCATGTCTTTTCACTGTACTGCGTGGACAGCCGGAAGAACATGTATTGCAGTTACCGGGTGGTTTTTACGGGGATGCCCATTATGGTGATTGATACCCTGGATGGTGGAGAAATCAAAGGCGGCAGAGAGGGTGTGATGCGCCTTTTTGACTGGAAGTTTTCGGCAGACAGCTACAGGGAGTCCTCCTGCTATGCGGCCATCCGCGGCAACACTTCCATCGGTTATCCCAAGAAAGGTTATAAACTGGAACTGGATGAGAAAATGTCCTTGCTGGGGATGCGCAGGGATGAGGACTGGATCCTGACTGCTCTGTATGATGATGCAGGGCTGATTCATACCAAATTTGCCCATGATGTGTGGCAGGATATTGCCAAAAGCAATGGGGTCAAAAAGGATGAAGGGACACGGATGGAGTATCTGGAGCTTTTCAGCAACGATGTCTATCTGGGTGTCTATGGATTGATTGAGCGGATTGATGCCAAAGAATTATCTCTGACGCAGGGGGATATTCTGTATAAATGTATCGGATACGAAGAGGACAGGACAGACAGTGACTGGAGTTTTGGACTGGAAGAAGCTTTTGACATCAAGTATCCTGCGCAGTATGGTATGTACGAGTACGGTCTGTTAAATGAATATCTGGATATATTCAATCATATGACAGACAGGGAGGACTATGAGAAAGCCAGATCCATGATTAACATGGAAAATTACGTGGATCATAATATCTTTACACTCTTTGCCTATGGCTGTGACAATTATGTACGCAAGAATAACTTTTATCTGGCCTGCCCGAATAATAGCGGGGAAGGGCCGGCATATACTTTTATCATGATACCCTGGGACTTAAATGCAACCTGGGGCAACGTGCAGGTGGTGGATATGACCTGCAATAATACCCTGTACATGCCGGAGGTGATAGAGGATCCCGATCTCTGGTGTCTGGATGTGAAACAGTTATTTCAGTGTTATCCGGATGAAATTGCAGGGGAGACTTATGCAAGATGGAATAATCTGCGAAAGGAAATCCTGACGAAGGACAGACTGTGGGGGATGTTGGATGAGGACTTTGCCTATCTGCATGCATCCGGGGCGTATGAGCGCAACTACAGACGGTGGCCGGAGGGGATGGATTACTGGAAAGAGGACTATATATACGAGTATGTGGAAGGCAGACTTATCTGGCTGGATACTTACTTTAAGGAGCCTTATCTGACTTATTGAGAAAGAACAGCTCCGGTGCAAAAGAGCATCCGGGCCGGATAGGATTTTGGACCGGATGGTTCAGTGAATAGAAAAGTGCGCATATATATGTAAGGAGTCTTGGAGCCGAGGCATTACAATATGCGCACTTTATTACAGCGAAGTCTTATATTTTCTATGATATTTCTCCTTCTGGGCATTGGTCTGTCACAGAGAATCCAGGCGGCGGAAACAAAAGATGATCTGAAACTCTATGCCCAGGCGGCTGTTTTGATGGATGCAGACAGCGGCCGGGTTCTCTATGGCAAGAATCCCAAAGAAGTGCTGCCAATGGCCAGTACCACCAAGATTATGACATGTATCCTGGCTTTGGAATATGGCAGTCTGGAAGATGAGGTGGAAGTATCTGCCTATGCGGCCAGTATGCCCAAGGTGAAGCTGTATGTCAGACAGGGAGAAAAATACCGTCTGCGGGATCTGTTATATTCCCTGATGCTGGAATCCCATAATGATTCAGCGGTGGTGATTGCGGAGGCAGTGGGAGGCAGTGTGGAAGGGTTTGCGGTCATGATGAATCAGAAGGCGAGGGATATCGGCTGTTATGATACTTATTTTATTACCCCTAACGGACTGGATGCGGTGGTGAATGACAGCGGAAAGATTCACTCTACCACGGCGGCGGACCTGGCAAAGATCATGGCTTACTGTGTAACGGATTCCCCGGCCAGAGAAGAGTTTCTTGAGATTACCCGGACCATCAGTTATGACTTTACCAATGCAGAGGGCAGCAGGAACTTTCACTGCAATAACCACAATGCCTTTCTTGGCATGATGCAGGAGGCCCTTTCCGGGAAGACGGGATTTACAAATAACGCGGGTTATTGTTATGTAGGGGCGGTCACCAGTGAGGGCCGTACCTTTACGGTGGCGCTGCTTGCCTGCGGGTGGCCAAATAACAGAAGTTATAAATGGAGTGACATGAAAAAACTGGCCGCATATGGTATGGAACATTATCAGTACCGGGATTTGTATGAGAATAAGGAGTTCCAGGCGATACCGGTGATAAACGGTATTACAGGGGAGCAGGGGACACCCTATGAAAAGGTCAGTGTGCCGGTGGTGCTGGAAGATCATGAAGAAACGCTGCCATACTTACTGGGGGAGGAAGACCGGGTAGAGGTAAAAACGCAGGTGGCGAAAACACTCACGGCTCCAATCGAAGATCATACGGAAGTGGGGGAGGTGTCTTATTATCTGAACGGGCAGCTGATAAAACGTTATGCTGTTTATACGAAGGGGGCAGTGGAGGAGCGCAGCTTTGGCTGGATATGCCGCTATATCTGGCGCATTTTCCTGCCGTAAATTTCAGGGTTATATTTTTTCAGTTTTTCTTACATTTTTTTGAAAAACCGGCTAGTCGAGTTGCAGATTCTATGATATACTACTTTCGTGTGCTATGCCACATAATAATATAGTTTTATTATTATTTATAATTATGATAAATGGAGGGCTGAAAAATGAGTACTACTTCTCAAGCGAGTCAAAGAATCAATGCTTTACTCGATGAAAACAGTTTCGTTGAGATCGGCGGCCTTGTGACAGCAAGAGCTACAGATTTCAACCTGAAACAGACCGAAACTCCGTCTGACGGCGTTGTGACAGGTTACGGTGTGATCGACGGCAGTCTTGTGTATGTGTACAGCCAGGATGCGTCTGTGCTGAACGGATCCGTGGGTGAGATGCATGCGAAAAAGATCGTGAATCTCTATGATCTGGCTATGAAGATGGGCGCGCCGGTGATCGGTCTGATTGATTCTGCTGGTTTAAGACTACAGGAGGCGACAGATGCATTAAACGGTTTTGGAGAAATCTACAGAAGTCAGGTGATGGCTTCCGGCGTGATTCCGCAGATTACGGCAGTGTTTGGAAACTGCGGCGGCGGACTTGCCCTGATTCCGGCTATGACAGATTTTGCATTTATGGAGGAGAAGAAGGCAAAGCTGTTTGTGAATTCTCCCAATGCACTGGAAGGCAATGAAATTTCCCGCTGCGATACATCTGCGGCGGCGTTCCAGAGCGAAGAGACAGGTCTGGTTGATATGGTGGCGGATGAGGCTTCCATTCTTGTACAGATCAGACAGTTGGTATCCATACTGCCTGCCAATAATGCAGATTATGCGCTGACAGATTGTACGGATGACTTAAATCGTGCCTGTGCACAGATTGCAGGCTGCGTGGGTGATACAGCCATTGCTTTATCCCAGATTGCAGATGATGGTCTGTTTGTGGAAGTGAAGCAGGATTATGCCAAGGATATGGTGGCTGGCTTTATCCGCTTAAATGGCGCTACGGTAGGTGCTGTTGCAAACCGTACCGAAGTGTATGATGCGGATGGAGAAGTGACTGATAAATTTGATGCGGTATTATCTGCCAGAGGTGCAGAGAAAGCGGCAGAGTTTGTTACGTTCTGTGACGCTTTTGACATTCCGGTGCTTTCCCTTACCAATGTGACAGGTTTTGCAGCAACAAAATGTTCTGAGAAGCGCATGGCGAAAGCAGTTGGCAGGCTTACATACGCATTTGCCAACGCGACTGTTCCGAAGGTAAATGTGGTGATCGGCAAGGCTTACGGCAGTGCTTATGTGGCGATGAATTCCAAGGCAATCGGTGCGGATATCACGATGGCATGGCCGGATGCCGAGATTGGCATGATGGATGCGAAACTGGCAGCAAAGATCATCTGTGACGGACAAGGTGCCGACGCCATTGACGCCTGTGCACAGGAATATGCAGCATTGCAGAACAATGTGACAAGCGCGGCAAAGAGAGGCTATGTTGATCAGATCGTGGAGCCGGCTGACACCAGAAAATATGTGATTGGTGCCTTTGAAATGCTGGCGGCTAAAAGCGAGGGCCGTCCCGAGAAAAAACATGGTACAGTTTAGAAAGGATGATGCTTAATATGAAAAAACTATTGGTAATATTAGGTATGCTTACCTGTATGGCCGGCCTCGTTGCATGTGGAGAAGAAGAAAAGGCAAATGAAGGGCTGGTTACGGAGGAAGAGGCAGTAGAGATCGGTACGGGCATTGTAGAAGATATGAATATGATCGTGAGTGCTGGATACGTTGAGCAGTATGCAGGCCAACCGGTAATTTATAACGGTTTCCTTGGATGGAAGGATGCTTTACAAGAGGATATCGGCACATTTGAGGGGACCAATGGCGGTACGGCTAAATTCAGTGAGGAAGAAGTGGTCATCAATATCAATGTGTTGGGTTCCGATCATGACGCAACGGTGGAAATCATTTTGGATGATGAGCTTAAATCCTGTCTTGGCATTACCACAAATGTCCATTACAGCACCGGTGAGATTATGCTCAAAGCAGGTATGAATACAGTAATCGGTATGGGTACTGTGTTTGTGGTTCTGATCCTGATCAGTCTGATTATTTCCTGTTTCAGCCTGATATCCAAGTTTGAAAAGAGGGGAAAGAAGAAGGAACAGAAGGAAGCGGCTCCCGCACCGGCGGCTGATCCGGTGGTATCCCAGATTGCGGCCAAGGAAGAACTTTCCGATGATACAGAACTTGTGGCGGTTATCGCTGCGGCAATCGCTGCCTATGAAGGGGCGGCGTCTACGGATGGATTTGTGGTGAGATCCATCAGGAAATCTAACAAGACTAAATGGCAGAATGCCTGAGATCATAGGAGGATATGAAGATGAAAAATTATACAATTACCGTAAATGGCAGCGTATATGATGTAGTGGTGGAAGAGGGGCAGACAAGCGGTGCACCGGCAGCGGCAGCACCAGCAGCACCCAGAGCAGTTCCCAAAGCAGCTCCTGCACCTGCGGCAGCACCGGCAGCAAGCGGCGCGGCAGGCAGTGTGAAGATTGAAGCAGGCGCGGCAGGTAAAGTATTCAAGATTGAGGCTAACGTAGGACAGGCAGTGAAGAAAGGTGATGCTGTCGTAATCGTTGAGGCTATGAAGATGGAGATCCCTGTAGTAGCTCCTCAGGACGGTACTGTAGCAAGTATCAATGTGGCAGTGGGCGATGCAGTAGAGGCAGGCGCACTTCTTGCAACATTGAACTGATTGTCAGCGGAAGAGTCTTGGTTGGACACTTCTTCTGAAACTAAAACTACAGGAGGTTAATAAAAATGTATATAGTAGAGACGCTTGATAATCTGATACATCAGACCGCTTTCTTCAATCTGGAAGTGGGTAACTATGTCATGATTGTCGTAGCACTTGTATTTCTATATCTGGCTATCGGCAAAGGCTTTGAGCCGCTCTTACTGGTTCCTATCGCTTTTGGTATGCTGCTTGTTAATATCTATCCGGATATCATGGCAGAATATGGTGAAGGTGGTGCCGGCGGCGGTTTGCTGTATTATTTCTATAAGCTGGATGAGTGGGCAATTCTGCCTTCCCTGATCTTTATGGGTGTTGGAGCCATGACGGACTTCGGCCCTTTGATTGCCAACCCGAAGAGCTTCCTTTTGGGTGCGGCGGCACAGTTTGGTATTTTTGCGGCATATTTTGGCGCAATCTTCTTAGGATTTAACGATAAAGCGGCAGCTGCCATCTCTATTATTGGCGGTGCTGACGGCCCGACATCCATTTTCCTGGCAGGTAAGCTGGGGCAGACGACCTTGATGGGGCCTATTGCGGTGGCGGCCTATTCTTACATGGCGTTAGTGCCGATTATTCAGCCGCCGATTATGAAACTCTTTACTACAGAGAAAGAGAGAAAAATTAAGATGGGACAGCTTCGTCCGGTCAGTAAACTGGAGAAGATTTTATTCCCCATCGTTGTTACAATTGTGGTGTCTCTGATTCTTCCCACTACAGCACCCCTTGTCGGTATGCTGATGCTGGGTAACCTGTTCAGAGAGTGCGGCGTGGTGAGACAGTTGACAGATACGGCTTCCAACGCCCTGATGTACATCGTGGTTATTATTCTTGGTACTTCCGTGGGTGCAACCACGAGTGCTGAGGCGTTCCTTAACTGGGATACCATCAAGATCGTTGTTTTGGGTCTGGTAGCGTTTGCGTTCGGTACAGCGGCAGGCGTACTGTTTGGTAAACTGATGTGTTTAATCACCAAGGGTAAAGTGAATCCGTTGATTGGTTCCGCAGGTGTTTCCGCGGTGCCTATGGCGGCCAGGGTATCTCAGAAGGTAGGCGCAGAGGCTGATCCTACGAACTTCCTGCTGATGCATGCCATGGGACCTAACGTAGCGGGTGTTATTGGTACGGCAGTGGCGGCAGGTACCTTTATGGCAGTGTTCGGCGTTTTTTAAGTAAAATAATAGGAGGATAATATAATGGCAGAACAAACAAAAAAGCCGGTTGGAATTATGGAAACTGTTCTTCGTGACGCACATCAGTCTCTGATTGCGACCAGAATGCCCACCGAGAAGATGCTTCCAATCGTAGATAAGATGGATAAAGTCGGCTACGCCGCAGTAGAGTGCTGGGGTGGCGCAACTTTTGATGCTTCCCTTCGTTTCCTGAAGGAAGATCCGTGGGAGAGACTGAGAAAATTAAGAGATGGCTTTAAAAATACAAAATTGCAGATGTTATTCAGAGGTCAGAATATTTTGGGTTACAGACCTTACGCGGATGATGTGGTGTATGCGTTTGTTGAGAAATCCATTGCAAACGGTATTGATATTATCAGAATTTTTGACTGTCTGAACGATATCCGTAATCTGCAGGCGGCGGTAGATGCAACCAACAAGATTAAGAAACAGGAGGGCAGAGGTCAGTCGCAGATTGCGCTTTCCTATACTCTTGGAGATGCCTATACCTTGGAGTACTGGGCGGATATGGCGAAGAAGATTGAGGAAATGGGTGCAGATTCCATTTGTATCAAGGATATGGCAGGACTGCTTGTTCCTTACCGTGCGGAAGAACTGGTAAAGACTCTGAAGGAGAGCACCAAGCTTCCGATTCAGCTGCATACACATTATACGTCCGGCGTAGCTTCCATGACCTATCTGAAAGCAGTAGAGGCGGGCGTGGATGTTATCGACTGTGCGATTTCTCCTTTTGCGCTTGGTACTTCCCAGCCTGCGACTGAGGTTATGGTGGAGACCTTTAAAGGGACTCCCTACGATACCGGATATGATCAGGAAGTGTTGGCACAGATTGCGGATTACTTCCGTCCTTACCGTGAGGAATGTATTGAATCCGGTCTGATGAGCACGAAAGTACTCGGTGTCAATATCAATACACTGCGTTATCAGGTTCCGGGCGGTATGCTTTCCAACATGGTAAGCCAGCTCAAGGAGCAGAAAGCAGAGGATAAATATCAGGATGTGCTGGAAGAGATTCCCAGAGTTCGTAAAGACTGCGGTGAGCCGCCTCTGGTTACACCTTCCTCTCAGATCGTTGGTACACAGGCGGTATTTAATGTGCTGATGGGCGAGAGATATAAGATGGCGACAGGAGAGTTCAAAGATCTGCTCCGCGGTAATTACGGACAAACAGTTAAGCCTATGAGACAGGAAGTAATCGATAAGGTTATTCCCGGCGAGCCGCGTTCCACCGCTCGTTCCGCCGAGGCAACCGGTCATGTTGAACCGGAGCTTGCAGGTCTGGAAGCGGAGATGAAAGAGTGGAAACAGCAGGATGAGGACGTATTGTCCTATGCTTTGTTCCCGCAGGTGGCAATCGACTTCTTCAAGTATCGCCAGGCACAGCAGGAGAAAGTAGATATGAGCCAGGCAGATACCAAGAATGGGGCTTATCCGGTCTAGGAAGAAAAATTTCTGCGAAATTTATCTTCTCGAGTTCTGCTTTGCAGCCTCGTAAATCCGGAGCAATTTCCTATACCAGAACAATAGAAAATTCCTACTAAGTTATGAAAGAGAGTGGAGCAATCCGCTCTCTTTTTTAAATGGAGATATGAAAAGAAAAGGAAAAATGTAGAAAAAGCTTGACGAAGGTTACATAATATATTATAATAACATACGTTACTAAAAGATATTGGGTTAAGGCTACAAGAGAGGTATATTTTTATGGCAAGAAAAGAGACAATCACAAAAAACGACATATTGAATACGGCATTTGATATGACAAGGGAAGAAGGTTTTACCAAAGTAAGTGCACGGACGCTGGCAGCCAGGGCAGGATGTTCTACACAGCCTATTTTCAGGGTGTACAAGAACATGGAAGAGCTGGGGGATGATCTCTTCACAAAGTCCATAGAGTTTTTCAGTGCTTATTATGATGTATTTCCGAAGGTAAATGATACGCCTTTTGTCAATCTGGGACTTGCCTATGTTCGGTTTGCGCAGGAAGAACAGCAGTTGTTCAGGCTTTTGTTCCTCTCTGAGAATCGTCATGGAAAGAGTCTTTATGATATGTTAAATGGCAAAAACGGTGCGGTTGTCCGGGAGATTAACAATGCGAAATTCTACGGCTGTAAGGATCCCAGCGGCATGTTTATGAAGATGTGGATTTTCATTCATGGGGCGGCCTGTATGACATTGACAGGAGACTATGACTTGCAGGAGGAAGATACCATCAAGCTGTTAGAGGAATCCTACAACGCTTTTCAGAATATCTGACAGGCCAGGTGATAGAAAGGATGTTTGTGCTATACAATGGCGATAGAAAATCGTTATGACATTATAACAAGGATCAATGAATATTATGGTAAGATGAGCAAAGGGCAGAAAGCAATCTCGGCATTTATTTACGATCATTATGATCAGGCTGTGTTTATGACTGCCGCAAAGCTGGGCGATACAGTGGGGGTCAGTGAATCCACTGTGGTGCGCTATGCCATGTTCATTGGTTACAATGGTTATCCGGAATTTCAGAGGGATCTGGAATACTGGGTGCAGAATAAGATTAACTCCGTGCAGAAGATCGGGGCGAAGTATGGCAAGAGTACCCAGTCGGAGATTCTGACCTCCGTTTTACAGTCTGATATAGAGAAGATACAGGACACGATTCATAATATGGATCCGGTGGCTTTTGAGACAGCGGTGGATATTATCCTGGAGGCCAGAAATGTCTATGTAATGGGAGTCAGAAGCTGTGAGCCTCTGGCGGATTTTCTGCATTTTTATCTGAATATGATTCGTGGCAATGTGGTGCTGTTAAAGACAACCAGTGTCTCGGAGACTTTTGAACAGATGATCCGTATTGATGAGCAGGATGCCATGGTAGGTATCAGTTTCCCGCGGTATTCCATGAGGACATTAAAAGCGATGGAATTTGCCAATGACAGAAATGCCAAGGTCATTGCGGTTACAGATTCTGTGCACTCTCCGATGAACCTGTATTCTTCCTGCAATCTGCTTGCCAGGAGTGATATGGTGTCCATTGTAGATTCCCTGGTGGCACCCTTAAGTGTGATCAATGCCCTGGTAGTGGCGATGTGCTTAAAGCGTCCGGAGGAAGTGAAAGATAATTTGAAGAATCTGGAAGAAGCATGGAACAATTATCAGGTATATTTAAATGATGAGATTAACTTTATTGATGAGGAGCCGATGTTAAATTATTCTCTTCGCAGGAAGACGGAATAGTTATGAGCAGAGTGATTGTGATCGGCGGCGGGCCGGCCGGAATGATGGCGGCTCTGGCGGCCGCAGAAAAGGGACACAGCGTCCTGTTATTGGAAAAAAACGAGAAACTTGGCAAGAAGCTTTATATCACGGGTAAAGGGCGGTGCAATGTAACCAACGCCTGTGAAAAGGACAAGTTCTTTGAAAATATAGTCAGTAATCCGAAATTTTTGTACAGTGCCTTTTATGATTGTGACAATATGCGTCTGATGGAGATGATAGAAAGTGCCGGCTGTCCTTTGAAAGTGGAACGGGGAGAGCGGGTATTTCCTGTGTCAGATCATGCTTCGGATATCACGGCGGCGTTGCAGCGTCTGCTGAAGGCAGAAGATGTGGAGATTCGTCTGCATACGACGGTGCAGGATGTGATCGTTCATGAGGGACAGGTGACGGGCGTGTGTCTGGCAGACGGAAGTGTGTTGGAAGCAGAGGCTGTGGTGACGGCTACAGGCGGGCTGTCTTATCAGACGACAGGGTCTACCGGGGACGGGTATCGTATGGCGCAGATGTCGGGCCATACGGTGAAAGAGTGTGTGCCTGCTCTGGTGCCTATGGAGATAGAGGAGGACTGGTGCAGGGCAATGCAGGGTCTGTCCTTGAAAAATGTGGCGCTTACCATGACCTGTGGGAAGAAGCAGATTTATCAGGGATTTGGAGAAATGCTGTTTACCCATTTCGGGGTCAGCGGCCCTCTGGTATTGTCTGCCAGCAGCTATTATGGCAGATGCAGCAAGAAAGAGAAAGTTAGACTTACAATAGATTTAAAGCCGGCATTGACTGAGGAGCAGCTTGACAAACGTCTTCTGCGGGATTTCGAGGAAAACCGCAACAGACAGATCAAGAATGTGCTGGGCAGACTTTATCCGGCGAAGATGGTCCCGGTGATGATTACGGTTTCCGGGCTGAACGGGGAACAAAAAGTCAATGAAGTGACCAGACAGCAGAGACATTGTCTGGTGGAGACGACCAAATGTCTGCCTATGCAGGTAAAAGGTTTAAGAGGTTTTGATGAGGCGGTTATCACCCAGGGTGGGGTGAGCGTGAAAGAGATTAATCCCTCCACCATGGAATCAAAGCAGGTGAAGGGGCTTTATTTTGCAGGGGAAGTCCTGGACCTGGATGCTATGACAGGCGGATTTAATTTACAGATTGCCTGGTCAACAGGACATCTGGCAGGAGCCAGTATTCCATGACTTTGGTATGACAGCAGACAAAATGAAAGCGGCAGATGAAGGGAGATAAAAATGGGATTTAATATTGCAATAGACGGCCCCGCGGGGGCAGGCAAAAGTACAATAGCCAGAAAGATAGCGGCAAAGAAAGGATATGTTTACGTGGATACAGGTGCTATGTACCGCGCCATGGCGCTGTATCTGATAAGGGAGCATGTGGATCCTTCGCAGACAGAAGAAATTGATAAAAAGTGTCAGGATGCGGATATTACCATTGCCTATGAAAACGGGGAACAGGTAGTGTACTTAAACGGTGAGAATGTGAACGGCTATATCCGCACGGAGGAAGTGGGCAATATGGCGTCGGTCAGCAGTCCCAACCCCAATGTGCGCAGGAAACTGGTGGAATTACAGCAGAAACTGGCTGCCGATGCGGATGTGGTCATGGATGGCAGGGATATTGGCACCTGTGTACTGCCGGATGCCCAGGTTAAGGTATACCTGACGGCGGACAGTAAAGTGCGTGCCGGGCGCCGTTATCAGGAACTGACGGCAAAAGGCATCTCCTGTGATCTTCAGAAGATTGAAGAGGACATTATCGAGCGGGACAGGCAGGATATGACCAGGGAAATATCGCCGTTAAAGCAGGCTGAAGATGCTGTTTTAGTGGATTCTTCCCATATGACGGTGGATGAGGTAGTGGATGTCGTGATTGCCTTGTGTGAGGCGTAGATGAGGTTGTGAAGCAGGAAGTTGGCGGATATCCGGAGGGGTATATTGGCCTGTGAGGAACAGAGCCGGGGAGGAAAGTAAATTATGGAAGTGATTCTGGCACAACACGCGGGTTTCTGTTTCGGCGTAAAACGTGCGGTGGAGCAGGTCTATGAGCAGGCGGCTACAGGGAAACCAATCTATACATATGGCCCTATTATTCACAATGAAGAAGTGGTGAAGGATCTTTCGCAGAAAGGCGTGCAGGTGATTGAGAACGAGGAAGAGCTTGCACAGATAGAGGAGGGGACGGTGGTGATACGTTCCCATGGTGTGGCAAGGCGGGTCTGCGAGAAGATTGAGGAGACAGGACTGGAGTGTGTGGATGCCACCTGTCCTTTTGTCAAACGGATTCATAAGATTGTGGAGAAAGAGAGTGAAGCAGGCAAAAGAGTTGTGATCATCGGCAATGCCGGACATCCGGAAGTGGAAGGGATTATGGGATGGGCAAAGTCAGATACGACTGTCCTTGGAACTATTGAGGAGGCGCAGAAATTCATTTGCGATCCGGGGGAAGAACTGTGTATTGTTTCTCAAACGACATTTAACTACAATAAATTTCAAGATATGGTTGAAATTTTAAAGGAAAAAGGTTACAATGGTAGTGTTGTGAATACTATATGTAACGCTACGGAAGTGCGACAGACTGAAGCCAGAAAGATAGCGGCCAAAGTCGATGTTATGATAGTAATAGGTGGTAATCATAGTTCTAATACACGGAAGCTATATGAGATTTGCAGGCAGGAGTGTGTAAACACATATTTCATACAGACGCTCGACGACTTGCATCTTGACTTACCTAAATCTGTCCGACTGGTGGGTATTACAGCAGGGGCTTCGACCCCAAACAATATTATCGAGGAGGTTCAAAATTATGTCAGAATTAACTTTTGAACAAATGTTAGAGGAGTCTTTAAAGACAATACACACAGGAGAGGTTGTTGAAGGTACCGTTATTGATGTGAAACCGGAAGAGATCATTCTCAACATCGGATATAAGTCAGATGGTGTTCTTACCAGAAATGAATATACAAACGAACCCAATGTAGATTTGACAACCATTGCAAAACCCGGCGATACCATGGAAGTAAAGGTATTAAAAGTAAACGACGGAGAAGGACAAGTCCTTCTGACATACAAGCGTCTGGCGGCAGACAGAGGCAATAAGAGAATTGAGGAAGCTTATGAGAACCGGGAAGTACTGACAGCGAAGGTGGCACAGGTACTGGAAGGCGGCTTAAGTGTCGTGGTGGAGGAAGTCAGAATCTTTATTCCGGCAAGCCTGGTATCCGATACTTATGAAAAAGACCTGAATAAGTATGCAGGACAGGAAATCCAGTTTGTGATCAGTGAATATAACCCGAAGAGAAGAAGATATATCGGTGACAGGAAGCAGTTGATTCTGGAAGAGAAAGCCGAGATGCAGAAGAAGCTCTTTGAGACCATCAAGATTGGTGATACCGTGGAAGGTACGGTTAAGAATGTGACTGACTTCGGTGCTTTTATCGATCTGGGCGGCTGCGATGGACTGCTTCATATCTCCGAGATGTCCTGGGGCAGAGTGGAGAATCCCAAGAAGGTATTTAAGGTTGGCGATGTAGTCAAGGTGCTGATTAAAGATATTTCCGGCACGAAGATTGCACTGAGCTTAAAGTTCGAGGATGCGAACCCCTGGAAGGATGCAGCCAGCAAATATGCGGTGGGCAATGTAGTTACAGGTAAAGTTGCACGGATGACAGATTTTGGCGCCTTTATCGAGTTAGAGCCGGGTATTGATGCACTGCTTCATGTATCCCAGATTTCCAAAGAACATATTGAGAAACCCTCCGATGTGTTAAAGACAGGTGAGGAAGTGACCGCTAAGGTAGTAGACTTCAATGAGGCGGACAAGAAGATCAGCTTGAGCATCAAGGCTATGTTCGCACCGGAACCCAAGGAGGAAAAGGCGGAAGAAGACGGGGATGTAGTATCCGTTGATATTGATGCAGTAATTGCCAGCGAAGAGACAGAATAAGATATAGCAGAAAGACTCTGTCAGGCAAATAGAGAATAGCAGATGAGGCGGTAAAGCTATATGGCATATGATTACGAATATTTCAAGAAAGCGGTTTATGATCTGACCAAGATCGATCTCAATGCTTACAAAGAAAAGCAGATGAAACGTCGTATTGATACACTGATCGCTAAGAACAAGATTGTGGGATATGATAATTATGTGGCAGCGCTTAAGTCCGATAATGTGAAGTTTGAGGAGTTTGTAAATTATCTGACTATCAATGTGTCGGAATTTTATCGCAATGTGGATCAGTGGCAGCTTTTGGACAGGGAAATCTTTCCGGATCTGATTAAGCGCTATGGTAATAATCTGAAGATCTGGAGTGCTGCGTGCTCCACAGGAGATGAGCCTTATTCTCTGGTAATGGCATTATCCAGACATCTGCCCTTAAATCAGATTAAGATTTACGCAACGGATTTGGATAAACAGGTGATTGCGAAGGCCAAGACAGGACTGTATGGCGAAAAGAGTATTGCAGGTGTGCCTGCTGATCTGAAAAAGAAATTCTTTACCCAGGTGGGGCCTTCTTATCAGATTTCCAATGATGTGAAAGCAAGGGTAGAGTTCAGGGAACATAATCTCTTAAAAGATAAATATCCTACAGATTTTCATTTGATTGTCTGCCGTAATGTGCTTATCTACTTTACGGAGGAAGCGAAAGATGAGGTGTTCCGTAAGTTCCAGAAGAGCCTGAAACCGGGAGGATATCTGTTTATCGGCAGTACGGAACAGATTATCAATCACAGGGATGTGGGATTTGAGAGAAAGAACTCCTTCTTTTACCAGAGGCCCATGTAAAAATTGAGCAAAGTTCGATTACGAGGAAGGATTTCCGAATAGTAGAAAGAAAAAACAGCGAGTTTTTCGCTGTTTTTTTAGTGATTAATATGTTTTGGCCATCTTTCCCAGCAGATACTGTGCATAACGGGAGAACAGATCCCGGTCTTTCTTTTGTTCTTCCGTCAGCTCGAAGAACAGTTCTTTGCTCTTGTAGTCCCGCTTGAAGAAAGGCTCCATGAAGATATCCCACTGGGGGAGATAGAGTGCATATTTGCGGGTATAGCAGTTGGCGGCAGAAGCCTGAATACGATGGGATTTGTCCACAAATGTGGCCACAGACTTATGCAGCGCCACATCTTCCGCAGGCAGATAATAGTAGTCTTTATAGTTGGAGTAGAAATATTTCATTTCCTCTTCGTAGAGGGGCACTTTTAAGATCCCTTCGGAAGCTTCTCCGCTGAAATAACAGCCGTTGGAGAGGTTGGATACCGGGAGGGGAAGGGGCGTGGGAAGCGTCAGTTTCATCAGGACTTCCTGTCTGTCATGACCATGGTAGTCAATAAAGTGGCTGGCCTGCACTTTTTTGGCCCGGATAGGCTCATTGAACAGGTCGTAAAACGCCAGGAGCGGGAGAATCTGCAACATCCCTTTCATGTCGTCACTGTTGTGTAACAGCAGAAGTGTGCGTGCTTCTGCAGAGGGATTCTTGACATAATCGTGATAGACGGCAATCAGTTCCCCGCCGTGATAAAGGTCTTCCCGGTCAATGCCCAGAAGTTCTTCCAAAGTCTTCTGCTTGCAGTTGGGCGTGTGCAGAAAAGCCTTGTAGGGGGAAATACGTTTATAAAGATCGATTCCCTGGAAATTGTCAAAATTGTGCGATAGTTTATGCTGTTCACATTTCTGGAGCAGGTAGGGAAGATCAAAATTATTGCCGTTAAAATGTATCAGGTGTGTGTAGGACAGACAAAAGGCAAAGAAATCATTTAACAGAGCCGTCTCGTCGTCGGGACTCTCCGCGAACCATTGTCTGACATGCCAGTTTCCGGTCTGGTAGAAAGCAGCCCCGATCAGATAGAGGGCGGAGCTTTTGGCAGTAAAACCCGTGGTTTCAATGTCGATAAACAGAATCTTATCGAGGGGAGCAATCCGCTCCAGGGGATAATCAATCGTAAAATTTTCCAGGGTCTGATTTACTATTTGCATAATTTTCTTCCTTTTTGGCTTTGCCTGTTGTGTTGCTAACATATCTGATGATATCTTAGCATATTTTTTGAAATAGCAGTAGTTTTTTTCGTCGAAAAATAGTATATTTATAGGGAAGGTTATTACGGATGAGAAATCGCCTGAAGACTCATTCATGAATCGGATATTGATAGCAGGAGGTAAAAAGGGAAAGTATGGCAAAACTAACATTTCATGGCGGCATACACCCGTACGACGGCAAGGAACTGTCGAAGGATAAGCCCATCAAGGCAGTGCTGCCCAAAGGAGATCTGGTGTATCCTTTGTCCCAGCATATCGGGGCGCCGGCCAAGCCGATCGTCAATAAAGGAGACAGAGTGCTGACCGGACAGAAGATCGCGGAGGCAGGCGGCTTTGTGTCTGCGCCTATCTACGCCACAGTATCGGGTACGGTGAAAGGGATTGAACCGCGGCGTGTGGTTACCGGTGACAATGTGATGAGTATCGTCATTGAGAACGACGGCCTTTATGAGGAAGTGGAATATCCAAAGAGAAAGCCCCTGGAAGAAATGACCAGGGAAGAGATCATAGAGTGTGTGAAAGAGGCCGGTATTGTAGGTATGGGGGGAGCAGGTTTCCCTACTTTTATCAAGCTTTCTCCCAAAGAACCGGAAAAAATTGATTATGTAATTGCGAATTGTGCGGAATGTGAACCTTATCTGACATCGGATTACCGTAGAATGTTAGAGGAGCCGGAGAAGCTGGTGGGAGGTCTCAAAGTCTCTTTGCAGTTGTTTGAGAACGCCAGGGGGATTCTGGCAGTGGAGGACAACAAACCGGACTGTATTGAAATCCTGAAAGAACTTACGAAAGATGAACCGCGCATCAGCGTGAAAGAGCTGAAGACGAAATATCCCCAGGGTGCAGAGCGGCAGATTATCTATGCCACCACGGGAAGAGCCATCAATTCTTCCATGCTGCCGGCGGATGCGGGTTGTGTGGTCAATAATGTAGATACGGTAGTGGCTATCTATCATGCGGTGATAGAAGGAAAACCGCTGATGCATCGTATTGTTACGGTGACGGGGGATGCCATTGAAGACCCTCGTAATTTTATCGTGCGGATCGGTACCAATTACCATGAACTGGTGGAAGAGGCGGGAGGATTTAAGAAAGACCCGGTGAAGATTGTTTCCGGCGGGCCGATGATGGGTTTTGGAATCTTTGACCTGGATGTGCCCACCACCAAGACGGCTTCAGCCCTTTTGTGTCTGACAGAGGATGATGTGTCCCGCATGGAGCCCAGCGCCTGCATCAACTGCGGCCGCTGTGTGGAAGTGTGTCCGGGACGGGTAGTACCCAGGATGCTGGCCGATTATGCACAACATTATGAGGAAGAAGAATTCCTGTCCCACAATGGAATGGAATGTTGTGAATGTGGATGCTGTAGTTTTGTGTGTCCGGCCAAGCGGCCGCTGACCCAGATGATCAAATCCATGCGTAAAATACAGCTTGCAAAGAAGAAAAAGTAGGAAGAAAGGAGCATAGACTTAAGAGATGAACGATTTAATGAAGGTGTCTTCCAATCCCCATGTCAGATCGAAGTCCACCACCAGCAGTATCATGTTCACAGTGGTAATCGCCCTTCTTCCGGCGGCGGGCTTTGGTATTTATAATTTCGGATTGAAAGCACTGTTACTGATGTTAGTGACCGTGGCATCTACGGTGCTCACGGAATTTGCTTTTGAGAAAATCTGTAAGAAAAAGGTGACCATAGGAGATTATTCGGCGGTAGTGACAGGATTGCTGCTGGCCCTGAACCTGCCTGTATCCGCACCCTGGTGGATCGGTATGGTGGGCGGTGTGTTTGCCATCCTGGTAGTCAAGATGCTTTTTGGCGGTCTTGGACAGAACTTTATGAATCCGGCGCTGGGTGCCCGGTGTTTCCTGTTGATTTCTTTTACTTCCATCATGACAAATTTTGACTGTGATGCCTACACGGGGGCAACGCCTTTGGCAGCCTTAAAGAACGGCGAGGCAGTCAATATCCTGGATATGGTGATAGGCCGTACGGCAGGAACCATTGGCGAGACATCCATGGTAGCCATCGTGATCGGGGCCTGTATCCTGATTCTGTTCGGTATTATCGATCTGCGGATTCCGGGCAGTTATATTGTGAGTCTGGTAATCTTTATCAGTCTTTTTGGCGGCCGCGGGATTGACTGGCCGTACATATCAGCCCACCTTTCGGGCGGCGGTCTGATGCTGGGTGCTTTCTTTATGGCCACAGACTATGTGACAAGGCCCATTACCAAGAGAGGACAATATCTTTATGGAATCCTCCTGGGTATTCTGACGGGTATCTTCCGGATTTTCGGCCCTTCCGCAGAAGGGGTATCTTATGCAATCATCATCGGCAATCTTTTAGTGCCGCTAATCGAGAAGATCACTCTTCCGAAAGCATTTGGTAAAGGAGGAGAGAAGTCATGAAAGAAATGATGAAAAATACCGGGATTATGGTGGCCATTACGCTGATAGCCGGTTTGCTTCTGGGAATTGTCTATCAGGTGACGAAGGAACCGATTGCGGTGCAGGAAGCGAAGGCGAAGGAGGCGGCGTGTCAGGAAGTCTTTCAGGATGCATCGTCATTTGCCATGATAGGCGTGGAAGCGCTGCCTGCCGGCTGGAACGAAGAAGGCTATGCGCAGGAGAGTGTCGATGAGGTGATGGAGGCGAAAGACGCATCCGGTGAACTGATCGGCTATGTGATCACGGTGACGACAAAAGAAGGCTACGGCGGGGATATTCAATTTTCCATCGGTGTACGCATGGACGGCACTGTGAACGGCATTTCCATTCTTTCCATTTCCGAGACGGCGGGCCTTGGTATGCAGGCGGAAGAAGTTTTGAAGCCTCAGTTTGCGGATAAGAATGTGGAGAAATTTGAATATACCAAGAACGGCGCCACATCGGAGAATCAGGTGGATGCGATTTCCGGTGCAACCATCACAACGAACGCGGTGACCAATGGAGTCAATGCGGGGCTTTACTATTTCCAGACACAACTGAAGGGAGGTAGTGAAAATGAATAGTGTAAAAGAACGGCTTGTGAATGGTATTGTGAAAGAAAATCCTACCTTCGTTCTGATGCTTGGTATGTGTCCTACACTGGCAGTCACAACTTCGGCAGTCAATGGTCTCGGCATGGGGCTTACCACCATGGTGGTACTGGCTTTGAGTAATGTCTTTATCTCCATGTTACGGAATATCATTCCGGATAAGGTAAGGATACCGGCGTTTATTGTAATCATTGCTTCCTTCGTAACCATGGTGGAACTGTTGTTACAGGGCTTTATTCCCTTTTTGTATGATGCTTTGGGAATCTATATTCCCCTGATCGTGGTGAACTGTATTATTTTAGGACGGGCAGAGGCTTATGCTTATAAGAATCCGGTGATTCCTTCACTTTTCGACGGTATTGGCATGGGGCTTGGTTTCTCTGTGGCTCTGACCTGTATCGGTGCGGTGCGGGAGCTTCTGGGTGCAGGAACCTTGTTTGGTATCGGCGTGATGCCGGAAAGTTTCGTGCCGGTGAGTATCTTTATCATGGCGCCGGGCGCGTTCTTCGTGCTGGCAGTGCTGACGGCAATCCAGAATAAAGTGAAGATTATCGGCGAACGTAAGGGCAAGGATATGTCGAAGATTCAGTCCGGCTGCGGAAACGACTGCCTTAAATGTTCCGATACGGGCTGTGCAAAGCGTCTGATTGATGAAAAGGCAGAAACAGCAGAACCCTCAAGAGAGAAAGCGGAAAAACCGAAAAAGGTCAGAAAAGAGATTGAAATAGAAGAAATCATGGACGAAGAAACGGAAACAACAGGAGAGGAGGAGAACGAAAATGCTTAAAGAATTACTGGTGATATTGATTGCATCTTCTCTTGTCAATAACGTGGTGTTAAGTCAGTTCCTCGGACTGTGTCCGTTCCTGGGCGTATCCAAAAAGACCAGTACGGCAACAGGCATGGGTGTGGCGGTTATCTTTGTTATCACACTGGCATCGGCAGTGGCAGGTGCTATTTACCAGTTTATTCTGGTACCTTTTAATATTACTTATTTACAGACCATTGTATTTATCCTGGTGATTGCAGCTTTGGTGCAGTTTGTGGAAATGTTTCTTAAGAAATTTATTCCCGGACTGTATCAGTCCCTTGGTGTGTATCTTCCTCTGATTACAACCAACTGTGCGGTGCTGGGTGTGGCACTTACCAATGTGCAGAAGAATTACGGGATACTGACTGGAATAGTCAATGGATTTGCAACAGCTGTGGGATTCACGATTTCCATTGTGATTCTGGCAGGTATCCGGGAAAAGATGGCACATAATGACATACCGGAAGCTTTTCAGGGTATGCCGATCGTGCTGGTAACGGCAGGATTGATGGCAATTGCGTTCTGCGGTTTTTCGGGCTTACTCTAACGGTAGAATAATTATAAAGTGACAGATTGCAGACAACTGCATTGACATGGAGGATTAATATGGATATAACCGGTATTTTGATAGCCACCGTGCTGGTGGGGGCAGTCGGACTATTTGTGGGACTGTTCCTGGGCGTGGCCGGTATCAAATTTAAAGTGGAAGTGGATGAGAAAGAAGAGGCTATATTAGGAGTTCTTCCCGGCAATAACTGTGGCGGCTGCGGCTATGCGGGATGTTCTGGTCTGGCAGCTGCCATTGCGAAAGGGGAAGCGCCTGCCAATGCCTGTCCGGTAGGAGGAGAGAAAGTGGGCAGCCAGATAGCGCAGATCATGGGCGTGGAGGCCGGTGAGAGCGTACGGAAGGTGGCTTTTGTGAAATGTCAGGGTGATAAAGAACGTACCCGCATGGATTATGATTATACGGGCATAGAGGATTGCCGTATGCTGGCTTTTGTGCCAAACGGCGGGCCAAAATCCTGTAATGATGGATGTCTTGGATTTGGAAGCTGCGTAAAGATGTGCCCTTTTGATGCGATTCATGTGGTAAACGGGGTAGCTGTGGTGGATAAGGAAGCCTGTAAGGCATGCGGTAAATGTGTGGCAGTCTGTCCGAAGAATCTGATTGAACTGATTCCTTATGATGCCAAACATGTGGTGGCGTGCAGTTCCAGAGAGAAAGGCCCGGATACGATGAAAGCCTGTGATGTTGGATGCATTGGGTGTCAGCTGTGTAAGAGGAACTGTCCGGCGGATGCGGTGACGATTGAAGAGTTCCATGCAACCATAGATCAGGAGAAATGTATCGGCTGTGGAGCTTGTAAGGAGAAGTGCCCGAAGAAAGCGATTGTGTAGAAAGCAGGGAGAGTAGGATGATGGACGGACAGTTGAAAAGCGGGACTATTCTTACCTCTGAAAGCGGTAGCCGCTATACGGTAAAACAGCTGCTTGGATCCGGCGGGCAGGGAGAAGTGTATGCAGTAGAAGCCGAACATAAGGCATATGCCTTGAAATGGTACTATAAGAATACTGCTACCAGAAACCAGAAGGAAATCCTGGATAATCTCATCCAGAGCGGTCCGCCAGATGTTTCTTTCCTGTGGCCGCAGGATATGATCTTCAGGGACTATGGAGAATCTTTCGGCTATATCATGCCCCTTCGGCCTAGGAATTACAGAAGTATCGTGGATATGATGAAGCGCAGAGCGGAGCCTTCTTTTTACTGTCTTTGCAGGGCGGCATATCAGCTGACCAAGGGGTACCGTGCGCTGCATGGAAAGGGTTACAGTTACCGGGACATTTCTTTTGGCAATGTATTCTTTGATCCTGAAACAGGGGATGTTTTAATCTGTGATAACGACAATGTTTCTTATAACGGTGCTAAAACGGGAGTCTATGGGACGCCTCGTTTTATGGCACCGGAAATTGTGACAGGGAAGGCGAAGCCCTCCAGAAATACCGATCTTTTTTCTCTGGCAGTCCTGCTCTTTTATATGTTTATGCTGGGCCATCCCTTAGAGGGTAAGCGGGAGGCCCGGATCAAATGCATGGATATTCATGCGATGAATCAGTTATATGGGACGGATCCTCTGTTTGTTTTTGATCCGGATAATAAAGATAACAGGCCGCTTGCCGGCTATCAGGATAATGTGCTTATTTTCTGGGATCTGTATCCGCAGCAGCTAAGGGATTTGTTTATCACATCATTTACCACAGGGCTGACACAGCCCAACCGTAGAATTACGGAGGCTAAGTGGTTAGAGACATTTGCCAATCTGATGTCAGGCATTATGATCTGCCCCCACTGCGGCTGCGAGGTGTTTTATGATTCACAGAAAGAAGGAAGCGGCGCAGCGCATATCTGCTGGGGATGTCAGCAGACAGTGCCAGTGCCGCCCAAAATGGTAATCGGCAAAAATACCGTTCTGCTTATGGCGGGTACCAAGCTGTATCAGCATCATATTGCAGAGGATTATGATATGGAGACGGTGGCAGGCGAGGTGGTACAAAATCCCGGTAATCCGAAACTCTGGGGGATCAAGAATCTGTCCCGGGATAACTGGACTTACCACAAGGCGGATGGCACCCAGGTGCCTGTGACGCCGGGCCGTTCAGCAGCAATCGCCAGGGATGCAAAGGTTGATTTTGGACAGCTGACGGGAGAATTTTATTGAGGAGCATAATAACGGGTATGGAAGACCATAAGGTTTTGGCAGATATGATACGTGACTATCCGGATGCGCTTTCTGACAGAAAGAAGCTGCAAGCCCTGCTCCTGGATCTGTTCCCACAGGACAGACTGAAAAGGAATCTGCTGTTGATCGCATTTGATGACGGTGTCGTGCATGAAATGAAGGGCCTTGCGCAGATGGACAAGATGACACTTCATCGGTTTGTCAGATCCATAGAGCTGGGATATGACATCAGGCCAAAGAGTGCGGAGACTGCCGTGACTGCCTGGGCAGCGGCCATGGGACTGTGGGCAGAGGATATCACGGAAGGCAGGACAGCGGCTGAAGGGAAAAGAGAAATATCCCCGGCAGCAGAATGGCAGCCATGTGAAAGCGACAGCATGTACGAATACGAGGAGACGTCAAGGGGCATCAGGATTCTCAAGTTCGCGGATTTTGATGAGCCTGTGATCGTGATTCCCAATGTCATCGAGGGCAAAAAGGTCTTTGCCGTCGGCAATCATGCTTTCAAGGGCTGTGTGGGGATTGAAAAGATCATTGTTTCTGACGGCATAGAAATATTGGGAAACGGTGTGTTTTTGAATTGCAGGGAGTTAAGAGAGGTGGTGCTGCCGGGCACCCTGCGTTGGATCGGCACCACGGATCCTGCGGGCTGTCCCAAAATACTGGGCAGCCGGACCAAATATGATGGCGCTTTTGAATACACCGGTTTAAGAGAGATTGTCATACCGGACAGTGTGAAATATGTTGGTGAGAACACCTTTGCCGGCTGTGAGCAGCTAAGGCGGGTGGAGCTTTCCGGACAATTAAAAGAGATCCGGGAAAATACCTTCCGCTGGTGTAGAAACCTTCAGAAAATAGAGTTATTCCAGGGTCTTGAAACCATCAGTATATCAGCGTTTGAAGGCTGTGAGGCGCTGAAAGAAGTGGAACTTCCGGAAGGGGTAACCAGTATTGAAGAAGGCGCCTTTGCGGGCTGTAAGAGTTTGGAGACCATCTATATACCGGATTCTGTGGTGGAAATCGGTGGCGGGAAAGGAACCGGCTTCTTGAAGACTTTCGGGGAACCGGACGAGAGGCATGAGAATTTTGTGATACAGTGCAATGCAGGGTCCTATGCCATGCAGTATGCCAGAGCACAGCAAATCAGATGTGTCAACGCACAGTTTTAAGGAGGAACGATTATGGGAGAAATGAAAAGACCGGGAGGAGAACTGGCAAGCAGGCCGCTTCATTTTTTTTGGATTGTGGACTGTTCAGGCTCCATGTACGGAGAAAAGATCGGGACGGTAAACCATGCCATTCAATCCACCATACCGGAGATGGTATCCGCGGCGGAGAATAATCCCAATGCACAGTTGATGATCCGTACCCTGAAATTTGCCACAGGTGCTTCCTGGGTGACCAGTAATCCTGTCAATGTGGAGGATTTTGCCTGGGACGATCTGGAGGCAGGCGGCGTTACAGATCTGGGAAAAGCCTTTGAACTTCTGGCGGCGCAGATCACCATCCCTCCCATGTCGGACAGGGCGCTTCCGCCGGTGTTGGTGCTTCTTTCCGACGGACAGCCGACGGACGACTATAAAAAGGCGCTGGCGGAGTTAAAGAAGCTTCCCTGGGGGAAAAAGGCTGTCAAGATTGCTATTTCCATCGGGCAGGATGCGGACGATGATGTGTTAGAGGAGTTTACAGGGAATAAGGAGCTGGTATTGCAGGCCAATAATGCGGCGGCCCTTACCAAAATGATAAAATGGGCTTCTACGGCGGCATCCCTGGTGTCTGCACCGGCAAGTATTGCGGCGGATGCAGTGCGGGAAGATGGGGAAAGTCCGGTGATCGTGGATATGGGAGGCAGGATTCCCGATCTGGATGACATTGAAGAAGGGGATGTCTGGTAGAAAGGATGTTTGTATATGATACGAAAAGTATTCGGAGCATCCGTACAGGGCGCATCCCATATACGAAGCGGCAGAGAGTGTCAGGATAGCCTCAAAAAGCTGGAAAAAGAAGAGGATACAGTGATTCTGGCAGTGGCGGACGGACATGGAAGCGACTCCTCTCCGTACAGTAAGACAGGTTCTTACGCGGCGGTAAATGTCTTTTGTAAGATATTGGAAGCCTATCTGGATACCTATGCCGGACAGCCGGAAATGCTTTTTACATTGCTGAAACGGGAGGGCGATACCAAGATAGCCCGCAGGATTGATGCGGAATGGAAACATAGAATCCTGAGACTCCATACCAGAAGTAAACGGGAAATTCCGCTGGATGCGGCGGGAAATAAGGATAAAGAAGCCATTTACAGGATGTATGGCAGTACGCTGTTAGGACTGGTTCTTACCAGGGAGTTTCTGTTTGCCTTTCAGCTTGGCGACGGAGATATCGTCAAAGTGTCGGATGGGGGAGTATACAGTATCATTGAGGCGGATAAGCTTCTGGGAACGGAAACCCATTCCCTGTGCAAGATGGAATCCTGGAAAAAGGCGATTACCTTTATCGGCAAACGGGAAGAAAAAGAACAGCAGCCTGTCCTGTATATGCTTTCCTCAGACGGATTCTCAAACAGCTATAAGAATGATGCGGAATTTCAGAAAACATGTATAGAGTATTATAATCTGTTGAAAGAACATGGCGTAAAGGCAGTGTCAGATCATCTTGGGACATGGCTTCAGGAGACCAGTGAACTGGGAAGCGGGGATGATATCACGGTTCTTTTCGCTTATGATATGCCGCAGGATTAACAGCAGTATGCCGGGAAAGGAGCAGGTGGTATAGAGATGGAAGCACGCATTGCGTTGTGTAAATGTAGGGAAGGAAGAAATATCTACGGCGTCCGTTTCGAGAAACTGGAAGACGGATGGAAGTATACTTGGGCTTTTCCGGTAAAAGAAGCTGCTGCCAGAAGAGAGCAGTATGATAAGACAAAGATTGTGGGACAGATTGTTCCTGACAGCAGCTATCCTGGGTGTCCTTATTGCAGGACAAAGGATTTTGTCATCTGTAACTGTGGTAAATTGAACTGTCATAACGGGGGTGATTCTCATTTTACCTGTAACTGGTGCGGTTTATCCGGAACCCTTGGCAGTTATGACGGGTCAGGTTTTGGGTCAGGCGGCGATTTATAGATTGGATAGAAACAGATAAGATGCAGGGAGGAAAATAATATGCAGACAGTGAAACTTGGAAAGACTGGAATCGTGACAAACAAAAATGCTTTCGGGGCATTGCCGATTCAGAGAATATCGGATGAAGCGGCAGTGGCGCTTCTTCGGAAAGCCTATGAGAATGGGATGACGTTTTTTGATACGGCGCGGATGTATACGGACAGTGAGCATAAAGTAGGGCTTGCCTTTGAGGGGATGCGGGAGAAAATCTTTATTGCCACCAAGACAGGAGCACAGGATGCGGCAGGATTCTGGCAGGATTTAGAGACCAGTCTGGAGAACTTAAAGACAGATTATATTGACCTTTATCAGTTCCATAATCCGGCATTTTGCCCGAAGCCGGGTGATGAAAGCGGACTGTATGATGCGGCATTGCAGGCCAAAGAGCAGGGGAAGATCCGTCATATTGGTATCACGAACCATCGTCTGGCAGTGGCCCATGAGGCGATCGACAGCGGGCTTTATGAGACGCTGCAGTTCCCCTTCTGTTATCTGGCTACCGAGAAGGATGTGGAACTGGTGGAGAAGTGTCAGGCGGCGGATATGGGATTTATTGCCATGAAAGCCTTGTCAGGCGGGCTGATCACCAATTCTGCGGCGGCCTATGCGTATCTGGCACAGTATGACAATGTACTGCCAATCTGGGGCGTACAAAGAGAGAAGGAACTGGATGAGTTCTTATCTTATATCGACAATCCGCCGGTGATGACGGCGGAACTGGAAGCGCTGATCAAGAAGGACAGGGAGGAGCTTCTGGGTGAGTTCTGCAGAGGCTGCGGTTATTGTATGCCATGTCCGGTGGGCATAGAGATCAATACCTGCGCGAGAATGTCACTGCTGCTTCGCCGTTCGCCTTCCGCAGGGCATTTAAGTCCGGCCGGTCAGGAAATGATGATGAAGATTGAGAAGTGTCTGCACTGTAACCAGTGTAAGGGCAGATGCCCTTATGGACTGGATACCCCGACTCTTTTGGAGAAGAACCTGGAAGATTACAGGAATGTGCTGGCAGGTAAGGTGAAGGTATAAGAGAATGATGGGTTCTCACCATGGAAAAGGGAACAGGAAGCGAATCTTGAGGACAGTGCTGCTTGCGTTGACCATTCTGTTTACAGCAGTGGTGGTGGGCAGTCTGTCCTTTTCTCTACTGCAAAAGGCTCTGCACCTGGACTTTTCACAGGATTACCGTCAGGTAGAAGGGAACGATAAAATCCTGTTTCGGGAAAACGGGAGTCATAAGATGTATACCAGGTCGTTCTGGGGGCTGCGTCCGACAGGGCAGAAAGAAGAACAAAGAGACGGTCCGGCAGATGTGGAGACGGCGGAAGCGGAAGAAGCAGAAATTGCATGGCTGGATGCGGATGTGTACGATATTTCAAAAGCCAGGGATCATGTGGTCTGGTATGATGCGCAGAGAAATAGGATACTTTCAGGCCATATAAAGAGAGATTCAATCGCTTCTTTTGACACACAATATACGGTGGAACAGATTGTACTATCGCCGGACGAAAGATATATTTTGTTTTGTGAAACAGAATATGGTGTGAATGGCGGTTATTCCACAGATGAGGAATATTGTTATTATCGGGTGATAGATACCAGGGAAGGAGTGCAGTATACGATTTATTCCGGGTATCGGCAGTGGTTTGATGTGTATTGGGAGTAGCGAAAAGGAGGGCAGAGTAAATGAAGAAGAAAACAGGGTATCTTGCAGGAGCAGTGGCTGTGGTTCTGGTCATTGCGGTTGTCATTCTGGTGATGCATGGACGGAGTGCCGGGGACTTTCCGCAGACAATGTATGTGGCTGAAAATATATGCAAAATCAGGGCCGGTGCCGGGCAGGAGTATGAGGTAGTGGGCCTGCTGGCAAAAGGAGAAAGTGTTGTGGCATTGGAGATGAAAGAGGCAAAGGACGGACAGACCTGGTATAAACTCGATACAGCTTCCCTGGCAGAAGAGCTGGATTTGGCAGGGAAAGAATGTTATATCCGTTCAGATCTGCTGGTGCTCAATTAATCTGGTTTAGGACTGAAGGCAGTGCCTGTCATGGATAGCGGTTACTTTAGTATAAAGCCCTCAGAAGCATATTGTGTTCCGTCTTTTGTGATCAGCAGATATTCGATATCCGGAAACGTATCAAGAAAACGGCGCCCTTTTTCAAGTCCGAGACACAGACAGGAAGTGGAAAGGGCGTCTGCCTGTGTGGAAGAGGCGCAGAGAATGGTCACACTGGCCAGTTCGTTGTCAACGGGATATCCGCTAGCGGTGTCCAGTACATGATGATAGAATACATCATTTTCATAGAAGCAACGTTCATAAATACCAGAGGTTACTACGGAAACATTCTGGATTTCCACAGTGCCCAGGGAAGTACCTTCCGAGGCAAAGGGTTCCTGGATACCGATCCGGAACGGACTGCCGTCCGGTTTGGCGCCGATGACGATTACATTGCCGCCCAGACTGATACAGGCGCTGTGGACATTCTGGGAGAGCAGATATTCTTTCATTTGATCTGCTATGTACCCCTTGGCGATAAAACCTAAATCAATGGCAGCTTCCGGGTCATTCAGACGCACGGCGCCATATTCTGCGGCAGAGGTCCGGGAAATGGCTTGACCAGAAAGGTCAATATTTTGATAGGAAACATGGGAAAGAGCCTTCGTGAGGACTGTTGTATCCGGCACACGGGGTTCGTCATTGGAGCCGAAATGCCATAGCTCACTTACCGGGCGGATTGTGGGATCCACGGCGCCCTCAGTCATGACAGAATAATCCAGGGCCGTTTCCAGAAGAGAGGCGGTCTCTTTTGAGACAGTCACCGTTTCACCTTCGCTGTGGTTGATGTTCCATATATCGGAATTCTCCAAGGAAGCGCTGAAAAGCTGTTCATAAGAGTCAGCCAGCGCGAAACAGCCGTCCAGAACAGATTCGTCTTCTGTGTCATACAGGGTAATCTGAATGACGGTATCAAAGTAAAAGCCGGTTCGGGAGATGGGCTGTGTGTTGCGGCTGCATCCGGTGAGGCCCAAAAGGATTGCGATAAGGATTGTCAAAAGGTCAGCTGGATGTGCAATCTTATGTTTTATTGGAAGAGATAATCTGCGGGAGGACATCCGTAATCTCCTTATCTGAGTCTATGCTGCTTATCCGTAGGAATGAGGCGGTATATCTGCCCTGAGGTTTCTGGTTTCCAATTTATGATAAGTTGCCAATTTCTATATAACATGATACCATAACTATAGCATTGACCATTCTATATGGCAAATATATTTTGGCACAAAGGGGAATTATGGAGGATAAGTATGAGATTACCAGGAGAAGAAGAGTCCGGAGGCATGGGGCCCTCTGTGATATATATGGTTATCGGCGTGTCAGCCTTTGTTCTGATTATACTGTTTGCAGTGTTTCAGAACAACAATCATAAAAGCAGCGGCAGTGCATACTTAAAGGAAGTACAGCAACAGCAGGAAGAAGAGGCGGCCTTGGAACTGGTGGAGGAACAGCAGCAGGAGGAAGCAGCCCCCAAGCTGCGTGCGGAGGATCTGGATTTCTGGGATATGTATCCGGTAGACGGACAGGAAGCAGGGACAGCAGGAGAAGCAGATAACAGCCAGACAGAAAAGACAGGCGGTAAATCTTCCTATACAGAGAAAGCGCAGCAGGTACAGGAAG
Organism: bacterium 0.1xD8-71; assembly: GCA_003612405.1. Taxonomy (GTDB): domain Bacteria; phylum Bacillota; class Clostridia; order Lachnospirales; family Lachnospiraceae; genus UBA3282. Next base: position 93,628 of record RAYR01000001.1, read on the forward strand.
AACAGCGGCAGAAAGAGGAAGAGGTCAGAAACGATCCGTCCACAGATGGGAAGCACACCCTGATCAGGAATCGGAACGGGGAGGAAGAGTGGGTGTTGATCAGTCCCTATCTGACCAAGAATACCATTGATTTTACTAAGATAGAGGATAAGGCCGGACTCAAGCGTTATATGGAGAATGGCAGGACAACTTCTTATGTGGGGGTGGATATCTCCAAACATACCGGTAAGATCAATTTTACCGGTATCCGGGCGGCAGGCGTAGATTATGTCATGATCCGTCTGGGGAGCAGAGGATACAGTACCGGTCAGATCTCGCTGGATGAGAACTTTAAGGAAAACATAGAAGGCGCTATTGAGGCAGAACTGGATATCGGCATCTATTTCTATTCCCAGGCTGTCTCTCCGGAAGAAGCTATCCAGGAAGCCAATTTTGTGATACAGAATCTGGAACCCTACAGGGCTCATGTGAAGTATCCCATCGCTTTTGACATGGAGTTTGTATCCAATGATAAATCACGGATTGAGGGGCTTAGCCGTGAGGATAAGACGACAGTGACAGCCACGTTTGCGGAAGGGATTAAGGCGGCAGGATATGTGCCCATGATCTATGGAGATAAGGAGTGGCTGATCAAGGAGGTTGATCTGACAAAACTGCAAAATTATGATGTGTGGCTCTCCCAGGAAACGGATATTCCGGATTATCCTTATCTGTATACTATGTGGCAGTATGATACAAATAGTGTGCTGAATGGAATTGACGGCGGGGCGGATCTCAATATCTGCTTCGTGAATTATTCGGACCGGTAGTTATACAGGCGGGCAGACACTTTGACGGATGCATATAAGTCGGCGTAGACGGCGGGCGACATCCCTTCCATGTAGTTGGGGGTGTAAGCTTTGTCGACGCCGGCTTTTTTTAACAGGTCGATGGCTTTGTTGTAAGCGATGGCTGCCTCGGCTTCCGTGGCATAGGTGCCCACTGTCACATTGCCTTTCACATGGATTTTGACCTGATAACGGGGTTTGCCCTTTTGCGATATGGCGCAGACACCGTTGTAACGGTTGAGGATTTCGATATTTTCATAGCGCAGATCATGGCGGTTACCGTTGATAAAGCGGTAGTCCCGGTTTTCCACGGCGTAGTTTTTGATGCCGTAACGACTCATGATGTTAATCTGCATCCCATAGTCCGCCACAAAATAGTGGCCGCCGCGGCGGGAAATTTTGCGGGATGCGTAGTAAAACAGATCATCCATATCAAAGATAAAAAAGTCAGAGGGAGAGAAATAATAATAGAAGAACCGGGGTCTGATATAAATAGGGGTATTCATATAAATACCATTATCCCGGAAATTGATCAGACTGACCCATTTAGAGAAGGAAAGCGGGGATGAGACATCGTAGTCATCCAGGGTGCAGGAAGAGTCTCTTAACAGTTGAAGCCCGCAAAGATAAGTCTCGTGCGCTTCTTGTTCCTGATCATAGCTGCCGAGACTGATATGCTTATTGCGATAAGTTAATGAAGCTCGAAAATAGGTGGTTCCATCTTTGCGTTTTGCCGTATATACGCCGGATAACCGCTGTTTCATGAGTCTCTTCTCCTTTTCTATGATTGTACCATTTTTGAGAAAAAAAACAAATTAAGAAATATTTTTCCTTTTTCCTGTATAAACTAATATTGGTAAGACAAGAAGTATTTGTAAATTGGAATGGAGGAAAAATGTACAGGAAATATATATCAGGGCTCCTGTTGGCAGGTGCAATGCTTGTGGCATCGGGCATCTGTGTCAGGGAACTTAAGATTAACCGGATATCGGCCAAGCCTGCTTTCCGCATGGAATACCTGGATGAGTCGATGGCGGAGGATTGTCACAGTTATGTGGAGACCATAGCCAGTGTATCCTCGGGCCAGCGGGTCGTCGATTATGAGGTGTTGGAGCAGACCATGCAGTATCAGCTGTCGGACAAGGACTATGATGCGCTCCTTCGGATCGTGGAGGCGGAAGCAGGCGGGGAAGATCAGAATGGCAAGCTTTTGGTGGCCAATGTGGTGTTAAACAGAGTCAACAGCGAAGTGTTTCCCGATACCGTCTGGGATGTAGTCATGCAGAAAGAACAGGGTATTGCCCAGTTTTCCCCCACGGTGGACGGCAGGTTTCAGAATGTCAGCGTGAGCGATGATACGGTGGCGGCAGTGGAGAGAGCTCTTTACGGGGAGGATATCTCCCAAGGTGCCTTGTATTTTTGTGCCCGCAAGAAGGCAGATTCCGACAAACTGAAATGGTTTGACAAAAAACTGACCAAACTGTTCTCTTACGGACATCATGAGTTCTTTTCATAGGACATGTTGAACAGGGGATAAATATGTGATATACTGTTCGCGTTGGCAATGAGAAAATACGACAGACAGAAAGGCATGGTCATAAGAATGGAAGTATTATACAGCAGTACGAGAAACAGTGGAAAGACAGTTACGGCATCTGAGGCAATCTTAAAGGGATTATCGGAGGATGGCGGCCTGTTCGTACCGGATCATATTCCGATGCTTCCCTGTTCCATGAGAGATCTTATGGATAAGAACTATCAGGAGACAGCCTATGAAGTCATGAGACTGTTCCTCACGGATTTTACGGAGGAAGAGTTGAAGGGCTGTATTGCACGTGCATACGATTCCAAGTTCGATACGGAAGTGATCGCTCCGCTGGTGGAGGCGGAGGGTACATATTATCTGGAACTTTTCCATGGAGCGACCATTGCTTTTAAGGATATGGCTCTTTCTATTCTGCCGCATCTGATGATTACCTCTGCCAGGAAGAATCATGTGGAGAATGAGATTGTCATCCTCACCGCCACATCCGGGGATACGGGGAAGGCGGCACTGGCCGGTTTTGCAGGGGTGGAAGGAACAAAGATCATCGTATTCTATCCCAAGAACGGCGTCAGTCCAATTCAGGAGAAACAGATGGTGACCCAGAAGGGGGACAATACCTTTGTGGTGGGAATCCATGGCAACTTTGATGATGCCCAGACCGGTGTGAAAGCGCTGTTTAATGACAGAGAACTGGAAGCGGAGATGGCGGCCAACGGTTTACAGTTTTCTTCCGCCAATTCCATCAACATCGGCCGACTGGTGCCGCAGATCGTCTATTATGTGTATGCTTACGCGCAGCTTTTAAAAGAAGAGAAGATTCAGGATGGGGAGAAGATTAATGTGGTGGTTCCCACCGGTAACTTCGGCAATATCCTGGCGGCTTTCTATGCAAAGAACATGGGTGTGCCGATCAACAAACTGATCTGTGCCTCCAATGAAAATAAAGTGCTCTATGATTTCTTTATGACAGGAGATTATGACAGGAATCGTGAATTTAAGCTGACCAGTTCCCCTTCCATGGATATCCTGATTTCCAGCAATCTGGAGCGGTTAATCTATCGGATCGCAGGCAGTGATGCCCGGAAAAATGCGGAGCTGATGAAAACCTTGTCCGAGCAGGGAAGTTATCAGATTACGGACGAAATGAGAGAACAGCTTACAGATTTCTATGGTAATTTTGCGGATGAGAAAGAGACCGCAGAACGAATCCGGGAAATGTATGAGGATACGGGCTATGTGCTGGATACCCACACAGCGGTTGCCAGCGCCGTATATCAGAAGTATGTGGCGGATACAGGGGATACCACAAAGACGGTGATTGCTTCCACGGCAAGTCCCTTTAAATTCACCAGAAGCGTGATGAAAGCCATCGATCAGAAGTACGACAGCCTTTCGGACTTTGAATTGGTGGATGAACTGTCAAAGATTGGAAATGTGGATGTGCCGAAGGCCATCGAGGAGATCAGGACGGCTCCCGTTCTGCATGACAATGTGTGTGACAAGACAGAAATGAAGGCGGTAGTGAAGCGGTTTCTGGGTATGGAGTAGATAGGGAAAGCTTCTTATTCTGATTTTATAATTAAGTATAGGTTAATAACGGTGAAAACGAAAAAGAGATGTCGGTTCGGCATCTCTTTTTACTATTCTATTATACCATAAAACCGGCGTTTTTTCAAGACTTGTAAGGCACGCTGGGGCATTGTATACTGGTGGATGTCGCGTTTTAAGATGGATTATGGGGAGGAATGGTGTATGGAACAGAAAAACTGGCTGGAAGAGATGTCATATCAGACACTGATGGCGCAGGTAATGGAGACAAACCACTATACGCAAAAATATGGTCTTGCACTGAGAAAGGAGGACGCGGCCCTTTTGGCGAAAGAGAGGGCGGATGTGCTTAAGAAAGAGAGACGGGTGGAGTTCGGGCAGGGGATTTTAACCAAAATCATATATACATTCTGTGATTCGGCCTATCTTTATCAGGATAATTATTGTGAAAGCCTGATTCGTCTGCAGGAGATTTTCTATTCGTATAAAAACGAGATGCTGGATGAGATTACGGACGATGAGCTTCTGGAATTTATGAAAGAGCAGTTTGAGAATGTATGTTTTGGAGACTTTGGCTATCTGGAAGGTACGTGTCTGGATATTTTTGCCCAGGCTGTCCGGGCCGGTTATTCCGGATATAGAGAGACGGAGGGAAGGGGGAAATTTGAAAACTTTGATATTGTCAAAAGGTGGGACAGGGGATTGTATCTGGAAGCGCTGCATAATTTGTTTTAATCTTGGTTTGGGGATGTCGTTGCGTGAGGATAAAATGGGGTGGAAAGCATGATGGAAATGAATCACTATTCAATGGAAGAAATAATGCTAATTGTATCTGAACTTGCTTGGAAGTATACGGGCTGTGACCATACATCCGTCACTTATGAGAGGGCGCAGATGCTGATGGAAGCGGTGTTGTATTGTATTAATGAATATGAACAGAACGGGGAAAATACAAATGCATTGTTGGCACGAAAGATATCGGCAAAAGAGGCCTATGTGCATGGTCGGAAAATGGTGATGGATAAGTTGGAGAGGCTTCAGGTTTTATATAATGAAATAATCATGGATTTTAGAGCCTATGGTTCTGCGTGTCTGCATGATACCATCAGAAAGGGAATACCAGCTTTTCTGGAGAAATATGATTATACATATGCGCCTCAGGAAACCCTGCTGACATTGGACTATCCTGTGCTTGCGGATTTAGGGGACTTAAGCGGTGTGGACCGGGTATTTGCCTATGTGCAGTATATTGCTCTGGAACAGAAGTTTATGCAGAAGATGGATGAGGGGTATATCATGGAGAGCCTGCGCAGATATCACAGGGATTATGAGCATTTAGTCGAGAATATCTGTGAGATCGTGTTACAGGATATGTTAGGGCATGGTATGCCGGACAGAATGTTTGATGAAGCGTATGCTTTTAAGGCGCTGGAGCAGCTTGTGTCGAGGTATTATGATAATAACAGGGATTTATTGGAGTATATAAAGTATGGTATTCCCAATATCGTGGCAAGGATGCAGTGTAATCCGGGGAGTTTATAATATTACCCCTATGATTCCGGTTCGGGGAATCTCATATTATGCTGTCGTGTTGACAAACTGCCAGAGAATAGAGTAATGTTTTGCTTAGAATATATAAAAAGGAGTGCCGCGATTATGAGAATAAAACGAGAAACGCTTGTGATGCTTATATCTGTCTGCCTTATCATTTTGGTCACAGTCAGCCTGTCAGGTACTTATGCGTTTGCATCCACAGATAAAAAAGATGCCATATCAATCATCCATGAAAGTGCAGACATTCTCCATTACGAGGACGGGGTGCCCTATATTCACGATATTCTTACAAACAATACAGATAAAACCATCATAGAAACACAGTATACAATGCTGGCTTATGATGAAAACGGTTCTCCGCTGAAACTAGATTGGAATTTCTTCGACAGCAGTGCGGATAGCAGTTATGAAAATGCGGTCTCGTCAAAGGAGAATATCTTATCCGGTCAGACGGAAGAATACCGCGGTGGCTGGTCACTATATGACGGGGAGGTTATGAAGGATTTTCCGAAAGTGGGAGACGGCGGGGCCAGTCAGGTTACCTATGTACTGGTGTGTTTGCAAAAGGTTATGTTTGAGGACGGTACGGTTTGGGAGAACCCGGATTATGATAACTGGCTTATGACATATGCGGGAAAAGAAACAGAGATTGAAGAATTGCAGACTTATTATCCGCATAGATATGACACAACCGGCAAACAGCCACAGGAAGAGGAAAATGAAATCGGAAACATTGATCAATAAAAAGGACTTTTATAAAACACTGACAAGACTTGCACTGCCGATTGCCTTTCAAAGCCTGATGCTTGCAGCGGTGGCGGCGGGGGATGCGTTGATGCTTGGAAAGGTCGCGCAGAATGAAATGACGGCAGTTTCTCTGGCAACGCAGATTCAGTTTGTCCAGAATATGTTCCTCGGAGCCATTACGGCGGCAGGAGCTATCCTTGGCGCCCAGTACTGGGGAAAAGGTGACAAGGATACGCTGGAGAATATTTTTAATATGATGCTTCGTTTTGGCGGCATCATATCCGTGTTGTTCTTTCTTGCGTGCGAACTGGCGCCGGAACTGCTTATGCATATTTTTACGCCGGATGCCGTGTTGATTTCCATTGGCAGCTCTTATCTGCGGATCGCAGGGTGGTCTTACCTGTTTACAGGCGTTTCCCAATGTTATCTGACAGTTATGAAGGTGTCAGATCATGTAAAACCCTGTGCGTTTATCAGTTCGTGCGCCGTGCTTTTGAATATCGGCTTAAATGCCGTATTTATTTTCGGACTGTTTGGATTACCAGCAATGCAGGCCAGGGGCGCTGCGCTTGCCACCACTTTGTCCCGGATAATAGAACTGGTTTTATGCATTGTCCTATCCTCCAAACCATCATATATCCGTCCGGCATGGGAGCGGTTTTTAAAACTGCCCGGACAGCTGAAAAAGGATTTTGCCAGACAATGTCTTCCCCTTATGGGCGGCTCTTTGTGCTGGGGCGTTGGTTTTACTTCCTATACGGCCATTATGGGACATGTGGGGACTGACGCGGCTGCGGCCAATTCCATCGCAGCGGTGGTGCGCGATTTGATCTGCTGTATGTGTAACGGCATCGGCAGTGCTGCGGGAATCATGGTGGGAAATGAACTCGGCGCGGGACGGCTTGAGCGCGGAAAAGCATATGGAATAAAACTGAAAAATATCTCTTACGTCATTGGATTTATCTCCGCAGCTCTTGTGCTTGCCGTGACGCCGCTTATTATCAGAATGGTAGTCCTGACGGATCAGGCGGGAGAATATCTTCTGGGGATGATGCTGGTTATGGCGGTCTATATGATCGGACGCTGCATCAATACCGTAGTGATTAACGGCGTACTGGATGGCGCATTTGTCCTGCATTGGCCGCCGATTTTGGTTTACGCATGTACCTGTCTGGATGAGGTGGGGAAGATTCCATGGGTGATGCTGCGATTCCGGAAATACAAATGGGTACAGGATTTAACGCGGTAAGAAAGTTTGTGGATTTTTTGAAGATAATATACCACCTGTTTCGTTTACAGATATATAGAGAATTGAGAGCGCGTGACGCAAACTCAGGGATAAATCTGTAAAAGAATGGGAGGATATGTATGAGAAAAATTATGATAGCAGCGGTTATTGTCTGTATATTCCTTACGGGCTGTAAAAGCGTAACGCCTGCATTGGGCACCGGGGTGGAAAAAACTGCTGAGAGCAGTGGACAGTCAGAGAGTGGAGAAGAGGCAGAGACCTTAGAACAGCCAGATGAGACAGAAGGTTTAGAAAGCCTGAAACAATTAGAAAGTTTGAAACCATTAGGGAGCATGGAGGAGTTGGGAATTAAGGAACTGGAAAATAACTGGCCGGAAAGTCTTTGTTATAATGCGGATGGCGTCAGTGGGAATCCCATATATACGGAGATTGAGATTGATACACCCATGACACTGTCAGTCTATTGTGAGACATTGAATGGCAGTCTGCGGTTAAAAATCGTGAATAAGGATACCGGATGGGGCTGTTTTGAGGAAAAAGATCCGGACGGTGAGTACACGGTAGAGATTGATAAGGCGGGAACCTGGCAGGTATTTTTTTATGCCAAAGAACATGTGGGAAGTGTTCAGATTGTACCTGAGGGGACTAAATAGCAATAAAAAGAGCATGGGCTATTACGACAGTGCAGTCATAGTACCATGCTCCCTTTCTGTTTATCGTTATGGTTGTCAGGAATTCCTTTCCTGTAACTTTTGATAATCCCTGTCCACGCAGATGGTCTTATATGCGGGACGGATAATCTTACCGTTGTTTGCCAGCTCCTCCATGCGGTGGGCGCTCCAGCCTACGATCCTCGCAATCGCAAAGATAGGGGTATAGAGTTCCATCGGGAGATTGAGCATATCATATACAAAACCGGAGTAGAAGTCTACGTTAACATTGACGCCTTTATAGATGGGACGTTCTTTCGAGATGATTTCCGGCGCCAGCCGCTCCACCAGAGAATAGAGGGCAAATTCGTCATGTAAGCCCTTTTCTTCCGAGAGTTTCTCCACAAAGGTCTTAAAGATGATGGCACGGGGATCGGATTTTGAGTAAACCGCATGTCCCACACCATAAATTAATCCGGCATGATCGAAAGCTTCCTTATGAAGAAGCCTGGTAAGGTAGTCCGCCACCTGTCCTTCATTCTTCCAGTCAGAGACTTCCCGTTTCATCTCATCAAACATCTTCACAACCTTGATGTTGGCACCGCCGTGGCGCGGTCCTTTTAAGGAGCCGATGGCTGCCGCAATGACGGAGTAGGTGTCCGTCAGCGATGAGGTAACCACATGAGTTGTAAAGGAAGAGTTATTACCGCCGCCGTGCTCCATATGCAGAATCAGGGCGATATCCAGTATCTTGGCTTCCAACGGCGTGTATTTACTGTCCGGACGCAGGATATGTAGAATGTTTTCCGCATTGGACAGTTCCAGCTGCGGCTGATGGATATAGAGGCTCTCTCCGTTATGGTAATGGTTGTAAGCCTGATAGCCGTAGATGGAGAGCATCGGGAATAAAGCAATCAGCTGTAAACTCTGTCTTAAGACATTGGGCAGGGAAGTGTCGTCTGCCCGGTCATCGTAAGAATAGAGGGTGAGCACGCATCTTGCCAGCGTATTCATCATATCGTTACTGGGTGCCTTCATAATAATATCGCGTACAAAACTGGTTGGAAGGGAACGATAGCTGTTTAAAAGTTTGGTAAAACTTTCAAGTTCCTTCGCATCTGGCAGTTTGTCAAACAGAAGAAGATAAGTTACTTCTTCAAAACCAAAGCGGCCGTCGGCGGAAAAACCATCCACCAGATCTTTGACATTGTATCCTCTGTAGAAAAGCTGTCCGTGTGTGGGAACCTGTACGCCGTCAACAATCTTGTTGGCACGCACATCGGAAATATTGGTCAGACCGGCTAATACACCTTTGCCGTTTAAATCACGCAGTCCACGCTTAACATCATATTTCGTAAAAAGTTCCGTATCTATAATGCCGGCTTGTTCACTCATATTCGCAAGTCGTACGATTTCAGGTGTAACTTCAGAAAAACTGTTATGTTCCATAGATATGTACCTCCCTTCATAATGCGTCATATCTTTCCCATGCGATGCGGTGCATGGATGTGGATGTATACCATCTTTTAGTTTGCCTTACTTATCATACCATGAAAAAAAAGTCTGAAACAAGCAAAAAGAAGAAATTAACAAAACTTTAACAATTTTTTTCTGTAAAAATAGTAAAATAGTACCAGAAAAAAGAAGACATTTGTATTTTGGATATGCTATAATGTCCACGAAGGTAAGGAGCAGGGCCGGGGGTGTCAGGGACAGACAGGCTTTCCTGCGCTGATAATAGGATTGTTCAGAAAGGAGTGTCATTGGAAAGTGGATAAGAAAGAGATATTGAAACGGGTGGACCATACGCAGTTGAAGGCTTATGCAACCTGGGAGGATATTGTCACCCTCTGTGATGAGGCAATTGCAAACAGGACGGCTTCTGTCTGTGTACCGCCGGTTTATATTAAGAGGATACATGATAAGTATCAGGAGAAGATCAATATTTGTACCGTGGTGGGATTCCCGCTGGGATATTCTGTGACGGAGGCCAAAGTGGCGGAGACCCGTAAGGCCATAGAAGACGGTGCCGGCGAGATAGATATGGTAGTGAATATCAGCGATGTCAAAAATGGTCTTTATCAGAATGTGGAAGAGGAAATCCGTACTTTGAAAAAGGCATGTGGCGATAAGATCTTGAAAGTCATCATAGAGACCTGTTATCTGACAGAGGAAGAAAAGATTGCCATGTGCAAGGCTGTGACCAATGCAGGAGCAGATTATATTAAGACTTCCACCGGTTTTGGAACAGGCGGCGCCACCATAGAAGATATTCGTCTTTTTAAAAAGCATATCGGCCCGCATGTGAAGATCAAGGCGGCAGGCGGTATCTCCACGCTGGAGGATTTAGAGGCTTTTGTGAAAGAAGGATGTGACAGAATCGGTACGTCCAGGGCAGTGGGGCTGTTACAGGATTGTTTTTAGGAAATTTAGGAAATTTTTCCTATTTTTTGTTTGCTTTTTCAGGCGGCGGCGGTATAATATTAGTATATTAGGTACAGTATAATTTGCAGTTTGACGGTAAAATATATTTATGTGGATTGTAGTTGATTTTGTAGAAAGGAGCATGGTTATGAACTCGATATCATCTCAAAAAGGTCTTTCCTGGTCTTATACACATCTTGCCAGCGGTAAGCGGATCAATACCGCCAAGGATGATGCGGCAGGAATGGCTATTGCCAAACGGATGCAGAGTCAGGAGACCGGGCTTCGTGTAGGCGCTGACAATGCTGGGATGGCCATGGGTGCCCTCAATGTAGCGGAGGGTGCGATGGGAGGTATCTCCGATTATTTACAGCGGATTCACGAGCTTGCCATCCGGTCCATGAACGGTATTAATTCCGATGCGGATAAGCAGATTTACCAGAAGGAGATTGATCAGCTTAAACAGGGAATTGAATCTCTGGCGAGGGATACTTCTTTTAACGAACAGAAGCTGTTGGACGGCAGTATGGCGGATATGGCAGTGGCTACTTCACCAAATGGCGGCGGTATGAGAATCCAGATGGAAAATGCTACCCTGGAAGCACTGGGGATTGCCGATCTGGATGTCACTTCCAAAGATTTTAACCTGGATTCCATCAAGAAGGCAATGGATATGGTTTCTGAGCGCAGAAGCAGTCTGGGCGCTTCCACCAATGCCCTGGAGCGGGTACGCAACTATAATTCGTCAGCGGCCCTTTCCCAGTTATCATCCAGGAGCCGTCTGGAAGATCTGGACTTCCCGAAAGCAATCTCCAAAAAGAAAGAGGAAGAAGTGCTTGGGCAGTACCGGATGCACATGCTCAGAAGACAGATGGATCAGAAGAAATCTCTCACGGCCTTGTTTTAATATTGACTTTTCATGGTCTGTCTGAGATAATATGAAAGGTGTACGGGTAGGCGTACATACAAGGTAAGTTCGGGATTCCCGGGACTTTATTTCCGGGTATTCCGTGAAATAATACAATTTTAAGGAGGAGAATATAATATGGCAACAAAAGCGTATTATCCCATTTCCGAGATTGGTGCCGGCAAGGTTGGATTTTCCAAGACTCGTTCTATTATCGAGGCAGCATTTTACGGAAACAATGTAGTAAAGGTCAGCACCTTGAGAGAAGCTTATGAGCTGGCAAAGAATTCACCTGGTACAGTTGTGACTGACATGCCGATCAAAGACGGTGAGACATTTGGTCTTCCCGCAGATGCTAAAGTTCTGTTATTTAATGACGGTGCAGTTACAGGCCGTTATGCGGCAGCTCGTCGTATCAAGGGTGAGCCCGGTGTAGACGAAGCTAAGCTGGATAAAGTGGTTATGGATGCTGTCTATGAGACACGTTGGAAAACCATGTATCATGCAGAGTGTTTCGTAGGTCTTGATCCTGAGTTCATGGCTAAGGCTCACCTTCTGATTCCGGAAGGAGAGGAGAATTTGCTGTACAACTGGATGATCAATTTCCAGTATATGTCTGACGAGTATGTTAAGATGTACAAGAACTCCAAGCCGGTTGGCGATGGCAAAGAGCCTGATATCTATATCTTCTCCGATCCTCAGTGGGCACCTCATGAGGCTCCCGATGTAGATTACAGCTGCCTGAGTGATCCTCTGACACTGTGCTACTTCGACACCAACGAGAACTGTGCAGCAATCCTTGGTATGAAGTATTTCGGTGAGCATAAGAAAGGTACTCTGACAATGGCATGGGCACTGGCTAACAGAAATGGTTACGCTTCCTGCCACGGCGGTCAGAAAGAGTACTCCTTAGAGGGCGGCAAGAAGTTCGTTGCTTCTGTATATGGTCTGTCAGGTTCTGGTAAATCTACTCTGACACATGCGAAACATGACGGCAAGTATGATGCATTTGGCGGTATCAAAGTGCTTCATGACGATGCATTTATCATCAACAGTGATACCTGTGCATCCATTGCTTTAGAGCCTACTTATTTCGATAAGACAGCAGACTATCCGACAGGATGTCCTGATAATGAGTATCTGTTATCTGCTCAGAACTGCTCCTGCACCATGGACAGCGAAGGTAAGATTCAGTTGGTAACTGAGGATATCAGAAATGGTAACGGCCGTGCAATCAAGTCCAAATTATGGTCTCCTAACCGTGTGGACAAGATTGATGCACCTGTTAATGCAATCTTCTGGATCATGAAAGATCCTACCATTCCGCCGGTTGTTAAGTTAAAAGGTTCCGCGCTGGCATCCGTTATGGGCGCAACCCTGGCAACCAAGACATCTTCCGCAGAGCGTGTGGCAGCTGGTACCGATATGAACGCAATCCGTATCGTTCCTTATGCTAACCCGTTCAGAACTTATCCTCTGGTAAATGACTATGAGAAGTTCAAGAAGTTAGTGGAAGAGAAGAACGTTGACTGCTACATCGTTAACACAGGTGACTTCATGGGTCACAAGTGCCAGAAGGAAGACACCCTTGGTATCTTAGAGACCATCGTAGAGGGCAAGGCTAAATTCGAGCAGTGGGGTCCTTTCGAGGATATCGAGATCATGAACGACTGGAGCGGCAAGACAGGCGACTTTACACCCGACTTAAATGATGCTGATTACAAGGCACAGTTAAAGAGCGCTCTGGAGACCCGTGTAAATGCGGTTAAGGGCTTTGCTGAGAAGAAGGAAGGTTATGATAAGCTTCCTGACGAGGCACTGGCTGCACTTGAGAAACTGGTGAACGCACTGTAAAAAAGTAAATTTGCTTCGCAAATTAACTTTGCGAGCTCTGCTTTGCGGCCTCGGGTAGGTGTATAATATTAAAATGAAATGGGTATATCGCGGATAGCGGTATACCCATTTTTTATTTTATTCATATTGACACATAGGTAACTTGTTGCTATAATCATAAACGCAACAAGTTACTAATTTGGAGGGGTGTATGAATATTGATGATTTAAATAAAAAATTTTCAGGTTCTACGGAAAACCAGAGAAAGGCCATTTTCAGCACACTATTTATTGCCGGGAACAGGCTGCAAACGCTTTTTGATCATCATATTCCGGAAGTATCGTTAAAACAGTTTATGTTATTGTCGATTGTCAGACAGTCAGAGGAACAGCTGACATTTACCCAATTAGGAAGTTTGTTAGGCTGTTCCAGACAAAATATTAAAAAGCTAGCGGATGTTTTGATGAAAAAAGGATTTATTACCATTCAGCAAAGCCCTTATGATACAAGAGCTATGTGTATCTGCCCCACAGAAAAGGTAAATGACTTTTATGCAAACGACTTTTCTGAATACCAGGAGGAATTGAAATATCTTTTTGAAGTTTATACAGACAAAGAGATTGAAACTCTTTTTATTCTTTTATCAAAACTGTATGCCGGAATAGAAAATTTGGAAAATAGGGAGAGATAAGCAGATGAAAACAATCGTAATTTACAATTCACAAACAGGGTTTACAAAGCGTTATGCAGAATGGATAGCAGAGGAGGCTGGGGCTGACTGCCTTGCATTATCAGACGCAAAAAAGAAGAATCTGTATTCTTATGAAGCAATTATTTTTGGAGGCTGGGCCTGCGCAGGCAGTATCAGTAAAATTAGTTGGTTTAAGGGAAATATAGGTAAATGGGCAGATAAGAAGCTGATTGCATTTTGTGTTGGCGGAAGTCCGATAGACAACCCGGAAATTGATATGGCCCTCAAACGGAATTTCAACGTGTCAGAGCAGAAAAAGGTAAAAACATTTTATTGTCCGGGAGGATTCCATTATGATAAAATGTCTGCACCGTCTAAACTGATGATGAAAATGTTTATAAAAACACTGAAAGCAAAAAAAGATAAGACAGAAGAGGAACAAATCATGATCAAAATGATTTCTTCGTCTTATGATATTTCAGACAAAAAGTATATTGAGCCGATTTTGCAGTATCTGAGAAAATAACTTTTAAAACATGACATAGGTTGTCAGGGTTTGTGTGATATTCTGTTTTCAGATACCAAAATACGAGGAATCATAAAATACCAAAATTAAGAAAAGAGGGAATTCACATGAGCAGACCAACTACAAAATCGGATTTACTGAGTGCATCCGCCCAAAATTACGCACAGATGAACCAACTGATCGACGGGCTGTCAGACAAAGAACTTTCTACACCCTTTGATTTTGACAGCGATGCGAGTAAGAAAGAAGCGCACTGGAAACGTGATAAAAATGTAAGAGATGTCCTGGTTCATCTTTATGAGTGGCATCAATTACTGCTTCACTGGGTGAAAACCAACCAGGAAGGTACCCAGGCACCTTTTATTCCCCGCCCTTACAACTGGAAAACCTACGGCAAAATGAATGAAGTTTTCTGGCAGAAGCATCAGAATACTTCACTGGACGAGGCCAAAGAAATGCTTGACAACTCCCACAGAGAAGTCATGGAGCTGGCAGAGACCTTCTCAAACGAAGAACTCTTTACAAAAGGAGCTTTTCCCTGGGTCGGCGGCAGTGTTCTGGGTTCTTATTTTGTCAGCAACACTTCCAGCCACTATGCCTGGGCCATCAAGAAACTGAAAGCTCACAAGAAAAATTGCAAGACATCCGCATAAGCATTTTCATGTGCTATGAATTTTTAAATTATTTATTTTTCTCATAGGTAAGCCTTGCCTGTTCGGCAAGATCTTTTTTCAAATCAGCAGGAGAAAGGACTGTCACGTTTGGCCCGAAGGAGAGCAGAAATCCGATCAGCCAGTGATCCACCGGCATCTTTGCCGTGGCAAGAAGCGTGCCGTCCTCCTGTAGGGTCATCTGTTCCGGAGAGAACTCGTCATAAACCCGGTAAGCCATTTCCTTTGGGAAACAGAGGGTGACCTGCTGTTCATATTCTGCGGGGGAGTCCGCATCTGGTTCGGGGAAAGGGCGGTAGGGGAAATGTTCCTTTAAAACGTCCAGGCGGAGGATGCGGTTTATCTTAAACAGGCGGAAGTCCTGTTTTTGAGTACAGTAGGATTCCAGATACCAGTTCCGTCCTTTGTACAGAAGTTTCAGGGGATGGATAATCCGCTCCGTAGTCTGGGCATGAGAACCGGCATAGGATATCTGCACGCATCTGCGTTCCAGAATGGCAGATTTGAGGGATTCAAATTTGGTTTTATCGGACTGTTTATTGCCCCATCTTGTATAGTCGATTTCAATCCAGTCATCCGACTGCATCTGGAAAAGGGCAGAGAGTTTATGGAGAATACCGGAATTCTCGATATCTGAGGCAGCATTGGTGCTTTGCAGTGCAGTCAGAATCTCCTGTTGTTCTTCTCTGGACAGCAGTGCACGGTCCAGCACAGCGTTATCCAGCAGATAAATGCCGCCGTTTCGTCCGGTTTCCGCAAAGACGGGTATGCCTGCACTGCTTAGGGCATCAATGTCCCGGTAGATGGTGCGCACCGAGACCTCCAGTTCCTGCGCAAGGTATGGGGCGGTGGCATGTCCTTTACTTAACAGATAATATAGGATTTTAAATAATCTACTTTCCTGCATGATGGCTGCTCCTGTTTGTTTGTAAAAAGTTATCCACTTTCTGGGGAATCTGAACGCTTCGTTTGATGCTGCAATTGTATCATCAGTTTTCTATATTTTTTAACACCCCTAAATTCTGTAACCACATATCTTAAGTATCAGTTCGCAAAACAAGGCATTGGCCCAGGAGAACCATTTTCTGGTATACTGGTTCGGATTGTCCACATGAAAGCTTTCGTGCATCAGATTCGTTCCGGCATCGGTCTTAAGAAGCATTTGTAAGATATCCCTCTGTTCCTGTTCGTCCACAGCAGTCAGACCCTGCATGATAAGGGAAAGATGCCAGACATGATTGACCGGGGTATGGGGGCTGCCGATTCCGCGTGCGAAGATTCCCTGATAATAACAGGGATTTGCATCACTTAGGATAAAACGTCTGGTATTTTGGAGGATGGTATCATCGCCCTGGTATCCCAGGTAGGGGATAGACAGGAGACTGGGGATGTTGGCGTCATCCATCAGGTTGTACTGCCCGAAGCCGTCTGTTTCGTAGGCATAGATTTTTCCATAATCCGATGTTTCTACAATGCCGTAATTCCGGATGCCTTCTTCAATTTGTGTTCTGAGTGTGCGGGCGTCCTCCTGTAAGGTGTTATCATGGTATATGGCATCCGCAATTTCTTCCAGATACCCCAGGATGACGGTGGCAAACATATTGGAAGGAATCAGGTATCCATAGGTACAGGCATCGTCACTGGGACGAAAACCGGACCAGGTCAGTCCGATATTGCCGCGGACAAGCGCGCCTTTACCATTCCGGGACAGGGTATCTGTGAAAAACGTATTTTCCCGGATGAAATGATAGGGAGAACTTTCCTCATGATTCTGTTCACAGCGAAAGACGGCGAGAATCCGATAGACTCCTTTATAAAAATCATCGTTGAAATGGCTGGTGCAGCCGGTATTTTTCCACAGCAGGTAAGACAGCCAGACAGGATAACACAAAGAATCAATCTCGTATTTGCGTTCCCAGAGCCAGTCGTTCATCCGGGTGTCGTCATGCCGCCAGCAGGCACCGTTTGGACTGTCGTTAAAGGCATTGGCGTAAGGGTCTGTATTGATATAAAAGAACTGCTTTCGTACAATGCCGGCAATCAGCTCAGTGAGGGCCGGATCTTTTCTTGCAGGGATCAGATAGGGACGCAGCTGTGCCGCAGAATCA
Source organism: bacterium 0.1xD8-71 (assembly GCA_003612405.1). Lineage (GTDB taxonomy): Bacteria > Bacillota > Clostridia > Lachnospirales > Lachnospiraceae > UBA3282. The sequence continues at coordinate 110,909 of RAYR01000001.1, forward strand.
CGAAGCCACATGGCGGGAATATCGCCAGTGATGACGTAAGGGGTGCCGTCCGGGAGTCTGCGGATGGTGGTGTGCAGGGTATTGCTGTAACATGCCTCAAACATCTGTGCAAGTCTGGCATGATTATGCAGTTTTTCTTTCACTTCTGCGATTAAGGTTTCTACGGTGTTCCATTTGTCAGATTCCATACTGTATCCTCCGGACAGATTTCTTTTGATAAAATAGTACCATAGGAAGTACGCAGGAAACAACTGGTAACCGGAAAGGATAAAAGATATGCAGGAATTTTATAACTTTTCATTTCCTTTCCCGGATAATTGCGGTAGGATTATAATAATGACAAACCATGGATGATTTCTGCCATGGAATGATTTTGAGAGGAGACAGGCAATGCCCATGGATACACTGCAAAGAATCAAGGATAATGTGGAGAAGGTAATAATCGGTAAAAGTACAGTGACGGACCTTCTGCTGACGGCGCTTGTGGCGGGAGGCCATGTGCTGTTGGAGGATGTGCCGGGAACGGGTAAAACACAGCTTGCCAAGGCATTGGCCAAGTCCATGGATTTTACCTTCGGGCGGATTCAGTTTACACCGGATCTTCTGCCCAGTGATGTGACGGGGCTTTCCGTATATCATAAAGAGCAGGAGGAATTTGTATTCCGGGAGGGGCCGGTGTTTGCCAATCTGCTTCTGGCGGATGAGATCAATCGCGCTACGCCGCGTACCCAGTCCAGTCTTCTGGAGTGTATGGGAGAGGGACAGGTGACGGTAGATGGGGTGACCAGGGTGCTGGGGACGCCGTTTTTTGTCATAGCAACGCAGAATCCGGTGGAGACATTGGGATGTTTTCCGCTTCCGGAGGCACAGTTGGATCGTTTCCTGTTAAAGATTGGCATGGGATGTCTTGCAAGAGAGCAGGAACGGCAGATGCTGGACCGCTATATCCATGCGAAACCGCTTGAGGAGATCGGGGCAGTGGCCAGGATAGAAGAGATACGGGCGTTACAGGAAGAGTGCCGGGCGGTTTATGTACATCCGGATCTGCGGGATTATATGGTGAATCTGGTGCAGGCTACCAGACAGGGGGAACAGGCGGCTGGAGTCAGTCCCAGAGGAACCCTGGCCCTGCTTCGGGCATCTCAGGGATGGGCTATGATAGAGGGCCGTAATTTTGTGGTGCCGGAGGATGTGAAACAGGTAGCTGTGCCGGTGCTGGCGCACAGGCTGTTGTCTGCGTATGGCAGTGAGAAATCTAATACAGAGCTGATTCGCGGGCTGTTACAGAGTGTGGCACTGCCCACGGAAGATTGGTCGCGCCATGATTAGTGTATTTCTGACCGGCGTTTTGCTGCTTGGAGCGGGCTGGTATGTTCTGTATGGAAAAGGCTGGATGAAAAATCTGCACTGTAAGCTTTGGTTTGCACAGGAGTATGTGTACGCAGGCGGACAGGCACAGATTATAGAACAGATTGAGAATCATAAGCGGATGCCGGTACCTGTACTGGAAATTGCCTTTCGGATTGATAAAGGCGTGGTGTTTACCCAGATGGAAAACGCGATGGTCAGCGATTACTTATATAAGAGAGATGTTTTTTCTCTGCTGGGCAGTCAGCGGATCAGAAGGGAAATCACTTTAAAATGTCAGGAACGGGGTTATTATCCGGTGGACCATGTGGAGCTTCGCAGTTTTTCTGTGTTCTATGACAGAAAATATGCCGGGGAACAAAAGGTGGACGCGGCTCTCTATGTGTATGCAGGGAGGGTGGATGTGTCTGACATCATAATGCTGTGTGAGCGGCTGATGGGTACGCTGCAATGTGCCAGAAAGCTCTATGAAGATCCATTTGCCTTTCATGCCATCCGGGAATACACTTCCACGGATCCTATGCGGGTAATCAATTGGAAAGCCAGTGCCAGAACGGGGGAAATGATGGTCAATACCTATGATTCTACCCTTACGCAGCAGGTGATGATTTATCTGGATGTGGAAGACAGGGGAATCTACAGACAGGATCATCTGATTGAGGAAGGCATTTCTGTAGCGGCCTGTCTGGCACAGCGGCTGTTGGGCCAGGGACTGGAAGTGGGAATTAGTGTGAATCTTTCCGAGCCTGTGCGCATAGAGCCAGGGGCCCGCAGAGGGCAGCTTCGGCTGTTGGAACAGATGCTATGCAGAATCAACAGGAAAGAACGGATGACGGCGTACCAGGATATTCTGACAGATCTGCCAACGGATGCTTTCCCGGTTTTTATTACAAGAGACGGAAAACGCAACCAGGACAAAATAGAGAGTTTTTTGCAGGATAAATATGGTTTGTGGGTGTATCCGCAGGATGCAGGAGAAAGAACGGCCGTCAGTACCGGAAGGAATCTGCACTGTGTTGTCAGGGAGGTGACGGCATATTGAGAAAGAGAACAAAACAGATTCTGGGATGGTGTCATGGAGGCATTTTACTGTCAGTCCTGGCTCCGGTTTTGTATGCACTGTTTATCCAGGGCGAAATGGTGTATGATATGAAGTGGGTATGGCTTCTCAATCTGCTGATCCTGGCGGTTATTGCAGGAACGGATCTGCTGATGGAAAGATGCAGGAGAATGGGTGTGTATCTGTTCTGGTCTGTTCTGTGTGTGACGGCGGTCAATGCAGCGGCATGGAAGACTCGTGGGATTACCGGAGAGGGCGATATGGATATCGGCTTGGGTGTGGCGGTGATTCTGGGACTGGAATCCTTCATCGTTTATGTGGAACGTATCCTGATCAGGCTGCATGACAAAAAGAGAGTGGACAGACAGGAAGAGAATCCGGACTGGCAGCCGAGACAGAGTATACTCACACAACCGCGGGCAGTCTATCTGTTTGTACCATTATTTGCCTATGGGGTGGGAAAGTTTTGTAATAATCCGCCGCTTTGTAATATTATCATGGGATTGTTACCATTATATTTATGCGGCACGCTTTTGTACTGCTATCTGGAAGAGACACAGGAATATCTGTTCTTAAACAAGCGGGTATGTAACCTGTCCGGACGGCGGCTCTATGGGATCAACGGCAGTATCTGTCTGATGTTTCTGGCAGGAATCATCTGTCTGGGTATTGTATCCGGCGTTTTGTCCGAGTATAGAAACCACCGGGATATCCGGGGGCTTTTTCAGAAAGAAGTGGATATGGACGAGATGCCGACGGAGCAGCTTTGGGAGGAATTGAACCTGTATTCTGACAGGGAGGATGGGATATTCTGTTTCATGGAACCGGAGGACAAAGAACCGCCGGTCTGGATGAAGTATCTGGAGAAGGGACTGGCAGTTCTGGGGGTTAGTATGGCAGCCTTGCTGGGGATATGTGGGTTTCACAGGATAAGCAGGCTGTTTCGGGAAACCTTTGATGAGAACGGTGATGTGGTGGAGAATCTGCAAGAAGAAAAAGAAGCAGTACAAAGCGGGAAATCCCTGCATACCGGCAGAAAGAATCTGACACAGACCGAGCGGATCCGCAGACAGTACCGCCGCACGATCAGGAAGTATCGCAAAGAGCCTCCCGGACGGCATGAGACACCCTATGAGATGGAAACCTATGCGGGCATCGCTGATACGGAAGAGGGAAAGAGACTTCATGAGATTTATGAGCGGGTGCGTTATTATAGATAAACAATAAAACAGACAGAAAGGTTGGATGTACAATGAATCTTCAGACGATTTCAGGAATCAGTATTTTAGGCATGTTTTTTACTTTGGCTGTTTCGATAGGGATACCTGTGGCCCTGCTTCTTTATCTGTATATCAGGAAGCGGGCAAAGCTTACAAGCTTCTTTATCGGCGCCGGTGTTTTCTTTGTGATGGCCATGGTATTGGAGCAGACACTTCATGTGGCGGTACTTTCGGCGGCCAAAGAAGAGCTGACAGCAAACATCTGGGCTTTTGCCGCATATGGCGGGCTGGCGGCAGCGCTGTTTGAGGAGACAGGGCGTTATATTGCCATGCGGTATTTGATGAAGAAAAATCTGGACACGGAAAATGCCCTGATGTATGGAGCCGGACACGGCGGGTTTGAGGCAATCCTGATTGTGGGAATGATGTGTATCAATAATATTGTAATGTCTATCATGATCAATACGGGCGGTATGGAATCCACACTGATGGCATTGGATGAGGAAGTCAGGGAGGTAACCATACAACAGTTGTCTGCACTTTGGACAACGCCGGACTATGTTTTTTATCTGTCAGGGGTGGAGCGGTTGTGTGCCATTGTGTTACAGATTGCTCTTTCCATTCTGATGTACTGTGGTGTCAGATATGGCAGAAAGGTATATGTGGCACTGGCGTTTGGAATTCATTTTCTGGTAGACTTTATTACAGTGCTCAGTGCAGATTATATGGAGCTGGTGTTGGTGGAGGGGATTGTTATCGTCTTAACCGTGCTGACAGCAGCGTTGACTTACCGGATCTGGAAAGGGGAAGTTGCAAAATGATGCTTCCCTTTTAAGGGGTTTTAAGATACAATGAATTAAGAAGTGTTGCTGTTATCTGACCTGACAAAAGGAGAATGTGGATTGAAAATCGGGACAAAAAGACCGCTTGTGATTTCAATATCCGTAGGCCTTATTCTGACAGGTATATTGACAGGATGCGGGGCAGCCGGACAGCGGGAAGCTGTGGAACCGTCCGGGGAAACCAAAGAAGCTGTAGAAACAGTGGGCATTACGTTTGTTGATCAGCTGGAAGTGGAAGAACCGGCAAGAGTTACCATTCAGGAACAGATGAAAATAGAAGAAGAGCCGGAAGAAGCGGACTATCGGGATGTGATGGCGGCTTTGTTAAGTGATATGTACGGAGACTACAGGGAGGAAGGCGGAGAGATTGCCTTCGTACCGGATGGAGCTCTGATAGATGGTATTTACAATGAAAATATTTATGATGGTATCTGTATGTATGCTCTGGCGGCAGGGGTTTCCTTCTCCTATTATGGAGTAGAAGGAGAAAGCCTTCAGGATTACCGGGATGCGCTGGTGCATGCGGTGGACAACCAGGCCAGGATAATTGTCTGCGCGGGAGAAAACTTTCAGAAAGCAGTCTATGAATTGCAGAATGAGTATCCGCAGATTTCTTTCTTATTGATTGACGGCGTACCGGAAGATGAATCCGGAGAGGCAGCGGATGTGGCGGATAATGTGCATTGTGTTACATTCCAGGAAGAGCAGGCAGGGTATCTTGCAGGATATATGGCAGTTATGGAAGGATATCGCCGGTTCGGTTTTATCGGCGGGGTTGAGTCGGCACCGGTTATCCGGTATGGTTATGGTTATCTGCAAGGGATTGATGATGCGGCGGGCAGCATGGCAATAGAAGATGTGTCGGTGAAGTACTGGTATGCGGGAACTTACGAGCCGGGGCAGGAAATTCTGGACAAGGCTTCTGCATGGTATGAAGATGGTACGGAAGTGATTTTTGCATGTGGCGGCCGCCTGTATGAATCTGTAGTGGAGGCGGCGGAGGAGAAAGGCGGTATGATGATCGGGGCGGATATGGATCAATGCCGGGAATCAGAATGTGTTTTGACCAGCGCAGTCAAAGATATCGCCAATGCAGTTATTATTTCGCTGGATGATTACTATGCCGCAGGCGGCAGATGGTCAGAGAATTTTGCCGGGCAGGTGCAGCGCTGCGGTGCCAAAGAAAATTGTACGGGGCTGCCTGTGCTGAACACAGAATGGCGGTTTGAAAATATTACGATAGACGAATATTATAAAGTGTTTCATCAAGTCAGAAGAGGGGAAATAGAAGTGTCGGATGTGGTAGATGTAAGACCGCAGGTGTCCGTCACGGTGGAATATTGATGCGGGCAGAAGAAAGAAAAACAGATAGTGGATGCAACTGGATAAGGCAGAGTCTGATCGCATTGCTGGCAGGGTTATTTGTGCCGGTTCTTTTATGTGGCTGCGGAGAGGAAGTTCCTGTCAGCTCGGAACGGGTCGAGACGGAGGGTGCGATTGTACCTGGTGAGGAATTTGATGCGGAGAGGCTGACCAGAGGCGATGTGGAACTGAGTGCTGCCAAGCTGGAGGATTATGCATCGTCGGCAGCATTATATTATGAGGACTCTACAGAAAAGCTGGAATATTCCGTGGTGATGCCTCAGGTGCCGGCAAGTGATGATGCTTATCTGTATCTGTTTCATACAGCATGTTATGAGGACGGGGAATTGTCCGGGGAACCGGTTGCTTTTCAGGCCAAGAGACGAAACTGGAAGATTCGGTTTGCTTACAGGGAAGATTATCTGTTCGACCTGTTTGTTCCGGCGCTTTTGCTGGACGGAGAATATGTACCTGTGGGGAATGGTGTTTATCTGCTGAATCCGGAGGCCCTGGCCGAGAATCAGGACGCTTATCCGGATGTAGGTTCCAAGAAAGGTTTGCTGTTGGATCCTACCATGCTGAAGACGCCGGAACTGACAGACCTTGGCGTGAAACATGCTATTTATAATATACCTCTGTCCCATATTATGGGGGAGACCACAAATGAATTTCTGCCCACCATTGAATATGAATATGAAGGAACCACTTATCTTTTCAATGGAGCGGCGATCAACGGCTATGATGAGCTGTTTGTCTATCTGAATGAGCGGGGTATGAGCACCACAGCGGTGGTATTAAATGACTGGAATGAAGAACATATGGAGCTGATTCATCCGGAGGCAAGGGAGAAGGACAGCAAAGCCTATTATTATATGTTCAACGCGGCAGATGCAGAGGGCGTCAAAACCATGGAAGCGGTGGCCAGTTTTCTGGCGGGCCGTTATGACGGCGGAGAGCATGGTATTGTACACAGCTGGGTGATTGCCAACGAGATTAATCAGAATAAAATCTGGAATTATCTGGATACGGCAGATGTGGATTATTATGCGCAGGAATTTGAGAGAGGGATGCGGATTTTCTATCAGGCCATCAAGAGTGAATATGCCAATGCCAGGGTGTATTTCAGTATTGATCATGACTGGAACAGTAATAAGATGGCAAGCACAAAATATTTTAATGCCAGAGATTTAGTCAGGGCATTTAATGATGCGGCTCTATTACACGGCAACTACGACTGGGGCATTGCCATACATCCTTATCCGCAGCCTATGACTCGTGTGAATTACTGGTCCCAGCACTATGACAAGACCCCGGATGCAGAGATCGTATCGATCATGAATCTGGGCGTTTTGACAGATTTCCTGGGGCAGGAGGAGTATCTGGATACCAAGGGTGAAGTAAGAAGTATTACCATTACGGAACTGGGCTTTTCCTCTAAATCAGGTGAAAAACTACAGGCAGCGGCTTTTGCCTATTGTTATTACATTACAGAGGCCAATCCATACATAGATGCTTTTATCATGAACCGTCAGACAGACGCACCGGAAGAAGTAAAACAGGGACTTGCTTTCGGGATTTATGAATATGATCATTCCGAGAAATATATTAAAGATGTGTTCCGCTACATTGATACGGATCAGGCGGAGGAACATACAGAGTTTATGTTAAATATCCTGGAAGCAGAAAGCCTGGAAGAAGCACTTTCCTGGGCACAGTGATTTTGCGGAAACAACAGGATAAAAGGGCTTTTTGGCAAAAAATTCTGTTGTATTCTGCGGTCGATTCGGATATAATAGAACTAACCTGAAATGTACGATAAAGTCTTGTTATTTTGAACCTACAGATACTTTAAACGGGATTCCTACATTGTCATATGGATGTCAGGCCTCCAGCCTTTGAGCTTTGTGCAGTGGAAGGCAGAAGTGTGATTGCGGTTACCCACCTAGCTTTGCTAGGAGTCAAAATACAAGATCCGGCATTTCGGGGGGAATACAAAAGATAGAAAGCAGTCGTCTGAGACGGCTGCTTTTGCGTTTGGGATAATGTAAGCTGTTTGTGCATAGAAATAGAGAAGAGTCTGTGTCCATAGGGACAGGATGGAGATACAGGTGGACGTTGTGTATTGACAGAAAGGTTTTAGGATGAAATTTGATGCTAAGTGGATAATAAAACTGTCGTTGATTTTTTTCGGACTGTTATTCCTGGTCTGTCTGTGGCTGGGAAGAGGCCAGGGGAAGAAGGAATCTCTGGAAGGAGATAAAATCCTGGTGGAGGATGTGGAGATTCTGATGGAGGCTCTGGAGACGGCAATAGATGTCGATATGGGAGAAATGCAGAGCCCCTATCTGACCTATCAGCAGTACATACAGATTTATGAACAGGTAGAGGGACAACAACTGGGACTGCCTGATTTCAGAGATCAATATGAGCCGGAATATGCATTGTTAAAGAAAGACTGGTATGAGGCGTACCGGATCATGCTTGCATATTTTGATACAGAATCGTCTATTTGGGAAACCACTGTTTTTGTCCTGAAGGTAAATCCTGAGACCAGAGAAGCCTATACAGAGAACGGAGCCATGCAGGGGGCTTATCAATACTGTTCGGCGGCTTTTGAGGAAAATGTTTTTGAGGAGATGAAAGTATATGTGAAGGACGATAAACTCCTGACGATTGTGGAAGTACTGCCGGAGGAACACTATCTGGGAAACGTATGGGTTATGGAAGTGACAGATGATGTCCTTTCATGCTTTTATCATCAGGTAGCGTTTCAGGTACAGACGGCGGGAAAGAATACAGGCAGTCTGGAACGGGAACAGGTGGCGGATCTGGTTTTTCAGGACGGAAGAATGAAATCAGCCAGGGGATATGAAGAAAAGATTCATGGAAAGCTCCTGCGGGTGACGGAGGAAGAAATAGAGATTGAGGGGCAGGGGATCTATAAGGCCGCAGAGAATATGGAAATCTACAAACTCTATGGCAGCATGGAGACCCTGCGGCGTACAGATTTAAAAATTGGCTATGCGGATACAGATTTTGTGATGGATAAGGATAAAATCTGTGCCTGTCTGGTGTCCAGACCGGAGAAAGCCGACACAATCCGCGTGCTGATCAAAAATACGGCGGACAACAGTAATTACCATAAGACGGTAGGAATCAGCGTGGACGGGGAACAGACGCGGATAGAAGCGAAGGACATGGAGGTTGGAGAACGGAGAATTTATCAAAGTAAAAACCTTACGGACAAGGTTCTTTTGGATATGGAAGGAAAAAGCCGGGAGAATAATGCCTACAGGGGGGCTGTGGAGTGTTACCGGGTTTCGGAGGGAATTGTCCTGATCAATGAACTTCCGCTGGAGGAGTATCTTTATGCAGTGGTACCCAGTGAGATGCCTGCATCTTATCCGCAGGAGGCGCTTAAGGCACAGGCAGTATGTGCCAGAACTTATGGCTACCGTTATATTCTCCATGCAGGCCTGCCACAGCTGGGAGCCCATGTGGATGATACCACAGCCTATCAGGTCTATCATAATATTCCGGAAAACGCGGCTTCCACCACGGCGGTCAGGGAGACAGACGGGATACTGCTTTTCTATCAGGGACAGCCGGCACAGAATTATTATTATTCCACTTCCTGCGGTGTGGGAACGGATGCAAAAATCTGGAAAGGCGGAGAAAATACCGACACTTCTTATATGTGCGCTGCAAGGGTGAGTGAAAGGAAAACGCAGACAGACGGGGAAGAACTGCGCCGGGAGGAAGTTTTCAGGGCGTTTATCAGCACTGCGCACGAGGAGGATCTGGAAAGGGAGGAGCCCTGGTACCGCTGGACTTATGAGGTGGAACAGGTGAAGGCGGATAAGATTTTGGAGCGTGTACAGGAAAGATACCAGGCGGCACCGACAGCAGTGCTCACAAAGGCAGAAGGGGATTATTACGTGTCGGAACCGGTAAAGAAGTTTACCAGGATTAAGAATCTTTCTATTATAAAGAGAGGTGCAGGCGGTGTGGCAGAGGAACTGCTCATAGAGACGGATAAATGTACGATCAAAGTGGTGTCGGAGTACAATATACGATATGTGTTGTGTGATGGTGAAAGTTCTGTGGTACGGCAGGATGACAGTACTACCTTGCCGGGAACACTGCTTCCCAGCGGCTTTTTTGTTCTGGATGCTGGAAAAGAGGATGATAATGTGGTAGGATATACGTTGACCGGCGGCGGGTATGGCCATGGTGTGGGAATGTCCCAGAACGGGGCAAAGGCGCTTGGGAAGAAGGAAGTTTCCTATGAGCAGATTCTTGCCATGTTTTATCCCGGATGTACCTTGGAAGATGCAAAGATATTGAAGGAACAATGACAATGAACAGGTGATTTATGAGGACAATATATAGGTTATATTATATTATACGGGATTTTAACTGGCAGATGACGAAGAAGAACATCAGCGCCTTTGCGGCCAGTACGGCTTTCTTTCTCTTTCTGTCCATGATACCGCTTCTGATGGCCCTTTGTGCCATCCTGCCGTATACGGCGCTGACGAAAGATAATCTGTTAAATGCGATCACGCAGTTTACACCGGATGCCATGGAGGCTATGGTGGTAAGGATTGTTTCGGATGTTTATGCCAGGTCGGCAGGAACCATCACAGTCTTTGCATTGGTTACGATCTGGTCTGCGGCCAAAGCAATGTTAGCCTTGATACGAGGGCTTAATGCAGTCAACGATTTTGAGGAGAGACGTAATTATTTTGTGCTGCGGGCAATCGCCTGTATTTATACGGTCATTATTCTGGCGGCAATGCTGGTGGCGTTGTTTGTCATGGTATTTGGCAATGTGATCGTGGACTTCCTGCTGGCAGATATTCCGCCGCTCCATATTCTGGTACGGTTTATCATGCATTTCCGTTTTCTGATATCCTGGGTGATTCTGACGCTTATTTTTGCGTTGATTTATGCGTATGTGCCCAGTAAGAAGCTGCGGTTTAAGGTGCAGATTCCGGGGGCGGCGTTTTCTGCTGTTTTATGGGGTGCTGCTTCCTATGCTTTTTCGATATATGTGGATAATTTCAATGGATTTGGCACCTATGGAAGCCTGACTACGGTAGTGATTTTAATGTTGTGGTTCTATATGCTGATGTATATTCTGATGATCGGAGCACATATCAACCGTTATTTCGGGCCGGTGTATAAATTTTTGTTTGGCTGGCTTGACAAGTCGCGGGAAAGACACTAAAATAGCAAGTAGATTTTTATAATAAAAAGCTGTGAAGGTGTCAGTAAGAGATTATTTTCCGCAAGAGAGAGGGAATCAGCGGCTGTAAGTTCCCTTCGGTTCAGATAGTTGTCCGAATTTCCCACCGGAGCTGCCTGTGCGAAATGATAGTAGTGCAGGACGTATGGCACGTTACGCCAAATGAAGTGTCTGTTGTCATCCGGTGCAAAACAGCATCGAAACAACAGGAATCTGGGTGGTACCGCGGAGTATATTCGTCCCATGTGTTTTATGCACATGGGACTTTGTCTTTATGCAGGAAAAGGGAGAAAATTCAAAAAAGGAGAACGGCAATGAAAGAGAAGTTAGAACAGATCAAAGCGGAAGCACTGCGCCAGATTGAGGCCAGTGATGCTTTGGAAAAACTCAATGAAGTCAGAGTCAATTATCTTGGTAAGAAAGGGGAACTGACGGCAGTATTAAAGGGGATGAAAGATGTTGCGCCGGAAGAGCGGCCGAAGGTCGGGCAGCTTGTCAATGAGACCAGGGAAGAGATTGAGAAGGTACTGGATGCCTCTGTCAGGAAGATGGAAAAGATGGTCCGGGAAGCAAAGATGAAGAAGGAAGTCATCGATGTGACCCTGCCTGCCAGAAAGAATAATGTGGGACACAGACATCCCAACACCATTGCCTTAGAAGAGGTGGAGAGAATCTTTATCGGCATGGGCTATGAGGTGGTGGAAGGCCCCGATGTGGAGAAGGATTATTATAACTTTGAAGCACTGAATATTCCGGCGGATCATCCGGCCAAGGATGAGCAGGATACCTTCTATATTACAGGAGATATTCTTTTAAGGACACAGACCTCATCCACCCAGGTACATGAGATGGAAAAAGGCAAACTGCCGATTCGTATGATCGCACCGGGAAGGGTGTTCCGTTCCGATGAGGTGGATGCCACCCATTCCCCTTCCTTCCATCAGATTGAAGGTCTGGTGATTGATAAGAATATCACGTTTGCAGATTTAAAGGGAACGTTGGCGGAGTTCGCCAAAGAACTGTTTGGGGAGGAGACGAAGGTAAAATTCAGACCCCATCATTTCCCGTTCACGGAGCCCAGTGCGGAGATGGATGTGACCTGCTTTAAGTGCGGCGGTACGGGCTGCCGGTTCTGTAAGGGCGAGGGCTGGATTGAGATTCTGGGCTGCGGTATGGTACATCCCCATGTGCTGGAGATGAGCGGCATTGACCCGGAGCAGTATACCGGGTTTGCCTTCGGTGTGGGACTGGAGCGTATCGCGCTGTTAAAATATGAGATTGACGATATGAGACTGCTGTATGAGAACGATATCCGTTTCCTCAGACAATTCTAATGGGCGGATCAGAAAGGAAAAGAATATGCCTCATGTAAAAATCAAGTGCTTTTCCGGCAGGAGTGAGGAGCAGAAGAGAAGATGTGCACAAAAAATCGCAGAAGACATATCTGAAATACTGGTATGTGATATTTCGAGTGTCTCTGTTGCGATTGAAGATGTTGAAAAGGAAGCCTGGAAAGAGGAAGTTTGGGATAAAGATATGGCGGCCGATAAAGATTTGTTATATAAGAAGCCGGAATACACATATGATTAAATTTTGTTTCAAATGGCAGATCTCATAATTTACCGATAATTATTTATAGAAAAGAAAGATAAAGAAAGGAAAAGGAATCAGCATGAATACAGCATTATCATGGATTAAGGCGTATGTACCGGATTTAGAGTGTACAGACCAGGAATATATGGACGCGATGACGCTCTCCGGCACGAAAGTGGAAGGGTATACAAGACTTGACAAAAATCTGGAGAAAATCGTGGTCGGTCAGATTGACAAGATCGAAAAACATCCCGATGCGGATAAACTGATTGTCTGCCAGGTGAATATCGGCAATGAGGTAATCCAGATTGTCACCGGTGCCAATAATGTGAAAGAAGGCGATAAAGTACCGGTTGTCCTGGACGGCGGTAAAGTGGCAGGCGGCCATGACGGCGGACCGCTGCCGGAAGAAGGCATTAAGATCAAGGCAGGCAAACTGCGCGGCGTGCCCTCCAATGGGATGATGTGTTCCATTGAGGAACTGGGTTCCAGTCGGGACATGTATCCGGAAGCACCGGAGGAGGGAATCTATATTTTGGACAAGGATGTGCCGGTGGGAGCAGATGCCGTGGAACTATTGGGACTTAGAGATACGGTTTTTGAGTATGAAGTGACTTCAAACCGCGTAGACTGTTACAGTGTGATTGGTATTGCCAGGGAGGCGGCAGCTACTTTCCGGAAGCCTTTTATCCTGCCGGAGGTGACGGTGAAAGGCAATGGCGAAAAAGTGGAGGACTATATCAGTGTGGAGGTGCACGATCAGGAGCTTTGTCCCAGATACTGTGCAAGGGTATGTAAGAATATCAAGATCGGCCCTTCTCCCAGGTGGATGCAGAGACGCCTTGCGGCCAGCGGAATCCGGCCCATCAACAATCTGGTGGATATTACCAACTATGTGATGGAAGAGTATGGACAGCCCATGCATGCTTATGACTTAAGCACCATTGCCGGGCATAAGATTATTGTGCGCAGGGCAAAGGACGGTGATGTGTTCCAGACGCTGGATGGCCAGGACAGGGCTCTGGATGCGGATGTACTGATGATCTGCGATGCAGAGAAAGAGGTTGGTATTGCCGGCATCATGGGCGGTGAGAATTCCAAGATTACAGATGATGTGACAACTGTACTTTTTGAGGCGGCTACTTTCAATGGCGCCAATATCCGTAAATCTGCCAAGCGAGTGGGACTGCGTACAGATGCCTCCGGCAAGTTCGAGAAAGGATTGGATCCCCACAATGCGGAGGCGGCCATCAACAGAGCCTGCCAGTTGATTGAGGAGTTCGGCTGCGGTGAAGTGGTGGACGGCATCGTGGATGTGTGCGGACAGATGAAGGAGGAAGTGGTGCTTCCTTTTGAGCCGGAACGGTATAACAGACTGCTTGGCACGCAGGTATCCAGAGAGGAAATGCTTGCCATTTTCAAGATGATCGAGGTGGCATATGACGAGGCTTCCAACAGCCTGACCGTGCCCACTTTCCGTCAGGATATCTTAAGACAGTGTGATATTGCGGAGGAAGTGGCGAGATTTTACGGGTATGATAAGATTCCCACCACCCTGCCCACCGGAGAGGCAACTACCGGTAAACTGCCCTTTAAATTACGGATTGAACAGAAGGCAAGGGACATTGCGGAGTACTGTGGTTTTTCCCAGGGAATGTGTTATTCCTTTGAGAGTCCCAAGGTGTTCGACAAACTGCTTCTTGCACCGGACGATCCGGCCAGAGCGGCCATTACCATTGCCAATCCCCTGGGAGAAGATTTCTCCATCATGCGGACAGTTCCTTTACATGGTATGCTGACAAGTCTTGCCACCAACTATAACAGGCGCAACAAAGAAGTGCGGCTCTATGAACTGGGCAATATTTATCTGCCCAAGGCGCTGCCGCTTACGGAGCTGCCGGAGGAGAGAATGGAGTTTACCCTGGGCATGTACGGCGACGGAGATTTCTTCACCATGAAAGGCGTAGTGGAAGAGTTCTTTGACAGCATCGGTATGAGAAAGAAGGCGGTTTACGATCCGGATGCCGGTAGAAATTATCTGCATCCGGGAAGGCAGGCCAATATTATCTATGAAGGTGTTCTGGTGGGATATCTGGGCGAGGTACATCCGGAAGTCTGCGATAATTACGACATGAAAACAAGGGCTTATGTGGCGGTGCTTGATATGCCGGCAGTGATCCCTTTTGCAACCTTCGACCGTAAGTACGAGGGGATTGCCAAGTATCCGGCAGTGCTTCGGGATATCAGTATGGTGGTGCCCAAGGAGATTATGGCGGGTCAGATTGAATCCGTGATTGCCCAGCGTGGCGGCAAGATCCTGGAGGATTATCAGCTCTTTGATATTTATGAGGGTGATCAGATTAAGGATGGCTATAAGTCGATAGCTTATTCCATTACGTTCCGGGCCAAGGACAGAACCCTGGAGGAAGCAGATGTAACTGCTGCCATGAAGAAGATATTGAACGGATTGGAAAGTATGGGGATTGAACTGAGAAGCTGATGACAGGTTGAATCGGAAAATATGGAGGTTATTATGGAACAGAAAAATACTTGGGAAACTTACAATGCAAAACAGCTTAAGGAAGTGGACAGCTTTGCCAGAGAGTATATGGATTTTCTGGACAACGGTAAGACAGAAAGAGAGTGTATCGACCAGATTGTTAATATGGCGGAGAACGCCGGGTATCAGGAACTGGAAGCTCTTGTCAAAGCAGGAAAGAAACTGAAAGCCGGTGATAAGGTATATGCCGTGTGGATGAATAAGTCCATTGTCCTTTTCCAGATCGGCACCCGGAAGATGGTTGATGGCATGAATATCCTCGGAGCCCATATTGATTCTCCCCGTCTGGATGTGAAGCAGAATCCGATGTACGAGGAAGGCGGTTTTGCTTATCTGGATACCCATTATTACGGAGGCGTCAAGAAGTATCAATGGGTGACGATCCCGCTTGCCATCCATGGGGTGGTGGTCAAGAAAGACGGTCAGACCGTGGAAATAAATGTGGGTGACAATGAGGATGATCCGGTGTTCTTTATCTCGGATCTGCTCATTCATCTGGCGCAGGAACAGCTTGAGAAAAAGGCAAATAAGGTGATCGAGGGGGAGGCGCTGGATATTATCATCGGCAATAAACCGCTCACCATTGACAAGAAGAAAAAGACAGATGATAAAGAGGAAAAGGCGGAGAAAGACGCCGTGAAAAAGGGTATCCTCGATATTTTACAGAAAAGCTACGGAATTGAAGAGGAAGACTTTATTTCTGCGGAGCTGGAAGTGGTGCCGGCCGGCAAGGCAAGAGAGGCCGGGTTTGACCGGAGCATGATCTTAGCTTACGGACAGGACGATCGTGTATGTGCCTTTTCTTCTTTAAAAGCGATGCTGGAAGTCGGAAAGACAGAGCGGACAGCCTGCTGTATTCTGGTGGATAAGGAAGAAATCGGAAGCGTGGGCGCTACTGGTATGCAGTCCAGGTTCTTCGAGAACGCGGCGGCGGAAGTGATGAATCTGCTGGGAGAGTACAGTGAGCTGAATCTGCGCAGATGTCTTGCCCACTCCTGCATGCTTTCTTCCGATGTGAGCAGTGCTTTTGATCCTGCCTATGCTTCCAGCTTCGACAAGAAAAATGTGGCTTATCTGGGCGGCGGTATGGTGTTTAATAAATTTACCGGTTCCCGCGGCAAGTCCGGATCCAATGATGCCAATGCAGAGTATCTGGGGCATATCCGGGCAGTCTTTGAGAAAGAAAAAGTGAATTTTCAGACAGCGGAACTGGGGAAAGTGGATCTGGGCGGCGGCGGAACCATCGCCTATATCCTGGCACTCTATGGGATGAATGTGATCGACAGCGGTGTTGCGGTGCTGAATATGCATGCACCCTGGGAAGCTACCAGCAAAGCAGATGTCTATGAGACCAAACGAGGGTATGTGGCGTTCTTGCAGAACGCGGACATGTAAGTCCGGCAGGCATGGAAGGACAAAGTTTTGCAGGTCTGCAAAAGAAGGATATACAGAGGTAACTATGACAGAATTAAAAAAATCCGATTTTTATTTTGAACTGCCGGAAGAATTGATTGCCCAGGATCCACTGGAAGATCGTTCGTCATCCAGGCTTCTTGTGCTGGATAAGGTAACTGGTAAGACAAAACATCATGTATTTAAAGAAATCTTAGAATATTTAAGGCCAGGCGATTGTCTGGTCTTAAATAACACCAAAGTACTGCCGGCCAGGCTGTATGGAGTCAAGGAGGATACCGGCGCGGCCATTGAGGTACTGCTTCTGAAACGAAAAGAAAACGATGTGTGGGAGACGCTGGTAAAGCCCGGGAAGAAGGCAAGACCTGGCACCAGACTTCTGTTTGGGGACGGATGTCTGCGGGCAGAGGTCTTAGAGGTGGTGGAAGAGGGAAACCGTCTCATCCGGTTTTCCTATGAAGGGATCTTTGAGGAAATACTGGATCGTCTTGGAGAGATGCCCCTGCCCCCTTATATTACCCATAAGCTCCAGGATAAGAACCGTTACCAGACTGTGTATGCGAAGTATGAAGGTTCTGCGGCGGCGCCCACGGCAGGGCTGCATTTTACGGATCAGCTGCTTTCGCAGATTGCGGACAAAGGAGTAGAGACGGCTTATGTGACGCTCCATGTGGGACTCGGTACTTTTCGTCCGGTGAAAGTGGACAATCTTTTAGAACATCATATGCACTCCGAATATTATGAAGTGACCCAAGAGGCGGCGGATAAGATTAACAGGGTGAAGGTGGCTGGAGGCCGGATCATCTGTGTGGGCACCACCAGCTGTAGAACGGTGGAGAGCGCGGCAGATGAGAAAGGGATGGTACAGGCAGGGTGCGGTAACACAGAGATATTTATTTATCCGGGGTATCAGTTTAAAGTGCTGGACTGTCTGATTACCAACTTTCATCTTCCGGAGTCCACGCTTGTGATGCTGGTCAGTGCTCTGGCAGGCAGGGAGAATGTGCTTGCAGCTTATCAGGAGGCCATCAGGGAGCGGTATCGGTTTTTTAGTTTTGGGGATGCCATGTTTATAACAGACAACTGCTTTATATCATAAAAGGATGTGGACTTGTCATGGAAATTTTCTATGTGGAAGATGATGAGGATATTGCCAGGTCTGTCAGGCAATACCTTGTACAGAACGATTACTGCGTATCGGTGTATCCTACCATACAGGAGGCGAAAGAAGCTTTGACAGCGGATCGTCCTTCTTTGGTATTGTTGGACTGGAATATGCCGGACGGACAGGGAAGCACGCTGTGTAAGTGGATTCGGGACAGCTGCAAGGATCTGCCGGTCATTTTCCTGACGGTGCGCGGCGATTCCAGGGATATTGTGGATGGGTTTGCCTGCGGGGCGGATGATTATGTGGTCAAGCCCTTTGCACTGGAAGTCCTGCTTTCACGGATGCAGGCGGTTCTTAGAAGGACGGGAGATACTTCGACAAGATATCTGTCCTGTGACGGCATTATACTGGACAGGGAAGGGATGCATGTCAGATGTGGGGAGGAAGAGATAGCTTTAAGTCCATCGGAGTACCGCCTGCTTTTATTGCTTATGGAGAACAAAGGCAGGATATTGAAAAGAGAGCAGATTCTGGAGGCTTTGTGGGACGTTGAAGGGAATTTTGTCAATGACAATACGCTTACAGTTACCCTGAAGCGTCTGCGGGAGAAATTACATCAGCCCGCCTGTATCAAAACGGTCAGAAGTATCGGTTACCGGATGGAAGAAACCATATGCAGGAAAGAAAACAGAAGGACGGAAAATAAATGATAAAGCTGGAACATGCATATTTATATAAATTACTGGAATTGCCCCAGGAGGTTATAGAATTACTGGATACCTATGGAGAAGAAAGAACAAAGAAAATCCCGGAGGAGATATATCGTAAACTGTTTGTGCGGGAAAAATGGGATGAAGGGGTCAAGGAGCTTCAAAGTTATCTGGGGGAGGATCCTGCGGGGATGAAGATATTATGGGAGCAGCTGGATATTCTTTGCTGTTATACTTATGGTGAATATGTGAAACAGGGCATAGGAGAAGATATTTTTGCCGCCACCATGAAATTTTGTACCAGATTTTTATATGAACACCATGCAGTCTGGGGAACTTTCAAATATGTGTGGGCATGGTGGTTTCCCAGACAAATGACGCTTCAGGAAATTCGTTTCGGGGCATTGGAGTATGAATTTGTCGATGGCAGGGAACGAGAAGTTGCCATTCACATTCCGTCTGATGCGGATATGAGTATGGACTCCATTCAGGCGTCTCTGGCTGCTTTCTATTCTTTCCGAAAAACCTATCATGCGGACTGGGAGGACGTCAGGCTGACATGCGATACATGGATGTTAATGCCGGAATTGCAGGAGTTTCTTGGCAAAGACTCCAGGATTGCAGGTTTTCAAAAACTGTTTCAGATTGATCAGATTGACAGGGAAGCAACATGGTATATGGGGTGGATTTATCCGGGATACGATATAGTGGATGAAAGTCTGCCGGAAAAGACGCTTCTTCAAAAGATGTTGAAGAAATATCTTTTAGATGGAAAAAAGTTCGGCATTGCAAAGGGGTATATAAAATAATATGCAGGAAAGAAAACAGATAGGAATCTTAATAGGATTGGTTATGTCCGTCAGTCTGCTGACGGTTTTTTTTACGGCATTATTTGTGGCACTATCGTATCAGGCAGTATCCGGGAGAATGATATTTTGCATGGCGGCTGGAGTTTTCACGGCAGGAACCTGTTTTGCGGGTACGTTTGTGGGAATGAAGCATTTATCCGATCGAAAGATACAGAAACTGACGGATTATCTGGAGAAAATCAATATGGGAAAAGCCGGCGTGCTCATGCCGTCAGGGGAGGATGCACTGTCCAGGCTTCAGGATGAAATCTATAAGACAGTGACCATGCTGTGTCAGACCAGAGATGAGGCATTGCGGGCTAAGAGTTATTATGCAAAGAACCTGTCTAATATTGCGCATCAGATTAAAACACCGATTACCGCCATTTCCCTGGCAGTGCAGATGAAACAGGATAAACCGGAAGAACAGCAGGAACAGATTTGCAGACAGGTGACACGGCTTACACATCTGGAAGAAGCGTTGCTTTTACTGTCCAGAATCGATGCGGGAACACTTATGTTCAGGAAAGAAAGCGTAGATGTATTCACGCTTTTGACGATGGCGGCGGATAATTTACAGGAGCTTTTCCGGCAGGCGCATGTTGACATTTCGATACCGGAACTGGGAGAGAAGACTGTTTATGCAGATTTTGACTGGACCATGGAGGAGGTGATGAATCTGCTTAAAAACTGTATGGAACATACGCCGCCTGGCGGATGTGTGTATTGTCAGTATGAGCAGAATCCGCTCTATACACAGATTATGATATGGGATTTGGGGGAGGGATTTGTGAAAGAAGATATTTCGCATCTGTTTGAACGCTTCTATCGGGGACAAAATGCTGCCAATGGCGGTATCGGTATTGGTCTCGCACTTGCAAAGGAGATTGTGGAAAGTCAAAACGGCACCATCCGGGCAGAAAACCGTGCAGAGGGCGGGGCATGTTTTGAAATCCGTTTCTATTGTCACTGAGTTGTCACTTTATTTTGCTATAGTGTAATCATCCGGCAAATGTCTGGAAATAAAAAGACGAGGTATGGTGACAGGGATGGAAATTTTAAGATGTGAAGGAATATGCAAAGTATATGGAAGCGGGGAAAATCAGGTGACGGCCTTGGACGGTATTGACCTGTCTGTGGAAGCCGGGGAGTTTGTGTCCATTGTGGGGGCATCCGGTTAAGGGAAGTCCACGTTGCTGCATATTCTTGGCAGTGTGGACAGGCCTTCCGCGGGTAAGGTCCTGGTAGAAGGCACGGATATCGCCGCGTTGAATCAAAAGCAGTCAGCTATCTTCAGGCGGAGAAAAGTAGGTATCATTTATCAGTTCTATAATCTGATTCCCACCCTTACGGTGGAGAAAAATATTCAGATGCCTCTTCTTCTGGACAAAAGGAAAGTGAACAGGGAATACTTTGAACAAATCGTGTCTTCTCTTGGTATTCAGGATAAACTACAGGCACTTCCCAACCAGTTGTCAGGCGGTCAGCAGCAGCGGACAGCCATTGCCAGGGCATTGATCTACCGGCCGGCGATTCTGCTGGCGGATGAGGAGCCTACAGGCAATCTGGATCAGCGAAATTCCAAAGAGATTATGGATATGCTGCGGCTTTCCAACCGCAATCTGAAGCAGACCATTCTGTTGATTACCCATGATGAGAAAGCGGCCCTCATGGCAGACCGTATTGTGACCATAGAAGACGGGCGCATTGTAAGTGATGCGAAAAGGGGGTGAGCGGTATGTGGAAGACATATTCGGCAGGCTATATCAAACAGAACCGGGCAATCTGTGCTTCTGTCAGGGTAGCCGCATTTATTGCAGCATTGTTTCTGGCTTTTCTCTGCGGGCTGTTCTATCATTTCTGGCAGGATGATGTGGCCGGCGTGATAGAGGAAGAGGGTGCATGGCATGGAAGGATTACCGGAGAATTTGACGAGGAGGATATTTCCATGATCAGCAGCCTGCCCCATGTGGAAAATGTGTATGTGAATGAAGTGTTGTCCGGGGAAGATGGTATGGTAGTGGATATTATATTTCATCCTGTACGGTCAATCTTAACGGATATGCCCGCCATTGCCGCAGCGCTTGGGCTGGAGGAAGAAGCGGTTTCTTATCATTATCAGCTGTTATCTTTGTATTTTGTACGGATTCCGGGGGACGAACAACCAAGGCTTGTGATGCCTTTTTATCTGGCCATCATCGTGGCTGTCTGTGTTTCCATGGTACTGGTGATTTACAATGCCTTTGTATTTACCATGAATACACGGGTGCATCAGTTTGGGATTTTTGCAAGCGTGGGGGCTACACCAATGCAGATTCGGATCTGTCTTTTACAGGAAGCTACGGCCTGGATGCCGGCCAGAAAGATGAGCCGGATGACGCCCCTGGAGGCAATTCGTGGAAGCGGTGAGATGCAGCCTGTGAAGAAAAAACATTCACCAATCCTTTCTTTCCTGTTTGGGATAGAAGGGGAATTGGCAGGTAACGCCCTGAAAGCACAAAAAAGAGCATTTCGCACCAGTACCTTATCTCTTACCCTGTCCTTTATGGGGTTCATGCTCATGCAGTGTTTCTTTACGTTATCGGATATCAGTACGGAGGAAACTTATTTTGCCAGGTATCAGGATGTCTGGGACATTATGGTGACTGTGCAGAATACCGGAATAGATAAGATACGGAAAAATGATGTGGCCACACTGCGGGAACTGCCCGGAGTAGAAGATGTGGCTGTGTATCAGAAAGCGGAGGCTGTCTGTAAGATGCCGGTAACCGGGCTGAGTGGTGAACTGACGGCTCTTGGCGGGCTGGAGGCATTGACGAAGGGACAGGTGATTCCGACAGAGGGATTCCTGCTGGCAGAGGCTCCAGTTATCGTGCTGGATGATGAAAGTTTCGGGCAGTATTATGGAGAGAGTGCGGAAGGCTCCATTGTGATCAATCGTGTGTGGGACAGTCTGCACAGTCATTTCCGGGAACGCGCTTATATCCCCTTTGTACAGGAAGGGCAGGACACCCTTATGCTGTGTGCGAAGCAGGATAAGGGGACAGCCGTGGTTCCGGTTCTGGCATACACGCAAGAGCCGCCGGTCCTGCGGGAAGAGTATGCGGATTATGGGCTGGTGCAGATTATGCCTTGTTCCTATTGGGAACAGATAAAGGAACAGATAGGAGGAGCAGGTCAGGATACTTATATCCGTATTCTGGTTGATGAAAATTTATCGTTGGCGGAACTGACAGAGCTTGAGCAGAAAGCGGGACAGATACTTGGTGGTGCATCCTATGCAGTAGAAAGTGAGAACCGTCTACAGGAGAAATTTACCAATAACGAGATGATTGCCGGCTATCGGTTTGTGCTGGGCGGATTCTGTATCCTGCTGGCAGTTATCGGTGTGGCCAATGTGTTCTCTAACACACTGGGATTCTTACGCCTGCGCAAAAGAGAGGTTGCCCGTTATCTGTCAGTGGGGCTTACCCCGGGCGGTGTGGGCAGAGTATTTGCCCTGGAGGCCCTGGTAATCGCAGGAAGGCCGGTTCTGATTACGGTTCCACTGGTTAGCATCCTGACATGGATGATGATCAAAGCCAGTTATCTGCAACCCATTGTTTTCATAAAAAGAGCGCCGATTGGTCCGATTATGATATTTGTCTTATTTATTTTTGGGTCTGTGGCATCAGCTTATTATCTTGGCGGGAGGAAAGTGCTTCGCAACAATATTTCGGAAGAATTGAGGAATGACATGGTATAATAGGGTATTTCTTTCCTGGTGAAAATAAAAATGCTGTTGACTTTGGTACGAAATCGTACTATTATATTATAAGTACGATTTCGTACCATTTAGTATAAGGTTGTGCAGGAATTTACAATGTACAGCATAAATCTGTGTACAGGGAAAGGAGTATGATGCATATGATTTCCAATGGGATTCAGCGATTTAACCATCTGATCGGGGAGATAGAAGCAGTGTACCATGAGATAGCCTGGAAGCAGGGGCTCTCGGATAGTGTTTTTGAGATTCTGTATACCATCTGTAATTATGGGGACTCTTGTATGCTGAAGGATATCTGCCATAACAGCGGTCTTAGTAAACAGACCGTCAATTCGGCTCTGCGCAAGCTGGAGAAGGAGGGAATTGTTTATTTGGAATTGGCGGATGCCAGGCATAAAAGGATATATCTGACAGAGGAAGGGAAAGACCTGGCCAGACGGACGGCTTTAAGGGTGATTGATGCGGAAAATGATATACTGGCATCCTGGAAGCAGGAGGATGTGGAGACATACCTTACTCTGACGAAGCGGTATTTACTGGCATTTCAGGAGAAAGCTCAGAATCTGCCGGGCGTATCGGAAGGGAGGTTTTTGTGATGATACAGTTATCAGATCATTTCAATTATCCCCGTCTGCTGCGCTATACGGCGCCGTCCATCATCATGATGGTAGTGACGTCCATTTATGGCGTGGTAGACGGATTTTTTGTATCTAATTTTGCAGGAAAGACACCTTTTGCGGCCGTCAATTTCATTTATCCATTCCTGATGATCTTAGGCTGTGTGGGCTTTATGTTCGGTACAGGCGGCAGCGCATTGATTTCGCTGACATTCGGCATGGGAGATAAGAAAAAGGCAAATGAAGTTTTTTCTCTGCTTGTCTATACTGCGGCAGCCTGTGGACTGGTATTTGCCCTGCTTGGTTTTGTGTTTGCAGGCCCGGTGGCAGTTCTTTTGGGAGCGGAAGGACAACTGTTAAAGGACAGTATCAGTTACGCCAGGATCTGTCTTCTTGCACTGCCCTTTTTTACTTTACAATATGAGTTTCAATGTCTGTTTGCAACTGCGGAGAAACCGAAGCTCGGATTGTACGTGACGGTGGCATCAGGCGTGACGAACATGATTCTGGATGCTTTGTTTGTGGCAGTATTTCACTGGGGATTGGAGGGAGCTGCTGCGGCGACGGCATTGAGTCAGTTTGTGGGCGGCGTGATTCCGCTTTGGTATTTTGGACATGAAAATTCCAGCCTGTTACGGCTTGTAAAGTGCAGGTTTGACGGGCGGGCTCTGTGGAAGACCTGTACCAACGGTTCATCAGAGCTGATGAGTAACATATCCATGTCGCTTGTGAGTATGCTTTATAATATGCAGCTGATGAAATATGCCGGGGAAAACGGGATTGCTGCTTATGGAGTACTGATGTATGTGAGTTTTATATTCCAGGCAATTTTCATTGGTTATGCGGTGGGGGCGGCACCGGTGATCGGCTATCATCACGGTGCACATAATTATGGGGAACTGAAAGGGCTTTTGCGAAAGAGTTTATTGCTGATCGGTGGGTTTTCCATCCTGATGTTTGGGGCAGGACAATTGTTGGCAAAGCCTCTTTCCATGCTGTTCGTTGGATATGACCAGGAACTTTTGCAGATAACAGTCCGTGCTTTTATGATATTTTCCTTTGCCTTTTTATTCTCGGGGTTTGCAATCCTGGGCTCTTCCTTCTTTACGGCCTTAAATGATGGGATGACATCGGCGCTTATTTCTTTTTTGCGTACTTTGGTGTTTCAGTGTATGGCAGTTTTGGTTTTCCCGGTTTTATGGGGAATCGACGGTATCTGGTTATCCACGGTGGCGGCGGAAATGATGGCAGTACTGATGACGGTGCTGTTTTTGGTTGGAAAACGTAAAAGATATCATTATTAAAGGATAAGATGGCGTTTTCACACACAATAATAGTCTGTTTTAAAGATTTCTTTACAAAAAGGGATAAATAGGGTAGGATAGAAAGGAAATGGGGAGACCGCAGAACAGGTTGCCGTGCGGTGAGAATTGCGAAAGAGGATGGTATGGAATTATGGAAGAGAGAAGAAAGAACAGACGGTTGGAGCTGTCTTCCAGACTGCTGATCAAAAGACTGGATCAGGATGGTGGAGCCAAAGAAGTTAATATTGAAGTGACGGATGTATCTAAGACAGGTGTCGGGTTTTTGTCTGAGGAACCGCTGGAGATAGGTTCTGTATATGAGTCGTTTCTGACAATCTGGACGAAGGAAGTGCTGCATGCTTTTATAGAGGTTATCCGCATGGAAAAGAGAGCGGACGGCAGATTGTTTTACGGTGCCATTTTCATCGGCATGACGGAGACAGAGGCAAGCAGGATTGAGACTTACAGTACCATAGAAACCATGAATGGATAGAGGATAGAGAGAAATCATTGTGATGAAGGGTAAGAAGAACAAAAATATCGGTCTGGAGATCGTTGTGATTACAGCCTCGATTCTGGGGCTTATGATGCTTTTGTATTTTGTTATGATCGTATCATTTCAGAATGGGACCGTTTCATCAGATGTGACAAGCAGGCTGGCCGGGCAGATTGCCCGGCGTATTTTTACACAGCCGACGCAGGATCAGATTATGACGACAGGGCTGATGATACGTTACGGGGCGCATCTTTTACTGTTTTTTGTGGTAGGGCTGGTGACTACCTTTGTCAGCATGGTAATTTTCCGCAGATATTATCGTATTCTTGGGGTGATAGGGGCCGGCGCAGTATGTTATCTGTTGGCTTATTATACGGAGTATTATAAACAGTTTGTGGAGGGCAGACATTTCAACCAGTCAGATGCCACACTCAACTGGTACGGGAGTGTGGCAGGAATCTTGTGTATGGTGGGATCCTATTTTTTGAACCGGCTGTTGGTGAAACTTACGTGATATGTTGTAGATGAAAAAGAGAGATTTCAAGCAGAGTCAGTCAGAGAGGATAGTGGGATGAGAAAGAAGAACGGTGTAAGAGGGACAAGGATTGTAAGAAAGAATAGAATGAGCATCATGCTTTTGTGTCTGAGCATGATGTTTATCTGGGGATGCGGGGACAAGAACAGCAGAGAAAATGAGAGACAGGAGCTGGCAGAGGAACTGCCCGTGGAAATGGATTATGGGGAACAGAATATAGAGGATATAGATGAGGGAATGACAGGCACGGAAGAATCTGACCAGGCAGAGGAGGAAGCAGAAAAGATACAAGAGGATACATCCGTCAAAGAACTTTCAGAAGAGATGTTGCAGAAAATCAGAGTCGCCAGAACAAGGCATTATTATGCGGATATTCTGTCCGGACTTTTATGGGCTGGGGAACTGCCCGATATGCAGGTAGAAGTGCAGGATGACTTTTATGATACGGTCAGGGACAACAGTTTTGCAGTTACGGATATTGATAATGACGGCAGGGAAGAACTGATTATTTCTTATAGTACGGCTTCTATGGCAGGTATGTTTGAAGTGGTGTATGATTATGATCCTGGCAGGAATCAGTTGAAACAGCAGATGTGCATGTATCCTGCCCTGTATTTTTATGATAATGGTGTGATTAAGGCAGAAGCGTCCCATAATCATTCTAAGGGAGAACTGTGGCCATTTGCCTTATATCAGTATCAAAAGGACAGTGATACCTATGAAATGACAGCATATGTGGATACCTGGGATAAAAAACTCACAGATTCCTGGGGAGATCAGTCGTTTCCAGAGGAATTGGATGTAGATGGAGACGGGGTGCTCTACAATATCCAGATGGGCGACAGCCCGACATCTGATTATGCTGATTATCAGTATAATCAAAGTGACTATGATGCCTTTTATCAGTCCCTGATGCAGTCGACTTATGATATAGGAACCACTGCCGATGAGATACAGATTGATTTTAAGCCGCTTACCTATGAGTCCTTTCAGGACTATACTTCCGACTATTTGAAGCTGATGCATGAGGCAGGACAGAGGGAAGTGGATGCCAGTCAGACGGATATCGGATTTTTGTTTCTGGAAGAGGGGCGGACGCTTGTTGAGGTAGAGCAGTTTCTTACAGATAAATATGGAGTTGTCATAGAATCTCAGGATGAATATAACGATATTGCCATCGGCCTGTATGAGAACAGGATGGTGTTTGATTTTGTGAATCTTGATGGTGGGGATCTTACCTATCTGGATGAAAAGGTGGAGGATATCACTGTGTTTGGCGTCTATCCGGGGATGAGTGTGGATAACGCCTGGGAGAGACTGACGGCCTATGGGTTTTATGCGAATCCGGATGGGGAAGTGGAAAACAGTCTCATCACAGGGGTTGGCATGGGTAACAGAAGCATTTGTTTTGAGGAGGAAGACAATAAAATAAAGAATATCATGGTACGGCCATACTGTAAGTATACGGGATGATATTGTTATCTTCCGTGTAAAAATTCTCAGCGCGTATGAATCCTGTAATTATTTTCTGTCAGAAGGCTGACAGCCGCTTCGGTGGCTTTTTTGTCATAAAATTCAATCCGCAGAGCACCTTCCGCCAGTTCTCTGTTATGATTGATGCCGATATTCTTGATACTCACATCATGTTTTGCCAGCAGGGCGGCAATCGTAGCGATGGCGCCCGGTTTGTCCGCGATATCCACGGTGAGTACATATTCCGCCTTGATAGGACCGTTGGAACTGTTGGTAAAGGAATCCCGGTAGGTACGAGCGGAGTCAAAAAAATCATAGAGAGCGTCTCCATTCCGGCTGTCGATGCAGGCGGACAGTTCTGTGAGATACTGGATATAGCTTTTTAACAGACCGGAAATATTGTCTGTGTTTGTCAGACAGATCTGCTGCCACATGGTGGGAGAGGAAGAAGCAATCCGCGTGATGTCTTTAAAACCGCCTGCGGCAATCATTTTCATGATGCCCTCTTCGGAATCGCAGTTCCTGATCAGGTTGACCAGGGAAGCGGCAATCACATGGGGAAGATGAGAGATTGCGGCGGTTACATAGTCGTGCTGTTCATAAGGAATGACTAGAGGAATAGCGCCGATGGAGGAGACCAGATTCTGATAAGTCTTCACTTTTTCCAGGGACACTGTCTCAGAGGGCGTCAGTATATAGTAGGCATTTTCCAGCAAAGAGGCCTTGGAATTCTGATATCCGAACCGCTCGGAGCCGGCCATGGGATGTCCGCCGATGAACTGGGACTGTAGATGAAGTGCTTCTATCTGCCGGTGAATCCCCGTCTTAACACTTCCCACATCGGTGAGAATGGTATCAGGAGAAAGATATGGCTTTAAAGCAAGCAGATTTTCATCATTGTGTGTGACCGGCGCGCAAAGAAACAGATAGTCGCAGTCATGAAAGGAAGCGTCGATGGCCGGACAGATCTGATTGATGACTTGTTCTTTACAGGCAAGTTCCAGAGAGGCGGTATTGATATCGTATGCAATCAGCCGGGACATGGGGAAATGATGTCTGATGGCTTTGGCAATGGAGCCGCCGATCAGTCCCAGGCCGATAAAACCACAGGTCAGAGTACTCATTTATGTGATTACCTTTCTTACAGTTTGTGGATAAATCCGTTTTTACTATAGCATTTAAAAGCCGGAAAAGCAAGAATTGCAAATCCAAAGTAAAATCCATAAATGTTATTGAAATTGTTGATAAAATTTAGTAAAATATAAATGCAATTTGATTTTGCGGGCGGAGTAGTGTGATAAGTTTCCGCCGGTTATGAAAGAATAACAGAATTGGAGGATTACAAGACATGAATGTTTACACAACGGATAAGATTCGTAATGTGGTTCTGCTGGGGCATGGGGGCTGCGGCAAGACCAGTCTGGTGGAGGCGATGGCCTACCTGTCCGGCATCACATCCAGAATGGGAAAAGTTGCTGACGGGAATACTGTAAGCGATTTTGGTAAGGAGGAACAGAAACGCCAGATATCCATTACCACTTCTGTTGTTCCCATCGAGTGGGAGGGCGTGAAGATCAATGTGTTAGACTCTCCCGGTTTCTTTGATTTTGTGGGTGAAGTAGAAGAAGCGGTCAGCGCTGCGGATGCGGCAATCATTGTAGTGAGCGGCAAAGCAGGTGTGGAAGTGGGCACGGAGAAAGCATGGGAGATCTGCGATAAGTATAAACTTCCCAGATTTGTGTTCGTGACAGATATGGATATTGACAATGCGTCTTTCAGACAGGTCGTAGAAAATATGACCGACATGTATGGCAATAAGATGGCGCCGTTCCATCTGCCGATTCGTGAGAACGAGAAGTTCGTGGGCTATATCAATGTCATTACCGAGCAGGCATATCGTTGGGAAGGCAAAGAAGTGGTAGAATGTGAGATGCCGGAGTACAGTAAGGCGAATCTGCAGCTGTGCCGTGATACGCTGATGGAGGCTGTGGCTGAGACCAGTGAAGACTTTATGGAACGTTATTTTAATGGCGATACGTTCTCGGAAGCCGAGATTCGTGCAGCCCTTCGTACCAATGTAATGGATGGCAGTATTGTACCTATGTCCATGGGTTCTAATATACTCTGTCAGGGCGTTTTCACGCTGCTTGACGATATCGTGAAATATATGCCGAGCCCGGAGAACAGGGAGCTTGCGGGTGTTGATTTAAAGACCAATGAAATCTTCCAGGCGAACTATGATTTCTCCAAACCGAAGTCTGCGTATATCTTTAAGACCATCGTAGATCCTTTTATCGGTAAATATTCACTGATCAAGGTGTGCTCCGGTGTACTTAAGAGTGATGATGTCATTTATAATGATGAGAAGGAAGTAGAGGAGAAGATCAGCAAACTTTATGTGATGCAGGGAAATAAGCCTGTTGAGATCAAGGAGCTTCATGCAGGGGATATCGGCGCCATTGCGAAACTGACGGCAGCCAGAACCGGTAACACGCTTTCTACCAAGGCAAGAATCATCCGCTATGGTAAGACAGAGATCTCCACGCCTTATACATATAAGCGGTATCGGGCTAAGAACAAGGGAGATGTGGATAAGGTATCCCAGGCATTGCAGAAGATGAAACACGAGGATCAGACCTTATGGATCGTCAACGATGGAGAAAATAAACAGACACTGCTGTATGGTATGGGAGATTTGCATCTGGAAGTTATTGCAAGCCGCCTGTTGAATGAGTACAAGGTGGAGATTGAACTGACGGATCCGAAGATTGCCTATCGTGAGACCATCAAAAAGAAATCCGATGTGGAGTACAAGTATAAGAAGCAGTCCGGTGGACATGGACAGTATGGACATGTCAAGATGCGTTTTGAGTCGTCCGGTGATCTGGAAAGTGCCTACACCTTCGAGCAGGAAGTAGTCGGCGGTGCTGTACCGAAGAACTATTTCCCGGCAGTGGAGAAAGGATTGCAGGATTCCGTGACAGCTGGGCCTCTGGCAGCTTATCCGGTGGTTGGTGTGAAAGCGGTTCTCTACGACGGTTCCTATCATCCGGTAGATTCTTCCGAAATGGCTTTTAAGATGGCGACCATCCAGGCTTTCAAAAAAGGTTTTATGGAAGCAGGTCCGGTACTTTTGGAGCCTATCGCAAACTTACAGGTGACAGTGCCCGATTCCTATACGGGAGATGTTATGGGTGATCTCAATAAGAGAAGAGGCCGCGTACTAGGTATGAATCCGGCAGGTGACGGCAAGACTGTAGTTGAGGCGGATATCCCGATGGCCAGCCTGAACGGTTACTGTACCGATCTTCGTTCCATGACAGGTGGACGAGGTACTTACAAATATGAGTTTGTAAGATATGAGCAGGCACCCAGTGATGTACAGGAGAAAGAAGTGGCGGCGAGAGCGAAGGCAGTCGCAGAAGCTAATGTGGATGCATAAGATAGTATGATGAAATGATATGATGAGGAGAGAGGCGCAGTGTCTCTCTCCTTTTTATAAATTATAAAATAACAGAAATATCCTTTTCAACTGTCACATGAAATGATAAGATAAGAACAGATTATAGGATAGGAATGACGAAAAGATTGTTCTGTAAGGAGGATATTTCCATGGCAATAAATGATTACGCAGCAGCTTTAAAACAAGGACGGCGCAGTTATCGGGCGGCGCTTTCCAGGGGAGAATATCCTTATCTTCCGGTGTTGGATGAAATGATATCTTATACGGAGGTGGCCGCTTTTGAGAACCTGGGAATCATGGATATCCCTCTGTCCAAGATTGTAGGAACCAAGACAGTGGGAAGATCTAATGCTTTTGCCAATAATTTTAT
Organism: bacterium 0.1xD8-71; assembly: GCA_003612405.1. Lineage (GTDB taxonomy): Bacteria > Bacillota > Clostridia > Lachnospirales > Lachnospiraceae > UBA3282. Next base: position 142,268 of record RAYR01000001.1, read on the forward strand.
GCCGCTCCTTCCGGAAGAGTCGGAATTTGGGAATAAGTGGGCGGCCGTATACAATCATCAGATAGATGATGGCATTAACGATCCCATTATTGCTTTTGAATTTATGAATCAGTTTTACGTGCAGGAGGGCAATAAGCGTGTCAGTGTCATGAAGTATCTGAAAACCTACAGCCTTGCTGCAAGCGTGACTCGTGTGGTACCCAAAAGATCAGAGGAAACCCGGCTGTATTATGAATTTCTGGACTTTTATGAAGTATCCCACAGTTATGATGTCTGCTTTTATAAAGAGGGCAGTTATCAGAAGCTGTTAAAATATATGGGGAAGAAAGAGGGGGAACCCTTCAGCGATGATGACAGAATGAATCTGCACTCTGCCTGTTATAACTTTGAACTTGCTTTTAATAAGGCCAATGGAGAGAAGCTGGATATCAATGTTTCCGATGCGTTCCTGATCTATGTGGGTATTTATGGATATCAGAAGGTGGTATCACAGACGGAACAGGAGATAAGCCGTTCTCTTCAGAAGATGTGGACAGAGATTACCCTGGCGGATCAGGGCAGTCAGGTAGAACTGGTGCAGAATCCGGAGAATGTCAAAGCGACACTGCTCAACAAACTGATTCCCCTGGGAATCCCGGATTCCTTGAAGATCGCATTTATTTATACAAAGACTGCATCTACCTCAAGCTGGGCATATGCGCATGAACTGGGCAGGCAGTATCTGGAGCAGATATTTGCAGGCAAAATAGAGACCATGGCTTTTGAAAACGCAGATACGGAGGCAGAGGTGGAGGAAGCCATTGATCTGGCCGTGGCAGCAGGGTGTGAATTGATTTTTACAACAGCAACCCAGATGGTAAATCAGAGTGTACGCTCTGCGATTCAATATCCGAAAGTAAAAATATATAATTGTTCCATCAAGATGTCCTATTCATCTATCTGCACATATTACGCAAGAATGTATGAATCCAAATTCCTGATGGGCGCTATTGCTGCGGCATTGTCCCGGACTGACAGACTCGGATATGTGGCTGATTATCCTATTTACGGAACCCTTGCGAATATCAACGCATTTGCACTGGGAGCGAAAATGATCAATCCCTATGTCAAGATACATCTGGAATGGACAAAAGTGGAAGGAAATGATGCCAGGGAAAGACTCAAACAGGAGGGGATTGTATTTGTGTCCGACACTGATATGATCACCCCACAAAATGCATCCAGAGAATATGGCCTTTATGTAAAAAGGGAAGAAGGAACCCTTGAAAATCTGGCAACTCCTATCTGGGACTGGGGTAAATTCTACGAGCGGATTATCAGAAATATATTCAGCGGCGGCAGTACGGAATCTGATGCACAGAAGGGCAAAAAGGCGGTGAATTACTGGTGGGGCATGTCGGCGGATGTGATTGATGTCATCTGTTCCAAGTCTATGCCTGTGGGTACGGCAAGACTGATTGAGCTGCTAAAGAATTCCATACGCACCGGAGAATTCCAGCCATTCTGTGGGCCCATTTATTCCCAGAGCGGCGCTTTACAGTGCAAGAAAGGGGAAAATCTGGAAGCGGATAAGATCATCACCATGGACTGGCTTGCAGATAACGTAATCGGAAGGATTCCAGAAGCGGACGAATTAACAGAGGAAGCCAAGGAACTTGTAGAATTTCAGGGAATCAAAGTAGACGAATCCGGCACGGAGAAAAATGCTGCTGTCAGAAGTGAGAGGACAGGTGAGAACGGAGGCCGGGAATGAAAATCTTAGTGCTGGCCGATCGAAAATCCAAATATTTGTATGATTTCTATGAGCCGGATAAGCTCAAAGACGTTGACCTTATCATTTCCTGCGGAGACCTGCCGGCGTCCTATCTGTCGTTTTTTGTCACCCTCTGTAATGTGCCTCTGCTCTATGTCAGAGGCAATCATGATGATAAATATGCGATTGCGCCGCCGGAAGGCTGTATCTGTATTGAAGATGATATCTACGTGCATCAGGGAGTCCGTATCATGGGACTTGGAGGATCCATGGAGTATATCCCCAAAGCGGACAACCAGTATACGGAGCAGAAGATGAGAAAAAGACTTCGGAGGATGCAATATAAACTGTGGAGGCATAAAGGATTTGATATTCTGGTGACTCATGCGCCGGCCTACCAGATCAATGATCTGGAGGATCTGCCGCACCGTGGGTTTGAGGTTTTCCGGACACTGATGGAGAAATATAAGCCGAAATATTTCTTTCACGGACATGTACATGCCAATTACAGCAGAAAATTTAAACGGATAGATACCTATGGAGAGACAACCATAGTCAATGGCTTTGAGTATTATATTGTGGAATATCCGGAGGAGATAAAGGCATCCGCCGCTTCCCTGGAATGAAAAATATAGATATTTTTCATGGATTTATATTTGTCAAGCAATTCATAGATCTGTGGCAGTTGATCTTTGGGGAAATCAAGGATCCACTGCTTAAATTCTTCATCCAGTTTTGTTTCGAGCCAGGGTAAGTCTTCCCGCATGATACCGATACGGGACTTGGCTCCTTGCAGACAGTCTTCTACTGGATAGTCCAGTAAAAAGACGGTATCACATGCCTGTAACCGTATTTCCAGAGTGCGCAGATAGTTACCATCTATGATCCATTGGTCTTTTTCCAGCAGTTTCTGTAAACTGATATCAAATTCCTCGATGGAAACGGTGGTTTGATCAGGTTTGTGCCATAACATATCCAGATAATAGAGAGGCAGATGTACGGTGTCTCTTAGTTTTCTTGCAAAAGTGCTCTTCCCGGCTCCGGGACTTCCAATCACGATAGCTTTTAACATAGGATGCCTCATTTTCATATGTGGGATTATAGTATCGAGTGTAACCTGAAGTAAATAGATTCTAACAGGTATACGGCAGGATGTCAAAAGGAATCAGGCTGTCTTTGTATGTGAATGAACAAAAACAGAAATAATACTTGCTTATGACGTAACGTCATGAAGTATACTGTGATAAAAGGAGGATGAACATATGGAAAAACACCGGGCGATTCCGCCAGGCTATATGACTGTGGGAGAAGCAGCCAAAAGAATGGATGTCACGGTAAGAACCTTGCAGTATTATGATGCGGAGGGACTGCTTTCACCGTCGGCTGTAAGCGAAGGCGGACGCAGGCTTTATTCGGGCAAAGATAGCGTCCCTGTCGGAATCCTTAAGGCAGTTAGAAGCCCTGTGGGAGGAAGTATTGCAGTAAGATAGGGATTCAGCTGCAATCGGCATTTCTTCCGGAGCACATAAAGGCGATGGAAGCTGTGATTCTGTTTTCCAAATGGAACCATACGGCGGTGGATTAGTCTATGCTGGAGGCTCTCTGTATCGGTGCTTTTGCCGATAAGCAGTATTATCAATTATCCACAGGACAGAAACGACGGCTATATCTGGCGCTGGCCCTGGTTGGCAGTCCGAATATTATTTTCCTGGGGAACCCACCGCCGGGCTGGATGTGGAGGGCAGGGCTGCTTTGCACGGGCAGATAAGAAGATTAAAAGAAGCGGGCAGAACGATCCTGTTAGCCAGTCATGATATGGCGGAGGTGGAGAGCCTGTGTGACCGCATCGCCATATTATCTGAGGGAAAGATTGCTTTTATCGGTACGGCATGGGAACTGAATGAACGGGTGGGAAAGCATTATGAAATCATGATCAGAACCCGGGAAGGCATACAAAGCTATGAGGCGGACGACATCGGGGAAACGCTGCTTGGTCTGCTTGCACGTTATCAAGAGGCAGGAGATGTGATTACGGATATTCAGGTGACCAGAGGTTCTTTAGAACAGCACTTTATGCAGATTGCAAAGGGGGAGTAGGACATGGAAGCATTTTTATACGGGGTATCCTTACAGTGGAAACTGGACATAAGAAGCAGGACACTTCTAACTACCTGCTACATTGTCCTGCTGTTGTTTTTTGCGGTGATGGGCGGTGTTTTTACCTCGGTCATGCCGGGAGTCGAACAGACACTGATTCAATCCATGACGGTGTTTGGGGTGACCATGGGAGCGCTGATCGGTCTGCCGCCTTCTTTAGTGGAAATCTACGGAAGTGACATTAAGAAAGTATACAAAGCAAACGGAGTGCCTTTGTATCTGGTGCTGGTGCTGACCACAATTTCTGCACTGATTCATCTGTTTATTATGAGTATCATCATCTATATCCTGGCGCCGCTGTTGTTTGACGCTGTCATTCCGGAAAATCCGGTAGTTTATTTTAGCGGACTGCTGGTATTTATTCTGGTGTCGCTTGGTATGGCATGTGTAATCGGGTTAGGGGTAAAGGAACAGGCGAAAACACCGATGTTTTCGATTCTGATTTTCCTGCCCTCCACCGTGCTTTCCGGGATTATGTTTCCGGTGGAGAGGCTTCCTAAAGTCCTAAGGACGGCCGGCAGTATATTTCCAACATCCTGGGGATACCGGCTGATGACACAGGGAGAGGTTGCCATGGTAAATCTATGGCCGCTTCTTTTGATGTTTCTGATATCGGTCATGGTGTGCATTATTCTGTTACAGAAGGTCAGCAGGCGCTGATGCAGGCAAGAAAACAGTTGACAAATCCTGCAAGTATAATAAAATTAGAAGAGTATGAGTAGAATCTTATAATTTATGGCAGGAAAGGTATGGTCAACAAAATGGCAGAAGTATATAATCACAGAGAAGTGGAGACAAAATGGCAGAAGGTGTGGGATGACGAGAAGGCTTTTAAGACTTCTGATGATTATTCCAAACCGAAATATTATGCGCTGGTGGAATTTCCTTATCCTTCCGGACAGGGACTGCATGTGGGACATCCAAGACCTTATACGGCTCTGGACATTGTGGCGAGAAAGAGAAGGATGCAGGGCTATAATGTTCTCTATCCCATGGGATGGGATGCGTTTGGGCTTCCGACAGAGAACTTTGCCATCAAAAACCACATACATCCTAAAATCGTGACACAGAACAATGTGGCCCGGTTTAAGAGTCAGCTTCATTCTCTGGGATATTCTTTTGACTGGGACAGAGAGGTTAATACCACGGATCCCAACTATTATAAGTGGACCCAGTGGATTTTCTTAAAATTATTTAAGGCGGGACTTGCCTATAAATCCGAGATGCCCATTAACTGGTGTACTTCCTGTAAGGTGGGTCTTGCCAATGAGGAAGTGGTGAACGGGGTATGTGAGCGCTGTGGTTCGGAGGTAGTACGCAAGGTTAAGAGTCAGTGGATGTTAAAGATTACAGAGTATGCCGACAAGCTGATAGAGGGCCTTGATACTGTTGACTATGTGGAGCGCGTTAAAGTCTCCCAGAAGAACTGGATCGGCAAATCCACTGGTGCAGAGGTAGACTTTGCCATCAAGGATAGAGAAGACAAACTGCGGGTGTATACCACACGTTGTGATACCTTGTTTGGCGCAACCTATATGGTGGTATCACCGGAGCATCCGATCATTGATAAATATAAAGATGACTTAAAGAACTGGGACGAAATCTGCGCCTATCGTGAACAGGCGGCCAGAAAGTCTGATTTCGAGCGGGCGGAGCTGGCCAAGGACAAGACAGGTGTGTGCATTGACGGCATGACCGCGGTGAACCCGGTTAACGGCAAAGAGATTCCCATCTTTATCTCCGATTATGTATTGATGAGTTACGGTACAGGTGCCATCATGGCGGTGCCGGCTCATGACGAGAGAGACTGGGATTTTGCCAAGAAGTTCGGTCTGCCCATCATCGAAGTGGTGGCAGGCGGAAAAGATGTGCAGGAGGAAGTGTACACGGATGTTGCCACAGGGACGTTAGTCAATTCAGATTTCTTAAACGGACTCAGCGTGGCGGATGCCAAAGAGAAGATGATTGCCTTTCTGGAAGAAAAGGGTGTGGGCTGTGCCAAGACAAACTTTAAACTGCGTGACTGGGTATTCTCCAGACAGCGTTACTGGGGCGAGCCAATCCCGATCGTACACTGTGAGAAGTGCGGCTATGTGCCTCTTGATGAGAGTGAACTGCCGCTGGAACTGCCGGAAGTGGAGAGTTATATGCCCACAGATACCGGAGAGTCTCCTCTGGCGTTGATGACTGATTGGGTCAATACAACCTGTCCCTGCTGCGGCGGGCCGGCAAAGCGGGAGACCGATACCATGCCCCAGTGGGCAGGGTCGTCCTGGTATTTCCTGCGCTATACAGATCCTGATAATAAAGAGGCACTGGCCAGCAAAGAGGCACTGGATTACTGGATGCCGGTAGACTGGTACAACGGCGGTATGGAGCATACCACACTGCACTTGCTGTATTCCCGGTTCTGGCATAAATTCCTCTATGATGAGAAGGCGGTGCCTTGTCCGGAACCCTATGCCAAGAGAACTTCCCATGGCATGATTCTGGGATTGAATCCGCATTGCTTCTCCAATCTGCCGGCAAAAGAGCAGGAGCAGCTGCTTGCAGAGTATGGCAGTGAGAAAGCGGCCAGAGAGGCTTTGAAAGAGAAACATGGTGAGATGGCGGAACATCCTGTGGTGAAGATGTCCAAATCTCTTGGAAATGTGGTCAATCCCGATGATATTGTGGCGGACTATGGTGCGGATACCCTGCGTACTTATGAGATGTTCATCGGTGCTTTTGAACTGAGTGCCGGCTGGAGCGAAGATGGCGTCAAGGGCTGCCGCAGATTCCTGGAGAGAGTGTGGAAATTACAGGATATCCTGACAGATGAGATGAATTACTCCAAGGATATGGAGATTAAAATGCATCAGACCATCAAGAAAGTCAGCAATGATTTCGAGAGCCTGAAATACAATACGGCGATTGCTGCCATGATGGCGTTAGTCAATGAATTTTATAAGAAAAATACGGTGACAAAGGGTGAGTTCAAGACCCTGATCACATTGCTGAATCCGGTAGCTCCGCATATCACCGAGGAGTTGTGGCAGGCTGTGGGATTTGAGGGCAGAGTGTATCAGACTGCATGGCCGGCGTATGAGGAGGCCAAGACCGTGGAGTCTACCGTGGAGATTGCCGTGCAGATCAACGGTAAGACCAGGGCTACCCTGGATATCGGCAAGGACGATCCCAAGGACGAAGTGATTGCCAAAGCGAAAGAAGTCATCGCAGATAAACTGACCGGAACCATTGTCAAAGAGATTTATGTGCCGGGCAGGATTGTGAATATTGTGCAGAAATAATGGGTTTCAACTGGATCCTTTTACAAATACTGATAACAGCATACAGTGTTGCAATTCCGGATCCACGGTATCAATTGGCGGCTCATATGCCTCAGGAATTGATTTATATTAATGCAAGTACGGTGCAGGATCTGAATGGGGACGGTGTACCGGAGGTGTATCTGTCTGCGGGAGGCGGCTGGTGGTATTATGTATATTATTACATGGATGGCAGAGTAGGTTCGGTAGAAGATCTGCTGCCCTGGACATACACCAGTGATCTGTGTTATACAGCCGATGGAAGGCTGGTATTGTATGCCTTTCCACATACGGTAGGAACAGCCGATAATCTTCAGTACAGAGTCTATGAGTGGACATCCACAGGGGGTCACTTAACGGAAGATCTGTGGCATAGGCCGGCGGCAGAGCGGGAGGAAAATAAGGAGCCTGACGGTTTGGAATATATCTCGTCCCCTGAAGCCATTGATCCTTTTGTCATGAAAGAGTATTCTGACCTGCTGATTACGCAGAAAGAATTTAATCAGAAAGTTGCAGATCTGGATGAGATTTATGGACAGATTCAGAAGCAGATATTGAATTGGCAGTAAAACAGGATGGCGTTAATATGGCAAAACCGCTATTACCCGGGAAGGGTGGCAGCGGTTTTGTTTTTGTATGACATTATACCGCATAATTTTATGGATTAAAAAATAAAAAATACTTGCAGTGATGATACTTGTATGTTATATTCTACCTATCAAAGTACATTCAAGAAATTTCAAGTGCGTAATTCAGGCTTTTCGCCAGACAATTTCCACATTTTATTTCAAGTACAGGCGAAGAGCAGCATATGTTTTCTCCTGTATAGACAGGAGGAGCAAATGGGGAAAAAGGAAACGAGAATTCTGTCGTTTATCAGGAGGCAGATGTTAGCAGTAAAAGTATTTTTGGAAAGCATACGTTGTGTGCACAGTTTTTACGGGATTATTCCGGGCTGCTGATACTTGCCAATGTGCAGCCGAATGTGGATTATCCGGCTTATGTAGAGCGAATTGCAATATTGAGGAATAAATATCAAAACCAGATTGCCATTAAGATGGGACTGGAGTTTGGCATGCAGACCCATACGATTGAGCAGTTTGAAACGTTGTATGGCAGGTATCCTTTTGATTTTATCATTTTGTCTGTTCATCAGGTGGAGGATAAGGAGTTCTGGACGCAGGATTTTCAGCGGGGCAGGACTCAGAAGGAGTACAATGAGCGTTATTACGAGGAAATTCTGAATCTGGTAAAAGGGTATCAACATTACAGTGTGCTGGGACATTTGGATCTGATTGTACGTTATGATGAGATGGGAGTTTATCCTTTTTCTGATATAAAACCATATGTGGAAGCAATTTTAAGAGAAGTCATACGAAACGGAAAGGGAATAGAGGTGAATACTTCTTCCTATCGTTATGGACTTACAGATACAACACCGTCCAGAGACATTCTGCGTCTGTATAAGGAACTGGGCGGCAGAATCATTACGCTTGGAAGTGACAGTCATAAGCCCGACCATCTGGGAGCATATATGGAAGAGACCAAAGAACTGTTAAAATCCATAGGGTTTGATAGCTTTTGCACTTATGATAAAATGCAGCCGGTGTTCCATGAACTCTGACACACAAAGTACCGGAGCTGCGGTTTGAGCGCTCCGGCACTGAGAATGACAGTATCTCTTATCTTTTTCGCAGATTCATCATTTTATTGATCCGTTCCAGTTCCTCTGGCGTAGAATATTTCTTGATTGTATCGATAATCGTGTTAATCTCTTCTTCCGTAAAGGTGATATGGTTATCCTTTCCCCTCTTGGCAACAGCCATCAGAAAAGGCAGCATCTGTTCTTTCTTCATGGACTGACTCTCAAATACAAGAGTCTGTAGAAATTCCAGTTTGGTCTTATCAATATGTGCGATTGCGGGATCGTTCATCCAGGTATTTGTCATAGAATACTCCTTTTCACTGTGTGGGTGGGTTGTTCTGGAACATTTCATACATTGCTTTTTGTTCCGGGCTGAGCATGTTCATCAGCATATCCAGCATAGGGGCACCCTGAAAAGTGCCAGAACCTTCGTTTCCCTCAGGGGAAGTATCGTTTCCGGAGAAGGGATTTCCAAAGTCCATATTCATATCAGGAAAGATTTCCTGCATGGCGGACATGGTCTGAGACATTTCCTGCACAGTTTCCAGGGTTTTCAACATATTCTGGAACTGCTCCAGCTGCCTGATCTCTTCTGGGGTGGAATAGAGACACAGTTCCCTGCACAATTTGCACAGATCGGGCTTTTCCGGTGTGGACAGCCCGCATCCGCAAAGTTGGAAAGGATGTCTGCGCACGTAATCCATGGTGTATTGCAGTTCCATATATTTGATGTAGATTGCCAGGTGTTTTTGCATGGAAGGTTCTATGTAGGGGAGAAGAACCTTGAGTTTCTGGATCTGATTGGTAGTGTATAAGGCATCGAATGTCATAACATTGGACGCGTCTTCATTTTTGTCTGCCATAGGATATGCCTTTCTGATGCCCGTATTTTCTCTATCAGTATATGACACATGAGAGAAAAATAGGCTCTAAATAGAGCTAGAGCCTATTTTCCAGATGTGTGTTAAAGAAGTGTTAAGATGAAACGTGATGGGTTAGTTGCAGCAGCAGGATAAAAGGATCAGAATCCAGATCCAGGAACAGCAGTTGTTGTCGTTACCGCCAAAGAGGCCGTTACCGAAGAAGCTGTTACCGCATCCACATCCGTCGCCATTATTACCGCAGCAGGATAAAAGGATCAGAATCCAGATCCAGGAACTACATCCACATCCGTTATTTGCAGTACTGGTATTGTTGCATCCGCAGTGAGTTGCTGTTAAATCACTCATGTTAGTGCCCTCCAAATGTTGTTTATGGTTTATCTTATGAGCAGAGAGGGAAATGGTGACAGAGATTTTAGGAATGTGTTTTGGCTTTTGCGGGGCTTGAAACATATGTTCGGGTGTGGTAAGATAGCAGTATGGGAAAGAAGGAAGAAGAAACCAAACTGCATATGACTAAGGCGGATGTGGTGGTGATTATCGTCTGCCTTCTGGCAGCGCTTATTCTGGCAGTATATCTATTCAACAGTCAGGAACAGGGAAAATTACTGCGTATTTCCCATGATGGAGAAACGGTTATAACAATAGAACTGGCAGAAAGTATCAGCAGAGAAAGGCAGGATTCCGAATCCGGCGGACGGGGAATTTATTATCTGATTACTTACGAGGAAAATCGTGCCGTGCCGGTCAGATATGAAGAACGTCCGGATATGCCGGTAGGTGTCAACTACAATCTGGTGTATATTTCTCCGGAAGAAGTATGGATGGAGGCGGCGGACTGCCGGGATCAGATCTGTGTTCATCACCGGCCCATAGCAGGTAATAGAGAAAGTATCATCTGTCTGCCCCACAGACTCGTGGTGGAAATTGCAGGTGAAGGGCAGGACGAGGCACTGGATGGGATGGTGAAGTGATGAAAAGAACAGTGGAACTTGGCTTTTTACTGGCAGTGGCGCTGATTCTTTCCTATGTGGAATCTTTGATTCCTTTTACATTCGGGATACCGGGAATCAAGCTGGGGCTGCCGAATCTGATCGTGTTATTGTTACTGTACAGTGCCAGGATACCGGCAAAGGGGGCAAGAGAAGCTTTGCTGGTGAACGGCTTGCGGATTGTTTTGTCAGGGTTTCTGTTCGGGAGTCTGTATTCGATTCTCTATGCGTTTGCTGGAGCGCTGTTCAGTTTTACGGTTATGGTGACTGCGCGGAGGTGCAGGTGTTTTTCCATGGTCGGGGTGAGTGTACTTGGCGGTGTGTTTCATAATATCGGACAGACTGTAGTGGCCATGTTTGTGGTGGAGACCTTTGCCGTCCTGTATTATCTGCCGGTGCTGCTTGTGGCAGGGGTTATGACGGGAGCGGTACTGGGTATTGCAGGGATGGAGGTACTGCCTTATTTCAGGCAGCATATAGAAGCAAAATAAAAGAATACATTGTCATGCCTTAAAGAAGGCAGTGCAGATGTAGAAACGGGGAGAGAAATGTACGCATATATCAAAGGCACATTGGAAGAGATTACAGAGGATTCTGTAGTGGTGGAAACCGGGGGCATAGGGTATAATGTGAAGGTATCCACCACGACGGCAGATCTTTTGCCGGGGATTGGCAGTGAAGTCAAGATTTATACATATACGCTGGTGAGAGAGGATGCCTTTTCCCTCTATGGATTTTTGACAAGGGATGATCTGGAAATCTTTAAAAAGCTGATTACAGTAAGCGGAATCGGCCCCAAAGGCGGGCTGGCCATATTGTCGGTGATGAGTGCCGATGCCCTCAGGTTTGCAGTTATGGCCGGGGATGCGAAGGCGATTGCCAAGGCGCCGGGAATCGGTGCGAAAACGGCAGAGCGTGTGATTATAGATCTGCGGGATAAGATTTCCTTGGAAGATACTCTGAAAGGGCTTGACGGTCCGGCGGATAAGACGGGAGCGTCAACAGATGACCGGACGGCGGATAATCAGATGAAGCGGGAGGCTATCGAGGCATTGGTGGCATTGGGTTACTCTGCATCGGATGCCACGGCGGCGGTGAAGAAGGTGGAACTGCATGAGGATACCACGGTGGAGGGGATTTTGAAACAGGCGTTAAAGTATATGCTCTGATGGAGATAGGATAGCATGGCAGGCAGAATGATAGAAACGAATCTGATGGAAGAGGATATGAAGATTGAAGGATCGCTTCGGCCTCAGACATTGGTTGACTATATTGGTCAAACCAAAGTAAAGGATAATTTAAAGATTTATATTGAGGCGGCGAAACAGCGTGGAGATGCTCTGGATCATGTGCTGTTCTATGGCCCGCCCGGACTTGGCAAGACCACACTGGCAGGCATCATTGCCAACGAAATGGGCGTCCATATGAAGGTTACCAGCGGCCCGGCCATTGAGAAACCGGGAGAGATGGCGGCAATCTTAAATAATCTACAGGAGGGGGATCTTTTGTTTGTGGATGAGATCCACAGATTAAACAGGCAGGTGGAAGAGGTTTTGTATCCGGCCATGGAGGATTATGCCATTGATATTATGATAGGGAAAGGCGCAACGGCCCGTTCCATCCGTCTGGATCTGCCCCGGTTTACCCTGGTGGGAGCGACCACCAGGGCGGGGCTTCTTACGGCGCCGCTCAGGGACCGGTTCGGTATGATTCACCGGCTGGAATTTTATACAGTAGAGGAACTGAAGATTATTATTTTACATTCCGCAAGGATTCTGGGGGTGGAGATTGAGGAAAAGGGGGCAGTGGAACTGGCCAGAAGAAGCCGGGGGACGCCCCGTCTTGCCAACCGTATCCTGAAGCGCGTAAGGGATTTTGCCCAGGTGAAATATGAAGGCGTGATCACGGAAGAGATTGCAAAGACGGCCCTGGATCTGATGGATGTGGATAAGATGGGATTAGATCACATGGACAGGAATATTCTGGTTACCCTGATAGAGAAATTTAAAGGGGGACCGGTGGGACTGGATACTCTGGCGGCGGCGATTGGGGAGGATGCAGGCACTATCGAGGATGTGTATGAGCCTTACCTGATTCAGAATGGTTTTTTAAACCGTACACCCAGAGGCCGTGTGGTGACAGATGCGGCATATCAACATTTTGGACTTGAAATTCCTTCTTAAGACAGATATAATAGATATAGTGTTAAGCATTTTTATCAGGCGGCATATTTAGTATGGGAGGGGAGAACCCTATGTCAACAAAAACAGATACGGAAGTAATCATTGCCGGTAAGGTGTTTACACTGAGCGGTTATGAGAGTGAGGAATACCTGCAAAGGGTAGCTTCCTACATCAATAATAAGATAGCAGAGTATAATAAAGTTGATAGTTTTAAGAGGCAGTCTCTCGATACGCAGAATGTGCTGTTACAGCTTAATATTGCAGATGATTATTTTAAAGCGAAGAAGCAGATCAGTCTTTTGGAAGAGGAATTACAGAACAAGGAAAAGGAAATGTATGACTTAAAACATGAGTTGATTGCTTCTCAGATTAAATTGGAGAATACAGAAAAGAGCGTCAAAAACCTTCAGACAGAGGTGAACGAGAACGCCAAAAAGATAGTCCGTATGGAAACAGAACTAAAGGAACGCAAAAAATAAGAGCGGGGAGATGCCGTCAGGCATCTCCCTTTTGTTAAAGTATCAGACTTTGACTTGGGGATTGTAAGATGGATAGAAGAGTGGAACTGCTCGCACCGGCCGGAAATTATGAAGCCTTTACAGGGGCGTTAAATGCCGGGGCGGATGCAGTATATCTGGGCGGAGAGAAGTTTGGCGCCAGAGCCTATGCAGATAACTTTACAACACAGGAGATATGCCATGCCCTGCACATGGCACATTTTCTGGGCAGGAAAATATATTTGACAGTCAATACCCTGTTTAAGGAAAACGAGGCGGCGGGACTGTATGATTATTTATGTCCTCTTTATGAGGCGGGACTGGACGGGGTAATCGTACAGGATCTTGGTGCTTTTCGTCTGATCCGGAATTGGTTTCCGGAACTTTTACTGCATGTCAGTACGCAGATGACGGTGACGGGAGCAGGAGCGGCATCTCTCTTACAGGAACAGGGAGCGGCGCGGATTGTACCGGCCCGGGAATTGTCTCTTTCAGAGGTGCGTGCGATTAAGGAAGAGACAGGTGTGGAGATTGAGTGTTTTATTCATGGGGCCATGTGTTACTGTTATTCGGGACAGTGTCTTTTCAGCAGTGTGCTGGGCGGCAGGAGCGGTAACAGAGGGCGCTGTGCTCAACCTTGCAGGCTGCCTTACCGGATTTATGCGGATGGAGAACAGGTCTCTAAAGAGGGATATCCGCTGAGTCTGAAAGACATGTGTACGCTGGAATACATTCCGCAGCTGATTGAGGCGGGCATTGATTCCTTTAAGATAGAAGGACGGATGAAAAAGCCGGAATATGCGGCTGGTGTTACGGCGATTTACCGCAAATATATGGACCTGTATTATCATGTGGGCGCAGAGGGATACAGGGTGGAACCGGAAGATATGGACAGGCTCCGGGGGCTGTATATCCGCAGTGAGATTCAGACCGGCTATTATGAGAGGCATAATGGCAAAGAGATGATTACTCTGTCAAAACCCGGGTATGCCGGAAGTGATGAACGGCTGCTTGCCCAGATTCGGGAAGACTATCTTCATGAGCCGGATAAACAGCCGGTTTGTCTGGAGATGGAAGTCAAAGCCGGAGCACCGGTGCGGGTTGTTGTGTCGGGGGATGGACAGTCTCAGACACAGGTTGAAATGACAGGAGCCGGACAGGCCCTGGCAAAGATTGAGATTACAGGATGCGCGGCAGAACCGGCGAAGAAGGCGCCCTTGTGTGTTGAAGATATCAGAAAACAGATGGTTAAGACAGGCAATACCTGCGTGATGGTGTCCCGGTGTGAGATACAATTGGAAGGGGAGGTCTTTTTGCCGGTGCGGGCCTTGAACCAGCTGCGCCGGGATGCCATGGAGGCTTATGAGAGAGAGATCATCCTGCAAAATGGATTCTGTGACAGAAGAACGGTAAAAGATAGAGAAACAAATGGAGGGCCGGCGGCGGAGAAAAAGATAATAGACCAAAAGACCTTGGGTCAAAAGACAGCAGACAGGGCAGCGGCTGTAACACCGGCCATGGACTGTCTGGTCACTACTTTTGAGCAGCTTACGGCGGTGTGTGCCCATGGCTGTGAGCGCATTTTTATAGAAAGCGATCTTTTTCTTCATGATTTTGAACAAATCCGGGAACAGATTCCAGGCAGCTGTTATCTGGCACTGCCTCATATTCTGCGGAGGCGGGATAGGGAGTATCTGGAGCGTCTGACCAGGAGGCTGAAAGAGGCGGATGGTCTGGTCAGAGGATTTCTGTTGCGCAATCTGGAAGGATTGTCCTATGTGAACCATCTGGAAGGGGATTACGCGGTGATTCCCGATACCGGAATATATTGTTTTAACAGGGAAACCTTGAAATTCTGGAAAGACTATGGAGGGGAATATACCATTCCCTATGAGCTAAATGCCGGGGAGGCATCCGGTCTTGTTCTCTGTGCAAAAGAACTTGATATGCGTACCACCCTGGTGGTATATAGCAGGATTCCGATGATGGTCACAGCCAATTGTCTGCGAAAGACAGCCGGAATCTGTCCGCCTAAAAAAGATGAAAGCTGCCAGATCTATCTTGAGGATCGGTATCAGACATCCTTTCCGGTGGCTGTGAACTGTGAGCATTGTTACAATATTATCTATAACTCGGTACCATACTCCCTGCACACGAGCGGTAAAGAGGCAGGAAGAATCGGTGCGGATGTCTGGAGGTATGATTTTACGATGGAATCTTTCGCCGAATGTCAACAGATCCTTGCCGGTGAGTTTCCTTTTGCAGGGCATACGACAGGGCATTTGAAAAGGGGCGTCGAGTAAGTTTTATGGAATTATATATCACAGAACTGTCAAAATATGTTATCACATTGTTTATTGCCCTGTATACGCTGGAGTGCTTCCTGGTATTTCGTTTTCAGGAGGAAGAACGGCGAAAAGGCATCTATATACGCCAGAATTTTCTGATGTTTCTGGTGCATTTTTCATGCTTTCTGGTAATCTGCTTTGAGACAGGCAAGATAGAATATCTGCTTTTTTATATTTTACAGCAGATTCTTCTGTTCGCCACGATCATGCTGTTCCGGATGATTTATCCGCGGGGGAATAGACTGATTATCAACAATTTATGTATGCTTTTGAGCATCGGCTTTGTTATCTTGTCTCGTCTTTCTTATGAACGGGCGATCAAGCAGTTTTTTATTGTTACGGTTTCCCTCATGATGAGTATGATGATTCCTTATTTTATCCATAAGCTCAAGTTCTTAAAGAGTCTTACCTGGGTCTATGCCGGTGTGGGGATTGCAGCGTTGGGAGTGGTGCTGATTTTAGGATCTGTCACCTACGGATCGAAGATTTCTTATTCTATTGGCGGCGTGACTTTTCAGCCCTCAGAGTTTGTGAAAATCATCTTTGTGTTTTTCCTGGCCAGTGCGCTCAGTGAATCCCATGATTTCCTGAGAGTTGCAGTGACGGCCGTACTGGCGGGGATTCATGTGCTTATTCTGGTGGCCTCCAAAGATCTGGGCAGTGCACTCATTTTCTTTATCGTCTATGTGATGATGGTGTTTATCGCCACCGGTCAATGGGTATATCTGTTATTGGGGGTGGCTGGCGGCAGCGCGGCGGCAGTGGCGGCCTATCAGTTATTCAGTCATGTGCAGGTGCGGGTACAGGCCTGGCGGGATCCTTTCAGCTGTATTGATGCAGCGGGCTTTCAGATTACCCAGTCACTTTTTGGTATCAGCAGCGGCGGCTGGTTCGGGCTGGGACTTTTTCGGGGAAATCCGACGGCGATTCCTCTGGTGGAAGCGGATTTTGTATTTTCGGCAGTGGCGGAGGAACTGGGTATTGTTTTCTCCATGTGTCTGATCTTAATTTGTTTGAGCTGTTTTATCATGTTTATGAACATTGCCATCAAGCTTCAGAATGAGTTTTACAGACTGATTGCCTTTGGACTGGGGATTACTTATATTTTTCAGGTGTTTCTGACTATTGGAGGAGGCACCAAGTTCATTCCCATGACCGGTGTGACACTGCCGTTTATCAGCTATGGAGGCAGTTCCATATTGACTTCGCTGATTATGTTTTTTATTATAGAAGGACTGCATATCATCAGACAGGATGAAGGAGACAGGCGTGCCAAGAAGAAGAGAAGACGAAGAAGAACTGAATACGAGAAAGCAAGAGACAAAGAAATCGAGACGGATGAAGCAGGAGAAGATGAGGAAGAAGAGGAATAAGCAGATTCTCGCTGTCACATATCTTTTTGTTGCAGTATTTCTGGGAATGATGGGATATACCTGTCATTACGCCATTACCCATCAGCAGGAACTGATCAACAACAGTTACAACAGCAGGCAGGAAATCCTGGTGGCCCAGAATACCAGAGGAACCATCTATGCGGACGGCCGGCAGGTGCTGGCAAGGACACAGACCGACGAGGATGGTAAGGAAACCAGGGAATACCCTTATGGGAATATGTTTTCCCATGTGGTGGGATATGCATCCAATGGCCGTTACGGGATTGAAGCATCCGCCAACTATTATCTGATCAATTCCAATGCAAAGCTTTCCGAGAAAGTGGCAAATGATATGGCCGGGCTGAAATATCCGGGGGATAATGTGGTGACCACGCTGGATGTGGATTTACAGCAGATTGCTTATGACTCTCTGGGAATCTATAAAGGTGCGGTGATCGTGACAGACCCGTCCACGGGCCGGATTCTTGCCATGGTGTCCAAACCGGATTTTGATCCCAACGAGATTGAGAAAATCTGGGATGATCTTCTGGAGGACCAGGAGAGCGGCGTGCTCCTAAACCGTGTGACGCAGGGTCTGTATCCGCCAGGCTCCACCTTTAAGATTGTGACGGCACTGGAATATATCCGGGAAAATCCTGACTCATATAGTCAATATTCGTACCAGTGTAATGGAAGGTTTACGCTGGGAGAAGAGACGATCAACTGTTATCATGGTACTGTCCACGGCTATGAGGACTTTGGAAAATCCTTTGCCAAGTCCTGCAATGCATCCTTTGCCAATATCGGTATGCAGCTTGACCGCACAAAATTTGCGGATACGCTGGAAGGCCTGCTGTTCAATCAGGAACTGAAAGTGGGATTTGCCTATAATCAGAGCAAGCTGGTGGTGGATGAGAATACCGAGGATGCGGATATGATGCAGGCGGCTATAGGTCAGGGGACAACGGCAGTCACACCCCTTCAGATGAATATGATCACCTGTGCCATCGCCAATGATGGTATGCTGATGAAACCCTATCTGGTGGATCACGTGGAGACTCATGAGGGGAATGTGATCAAACAGTTTGAAACGGCATCTTATAAGCGCCTGATGAGTGAAAAGGAAGCCGGTGTTATGAATGAACTGATGCAGGAAGTGGTAAAAAGCGGTACCGGCACCAAGCTTTCCGGGGCATCTTACACGGCGGCGGGCAAGACAGGGTCCGCGGAGTATAACAGTGTGAAGACGGACTCCCATGCCTGGTTTACAGGATTTGCACCGGTGGAGGATCCGGAACTGTGTGTGACGATCATTATAGAGGGGGCAGGCTCCGGCGGCGATTATGCGGTGCCTATTGCCAGGCGGATATTTGATGCTTATTTTGAATAGAATAATAGCTTTCAACGTTGCGGCATCCACCAGTGTGCGTGGGTGTCGTTTTTATGTTGTTTTTGAAAAAATTGATTTAAGGACTATCTTTTTATGATTCTCATTCGTTATATAGGGTAGAAAGGAGGATTTCCGTGTACAGCGATTTGGGATTAATCCGTAAAATGAAACAGGGCGATGAAGATGCTTTTGCCGTATTTGTCCATAAATATTATCCCAAAGTGCTGCTTTACTGTCAGTATCATTGTATGGACAAAGAAGATGCGCGGGATCTGACACAGGAAACCTTTGTCCGTTTTTTCACAAAACTGCCGGAGTACCACTACAGAGGGAAAAACCTGAACTTTCTGTATACCATAGCCGGCAACCTGTGTAAGGACTGTCTGAGAAAAAGAAAAGAGATACCTTTGCAGGAGAGCCGGTTAGAGAAAGAGAGATTGCCGGAAGAACGGCAGATGGAGAATGTCCTGAATAAGATTGTGGTGCAGCAGGCATTGGGACAGCTGCCGGAGGAATTAAAGGAGATAATTATTCTGTATTATTTTCAGGGGCTGAAACTGACAGAGATTGCGGAAACCTTGCACATAGGACTTCCGCTTGTGAAATATCGCTTGCAGAGAGCGAAAAAGCAATTGGAAAAATGGTTGTGAAAGGAGGGAAGCCATGAACCAGGAGAGCGGGCGGAAAAGTGAGCAGGGCAGGATGGCGGCAGAGCTGTGGGAAGAAGAGATAGCAGAAACCATCTGTATGGCAAAAGCGGCCTTTTACAGGGCAGAGCAGGAACGGGTCTTATCCTATCGGGATTTTCTGTGGATACAGTTGAAGATTATGCCCAAAAGGTGGTGGTTTTTTCAAGTATTGATTTTGTCGATATTGGGGATTGTGATAAAGACTATGCCTTATAAAGACCTGGCAGCCAGGAGTATGGGCGTGGCGTCGGCATTGTTTGTGATCCTGATGATTCCTGAATTGTGGAAAAACAGAGCTCATGCATGTATGGAAATAGAGGCAGCTTCCTATTATTCTCTGAAACAGATTTATGCGGCGCGTATGCTGCTGTTTGGGTTGATGGATATCTTTCTAATCACAGTGTTTTGCGGCGCAGTATCCACAGGGTTGGATTGGGAGCTTTCGGAATTGATGATTCAGTTTCTGTTTCCTCTTTGTGTTACGGCCTGTATCTGTTTTGGTATCTTGTGCAGTAAATATCATTTCAGTGAAACGGCGGCGGTCATCGCCTGTATTGTGTGGAGCGCGGGATGGCTGATGATTGTCTTGGATGAAGGCTTATATGAGAGGCTTACGGTGCCGGTATGGTCTGTCCTGATGGGGGCGGCGGTATTATTTCTGGCATTTGTTATTTATCGTATCCTGAAAAACTGTAACAACTATCTGGAGGTGGTAAGAGATGAAAATGGAACTGGATAATCTGACGAAACAATTTGGAGCATTTACGGCGGTAGATCATATCAGCATTACCATGTCCAATGGAGTGTATGGACTGTTAGGGGTAAATGGGGCGGGGAAAACAACGCTGATGAGAATGTTGTGCACCCTGTTAAAACCAACAGAAGGGACAATTTACTGCAACGGCAGGGATATCTGGGAGATGGACAGTGACTACCGCAGACTGCTTGGATATCTGCCCCAGGAATTTGGATTCTATCCGGAATTTTCTGTACAGGATTATCTGCTCTATATTGCGGCGCTGAAAGGAATCCGGCCGGCGGTGGCAAGAAAACGGGTGAAAGAACTGATTATGAAAGTGGGCCTGGCAAAAGAGGCGTCCCATAAAATGAAAAAACTCTCCGGCGGTATGAAGCGCAGGGCAGGAATTGCCCAGGCCATGCTCAATGACCCGCAGATATTGATACTGGATGAACCCACGGCAGGATTGGATCCCAACGAGAGGATCCGCTTCC
Organism: bacterium 0.1xD8-71; assembly: GCA_003612405.1. Taxonomy (GTDB): domain Bacteria; phylum Bacillota; class Clostridia; order Lachnospirales; family Lachnospiraceae; genus UBA3282. Next base: position 162,717 of record RAYR01000001.1, read on the forward strand.
GTAACCTGATCAGTGAGCTTTCCGAAGAAAGGCTGGTGCTTCTTTCTACCCATATTGTTTCCGATGTGGAGTATATCGCCAATGAAATCTGGATGATGCAGGAGGGAAAGATCATGCATCAGGGAACGGCGGAGCAGATCATAGCGTCCATGCCGGTGGCGGTGTGGGAGTGCCTGGTGGAGAAGCAGATGGTATCCGCGCTGACAAAGCGTTATAAGGTTTCCAATCTGAAGACAGAGCCTGCTGGTGTAACTTTGCGGATCATTTCCGGGGAGAAGCCCTGTGAGCAGGCGAAAAGGGCTGACATCACATTGGAGGATGTATTTTTATATTATTTTGGAGAAAAAGCAGGTGATGAAGATGTTGCGATATGAAGTAAAAAAAGTGTTTTCCAGGACAGGGAGTAAGATTGCGCTCTTGATTCTGACAGCGGCGTTTGCCCTGACAGTTTTTCTGGCTGTTGGCAGTGTGGAGTATGTGGATGAACAGGGAAATTCCAGCAGCGGCATTGCGGCAGCGCGCCGTCTGTGGGAAGACAAAAATAAGTGGGCTGGTGAGATTAATGAGGATGTGCTCCTTAATATGCTTGCAAAAAATCGGGAAATCAATGCCTCTGCGGAGTATTTATCTTCGGATTATATGGAAAATAATAAGGCCTATGCCAGAAAACAGGGATTTTCCGATATCAGGGACATGATGAATTATGCCTTTACAGCTTTTAGAGAGTATGATTATTACCGGGTTGACAGTGTCACGGATGAAGAGGTGGGCAGTTTTTATGAACGGCGGATCAGCAATCTGGCAGACTGGCTGGAAAGCGACGAAGCCAAGGATATGTATTCGGAAGAAGAAAAGAAGTTTTTGCTGGCCAGATATCAGGCATTGAAAACACCTTTTTATTATGAGTATGCGGATGGATGGAAGGCTTTCACGGAGTATGCACCTACGATAATCATGCTGACAGTGCTGATCCTGGGATTTCCCATATCCGGTCTTTTTGCCAGTGAATTTCAGTGGAAAGCAGATGCGGTTTTCTTTTCTGCGAAACTTGGAAGAAATAAAGCCGTCCGTGCCAAGATAGGCGCAGGGATTCTGATTGTTACAGGAATTTACTGGATGGTGGTGTTTTTGTATTCGGCGGTGGTGTTTGGCATCCTGGGAACAGACGGAGCAGACTGTGCGATCCAGACCGGACTTGGCGGATGGAAAAGCTTCTATAACATTACTTATTTTGAAAGTTATCTTCTGATCATTTTGGGAGGCTATCTGGGCAGTCTGTTTATGTTGACTCTGGTGATGTTGGTGTCGGCCAAAACACACTCTGCCGTGATATCGGTAACAGTTCCTTTCGCACTGTTATTTATCCCATCGTTCCTGAGCGGTATCTCTGTTTTGTCCAAGGTACTGGGGCTTTTACCGGATCAGCTGTTACAGATGGGGCAGGCAGTCTGCTATTTTAATCTGTATCAGACAGGCTCTGCCGTGACAGGGGCGGTTCCCATTATCATGACTTTGTATCCGGTATTGTTTTTTGTGATGCTGCCTGTGTTATATCAGGTGTACAGGAAGACACAGATCAAATAAAGAGCTTCCTGCGGGCAGTCACCTCGCGGCAGTCGCCAAATGCCTGCAAGCAGTCACTTGGCTCGTTGCTCGCGGAAATAAAATGACTTAGTAAATCGCCACAATCTTAAGGTCGGGCTGTTTTGCGAGATCGATCAGCCCGCCGTCCTCTTTCTGTAATAAAGGCCTTGCCAGAGCAGCCTTGTTAATTTCCTTTATCTGGGCTTCCTCATCGTTACTCAGCCGCACATTAAAATCAAGCTGTGTGGAGGCGATGCGGTAGAGCAGCGGCCTGAGAATAGCTTCGTCAAATTTCACATAACCTTCCTGCTCAAAATTCTCGATCACCTGGAAAGGATTTAACGACTGTCTGTAAGTCCGGGCGGAAGTCATGGCCTCATAAGCGTCTATGACGGCGATATATTTTGCAAAAATGTCAATCTGATCACTCTGGAGCCTGGAGGGATAGCCGGAACCGTCGCAGCGCTCATGGTGCATGAGGGTGGCCTTGATCACGTGTTCGTTCAGGTTCTGGTCTTTTAACAGATTAAAGCCCAGCATGGTATGGGTTTTTAACTTGGCAAAGTCTAAATCCGTCAGCTTGCCAGGCTTCCAAAGCAGTTCCTGGGGCAGTTCCAGTTTGCCGATATCATAGAAAAAGCCGCATTGAATCAAGAGGAAGATATCCTCCTTGGAGAGTCTCCACCAGGTACCGAACACCCCGGCGATCAGCGCGGAATTTAAACAGTGCGCATGTGTCATGGCATCTTCCCTGGGCAGCATATTGTATAGAAAATCCAGAAGCTGTTCGCCGCTTCGTGCACAGGATGTAATCTTCACATACAGATCCATCAGTTTACTCATGCGCACCGGCGTTCTTTTTTCCACAAAATCTGTCATGAGCTGACTATATATGGGCATACAGTCATTGTATGTAAATTCAAAATATTTAAATTCGCTGCTGAGACGCACTTTCTCAAAATGGGTGGTGGCGTAGTCAATGTCTTCTTTAATTGCCACACAGATGATAGAGTGTCGTGCCAGTCTGGCAATCACCTTTTCAGTTACCACAGTGTCTTTCGGATAGAGCAGTTCATTCTGATAACTGTAGATATCCTCCCCGATCACCATGCCGTTTTCCAGAGTCATACGAGCCACATTTTTCATAGAAATCCCCTCCTGATTGTATGATAACAGAAAATAATTCTATTGAAAACCCTGAAAACAGAGGTGCAGAAAGTAAAGTGTAAGATGTTCTGTTTTATTTTCCAAAAGTATGGTAAAATAGACGCAGACTCAGTGTATAAGATATTTGATATCACAGGGGAAGTATATGAAAGTTTATAAAAACCTCTATATTGGGGATACTGTTAAAAAACCCGGTAAAATCATTAAAAAACTGAAACAATATAAGAAACTTCCGGATATTTATGTGCTTGTCTGCGCGGAGGATAACAGGCAGCTGGAAGTTTATCACAGTCTGATGCTGCAACAATGGTATTATAAGGAAAATCCGCCGGCAATCCTGGGGATAGCGAAAGGCCAGGAGGAAGCGTTCGGGCTGATTGAGAAGATTGCACAGGAAGCTGTGGCGGCTACCGGACAGGCCGATCTTATGGCTTATCTGGCAGTGGACAATCCGGACAGCTTTGTGCAAAAGTAGAGGAGCGGATTGTTCCGTATTCTGGTATCTGTAAAAGAGTGGAGAAACTATGCTACATATTATATTGCTTATTCTGAAAATCATAGGCATCGTACTCCTGTGTGTGTTGGGAATCCTGATACTGACGATAATCTGTCTGCTGTATGTGCCCATACGGTATCGGATTGAGATTACGAGGCAGGAAGGCGAAGGCCAGCCGCCGGTGGCAGTGTGGATGAAAGCCACCTGGCTGTTGCATTTTGTAAATGTTCTGGTTCGTTATCCGGCCGAACTTCGGATTCGCGTCAGAGTGATGTTTTTTACTATATGGCGGTCATCGGATGGGGGAGATGGGGACGAACAGGCATCCGGGAAAAAGAAGAAAAGGTCCAAAAAGAAAAAAGCTTCTGCTAAAGAAGAGTCAGAAGAAGCGGAAGAAAAGATAAAAGAGACAGCAAAAGAGAATGATAAGAGTGAGCCATTAAGAAGAAGGGAGGATATACAGAAAACTACATTTATGGAAGTGGAGGGACAAGAGGAAGCTGGAACACTAAAGGAAGATGAGGAGGATTCAGAGAAATCTCCTTCCTTCACGGACAAGCTCCGCGCCCTGCCGGTTATCATAAAGAAGATTATTTTGAAAATTAAGAGTCTGTTTGAAAATATACAGTACACAATCCAGGGGTTGTGTGATAAAATAAAATCTATATCGGATAATATACAGTATTACAAAGACGTTGTGGAGAGTGATACCTTTCAGAACGCCTATGGACTCTGTAAAGAGGAGCTTACTGCAATTTTAAAGTGTCTGAAACCGCAGAAGGTGGAGGGGAATCTGATTGTAGGGATGGATGACCCGGCCACAACCGGAAAGATCCTTTCTATCTGCGGCATGTTGTATCCCGTTTTGGGCGGACATGTGGATGTGGCTGGTGACTTTGAGAGAAAGCGCATCGAAGGACGTTTGTTTATCAAAGGCAGGATTCGTTGCTTTACATTCCTGCGGGCGGCAGTACGAATCTATTATAATAAGGATATTAAGAAAGTGCACAGGCTATTGAAGAAGGAGGCAGCATAATGGCAGAGAATAATTTTACAGGTGTGATAGATTCCCTGATGAAGGGCATGAACGCTGTGCTTGGCACCAAGACAGTGGTGGGAGATGCAACCCAGATTGGGGATACGATTATTTTACCTCTGGTGGATGTCAGCTTTGGAGTGGGAGCAGGCGCCAGTGCCAGTGATAAGAAAAACGGCGGAGGCGGCGGATTTTCCGCGAAAATGACACCCAGTGCAGTGCTGGTGATCAAGAATGGTTCTACCAAGCTTGTGAATATCAAGAATCAGGATACGGTTACCAAGGTGCTTGATATGATTCCCGATATTGTGGAGAAGTTTACGGCGCCCAAGGAAGAGATGATCGAGGATGATGCGGCAGTGGATATTGCCTTCCCGGAGCAGGACAAATAAAGCGAAAGACCGCCTTTAGAATCATTTTGGGCAGAAGGTCATATAGTATAGTAAGACCATAAACAGGGATAGCAGCATATGAAGAAAATGATCGGTTTTGTCGCACTTTGTGTTGCCTGTGGAATGTTAGTCATGCTTTTTTTGACGAACCGTTTTGTCGGGCTTGTACTGATTGTTCTGCTTATGCTGATTGGGTACAATTTTTTTTGCTGTGATTAACAATTGACAGATACGACAGAGGAGTACTATGGAGAAATTTGAGGAAATACTGGTGCACGGCTCCGAGGATGAATTGCAGGAATTAAAATCCTGGCTTTTCCGGGAGAATATCCGTCTTGCGACAGCGGCGAAAGAGCTGGAACAGATGGAAGAGAAGATTTTACAGGAAAAAGTGCAGTTCCAGGAGGAAATGAAAGTTTTAAACCGTAAGATTTCCAGTGAGCAGCAGCGCCTCAGGGAGGACAGCCAGTTTTTTGCCAAGAAGCTGGAGATTTTACAGAATGGCTTTCAGCAGCTTGACATTGACCGCAGGCGGCTTGATAAAGAGTGGGCAAGACTTTCGGCGGAAAAAGAATTTCTGGAAGAACATAGTGTATATGAGGGTGTATCCGAGGTGTCCGTTTTTTTCCATGGCGTCAAAAATCCGCTGGCACTAAAAAAAAGATATAAGGATCTGACCAAGATTTTTCATCCGGACAACCTGGCGGGGGATACCCAGATTATTCAGAAGATCAACAGGGAGTATGAGAGTCTGAAGAGAGAGTATGAAGGGTTTAAACAGGCCTAAAAGTAAATTTGCTTTGCAAATTAACTTTGCGAGTTCCGCTTCGCGGACTCGGATAAGCGGAAGGAATATAAAAAGACCAGTCCATATGGATTGGTCTTTCATACATTTACTGTCAGATTTCAAAGATTAAGCGCGCTCTACTTTGCCGGATCTTAAACAGCGTGTGCACACGTGCAGCTTTTTGCTGGCGCCATTCACTTTACATTTCACATTCTGAATGTTGGATTTCCAAATTCTGTTGGATCTTCTATGAGAATGGCTTACGTTATTTCCGAAATGAGCGCCCTTACCACAAATATCACATTTAGCCATCTTTGCACCTCCTCACGATTCTTGGTTATGTCTTATGCCCGAGGCCGCGGAGCGAATCTCACAATTGAGAAATTTCCCGGTTATTTTCCGAGGCCGCGAAGCGGAGCTCGAATCGAGCAACGCTCGATTTATGCAACATTTGTATAATAGCAGAAAGCAGAACATAATGCAAGCATTAATTACATATTTTGGGCATAAAATTTATGCTGTTGGTAAATATAGTATATTTTTTGTTTCATTTTTTGGTATATCGGGTTATAATAGCAATATATGTTTAGAATAATAAGGAGGTAATCTATGAAAGTCTCTTCGATGGACACCCATATGGGGAATATTTCTATTGATCAGGAAGTGATAGCCCAGTATGCGGGTACTGTGGCGATGGAGTGCTTCGGCGTGGTCGGTATGGCCAGTATGAGCGTCAGGGACGGGCTGGTCAAATTACTGAAAAAAGACAGCATGACCCGGGGAATCCAGGTTCTATTAAACAATAATAAACTGACACTTAATTTTCATATTATTGTTTCTTACGGTGTGAGTATTCTGGCGGTGGCAGATAATCTGATTGACAGCGTCAAATATAAGGTGGAAGAGTTTACCGGGATTGAGATAGAAAAGATCAATATCTTCGTAGAAGGTGTGAAAGTGATAGACTAGAGGGAGGATCAAATAAGGTGGATTCAAATACGATAGACGCCAAGTTGATGGCGAAAATGTTCCTGGCAGGGGCCAAAAATCTTGAGAGTAAAAAAGAGTGGATCAACGAACTGAATGTTTTTCCGGTGCCGGATGGTGATACGGGCACGAATATGACATTGACGATCATGTCTGCGGCCAGAGAGGTTTCTGCACTTTATGATATGGGCGATATTGATATGGTATCCTTGTGCAAGGCCATTTCTTCCGGCTCCCTGCGCGGCGCAAGAGGTAATTCCGGCGTTATTTTATCGCAGCTGTTCAGGGGATTTACCAAGGGGGTAAAGGAATGTCAGGAGATTACCATTCCTGTACTGGCATCTGCTTTTGAAAAGGCGGTGGAGACAGCATATAAGGCGGTTATGAAGCCCAAGGAAGGCACCATCCTGACTGTGGCCAAGGGCGGCGCCATGAAGGCAAGAGAACTGGCTGATGCGGGTGCCACGGATCTTTCGGAATTTTTATCCCAGGTGATAGCCCATGCGGATGAAGTTCTGGAGCAGACACCGGAGCTGCTGCCGGTATTAAAGCAGGCCGGAGTGGTTGACTCAGGCGGTCAAGGACTGATGCAGGTATTAAAGGGTGCCTATGACGCCTATCTTGGCAAGGAGATTGACCTGACACTTGACAAGACAAGTGCTGCCATGGTATCGAAATCCGGTGCGCCCAATTTTGAGGCACAGGCCAATGCAGAGATTAAGTTCGGTTACTGTACCGAATTTATCATTATGTTGAACAAGGTGTTTAACATTAAGACAGAGCTGGATTTTAAGGCTTATCTGGAGTCTATCGGTGACTCTATCGTAGTGGTAGCGGACGAGGATGTGGTAAAGGTGCACGTACATACCAACGATCCGGGTCTGGCAATCCAGAAAGCGTTGAAATACGGTGCACTGTCTAACATGAAGATTGACAATATGCGGTTAGAGCATCAGGAGAAACTGTTTAAGCTTTCCCAGAAGGAAGAACCCAAACAGGAAGAAGATGATCTGCCGGGACCGAAGAAAGAGGTCGGATTTATTGCAGTATCCGTTGGTGAGGGTATCGGGGAAATCTTTAAAGGCCTGGGCGTGGACTATATCATTGAAGGCGGCCAGACCATGAATCCCAGCACGGAAGACATGTTAAATGCGATTGATAAAGTGAACGCGGATCATGTGTTTATTCTGCCAAATAATAAAAATATCATTTTGGCGGCCAATCAGGCCCAGTCTCTTGTGAAGGACAAAAATATTGTGGTGATTCCCACCAAGACTGTGCCCCAGGGCATTACGGCAGTGATCAATTATGTGCCGGATCTTTCGGTGGAGGAAAATACCGCCGCCATGATGGAAGAGATGAAGGGTGTGGCCACCGGTCAGGTTACTTATGCAGTAAGAGATACCAATATTGACGGGCAGGAGATCAGGCAGGGCGATTTCATGGGCCTTGGCGATAAGGGGATTCTCTCAGTGGGAACGGCAATTTCCAGTGTTACCCTCAACATGGTGGAAGCCATGGTGACAGAAGAGATGGAATTGATCAGTATCTATTATGGTGCTGAGATAACGGAAGAGGACGCCGAGAAGCTGCGGGGGCAGATTGAAGAGAAATTCCCCGATTGTGATATAGAGTTACAGTACGGCGGCCAGCCAATCTACTATTATATTGTATCGGCGGAATAAAACCGGGTTATGAGCAAAGACAGTGGGCGTTTTGTCTGCTGTCTTTTTATGTCTGGCGACATTCTTGCTGATATATGCAGATGGAGTTATAATATAATCTATGATGTGGTAGAAAAAGATCCATAGTGTTGATGCTTTAAAATGGGGAGTATTTATGGATATCAAGTCACTTAAGGGGGTCGGGGAGAAAACGGCCGGCCTGTTTCAAAAACTGTACATCACAACAGCGGAAGAGTTGGTGCGCTATTATCCCAGGGATTATGAGCAGTTTGCCGGACCTGTTTCACCGGAGAGGGCGCCTTTGGAGGAGATTGCGGCGGTGGCCGGGCAGATTGGGGGAAATGTTTCCACCAGACATGTGAGAGGGTTAAGCATCACGACTTTTGAGGCTGTCTGTGAGGGTGTTCGTGTGCATATGACCTATTTTAACATGCCATATTTAAAGAATAGTTTAAAGCGGGGCATCCCTTACATCTTTCGGGGAAGAGTACAGAGAAAGGGTGTCCATTATGTGATGGAGCAGGCTAAGATCTATAAGCCGGAAGAGTATATGGCGCTGGTGGACCAGCTTTTGCCTCTGTATTCCACGACCAAAGGACTTACTAACAATGCCATCACCAAGGCAGTGCGGCAGGCGGTTTCCCTGGTGGATCTGTCTGTGGATCCTCTGCCGGACAAGATCCGGGAAGCGCAGGGCTTTTGTTCCCTGGAGGAGGCTGTGAAGCAGATGCATTTTCCCACAGACCGGGAGACCTTGGTAAAGGCAAGGGAAAGGCTGGTATTTGATGAGTTCTTCCGCTTTATTCTGGTAATGCGCAGGGTGCGGGATGTGAGTGAGCAGATAAAGAACGCCCATCCCATGATTGAGGTGGCGCAGACAGGGCGGTTGATCGAGGCGCTGCCTTATCGGCTCACAGACGCCCAGCTAAGAGTGTGGGGAGAGATTCAGGCCGATCTGACTTCGGAATACACCATGAACCGTCTGATTCAGGGAGATGTGGGATCCGGTAAGACAATCCTTGCCTTTCTTTCCTTGATCATGTGTGCGGCTAACGGTTATCAGGGGGCTATGATGGCACCCACGGAAGTACTGGCAAGGCAGCATTATGAGACTTTGGTAAATATGCAGAAGAAGTATGGACTACAGATTCATCCGGTGCTTCTGACAGGCTCTACACCGGCCAGAGAACGGAAAGAAATCTATGCACAGATAGAGAGCGGCGAGGCGGATATGATTCTGGGGACGCATGCGCTGATCCAGGAAAAGGTCGTCTATCATAACCTGGCATTGGTGATTACCGATGAACAGCACAGATTTGGGGTAAGACAGCGGGAGAATCTGATGCAGAAAGGCAATGCCGTGCATGTTCTGGTGATGAGTGCCACGCCGATTCCCAGGACATTGGCTATTATTCTGTATGGGGATCTGCATATTTCCGTACTGGATGAGCTGCCGGCAGACAGACTGCCCATTAAGAATTGTGTGGTCAATACTTCCTACCGGCAGACAGCTTATAAATTTATAGAAAAGGAAGTGGCTGCCGGCAGACAGGTGTATGTGATCTGTCCCATGGTGGAAGAAGGAGAGATGGAGGAGCTGGAGGATGTGGGCTCATATACGTTGAAGCTTAAGCAGGCGCTCTCGCCGTCCATTCAGATTGCTTCCCTTCACGGCCGCATGAAGCCGGCACAGAAGAACCGGATCATGGAAGAATTTGCGGCCCATCATATAGATGTGCTGGTATCCACCACTGTCATTGAGGTGGGCATCAATGTGCCGAACGCCACTGTGATGATGGTGGAGAACGCAGAACGGTTCGGTCTGGCACAGCTACATCAGCTGCGGGGGCGTGTGGGACGAGGCGACAAACAGTCCTACTGTATTTTTATCAGTAAGTCCGAACGGCCGGAGACCATGAAACGGCTTAAGATACTCAATGAATCCAATGACGGCTTCTATATCGCCAGTCAGGATCTTTCCCTGCGGGGGCCGGGGGATCTGTTTGGTATCAGACAGAGCGGAGATTTAAGGTTTGTGCTGGGAGATATTTATCAGGACGCCGCCCTGCTACAGTGTGCCAGTGACTGGGCAGATAGAATCCTTATGGAAGACAAGGAACTGTCTGGGGAAGAATATCGTACTTTGCGGGCGGGTTTGGAACAGGATATGATAAATGAGGTTGACTTTAGGACTATCTGACAGTAAGATTATAAGATAGGATATTTTAGAGAAAGTGGGAGAAACGGACTTCTATGGCAAAGAAAATCGCAGTGATTACCGACAGTAACAGTGGCATTACCCAGTCTCAGGCAAAGGAGTGTGGACTCTATGTACTGCCGATGCCTTTTATGATTGATGACGAGACTTTTTATGAAGATATTACACTGACGCAGGATGCCTTTTATGAGAGGCTGGCAGGCGGAGCAGATGTGATAACCAGTCAGCCCAGCCCGGATTCTATTTTACAGCTGTGGGATGAGGTGCTTAAAGAGTACGATGAGATTGTGCACATTCCCATGTCCAGCGGACTTAGCGGTTCCTGTCAGAGTGCCTTGATGCTTTCAGAGGATTATGATGGCAGAGTGCAGGTGGTGAATAACCAGCGGATTTCCGTGACCCAGAGGCAGTCGGCAATGGATGCCCTTGCCCTGGCTAAGAATGGCATGGATGCGGCCGCTATCCGGCAGTTTCTGGAGGACGATAAATTTAATTCCAGTATTTATATTATGCTGGATACATTATATTATCTCAAAAAGGGCGGGAGAATCACCCCGGCGGCGGCCGCTTTGGGAACCATCCTGCGCCTGAAACCGGTATTACAGATACAGGGAGACAAGCTGGATGCTTTTGCCAAGGCCCGGACAGTATCCCAGGGCAAATCCATTATGATCAATGCCATCCGGGGAGATATGGAGAAGCGATTTGGCGGTGCGGCAGCGGATAATATCTGGTTACAGGTGGCATACACCTATGATCTGGCGGCGGCCGAGCAGCTTAAAAAAGAGGTTATGGAGGTATTTCCGGGATTTGATGTGCATATGGATCCGTTGTCCTTAAGCGTGGCCTGTCACATCGGGCCTGGGGCACTGGCGGTAGCCTGCTGTAAGAAAATAGGAGCAATATAGAGCATACAAAACCCGGAAGTAGACAGTAACTGCCGGGTTTTACTGTGGAACAGGACAGGCAGGATGAAAGGTTTGACAGAGACGATGACAGGATATACAGCAACAGATGATAAGAAAGAAGAGAGACTGCAAAGGGAATATATGGAGAAAGCCGCTCTGCATGTGGCGGCTTTGAAGGAAGAACTGGGGCGTGTCCCCCGTGGATGTGTGGTTACCTTTGGCTGTCAAATGAATACCGAACGCGAGATTGAAAAAGCCGCTAAAATGCGGCTTTTTCTGTTTAGGGTAGAAATATAAGGGCAGAGAGTTAAAACGGGCAGGACGGGGCGCAGGGGAGCGCAGACGGGGCATTTTACACGGTGGCGTCGTCCTGATAGACAAAGCGGTTCCGAAGTCCGTTTTTGAATACAATTTCGACGGGATCCCCGTCCTTTACCGTGATATGATCCACAATCATATTGACGAAATTCTTCAGGACGAGGGCGTCAACGGACGCGGCAAAGTCTGAATAGACGATATGATCCGCGCCTTGCAGACGGTAGGACAAAAGGAACGACGAAGCGGAGTTCACAAACGACAGTTCCGCCGCCGCCGAATACGATTCATCGGTCAGGGCGTCGGCGATCTTGTTATTGATCCGTGTCAGTTGTTCCGTAAGTTCGGAACGGGTGGAAAGATATTCCGCTTCGGACATGGCGTCATCATCGAATAGATACGCCTTTTTCAGACGGTCGAGGGCGCGGGACAGTCTGGCGGCTTCCGCCCGAAGTCCTGACAGTTCCGGCACATCCTTTTTATCGGAATCAGGCGGCGCGGGAATATATGTCACGCCGGAGCCGGGCGCGATCGTTCCACGGATCGCCTGATAGATAATATCCAGATCGGACGGATCAATGTAGCGGATCCGCGAAAATTCGTCCCCGGATAACAATATCCGTTCCAGATCGGCGGGCGTTCCTATTTTGGCGCGGCTTTTTGTCGCCTGAACCAGATTCCGAACATAATTGAAAAAGAACGCCCCGATAATGACATCAGACGCCCCGGACGCGTCACAAGCGCGGTATGTACGCCGGGACGTACAAACATATAATGACGGCTGAAAACCGTTCAGACGCTTTTTGTCAAGGCGGCTAACCTGAAACGACGCGCCGCAGTAGGAACACTTCAGGATCCCGCCCGCGAATACATGGACGTGTTTTTTTATGTGTGGATTATGTGGAGTCTGCGACTTCGCGCCGTTCTCTTTAATAACGGCATTCACGCGTTCCCACAATTCAGGATCCACAAGCGGGGGAAATACGCCGGGAATATAAATGACTTCATTTTCCGGTTTTTTCGCACCACGCGCGGAACCGCGATAATTATATCTGTAATCGCCTTTATTCATTGGATTATGAAGAAAATTAAGGATCGTTGTCGTCGTCCATTTTCCGCCGCGCTTCGTCCGAATATCATTGTCATAACAGTAATCGCGGACTTTAGCCGTTGAATGTGTTTCATCATACACACGATAGAGCGTCCGCGCATTTTCGGATTCAATCGGATCATGTTCCGGGAATTCTGTTTCAGGGTTCCATTTCCACCCGAACGGCATACGCGCCCCGTTCCACTTTCCAGACATGGCGCGGTCGATCATTACGCCGATGACACGTTCGGACGTCAATTTCCGCTCCAGTTCCGCGAAAACAAGAATGATTTTCAGGACGGCTTCGCCGATAGCGGACGAAGTGTCAAACTGTTCGTTTAAGGATATGAAAGTCACGCGGTATTTTTTGAATTCGTCATACATCACGGAAAAGTCAACCAGATTCCGGGATATGCGGTCAATCTTATAAACGACGACGTGGGATATTTCCCCGGCGCGGATCTTTTTCATCATGCGGAGGAACGCCGGGCGGTCGGTATTTTTGCCGGACTTCCCGGCGTCCTCAAACAGTTCCATTTTTTCGGCGTGTAAGATATGTTTACAATATGCCGACAGTTCTTTCTTCTGGAACGGCAGGGAATCCTTGTCGATCTGATACCCGGTCGAAACACGGGTATATAATGCAACTATTTTCTGTTCATTCATGGTTTGATTCCTTTTCAAAAAAATATTATTGTTTCAGGTTGCGCCGTTTCCTGATTCCGAAATATAGGCAGACGCCGCCGATCAGAAGTCCGACGAATCCGGTAAAAATATCGGTCGGAAAATTACCGACGCCGCCGATCAGGAACAGGACGCCGATCACGATCAGGGCGATCGAAGCCGCGCCGCCCTTTTTCTTTTCAGGAGCGGTAGCAGGGGACGGGGCAGATCCAGAATAAGCAGATCCGGCAGCAGGGGACGACGTGGCAGAAGGAGGAACAGGCGCGACTTCTGGTTCCTGTTCTGCCTGACGTGTGTATATGTAAAGATCGGCAAAAAGTTCGCAGGAATCTTTTTCAACCTTTAATTTGTCGTCATCCTCATAAAGACGTTTATACTTACCGCCGCCGATCTCAACCTTTACATGGTCAAAGTCGGGAGATTTTAGCAAATTCTTTACATGACTGCAGGAGCCGCGTTTGACATACCCGATCAGAATTCCTTTAACTTCAACACGAACGGCGTTCGGATCATGTTCGTTCGTGGGTTCTGGAACAAGCGAAGCGTTGCAATCATCGAAAGAATATTCAAACACGCGATCGCCGACGTCGTATGTTTCGGAAAGTTCCTTCACGGACAACGAATAATCGTCGTTTTCATAAGCAATATCTTTCATTATGGAATCTGAATAATGAGAAACGCCCGCAACTTGAAATTTTTCTTTTTTGTAATTCATAAAAATGCATCCTTTCTTGAATATAGTTTAATATGTATCATCCAGACCGAGAGAACGAAGGAACATATTCCGTTCGCCGTCTGATAATAACCTGAAACGCATTATAATTTGACGTTCAAGCGGGGAAAGCAAAATTTCTTCGTTATCAGAAGCGGGGTTCGCGCTATCTTCCCAACCCATAAGAAAACCGGGAGAACAACGAAGAACGCGGGAAAGTGCTTCTATTTTATCAATACCCATGTTTTGAATATCGCCGCTTTCATATCTCGAAACGGTTCCTTCCGAAACGCCTAACGCCTTTGCGACTTGTTTCAAAGTTAGATTTAATTCCAGACGTCGCCGCTTTATTATCTCTTGAACACTCACAATTACACCACCTTTCATATATCAATGAACACATCAATAATATAATAAAACTTGCAAAAATGCAATAAAAACTTACGGAAAAGAAAAAAACTTGTTGACAATGCAAGTTTATGTGCTATTATACATAATATAAAGACTTGCGTATCCGCAAGAAGAAAGGAGAAAAATAACATGGTAGATATCAAAGAAATTAAAGCGCAGTTGAAGCGGGCGGGAATGACACAAACGGAACTTGCAAGAAGCGTTGAAATGGATCCTTCTACACTGAACAGAAAGATCAATAATTCAGAAGGCGAAACGCTGACCGTAAAAGAAGCGACACAGATTGCGGAAACGCTAAAAATTCCGCGTGATATGCTGACAAATATTTTTTTTGCTTCAAGACTTGCGGAAACGCAAGTTACAGCATAAAAGAAAGGGGTTCAGGATATGCAGAAAAAAATAAAGAAGTTAAACGCGTTCGCTGAAAAAGACTGTAACAAATGCGAACTACGCGCCGCCTGTCATCTTGCAAATGCAGATTGGCAGCAGGCAAAAAGGGATTATCCGTGTTTTTGGGCGACAGACGGATTAGTTTTAGATATCACGAGCAGATATCACAATGGAAAAGCAGAGGAAAAGCAGCGAACAATCAAGCGTTTGCTGGCGGTCGTATTCGTCGAAAGTCTGGCGGTCACAGCTTTAACAGTTTTTCTATTATTTGCCAGATAACCCCAAACAGAGACGGGACAGAAGAAAAACGATTTTGAGAATGTTCTTCCAGAATCCGAAGCCCGGCGTCGTTGATCTGAAAGCAGTCATTAGGGAGCCGATCGAAGTATTTAGAGAAATTCAGGTCATATATACTTTGATTTTCGCGAGTTTTAGGGAATTTTTTCATAGCGTCTAATCGCTTGCGGGGTTTTGAAACGTATTTTAAGAATTTAATTTGTGTTTTGTTAAGCATAAAACGCTGCCTTTCATTTTCTTTCAATCATAGCACAAAGGCGGCAGCAGGACAAGAAAGGGGTTCAGGATATGAAAACAGCAGAAAAGAAAGCCGCCGAAATGGTGCGGCGGCTTGCAAATGAAAATTTTTCTTTGCCGGATCTGAATGTATCGCTTTCATACATTGGAGAGAGTCAGGGAGAAAAGAAAAAAGAATCCGAACAGTTCAACCGTTTTCTTCAAGAAGTGGAGAAAAGACGGGGTGCAATTTGTTAATCGTGAAAAAGTACGGACGAAGCGCGGAGACAATATCGTCAGTAGCGGAAATTTCGTTGCGAAGTGCCTTGAAAGCGTTATCAATAGCAAGGGCAACAAAAGAAGATTCACGATTGTTTAATTGTTCGTGAAAAATGAGTTTTTTACCGGATGACACAGAAAGCATATAAACGGCGTCGCGCTCTGATTCTGATTCATAAAACGGATATGAAATCATGACTTCCAAAGCGCAGGAAATTGCCTTTATATCATCGTCATTCAAATTAAAATTGATTTTTTTCATAATATAGCCGCCTTTCATTTTCTTTTCATCATACCACAAAGGCGGCAGCGGGACAAGAAAGGAGAATCAAACCATGAATAGAAAACCATTTACACCACAGCCGGGAACAGGCTACAGAAATCAGGGCGGCGGAATTTTCGATTGTATCGCAGCGACAGACGAAAGCGACGTTTTTATCATGCGGAACCGGGCGTCAGGATGGACGTTCAACGCCCACGGCGTCGGCATTTACGACGATGATTCGATCGACTGGAATTATTCGACGGACGGGCATTTTGAAAGCGTCAGCGGGCAGCAGGACAAAGAAAAATTGTCGGTAAAAATGATAGAGTTCCTGCAGGAACAGGTTCCGGCGGCACTATGCACAATAGACCGTTTCGGGGGAGCGGATGACTTTATCGGTTGCGGGCATTGTTTTGACGGAGCGGAAGCAAACGGGGAGGAAATGAACTGCGACGATTGCGTCGTAAACAAGATATTTCAGGAATACGCAAGAGTTCAGAAGGAACAGGAAGAGAGGGAACAACAGACACCGGAAAGCGAGATTTTCAAGTCCGCCGTCCATTGGTGGGCAAGGAAGCACAAACGGACATGATGATCGAGGAAATGGCAGAACTGACAAAGGCTATTCTGAATGAACGCAGGGGGAGAGATCACAATATCGCCGAGGAAATGGCAGACGTCCGGATCATGCTTGCACAAATGGAAATCATATTCCAGAACGCCGGGGAAGTGGAACAGAAATTCCGGGAAAAGGTCGCGCGGTTGGATCGACGGTTGCAGGAAAGACGGGGAGTATGAGCGAACAGGGAAACGGGACGCCGTTAGAAATCGGGTTATCGGTCGATCGGGCGGCGGCAGAGGACGCCCTGCGGATCCTGAACTGGTATTTTGACGAACGCCCGGATCAATACCTGATCCAGAAGCCGCGAACGGTCTATGACAGCGAGGGAAACGCCCGGACGACAGTTCGGTATCTGATAAAGCAAAGAGAACAGGCAGAAAGCGAGGAATCAAACCATGCAACAAATGACGATTTTCGATACAGTCAGGGACGAAACGCAGGACTGGACGAATAAGAAAGTCCGGCTGATTGAATTATTCGCGGGAATCGGCGCACAGGCGGCGGCACTTGAAAGAATCGGAGTTGATTTTGAAAAATATCTAATATCGGAATGGGACACGGCGGCGACGAGATCATATAACGCGATACACGTCAAAGACTGGACGGATTACAGTCAAGGGATATCAGGAAATGAACTTCCGGGAATATTATTTGAAATCGGAATATCCACAAATGGAAAAAATCAAATGACAGAAGAACAGATCAGGAGAAAAGGCGAGAAGTGGCAAAGGAAAACGTATAACGACTTCAAGGCGACGCGGAATATCGGATCCATAACAAACAGAACAGGGCAGGATCTAAAGATATGCGAACGCGACAAATATTTATACATATTGACATATTCGTTTCCGTGTCAGGATTTATCAGTTGCCGGAAATTGTAGGGGTATGAAAAAAGGATCAGGGACGCGATCAGGTTTATTGTGGGAGGTTGAACGGCTACTGACGGAAACAGAAGAACTTCCGCAAATTCTTTTAATGGAGAACGTGACACAGGTTCACAACAAAAGAAACGCCGCTGATTTTAATGACTGGATGAATTATCTGCAGAAACGCGGGTATGTGAATTTTATATCTGATATAAACGCGGAGGATCACGGGATCGCACAGCATAGGATCAGGACGTTTGTTGTTTCCATATTGCGGGGCGGAGGATATCACTTTCCAGAGAAAAAACCGCTTGAAACAACGATAAACGATTATCTGGAAACATCAGTTAATGAAAGATATTACATAAATTCAGAACGCGGAAAAGAACTGATTCAGAATTTGATTGAAAGCGGAACGGAAATCAAAGAGTTTCAGGCGATAGACGCGAATGTATCAGATCCAAAGATCATAACATCGGCGACGTGTATCAAAACAAAAGTAAGAAGTATTCAAAACAAGAAAAGCGCAGAAACGGCGGTTGTAGAAAAGAGAATACACAGATTAGGAAATTACTTAGGGCATACGGGCGGAAATTTTGCGGGAACAGTATTCGGCGTGAATGGTTCCGCGCCTACGATAAGAACGCCGACGGGCGGAAATGTTCAGCCGATCATCATTGACGCGACAGGAAATGAAATAAGGCTTCGGAGATTAACAGAACGCGAAGAATGGCGTCTAATGGGATTCACGGACGAACAGTTCGACGCGGCACTGGCGGCGGGGGCAACAAGCAGAGAATTATATCATCAAGCCGGGAATTCTATCGTCGTTCCGGTACTAATGGAAATATTTAGCAACATGAACCTAAAAGAAAGGATCAAACCATTATGAAGGTATCTGAATTTTTGAAAAAAGTCGGGACTATCGAACGCGCGGAAATCTGGATCGAATTCAAGGCAAATAAAAAGGACACGGATCCGAATCTTGAACGCATGACAGAGAACACGCCGGAGGAAAAAGCGGATCAGATTATCGAACACGCGTCGGGATATACGGTTCAGGAAATAAACGTAAATGAAAACGCCGTGATAATTTCGGCGGTAAAGATTGAAAGACGTCCGCCGAAGCCAAAGCCTGAAAAGAAGCAGGACGAAAGGCGGGAGGAACAAAAACAGGCAATCGCGGAAGAATTGGAACGTCTGGATCAGGCGGTCGCGGTTCTAATAGAAACGATCGTCGCCCCGTTTCGCCGTCCAGGGCGGAGGGAGAGCGGAAAGCGCGGCGGGATTCTGGAAGCATTAAAGAACACACGGGCAGCAGTCCGCCGGATCCTGACACGGATATTCAGGAAAGGGGGCGGCGCGGATGTGTGAATATTGTAAAACGCCGGGGAAAATGCTTGACGTCATCGAAACAGAAAACCGGATATTCGTCAACATGGCGGGCGCATACATTCAGATTTTCGACGAAGGATATCCGGGGTTTATCCATAATATCCCGATCCGGTTTTGCCCGATGTGCGGGCGTGAATTGAGAGAGGGGGCGGCGGAATGAATATCGGGGAGCGTATAAAGAGATACCGGGAAGAAAAGCGGATGACACAGGAGGAAGTCGCCGATCGCGCCGGGGTTACGGCGGTATCGGTTTCAAGGTGGGAAAGAGGGACACGGGATCCCACATTCCGGGACGTTGAAAAGATCGCGGCGGCGTTGGGCGTCACTATGGAAGAATTGACACGGGAACCAAAGCGCGGAACAGGGCTTCGGAAAATCATTGACGGGAAATTATACGACACAGAATCCGCCCTGATCCTGTTCGAGTTCAGACGGAAATATCAGGATCCGTTAAATCCGTTATTTTTCGGTAAAAATATGGTTCATGTCGAATGGGAGGACGCACAGTATCTAAAAACAGAACGGGGCGCGTATTTGTATTATTGCCCGAAACGGAAAGACCTTCAGGTCGTGACGGAAAGAGAGGTCAAAGACACGATCCGGAAACTGGACGCCGACGCATATATACGGATATTCGGTCAGGTAGAGGAAGGATAAAGGAGGGAAAGCGGTTGAAAGCGGCAGTTATAGCAACAATTATTTTAGTCGTATTATTCGGCGGCGTGGCATATTTAGCAGCCGCAGGGACGCTGATTATATACGCGTTAGGGAATAACAAGGCAACAAAGGGGAAAAGAACTTTTTTCGGGATTTTGGGCGCGGTTATGTTTTGGAGCGCAATATATACAGTCGTCCAGATTATCAAAATTAAAAACGGAATCTAATTTCAAGAAAGAGAGGATCAGAAAATGGGAAATAGTTTAGTTGATTTATTCAGATCGGAAACGGAATTCGACGTCAAAGCGTCGGAAATGTACGGACTTATGAGGGAAGCCGCAAAAGCGGAATTTCTTCTGAACGCGGTTAAATGTGACGTTCCGCACACATACGCACGGCAGATTGCCACAGGAAAAAAAGAGGACGCGCCGTTCATCGTGGCGGGGATCGACTTATCGTCCGGGAAAGATTGGACGCCGGGGCAGCAGGACACGGCAGCAGACGAAACGCCGGAACAGGAGCCGGAGCGGGCAGCAGGACAGGACGTCAGGTCGGGATCCGGATCCGTCGGTATTATCAGGAAGCACGAACAGCGCGTCGAATGGATCGACATTCAGGACATTATCAGGAAAGGAAACGCGCCCGTATCACTTCCGCCCGGAACGGAAATCAATTTCACATTAAAGAACGGGGATCCGGCGTCGGTCGTCGTCGTGGGCGTGGATCATTACGAAAAAGGGGACTGCGTGTTCTGGTTCCGTCGGATCATCGGGCGGCATTGCATGAACAGGGACGACACGAACGAAGGGCGTTTCCCTGATTCAGACATGAACGCGTATTTGAACGATGAAGTATTCGCCCTGCTGCCTGATGATTTACAGTCCGTGATCGCAGTACATAAAACAGTCCAGAAAACGGCGGACGATGATATCGAAACGGAAGGACGCCTGTTCCTTATGTCGGTATATGAGGGACGCGGATCGAATGATTGGGCGGAATATAACGGAATCGACAAACAGTTCCCGTTTTTCGAGGAACGCCGGAACCGTGTAGCATATGACGAGGACGGGGATCCTGTCTGGTACTGGACTGCCGATCCGTCCGCCGCGAACACGACGACCTTTTGCCTTTTCAGCTACGGCGGCTCCAGCAACTACTTCTTCGCGTCGGCGGACGGCGGCGTCGCCCCGCTATTCGTCATCAAATAATCAGGAATCGCGCCGCCCGGTAGCGGCGGCGCAAGGTGGGGACTATGTTAGACTTCGGATTTTACAATATGGACTGCAACGTCGCCCTGCCGGAGTTCCCGGACGATTATTTCGATCTGGCGGTCGTGGATCCGCCGTATGGGATAAAGGTTTTTGCAAAGGACAACGCGTCCAGGTCGAAACTGGCAACGTCAAAAGCCTATAAGGAATACGCGGGCGGCGATCAGGTCGCCCCGGATCCTGAATATTTCGCGCAACTGAAAAGGATATCGAAAAATCAGATCATTTTCGGCGCGAATCATTTCATGGATAACATTGTCGCGGGGTTCGGCGGCGTGTCGTCCCCGTGTTGGATCGTATGGGACAAACAGAACGGGCAGAACGACTTCGCGGACGGGGAACTTGCTTTCACGTCATTTCAGACCGCCGTTCGGATATTCCGGTTTACATGGGCGGGTATGCGACAGGGGAACATGAGGGAAAAGGAAATCCGCATACATCCGACGCAAAACCCGTCGCCCTTTATGACTGGATATTTGCAAATTATACGCAGCGCGGGCAAAAGATAATTGATACACACGTCGGATCCGCGTCGTCCTTAATAGCGGCACACAAGGCGGGACTGCAGTTCGTTGGTTTTGAACTGGATCGGGAATATTACAAAGACGCCGCCGCCCGGTATGAGCGGGAAACGGCGCAGATATCAATATTTGACTTTTTGGAACAGAAGGGAGAATAAGGACATGGAAAAACAGGTCGTAAAACTGGAATCATTATTGACGGTCATTTCCCCGGCGCAGATCGTCCGGATCATGGACGAAACATTGACGCCGACGGGAAACTTCGTCAATCCTGACGAAATAACGGCGTTCAAGGGAACGGCGGCGAAAGCGTTTCGGGAGTATGCCGGGAAAGGCGCAACGATCAAACACATATCGCCGGAGGTAGAGCGGGAAACAGGCGCAGCGCAGGGACGTTATATAATGCACGTCTACATATATCAGGATCCGGCGCGGTAAGCGAAAAGAGAGGATCAAACCATAATGAGATTATCGGAACAATTAAAAGTCATAGCGACGACGGACAGGATCCGGATCATTCAAGGGAAACACGGGAACCGGGAACCACAATTTGATCCGGGCGTAAAAATTCTATATTGCGGGTATATGGGATCGTTGGAATATGCGGAAAATAAGACGGAATTTTTGGCGCAGGATCCGGAGGTCGCCCGAATGGTCGCACATATGGAAGTCCGTCACAAGGAATTCAGGGAACGCGGGTTATTCCCGCCGTATGAGCCGGAGATCACGCGGATGTATGAATTTAAGGATCTGACAGTTTTCCTATACTATGACATTTATATTCAGTGACAGGAAAGGCGGAAACATGAAACAGGAACCGACAGCCGCAACAATGGCAGGGATTTACAAATTATTGGATATGGAACTGTCAGACGTAAACGCGGATATTATACGGGTTCAGGAGAACGCAGCAGCGGAAATGATATCAGAAACGGCGGACGGGATTCTGGACGAATTAAAAAGGATATTTATAAAAATGCAGGACGTCTGGATATACGGCGACGGTTCCGATCAGGATCCGGAAACGATACACGCCTGTTTGACTGAAATATACAGAGCGGGGATCCAGATCGCCGGAATGTCGGTCAGACTGGCAGCAATCACAAGACACGGGATTATCCAGTCGGAACCGCTGAAAAGAATAGACGGCGGATTTTAAGAGGGCGTGGGGCATGGAAAAACAGGTTGAAAATTTAAGGGCGGAACTTCTAAAAATAGGAATCAAAACAGATCAGGATCTGCGGGACGCAATCAGGAACCTTCCGCCGTTGAAGTTACATATTATGACGGGCGTTATCGGACAGCAGAAAGGGGCAGGGGATGGACTTAAACGGGAATGTGATTTATGCAGTTGATTTTGACGGGACATTATCATTCGGGAGGTTTCCCGGCGTCGGAGATCCGAACGATAATTTGTTCCGGTTCCTGAAAGCGGAACAGGAGCGCGGGGCGCGTCTGATTCTGAATACTTGCAGGACAGGGGACGATCTGGCGGTGGCGGTGGAGTATTGCCGGGATCACGGACTGGAATTTGAATTTGTAAACGAGAATTTACCGGAACTAATAGAACTATACGGCGGCGACACGCGGAAAATAAACGCGGATTTTTACATAGACGATAAAGCCGTGAACCCGATCGCCGGACATTTTACCGTCGTTCCGGCAGGGTTCAATTTCAAAAAGGAATAAAAGGATCCCGGCGAAAGGCGGGGAGCCATAACGCCGGGATCCAAAGAATCAAACCATATTTATTATACCAAAGGGCGGGGAATATGTCAAAACGGAGAATCAGGGACAGAAAGAAAAGGATCAGGAGAATAAAAAGAATCCGGCGCGTGGTCTTATCAGGAACGGCGGTCGCGTCTGTCGCGGTAGTCGCGATAATTACATATCACACAATAACGCCGGAACAGGATAAAACGCCGGAGTCGATTGCGGTCATCCAGACGGAGCCGATCGCGCCGGAAATACATATTGACACAGAAAAGCAAGGGGAAACGCCGCGCACATATCAGGACGTCGATTTTGTCCCGCTGCCTGTCCCGATGACAGACACAGATCAGGAAATTGTTTTCGGTATCTGTCAGGAACACGGCGTCGCGTTCCCGCTTGTCATGGCGATTATAGAACACGAATCGCATTTTGACAGGACGGCGCGTTCACAGTCCGGGGATTCCGGCTATATGCAGATAAACGATTGCAACGCGGAACGCCTGTCTGATTTAGGATTTTCGGATCTGTACGATCTGGAACAGAACGTCGGCGCGGGCGTTTATATCCTGAAAGAATTGTTTTCAAAGTATGAAGGCGACGCGACGTTTGTTCTTATGGCATACAACGCGGGAGAAAAAGGAGCGCGGGACATGAGGGAATCAGGAATCTATGAAACGGAATACACGGTAGAAATTTTGGAACGGGCGGAAGCCTTTTCTTCATATATAGATAACGCCACAACAGAAAGAACAGGCGTTCGATAAAATGGCAGAGGGGCAAGGCGGCTTCCCGTCCTTGTAATGGGTATTAAGATATCAACCATTTTTATATAGAACGCATATCAGGGGGCGGAACATGGGATCGAGAAAAAAATATATTGATGATTATGATTTTGAGGAATCATATAAAAAATCATTGGAGGATATGGAGCAGGATCAGATCGATCGTTACCTGAAAGAGAACAGGGCGGGGATTGCATATCAGACAAAGACAACAAAGGCGGGGGATCAACTGGAAGCGGATATATACCCGGTATTCGGCAGCAGGAAAGACGCGCCCCGGACAAAGAGGGGGAAAGAGAGCCGCCCGGCACAAAAGAATCTGAACAGCAAAAGGGCGAAGCGGTATCTGAATAATTTAGTTAGTGCAAATTTCGGGGAAGGGGATCTATGGTGTACGTTCACATATGACGACGCACACCTTCCGGCGGATCAGGATGAAGCGGATCGGATATTCGGGAATTTCATCAGGAGGATAAACAGGCGGAGGAAAAAGGCGGGACTGGATAATGTGAAATACATATGTGTGACGGAGTATCAGGAGGAGGAAGGGAAAAAGACGCGTTGTCATCATCACGTCATTATGTCCGGGGATGTGAACCGGGACGAATTAGAAAAGATATGGGGGCAGGGAAAGAGGAACCAGACGCGCCGGATCGATCCGGATCCTGACACACATATCGCCGGGATCGTGAATTATATCAGCAAGGATCCAAAAGGGCGGAAGCGGTGGAGGGCGTCAAAGAACCTGAAAAAGCCGATAGTGACGAAATCCGTCTGTCGGTTCGGGAAAAGGACAGCGGAGCGCATGGCGACAGACCGGGCATATCTGGAGAGCAGGATCAAAAAATCATATCCCGGTTATAAATTCATAGACGCGGAAGTCAGGGTAAATGATATCAACGGCGGATTCTACATATACGCCCGAATGGTTCGGGATTGAAGGAGCCGACGAGGATATAAAGCAAATTCAGGAAAAGAAAAAAAGGAGGATCAAACAATGCTAACTATCACAACAAACAAGACGGAGATCAAAGGGATCGCCGATCGGAGTATCAAGGAACGGACGCTTCCGATCACGGACTTCTGGACAAAACGGATCGTCAATCTGTTAGGCGCGCCGGATTCCGACAAGAAAGAAATCATGCACAATTTGACAGAGGGCAGGACGGGAACGACAGACGCGGAACGGGAAGTCACATTCACGGCGGGCGGCGTGGCGGCGGTTCGGGTAAAGGTCACAATCAGGATCGGGCAGCAGTCCGGCTTCGATTGTTTCATCCTGACGATCCGGGACGTTCTGGAAATCCGGGGGAGGGAAAACTTAGAACCGGAACCGGAGCCGGAACGGGAGGGAGAACCGGAAGTCGTCGGTATGCCAAACGCGCCCGCCGTCCGGGTAATAACAAAACAGATCGGATTCTGTAAGTATTGCGGACAGTCGCGGATCATTGAAGCACCGGAAGGATTTTCCGCCGCCGACTTGAACGAACAGGCTTCGGACGAGTGCGACTGCGACGAAGCGCGGCGTCAGAGGGAACGCCGGGCGAAAATGGAAGCGGCGGGGATGTGGGCGCAGAATATGTTCAGCAAAGAGAACGGACAGCTTCAGACCGTGTTATGTGCGATCCGTTCCACGTTCGAGGGTTCGATTGATTACGTCACAATCAAGATCGGCAAGAAAACGCACAAGATAGACACGGATTCCGACGGGATGATCCGGATCCGTTCAACATTCAGGGACAGCAACGAAGAAACATTTTGACGGAGAGGGGGCGGCGGAATCGTGAAGCGTTATTTTCTGGATTACAACGAAAGACAGATTGTTCACGCGGCGGTCAGAATGGATTCACGCGCGGGGATGACGTCGCCCTTTTCAAAGCGGGCAGCGGAAGCAATCAGGAAAGCGAAGGACGATATGGACGTCGGGGACATAGATCCGGGCGTCCGTGGCGTTATCATCGAAAAGATATATCAGTCTATCGCATATAGTCAGCCGTGGGAACACATGGGGGAAACATATTGTTATCGCGGGCAGTTCTACCAGTACCGGAAACAATTCTGCTACCTGATAGCGGATTATATGGGATTGATAGACGTAAGGCGGCAGCAGAGGAAAGGGGGCGGATAGAATGGCGAAAGATTGGGCGGAATGGTTTTATCAGTCGCAAGCGTGGAAGAATACGCGGGCGGCGTACATCGTACATGCGGGCGGATATTGTGAGCGTTGCCGCCGTGAGGTTGAGCGGGGGAAGCGGTCACTGGCAGACATGAAGCCGATCAAGATAGTTCATCACAAAATATATTTAACGCCGGAGAATATAAACGATCCGACGGTCAGTCTTTCATTCGACAATTTGGAAGGAGTGTGCGAGGAACACCACAACAGGGAACACAAAGCGGGAAAAGGAAAAAGATATCGCTTCGATGAACGCGGTCAGCCTGTCCCGCTATGAGCATATAAGAAACGCGGCGCAGACCGTCCCCCCGGTGTGCGCTATCTGGCGGCGGTTTTTGGAACCGAGGGAGGGACTACCAAAAAACGCTGCATTGCGCGCACATATAGGGGGGTTAGGAGGAACTTCAATAAATGGCGGAAAAAAAGACCACTATTTTGAGCAGTAAGGAAATTTTGACGGAAGCGAATATCAAGAAAGAATTTAACGCAATCAAAAAAATGTTCAATCCGCCAAAAAACAGCAAAACGCCACTTCTGGAACCTATGGATCCGGACAAAATGAAACTGATCGAACGGATTATCGAGGAAGTCGCGTTCCAGAAGGTCGCCATGAAAGCGGCAAAGGCGGACATGATTCTAAACGGATTACAGACGACGACGAAAAACGCGTCGCAGAAATTTGTCAAAGAAAATCCGGCAGTACAGACTTATGAAAAATACGCCCGCGCATACACGGCGAACATGAAAACGCTGATCGATATGTTACCGCCAAAACAGAAAAAAGAAGCGTCGTTACTTATGCAACTTCGCGGGGATGATTAGGAAATGGGAAAGAGCGCAAAGGCAGCAGGGGCGGAAATCCGTCCGCCATTAGCAGACAATTATATATTCAAGTATTACGACGCGATCCGGCGGATAAAGAGCGGGGAAAAGGTCGAGGGCGTCCGGGCAGCGGGACAATTTATCCACGACATTTTCCGGATCCTGACAGACGGGATCAATTCCGGGGAATATATATTCAATTCCAAAAAAGCGAATAAGGCGATCCGGTTCATAGAAAACTATTGTCATCATTCGGAGGGACGCGCGGATCTGCTAAAGTTGGAACTATGGCAGAAAGCGATCGTTTCGGCGATATTCGGAATCATGGATCCGGATCGCCCGGACTGCAGAATGTTCCGGGAAGTTCTGCTGATTGTCGCCCGTAAAAACGGAAAAACATTATTAGCGGCGGCGATCATGGCATACATGGCGTACATAGACGGCGAGTATGGGGCGAAATTATATTGTCTTGCGCCGAAACTGGATCAGGCGGAATTGTGTTTCGACGCGTTTTATCAGATCGTACAGTCTGACGACGAACTAAACAAAATGACAAAGAAACGCCGTTCGGATATTTACATCAAGGACTTTAACACGTCCGTGAAAAAAATCGCGTTCAATTCCAAAAAGTCCGACGGATTCAACGTCTATTTCTGTTTGAATGACGAGATCGAAGCGTGGCGCGGGGATTCAGGACTAAAGCAGTACGAAGTTATTTCGTCGGCGACTGGCAGCAGGGCGCAGCCGCTTATCATGTCAACCGGGACGGCGGGGTATGAGAACGAAGGAATTTATGACGAACTGATCCGCCGGGCGACGGCGTTTCTGAAAGGACGGTCGATCGGGAAAGAAAAGGAACGCCGCCTGTTGCCGTTCCTTTTCATCATTGACGACGTGGAGAAATGGGACACGCGGGAGGAAATCGAAAAATCGAATCCGAATCTGGACGTGTCCGTCCTATGGCAATATTACGAAGAACAGATTGCGATTGCACATTCGAGCCTATCAAAAAAAGCGGAATTCCTGACAAAGTTCTGTAACATAAAACAGAATTCGGCGATCGCATGGTTAGATATGCAGGATGTAGAAAAGGCGGCAAGGAAAGACGAAGCGGGAATCGCGGTTCACTTGACACTTGACGACTTCCGGGGATGTTACTGCGTCGGCGGGATTGACTTATCCAGGACAACAGATTTGACGGCGGCGGGCGTCGCCATAGAGCGCGGCGGCGTGAATTATTGTCTGGTACAGTTTTTTATGCCACAAAAGCGTTATGAGGTCGCGATCGACGAAGAGGGCGTCGCCTATAATATTTTCCGGGAACAAGGATTCCTGACAATCAGCGGGGAAAATACAGTCGATTATCACGACGTTTTCAAGTGGTTTTTCGATCTGGTAAAGGTTTATAAAATAAAGCCGCTGAAAGTAGGCTATGACAGATATTCGGCGCAGTATCTGGTTCAGGAAATGAAAGACGCCGGGTTCCATATGGACGACGTGTATCAGGGAACAAACCTGACGCCGATCCTGATAGAGTTCGAGGGGAATTTGAAGGACGGGCGGATCGTAACCGGGGACAATGGATTGCTGCAGTCGCACCTGTTAAACGTCGCCGTCGATATCAACATGAATGATTCCAGAATGAAGCCTGTTAAGATTGACAGGCGGTCACACATAGACGGAGCGGTCGCACTGTTCGACGCCTTCACGGTCAAAATGAAATATCATAACGAGATAGGGCGGCTTCTGGAAAACAGGGGAAAATGATCCCGGCAGCAGGGCGAATAAATTTCGTCATTCTGTCGGGGTTTCGTTTTGTATGATACTGCATGATAGGACGAACAGACGCAAAGGAAGGAGGCGGAAAACGTGGGACTGATACGGGATTTATTAAACTTGCGCCGGGCAAAATTCGCGCCGTTTTTCGCCATTCGGGGAGATTATCAGGCAAACGGGAATCTGGCGGATTCTGATATCGTCGGGGCGATCGCAAACGTGATCGCGTCGAATGTCGGGAAATTGCAGCCGCAGATCGTCAGGCGGACGGATGCCGGACTGTCGGTCAGAAATGATTATCTGTCCCGGATCCTGTCGCTTCGTTGGTCGCCGGAAACGGACACATATTCCGCACTCTACAAAATGGCGTCGGATCTGGTGTATCATTCCAACGCATACGCAGTTATTTTCTATACGCCGGATTTTATGCGGGTTCAATCGATCGTCCCGATCACGGCGTCAAATGTGAGGATATGGGAGGATGAAAACGGCGTCCTTTTATTCCGGTTCCGGTGGGATTATGACAAAAAAGATTATACGTTGCCATACCAGAACGTAATTCACATAAAAAGCCGCTTCGACAAGAAGCGATTTATGGGATCCGCCCCGGACGGGCAGTTAAAAAATACGCTTGAACTGATAGACACGACGGGGGAAGCGTTGCGGGCGGCGGTCAGGAATTCCGCAAACTTAAAAGGCTATCTGCAATATAACAATTTCATTGATGACGAGGAACTGAAAAAGAAAGTAAAAGAGTTTCAAGACGCCTATATGTCGGCGTCGAACGACGGCGGGATCGCGGGACTGGATAATTCAATGTCGTTCCATGAGGTAAAGCAGACGCCGCCGAATATACCCGTGATCCAGTCACAGTATTTAAGGGATAACGTGTATCGGTATTACAACATGAACGAAAAGATCCTGACGTCATCGTTTACCGAAGCGGAATGGAATTCGTTTTATGAAAATGTCATCGAACCGATATCGATCCAGTTATCGCTTGAATTCACGTTCAAATTATTGTCGGAGCGGGAACGGGGGTTCGGAAACAAAGTCATATTCACAGCAAACCGCCTGCAATACGCAACACTTCAAACACGGATGACAATCGGCGGCGCATTGTATGACCGGGGGATCATCACAATAAACGAACTGCGGGAACTTATGTATTATGAGCCGATCGAGGGCGGCGACGTGCGGATGATTAGTCTGAATTATGTCAATACGGACGATCAATCGCTTTATCAGGTGGGAAAAGACGACGGCGGAGGTCAGGAGCCGGAACCGGAGGGAATACCGGAAAACGAGGTCAGGCGGGCAGCAGTCTATTTCCTGAAAACAGAGAAAAAAGGGGGCGTAAACAATGCCGAAAGCGAAAATATTTAACTGTTTCGAGGTAAGGAACGAAACGCCGACGTCGGCGGATCTGTATTTTTACGGCGATATCGTGTCCGACTGGTGGGGCGCATGGCAGGAAGAAGATCAATACCCGGAAGCAATCAAGAATTTTCTTTCAGGGCAGCAGGGAAAAAGCCTGAATATTTACATCAATTCCGGCGGCGGATCCGTGTTTGCCGGACTTGCAATCTATAACATGATCCGGCGTTTCGCGGAAACGAACGCCGTTCAAGTGTTTGTTGACGGACTGGCGGGATCGATTGCGTCCGTGATCGCGTTCGCCGGGAGTATGCCGCCGAAAATACCGTCAAACGCGTTCCTGATGATTCATAATCCGTTCGCACTGGTAGAGGGGAACGCGGCGGATCTGCGGAAAATGGCGGACGATCTGGACGTCATAACGGGCGGGATCCTGAATGTGTATATGGAACACGTCAGGGAGGGCGTAACAGAGGATCAGATCCGGGGACTTATGGACGCGGAAACATGGCTGAACGGTCAGGACGCGGCGGAGTATTTCAACATCGAAACGACGGAGAGCGTCGCGGAAATTGCGGCGGCGTCCGGCGGGTATGTCGCAAGGGTTCACAATATGCCGAAGGATCTTGTCATCCAGAGGGCAGCAGGAGCGGCAAAAAACAAAACGTCTGATAATCAGGACGCGCGGGAAGCGGAACTGATTCAGAACAATAAAAAGCGCGATCAGATCGCGCGGATCATCATCAATAGTTTGTGAAAGGAGATCAAAAACCATGAAACACGAAGAACTTTTGAAACTCACGAAAGACCAGTTGAACGCGCGTCTGAAAGAGATCGGCGCGTCCGCAAAGACAGCGGAAGGGGAAGTCCTGGACGCCCTGTTGAACGAAGCGCAGGATATCCGGGACATTCTGGATCAGGCAAAGAAACGCGAACAGCTTCAGGGATTCGCGGACAGCGCGGACGATCCGCAGCCGGGACAGGGGGAAAAGGACGAAAAGGCAGACGGCACAGTCAAGGCATACGACAAGCGCGGAAAGGCGTTAAAAGACGGCGCGGGCGTCCAGTTTTCCGCCCGTATCGCGACGCCGAACGTCAAAGCGTCCCTGTCTGTTACACAGACCGCCCCGGTCGTACATACCGCGCCGGACTTAAACCAGACCGTGAACCCGGTTTCCGCCCTGATCGATATGGTCAAGGCAGTTCCGCTTCAGGGCGGCGAAACATACGAACGCGGGTTCGTAAAGGATTACGGAGCGGACGGAGCGGGAGCGACAGCAGAGGGGGCAGCATATAACGACGTGGAACCGTCCTTCGGTTATGTGACGATCGAGAAACAGAAAATCACGGCATACACGGAGGAACCGGAGGAAATGCAGAAACTTCCCAACGCCGACTATGATTCCGTGATTGAGGGATCTGTAAGCAAGGCGATCCGCCGTTATCTGTCAAGACAGATTTTGATCGGCGACGGTTCCACGTCCAAACTGAAGGGGATTTTCTACAATCCCACAAAGGCGGCGGAACGTGTCATCGATCCGGCAACGGACATTGACACGATCACGGCGATCGATGACGGCACACTGGACGAGATTATTTATTCATTCGGCGGCGACGAAGAAGTCGAGGGCGTGGCGACGCTGATCCTGAACAAACAGGACTTGAAAGCCTTTGCAAAACTGCGCGACAAGCAGGGGCGCAAGGTTTACACGATCATCAACAGGGGACAGACCGGGACGATCGACGGCGTTCCGTTCGTTATCAATTCCGCTTGCGCGGCGGTATCAAACAGCGAAACGGCAGCAGGGGCGTATGAAATGGCATACGGCTATTTACAGAACTATGAACTGGCGATTTTTTCCGATATCGACGTCCGCCGTTCTGATGACTACAAGTTTAAGAACGGACAGACCGCGTTCCGGGCGTCCATGTTTGCGGGCGGTTCCGTGGCGACGTGGAATGGATTTATCCGCGTAAAGAAAGCAGCGGCGAAAGCGTAAAGGCAGAAAGGCGGGGGAGTAAATGACGATCGAAGAATTATATCAGGCGGCGCGGATTCGCGTCAGGAAAGCCGTATCTGACGATCTGGACGCCGACGTCCGGCGCGTGGTAAATACGGCGATCGCAGACATGAAACGGATCCGGATTGATGACAGTTGGTTATCGAACCCTTCGGATCCGCTGATTGTCGAAACAATCCTGTCATATGTCAAGGCGAATTATTCCATAGACACGAACGCATATCCGATTTTATCGGGCATTTATGACATGAATATCACAAAATTAAAGGGCGACAGCAGATATTTTTCTGTCGCCCCGGAGCCTGAACAGGAGGAAGGGGGCGCACCTGATGATGGAATGTCAGATCACATTGATTCATCCGGGGGAGAAGCCGGAGGATGACGAAAAGACGGTCGTATTTGCGGAAATGAACCCGGTCGGGCGCGACGAATTCCAGTCGGCGGGCGTGAACGGGTACAAGGCGGAATGTCAGTTTGTAATATGGGCGGAGGAATACGACGAACAGCCGGAACTTCTGGCAGGAAATAAGCGTCTGACGATCTATCGGACATACGGCGCAAGACCGGACGGGAAGATCGAACTGTACGCAGCGGAACGGGTGGGGAATCATGGTCGTTAAGGTAAAGCCGGAACAACTGGACGAAGCAATCCGGGGACAGTTGGAAACGTATAGCGCGGAAATTACGAAAAACATAAACGAAAATCTGAAAGAGGTCACCGAAACGACGGCGGAAACGCTGAAAAAGGGCGGAGCCTATAAAGAGAGGACGGGAAAATATACTCCCGATTGGAGCGTAACGGCAAGGAAAGCCGTATCCACAACACAGGGCGAACAGTATTCCGTCCATAACAGAAAACATTATCAACTGACGCACCTTCTGGAAAAGGGACACGTCACAAGGAACGGCAAGCGGACGCGGGCGTTTGAACATATCCTTCCTGCAGAACAGGCAGCGGAGGAACTGGCGGTCGAAGCGGTCGAAAAAGCCGTCAGGAGCGCGAACGGGGGTATCTAATGGGCGTTACATATGAAAGAATCATCGAACGGGCGGTCGCGTTGGGACTTCCGGTCGCGGAATATGAGTTCCGGGACACGAAAAAGAATCCCGCGCCGGATCCGCCGTTCCTGATTCACTTTAGTTCGGAGGATCAGACCGGGACAGACGCGGGAAACAGGATCAGAAAGATAAACGGTTCGATCGAACTTTACACGGACAGGAAGCCGGATCACGATCTGGAACGACGTATCGAACGGGAAGTCCTGTTTGACATTGATTTTCACAAAACAACAGTCCCGATCCAGTCGGAAAATATGTATCAGACGGCGTATGATTTTGACGTCGTTCAAAAAATTCAGAAAAAGGAGTGAAGAAAGAAATGGAAGAAAAGAAAGCACCTGAAAGAATTATTTTAGGATCCGGATATATTCATCTGGCGACGTTCAAGAAAGGACAGACGATCCCGGAACCGCAGGACTTCTGCACCAAAGAGAACCGATATTCCTATATCAAAAACGGCGCGACGCTTGAATATACGAATGAGGTTCAGGAAGCGAAGGACGATATGGGAAAAGTGTCAAAGACGGTTATCACGTCCGAGGAAGTCACGTTAAAAGCGGGACTGATGACGCTGATCGGCGACACAATAGAAAAATTATGTGATACCGCCCGCGTTTCTGTATCGCAGGACGGAAAGTATCGCAAGACAAAGATCGGTGGCGTCGGGAACAGGAAGGGCGCGAAATACGTTATCTGTTTTCATCATGTGGATCCGGAGGACGGCGACATATGGGTTATGATTGTCGGTCAGAATCAGGCAGGGTTCACATTATCCTTTGCACCGTCCGACGCGACAGTCGTTGACGCGGAATTCAAGGCAATGCCGAATCTGGACGAGGAAGGAACGCTTGTTGATTACGTCGAAGAAATACTGACGGACGGCGATCCGGATCCGGAAACGTACAAGGTAGAACAGAATTTGACAAAGGTTTCTTCCACGTTTACGGGAACGTCGATCGGAGCGGGCGAAAAACTGACGGCGACACTGACAGCGGAAGCGGATCACACAATCCAGACGCCGACAGTCACAATGAACGGTCAGGACGTCACGGCGACGGCGTGTGACAGCACAGAAGGAACCGTTACGATCGAAAGCGTGACCGGGGACGTCATTATCACAGCGGCGGCGACGGCGAACGCGTAACAGGCAGCAGGACAAAAAGCGATCCGGCGGTCGGGACTAAAAAACGCCCGTCGCCGGATTATTTCATTCAGGAAAAGAAAGGGAAAGGATCAGATTATGGCAAACTTATCTTTTAATTTTAACAAAATCAAGCGGACATATTTCAACGTAACACTAAAGGACGGATCCGTCCTTCAGGTAAAAATGCCTACAAAGAACACATTCGGAAAGGTTCAGGCATTGAACAGGCTTCAGCAGGACGAAAACGCGGACGTCGGCGACGTGATCGACACTATGGCGGGCGTTATGGCGGACTGTCTGTCTAATAATTTGAACGGAATAAAAGTAAACGCGGAACAGATCGCGGATGATTACGACATAGAGGAAATGACGGCGTTTATCGCGGAATATTACGAAAAATTCGTCGGCGGGATCCAGAATAACCCAAATTAGAGATCCCGCACTATCCGGGGCATAGCGGCGACGACAAATTATTCTATACGCCGGACAGCGCGGGGGAAAGAATGGTCGTCGAATACACCGGATTAAACATCCGGGAGATCGGCGAAATGGATATCGACGAATATCTGTATTATTTCCGGGACGCCTTTATCCATAGCATGAACCAGACGGAGGAAGGGCGGAAATATTTAGAAAACGCCTATTATTACAAGCAAACAAAGCCGGATCGGGCGCGTCTGCGGGAGAAATTCGGCAAGAAATAGAACAGGGGCGATAATATGGCAGCAGGGGCGAATATAAAAGGGATCACAATAGAGATCGGCGGCGAAACGACGAAACTTGACAAAGCATTGTCAGGAGTGGAACGGACTTCAAAAACGCTTCAGAATCAGTTAAAAGCCGTTAATCAGGCACTTAAACTAGATCCTAAAAATGTAGATTTATTGAAAGAAAAACAGGAAATACTTTCAAAGTCAATCGAAGCGACAAAGGAAAAGTTGCAGACGCTGAAAACGGCACAGGAACAGGCGGCTGCGGCTTTTGCGCGCGGAGAAATAGACGAAAACCAGTATCGCGCCCTGCAGACCGAAATAACGAAAACGGAAACAGAACTGAAAAGATTAGAGGATGAAGCGAAAAACTTAAACCCGACGCTTCAATCTATCGGGCAAACAGTTCAGGACGTCGGGGACAAGTTTTCAAAAGCGGGGGAAAAGATAACAAAAGTCGGGGACGGTATGCAGTCGGCGGGAAAGGCTTTAACGCCCGTTTCAACGGCGATAACTGGCATAGGAACGGCGTCAGTAGCGGCAGCAATAAGTTTTGAGGACGCAATCGCGAAACTGTCTACAATCGCCGACACGTCAGAGGAAACAGGCGTCCCACTTCAGGAATTGCAGAATCAGATCATGGAGTTGTCAGATCAGACAGGGATTTCTGCGTCTGAAATTGCTAATAATGTTTACGACGCGATTTCAGCGGGACAAAAAACCGGGGACGCCGTTAATTTCGTTTCAAACGCAACAAAATTAGCGAAAGCAGGATTCACGGATTCCGGGGCGGCGTTGGATATCCTGACAACAGCAATGAACGCTTACGAACTGGAAGCGGATCAGGTAGGGCATGTTTCCGACGTTCTGATAAATACACAGAATTTAGGAAAAACGACGGTCGATCAGTTAGCGGCTTCAATGGGTAAAGTTATCCCAACAGCAAAGGCGAACGGCGTTTCAATCGAAAATCTGGCGGGAATGTACGCCGTTATGACGTCAAACGGCATAGCGACGGCGGAATCAACAACATATATGAATTCCATGTTGAATGAATTAGGGAAACAGGGAACCGCCGCCGCTAAAGCGTTCGCAGCAGGGACGGAACATATCAAGGAAGGCGGCTTGACTATGGCGGAAGCTATGGAACAAGGTTGGAGCCTGACGGACGTTCTGTCAATTCTGGATGAACAGGCGTATGAATCGGGGACAACAATCGGGAATATGTTCGGATCCGCTGAAGCAGGGAAAGCCGCAACTGTTCTATGGGACAATGCAACAAAATTAAATGACGCCGTGGAACAAATGGGAAATTCCGCAGGAGCGACGGACGAAGCATTCGCAAAACTTGACACGACGTCGAATCAGGCGAAAATCGCGTTAAATGAGGTAAAGAACGCCGGGATCGATTTAGGGCAGACAATCCTTCAAATGGTTATGCCATATTTTCAGCAGTTCACGCAGAAAATAAAGGACGCGACGACGTGGTTTAAGAACCTGGACGATTCACAGAAACAAATGATCGTCAGGATCGCGGCGATTGTGGCAGCAGTCGCCCCCGCGCTTTTAATCGGCGGGAAAATAATTTCAGGCGTCGGGAAACTGACGTCAGGGATCGGCGGGATGATAACAAAAGTAGGCGGTCTGATCTCCAAAATGGGCGGACTGTCAGGCGCATTGTCTGCGCTTGCGTCCCCGGTCGGGATCGTGGTCGCGGCGATCGCGGCACTGGCGGCGGGGTTCGTGTATCTGTATAAAACAAACGATGAATTCCGGGAAAAGGTAAACGCCGCCGTCGAAAAAGTCAAAAAAGCGTTTCAGGATATGGTCGTCAAGATAAAGCCGCTTCTGGAAAAATTAAAAGAAGCGTTTCAAAAACTGATGACCGCCCTGCAGCCGATATTTGAATTTATCTTGACATATATCGGGGCGATCGTGAACGGAATCATAAACGCCGCCGCCCCGATCATTTCGGCGATAACAAATGTCGTAGATTTTGTAACGAATATCATTTCGGCAGTATTCGCGTTACTGTCCGGCGATTTCGACGGATTTTTTAGTTACATAGGATCCGCGCTTCAAAACGTGGTCGATTTCGTGAAAAATATCCTGACGGCGTGGGTTAATTTTATAGTCGGATTTTTCGAGGGGTTCGGCGTCGATATCAAGAAAATTTTTTCGGATATCTGGAACGGGATCGTTTCAATTTTTCAGGGCGTCGGACAATGGTTTTCCGACAGGTTCACGGAAGCATACACGAACGTCACGAACGTATTTAAGGGAATCGGACAGTGGTTCGGGGCGCGTTGGACGGATATCAAGAACGCACTGGCAGCAGTCGCGACATGGTTTCAGACAATGTTCCAAAATGCGTACACGAACGTCACGAACGCATTTAAGGCGATCGGACAGTGGTTTTCCGCCCGGTGGACGGATATCAAGAACGTATTTTCAAACGTGGCGGAATGGTTCAGACAGAAGTTTCGGGCGGCATATGACAGCGTGACGGGGATATTTAAGAATATCGGTTCATGGTTCCAGACAAACGTAATTGACAAGATCAAGGGCGTTTTCGACGGGTTCAGTCTGGCGGACGCGGGTTCCCGGATAATGAATTCGTTTGTAAATGCGATAAAGTCGATCCATATCCCGAAGTTATCGGTATCATGGGGAGAAACGGAAAAGACGATCGCGGGCGTGACGATCAAGGTTCCGGTTCCGTCGATTTCATGGAACGCGATCGGCGGCATTATGAAAAATCCGACTATTTTCGGAATGTTGGGCGGAAAATTGCAAGGCGGAGGGGAAGCCGGGGACGAAGCGATCCTGCCGCTTGACATATTCTATAAACGGACGGAAGGGTATATCGACGACGCTATCGCAAGGGCGACGGCAGCAGTCCAGAGCAAAGACACAGGGAAACGCGGCGGCGACTACATCCAGAATATAAAGATCGAAAGTCCGAAGCCGTTATCGGCGTATGAGGTCGCGCGGCAGACGCGGAACCAGACGCGGAACATGGTTCTTCGATTGCAGGGGGGACAATGATATGTCAAAGAAAATTATCTGTAAAAATGAGGATGACGTTCAGATCGAATTCAGTTATGAGGACGACGCCGAATTTTTCCTGATATCATGCGACGGGATCTATTCAGTATCAAACAACGTCGTGACGTCTGAAAACACAATGACGGACGGTTCTACATATCAGGGATCCACAACGAAACAAAGGAATATTGTCATTACGGCGGAGTTTGATTCTGACTATCAGTCCCGCCGGGATTTCCTTTATAAGTCATTCAAACCGAAGTCGCCGGGGACATTCTACTATGAGGAAAACGACGAACAGCGGCAGATTGATTATATCGTTGAAAATATAGACATAGACGAAAAGGGCGTATGCAGGAACGCGGTTATTTCGCTAATATGCCCGGATCCGTTTTTCAAGGATCCGGCGGACACAACGGTCACTATGGCAGGGTGGGAGCCGCGTTTTGAGTTCGTTCACGAATTCACGGACGAACTGGAGGAATTCGGCGTCCGCGTCGCGGAACTTGTAAAAAACATTGAAAATGATTCTGCGGCGGACTATATCGGGATCGAAGTCATCATGGAAGCGATAGGAGCGGTCAGGAATCCGGCGTTGTATCACTCACAGCAGAATATCCATATTAAGATCGGGACGCCGGAATTTCCGTTTGACATGGAGCCGGGCGACGTCGTGAGGATAACGACGGGGACGAACGAAAAAAATATTTATCTGATAAAGGACGGAGAAACACAAAAAATAAACGAATATCTGGACGAAGAAAGCGAATTCATCCAGTTAGTACACGGATCAAATACATTTATCTATGACGCGGATCAAGGCGTCGATTACCTGAACGTTACTATTATGTATCGGTTCCGGTATTTAGGAGTATAGGAGCGTGGAGGAATGGAAGTCAGGATTTACGGGCGGGATTTATTCAGGCGCGGGCAGATTGAAAACCAGACGTCGCTAATATGGACGCGGAAATTTTACGAACCGGGGACGTTTGAACTTCACGCCCCGATTACGGACGAAAATCTGTCTTTATTGCAGGAGGGAAACATCATCGGAAAAAAAGGATCCGCCGAAGCCGGGATTATTGAGGATATCGAAAAAGAAGAAAGCGATATCAAAAACGAGATCACGGTAAAGGGACGGTTTTTGTCGTCATACATGGATAGACGCCTGATTAAAAGGACAGTCAATTTTTCAGGGAAAACAGAAGCCGCAATGCGTAAGTTATATTCCGGTTGCGTTCCGATCCCGCTTGTGGAGTTGGGAAGCCTGAACGGGTTCCCGGAAACGGTGGAATTTCAGGTCACAATGAAAAATCTATTGACGTATGAAAGTAAATTATCAAGGGCGGGCGCGATCGGGTTCCGGTTCCGCCCGGATTTTCAGCGGCGGAAGATTATATTTGAAACATATCAGGGAAAAGACCGGACGTTCAATCAACACACAAATAACCGCGTCGTGTTCTCTGAAAATTATAATAACCTGAATAATGCGATCTATCGCCGGAACAGTCAGAACTTGAAAACATTCGCCATTGTTGGAGGTCAGGGAGAGGGCGACGCCCGGACATATTACGAATTAGGAGGGGGCGAAGGCTACGATTTACGGGAAGTTTTCGTTGACGCAAAGGACATAAACCAGGACGGACTGACGGCGGCACAATATAAGGCGGCATTATTACAGAGGGCGCAGGAAGCATTGAACGAAGCGATCGTATCGGAAACACTGGAATGTGAAACGGACGCGGCGATCAATTTTGTTTATAAAGAAGATTATGATCTAGGGGATATTGTGACGGTCAGGAAGAAAAAATGGAATCTTTACATGAACCAGAGGATCACGGAATTGTCAGAAGTCTATGAATACGGCGGAATGATCGTCGTCCCTACATTCGGGGATCCGCTTCCTGAAAAAATAAAGTGGGACGAATAAAAGCGCAGAAAGGAGCGGCAACAATGGCAAAAGAAAGAAGTTACGATTATTTTTGGAATTCGGATTCCGATCGGTACTATGACGCGGATTCAATGGGGGACTGGCTTAGACCGTTCTTCCGAAACGGCATTTTTAACGGTCAAATGCAAGTCACGGCAAACGATAATATGTCCGTAACGGTCGCGGCGGGATATGGCTATATAAACGGGAAACACAGGCATTTCCTGACGCCGACAACGCTTGATCTGGAAATAGCGTCCGGGACGCTTGACAGGATAGACAGCGTGATTCTGCGGCGGAATGATACGGAACGCCGGATCCATTTAGTGATCGAAAAGGGAGGGAACGCAAAGTCCCCGGTCGCCCCTGCGCTGACAAGGGAAGGGGCGGTTTATGATCTGAAACTGGCGGATATATATATCGCCGCCGGAACCGTAAAGATCACACAGGCAGAGATCACAGACACACGCATGAACGCCGCCGTCTGCGGGTGGGTGGCGGCGACAGTGAAAGAAATAGACTTCACACAGATTCAGGCGCAATTTGACGCCTATTTCACGGCGTACAAGAAAAATATTTCGGATCAGTATCAGGATTATATCGCCGCAATCCAGTCATTCAAGGATCAGGCGCAGGAACAGTACGATCTAATGGTTCAGGCGTTCAATACATACGCGGAACAGCAGAAGGAATTATATGAGGACTGGATCGCGGAACAGGAATCAGGGTTCGAGGAATGGAGCAGCGGGCAGCAGTCCGCCTTTGCACAGTGGCGGCAGAATCAGGAACAGGCGTTCAATAACTGGTATCTGAATAATACGGGGAAATGGACGAATGATTTTCTGAACTGGTTCGACGGGATCAAGGGCATTTTCGGGACGGATCCGGCGGGGGCGTTACAGAATGAGATCGAAACACTTCAAAACATCATATATTCGGGAGAAGTCCCGGCGGATCTGGTAACAGCAGACGGCGACGAACTGGTAACAACGGACGGCGATCAGTTGATCGCGTTCTGGACGCTGAAAACGTCCGAAACGTGTCACTGTTAGCATAAAAAGAAAAAGGAAGGAGTTAAAAACATGGCACAAAGAAAATTTTCTGATCTGACAGTGGCGGCGCAGATAAACAAAAGCGACGTTTTCGCACTGGAACAGGTAGACGGGACGAAACAGGCGTTATTTGAAAAAATATGCGCGGCAATACTCACGCCGGAGATCGTCGAACAGACAGAGGAATTCCCGACAATTTCGCCGGATGATACAATTCCGGTTATCGCGGGAAAAATCAACAAGTGGCAGCAGGACGCATTGAAAAAGATCGAGGAATCGAAGCAGTCGAACATGATTCAGGAATTCCCGACGGAAGAATTCGATCCGGAGAACCCGGAGGACGAAACGACAAAGCAGCTTCACGACGAAATTATTTCCGCCCTGCTTGCCTACACGATGAACGAAAAGATCCTGAAAGTGGTTTCGGATCATGGGGTTCTGGCGGCGGATTACGCAATCCAGAAGCGCGAACAAATGGCTTCATACGGGTATTTCGGCGTGGAATGGAATATCGACGATCTGATGACACTTGTTAAGGCGGGATCGTGGGACAAATTCGCGATCGGGGATTATTTCATTGAAACGAACACGACGGGCGAAAAAATTCTTTTTGAGGTCACGGGAAAGAATTCATATTTGCATTG
This sequence comes from bacterium 0.1xD8-71, assembly GCA_003612405.1. GTDB lineage: Bacteria > Bacillota > Clostridia > Lachnospirales > Lachnospiraceae > UBA3282. Next base: position 204,221 of record RAYR01000001.1, read on the forward strand.
CGGGGACACGGAATTGAACAAGCCGCATATTGTAGTTTCCCCCCGCGACTGTTTACAGACATATTATAAATACAATTCATCCAACACGAACGCCGGGGGATATGCGGCGTCGCTCATGCCCGCGAATCTGGAAACGGAAGCGAAAAAGTTCACGACAAAACTTCAGGGGTATATGACAACGATCCGGCGTCTGGAAAATAACAAGGGTACATGGGCGTGGGCGTCACGTCGGATTTTCCTTCCGGGGAATCCTGAACTTGTCGGGTTCCACGGCTTCGCGGATATGTGGGACGGCGGCGCGTTCAATCAGTTACCGCTTTTTGTCGGAGGAAACGCGCATTTACTGAAAGGGGCAGGATTTAACAAGAGTAAAGCCGCCCGGATGTGGTACTGGACTGCCGATCCGTCCGCCGCGTACACGACGTACTTTTGCCATTTCGCCGACAGCGGCGCCAGCTCCTACCTCTACGCGTCGGCGGACGGCGGCGTCGCCCCGCTTATCGTTCTGTCATAGACAGATAATCAGGCAATCGCGCCGCCCGACAGCGGCGGCGCATACTACCGGGGACAAAACACTAAAACAGAAAAGAGGTTCAGAAAATGGCAGTCCCGACATGGAAACAAACGGCGTCAAAACTGGACGCGTTCGCGGAAGCGGTAAAGTTACGGCATATCATAACGCAAATGATAATGAGGAATTTTGGACTGAAGCGCGAAAAGTACGACGCGATCGTCGGGCGGCAAGTCCGGGAGAAATACCCGGAACTGAAAAGCCTGATCGCAAAGATCGACGCCTATCAAAACGAGGTAGAAAAGGCGCGGCTTCTGACGGAATATCCCGAATGGATAATCGAAAAGGTCAGGGACAATTTGTTTCGCTATTCTTCGGATCTGGTTTCCAACATTGCGGCAGCAAACGAGATCTTATGTCGGACACAGAACGAATTCGTAAAACGGATTTTGTTAGAGGATGACGCGATCGGCGATATCGCGCGGATCCGGCAGGAAGTTCTTTTCATTGAAGAATTTTTCAATATAGACTTGTCGCGTTATATGGAGTATTCCGAACAGTTGGAACTAACAAAGAATTATTTGTATAGGTGGAAAAAGTCAACGGTCAGGGATTACGACGAATTCCTTCATCCAGAGAAAAAGGCGTCGCGTCTGGAAAAGGAAAAGGCAAGGAAAAGCCGTAAACAAAAGAAACAATAATATTTTCGGTTATGCGTTGCACAGCCGCCCGGATGTGGTACTGGACTGCCGATCCGTCCGCCGCGAACACGACGAACTTTTGCAATTTCAACAACAACGGCAACAGCAACAACAACAACGCGTCGGCGGACGGCGGCGTCGCCCCGATATCGTCAGCATGGCGGGCATGATTAAAAAGGGATCCGCCTGACGCAGAACGATAGGAACGCATGACCGCAGCGGGGAACCGCTGAAATTTATCGCCTGACGTCCGGGAGTGCTTCAAAGATTCACACTTCGTCGGACTGTAAGCGGGCGTTTTATGAGGATATATGAAAAATTTACCAACATATAAAGATTTATGTGATCCGAACGCGCTAATGGACGCTGCAAAGAAATGTATGCAGGGCGTTATGTGGAAATATTCGACACAAGCCTATTATCTGGATAGGATAGAGCGGATCCGGATCACGAAGGAAAGACTGGAAAGCCGGGACAGAATGTCGGACGGTTTCGTCCAGTTCACAGTATGCGAACGCGGGAAACGGCGGGATATCCGGTCGATCCATATAAACGAACGCGTCGTCCACAGGGCGGAAAACGATCTGATTCTGGTTCCGGTACTACGCCCGAAACTGATTTATGACAACGCCGCGTCACTGAAAGACAGGGGAACGCATTTCGCCCTGAAACGCTTAAAAGTCCATTTATGGAAATATTATCGGGAACACGGATCAAACGAAGGTTATATACTTATGGGCGATCTACATTCTTATTTTGATTCCGTCGATCACGACGTCGTATTCCGGGAGTATTCAAGGATATTCGGCTATGATCCTGATATCGTGAATTTGACAATGGACTTTATCGACGCCTTCGGCGTCAAGTCGTTAGGATTAGGATCACAGGTTTCACAAATGACCGCCGTGTTTTATCCGAACCGGATAGATCACTATATCAAGGAACAGTTAAAGATCAAAGGTTACGGGCGTTATATGGATGACTTTTATCTGATACACGAAAGCCGGGAATATCTGGTTGAATGTCTGGAACGGATCCGGCGGATGTATGCGGATATCGGGATCGAGTTAAACGAGAAAAAGACGCGGATCGTCAAATTGTCGGACGAATTCAAGTTCCTAAAAGCAAAAACACATATGACGGGAACCGGGCGCGTTGTCATGCGTCCAGATCGCGGGACAATCACACGGGAACGGCGAAAATTAAAAGCGTTGCGCCGGAAACTGGACGCCGGGGAAATCGTATTCGCGGACGTCCGACAGGCTTATAATTCATGGAAAGGACACATAAAACATTTTGATTCATACCGCACAATGCGGAATATGGATAAATTATTTCACGAACTGTTTTCGGAGGAAATCAGAAAAGAAAGGAGCGGCAGCAATGGCAGCAAGAAAAGCAAAAACTACCGGGGAGAATTCAAACAATACGACTTTCCCGAACGTATCGATCCGGCTGAAAGACGGCACAGAATTGAACGGGGTTCTGAACGGGACGACATACGAAAGCGGGGATCCGGTTCCTGACGGGACATTCACGGACGAAAATCTGTCAGAGGTTACGATCAACGGGACGACATATCACGACATGAAGTTGATTTGTTCATACCCGTGGGACGAGGGAACCCGGTTCGCGTTCCGGGAAATGACGCCACAGGAAATTGAAAACCGGAATTTGAGATCACAGCTTCAGGCGGCGGAACAGTCCGTCGCGGAACTGACGATCATTGTTTCAGGTCTTATGATGTAAGGGAGGGCGCGGGAAATGACATTCAACAAAGAAAGCGGACTTGTTAAATTATGGGTTAAAATGGTTCAGGACGGAACATACACGCGGGATCAGGTTCCGAAAATGTTCAATCTGCAGGAAGTTGTGGCGGACGTCCTGGACGAACAGGCGGCGGAGGACGTCGCGTAAATTTGCCGGAAGCGGATCCGGCTTCCGGATCTTTTCCTGAATATCCCCGGCGGGGTGGCTAATTTAGTCACTTCGTCGGGGTTTTGTTTTGTATCATGGGCGCATGAAAGGAAATCCGCGAAAGAAAGGAGGTCGGACACATGGATCAGGATTATATCACACGCCGGGAACATGAGGAATTCGCCCGGCGCATGGATTCAGAAAATGAGCGGATAAAGGACGAAAACGCCCGGCAGAATAAGCGGATCGCGATCGTTGAAGAATCGGTAAGCGAATTTAATAAATTGGCTTTACAGATAGAGAAGATCGCTCTTTCTATTCAACAAATGACGGAAGAAATTTCAAAGCAGGGCGAACGTCTGGAAAACATCGAATCAAAGCCGGGGAAAAGGTGGGAAACACTGGTAGGCGGCGTTTTGGGCGCGGTAGCCGGGGCAATCGGAACAGCAATCGCGGCAGGATTTTTTCATTAAAGAACAGGAGGACAGAAAAAATGAAGGAAATCAACTGGAAAAGGAAACTGACAAGCAGGAAATTATGGACGGCGGTAGGATCGTTCGTGTCTATGATGATTTTAGCGACGGGCGGGACGGAAAACACGGCTACACAGGTAACGGCGCTTATCATGGCGGGTGCGTCTGTCGTGGCGTACATCATCGGCGAAGGACTGACGGATTCCGCGAACGTGGAAACGACGGTCGAGATCACAGAGAACGACGGAAAGGAAGCGTAACGCATGGCGGCAACACGGGAACAACAGGCGGCGTTCATCGAAAAGATCGCGCCGCTGATTGTAAAATATGCGGCGGAACGCGGATATAAAAATGTTTCCGCCGCAATCGCGCAGGCGTGTCTGGAATCGGGTTATGGATTGTCCCGACTTGCGTGGCAGTATCATAATTATTTCGGCTTGAAATGCGGGAAATCATGGACGGGCGCGTTTGCGAATATGCGGACAAATGAAGAATATACGCCCGGAATCCTGACGCAGATAGCCGACAATTTCCGGGCGTATGATGACATAGAATCAGGCGTCCGGGGATATTATGATTTTCTGGAATATCCGCGTTATAAGGCGGCAAGGCAGCAGGACACGCCGGAAGAATACCTGAAAGAACTGAAAGCGGCGTCTTATGCCACTTCGTCCGGGTATGTAGAAAATAATATGAATGTTGTACGGGCGCATAACCTGACAGAATGGGACGAACGCCTGAAAAAGAATCAGGAGGGAAACGAGACAATGTATAGCAGACAAAGCGTCGTTAATCTGGTTAATAGTTGGGTAGGGAAAAAGGAATCGGACGGATCCCACAAGTCGATCATAGACATATACAACACGCTTCCGGCAGACAAACTTCCGCGCAAAACTAAAATGATGTACGGGTGGGCGTGGTGTGCGTGTACTTGGTCGGCGTTGGCGGTCAAATTGAATTACCTTGCAATCATGCCGATCGAAATCAGTTGTTATTATCTGATCGAAGCGGCTAAAAAAATGGGCGTATGGCAGGAAAACGACGACTATATCACGGAGCCGGGCGACGCTATTCTTTATGACTGGCAGGACAGCGGAACCGGAGATAATACCGGGAACCCGGATCACGTCGGGACTGTTACATATGTGAACCGGGATTCCGGTTATATGGTCGTAACCGAAGGGAATTATGGGAACGCCGTTAAAAAGCGTACAATTTCCCTGAACGGTCGATATATACGCGGGTTTATCACGCCGAAGTATGACGACGGCGCGGTCGCGGAGCCTGAAAGGACAGGCGGGAAAAGCGTTTCGGAAATCGCGCACGAAGCGATCGCCGGACAGTGGGGAAACGGAGCGGAGCGGAAGCGGAACATGGAAGCGGCGGGGTATGATTATGACGTCGTTCAGGCGGAGATCAACCGCATTGTGAACGGCGGAGCGGCGAAAGCCGACAATGATAATTCCGTCGATCAGACGCAGCCGATCGCCCGGAAAGTAATATCCAGTTGTTACGCGTCACACGCGGACAAGGCGATCGCCGGAACATACATCACGACGGCGGATCTGTACTGCAGGAATGACGCCGGGAAAAATAAAAAGGCGTTGTGCCTGATTCCGAAAGGGACAGAGGTTCAGTGTTACGGATATTACAGTGTGTACGGCGGCGTGAAATGGCTTTACATTCAGTTCACAATGGACGGCACACAATACACGGGATTTTCAAGCGGCGAATTTCTGAAAAAAACATCCTGAGAAGAAAGGAGGATCCAGTCCGCAAAAGGCGCGGGCGCGTAACACTTTCTTTTGGTCGAAGAAAAATATCACGGACGAAGGGCGACTGTCAAAAAAACAGTCGCTTTTCGTTCTTCGGTGTGATATAATGGGCGGGAATGTATTTTAAGAAAGAGGGTTCAAACATGGGTTACAATGATGACATAAAAATGTTGATAGACGCGCAGGATCTAACGCTTCCGCCGCCGGAAAGAGAACCGCAGCGGCAATATTATTTTATAAAGAAATGCCGGGAAATCGTAAAAAAGAAGTCGGAGGAATTAGGACGCCCGTTATATGCGTGTTCGGTGTGCATGGGGTGTCAGATGAACGCCAGGGATTCGGAAAAGTTATCCGGGATTCTTGTGCAGGTTGGTTATACGCTTACGGAGTCGGAAGAGGATGCAGATCTGGTACTGTATAACACCTGTACCGTGCGTGATAATGCAAATCAGAGGGTCTATGGACGTCTGGGATATTTAAACAGCTTAAAGAAGAAAAATCCGCACCTGAGGATTATTCTCTGCGGCTGTATGATGCAGGAGGCATCGGTGATCGAAAAGATTCGCAGAAGTTACCGGTTTGTGGATCTGATTTTTGGCACCCACAATATTTTTAAATTTGCCCAGCTTCTTTGCACCATGTATGAGAATCAGGAGATGATCGTGGATATCTGGCAGGAGACTGACCAGATTGTGGAAGAACTGCCGGTACAACGGAAATATGCTTATAAATCCGGGATCAATATCATGTTTGGCTGTAATAACTTTTGCAGTTACTGTATCGTGCCCTATGTACGGGGAAGAGAGAGAAGCCGGGAGCCCAAAGAAATTCTGAGGGAGATTGAGCGTCTGGTGGAGGACGGCGTAGTGGAGATCATGCTCTTAGGGCAGAATGTCAATTCCTATGGTAAAAACCTGGAAGAACCCATCACCTTTGCCGCACTTCTGCGGGAAGTGGAGAAAATAGAAGGACTCAAAAGAATCCGTTTCATGACTTCCCATCCCAAAGATCTGTCGGATGAACTGATCGAGGTGATGAGAGATTCCAGGAAAATCTGCCGCCATCTGCATCTGCCGGTGCAGGCCGGATCAGACAGAATCTTGCAGGCCATGAACAGAAGATACACCAAAGAACAGTATCTTTCCCTGGTGCAAAAGATTAAGACAGCCATCCCGGATATTGCCATTACCACGGATATCATCGTGGGCTTTCCGGGAGAGACACTCCCTGATGTGGAAGAGACCATTGATGTGGTCAAAAAGGTGCAGTACGATAACGCCTTTACTTTTATCTATTCCAAAAGAACCGGGACTCCGGCGGCGTCCATGGAAGATCAGGTGCCGGAAGAGGTGGTCAGGGAGGGATTTGATAAGCTCTTAAAAGTGGTGCAGGATACGGCCAGGGAACGGGCGGCATTGTTACAAGGAAAGGTGATGGAGGCGCTGGTGGAGGAAGTAAACGAACAGGATCCTTCCCTGATGACGGGCAGATTATCCAACAATATGCTGGTGCATTTTCCGGCGTCTGAATCCATGATCGGAAAGCTTGTGAATGTGTCTCTGGATACCTGTCACGGGTTTTATTATACCGGACATATAGTAGACTGACTTGGTCGGTCAAACAAAATGATTGCATAATTATGCAATGTGGCCTGCATTTTAGAAGTAAAAGCACTTAGAATGTGAAAGATTATAGGAAAGATGGTAAAATACGATGGCTGAATTAACCCCCATGATGCAACAATATCTGGAAACCAAAAAGGAATACCAGGACTGTATTTTATTTTACCGGCTGGGTGATTTTTATGAGATGTTTTTTGATGATGCGCTGATTGCTTCCAAGGAACTGGAAATTACTCTTACGGGCAAAAGCTGCGGCCAGGAGGAGCGCGCACCCATGTGCGGAATCCCTTATCATGCAGTGGACAGCTACCTGAATAAGATGGTTTCCAAGGGATACAAGGTGGCAATCTGCGAACAGGTGGAGGATCCCAAGGTTGCAAAGGGTATCGTGAAGCGGGAAGTGATCCGGATTGCCACACCGGGCACGAATTTGAATATCCAGGCACTGGAGGATACCAAGAACAATTATCTTGTCTGTGTCACTTATTTTCCAGGGAAGATCGGTATGTCGGTGGCGGATGTCACCACGGGGGACTATTATCTGACAGAAGTGGAGGATATCAAGAGACTCCAGGATGAAATCAATAAGTATGCTCCCTCTGAAGTGATCTGTAACGAGCAGTTTTTTGTCAGCGGCTATGATATCGAGGACTTGAAATCAAGGCTGAATGTGTCGGTGTATTCCCTGTCACCGCATTATTTTGATGAGGAGAACTGTCGGAAAGGGCTGATGAAGCATTTTCGGGTCAATACCTTAAAAGGACTTGGCATCGAAGATTTTCCGGTGGGGCTGATTGCGGCAGGCGCCCTGCTTCAGTATCTGTATGAAACACAGAAGACCTCTCTGGCACATTTTACCCATATTTATCCCTATCTGACCAGTAAGTACATGCTCCTGGACAGTTCCACGAGACGGAATCTGGAACTGATAGAGACCTTGCGGGAAAAGCAGAAGAAGGGATCTCTTCTGGGGGTGCTGGACCGCACAAAGACTGCCATGGGCGGCCGGCTTCTGCGCAAATATATCGAACAGCCCCTGATTGATAAAGAGAAAATAGAAAAGCGTCTGGATGCGGTGGAGGCACTCTGCCAAAAGAGTGTGGACCGGGAAGAGATGAGGGAATATCTACATACGATTTATGACCTGGAGCGGCTTCTTGGAAAGGTCAGCTATAAGACGGCCAATCCCAGGGATCTGATTGCCTTTCGCAATTCCCTGGCAATGCTGCCTTCCATCAGGACAGTGCTAGGTGATTTTGACGCACCGCTTCTGCGGGAAATCCGGGAGCATATGGATCCCCTGGCGGATATTTACCAGTTGATTGATGATGCCATTGTGGAGGATGCGCCCATTGCCATCAAGGAGGGCGGTATCATCAAGGAAGGGTTTAATGAGACCATAGATTCGCTTAAGAAGGCCAAGACGGACGGTAAGAACTGGCTGGCGGCCCTGGAGGAGGAAGACCGGGAGCGTACGGGTATCCGTAACCTTCGTATCAAGTATAACAAGGTATTTGGTTATTATTTTGAAGTGACCAATTCCTATAAAGACCAGGTACCGGAGGATTATGTGCGCAAACAGACCCTGGCCAATGCGGAGCGGTATACCACGCCAAGGCTGAAGGAACTGGAAGACAATATTTTAAATGCCGAGGATAAGCTGTTTACACTGGAATATGACCTGTACTGTGAGATTCGGGATGCCATCGCCAGGGAGATAGAACGGATTCAGAAGACAGCCAGGGCCATAGCCAGACTGGATGTCTTTACTTCCCTGGCCTATGTGGCGGAGCATAATCAGTATGTGCGGCCCACTCTCAATGAAAAGGGTGTGATCGACATTAAGGAAGGCCGTCATCCGGTGGTGGAGCAGATGATACAGAACGATATGTTTATCGCCAACGATACCCATCTGGATAACCAGAAACACTGTATTGCCGTGATTACAGGCCCCAATATGGCCGGCAAATCCACTTATATGCGGCAGGTGGCGCTGATTGTACTTCTGACGCAGATTGGGTCCTTTGTGCCGGCCAGGAAAGCGGATGTGGGAATTGTTGACAGGATATTTACAAGAGTGGGGGCCTCGGATGATCTGGCAAGCGGCCAGTCTACCTTTATGGTGGAGATGAATGAGGTGGCCAATATCTTAAGAAATGCAACCCCCAACAGTCTGCTGGTGCTGGATGAGATCGGCCGCGGCACTTCCACATTTGACGGCTTAAGTATTGCCTGGGCGGTGATCGAGCATATCAGCAACCGGAAGATTCTGGGGGCCAAGACTCTTTTTGCCACCCATTATCATGAGCTGACGGAGCTGGAAGGCAAGATGGACAATGTGAATAATTACTGTATTGCGGTCAAGGAAAAGGGAGACGATATCGTATTCCTTCGTAAGATTGTAAAAGGCGGTGCCGATAAAAGTTACGGTATCCAGGTGGCAAAGTTGGCAGGGGTGCCTGAAATGGTGATCGACCGGGCCAAGGAGATCGTGGAACAGCTGAGTGATAACGATATCACCGAAAAGGTGCAGAGCATTGAGATTAATGTAAAAGGCGAGAAACATAAACCGGTCCGGTATGATGAAGTGGATCTGGAACAGATTTCCCTGTTTGATACTGTGAAGGATGAAGATGTGCTACAGGAACTACAGGAGATTGATGTGAGCAATCTGACGCCGGTGGATGCGCTCAATACACTGTACCGCTTGCAGAATAAATTAAAGAACCGATGGGGATAAGCGGAAGAAGGGTGAGATATGGCTAAGATCAATGTTTTGGATCATCAGACGATAGATAAGATTGCTGCGGGTGAGGTGGTGGAGCGGCCGGCCAGTGTGGTGAAGGAGCTGGTGGAAAACGCCATTGACGCTGGGGCGGATGCTGTCACGGTGGAGATTAAGGATGGCGGGATATCCTTTATCCGGGTCACGGACAATGGGGGCGGTATTGAGAAGTCCCAGGTGGGCAATGCTTTTTTGCGTCATGCTACCAGTAAAATTTCTTCGGCAGAAGATTTGACCAGACTGGTCAGTCTTGGATTTAGGGGAGAGGCGCTGGCCAGTATTGCGGCGGTATCCCAGGTGGAAATGATTACCAAAATACCGGAAGAGCTGACGGGAATCCGCTATGTAATCGAGGGCGGTGTGGAGAAAGAGAAGGAGGAGGTGGGGGCTCCCCAGGGTACGACCATGATCGTGCGGAACCTTTTCTACAACACGTTGCCCCGCAAAAAGTTCTTAAAGCAGCCGCAGACGGAAGGTTCTTATGTGGCGGATCTGATGGAACATCTGGCCATGTCTAATCCTGGTGTTTCCTTTAAATTTCTTTTAAACGGGCAGACCAGGTTCTATACCACAGGAAGCAATGATCTGCGGGAGATTGTCTACCGTATATATGGAAAAGAGATATCCGCCCAGCTGCTTGATTTTACTTGCAGTTTAGAGGGAATGACTGTTACAGGGCTTCTCGGCAAGCCCCTGATCAACCGGTCTAACCGGTCTTATGAGATTTTCTATGTCAATGGCAGGTATATCAGAAGCACCTTGATCAGCAAAGCGGTGGAGGAAGGGTATCGGGAATACCTGATGCAGCATAAGTTTCCCTTCTGTGTCCTGCATTTTCAGGTGGATACCGAAAAGGTGGATGTCAATGTGCATCCCTCCAAGATGGAAGTGCGGATTGCAGACGGCCCCTTATTCTATGAAGAGGTAAGAGAGGCAGTTCATGAAGCCCTGCATAATGTGGAAATGATTCCGGAGGTATCACTTGCCGAAGCCAAAGGCAGAAAGACAGGTGACGGACAAAGAAAAGACAAAGGGAAAGGGGAAGCAGCACCGGAACCTTTTGAGAGAAACCGGATTGCACAGAATCATAGCATCAAGGAGCAGGTCCAGGCCGTCAGGGAGCAGGCGCAGACCGGGAAATCCGCGGCAATCCAGGCAATCTATCAAAAGAGCCGGGTTGTACAGGCCACAGATAGCAGTTATCAGACAACGTCCGGGGAAAAGGCCATCCAAAAGCAGACCCTGCGGGAGGAATCTGCGTACGGGGCAAAAGCACAGCAGATGGCACTTTTTGATGACAGACTGCTTTCCGAGAGCGCCAAAGAACAGTACCAGATGATCGGACAGCTCTTTGAGACGTACTGGCTGATCTCTTATCAGGATAAACTGCTGATTGTAGACCAGCATGCCGCCCACGAAAAGGTAAAGTATGAGAGGCTGATGAAACGGTTCCGGGAAAAGGCCGTGGCGTCCCAGAATATCAATCCCCCGATAATCGTGACACTGAACAATCGGGAAAAAGAATGTTATCGCAATCATGCAGGAGTTTTTGCGGATTTGGGATTTGTGATAGAGGAGTTTGGTGCAGATGATTATGCCATCCGCGGTGTGCCGATGGAGCTGTACGGCTATACGGAGGGACAATTCTTTTATGAGATATTGGATGAACTGGCGCAGGAAGTAGTCACGGGTACGCCGGAGAGTATCCGCAGCCGGATTGCAACCATGGCCTGTAAGGCCGCTGTAAAGGGCAATATGCGGCTTAGCCGTGAGGAAATGGAGGAATTGATAGAGGAACTGCTGACCCTGGACAATCCCTATCATTGTCCCCATGGCAGGCCTACGATCATTTCCATGAGTAAGTATGAAATTGAGAAGAAGTTTAAGAGGATTGTGAACTGATGAAGCAGGAGACAAAAAAACCGCTGGTGATACTGACCGGACCTACGGCGGTGGGAAAGTCCGCACTGGCCGTGGCGCTTGCCAGGCAAATCGGCGGTGAGATTATTTCCGCAGATTCCATGCAGGTGTACCGGCATATGGATATCGGCTCCGCCAAGATTACCCGGGAGGAGATGGAGGGAATCCCCCATTATCTGATAGATGTCCTGGATCCTACAGAAGAATTTAATGTGGTGGTGTTCCAAAGGATGGCCAAAGAAGCCATGACACAGATTTATAGCAGGGGACATATCCCTATTCTGGCGGGTGGTACCGGGTTTTATATTCAGGCGGTACTTTATGATATTGATTTTACGGAGAATGATGAAGACAGCACCCTTCGCAGGGCCCTGGAGGAGGAAGCAAGGAAGGCAGGACCGGAAGTTCTCTATGAAAAATTGAGGGCGGTGGATCCTGCATCCTGTGAAATCATCCATGCCAACAATGTGAAACGCATTATCCGGGCCATCGAGTTTTATGAAAAGACCGGAAGACCCATTTCAGAGCATAACAAAGAGCAAAAAGAACGGGTGTCATTTTATAATTCCGCCTACTTTGTTTTACTGGACGACAGGGAACAGATTTATCAAAAGATTGACGAGCGGGTGGACCTTATGATAGCCGGTGGTCTGGTGGAGGAAGTGCGTGCACTGCGGGAGATGGGATGTGCCAGAAATGCAGTATCCATGCAGGGTCTGGGGTATAAAGAGATCCTTTCTTATCTGGAGGGAGAGCTGTCTTTGGAGGAAGCTGTGTATCGGATCAAACGGGATACCAGGCACTTTGCCAAGAGACAGCTGACCTGGTTTAAGAGGGAAAAAAATGTGGTCTGGATAGACAAGGGAGAATTTGACCAAGATAGTCAAAAAATACTTTCCTTCATGCAGGATTTCCTGCGCAAAAAGCACATTATCCTGCAAAAATAAACGAAAATACAGTCAACCAATAAATGACATAAAAACAACAGAGAACTTGGGAAGCGTGAAATGATGAGAAAGGCAGAGGAGAAATGACGGATTTAGCAGATATCAAGGAGCAATACAGGCAGTTTGGCATCTCTGGGGCTGTCTATGAGTATGGCCGGGAGATTCTTTCCACTTTGCAGGAAAGGTTTGAGCAGATCGACCGGACAGCAGAGTATAACCAGCTTAAAGTCATACGCGCCATGCAGACGGCAAATGTCAGTGAGGCGTGTCTGTTGGGCACCACGGGTTATGGCTATAATGACCTGGGCCGCGATACCCTGGAAAAGGTCTATGCGGCTGTTTTTCAGACAGAGGATGCCCTGGTGCGTCCCCAGATCACCTGCGGAACCCATGCCCTGGCTCTGGCGCTGATGAGTAATCTGCGGCCGGGAGACGAGCTTTTGTCCCCGGTGGGCAAACCATACGATACCCTGGAGGAGGTCATAGGGATCCGTCCTTCCAAAGGTTCCCTGAAGGAATATGGGATTACCTACAGACAGGTGGATCTGCTTGCAGACGGCGGATTCGACTATGAAGGGATAAGGGCGGCCATAGGCGGCAGGACGAAGCTTGTGACCATCCAGCGTTCCAAAGGGTATCAGACACGCCCCACTTTGTCGGTGGCACAGATTGGGGAATTGATTGCTTTTATCAAAGGCATCAAACCGGATGTGATCTGCATGGTAGACAATTGTTATGGGGAATTTGTGGAGACCGGGGAACCGTCCCAGGCGGGCGCCGACATGGTGGTGGGATCGCTGATCAAGAATCCGGGCGGCGGCCTTGCACCCATCGGCGGCTATATTGCCGGCAGAAAAGACTGTGTGGAAAATGCGGCTTACCGTTTGACATCCCCGGGACTGGGGAAAGAGGTGGGTGCCTCCCTGGGCGTCCTTCCGGCCCTTTATCAAGGATTGTTCCTTGCGCCCACGGTGACTGCAAGTGCTCTGAAAGGCGCCATATTTGCGGCCAATATCTATGAAAAGATCGGTTTTGCCGTAGTGCCTGACGGTTCCCAGAGCCGTCATGATATCATACAGGCCGTGACCTTTGGCTCTCCGGAAGGTGTGATTGCTTTTTGTGAGGGGATTCAGGCGGCGGCGTCCGTGGACAGCTTTGTGACGCCGGAGCCCTGGGATATGCCGGGCTATGATTCCCAGGTGATCATGGCGGCGGGCGCCTTTGTCTCAGGATCTTCCATAGAACTGAGCGCAGACGGCCCGATCGCGCCACCTTATGCGGTTTATTTCCAGGGAGGCCTCACCTTCCCGCACGCGAAGCTTGGTATTTTAAAGACTTTACAGAACCTGATGGACAAAGGGGTGGTGACCGCAGACTTCAAACGGCAGAAAAATCTTTTATAAACTTTGCTAAATTTGCCATTTTTTGTATACATCAAAATCTGGTTGTGATAAAATGAGCGTTGGAGAAAGGAGAGAATTATTTTTATGCGTAAAAATAATTGGGCTTGTTTTCTGTTGATACTGGCAGGGATTGTGGTAGGCGGTTTTATCGGGAGCCTGTTTCCTGACACCTTTTTAAATTACGGACAGTCTTTCGGGTTATCGGAACCGATGATGTTGAATCTGGGGATTCTGGCCATTACCTTCGGATTGTCCATTAAAATAACCATAGCCAGCATCATAGGGATTGCGATTGCGGTCGTGATCTACCGCTTTATGTGAGAGAGATGACTTACCCGGTAGTCAGGAGAGAGAAGCTGTCGGGAAAGAGGCTGAATGAAAACAGTAAAGTGTGAGAACAATGATTACAGGATGCAGAATCTTCCATATGAGAAATTTCTCATGCGTGGAAGCAAGTCGCTGACGGATTCGGAACTTCTGGCGATTATTCTGCGGACAGGAACCAGGGGTGTGAGTGCGTGTCAGCTGGGGGAGCGGGTGCTGTCCCAGACAAGCAGGAATGGAAATGGTCTTTTGGGACTGCATCAGATTTCTCTTCACGATCTGATGCAGATTGAAGGGATTGGAGAGGTGAAAGCAGTTCAGCTAAAGGCCATTGCTGAGATTTCCACAAGGATAGCCCAGGCGAAGGCGAAAAAGGGGCTCTCTTACCGCACACCATATTCCATAGCCGACTACTATATGGAACGGCTTCGGCATGAAAATGTGGAGTATACCATATTGGTGCTGTTTGATTCCGGTCTGCACGTGATCGGTGAGAAGATTCTGTCGAAAGGTACGGTCAATGCTTCTTTATTGTCTCCGAGAGAAGTTTTTGTCCAGGCCCTGAAAGACCAGGCGGCAAGTGTGATGCTTCTGCACAATCATCCGGGCGGTGATCCTACCCCCAGCGGGAATGACATGCAGGTCACGGAGCGGGTTCTGGAGGCCGGAAAACTAACGGATATACCGCTGTTAGATCATATTATTATCGGGGACAACAGTTATTTTAGTTTTAAAGAGAGCGGCCTTTTGCAGGAGAGGGACGCTTCTGAACATGCTACACTAGAATGAAAGGGGTAAATTACCTTGGCTAATAATGCGTTTGGAATTGATCTTGGCACCAGTAATATCAAGATATATAATCGGGCGGATGACGATGTCTTCGTAGAGAAAAACATGATTGCCATCGAGAATAAGAAGAACCTGTTTGCATATGGGGACGCCGCTTTTGAGATGTATGAGAAAGCACCCAATAATATCACCATCACCTATCCGTTGAGTAATGGTGTGATTGCGGATATTCAGAATATGGAGACCCTGATCAGGTACTTCCTCAATGATATGATGAAGAACAATGTGCGTCCGGCAGATTATTATATTGCGGTTCCCTGGGATGTGACGGAAGTGGAGAAGCGTGCATTCAAGGATCTGATCAAGGAGTCCAATGTAAAAGCCAGAAAGGTTATGATGGTTGATAAGGCCGTGGCAGACGGACTGGGTCTTGGCATTGATGTCAAGAATTCCCAGGGTGTCCTGGTGGTGAATGTGGGCTTTGATACCACAGAGATCTCTATCCTTTCTCTGGGAGGCATCGTCCTAAGCAGACTGATCAAAGTGGGCGGCCGTAAGTTCGACGAAGCCATTAAGGCGGCGGTACGCCGGGAATACAGCCTGATTATCGGCGGTAAGACTGCTGAGGTAGTCAAGACTTCACTTCTTGACCTGGAGGATCAGAGAGTGGGAGCTGTAGTGTATGGACGGGATATCGTCACCGGACTGCCGGTAGAAAGAGAAATCCCCACGGCACTTGTGGATGAATGTCTGGTCGAACACTTTAATACCATTATCGATAATATTAAGGTGATTCTGGAACGCACGCCTCCGGAACTGGCGGCAGATATTTATCGTCATGGTATTTATCTGACAGGTGGGGCATCCCAGGTCAGCAAGCTGGCTCAGCTTATGAGTAAGGGAACAGGGCTTAAGGTAAATGTCTCTGAAAACCCGGTGACCAGTGTTGCGCTTGGCCTTGCGACGATCATCAAAGAGGATAATTATAAAACGGTAGCGTATGCAATAGAAGGAATGAGTAAATGAGTCCAATCGTCAAGAAAAAAGGAGAAAAATTTACATTACCAAGTAAATATCTCCTTTTTATTTTAACAATACTCTGCACCGGCATGGTGCTGCTTACATTTAATACGACCGTATTCAGCGGCCCTTTAAGTGCCGTTGCGGGCTATACGATAGTTCCCTTCGAGGAGGGGATCAGTGTGGTGGGAAGCTGGCTTTCCGGCCGCTCTGAGGAACTGGTGCGGATCAGGGATCTGCTTACGGAAAATGAAGCATTGAAGAAGCAGGTGGATGAACTGACCATTGAGAACACGAGATTACAGCAGGATCGTTATGAACTGACCAACCTGCGTCAGCTTTATAATCTGGATAATCAGTATGATGAGTATGAGAAGACAGGGGCGCGCATCATAGCCAGGGATTCCGGCAACTGGTTTTATTCCTTTGTGATCGATAAGGGTGCCATGGATGGAATTGCCGTGGATATGAATGTGATGGCAGGAAGCGGTCTTGTGGGCCGGGTGGTTTCCGTAGGCCCTAACTGGGCAAAGGTGAAATCAATTATTGCCGATGATTCCAATGTCAGCGCCATGGTCCTGGCAAGCTCCGATAATCTGATCGTTTCTGGTAATCTTAAGCTCTATAATACCGGTGTCATTGAGTTTGAGCAGCTGATTGACAGCGACAATGTGGTGGTGGAGGGAGATAAGATTGTCACTTCCAATATCAGTGATAAATTTCTGCCGGGTATCCTGATAGGATATATCAACACCATCAATCAGGATGCCAACAATCTTACCAAATCCGGGTATATCACTCCGGCGGTGGATTTCGAGCACCTGGAAGAGGTACTGGTCATCATGGAGTTAAAACAGACGGTGGCAGACTGACGGCAGGCATATTGGAGGAAAAGGTATGAAGCGCGGCATTATAACGGCATTTCTTATATTATTGTGTTTTCTGTTGCAATGTACGGTGTTCCGGTTTCTGGCTTTTGGCGGGATAGTACCCAATCTGATGATTGTATTGACGGCTTCTTTCGGATTTATGCGGGGAGAGAAGACGGGGCTGCTGATTGGATTTTTCTGCGGAATCCTGGTAGATATTTTCTTTGCCAGTGTCATCGGGTTTTACGCTTTACTGTACATGTATATCGGTTATATGAACGGCAAATTTGCGGTGGTTTTTTATCCGCAGGACATCAAACTGCCGGTAGCTTTGATATTGTGCAGTGATTTTTTCTACGGCATCATATGTTATGTGATTTTATTCCTTCTGCGGAGCCGGTTTGATGTTATGTATTATCTTGTGCATATTATTCTGCCGGAAATTGTGTATACGATTGTGGTCACTTTACTGTTGTATCCGTTGATTCTCTGGATCAATACCAGGCTTGAACACGGCGAACTGAGGAGCGGGAAGAAGTTTGTTTGAGGAATTTTGGGAACATTTTAAAGAAAATTTCATGAATATGGTCACTTCCAGGCTGATTGTGCTGGTTTTTGTGCTGTTTGGCATGGGGGGATACTTGATTTATACCATCTTTCAGCTACAGATTGTCAAAGGGGAAGATTATTACAATAACTTTCAGCTGAAAATTACAAAGGAACGTACACTGCCTGCTACCAGGGGCAATATTTTAGATCGAGACGGTAATCTGTTGGCATACAATGAGCTGGCATACTCTGTGACGATAGAGGATGTGTATGAATCGGGACGGAAAAAGAATGCAAGACTGAATGATACCATCTGCCGCCTGATTCATATGATAGAGGAAAACGGCGACCGGGTGATCAGTGATTTTCATATCGAAATCGGCAGGAATGGCAATTATGAGTATAATGTGGAGGGAACACAGCTTCTCAGGTTCCTTGCCGATATCTATGGATATGCATCAGTTGATGATCTGAAAGAAAAGGAAAAAACAGCAACGCCCGATGATGTGATAACCTATCTGTGCAGTACTTCCCGTTATGGAATCGGCGATTATACGGATGATGGGGACTCTTCGAGCTTTGTAGAAGGAATGGGGTTTACCAAAGAGGAAGTCTTAAAGATCATAACCATTCGTTATGCCATGAGTGCCAACAGTTATCAGAAATATATTGCCACCACTGTGGCAAATAATGTTTCACCAAAGACGGTGGCGGTGGTTATGGAAAATGCAGATATCCTCGACGGCGTCTCCGTGGCAGAGGGGACTATCCGTAAATATAATGACAGCATTTATTTTGCCCAGGTTATCGGTTATACGGGGAAGGTGGATCCCGAGGGCTTAAAAGAGCTTCAGGAGCAGGATGAGACCTACGATATCAATGATACGGTAGGAAAGTCCGGGATTGAGGCTTCCATGGAAATGGAGCTACAGGGCAGAAAGGGTTCTGAAACAGTCTATGTGGACAATCTGGGAAAAGTAATTGAGACCAGTGACAGGGTTGAACCTATGGCAGGAAATGATGTCACCCTGACGCTGGATACAGAACTGCAAAAAGCCTGTTATCATATTCTGGAGGCCAAACTGGCCGGTATTCTGCTGAATAAGATAGAAAACATTAAAGAGTACACCCCGCCTGAAGGCGGAAGCGGGGGCAATATTCCGATTCCCATATACGATGTATATTATGCCTGTATCAATAATAATGTCATTGATACTTCTCACTTTTCTTCCGACTATGCGGGAGAGACAGAGAAGACTGTGCAGCAGGCATATCTGGACAAGAAGGCAAGGGTGTTTGCAACCCTCAGAGAGGAACTGGAAGAAGTCTGTACACCCTATGAGGAATTGACGACAGAATATCAGGTTTATGAAAGTTATATTGCAGCTCTGCTCTATGATGATGATATTATCATGGAGTCGGTGGTGGATAAGAATGACGCGACTTACATTGCCTGGACCAAGGATGAGGTCATCAGCCTGAATGAGTACTTAAACTATGCCATTGCCCAAAACTGGATTAACGTGTCCAAGCTGGAGATAGAATCCCAGTATTCCGATTCGGTGGAGATTTATGACAGAATACTGGATTATCTGTTTGAAAAGATAGATGGCGATATGGAGTTTGATAAAAAGATCTACCGTTATATGATCAATGCGGACGAGCTGACAGGACGGCAGATCTGTATGCTTTTGCTGGAGCAGAATATTGTGGAGCCCCCGGTGGAGGAGGTTGCCCAGTTTACGGCGGGCAGTATGACGCCCTATGTCTTTCTGCGTAACAGGATAGAGAATCTGGACATCACACCGTCGCAGCTGGCACTGGATCCTTATTCCGGATCCATTGTGGTCACAGATGTAAATTCCGGAGATGTACTGGCACTTTCCACGTATCCGAGTTATGATAATAATAAGATGGCCAATGGTGTGGATGCCGCTTATTTTGCGAGTCTCAGAAATGATTTGTCCTATCCGCTGATCAATTATGCGACCCAGCAGAGGACGGCTCCAGGTTCCACCTTTAAACCGGTTTCTGCTACGGCAGGGCTTTTAGAAGGCGTTATCACCACTTCGGATACGATTACCTGTACAGGTGAGTTTGATAAGGTTTCACCGTCTCCCAGATGTCATATCTATCCGGGAGCACACGGCTCTTTGAATGTTACGGGAGGCATCCAGCGTTCCTGCAACTGGTTCTTTTATGAGGTTGGATACCGTCTGGGGAGTGTGGGGGATACCTACAATGACAATGTGGGCCTTAATAAACTGGCCAAGTATGCGGATATGTATGGACTTTCAGAGACATCCGGTGTGGAGATTGAAGAATATGCGCCGGAGGTTTCAGACCTGGATGCCGTCCGTTCGGCTATCGGCCACGGTACCAATAACTATACCACAGCCGGTCTCGCGCGATATGTTACAACTATCGCCAATAGTGGAACATGTTATAATTTAACATTAGTAGACAGGATAGAGAACCATAACAGCGGGACTGTTGCAGAGCATGAAGCCGAGATCCGGAATCGGATCGATATGGATCCGGCTTACTGGGACGCCATTCATACCGGTATGCGCAGGGTGGTGGAAGGCAAGCGGTATTTTGCAGATCTTGATGTAAATGTGGCAGGTAAGACCGGTACGGCTCAGGAGAACAGAAACCGTCCAAACCATGCGTTGTTTATCAGCTATGCGCCCTATGAGGAGCCTGAGATAGCGGTGGCAGTCCGTGTGGCCAATGGCTATTCTTCCGACTATGCCGCACAGATTGCCAAAGATGTGTATGAGTATTATTATGGACTGAAAGAGGAAAGTGAGATCATTACCGGTACAGCCGGTATGTTGGTCGGCGGTGAAATAGGCGCAGACTGATCAATTGAGGTGTTGAGTATGAAAAATCCTGTTATTATCAAAAGTTTTCCAAACGGACTTTCCATCTATCTGGATGGGGAGATGCCCTTTGCCCAGCTTCTGGAGGAAGTGGCTGTGAAATTCAGAGAGTCTGCCAACTTTTTTAAGGATGCCACCATGGTGGTTTCTTTCGAGGGGCGGGAGCTGACGGATGCGGAAGAGAGACAGATAGTCAATACCATCACGGCAAACTCGGCTCTTAATATTGTCTGTATCATGGGCAAGAACGAGGAGACCAACAAGAATTATGTGAAGGCATTGCAGAAACTTTCTTTCCGCCAGGAAGTGATGGAAAATGCCGGACAGTTCTATAAAGGAACCCTGAAAGATGGACAGCTGCTTGAGACAGAGAACAGTATTATTGTGCTGGGGGATGTGTATCCCGGCGCCTGTATCGTATCCAGCAAAGATGTGGTTATCTTAGGCGGTCTTTATGGACAGGCTTATGCCGGAGGAAATGGGGAAGACGGACACTTTGTGGTTGCGCTTGAAATGTCGCCGGAGAAGTTGAAGATTGGTGACTTCAAATATAAAACATCAGAGAAACAGAGCAAATGGTCGATTAAACCAAAGATTCAGCCAAAGATTGCTTATGTGAAGGACGCAAGAGTCATAATAGAGCCGATTACCAAAGAATTACTGAGCGATCTGCCGTTTTAAGAGGATCGTTTCAGTAGACGATAACAATTCATTAACGGAGGTTTGCTATGAGTGAAGTGATTGTCGTCACATCAGGGAAAGGCGGGGTAGGAAAGACCACTACTTCAGCAAACGTTGGTACAGGTCTGGCAGCAATGGGCAAAAAGGTGATTCTGATCGATACAGATATCGGGCTTCGCAATCTCGATGTGGTGATGGGGCTTGAGAACAGAATCGTCTATAATCTGGTGGATGTGGTGGAAGGAAACTGCCGTATCAAACAGGCTCTCATAAGGGATAAACGTTATCCCACACTGTTTCTTCTGCCCTCGGCACAGACCAGGGACAAGACTTCGGTGAATCCCGCTCAGATGGTCAGAATGATCAGTCATCTGAAGGATCAGTTTGACTATATCATCCTGGATTGTCCGGCAGGTATTGAACAGGGATTCCAGAATGCTATCGCAGGTGCGGACAGGGCACTTGTGGTGACAACCCCGGAGGTTTCCGCAATCCGGGACGCAGACAGAATCATCGGTCTTTTAGAGGCCAATGAAATACATAAGATAGATTTGATCATCAACCGCATCCGTCATGATATGGTTAAGAGAGGAGATATGATGTCTTCGGAGGATGTGGTAGATATTCTCTCCCTGCCGCTGATCGGCCTGGTTCCCGATGATGAAAATGTGGTGATTGCCACAAATCAGGGCGAGCCGCTTGTCGGCAGCAACACATTGGCGGGCAAAGCCTATCAGAATATCTGTTACAGGGTTCTTGGCAAAGAAGTTCCTTTTATGGATCTGGAGAAGGGAATTTCGTTCTGGGCCAGAGTATCAGGTATTTTCCATAAAAGTTAGGAGGGATATCAGGGTGTTTAAAAATCTGTTAAAGCGGAAAAGCTCAAGAGAAATAGCCAAAGACAGGCTGAAGATACTGCTTATTTCCGACAGAGTCAACTGCTCTCAGGAGATGATGGAAATGATAAAGAATGATATTGCGAAAGTGATATCCAAATATATGAAGATTGATACCCAGAGCATGGAGATACAGATAACCAAGACAAGCGGTAAAGGCCATAGCCTCAAGAATCCGACCCTCTATGCCAATATACCGATCCTGGATTTAAAACAATAACAAAAGTAAATTTGCTTCGCAAATTAACTTTGCGAGGACCGCTCCGCGGCCTCGGCATGACAAGGAATTTCCGGTCATCCAATTAACTTTCGAGGACCGTTTCGTGGCCTCGGCAGTACGAGAAAAGGAGAAGACGCAGCATGTTAAGGCACTATCACATCAGGGACTATGATTTTAAACTGATTATCTTCGTAGTGGCGCTTACGGTGATAGGTGTTCTTGCGATTGGCAGTGCACAGGAGTCTTTGCAGTCAAGACAGACTGCGGGAGCTGTGTTTGGTTTTTTCCTGATGTTGGTTATTTCCCTGTTTGATTATTCCATTATTCTGCGGTTTTATTGGATCATGTATGCGGTTAATATTCTGTTATTGTGGCTGGTGCAGGCCATTGGTGTGGAAGCGGGCGGCGCCCAGAGATGGCTGAATCTTTTCGGGATTCAGTTTCAACCTTCGGAAACTGCCAAGATATTATTGATTTTATTCTTTGCACAGTTTATCATGAAACATAAGGATGAGATGAATTCATTACGGATTGTGGGCGCCTGTGTGCTTTTATTCCTGCCGTCCATTTATCTGATCTACAAACAGCCGGATATGTCTACCAGTATCATGGTGGTATTGACGTTTTGTGTGCTGCTGTTTGTGGGAGGCATTGGCTGGAAATATATTATTCTGGCGTTGTCTGTGGCGGTTCCGGCCTTTATCATCCTGCTTACGCTGATTTTGCAGCCGGATCAGGAAATCATAGAGGAGTTTCAGCAAAGACGTATTCTTGCCTGGCTGTATCCGGAAGAATATGCCACAACAGAGGCTTACCAGCAGACCAATTCTGTTACGGCAATCGGGTCCGGTATGCTTTACGGCAAGGGGTACAATACCAATGAGATTACCTCGGTGAAGAACGGAAATTTTATTTCCGAGCCGGAAACAGACTTTATTTACGCGGTCATAGGGGAAGAATTTGGATTTGTGGGCGGCTGTGCTGTAATTGTGTTATTGATTTTAATCTCGTTTGAATGTATTATGGTAGCTAGGAGAGCAAAAGATTTAGCCGGTACGATTATTGCCGCCGGGGTAGCGGCATTGATCGGCTTTCAGGGGATGTTAAATATCGCTGTGGCCACTGGTGCAAGTCCCAACACGGGTATTCCGCTTCCGTTTGTCAGTTATGGGCTGACTTCGCTTGTGAGTCTGTATATCGGAGTGGGATTTGTAATGAATGTACGGCTTCAATGCAAAAAATGACAGGGGTGTTTCTATGAATATCGCATTAATCGCACATGATGCAAAGAAAAAACTGATGCAGAATTTCTGTATCGCTTATCGAGGGATTCTGAGCAAGAATGAACTCTATGCGACCGGAACCACAGGCCGGTTGATTGAGGAAGTGACAAACTTAACGATCCATAAATATCTGGCGGGTCATCTGGGAGGCGCGCAGCAGATTGGCGCCCAGATTGAGCATAATCAGATCGATCTGGTGATTTTTCTGCGTGATCCGCTGTATCCGAAATCCCATGAACCGGATGTCAATAATGTAGTGATGTTGTGTGACAGGCACAACATTCCTTTGGCAACGAATCTGGCATCGGCGGAACTGTTGATCAAATCACTCGACAGAGGAGACCTTGAGTGGCGTGAAATGTACAAATAGGAAGAACAAACTGAAGATAAGCGCTGTGCTTGCGGCAGTCATGATCTGTATGACAGGATGTGGCAGTACGAAGTATGATATGCCCTATTCGGCTCAGAGCAGTGTCAGCAGTTATCAGCTTTTAAACGTGGCCAATCAGGAGACGATAGAGCCTTTTGCGGCCAATTTGTGCGTGGCAGCCAAGGATATCCCGGCATCCGGGATTAATCTGTCAGAGGTGGGAGCAGCAGCACTTTTTGATTCCAAGAATCTGGAAACCCTCTATGCCAAAAATGTGAATAATCAGATGAACCCGGCCAGTCTGACCAAAGTGATGACGGCTCTGGTGGCGCTGAAATACGGTAAACCGGATGATGTATATGTGGCCTCGGAAAATGTGAAGATTACGGAATCGGGTGCGGTGTTATGCGGCCTGAAGCCGGGGGATAAAATGACACTGGATCAGGCGCTCCATATCCTGCTTATGTATTCGGCCAACGATGTGGCTGTTTTGATCGCAGAGGGAGTTACAGGCGGATCCGTGGAAGACTTTGTGGCCTTGATGAATCAGGAAGCGCAGAAAATCGGTGCCACCAACTGTCAGTTCATGAATCCCAACGGATTGACGCAGGAGGGGCATTATGTCACGGCCTATGATCTGTATCTGATCTTTCAGGAAGCATTGAAATATGAGCTGTTTAATGAGATTATACAGACCAGTTCTTATACAACGGTGTACATGGATGGCAATGGGGCGGACAAGTCTATAGAGATAGAGAATTCCAATCTGTACCTCAGGGGCGTCTACGATATGCCGCCAAATGTGACTGTGGTGGGTGGTAAGACAGGCACCACCAATGCGGCGGGACATTGCCTGATTCTGCTTGCCAGAAGCAGCAGCGGCACGCCTTATATATCTGTTATTCTAAAGGATGATTCCAGGGAAAAGCTGTATGCGGATATGAGTGATCTTCTGGGAATCGCCAAATAAAGTGTTGAATGAACTTTTCTAGTTGTTTTTTTGGCAGGTTTCCCTTATAATAATGGGTAGATGGAGTAAATCGTACAGACTATATAAATATCTTACTTTAGGAGGGTTTTACCATGGTTCAATTCATTGTAGGCAATAAGGGAAAAGGAAAGACCAAGCATCTACTTGATAAGGTAAATACGGAGATAAAAGACGCACAGGGAAATGTAGTATATTTAGATAAGAGCACCAAGCATATGTTTGAGTTGAACAATAAGATCAGACTCATTGATGTACCGGAGTATTTGGTTACGAGCAGTGACGAATTTATCGGTTTTATCTGTGGAATCATTTCACAGGACCATGATTTACAGCAGATGTATTTCGACAGCTTTTTGAAGATTGCCTGTCTGGAGGCAGAAGATCTTGGCAAAGTGATTGACAAGATTGAAAAGATCAGCGAAAAATTCCATGTAGATTTTGTAATAAGTATATCTTTGGATGAGAGTGAACTGCCTGAGAATGTTCGTTCTAAAGTTATTGTTTCTTTATAAGCAATGTACATAACCTAAAACGGAATTCCATAAATGCCCCGTAGCTTGCTGCGGGGTATTTCAATATGATTAGAGAAGGAGCTTAATGGTACGTGGCTGATGATCGGAATAAGGTAACTAAATACAGAAGGCCTGTTAATCTGAATATTGGCATGGTGATTTTCGCCGTGATCTTTATTTATGTGGTAACCTGTGTGATCATGTATTTTAAGACAGATCATATCGTTGGGTACAGCGTTATGGAAGGCTCCCTTACCTCCAACAAAATATATAAAGGGATAGCGCTGCGGGAAGAGGAGGTCGTGAACAGCCAGGATGCCGGCTATATCAATTATTTTGCCAGGGAAGGGGAACGCGCTGCGGTGGGGAACCTGATCTATACGGTGGATGAGACTGGGCGGCTTTCCGAGTATATCAAAGCCGGTGAAAGTGGAGAGAATTCTCTGTCGGATTCGGATCTGGCAGAACTTAAGACGGAGATCATATCGTTTACCAACGGGTTTGATTGCAGACAGTTTGGCGAGGTCTATCATTTTAAGCACAATGTGCAGGGGACGGTATTAAAGCTTGCCAATTATAATATTCTGGAAAATGCAGACGCTTTAAATGATGCTTCCGGCACCTCCCTGATCAATTACCGTTCCGCCGGCGACAGCGGAATCGTGGTTTTGTCAACGGATGGCTATGAAGATCTGACATTGGAGGATATGACGGCAGGGCTTTTTGAGGAAGAAAACTATGAGAAGAAATATTTTGTAAATAATGATCTGGTGGCGGCAGGGGATCCGGTCTATAAACTTTCCACCAGTGAGGACTGGTCTGTCGTGATTATGGCAGAGCCAGATCTGGTGGATATGCTCCAAAAAGAGCTGGAAAAGGAGAAAGAGAAAAATAATGAACTGTACGTGGAAGTGCGGTTCTTAAAGAATCAGTATACTGCCTGGGGCAAGGTGGATATTTATACCAACGAGGAAGGTGACAGTTTTGTTTCCCTGTCCTTCACCAATTCCATGGTTACTTTCTGTACGGACAGGTTTCTGGATGTTGAACTTCTCCTGAAAGAGGAGAAAGGATTAAAGATTCCAAACACGGCCATTGTGCAGAAAGAGTTCTTCATTGTACCCAAAGGTTATGTGACCAAGGGCGGTAAGCGGGGCGAGAATGGTGTCCTGTTAGAAACCTATGACGATGAAGGCAATGTTTCAGTACAGTTTGTGGAGACGCCGATCTATCATGAGACGGAGACAGAATATTATCTGGATGACACGGTATTGCGGGCGGGAAATGATATTGTGATGCCGGAATCTACCCAGAAGTTTGAAATCAGACAGACAGGAACACTGACCGGCGTGTACAATATCAATAAAGGCTATGCGGATTTTAAAGAGATCAGTATTCTGTACGATAATGAGGAATACTCGGTGGTGAAGTCCAATACCATGTATGGATTGAATGTGTACGATCATATCGTACTGGATGCCGCCATGGTGGATGATAATGAGTTTATTTATGAATAAATAAAGTAAATTTGCTTCGCAAATTAACTTTGCGAGTTCCGCTTCGCGGACTCGGATAGGCGGAAGAAGTTTCCTATAAATTAACTTTGCGAGTTCCGCTTCGCGGACTCGGATAGGCGGAAGAAGTTTCCTATAAATTAACTTTGCGAGCGCCGCTTAGCGGACTCGGGATAAGCAAGGCAGGGGTAACGGGATGAATGACAGAATCAGAGAAAATCTTACGGCAGTAAAACAAAATATCACAAACGCCTGCAAGAAGAGCGGCCGGGAGGCAGAATCGGTGCGGCTGGTTGCGGTGAGCAAGACCAGGCCTGTAGAGGACTTACAGGAAGCCTATGTCTGCGGCTGCCGGGATTTCGGTGAGAATAAGGTACAGGAGCTGGTAGAGAAATATGAGGCAATGCCAAAGGATATCAGATGGCATATGATCGGGCATTTACAGCGCAATAAGGTCAAATATATTGTAGATAAAGTGTATCTGATCCACAGTGTGGATTCTGTGCGGCTGGCAGAGGAAATCAGCAAGGAGGCCCTGAAGAAGGATGTGACGGTTTCTGTGCTGGTGGAAGTGAATGTGGCCGGGGAGGAGAGTAAGTTTGGCACAATGGCAGAGGAAGCGGTTTCGCTGGTAGAAGAAATTGCGAAATTGCCGGGAATTTGTGTCAAAGGATTGATGACAATAGCGCCTTATGTTGAAAATGCAGAAGAAAATAGACTATACTTTGCAAAATTAAAACAAATATATGTTGACATAATACATAAAAACATTGATAATGTTTGTATGGAAGAACTTTCTATGGGTATGACCGGAGACTATGAAGTAGCCATATCAGAAGGCGCAACGTACGTCAGAGTCGGTACAGGTATTTTTGGAGAAAGACAATATAGCACTGTTTAGTATACATAAGTTGAGAAATAGGAATAAGTCTGATCAATATGGAGGATGTAGCAATGAGTGTGATGGACAAGTTTTTAAATGCCATGAAGCTGAACGATGAAGAGGATGATGGATACTATGATGATGATTTTTATGATGATGATCCGGAACCTTTAAGAAAACCGAGTCCCATGAAAGACAGCTCTTCCATGGAAGAGGAGAAAACGGCGAGAAAGTCTACGCCTAAGGTGACACCCATGCGTCAGACCAAGAAGATGCCGGGAACGGGTATGGAGGTGTGTGTCATCAAACCGACAACCGTGGAGGATGCCCGGGAGATTACAGAGACGCTTCTGGCCAACCGTACAGTAGTCTTGAACCTGGAAGGTCTGGATGTGGATATCGCGCAGAGAATCATTGATTTTACATCGGGTTCCTGTTTTGCGATGTCGGGCAATTTACAGAAGATATCTCATTATATTTTTATCATCACACCGGCCAGTGTGGACATTTCAGGGGATTTCCAGGAGATTTTATCCGGTTCCTTTGATGTACCGATTGACAATGGATTTTAGAAGATACCGGTGATGACAGGAGTTTTGTGAGAAGTGTAAGATATTTAGGAGTTGGCTTCCTGGCAGTTGTTGTCAGGAAGTTATTCATTTCTACAGGCGGAAAAGGATGATCTGACCTGATAAAACGGCGAGAGAGGAATAGACGAAGATGGCTGAGAGAATGACCATATGTTACGACAAAAAACCATGTTATGATATTGTATTTGCCAAAGATTTTGAGCTGCTTATGGAGGAGCTTAGGGCCTTTGATGTGGAGAACAGAAGAGTGGCAGTAATTGCCGATACCAACACGGCCAGGCTTTTCGGAGAGACAGTCAGGGGCATGTTGGAGGGACATTGCCGGAAAGTGATCCTTCATGTATTTGAAGCCGGAGAAGCGAATAAAACACTTCATACGGTGAAGGAAATATATAAAACTCTGATAGAGGAAGCTTTCGACCGGAAAGATCTGCTGCTTGCGCTTGGCGGCGGGGTTGTGGGAGATATCACAGGCTATGCGGCTGCCACTTATCTGCGCGGAGTTGATTTTATTCAGATTCCGACCACGCTGATTGCGCAGTCAGACAGCAGTATCGGCGGCAAGACAGGAGTGGATTTTGACGGCTATAAGAATATGGTCGGTGCGTTCTACATGCCAAAGCTTGTTTATATGAATATCGGCGCCTTAAAAGAGCTTGACGGCAGACAGTTTTATGCGGGTTTTGCAGAGGTGATGAAGCATGGATTGATCAAGGACGCCGCGTTCTATGAATGGCTGCTGGATCATATGTATGAAATTCATGACAGGGATCTGGAAGTGTTAGAAGAGATGGTGGTCAGAAGTTGTGGTATCAAAAAGCTGGTGGTGGAAAAGGACCCAACGGAGAAGGGCGACCGGGCACTGCTTAATTTCGGACATACCATAGGCCATGCCATTGAGAAAGCCATGCACTTTGAAATGCTGCATGGAGAGTGTATTTCCCTGGGGATGGTGGCGGCTGCCTATATTTCATGGAAACATAACTGGCTGTCCATGGAGGAGTATTATGAGGTGCGGGATATGTTTGTACCTTTTCAGCTTCCCATCAGCATTGATGCGATTGACCCGCAGGAGATTGTGGGGCTGACCAAATCAGATAAGAAGATGGAAGCCGGCCAGATCAAATTCGTGCTCTTAAAAAAGGTCGGTAAGGCTGTGATTGACAGAAATGTTACCGATGAAGAGATTCTGGAGGCAGTGAAGGAGATTTATTTCAGTGATGAGGATATGCGGGAATGAGCATCAAAAAGAAATTGTTTTTGTTCCTTGATCTTTTGATGATTACAGGATTGATCACACTGGATCAGTATACCAAGTATCTGGCGGTCATCCATCTGAAGGATAAACCGGCCTACAATATCATAAGCGGCGTGCTGGAATTAAATTATCTGGAAAACCAGGGGGCCGCTTTCGGTATGCTGCCAAACCAGAAGGTGTTCTTTATCTTTGTGGCGATTGTGATATTAAGCGTGGTTGGCTATGTACTTTATAAAATGCCGGATAAGAAGAAGTACACCAAGCTGCACTTTCTGTTCAGCCTGATCGTGGCCGGTTCCATCGGCAATATGATAGACAGAATCCGATATGATTATGTGGTGGATTTTATTTATTTTGTCAGGATTAATTTTCCGATTTTCAATGTGGCGGATATTTATGTGTCGCTTTCAGCGGTTATTTTGATCATATTGCTTTTATTTGTATATAAGGAGAAAGATCTGTATTTTATCAGCTTTAAACAGAAAAGATACAGGGAGTTCAAGTGACATGGAGCAGTTCAGTTACCAGATCGGAGTGGGGGAGGATGAGGAACGGCTTGACAAATGGATCAGCGGTGCGCTTGCAGATCTGTCCCGTTCCTATATCCAGAAATGTATTAAGGATGGTCAGGTGTTTGTCAATGGCAGACCCCAGAAAGCCAGCTACCGGCTTAAAGTGGATGATGAGATTCTGTTTCAGATCCCAGAGGCAGTGGAACCTTCCGTCTGTGCGGAAGATATTCCGCTTTCCGTTCTCTATGAAGACGATGATATTCTGATCGTGGATAAACCCAAAGGCATGGTGGTGCATCCTGCACCCGGACATTACAGCGGCACGCTGGTCAATGCGGTGCTGTATCACTGCAAAGGACAGCTTTCAGGGATAAACGGCGTCCTGCGGCCGGGGATTGTACACCGGATAGACCGGGATACCACGGGGTCTTTGGTTATCTGCAAGAATGACCGGGCCCATAAGGAAATTGCCGGGCAGTTAAAAGATCATTCCCTGACCCGCAGTTACCGGGCCATTGTCCATGGCGTGTTGTCAGAGGATGAGGGAACGGTTGATGCTCCTATCGGAAGAGATGAAAAAGACCGTATCCGTATGGCAGTCAATGAGAAGCATGGGAAGCCGGCTGTTACCCATTATAAAGTATTACAGCGGTTTCGGGAGTATACTTATATTGAGTGCAGGTTAGAGACGGGGCGGACGCACCAGATCCGGGTGCATATGACATCTATCGGCCACCCCCTTCTGGGAGACGAAATATATGGGCCAAGAAAGACGGCTTTTCATCTGGAAGGGCAGACGCTGCATGCATATTGTCTGGGATTTATTCATCCCGCAAACGGAGAATATATAGAGGTAAAAGCGCCTCTTCCTGCGTATTTTATGCATCTTCTGGAGGTTCTTTGAAATATATATTTATAAACAAATTATGAATAAATTATTAAAATATCTTGAAATGGCAGTCATAAAATGTTACTATTTTAGATGTGGATTTTGTTAGAATCTGAGGGATTATGAAATATACGAGAGAAAATATCATAGATATCTTACTAAAGAGCTATGTGGCTTATTACAACATAACAGATTTCGGGACTGAGCGGGAGCCTCTCCGGGCGCTGTGCGAGTATTATGAACACGCCGAGAAATATATGGTTTCCAGGAAAGTATCACTCTGGGCGGCGGACAGCGAAGAATTTATCTATCTTTTTGATGTGCCGCATCTTACGTTGGAGGTCTTTGAAGCTTGTAAGAAAACAGCTTATGAGGATGGCATGAACCGGCTTCATATCGGTCCGGGTCATATGTATTCCTATATCACCCCCATCATTGTCTGTGACACCTGTGATGAGGAGGCCGTAAAGGCATTAAAGAAGTGTCACATTTACAAAAGTTTTCATTTTTCGTTTCACGGCTGGATGGACTTTCATGCGGCGACGGTCATTGGGGATAGTGACCGGATTGAAAGCAACCGTGCCGGACGTACGACAGCGAAAATTTTGAAAAAGGTATTATATTCCAAAAAATAGGAAAGAAAGGGAGAATTTGTATGAATTCATTATTACTGTTAATCATCTGTATTGTGATTCTTATCATCGGCTACATAGGTTACGGCGGATGGCTTTGCAAACAGTGGGGTGTAGGCGACAGCAAGAAACCGACCCCTGCCCATGAGATGGAAGACGGTGTGGACTATGTTCCGGCCAAGGCACCCGTGCTGATGGGCCACCATTTCTCATCCATTGCGGGAGCAGGCCCGATTACCGGACCTATCGGCGCAGCTATGTTTGGCTGGGTTCCCGTTGTGCTCTGGATTCTGATCGGCGGTATCTTCTTCGGCGGCGTCCATGACTTTGGTGCACTCTTTGCATCCATCCGTCACAAGGGACAGTCCATCGGAGAGATTATCTCCAGCAACATGAGCAAGAGAGCGAAGATGCTGTTTACCATTTTTGCTTATCTGACCCTGATCCTTGTGGTTGCAGCATTCGCATCCATCGTGGCGACTACTTTTGGTGCGGTGGTAGATGATGCGGGTGTTATTGATAAGGCAGCATCTGCGACAAATTCATCTGTCGCTATGGTATCCCTGTTATTTATTGTAATTGCCATTGCCTTTGGCTTTATGGTATATCGCCGCAACGCTTCCATGGCTGTTTCCACGATTCTTGGTGTGGTTGCCATTGCCATCTGTATGGTGATCGGTATGAACTTCCATCCGATTTATCTGACCACAAAAGCATGGATGATCATTGTGGGTATTTATATCGCAATCGCATCTGTGACACCGGTATGGATTCTGTTACAGCCTCGTGACTACTTAAGTTCCTTCCTGCTTTATGCCATGCTGGCAGTAGCACTGGTAGGTGTGGTAGTTTCCCATGCAGGCATGGGCGGCGGAGATGGCCTTGCTGCTTTTAATGGTTTTGCAGTTGACAATGGTAACGGTATGCAGTATCTGTTCCCGGTACTCTTCACAACAGTTGCCTGTGGTGCGATTTCCGGTTTCCATTCTCTGGTATCTTCCGGAACCACATCCAAACAGCTTGACAAAGAGACAGATGCGAAGCCTATCGCTTACGGCGGCATGCTCTTGGAGTGTGTGCTGGCAGTGATTACGGTCTGTGCGATCAACTTTGCATACAAGAAGGGCATTACCACAGGCGCAACGGCAATCTTTGCAGGCGGTATTTCCCAGATGTACGGCGGTATCGCATCGGAAGGCGTGGTTAATGTTCTGAATACACTGCTGGTGCTGACTTATTCCGCTTTCTGTCTGACTTCACTGGATACGGCAACCCGTCTGGCACGTTTCATGTTCCAGGAGTTCTTCCTTGAGCCCGGTCAGACCGTGGACGATATCAAGGACGGTTGGAAGAAGACATTGGTAAATCCTTATGTTGCAACCATTATCACTGTGGTGCTCGGCATTGCGCTTGGTATGACAGGTTATGGAAAGATCTGGGGCCTGTTCGGTGCGGCAAACCAGCTCCTTGCAGGTATCGGTCTGCTGGCAGTTGCTACCTGGCTTGGCAATGTGGGCAAGAACAATAAGATGTTCCTTGTACCTATGGCATTTATGATCGTAGTGACCATCTGTTCCCTGTGTGTAACCGTGAAGAATCAGATCGGTATTATTTCCGCAGGCGGCGCAGACTGGGGTCCTTATGCACAGGCTGTTCTGGCAGTTCTGCTGATTGTTCTGGCTATTTTCCTTGTAATTGAGGGTGTCCAGACACTGAGCAAACAGAAAAAGTCTGCGTAAGATGGAATAGTATTTCAGTGTAAAATAAGAGTTGTGAGAGGGCAGAAGTATCTGCCCTCTTTTTATAGTTTGGATGCTTGGTCAAAATCACTGTTTTCGCACGCGTTTTACTTGACTTTATTGTGCAAAATATATATAATAGGAGTATCAATAAACATTCATGTTACAGCACAGGGCAAGGGGAGCGTGGTGACAGCAGGGGTGTAAAGACAGAAAGGGGATGTATGGATATGAATACCATTATTACAATAGGACGTCAATTTGGCTCCGGCGGCCGTGAAATCGGTAAGAAAGTGGCGGAGCATTTCGGGATAAAATTTTATGATAAGGATCTTCTGACGAGAGCAGCGAAAGAGAGCGGATTTTGTGAGGAAATGATACAGAGTCATGATGAGCGTCCCACCAATTCTTTCCTCTATAATCTGGTTATGGATACGTATTCCTTTGGTTATAATTCTTCTTCTTTTGTAGATATGCCAATCAGCCATAAAGTGTTTCTGGCACAGTTTGACACCATTAAGAAGATTGCCAGTGAGGGTCCTTGTGTAATCGTTGGCAGATGCGCAGACTATGCACTGCATGATTATCAGAACTGTCTGCATCTTTTTATCCATGCCGACGAAAAGAGTAAGATTAAACGTATCATGGAGCGCTTTGAGGATGTCAACACAGAACAGAAAGCCATTGATATGATGAATAAGAAGGATAAACAGCGTCAGAGTTATTATAATTATTATTCTTCAAAGAAATGGGGCCGTGTGGACAGCTATGATCTGTCTATTAACAGCGGTGTTCTGGGAATCGACGGCTCTGTGAAATTAATTACCCAGTTTGTTGAGGATTTTGAAAATCGGTAATGTTGTGTTTTAAATTTTTAAATATAAAAAAACTCTCTTGGAGTCTGTCTACGCTGATTCCAAGAGAGTTTTTTAATCAATATGGAGGATGTATGATGTAATCGCCGCTGTTTTGTTTGGTGAAGAGATTGGACTTTGTGCGGCATGAATCTATGCGCAAAAGCATAGTTTAACGAATAGTTAGCGCAGTTCCCAAATAAGTTTATGTTTGCAGACAATATTTATTTTCCGTTACGTTCTCTGTAGTCTTCGGAACTGTTATATTTGGTGACATAGGTCTGATAGCCGTTCTGTTTATCGCGCAGTCCCTGGTGGGTTCTGATACGATGAAATGATTCGTGGTAATCCTGAACGAAGTTCATATCTGTAGATTTACGCTGCTTTGCCCTGCGGCGCAGATATACATAGATAATGATTACAAAGATTACTGTTAATATCAATACTCCGGCCATGTTTTATTTGTCCTCATTGTTATTTGTTATCAGCGGATTCCTTGTTTGTTTCGGATTTCATGACTTTGGAAAACATAAACTTTGCGTTTTTCTTTTCTTTTACAGGAGGAATATATTCTGTAAAGACCTTGGATTCGTCAATCTGTCCGACCGTCATATACGGCTGTATTTCTGTGGGCAGATCTTTTTTGCGAAGCAGTCTGTCGACAACGGATTTGACGCCTGCATAGATTACGGCAAAGATAGGCACGCCCACAACCATGCCTAAGACGCCAAACAGGCCGCTGAATATTGTGATTGCAAAAATAACCCAGAACCCGGATAATCCTGTGGAATCGCCAAGGATTTTGGGGCCCAGGATGTTCCCGTCAAATTGCTGGATAACAAGGATAAGGATTGCAAAATATAGAGCCTGCACAGGGTCTACCATCAATACTAACAGCGCGCTGGGAATCCCGCCGATCCAGGGACCAAAGAAAGGAATTATATTTGTAACGCCTATGATCACGCTGACAAGAATGGCATAAGGAGTTCCGATAATGCTGGTGCAGACAAAGCAAATAATGCCGATGATAATGGAATCAACGATTTTTCCGCCGATAAATCCAATAAAAGTACTGTGAATAAAGCGGAAATTAGAGATAATCTCATTGCCGGCCTTGCGGTCAAACAATGCATAGGCAATTTTTTTGGCCTGTCCTGCAAACTTTTCCTTACTTCCAAGAACATAAATGGAGAGAATAAAACCTATCACAAAGTTCCATAACGCTTTAAAAATACCAAGAACGCTCAAAGAAAGTGTCTTGATCAGCCCATTGATATGTGGAAGCAGATTTGTATTGACATAGTCAAGGATTTTGACCGAATACTGATTGATCAGCTGGTTGACTGCCGCTTCCAGATCGGGATTATCTTTGATCAGTCCAAGAGCCCAGTTGGTCAGATTATTGATATACATAGGCATTTGGAAAATAATGCTTTGTATACTGCGGACCACTTCCGGAATGATCAAACCAAAAAATTCATAAAGTACTACCAGAATCAGTACGATGGTCAGCAGGATGGACATTGCACGCATACGACGTTTGCTCTTGGGCGTCATGGGTATGTTCGCTTTGAGGTACAAAGGTTTGATAATGCATTTTTCAATTTTATTTAAAATGGGTGTAATCAGGTATGCCAGTACAAAACCGTCAATGATCGGCATGGAAATCTGAATGATTTTGCCTATGCCCCCGGTAAAGCTTGAACGGTGAAATAATACATAATAGAATAAAATACTACAGGCGATTACCAGAAAGGCTGTGATGCCCCAATAGAGATATTTCTTGTTATACTTTAATTTCATTTGCAAAAACCCCACTGTATATTGATAGATTAGATATATTCAGTATAACATCTTTTTTCATTTCTGCATCATAATTTTATAAAAAATTAGTGCCAAGTGTATCAATACTCTGTATAATGGAGTTTGACAGACAGAGAAAATGAGGTTGTTTTATGAAATTACAGCAGGTGTTGAGTCTTACGAGAAAAGCAGTTGACGATTATCATATGATTGAACCGGGGGACAGAATTGCGGTGGGAATATCCGGCGGTAAAGACAGTCTCACACTGCTCTACGCGCTGCATGGACTGCAACGTTTCTATCCTGCCGCCTTTGAACTGTGTGCGGTCACTGTGGATCTTGGATTCGGGAATCTGGATCTTGGGCGGATTGAGGAACTTTGCCGGACTATGGATGTGGAGTATCATATTGTGAAGACAGATATCGCCAGGATTGTTTTTGAAGACCGTTGTGAGTCCAATCCCTGTTCTCTGTGTGCCAAAATGCGCAAGGGGGCCCTCAATGACGCCATGAAGGAAGCCGGCTGTAATAAGGTGGCTTACGCGCATCACAAGGACGATGTGGTGGAAACCATGATGATGTCTTTGATTTATGAAGGAAGATTTCATACCTTTCGCCCTGTCACCTATTTAGACCGCACGCAGATTACTGTGATACGGCCCCTGATCTATATGAATGAGGCGGATGTGATCGGTTTTGTGAGAAAGAATGATGTGCCGGTGGTCAAAAGTCCCTGTCCTGCTGACGGGCATACGAAACGGGAATATGTCAAAAACCTGGTACGGGACATTAACAAAGAAGCGCCCGGTGTTAAGGAACGCATGTTTACGGCAATCACAGGCGGTAAGATTGAAGGATGGGAAACAGATGAACATTAACAATACCCCCAATTACCATGACAAACAGAATATAGATAATATTAATAAGATGCGGGATGTTCTGGAAACACTGCCGAAGTTCTGTAAACAGTTTTTCCGCGGAATCGCTGACACCACTTCCGCCCGCACAAGGTTAGCCTACGCATATGATATCAGACTCTTTTTTGAGTTCCTGCATGAAAAGAACAGCTACTGTGCAAGGATGGAGATCAGGGACTACCCTCTCTCACTGTTGGACAGGCTGAGCAGAGAAGATATTGAGGAGTATGCCGAATACCTTTCTTATTATCAGAAGGACGGCAGAATATATACCAATGATGAGCGCGGCAAAAAAAGGAAACTGGCTTCCCTGCGCAGTTTCTATAATTATTATTTTAAAGAAGAGCTGATTGAGAAAAATCCGGCCCAGCTTGTGTCGCTTCCGAAACTGCATGATAAGGAAATCGTGCGTCTGGATGCGGACGAGGTGTCCGTGCTCCTGGATCAGGTGGAGGATGGTACAGGACTGACCAAGACCCAGCAGCGTTTTCATAATGTGACAAAAGTGCGGGATATGGCCCTTCTTACCCTGCTCTTAGGTACAGGAATCCGTGTGTCCGAGTGTGTGGGGCTTGATCTTGGAGATGTGGATTTCCGTAATAATGGAATCAGAATCCGCAGAAAGGGAGGCTACGAAGCGGTGGTCTACTTTGGCGACGAGGTGGCGGAAGCTTTGCAGGCCTATCTGGAAGAGCGTCATCATACAATCCCACAGTCGGGTCATGAGGAAGCTCTTTTCCTATCCATGCAGAACAGAAGGATTTCCGTGCGCGCTGTGGAAAATCTGGTAAAGAAGTACTCTTCCACTGTCACCACACTTAAGAAAATTACACCACACAAGCTGCGAAGCACCTACGGCACTTCCCTTTATCATGAGACAGGTGATATCTATCTGGTAGCGGATGTGCTTGGTCATAAAGATGTCAATACCACCAGAAAGCATTATGCGGCGATAGAGGATGACAGGAGGCGGTCAGCCGCCAACAAGGTTACCCTGCGGGAAAAATATGATTCCCGGCCAAAGCAACAATGAGATAAACTCAGACCGCGTCCAATTCATCAT
The DNA here is from genome assembly GCA_003612405.1 of bacterium 0.1xD8-71. Classification (GTDB taxonomy): domain Bacteria; phylum Bacillota; class Clostridia; order Lachnospirales; family Lachnospiraceae; genus UBA3282. The sequence goes on from RAYR01000001.1 coordinate 242,318, forward strand.
AATAAGGAATGATCAGGCTCTGTCCATAACAGATGGTATCGTCCTGGAGTGTGTTTACACGAATGACTTCATTGATATACTCATTTACAGAATCATAATGGGTTTCATCCATGTACTCTTCTGCTATGGACCAGAGGGTATCATTGTTGGAGACAGTGATACTCTTAAAATATTTGCAGGAAGGTTTGACGGTGTCGTCCTGGGCGCTGGAACGAAAGGTGCTCATGGAGATGGAACAAGCTACGATCAGACATACCGTCATCACAAAAAGAAGAAAATTCTTATGCATTTCTCTCCTGCGGCGCAGTCTGTTATTGCGGATTCTTCTCTCACTTCTCATATCTTCAACCCTGTAATAATGCCTCATATTGTTTCTCATAAGTATCACCTGACCTTTCTGAATCAAAAAGCGAACAAATGTTGCGAACTAGTGTTCTGTATAGATGTATTATACAGAACATACTTTCGGAAGTCAATAGGTTTTTGAAGAAAAATCGAACAAATATTCTGAATATATGTTTGCTTTTTCTGAAAGGCTGTGCTATGATAAACATAACGTTAATGATAAACCGCATGTAGAAAGGGAAAGGTTATTATTATGGCATATGGTAAGATAACTGCCAAACAACAGCAGATTCTTGATTATATTAAAGATGAGATATTGAAACGCGGCTATCCTCCGGCAGTCCGGGAGATTTGTGAGGCTGTCAATCTGAAATCCACCTCTTCTGTCCATTCACATCTGGAGACTTTGGAGAAGAACGGATACATAAGGCGTGACCCTACCAAACCAAGGGCAATTGAAATCTGTGACGATAATTTTCAGATGGTGCGAACGGAGATGGTTTCTCTTCCGGTCATCGGACAGGTAGCTGCCGGGCAGCCTATTTTGGCGGAAGAAAATATTGAAAGCTATTTTCCGGTACCGGCAGATGTGGTTCCGAATGGAGAATCTTTTGTGCTTAAGGTAAAGGGTGACTCCATGATCAATGTGGGAATCTACAGCGGCGATCAGATTTTTGTCAAGAGCTGTCAGACAGCCAATAACGGAGACACCGTGGTTGCCATGATAGATGACTCTGCCACTGTCAAGACGTTTTATAAGGAAGATGGTCATATCCGTCTTCAGCCGGAAAACGATTCCATGGATCCCATTATTGTGGATGACTGCCAGATTCTGGGCAAGGTATTTGGCGTATTCAGACTTTACCGGCAGTGAACTTGACAGACTATATACAGGCATATTATAATAACGGAAACAACTGCATAGTGATAATGTCTTCAGGGCAGGGTGAAATTCCCGATCGGCGGTAACAGTCCGCGGGCGCGAAAGCGCGGGCCTGGTGGAATTCCAGGACCGACGGTATAGTCCGGATTAAAGAAGGTGTGTTGGAATCCCAGATGAGGTCTGGTTTTTATTCTGTACACTCTTTTATACATCTTCTATCCTGCTCTGATAGACTCTTTTCCATACACCTGCTTATATGACACCTGAAGGTCAGATACACTTTCAGGTGTTATTTTTATGATAAAATGCTTCCGCTTATCCGAGTCCGCGAAGCGGATCTCGCAAAGTTATTTGCGAAGCAAATTACTTTTTTATAAGGAGGTTCACTATGAACAAAACAACAAAACTTGTAACCGGCAGTATGCTCTGTGCGATAGCTTATATAGCTGTGCTTGTGGGGCAGATTCCAATGATTCTTTTTTTGAAATATGATCCAAAGGATATCATGATTACGATAGGAGGATTTATTTTTGGGCCTGCCACAGCTTTTCTTATGGCTGTGATTGTCTCTCTGATAGAGATGTGTACAATCAGCGTAACAGGTGTGATAGGGTGTCTGATGAATGTGATTTCGACCTGTTCTTTTGCCTGTACTGCTTCTTTCATATATTCTAAAAAAAGAAATGTATACGGAGTTATCCTGGGGCTTCTGGCTGGATGTGCCAGTATGATTACGGTGATGCTGTTGTGGAATTATCTGGTGGCACCTGTTTATATGGGATATCCCCGAGAGGAAGTTGTCAAATTGCTGCTTCCTGCATTTCTGCCTTTTAATTTGATAAAGAGCAGCTTAAATGCCTTACTGACGATGCTCCTTTATCAGCCGGTGGTCCATATACTGCGGCGGATGCATTTATTGTAAAAGTTTATTTTAAAAATTTCCAGTATGTACAATCATCTGTGAGACATAATAATAGTAACTGTCTGGCAATCTGTTTGTCTAAACAGTTATTATGTGAGAAAAGGATGATATTTATTATTTTTCACATAAATACAGGGGTTGATGTATTATGAAGGGGGATGGAAAACATGAGAAATAAAGGTTTAGACTGTCTTGCCCTGACAATTGCCATCATTGGTGCTGTCAACTGGGGGTTGATCGGACTTTTCAGCTTTGACCTTGTGGCATTTATTTTTGGTAACATGTCATGGTTTTCAAGAATTATTTATGCGTTGGTGGGTATCGCCGGACTTTATATTATTACTTTTTATATGTATACGGGCGGTGTGGAACAATCCCATGAAGCATAACGATGCACAAGATACTATGGCACAGTCCGTGCAGGATGGTGCCGGAGGGCTCCGGGTTTTGATACCGGAGCTCTTTTACTGCCTGAAAGATTTCGGATTTTCCGATTGCATCCGAAGGTTGAAATACAAAATCTGGAATAGTATAATATAAAGAACAGTTTTGGAAAGGAAATAAGGGAATATGCCGGTATTTGATTCGATACTGCTCAATGTATACAGGACACGTTTATATCTTCCGCTTCTGATTGTGGGTGTGATTTTTCTGGTATCACCCAGGGTGCGGAGGCTGGTTTTAAAGGTTACGGATACTTTTTCCCGGCTCAACACAGGTTCCATGGCTGCTGTGATTTTTGTGGCTGCCTTTATACTCTCTGTGCTTGTCTGCTATGACGGGAAAAGCTGGGGCGGCGATTTCAGTCAGTATTTTGCACAGACCAGGGCACTGGCGGATCATACTGTGGCCGAATGGTATGAGAAGAACATATTTATTATCAATACCTCTGCGGAAGGAATCGGTTCGGACGTATATCCCTGGTTCTGGTCTATTCTGCTTCTGCCCATGTATAAACTCTTTGGATTTCATATGCCGCTTCTGAAAGTATATGAAGCCTTGTTTTTTGCGGCTTCCATGATTCCTTTTGTCTATATCTTAAGAAGACGGATCCCTGGGAAACCGGCCTTTTTGATCTGCCTGGGCATTACCTGTAATCTTGCTTTTCTGATGTTTGTCAATACGATTGAGTCGGATATTCCCAATATGTTCATGGTATTTCTGACATTAAATATGATAGATCTCTACCACAAGGATGCCAGGGACGGCCAGGGATGGCTGTATAAGGGCCTGCTGGGGGTTCTTGTGGGTGTCCTGATCTTTGCAGACTGTGAGACCAGAACCATGAATCAGGCACTGCTATTGGCCCTGCTGGTTTATGATGTGATTATGGTTGTATTATCTGTGATCAGAATGTATGGCAGAAAGGAAAGAGAAATTCATTGGAAAAGAAGTCTGTGCAAAGGACTGACGATGGCACTGCCCTTTATCGGTTATGCGGTAACTGCCAGGGTATTCTATGCTTTTCTGCCCAAAAGCGGGGGCACATATAATGACTATTTTGAGTTTTCCATCGGCAGATTAAAAGAAAATATAATCGGATACTTTAAAATCCTGGGGCAGATGGTATGTGCAACTTCTCGTCCGGTCATTGCCGCAATCAGTTATACAGGTGTCTGTATTCTGTTAATATTGGCAGTGGTGGGAATGATTTATCAGTTTAGGAAAGAACTGTATTTCCTGATTTACATCGGCGGCATGATGTGTATGCTTATATTTTATGATTATATGGATTCCCGGTTTATCTTTGCCATATATCCTCTTCTCATGCTGTTTGCCTATTGGGGATATGTATGCTTAAGAGATAAATGGAAAGAACATAGATGGATGGAAGTTGGCAGTCTGCTTTTAAAAGACGGTTATCTGCTGTATATGATTATATTGCTTGTATCATTTTCTGTGACAGCGGTATATATCCAAACGGGACGTTATTCCCTGCGGCAGGCGGATTCTGTACAGGCGCAGGAGCTCTATGCGTATATCAATGAGAATATCAGTGATGATGCCGTCATCTATTTCTTTAAGCCCAGAGTTCTGTATCTGTACACGAACGTCTATTCCTACAACTGTTATAACGAGGTGTACAACATGGAGCCGGCCGATTATATAGCGGTCTGTGAGGAGGACGGCTATGACCGTGTGTATGCTTATGCAAAAGAACATGGCACATTGGTGTACCAGAATGAGATGTTTTGTTTATATGAACTATGAGCGGCGGCATAATTTCTGATTGTAGTGCAGATAGCGTCTGACAAATTCACGGTAATTTTGTTTGGACATGAGCGCCTGTCCTTTTTTCAGATAGATGGTCGTGGCATCGTATTTGGTGATATAGCGGAAATTCACAAGATAAGCTCGGTGTGTACGGAAAAAATCCTCTCCTGCTTCCTTTTCCAGGTCTTTCATTTTACCGTAATATTCGATGTCGCTGTCCAAGGTATGAATCATGATCTTCCGGTCATATACTTCGGCGTAGATGATGTCTTCCAGGTGTATGGTAAAGTGTTTGCCGCCGGCGGTGATGAGGATACCGGGTTTCTTTCGGGGAACAGACATGCTGAAAGCTTCTGCGTTTTTTCTGTCCAGAACCTGCCTTCTGGCATTTTGGAATACTTCTGTAAATTTATTGTCCGCAAAGGGCTTCACAAGATAATGGAAAGCTCCCACATCGAAGGCTTCAAAAACATAATCTGCGGTGGCAGTCACAAAGATGATGATCATATTCTTATCTTTTTGCCGGAGTCTTTTGGCGGTCTCCACGCCATCCGGCTGCGGCATCTGTATATCCAGAAACAGTATATCAGGCAGTGTTTCAGCGCATAAAAGTGCCCTTCCCGATACATAGGTTACGATCGTATCTGTGGAATAAAGGCACTTTATTTTATCTGCGATATAATCCCGTGCTTTCTGCTCATCATCACATATTCCAATCCGCATAACTGTCCATCCTGTTCTCCGTTTTTATATTAGAATCTCAACAACAATTATAGCGGAATTGGCCTGTCATTTGTGATCATCAGACGCAAACGAGACTTTTTATGTTGTGAAATGATTACAGGCTGTCTTTTTCGATGGAGATACCATCTCTCCAGATTCTTTCCAGATCATAGAAAAGACGGTTCTCACGGTCAAAAATATGGATGATGATATCCTGAAAATCCATCAGAATCCAGTTGGCGTTCTGATAACCTTCCATCTGTTTTAGGTGACATCCCTGTTTGGCAAGTTTCTCGGAGACATTATCGGCCATTGCCTGGATCTGACTCTTGTTGCTGCCGTCCGCAATGATAAAATAATCTGCAATGGTAGATATGTGGCTGATATCAATAATCCTGATATCTTCTGCTTTTTTGTCTTCCAGGGCGTCTATGGCGAGTTTTGCGATTTCGTTTGTTTTCATAAGTGCTGTCGGTTCCTTTCACGGTGTCAGTTCATTTTCCCCTTTTTACGGACAAATGTCAACTGTGTTTATAGTATTGGTAGGTTTCTTCTGTCATGGTATCGATCTGTCCGTCTGTGGTCTTAAGATAGGCCAGTGTGTTCTCCAGAATCCTGGCCATGGTGGCGTCCAGATCCTGATAGGCCACCTGTCTGATCTGTTCCAGGTCGGCAACATGTTTGCGGCCCGGTTCAATATAGTCTGCAATATAAAGTATTTTTTCCAGTTTACTCATTTTGGGACGGCCGGTGGTATGGTACTTTATGGCATTTAAAATATCCGGCACTGTCACACCGTATCGGCTTTGAGCCAGATAGGCACCCACTTTGGCATGGAGAAGGGCCGAAGGATTGAGACGTTCCACATCCGAGATGTCCAGTTGGTGTTTTTCACAGAGGGCAATCTGTTCTTCCCCCTTTAAAGGTTTGGCACAGTCATGCAGCAGCCCGGCTGTCATGGCACTTTCCATATCCGCACCGTGAGCCATAGCCAGACATGCAGCCGTATAGGACACTCCAAGGGTATGCAGATAGCGTTTGGAAGATAATTCCTGTTCCATAATCCTGCGAAGTTCGTTGATATCGGTTTTGTGTTTATCACTCATGGTGATTGCCTCCTGTCAGAGTTTGATATAGTTTGTTATTGTAAATGTAGGTTTCTACTGCTTGCGGCACCAGATCATGTATTGGTAATTTATCCTGTACCCTCTCCCGGATCATGGAGGAGGAAATGTCCATGGGATCAATTTCCAGAATCGAAATATCCGCATCGAATTTCTCTTTCAGATAAGTGATCTGATTTTTCATATCTGTCAGTGATTTATCGTCCCGCACGGCAGCCAGCACATGGCAGTTTTGAAAGATTTCTTCCGGATTTTTCCAATCCTCCATAGCCCAGAGGCTGTCTGCTCCCAGGATAAAATAGTAGTCTGCCGCCGGATCAGATGCCCTGAGATCTTTCAGCGTTTCACAGGTGTAAGTATTCTTATCTTTATTTACCTCTATCAGGGACAGGGCAAAAGAAGGGGTGTCCTCAATGGCAAGACGGGTCATTTCACATCTTATCTCGGGGGACAGTACTTCTTCCAGGTCTTTCATATAAGGGATGCCGCTGGGAATGAATAATACTTCGTCCAGTGCAAACTGCTCCTGCGCTTTCCTGGCAATTGCTAAATGTCCAAAGTGGATGGGATTAAAAGTTCCACCCATGATGCCTGTTTTTTTCATCCGCCATACACGCTCCAATCCGATTGATTTCAGAAAATGCTGTCTTATGGTCTGGGCAGAACAATCTTCGGGTTTTTCCTGTCCGGTTTATATAACACAATTTTGCGGCCGATCACCTGCACCACTTGGGAGTGAGTACGTTCCGCCACCATCTGGGCGATTTCATGGGGATCATCCAGACAGTTTTTGAGAACCGCCACTTTAATCAGTTCCTTCGTATTGAAGGACTCTCCGATTGCCTCAGTGACTTCCGGCGTCAGGCTCGACTTTCCAATCTGAAAGATGGGATCCAAGCTGCTGGCCAGTTTTTTGAGATAAGAACGTTGCTTGCTTGTCATGGTTTCCTCCAATTCCTAACGATAATAATCAAATGATAATCCGTACATTCTTACAGTGCTTCCTTCTGTGATTCCAAGAGCCTCCAGCTGATCCAGAATCCCGTTCTTTTTCATGAAATCCTGGAAGAATTTGAAGCCTTTTTCTGACTCCAGGTTGGTGTAAGAAAGCATTTTTTCTATCCGCGGGCCTTCTACCACATATTCATTTGCAGCTTCGTCATAGATAACGGTAAAAGGTTCCGTCTCAATATCAAAATGATACTCCGGGAAAAACTCCTGTTCAAATATGACAGGTGTCCTGTCCAACTCGGCAAGCCGGTTGTTGATGGCATACAAAAGCTCCCGCAGGCCCTTGCCGCTGATAGCGGAAACAGCATAGACAGGGATTCCCTTCGGCTCAAATTCCTGACGGATTGCCGCCACCGGGTCGTCTTCACCATAGATCATATCAATTTTGTTGGCGGCAATAATCTGCGGCCGGCCGGCCAGTGAGGCATCATAGGATGTCAGCTCTTTGTTGATGGCGTAGATATCGGCGACAGGATCCCGTCCTTCTGTGGATGCTGCATCCACAATGTGTACGATCAGTTTTGTACGCTCAATATGGCGCAGGAACTCATGGCCAAGCCCTATGCCCTCCGAGGCGCCCTCAATGAGACCTGGAATGTCCGCAATCACGAATCCTTTGGCATCCTTTAAATCCACAACGCCCAGATTGGGATTTAAGGTTGTAAAATGATAGTTGGCAATCTTCGGTCTGGCATTGGTTACCTTGGATAAAAAGGTGGATTTCCCCACGTTGGGAAAGCCCACAAGTCCCACATCGGCAATGACTTTCAGTTCCAGGATCAGTTCCAGTTCCTGGGCCGGCTGGCCAGGCTGGGCATACTTGGGAGCCTGCATGGTACTGGTGGCATAATGCTGGTTGCCGTTGCCGCCTCTGCCGCCTTTTAAGAGCAGAAAACGGCGGTTGTCCCCGGACATATCCGTGATAACCTTTCCGCTTTCCGCTTCACGGATGACAGTACCCTCCGGCACCTTGATGGTGATATCTTCCCCGTTTTTGCCGGCACAGTTTTTCTTGCTGCCCTCTTCGCCGTTTCCGGCGCTGTATTTGCGGATGTGGCGGAAGTCTGTGAGGGTGTTTAACCCTTCGTCCACTTCAAAGTATACACTGCCTCCATTGCCCCCGTCACCGCCGTCAGGGCCGCCGTTTGGCACATATTTCTCCCGGCGGAAGGACACATGTCCATCGCCGCCTTTTCCGCTTTTGACAAAGATTTTTGCGCGATCTGCAAACATAAATATCTATCTCCTAAATCTGAAAAAAGCTCCAAACACCTAGATGTTTGGAGCCGTTTTGCTGGTCTTATTTCTCCACAGGATATACGGAAGCCTGTTTCTTGTCTCTTCCTTTTCTCTCAAAACGAAGAACACCGTCAATCAAGGCAAACAGGGTATCATCTCCGCCGATACCTACATTATTGCCGGGATGAATCTTGGTTCCGCGCTGTCTGTATAAGATATTTCCTGCTTTGACGAACTGTCCGTCAGCTCTCTTCGCACCTAATCTCTTAGCCTCGGAATCACGACCGTTCTTGGTGGAACCGACACCTTTCTTATGTGCAAAAAATTGAAGGTTCATATTCAACATGGTATTACACCTCCTCAAATGTCAATTTACAATGTTTCTGCCCGTACTGTTTTTCAATCTGACTTAAGCCGAGCACCAGAGAATCCATGAGCACCTGCGATGTTTCTTTCAGCGGATGATTCGTGAAGCGGCATCTGATGATACCGGCATTATCATCCGTTTCTATCTGTAGGGGTTCCTTCGTAATCTGCTCCAGGGAATTTAAGGTGTTGATGACAAGGACAGAGACTGCGGCGCAGACAATGTCTTCTCCCCGTTTTGCATACCCGGCATGCCCGTTACAGATAAAGCTGTGGTATTCTCCTGTTTTTGTTTTATGAATTGTGATTCTGGTCATTACGCATTGATCTTATCAATCTGAATCTGCGTATACGGCTGTCTGTGACCATTTTTCTTGTGATAACCGGTTTTGCTCTTATACTTGTAAACGATGACTTTACGAGCTTTCCCCTGATCCATAACAGTTCCGGTTACGGTAGCATTTGCTACATCGCCTGCAACCTTAAGCTCTTTGTCGCTGACAGCTATCACCTGGTCGAATGTTACAGTCGTACCTACTTCCACATCGAGTTTTTCCACTCTGATGATATCACCTTCGGATACTTTGTACTGTTTTCCGCCTGTTGCAATGATTGCGTACATATGGCACCTCCTATTCATGAACACGAAGTTCATTTACTCGCTAACTGTGGTGATACCCGTAAAAGGGCATACTTTTACCTCGTTATGCGGCATACTCATTAATCATATACATTTTATCCCGGTTTGTCAATGATAAAATTACCTGTTTTCCAATCTTTTATCCATCTCCGCTTTCAGAATACGTTCGATTCTTTCATGCAGATCCTGGGTTTTAAACGGTTTGAGAACATAGTCGTTGATTCCGAGCTTGGAACTTTCCACGATGGTCTGTTTTTCGCGCTGTGAAGTAAGCATAATCACAGGAATCTCCTGACAGGTTTCCATTTCCCTGATTCTGCGCAATGTTTCTATGCCGTCCAGGGGTGCCATCTGAACATCCAATAAAATCAGATCCGGTGGTGTTTTCTGTTTGAGATACTGTAAAGCACGCAGACCGGAATTTAAAGCGACAACTTCATAGGATCCTCTGAATTCCTGTTCGATTGTAGCCAGACTGATGCTGTTGTCATCAACGGCCAATATTGTCAATTTATTATCCACCTTGTTTTTACTCCTCCCGTTGCATCTGTTCTATTAACTCACGCAGCATCTGTTCGGCTGCGTCGTCCTCATATAATTTGAGCTGTTCCCTGATCTGTTCCAGCTTCGTTTCAACAGCAGTCTCCAGACGATACTCTTCCAAAAGCGTGTCTATGATATGGGCGCAGTTCTTGGACTGGAAATCTTCCAGATCACTCAGGGCTGTCTGGATTTCCTGAAGCAGATCTGACTTGTCGATTTCTTTCTCTTTTACCTTCTGTGCTTCTGAGGTATGTTTTGTATCCAGATATTTCTGTATATGTTCCAGTTGTTCTTCATATTCGGCCAGCAGTTTTTCCGCATGGCTGTCAACAAATGTGTAATCTTCTCTTTTTACCGCTTTTTCCTGTTCCCGTGCTATGTTTGAAACCTGCATTGCCCCTACATTGGCGGAAGCACTCTTTAAGGCGTGTACTTCTATGCCGTAGGCTTTATAATCTTCTTCTTCCAGAAGATCTTGCAGGACTTCCAGTTTCCGTTTCCCGTCCAGACAGTAAAGATTCAAGAGTTCATGGTATTCTTCAATGCTGGCAGAATAATGTTCAGCCACTTCATCTGTGTCAATGCCTTCAATGATAATATCCTGAAATTTCAGGTAATTATTTCTGTCTGATTGCAGACTGTGCATCCATCTGCTGCCGGCAATTCGTTTTTCGTCCGGAATCCATTTTAGAAGTATCATATGGAGTGTCCGTCTGTCAATGGGTTTTGTAAGAAAATCCTGAAAACCGTTTGCCAGAAAAGTTTCACGGACGCCTTCCATGGCGTTGGCTGTCAGGGCAATGACCACCGGCAGAGTGCCGTTTTCGCCACATTCACTGCGGATGTGCTGTACGGCTTCTATGCCATCCATACCAGGCATCATATGATCCATGAAAATAATGTCAAACAGGGTTCCGTTGACAAACTGTATGGCTTCCATGCCGCTCTCGGCTTCGGTGATCTCCAGGTCATAAGTCTGTAACAAAGATCTGGCAACTTTTCGGTTGATCATATTGTCATCTACTACCAATACTTTACAGTTCCTTGCTGTGAAGGGGTCTAAGGGTTTTTCTTTTTGCAGTTCCACTTCCGGAACCTCAGAAAGGGGTCTGCTGTCCGCCACCTTTTGTATAACTTCTACAATAAAGGTAGAACCCTCGCCGTATACACTCTCTACCTTAACAGAACCGTCCATCAGTTCCGCCAGATGTCTGGTGATGGAAAGGCCAAGCCCTGTGCCTTCCACGCTCCTGTTACGTCGGGAGTCAAGTTGTCTGAAATTCTCAAAGATTCTCTCCATGTCTTCTTCCCGGATACCGCAGCCGGTATCTTCCACACGGAAGATCAGACGCTCTGTATCGGGCTCTTCTCCCGGTATACCCGAAACGGCAATCTTGACATGGCCCTCCTTGGTGAATTTCAGTGCATTGTTTAAAAGATTGATCAGAATCTGTTTGATCCTGCCTTCATCGCCGAGATAACGACAAGGAAGGGACATATCGAATTCACTCATCAGCATAAGCCCATGCTGTGAAGCAACGATATCCATCATATTCAGTACTTCATTAATCAGAGATTTCAAGTGATATTCTGTCAGTACCAATTCCATTTTTCCGGCTTCTACTTTGGACAGATCGAGTATGTCATTGATCAGCGCCAGAAGATTGCGGGAGGAGGATTTGATATCACAGGCATAGCCGTATACTTTCCGGCCTCTGCTTTCTTCCATAATGATATCGCTCAGTCCGACAATGGCATTCATCGGTGTGCGGATCTCATGGGACATATTGGCAAGAAAGGCACTCTTGGCAATGTTGGCCTGTTCTGCCTGTTCGCGCACCTGTTTGATTTCCTCAATATAATTTCTTGTTTCCGTCACATCCAGAATCAGAATGACATAACCCTTTTTTTCACCGTATTTATCAGGAATCTGTTGTACATGTCCCTGATAGAAACAGCCGTTGAGACTGAATTCTTCCCGGGTATCCTTGTCAAGGATATCATGTGGGAAACCTTCCAGTTCTTCAATATGTTTTCCGATGGCATGAATGTTCAGATCCCTGAAGATTGTTGCAGCCGCCGAATTGTAGCTGACAATCCGCTTGTGTTTGTCTATTGCGATAACACCGTCGTTCATGCTGTCAAGCAGTATACCGGACGCCAGACTGCTGAAATCGTATACCTTTCTGCTCCAGACCAGAATGACCACACTGGAAAGAATCAGTCCCAATACAACAGGAGTTGGATCATATACATTGGTCAGTTTTAAGACATAGGATCCTAAAACAATCACCGGTATAAAAGAAAGGATCAGGATTAATTTGTATTTTCTGTCTATGGCATAATCAGGTTTCTTGATGCAGACATGAATTAAAGCATAGAGTGTAAATGCATAGGGAATAATCAGACCACATAACATAAAAAGCCAGTAGCCGGGTCCATAGGACAGACTCAGATAGCAATGTCCCTGTGCGGTTTGCAGCCAATTTATATCTCGATAAAAAAAGTTGTGTAAATCACAGGTAAAAACGAGTACCAAAATAAAGACATCGATTATTTTGAGAAATTTTAAGATCTTTTTGGGGGCTTTTTCAAAACAGTAACTGAATATGAAATGACAGTAACTGATGGGAATGGTCAAAGACCCCACATACTGTATTTTAACGGCTGTCAACGCCGCTTCTACGGTGGGTGCCGTCAATTCTAATAAGTATCCCGCGTTCTGGATCAGGGATCCCATCAGGAAATACTGCATCAGCTTCTGTTCCCGGGAACCGTCTCCCTTCAACAGAAGAAATAATGCCAACACGATTACGCTGATACCTAAAATGCTCAGTCCGATAAATAAAATATTCATAACTTTATATCACCAAACAAAATATTATAATCCTTCCTGGATGATGGCTATTGCTATCATATCAGTTCCTATAGGTTCTGTCTACAAGAAACCAAAAAATATAGTCTATTTATCGGCGTGCTTTTGCCGTATCGCCAGCAAAGCCTCAAATTCTTCATCATTATAATAAAAGAATAACAGGACAGCCAGAAGTGCCACGCCGATGGTAATGTAGATATCCGCTACATTAAATTTGGGAAAATCAATGGGCACAAAATAAATAAAGTCTACAACATATTGTTGTGTAATACGGTCGATCAGGTTGCCGACGGCACCGCCTGCGATAAAAAGCAGACCGATGCGCATCCCTGCAAACCGCTTCTCTGCCGGGAGCGTGAAATACTTCCAGATTACCACAAGGATTACCATACTGGTCAGAAGTATCAGGAAAGTCTGTCTGCCTGCAAAGGAGCTGAAAGCGGCGCCGGTGTTTTCCAGATAGCTGAATTCTAAGACCCTGTCGATGAGGACAAAGCTTGACTGGTCTTTTAAGTGTATGACTGCCAGACGCTTGGTATATTGGTCAAAAAAGAGCAAAAGAAATAAGGCCAGGACTGTGCCCACATTTCTTTTCAGGTTTTTCACAAAAAAATAGTTCATGAAAGAGGATTCCTTTCTGTTACATTCTTGGAAGATCAGCTGATGGAAAATAAATAGGCCGCTATCTGCGCACGGGAACTGAACTCTTCTGTTTCCAGAAGGTCATGGACTTCTTCTTTGGTGTAAAATCCGGCATTGATCTGTTCATTTTCTGAGGTGTGATCTTCAAAACTGCCCTCCACATCCACAAAGGCAATCTGTGTCTTGACATCGGAAAAGGCAACCGCGGCAAAGGACGGCGGCAGGATGTTGAGGATTTTCTTAACGGAAAGTCCTGTCTCCTCATACAGTTCCCGCTGGATACATTCTTCCAGGGATTCCCCCTCTTCTATCATGCCTGCACAGAGGTTATAGATCAGGCGGTTGACGCCCATACGAAATTCCCGCAGAAGCAGTATCTTATCTTCATAATAAGCAACGATGGAAACACCGCTTACTTTTTCCCCGATCATATGTGGCCCTGCTATGTCGTTGCGGCTTACAATCTCATACTTTTTCTCTTTGCCTGCCTTGTTGCGGTAAGTCAGTTCGTAGTTCTTAAGATATCTGCCGTCTTTGACTTTTTCCATTTTCAGAAGTTCCATATCAACTGTCCTTTCTCATCTGTTGTGCAAAATTAGGTCCTGTTTTCTTTCTGGTGATTTCCATCAGACCAAGGCCTGTCATATCCACAGCATTTGCGGTTACGGGATCCTGCTTTAAAAGTCTGTGCATGTATTCCAAAAGTTGTTGTTCCTGTTCTTTGTGTTTCAGATTGATAAAGTCAACCAGGATCATGCCGGAAAGATTTCTGGCACGCAGCTGGACAGCTATCATCTCAGCTGCCTCCCGGTTGATCTTCATAAAAGTTTCTTCGGCGTTTTGGCCGGCTTCACATTTCCCGGTATTGACATCAATGGAAATCAGAGCTTCTGTGGGTTCTATGACAAGATAACCACCGGATTTCAGCCAGACCTTTGCGGCAAGCAGCTCCTGGATACGTGTTTCCACACAGTAAAGCTTGTGCAGGGGAAGAAGGCTGTCTTCATAGAAACGTATCGGTATGTCAGTATCCTGAAAGGACGCTTGCAGAGCCTCATAGATATCCGGCAGATCTGTCACCACTTCATCGTACTCTGTGCGGTATGCATTCTGGATAAAGGTGATATAATCCGGCTGGCTGCGGTACAGACAACTGTAACAGGTGCGTTTGTCTGCAATCGCAAGAAGATGTGTCAGCTTTTCGGTGAGGGCTTCGGCCTCTTCTGTTAAAGGGGTTTCTTCCGTCAATGCAGCGGCATTGGTACGGACAATAATCTGATATTGTCCGGAAAGATTCTGCAATGCTTCCAGACTGCGGAAACGGTTCTGCTGTTTTTTGTTCAGTTTGGAAGATACCTGCACACTGTCATTGCCTGCGTCTGCTGTGTGGGTGCGGACCACCACATAGCGGCCGGATAAAGATATCCTGGTGGTGACGCCTGCAAGTTTGGTTTTGAGCGGTTCCTTGGTGAGCTGGATAAGTAATTCATCACCGGGTTTTATAGTGCCGTCCGGGGTACGATTCAGCACGGCGGCAGCTTTGGCGTCAGACAGGGGAAGAAATGTCAGATATTTATTGCCCAGGTCTACGAAAGCGGCGTTAATATTGCGGGAGATATTCTGGACTTTACCGATATAGATATCCCCTATGGCAATGGATTTTTCATTTTGCGCATGAGCAGATAAGATCCGGTTGCCGTTCAGAAGCAGGCAGAGGAGTTTGTCGTATAGTTTTAGAATGAGTATCTTGCCGTCTGGGGTCATGGATTTGTTCCTCCGCTCTTTGCCATAGCGCACTGTTCATTGCTTTCGTGTGGATTGTACCATATTTCCCATGGAAAAGAAAGTGACAAAAATTTTTGACACTTTCTTTTCCAACAATTTACGTCTTTGAATTTCAGATATCAAATTGGGGTTATCAGATTATATATTTGACGGCGGTTCCGTAGGCGATGACTTCGGCGGCACCCTGCATGATGGAGGAGGATGCATAGCGGATGTTGATAACGGCATCGGCGCCTAAACTTTCCGCTTCATCCACCATTCGTTTGATGGCGATCTGTCTTGCCTGGTTGAGCATTTCGGTGTATTCTTGCAGTTCACCGCCCACCAGGGTTTTGAGGCCGGCCATAAAGTCGCGGCCCACATTCCTGCACTGTACCACATTTCCTTTTACAATTCCTAAAGTCTCCACTTCTTTTCCGGTAATATAATCAGTATTTACGAGCAACATCTTCTTCTCCTCCTTCAATCTCTTTCATTCTCTGTAATAAGACAGCAACAATTGACATAATCATGGTGACGGGAATCACAATCAGTAATCCGGTTGCCCACAGGGGCATGGAGGATTGCAGATAGAGCCAGATAAGTGTGGCGATCACCCCGATCATCATTAAAATCAACAGGAAACTGAAAATAACAGGTGCCAGTTTCTTGTGTCTGATGTCGTGTCTGCTTACATTTAGGAATTTTGTGCCTTCTTGTTCCATTTCTACCATCCTTTCTAAGTATTCGTCAGGAGAAAAGGTGTAATACTGGCATGACTCTTCACTTACAAGCCGGCAAAGGCGGGTGGTTTCTTCCAGGCTTATTCTTTCCCGTTCCAGGAGAATGACCTGTCTTTGCAGGGCATCTGACAAGGTCAGATCTCCCTTTTGAATCTTGCGGATTTCTTCCAGAGGAAGGGATAATTTACGAAGCAATTTGATCTTCTTTAATTCATCCACATCTTCCTTAGAATAATCGCGGTAGCCATTCTCCGTGTTACGTCTTGGGTTTAACAGGCCCTGTTGTTCGTAGAAGCGGATATTTTTCTTGGTGATATTTACCTGCTGTTCTACTTCATTGATTTTCATGAGATTTCCTCCTTGCCGGTCTGGCCGTTTTTCTCCTGCTACGGGTAGAATAAGGCTTCCACAAGGTGGAAGGTCAAGAGAAATTTGCATTTTTATACAGAAAATTATATAAGATTCGGAAAGCAAAGTAGTTTCTGGATTTCACAGTGAATATACATAGAATTTGGTAAAGTGCCTGCAATAAAAGTCCATATGTTCAGTTATTCCTGCAAAAGCAGCGGCACAAGCTGTCTTTTTTCTCCCTCTCTGGCAGAGTTCGTGTAGGTTTCCAGTCTCGTCACCTGGATGTTGGACAAGGGAATTTTACAGCCTGTAAATTCACAGAACTTCTCAAAGACTACCGTAGGTTTGATATTGCCGCTGCTGCTGGCATCCACGGTCATGCAGATACAGGGCACTGTGATACAGTCTGCTTCTGCCTCCGGGAGAAGCATGGCGGCGGCTGCGGACATCATATCCGGTAACACCTTTGTTTCGCCCACATGCATTTCATAGATGCCCTGTTTTAAGTCCACTTCTATGATACTTTTCTTGGTTTCTTTGGTGTAGGGAATCTGTGCCTGTGCATAAAAGGCGGCTGCCGATTCTTGCAGGTCAGGTATCGGAAAGGTGCCTTCCTTCAGATGAATCTGATAGGAAGCGGCGGCAACACTGGCCATGGCATTTTTGACTGTGTCCGGCAGTATGCGGGCGGCAAGGATCTGTACCCCCTCCACCATGGTCTCATTCAGGGCGTCTGTCAGCTGGTTCGTACTTGTCAGGGAGACCGCTTCTATGTCCAGATACTCTCCCAGGCTTTCGATGCCTACCCCCAAAGGCGCGGCAAAGGACATAATCTGGTGAGGGCTGAATCCTTCTGAATAGCGGATGTCAATACCGGCACGCCGTATTGCCTTCTGAAAGTAACGCATCATATCCAGATGGCCGATGAATTTCATGGAACCGTATTTTGCAAATTTAATCCTGATCTTCATGTTCTTCCTTTCCTTCCTCATAGCAGACACCGCCGCCAAACCGTCTGGCGCCGCATCCCTGGCATTTACTCCTACAGTTGGGAGATACAATGCCTTCCTGCGCCTTCTTCCATTCTCTTAATAAAAATTCTCTGGTGACACCGCAGTCTATGAAATCCCAGGGGAAAATTTCGTCATCAGCCCGCTTCCGGGTGGTATAGAATTCCATATCCAGACCACAGTCCTGAAAGCTTGCAAGCCATAAGTCATTGTGAAAAGACTCGCTCCAGGAATCGAACATACAGCCGCGCTTGTAGGCCGTGAGGATGGCTTGTCCCACTCTTCTGTCGCCTCTGGCAAACACGCCCTCTAAGACGCTGACATCCGCCTCGTGCCAGTTGTATTTGATGCTCTTTTGATTGAGCTGTTCCATGATGCCCTTTCTGGTCTGGTGGGCTTTCTCCAGAAATTCTTCTTTGGTGCACATGGGTGCCCACTGGAACGGCGTAAAAGGCTTGGGGATAAAGAAGGAGGTGCTGGTCACAATCTGTACCCGGCCGTTTACCCGTTTCTCTTTGGGGACTGTATCAAAGAAGGCGGCGGCAATCTTGTTGGACAACTCCCCAATACCGCGGATATCTTCTTCTGTTTCCGTAGGCAGTCCCAGCATGAAATACAGTTTAACCCTTGTCCATCCTCCCTGGAAAGCCAGCGTGGCGCCTTTTAGAATGACTTCTTCGGTCAATCCCTTATTAATGACGTCACGCAGTCTCTGACTGCCGGCTTCCGGCGCGAAAGTCAGGCTGCTCTTTTTCACATCCTGCACCTTGCTCATCACATCCAGGGAAAAGGCGTCAATCCGCAAAGACGGCAGGGAAATATTAATATGTTTTCTGTCACAGTCCTCTATCAGATAGTCCAGAAGTTCATTTAACTGGGAATAATCGCTGGAACTTAAAGAACTTAAAGAGATTTCCTCATGTCCTGTGTTGGCAAGCATCTTAGCGGCATAGGTTTTGAGCATCTCCACATCCCGCTCCCTGACGGGCCGATAGAGCTGCCCTGCCTGACAGAACCGGCACCCTCTGATACAGCCGCGCTGAATCTCCAGAACCACCCTGTCCTGGGTTACCTTGATAAAAGGAACCACGGGCTTGTCCGGATAGTGGGTGTTGGATACATTCATCACCAGTTCTTTGCAAATGACATCCGGTGCTTCTTCATACAGTTTCCTGCGTTCTTTGATGGTCCCGTCTTCCTGATAGACTTCTTCATAGAACCCGGGCACATAGATGCCGGGAATCCGGGCGGCGCCTTTTAGGAAATCCAGGCGGGAACCTTTCTTTTCTTTATTTTCCAGATACCAGTCAAGAAGGGGCCGGTACTGGGTCTCACCTTCGCCGATGTAGAACAGATCAAAAAAAGCAGCTATGGGTTCCGGGTTGTAGCTGCAAGGACCGCCGCCGATGACGATGGGCATGGAGTCGTCCCTGTCTTTGGAAAGAAGGGGAATCTGTGCAAGATCAAGTATCTGCAGAATGTTGGTATAACACATTTCATACTGAAGCGTAATCCCAAGAAAGTCCATTTCCCGTACTGGTTCCTGAGATTCCAGTGTAAACAGGGGGATATTCTCCCTGCGCATGATCTGATCCAAATCTGTCCAGGGGGAATACACTCTTTCACACCACACATCCGGAAAGCTGTTAAACATGCTGTAGAGAATCTGGATGCCAAGATGTGACATGCCGATTTCATAAACATCCGGAAAACACATCGCAAAACGTATGGCAGCTTTGTTTTTATCTTTCATCACAGAGTTGACTTCACCGCCGATGTAGCGGGCAGGTTTTTCCACCTGCATCAAAATATCGTCACATAATGCCAGTTTTCTCATAGTTGTAAGGTTTCCTTGTTATCTTGATTCCCATGAAGGGTTTTATTGTAGATTCAGTATATCGAATTTAGTGTTCAAAATCAAGCAACCCTGCCAGTTCCTCCAACACCTGGTTTTGCTCCTGGGTGGTATCATACAGATGAAAGGTATCCGCAAGGATCATGTCATAGACTTCGTTGGTGCTGTAAGCGCCGATTTTACTGCCATTGGTATCACATACCAGAAAGCCCACGAATAAAAATACCGCGAGTACCATACGGTATTTAAATCCGGACATGGAAGCGCCGGGTATTTCGCTGTTTTCCGGCGGATTTCCATAGGACAGGATGTCGTTTTGTCCGGACCATGTCTGTTTATCATACAAGGGTGCCTGTGTATTCTTCCCGTAGAGAATCTGTTCTCTTTGTCTTATTTTAACCCGATTGCCCATGTTTTCCTCCCGGATACATCGTGCCAGTTCCATCTTTTTTTCCAGTGTCGCCTTATTGCCCATTTTCAGTCAGTTCCTTATGTACTGCTTTGCTAAATCTTATGTAAAACGGGACAAAAAAAGAACATACCAATATTGTGTGGTATGTTCCTGTCCGTTTTTACCATGCTATCTCAATCCGAACTTGATATCTGCCTGACATAGGTAAGAAATTTTGCATCTTTTAATAAAATTTCATCGTCTATGTCATAAAGCTTTCTGATAAATTCTGTTTCAAAAACTTCTTCCGGCGTGCCGTATTTCTCGATATACTCTCCTTTCAGACAGAGAATTTTATCGGATATGATTTTGGCAAGTTCCAACTCATGTAGAGACATGATAACCGTCAGGTTCTTTTGCACCTGCATTTCTTTTAAGATAGACAAAAATTCCAGTTTGTACCGGATATCCAGATAGGAGGTGGGTTCGTCCAGAATAATAATTTCCGGTTCCTGGCAGATTGCCCGTGCAAGCATCACCCGCTGTTTCTGGCCATCACTGATTTTATTATAATCCTGTCCGCTGATATCCATGATATGGGTAAGGGCCATTACTTCCTCTACTACTTTCTGATCCTCATCTGACAGTACGCCGAACCACCCGGTATAGGGATAGCGTCCTGTCGCAACCACATCCCTGCAGGTTTTCATTTCTGCTCTTGCTTTTTGGGTAAACACAACGGACATTTTCTTCGCCAGTTCCTTGCCTTTCATTTCCGACAAGACGTTCTCTCCCAGATACACGGTTCCGCCAAGCAGCTGCAATTGTCCGGCGATACTTTTGAGCATGGTTGATTTTCCGGCACCGTTGGGCCCGATCAGACTTAATATTTCTCCTTTGGACAGTGTGATTTCCACATTTTTAATCAGGGGTCTGTCGTCGTACCCTACACACATCTTTTTCGTTGTAAAATAATATTGTTCCATCCAAATGAACCATGCCTTTTCATCAACTGTAATACGGAAGTATTCTAATGCTGTTTATCTGTGTTTTTCCTTCCTATTACCCACAGCACCACCGGGGCACCGAAAATCGCAGTTACCGTACTGATACTGAGCTCTGTGGGGGCAAGCATTGTCCTGGAAAGCAGGTCGCAGAACAGACAGAATACACTTCCGCCGAGAAAACAGGCCGGTATCATGTAAAGCGGTTCTACAGAGCCAAGAAGTTTCTTGACCAGATGCGGCACGGCAACCCCTACAAAAGAAACGGGGCCTGCAAATGCTACAATACATGCCGATAGCATACTGGAATAAATTACGATACATATTCTTAATAGTCTGAGATTTACACCTGCATTGGCTGCATAGGCATCGCCCAGCTGATAGGCGCTAAGCGGCTTTGACATTAAAAAAATGTGAAGTACCGTCACAGTAACCACGCAGGTTATAATCTTTACATTCTCCCAGGTCATTCCAGAGAAACTTCCCCTTGACCAGTTGTGAAGATTTATAATATCCGCATCATCCGCAAAGGTGATCGTTAATTCCGTGACAGCAGAACAAATATACCCGATCATGACACCGCTCACCACCAGCATGGACATATTGCCTATTCTGCGTGACAGTACGAGTACAAAGCCCATAGATAACATGGCGCCCATAAAGGCGGCGGCAATCATATCTGCCGATGTCACTCTGGATGTTCGCCCGATCAAAAAGATCATGACCAGCGCAACCGCCATTTTGGCACCGGAAGAAATACCAAGGACAAAGGGGCCTGCAATCGGATTATGGAAAAACGTCTGGAGCAGATAGCCGGTAAGTGCCAGGGAACCGCCAAGCATCACAACGGCTATCGTTCTTGGCAGTCTGATGTCCCATATAATGCGAATATTTGTTTCTGTACGCTCATGTCCTGTCAGAGCCTGCACAATGTCCGGGATTGTCATTTGGACGCTTCCGATACAGATGTTGAGGATGAAAAACACCAGAACACCTGCCAGAAGCAGAATAAAGGCTGTCCAATATCTGTGTTGTCTATTTTCCTTCATAGTGAATTATCCCTATAGCAGCCGAAAAAGATAATGCATGTCATTCGTTTCCCCCAAGAGCATGGCATGGATATCTTCTGTCAGATAACCGATGGAGAGGGGCTGTTGGTATATGTCATTCGTGGTACACCAGACATTTCCTTCCTTTACCGCTTTACAATCTGCCAGCAGACTGCATTTATCCAGTAATTCCTCCATACTGGAGACACCGCCGTCAATGGAACTGTTATAAATCAGAAAGTCTGCGTCTTTGGCAGCCGCGTAGAACTCCTCCAATTGTATGTTGATGGTAGAACGTTTTGTGTCAGCGTCACCCAGATTTTCAAAAACATACTGCCCGCCGGCAAGTTCTATGATCCTGGGAATATAATCTGATGACTGGCGTACCTGGATCAGGCCGTTGGTTGTGACAAAAAAGAAGGCAACTGTCTTATCTGTTTTGGTATCCGCCGATACCTGCTCAAAAATTATTTTCTGTTCCTCGAATATCTTTTCCGCTTCTTCTTCCTTATCAAGCAATGCGCCGTAAAATTTTATCCACTCTACCCTGCCAAGCGGGTGCGGCTCATAGCTGGAGTATTCTATCATGACAGGAATATGAAAATCTTCCAGTTTTTCTATCACTTCAGGAGAATGGGATATCATCGTATTTTCTATGGCAAGGGTACAGCCTTTGGAAACGATCATTTCATAGTCGGGCTTGTTATATTTGCCGGCATAGAGGATAGTACCATTCTCCATGGCTTCCCGCGCTTCCGGGATATACCAGCCGTCTGCCTTCTGACCAGAAAAGGAAACACTGTCCAGTCCGTCCAGGGAACGGAACATATCCATGGCGGAAGACGCCACCAGATAAAGATCTTTTATGGGACGTCTGAGCACTACAATTCCCTTCTCTAAATCCTGGGGGATTTCCCTATCTTCCGGTACGATCAGAAATTTCATGCCGTCTATCGTTGTTGTGAGCAGAATATAATCGCCCTCATAATAGTCCGCCGTAAAATTTTCAGCATATTGTAAGTCCATGTTCTTCTCAAAGACCAGTGCCCTGCCGCTTTCTGTTTCTGATGTATCCTTTTGGACATTTGCGTCCTCTATCCGATCCGCATGAAAAGTCAGCGTATATTCCACTTCATGGGGCTTACTCATAGCCACTGTATCCCCGATGACCTGCATGGGTTTATCAAAACACAATACCGGAATTTCAAACACAGAGTCCCCGTCTGTATTTACCGGCAGATATTTTTCTCCATTTACGATCATATAATCATAATTGGGGCTGTTCCACTGTACAGTTGCAGTCGCTTTTCCGTCTGTAACCACAACCGTTACAGGGGATAAAATTACCGCCTTTCCACTTCCGCCCGCAAAGGTAATGTCCATGTCGTAGGTGCCGTCCGGCAAAATGCCGTCATCGGCTTCCGGCGCAGGTGTATCTGACAGTACTGCATTGGAGACACTGACCTTATGGTCATACCATTTCCCTTTCTTTCCGATCAGAGCCAGATCAAACTCTGTATCCAGTGCCGGAACCGGCACATCAAAGCCGTTTACCACTTCCGTCATGCCGTCGCTGTATGTAATGGTATCCTCTGTCGGCATCAACAGTACGGCGCCGTCTTTTTGTGCGTCCTGTGCCAGTCCGGGATAAAGGTTTACGATGTTCCTGGAGCCAAGGGAAATATGAATGACCATTTCTCCATTCTCCACGGTCAGGATACCTTTGCCGTCACAGGTTTCATTCACCTGGAACATATTGCTGTCTGTGTGAAATTCTGCGGTATAGGTACCGTCAGGAAGAACTGCCATATTATTGCCGCATCCGCCGGACCAAACCGTCATAAGAAGCAGGGCTATGACGGTCAGTCCCTTTTTCATAAGCTGTTTCATGCTATCACTCCTGTCTTAGTCCATAACTGCCGCGGTATGTTCCACATAAATCTGCTGAATTGCCGCCACGGATCCAAGACCGGCAATCTGGGTTTCTACGCTGTCAAAATGGCCGGAAGCCTTAAACATGCTCAGCCACGAATCGTCATCTTCACCCGCCATATCATTGTTGGCATGGTCTCCGGCTACCACCATTAAGGGACGAAGGATTACTTTTTTATAACCGGCCTGTGCAACCGCCTCGATAACCGTCTCACAGGAGGTTTCTTCCGGTTCTCCCTCAACTGTCCCGATAAATACATTATCGTATCCAAGGGCGTCCATCTGGGACTGCATCTGGCTGTATGAGACTTTGGCCGTATGGGAAGTGCCGTGGCCTAAGAATACCAATGCCACACCGTCCGTTTTGGCAGCATCCGGACTGCCATACCCTGCATCGCTTACAGCTTCCGTGGTCAGCGCCTTCGCTACGGCCTCTTTATCTGCATTGATTACAGCGGCATCCGCGCCGACTTCCCCCAGAAGCGGCTCTGCGATTTTGATACTCTCGAACTTATCACGATATACTTCCACACTTTCTGTCAGCTCATCGTATTCTGCACCATGCATCAGATGGGTGGGCTGGATGACCAGGTTTTTGACATTGTTTTGAACGGCGCGCTCCAGGGCCTGATCCATGTTATCAATGAACTCCGCATCCCTGGCCTGCACATGATTGATAATAATCTGCGAGGTAAAAGCTCTTCTTACAGACCAGTCGGGATTGGCTTTCTGTATCGCATCTTCGATTCCCTTGATATCCTTTATGCGGCTGTCATTAAAGGAAGTGCCAAAGCTGACCACCAGAATTTCGTTTTCACCGATTTCATCCTGATTGCGTGGGTCATCCTTGGAAGCATCACCTGTATCCTGGCCAAAATAATCCGGACTGGCATTTTCGCCTTCCACCAGCTCCTTCTGTGTATCTGTGAGGGCATCCCATGCCTCTTTGGCCTGTGTGCACTGTGCATCGGTATTCTCTGTCCTTGCCTGCACATATATGGCATCAATCAACGCGGCAGTATTGTCCGCCGCCTCCTGATCACTGTCAGTTTCATTTTCAGAAGATGCGGATGGTTCCTTCCCGCATCCCGTGAGTGCTATGGTGCAAATCATGGCGCCGGTCAGGAATGTAGCAACAAATTTCTTTTTCATCTCTTCAGTTCCTCTCTTTCTCTCGTTTGGCACAAAGTAAATATTGAATATAAAAAATCCCTTACCGCTGTTTCATACCGCAGCGGTAAAGGATTCGTACACAAAATAAACCTGCAAAACACCTTGCGATGATTTTGCAAGATAGAACGTACAACCAGTTACTCGTGGCTTGAAACAAATGTTTCCGTACAACATTCAGGCAGGTCTCCCGGCTTATAGTTCGTGGATTGTTTCCAACGCATCCGCCGTCTTCCCGGAAAATTTTCCGTTTTCCAGTGACATATCTGGCTTCAGCTCCCTAATTACGGTGACGAGTTCGTACAGGATTTGCACCTGTTTCCCTTTTCACCAGAACCAGTGCTTTAGGCATTGGTCTGACACCTGAATCATTTTGTCTTTATGCAATTGAACAAAGTATATCATACATGGAAGCAATGTCAATACCGGAAGATCAACAACAAATTATCTTCTGGCAAGTTCAGCCGTAATCTCCTCCCAGGTCACATTCTTTTCTGCCATCAGTACCATCATGTGATAGAGAAAATCCGCAATCTCATATTTCACTTCATTGGCATTGGGATTCTTGGCGGCAATCACAATTTCCGTGGCCTCTTCTCCCAGTTTCTTGAGAATCTTATCGATTCCCTTATCATAGAGATAGTTGGTGTAGGAGCCTTCCTTAGGATGAATTTTCCGGTCTTTGATCACATCAAACACCTGCTCAAATACCTTAAGCGGATTGGTCTCTTCATATTCTTTGGACATGATTTCGTTAAAAAAGCAGGAATGGGATCCTGTATGGCAGGCGGCACCGATCTGGGAAACCTTTGCCAGGATGGTATCCTTATCGCAGTCCGCAGTCAGCGATTTGACATACTGATAATGACCGCTGGTATCGCCTTTCACCCAGAGCTCGTCACGGCTTCTGCTGTAATAGGTCATCTTGCCGGTCCTTAAGGTCATATTGTAGGCTTCTTCGTTCATATAAGCCACCATCAATACCTCATCAGTCTTGTAATCCTGCACAACCACGGTCACATGTCCGTCGGAATTCAGTTTAAAATCTTCCCAGCAGACGGCCGGCTCGAAGGTATTCACCCGGATATCGTTGTTCTGACAAAGAGCCTTGATGGAAAGAAGCTCCTTGGCATTTTCATTGATGGCAAAACCGGATATGCCAAAGATATTGTCATTGGACAGCAGTTCCAGAAGTTTATCCAGGGAAACCTCCGGCACCGAAGCAATCATGGGAAATCTGGATACAGAGATTGCCTCTTTTAAACATGTCTCCTTGACCAGAAGAATTTCTCCGATATAGGCATCGATCAAAGTCTCGTTACGTGTGATACTCTCAACTTCTGTCACACTGGCCACAATCTTGTCTTTGCCGAATTTCTTGGATACTTCTGCTGTAAGCTCAATATTGCCTGGCTTGGAATAATTTAAGGCCGCTTTTTTACAGCCGGCATAGAGAAGTTTCTTGATATCTTCCATGCGCTTTACATTGCCGGCACCAGTCACGGGAATTTCAGCCTCACTGCATATGGATTTGATGATATCCAAAGCTTCTTCATGTTCAATGTCGTTGTCGGACATATCATAGACGATCAGCTCATCCGCATTGTTGTCCCCATAAAACCTGGCCAGTGCGGCCGGGTTGGTATCAATGATGGTGCTGTCCGTGAAGCTCTTTATGGCGTTGCCTTTATATAAATAAATACAGGGAATAAATTTTTTGTAGGACATTCCTGTTTTCTCCTAAATTGTTCTGTTATAGAGTTCCTTTGGTACTTAAGACACCGGTGATTCTCTCGTCGTAAGATACTGCCATATCCAGGGCCTTGGCAAAGGCTTTGTACATGGCTTCGATCATATGGTGGGCATTTTCACCATGAAGCATCTTGATGTGCAGGTTCATGCCGGCACTGTAGGATACCGCATAGAAAAATTCACGCACCAGTTCTGTGTCAAGACCTCCGGCATGTTCTGTGGGAAAGTTACAGTCAAAGACGAAATAGGGTCTGCCGGATAAATCTATGGCACACAGACAGAGGGCGTCATCCATGGGCAGGATAAAAGAGCCATAACGTCTGATGCCGGCTTTATCTCCGATAGCCTCCCGGATCACCTGGCCGATCACTATGCCGGTATCTTCCACCGTATGGTGTCCGTCCACATCGAGATCTCCCTTGGCATGAAGAGTCAGGTCAAAGAGCCCATGTCTGGCAAAGCCGTCTAACATATGGTCAAAGAACCCGATTCCCGTAGAGATCTGGCTTTTGCCGGTGCCGTCAAGGTTGAGGGAAGCTTTGATCTGTGTTTCTTTGGTATTACGTTCTATGGTTGCTGTTCTGGACATTGGTTTCTCCTTTTATACGTATTCCCAGCCCTTACGAAAACCGCACTCTGATGGAATTGGCATGGGCCGTCAGTCCTTCTTTTTCGGCAAACAGTTCGATATCCTGATGGGCCTGTTCCAGAGCCTGTTTTGAGTAGGATATGATGCTGGTTTTTTTCATAAAGTCGTCCACATTGAGCGGTGAGAAAAATTTCGCCGTGCCGTTTGTGGGCAGAATATGGTTGGGGCCTGCATAGTAATCGCCTAACGGTTCCGAGGAGTATTCTCCCAGGAAAATAGCGCCCGCATTTTCAATCCGGGTCATCACCTGATAAGGATCTTTTGTCAGGATTTCCAGATGTTCGGAAGCAATGGCATTGGCGGCTTCTATGGCATCCTCCATGGAACCGGCAATCAGCTGATAGCCGTAATTATCCAGAGACTTGCGGATGATATCTGCTCTGGATAACTCTTGCAGGAAGGTCTCAATTTCTGTGGAAACCTGATCTGCCAATGTTTCGCTGGTGGTGATGAGGATTGCGCTTGCCAGTTCATCATGTTCCGCCTGGGATAAGAGGTCTGCCGCCACATATCGTGGATTGGCCGTCTCATCGGCTATGACCAGAATTTCGCTGGGGCCGGCAATGGAATCGATACTGACATAACCAAAGCAGGCTTTCTTGGCCAGGGCCACAAAGATATTGCCGGGGCCGGTAATTTTATCTACTTTGGGAATACTCTGTGTGCCAAAAGCCATGGCGGCAATCGCCTGGGCGCCGCCTACCTTATAGATTTCATCCACACCGGCAATCTTAGCTGCCGCCAGCGTACCGGGATTGACTTTGCCGTCGGGGCCTGCCGGTGTTGTCATCACAATCTTTTTGACACCGGCAACCTTCGCCGGGAGCACATTCATCAGCACGCTGCTGGGATAGGACGCTTTCCCGCCCGGCACATAGACACCGGAAACTGCAATGGGTGTGATCTTCTGTCCCAGGATACTGCCGTCCGGTTTCGGGTCGATCCAGCTGTTATGTAACTGCTTCTGATGAAAGGCGGTAATATTGCCGGCAGCCTTCTCCATAACGCGGATAAAATCTGCATCCATTGCCTGAAAGGCATCTTCTATCTCATCTTTGGTGACACAAACCGTATCCTTATGGATATCCCACTTATCAAACTGCTTCGTATAAGCAAAGACCGCCTCGTCCCCTCTTTCCCGCACATTGTCAATGATATCCGCCACCACAGCCTCGTATTGTCCATAATTGTTCGGACTTCTCTTAAGCAGATTATCCAGAATATCCTTCTGCGTCTGCGCTGTCAACTGTATTTTTTTCATGAATTACATATCCCTTTCTTAAATACTCATTGGCAATTCATATGCGGAGGATGCCCATAAGGCATCCTCCCGAACATTTCTAGAAACTCTCAGGCAGCGTACTTTGCTGCCCTAGAGTTTCTTAATGTTCTATTGTACACTATAGTTTAACTTCACCGTAATAGAAGCCGTTTTATTCCGGGAACTGGTGTCAAAATAACCGCCGTAGCTGTATTCGGTGTTGCTGTTCTGGGCCGTAATCTGGAAAACACCGAGATTTGCATTGAGCAGGGTTCCGATCTGGGCCCCTGTTCCCTGTGCCAGAAGGTCGATTCTGTCTTTGGCGTTCTGGGTAGCTTCCTCGATCAACTGTAATTTCAGTTCGTCCAGTTTTGTATAATAATATTCCGGCTCCTCCGAAGCAAATTGCACATTAGATTCAATCAGACCGGAGATATCCCTGGAAATGTTCTCAATTTTATCCACATCGGTGGAAGTGATGGACACATTCTGATAGAGGTCATAACCGTCAATATATTCCCGGATGCGGTCGCCGTTCTCATTGTATTCGTATTCCCATCTGGTGCTGATGCTGACGGAAGAAAATACCATCTCCTCTTCCTTCACCCCTTGTTCCTCCAGGTAATCCCGAATCAGACCGGCATCCTTTTTGATAGAACGATAAGCTTCCTGGGTGGTCCTGCCATAACTTGAGAAACTGCCGCGCCAGACAATTAAGTCTGATTCAAAATCACAGTTGGCAGAACCTGTGGCTGTCAGTCCGCCGCTTCCGGAAGTCTTTTTATAGTTCACCAGACTTCCCGAAAAAATTGAGATGCAGACAATGGCACAAATGCCTGCAATCAACGCAATTACAATTCCCTTGTACTCCTTCATGATATGTTCCCCTTTCTATTGTTTATAAACTGCTTTTTAAACGATGTATCAGTTTACGGATTCTCTCTGTCTCCATCTGCATACTGACCTGGTTGACAATCATACGGGCAGATAAAGGACAGATTTCTTCCAGGACTTCCAGTCCGTTTTCTTTTAAAGTGGAGCCGGTTTCCACGATATCGACAATCACATCGGAAAGCTTTACGATGGGCCCCAGTTCTACGGAGCCGTTCAGTTTGATGATATCCACGGTCTGGTGTTTCTTGTTATAGAAATAGTCTTTGGCGATGTTGGGATATTTGCTGGCCACCCGGATCATTTCGTGGTGCTTTAAGAGGTCTTTGGCACTTTTAGGGCCGCAGACGCACATGCGGCATCTGCCATAACCTAAATCCAGCACTTCATAGACTCTTCTGTTCTCTTCCATGATCGTATCCTTGCCCACAACGCCGATATCGGCGGCACCATATTCTACATAGGTGGGGACATCCGGCGATTTTGCGAGGAAGAACCGCAGCTTATATTCTTCATTTACAAAAATAAGTTTGCGGGAATGTTTGTCTTTCATCTCCTCACAGGTGATGCCTATCTGCTCAAACAATTCCATTGTTTTATTGGCAAGACGCCCCTTTCCCAGGGCAAATGTCAAATATCTGTCTTCACTCATGCTTTCCTTCCGTTCTGAAGCTTTGGGGCTTCTGTCATTTTCTCATGGCAGGTAATAGTGCCACATGCCTGCCTTCCGAACGCATCCTGCGCGCTTCTTTTAATTTCTCTTTGAAATCCGCCTGCGTATAATACAGGCTGGTACAGGATTCCATGCCTGCGATGGCGGCGCCCTGCCTGTTCATGGCAGACAACAGATCATCCACCACGATAACAAATCCGATTGCAGGTGCTTTCTTGCCAAAGTGTTCCAGCAGATTGTCATAACGGCCGCCCTTGACAATGGCATCTCCCACGCCATAAGTGTATCCTTTGAAAATGATGCCCGTATAATAATTATACTTGCTCAACATGCCAAGGTCAAAGGAAACATATTTTTCCACCCCATAATAACAAAGCACTTGATAAAGAGTATCAAGACGTTCGATTGCCGCCCTGGAACGTGCATTGGTCACGACCCGTCCGGCGTCTTTGAGTATCTCCACAGAACCAAAGAGGTCACCTGTCTTGAGAAGCGCCTCTTTATCCCTGGCAGGGGCATGGATGTGGTCAAGGAGTTCTTCGGCACCGAAATAATTCTTGCCGGAGATAAATTCCCTGAGTTCCAACTCCGTATCTTCATCCAGACCTGCTTCTGCACAGATGCCCTTAAAGAATTCCAGATTGCCTATACTGATCTGAAAATCGGAAAGTCCGGCATGGTACAGGGCTTCGATGGTCATGGCAATCATTTCCGCATCGGCATGGACGGAAGGCTCTCCGATCAGTTCCGCGCCCATCTGCGTTACCTCCTTTAATTTCCCCTGTAGATTGGAGGTGTTGGAAAAGGTATTCCCCTGATAGCAGAGACGGATGGGCACATCCTCATCCATAAAATATTTGGCGGCGCATCTGGCAATCGAGGGGGTAAAATCCGGCCGAAGCACCAGGGTGTTTCCCTCTTTGTCAAAGAATTTGTAAAGCTCCCTGGAAGGGGTGGTGCCCACTTCTTTGGAGAATACATCGAAAAATTCAAAGGTTGGTGTCTGGATATCACGATAGCCGTATCCGCAGATTTTTTCCAGTAAAAGCCGCTCGACTACTGTTTTTTGTTCTTTTTCGTCTCCATAAATATCCCTGACGCCTTCCGGTGTATGTACCAGTTTTCTGCTCATAATGTCCTCTTTCTTTACTTTAATAATTTAAAGTGATAACGCATTAGTATGATACCATAATAAACTTATTCTACTATACAAAAAAATTTATTATCTGTCAACAATCGACGGTTACTACTCGACCCTGTCTTCCAGATCTCTTTGCAGCATATCCAGATAGGGAACCAGAATTCCGCTTTTTTTCGGTAGAATATAGGCCGGATTCAGCTCTTCATAGCGAAAACTCTTACGGCCGCCCTCTCTTGCCCTGTCCCAGAAGAAACGGAGCATTTCATAGGGAAGATAATAAAACACATTCTTATGGGTATAGTAAATCAGAAAAAAAGCGATGCCTTTCTGTTTCTCAAACTGCTCCATAAATGCCACCTGATGTTCATGGATATTTTGCAGGGAAAAGGTATCTGTGGCACATTCCTTGGCATCAAAACATACCGGAATCCCCTGTACCGCACCGATATAGTCCACTGTACTCTTCTGGTCGAAATAAGCCAGCGTGATATGGCGGCTTTCTTTGTCGATGGTAATCGGGGTAATCGGGGTGGGAATCTTCTGAATCAAAGCAAGACCATGTTCCAGATATTTTTCATTGGTTCTGTTGATCAGATCCTCTAAGGTTGAACCACGCAGTCCGCGGGAATTCCAGGTTGCCATAAATACCTTCTCTCCATATTGTTATAGTGAAGCCGTCTGTCCGGATGCCCTGGCAAACAGTTCGGGAAGTCCGGTTTGAAAGGTCTTCGTGCTGATATCCTCAAAGGGCGGCTCCAGTGCAGGAAATGTTACTTTGTAAGCATGTAAAAGCTGTGTCCGGATCTGGCAAGTCCGTTTATAATACTCATTCCAGTCCCTGTCTCCATATTTGTAATCCCCCAGAAGCGGATGACCGATGCTCGCCAGATGAGCCCGTATCTGATGCGGTTTGCCGGTGATCAGTTCCACTTCCAGAAGCGTCTTATCCGCCTCCACTTTCAGAGGCCTGTAACTTGTCTTAATATAGGACTCTTTGCCGGAAGCTGTGTCTTTGTGCCTGAGAGAAGGCTGTATGGACACTTTATTGCGGCGTTCATCCTTGCTTAAATACCCTTCAGCCACCCCGGCATCCTGTAGATGTCCTTTCACATAGAGCTGATAATACTTGTGCAGGGTTCTCTTCTGTAATAAGCTGCCTAAAAGCTGGGCACCCTGAACCGATTTTGCACAAAGCACAATGCCGCTGGTATTACGGTCCAGACGGTTGCAGACAGAAGGACGATAAGTCTCAAGATCTTCCGGGGAGATATCTCCTCTTGCCAGCAGAGCGCCGATCAGCCATTCATTTAAAGAAATATCTGTCTGCGACGCTTTCTGGGTCAGAATCCCGGCCGGTTTGTCGGCTAACAGGATATGGTCATTTTCATAAATAATCGTTATGCTATCATAAGTCTGGTATGCCCGGCGGTACTCTGCTGTCTCGTGTATTCTGGAGGAACAATCAGAGGACTTTTCGTCCGGCTGACGGCCCATGAATTTCAACAGCGTCTCTTCGGCAAAAAATATCGTTATCTGATCGCCGACGTTCAGTTTTTCACACCCTTCGGCTTTTTGGCCGTTCAGGGTGATGTTTTTTTTGCGCAGCATTTTGTGCAGAAACCCGGAACCCGCCATGGGAAGCAGCTTAGAAAGATATCTGTCCAGCCGCTGCCCGGCTTCAAGGTTTGTAATATGTCTTAGATACATGATTTTCTCCTGTCAGAGGGAGACGGCATACAGTAAATGAAGAATGTCTTCTTTGTTTTTGCTGATATCCACCTCTAAATCTTTTAACCGACTAAGTCGGTCAATATATTTTTCCTCATCAGAAAATATATTAATGGTCACATTTTTGATGCCTTCCTGAGTAAGCATCTGTTCTAAATGGCTTTCGGCATCTTTGCAGCTGCAACGGGAATCTTCCGTGATGCCGCAGAGAATATTACCCTTTAAGACCAGATGGCTGATGGGATAATTCTTCTGATAAGAAGTAAAATACATATCATACATGCTCTCAAAGACTTCATCATAGTCGTGCACCTTATCCCATAAGGTATTGCTGCACCCTTTTGCCTTGATAAAGATGATGAAATTCACAGCACTCTTACAGGCCGGCAGGCATCCTAAGATAGCAACCACCGTGAGCAGATTCCGATTGGTTCCGGTGGTCAGATAACCGGCCAGATAGATGCCCACACAGAGCAAAAAGAACAGCACTGTCCTGAGTGCTGTGTATATCTTCCGGTTTTCAAGATAACCATAGGCTCCCTTCGGCGTCAGGAGTTTGTTGATAGATGTCATCATAGGGTTTGGTGCTTCCTCTCCGTTTAATATTCTTTGGTGATATCCGTTATGTCATACAGTTGTTTAAAATGCTGTAAATCTGCGGCATCTTTAATCAACATGATTTCCCGGAACTCTCCTGTCTGTAGATTCTTAAAGCCGGCGACCTGCTCTCCGTTACAGATACTGCACTTTAAGATGGGTTTTTCTGTGAGTCTGTCATAGGTACCTCGAATCGGTTGGTTTTTTCTGAAAAACATGTCTGTTCACTGCTCCTATCATATCACAAAAATAATTTTTGTAAAATATTCTGCACACTCTGGGTCGTCAGATACAGCAGATTCATGGGGAGGCCGCAGACGGATACGGTCCTGCCGTGTCTGCAATCATGAATGGCCTTGGATACCACATAGCCGGTCTCCATCATGGTAAGTTTTTTGATGCCATGCAGCGGTGAATCCGTTCCATAGGCATGGGTAAGAAACGGGGTGTTGACCGGGCCCGGACAGACTGCTGTCACGGTGATGCCGCGGCCTTTTAATTCCTGTTCCAATGCCCGGCTTAAGGAGTATACATAGGCTTTGGAGGCCGCATAAACGGCAAAGGCCGCCTGGGGAACAAAAGCCGCCCCGGAAGAAAACTGCAAAATCTTACTGCCCTTTTTCATATAGGGCAGACAGATTCTGGTCATACTGGTCAGGGCCTGGATATTCAGTTTGATCATGGCATCTATATTCTCCCTGCTCTGTCTGGAGAACATGCCATGACTGCCCACACCGGCACAGTTTACCAGGACGGTGATGGTGGGATCTGTTATGGCAAGCACTTCCTCAAACTGCTGTAAGGCCTTCTCATCGGTCAGATCTATGGCGATGGTACGAGTTTTATTTCCAAGAGACCGGGACAACTCTTCCAGGGCATCTTTTCTGCGTGCCAGAAGCCAGATCTCATCGGTATGTCCAAGTTTCCTGTCAAGCTGTCTGGCAAATTCACTTCCAAGGCCGGAGGAGGCGCCGGTGATAATCGCAATCTTCATAATCCATCATTCCTTTTTCTGTTTCTTTTGGTGTACATTCCGGATGGTCTTTTTCTTAACTGTTTTCCCCGTTTTCTTTTTAGGGGGCTGATTCGAGGAGGCATTTTGATTCCTGGGCCGGATCAGACACTTGGGGCCGAAACCGATCAGGTCTTTGCGCCCGGCCTTGATGAGGGCCTCCTGTACCAGTTCATAATTACCGGGGTTACGGTACTGAATCAGGGCGCGTTGCATGGCCTTCTCATGCGGATTGCGGCAGACATAGACTCTGCTTTTGTCTCTTGGATCAATGCCGGTATAGTACATGACTGTGGAGACGGTGGACGGTGTGGGATAGAAATCCTGCACCTGTTCCGGCATATAGCCTAAGTCCCGCAGGTACTCTGCAAGTTCCACGGCCTCTTTCAGCGTGGATCCCGGATGAGAGGACATCAGATACGGCACCAGGAACTGTTTTTTGGCAAGTGCCTCATTGATCTGCCTGTATTTACTGACAAATCGTTCATAGACTGCCTTAGAGGGCTTGCCCATCCGCGACAGGACAGTGTCACAGATGTGTTCCGGCGCTACTTTGAGCTGGCCGCTCACATGATGTTCGACAAGCTCCCGAAAGAAGGTATCATCTTTATCTGCCAGCAGATAGTCAAAACGGATGCCGGAACGGATAAATACCTTTTTCACACCCGGCAGAGCCCGCAGACTGCGCAATAGGGTCAGGTAATCTTCATGATCTACACGCAGGTTGGGACAGGGTGCCGGGAAAAGGCACTGTCTGTTTTTGCATACGCCCTGTGTCATCTGTTTCGCACAGGAAGGATGGCGGAAATTCGCCGTAGGTCCGCCCACATCGTGAATATAGCCTTTAAAGTCCTTGTCCTTTGTCATCAGTACGGCTTCCCGCAGAAGGGATTCATGGCTTCTTGTCTGTATCGTCCGGCCCTGGTGAAAGGTCAGCGCACAGAAATTACAGCCGCCAAAACAACCCCGGTTGCTGATCAGGGAGAATTTGATCTCCGCGATTGCCGGTACACCGCCCTGAGACTCGTAGGAAGGATGATAGGTCCGCATATAGGGAAGATCGTAGACATCATCCATTTCCTGTACGGTAAGAGGCGGCTGGGGCGGATTCTGCACCACATAGACTCCATTGGGGTAAGGCTCGATCAGCGTCTTGCCGGTAAAAGGATCGGTATTCTGGTATTGGAGCCCAAAACTTCTGGCATATTCTTTGGGTTCTGCCTTCATGGCGTCGTAGGAAGGCAATAGGATTTCATCGTAGATGCCTGTAATATCCCGGGTCTTGTAGACGGTTCCCGGAATAAAAGTGATATCCTGCACGGCGATGCCGTTTGCCAGGGCGTCGGCAATCTCTACAATGGACTTCTCTCCCATTCCGTAAGAAATCAGATCGGCCTGACTGTCCAACAGGATGGAACGTTTGAAGCTGTCTGACCAGTAATCATAGTGGGCCATTCGTCTGAGGCTTGCTTCGATACCGCCTATGATGACGGGGGTATCTTTATAGACCCGGCGGATCAGATTGCCATAGACCACCGTTGCGTGATCCGGGCGTCTGCCCATTACGCCGCCGGGCGTATAGGCATCTGTCTGGCGGCGTTTGCCGGAGACGTAATAATGATTGACCATGGAGTCCATATTACCGCCGGAAATCAGAAATCCAAGCCGTGGCTTTCCCAACACGGTAATACTTCGCGGGTCTTTCCAGTCCGGCTGGGAAATGATGCCTGCCGTGTAGCCATGGGATTCCAGGACCCGGCTGATAATGGCATGGCCAAAAGACGGATGATCCACATAGGCATCCCCGATCACATAGACAAAATCAAGCTGTTTACAGCCTGCCTGTTCCATTTCTTCTCTACTGACGGGTAAAAATCCCATTTTCCATCAACTCCTTGAACTCGTAGGTGTAATAATCTGCCTGTCGTCTTTTCTCATCATCCTGATAGGCGGAATACTGATCGTAAACGGCACATACCTTCATCCCCGCGGCGATGCCTGCCTGGATGCCCGGTACGATATCTTCAAATACCAGACAGTCTGCCGGGGAGACCTTGAGGGTGTCAGAGACAGCCAGATAAATATCCGGGGCCGGCTTACCTTTCTCCACTTCACAGGCTGTCATGATACAGTCAAAATAAGATTCCAGATGATGGGCCCGCACCACAGTCTCCACCAGCTGTCTGGAATTGCTGGTGGCAATACCAAGCAGGATGCCGTTAGCCTTACAATAATCCAGCAGTTCTTTTACACCCTTTTTTAAGGGAACTTCTCTCTCATATTTATCCCAGGCCATACGATTCCAGTCTTCCTTGATCTGTTCCAGACTGTCGGGCAGTGCAAACCGTTCTTTAAAATAGGCGGCAGTTTCCGAGAAACTCATGCCTTCGATATCGGCTTGCAGCTTATCCGGCAGTGCAATACCAAACCTTCCCAGATACTCTATGTCGATAGAACGCCAGATCCACATGGAATCTACCATGGAACCGTCCAGATCAAATATTACCGCTTTAATCATTTTTGTTTTCCTCTGTTGAATATATATTAGTAACTACAATCTTTTTCGTCCGGTATATGCCATGCTGAAAACATCCGCTTATCCTGTCAAAGCATCCACTTATTCTGCAAAAATACAGCAGATGCTTCTCACAGCTCTTGGAGTCTATCTGATCGTATTGCTGCTCGCCTATCCGGCCCTGTCCCTGGAATATGCTTCCAAAGGGTTGGTATTATGGTTTAACAAAATGATCCCCACCTTGCTGCCTTTCATGATTCTTTCCGGGATTATGATCCGTATGAATCTCACCCATAAGTGTGTGGGGCTGTTTCATCCTTTGCTTGGCCGTCTCTACGGCACTTCTCCCAATGGCACCTATACCATTCTGATGGGATTTCTGTGCGGCTTTCCCATGGGTGCACGGATTGTCGGAGAATTACTGGAAGCAGGCAGAATCAGCCGCAGGGAAGGCAGTTTTCTGCTGTCATTCTGCAATAATATCGGTCCCATCTATTTCTTAAGCTTTGTGGTACCGATGTTGAGAATCCGCAGACCCCTGCTCCCCTTTTGCATTATGTACGGGTTGCCTTTATTGTATGGCATGGCGGTGATGCGGATGCCCGGCAGACATTCCGGCGACATGGCATCGGATGTTTCTTTCCATCAGGGACAAAGTCTGTCTCTTCCTGCGGCGGTAGATGCTTCTGTTGTCTCCGGACTGACAGGCATCGCAAAACTGGGCGGCTATATGGTATTTTTTAATCTGTTAAATATTGTCTTTGTACCCTTTGAAAATCTGCCTGCCCTGATTCTGCGGTTTTATAACTGCATCCTGGAAATCACCAGCGGGATTGACCGGTGCGGTCACTTTAATCCTTATCTGGTTCTGATTCTGCTTCCCT
Source organism: bacterium 0.1xD8-71 (assembly GCA_003612405.1). Lineage (GTDB taxonomy): Bacteria > Bacillota > Clostridia > Lachnospirales > Lachnospiraceae > UBA3282. The sequence goes on from RAYR01000001.1 coordinate 280,217, forward strand.
TCGGCGGATTTTCCTGTTTCGCACAGACCTACAGCATGATTCAGCACACAGATCTTTCTCTGCGCCCTTATCTGTTCCATAAACTGATGCAGACGGGAATCACAGCGCTTTGTTATATCCTGTGGCATCCCTTTTAAGGTTACCGCCTTCTTCGTCTGCGCTTCTTCCGGCTCCGGACTAAAAGAATCATGGATAAAGCCATCCCCAGTACCAAAAGCGCACATACCAGGCATACGGTCAGAAAATATTCCAAAGATATTGATTGCTGCGCTTGCTGTGAGTCAGCGCTGTGGGATGTTCTCCCAGAATTGCCAGGATTCGTCTCTTCCTTGTCTTTTCCGGCCGGCTGGTTATCTGTTCCAGAATTTTTATCCGGTGCCGTTTCCTGATTCGTCCCGAGTTCCATGGTTTCTGCAGCGGTTTCCACGGCCTCCTCTTTCTCCTTTTCAGCAGCAAGTTCCTCCTCCGTCTTATAATCCATGGAAGGAAGAGAAAGCAGGTTGCTTTCGGTAATCAGATCATAACCGTTATAACCATTGACTACAATCTGCGGTATGATGTGCGGGGGAACCTGCATGGTAAAGGTGATGGTATCCTGGGATTTATCGCCCCAGGGCTGTAGGCCGGAGAAAGTCTCTCCGCCGTCATAACTGTAGGTATAGTATAACATGCCGCTGTCATAGTCTGCGGCGGAAATCTGTACCGTGACCTCGCCGGTTTCCATATCCTGCGAAACAAGATCTATCAGACACACATCCGGCGGCGTACTGTCTGGCCTTACCGTGTGAGCTGGCACCGGCACCTCCAGATTCTGATAATTGCTGTAATCAACACCGAGAACATCTGACTTCAGGTTAAAATACTTTGCGGCGGCGGTGGCATCCAGCCGTCCGAAAGTCTCCCATTGCTCCCTGCCCTCGCAAAAGGAACGGTCATTCATATGATCCATATGACAATGCTCAATGAGGACACAGGGAACATCCAGCTCCGAAGCAGTGCGGATTATGCCATAATAATCGATGCCGTCCTTATTGAGTCTTGTCTTGATTCCCCGGGAATACAGGCCAAGTTCCTGAAGCATCTGCATTTCTACAGAGGCAAAACTGTAGCCTTTGCTGTGTTCCTCGCCGAAAGCGGATACCCAGCACTCGGCTCCAAACAGGGTATGTTCCCTGGACAGATTAAAATGGAGACAGAACATAAAATCGGCATTGACACTCTTTGCGAAGGCACTGCGTTCTGCCAGGGAAAGTTTCTGATCCCCTGTTCTGGTCAGATAGACTGTGACCCCTTCATATTTCTCCAATTCTTCCTTCATGGCGTTTGCCAGGATCAGGTTCATGTCTTTTTCAATAAAGTTCTCGTACAGCCCGCCTTCCTCATCACCCCCGTGTCCGGGATCCAGAACAATGACAAGGGAATCTGTCTCCGGTACGGCAGGCTCTTCCGGCACTGGAACAACAGCACTTTCCGGCAGGGGTGCCTCATCCTGCGCCCATAGAGTAAGAGGCGGGTAAAGGCAGACACTGCCAAATACCAGACAGAGAGTCAGACCAAATAATATGATATTGTTGGATTTTATAATGTGTCCCATAGGCTCCTTATGAATGACCGGATTTGAAAAGAATAAGCCGGCTTCCCTGGAAACCGGCTCATTTACTCTGGCCATATTACTATGTATTTACATCAGATTTAATTCCGGGCCGGATTCTGTTTCCCCTTCGGCCTCTTTTAACATCTTCTCCACTTCCACCGGCCGAAGTTCCGCACGGTTTGCCTTTACAATCTCGTTGTATCCGTTGATTGTATTAAAGAAACTCTCATAATGCTCCGTGGTGGCTGTGAGGGTGGCAGTCATTGCACTTTCCAGATTGGACAGCATATCGTCCAGATACTGCATGGCCGATGTTCTTACACCGTTGGCTTCCATGGTAGCATTGTTTAAAATCTCCTGCGCCTGCGTGGTAGCCATCCGCACCACTTCATTGGCCTGCGCATAGGCCTGCTGCATAATCTCATGTTCATTGATCAGTTCTGTGGTCTGTACCGTGGCATCCTGAATCAATGCCTCCGCTTTTGCCCGGGCATCATTTAAGATAGCTTCCTTGTTGGAGATAATCTTCTGATAACGTTTGATCTCATCCGGTGTCTTCATGCGGAGCTCTCTAAGCAGCTCGTCGATTTCTTCTTTATTTACAATGATGTTTGTTTTGGATAAAGGCTGGTATTTGCAGCCGTCAATGTAATCTTCGATCTCGTCGATAAGTTGTTCGATTCTACTGCTCATGCTTACTCCTATCTGTTGAAACCATATTTTTTATAAATCAGTTCCGCCACAAAATCCGGAACACACTTCGAGATGTCTCCGTTAAAGCTGGCAATCTCCTTGACAGTGGAGGAACTCAGATAAGCATATTCCAGACTGGTCGTCAAAAACACTGTATCAAGATTGCCATCGGAAAATTTCCGATTGGTCTGTGCAATCTGTAATTCGTATTCAAAATCCGTAATTGCACGAAGGCCCCTGATTGCCACATGGACTCCTTTTCTGTCCGCATAGTCAATCAAGAGACCGCTGAAGGAATCTACGGTCACGTTAGGTAGATCTTTGGTCGCTTCTTCTAACATTCTAACACGTTCTTCCACAGAAAACAATGGAGTCTTTGTATTATTATTTAACACACTTACTGTCAATTCATCAAAAATACTGGATGCACGCCTGATAATATCCAGATGTCCAAAGGTTACCGGATCAAAACTCCCCGGATAAATAGCTGCTCTCATGGCATATCCTCACATACTTTTGTACATAGTTCTGTTATCATATTAAAACACTTTGTTCTAAATGTCTTTATTTATTTTCCATTTTTTATAAAAAATTTTGCGACATTCTATATTTTTCGACAAAAAACATGTTTGTTCGTCTTGTAGCACTTTTCTTTTTCCAGCAGATATCCCATCTCATGCAGATAAGAGAAGTCCGTAGATAAAGAGGATTCAATTACAATCAGGGTATCGGCTGTTACCCAGGGGAAGTCCCGCAAAGCAGACAGTATCTGTTTCTCATAGTCATGATCATAAGGTGGATCCATATAGATGATATCCACAGCCTGTTCGTGGATTCCATACAGCGCACTGACAGCATCCTGCCGTAACAGGGTGGCTTGAGGCATAAATTTCGTAAATTGCAGATTGTCCACGATGCAGGTGAGCGCCCGTTTGTTGTTTTCCGCAAAATAGGCATGTCTGGCACCACGGCTCAAGGCTTCTATGCCTATGCCGCCGCTGCCGCTGAACAGATCCACAAATACGGCGTCATTCAGATACGGCTGTAACATATTAAAGAGGGTTTCTTTGATCCGGTCAGTGGTAGGTCTCGTATCCAGACCCTCCGGTGTTTTCAGGGGCAGGCTTCTGGCCGTTCCCGCTATCACTCTCATATTTGACTTCCTCCCCGAGTCCGCGAAGCGGAACTCGCAAGGTTAATTCCGAAGGAATTTACCTTTTTGCTTAGTTCTGGCGGACTTTGACTCCTTTGCCGTCCCGTTTGCCAAGCTTGATCTTGTTTACTTCCAGTTCTTTGCTGCCATAGGTGATGGAATGTTCCACCGCATTTTGTGAATAGTATACGGCCTCGATTTCATCGGAAGCATTAAGCCGCATCCCCCTTACGCCGATGGCACCCTTCTTCTTCTCCGGGATCTCTTCCACGGCAAAGCGCAGGAAGTAGCCTGCCTTGGACTGTAAGATGACATTGCGCTGTTCTTTGTATGCCACAACGCTTATCACTTCATCGCCCTCCTGTAACTTGGTGGCTGCCACAGTACGTTTGGCCACATCGAACTCACCGCCGTCCACGATTTTGAGCATTGCCTGTCTGGTGGCAAAGATGACCCGGTAAAGATTCAGATCACTCTGGCTCGCTGCATATACAAGGGTTTCTTTAGAAGAATCGTAATTGCTCACATTATCCACCGGAACGCCCTTATCGCGGAATTTACCGAAAGGCAGATCCATCACTTTCAGGGTGTGGAGTTGTCCGGTGTTGGTAAAGAGGCATATCTTGCCGGTATTCTTACAGGCAAAAGCGTATTGGTTCTCTGTGTCAGCAGCCTCTTTATTGCGCTCATAAGTGGGAAGATCAATGGTTCTGGCATAACCGAACCGATCCATCAAAAAGACGATATCCATCTCTTCTATCTTCTTCTCCACATAGACAGCTTCCCCTGCGTTGGTAATCTGTGTCCGTCTTTTCCGCTGGTAACTGTCTTTGATGGCATTTAACTCATTGATGATAACCTGGGCCATGGAATCCCGCCTTGCCAGGATATCCTCATAACGATAGATATTGGCCATGGTATCTTCATGCTCGTTGATAAGCGCTTCGATTTCCAGGCCAATCAGTTTATAAAGACGCATATCCAGAATGGCATTAGCCTGTTTTTCACTGAATTGCAGCTGGGCAGCCATCACTTTGGATTCTTTGGATTTAAATTTGATCCCCTCTGTCTTTCCTTCTACCAGACAGGTCTTTGCCATGGCGCGATCCTTGGAACCGCGCAGGATTTCGATGATCAGGTCGATCACATTGCAGGCTTTGATCAGGCCTTCCTGAATCTCCTTGCGCTCCAGTTCTTTCTCCAGAAGGTTCTTGTACTTGCGGGCAGTTACCTCATACTGGAAATTAACGCTCTCACGGATAATCTGCTTTAAGCCCATGGTTTCCGGACGGCCGCCACAGATTGCCAGCATGTTGACACCGAAGGTATCTTCCAGGCGGGTCTTTTTGTACAGCATGTTCTTAAAATTCTCTACATCCGCATCTTTTTTCAACTCAATAACGATGCGGATTCCCTCTTTAGAAGACTGGTTGGTAATATCCACAATGTCCTGGGTTTTCTTCGTCTCTGCTAAAGATGCCACATCCATCAGGAACTTACCGATATTGGCACCGATCATTGTATAGGGGATCTCTGTAATGACAAGATTAGTCTTTCCACCCTTGGCCTGCTCTACTTCCACTTTTCCACGTAGTTTAATCTTACCTGTTCCTGTCTCATAGATTTCCAGAAGTTCATCTTCATTGATGACGATACCTCCGGTAGGGAAATCAGGGCCTTTCACATAATGCATCAGTTCCCTGGTAGTGATATTCTCATCCAGCATATAGGCCTTGACGGCATCGATCACTTCTGCCAGATTATGAGGCGGTATACTGGTTGCCATACCTACCGCGATACCTTCAGAACCGTTGATCAGCAGATTGGGAATTTTTACCGGCAAAACATCGGGTTCCCGCTCTGTCTCATCAAAATTGGGAATGAAATCCACCACATCTTTGTCCAGATCGGACAGAAAAGCTTCCTGGGTAATGCGTTCCAGCCTTGCCTCCGTATAACGCATAGCGGCAGCGCCATCCCCCTCAATATTACCAAAGTTGCCGTGGCCGTCAACCAGGGGCAGTCCCCTTTTGAAATCCTGGGTCATGACTACCAGCGCTTCATAGATGGAACTGTCTCCATGAGGATGGTATTTACCCATGGTATCCCCTACGATACGCGCTGATTTACGGTAAGGTCTGTCATAACGGATTCCCAGTTCATACATGTCATAGAGGGTTCTTCTCTGCACCGGTTTGAGTCCGTCCCGGACATCCGGAAGCGCCCTTGCAATGATAACGCTCATGGCGTAGTCAATGAAGGATTTCTGCATGATATCAGAGTATTCCGTTTTGATGATTCTGTCGTTCATAATAATTTAACCCTCTTATACTTTAAATATCCAGTTCTGCATCCTGGGCATGACGATAGATAAATTCTTTTCTGGGCGGCACCTCTGTGCCCATCAACAGTTCGGTCACCTCGGAGGCCATGCGGGCATCCTCGATCTCTACCTGCTTTAACAATCTTGTATCGGGATCCAGCGTTGTCTCCCAGAGCTGCTCGGCATCCATCTCACCAAGACCTTTGTATCGTTGGAGCGTGAAGGGGCCTTTGTGGCGTTTCCGGTATTTTTCCAAAGCCTTATCGTCATAGAGATACTCTTCTGTCCCTTTGGAAGGCATGGCCTTATACAGGGGCGGCATGGCAATGTACACATGCCCCTCATAAATCAGTTCCGGCATAAAACGATAGAATAATGTCAAAAGCAGCGTGGAGATATGGGCACCGTCCACATCCGCATCGGCCATGATGATAATCTTGTCATAGCGCAGCTTACTGATATCAAAGTCATTGCCGTATCCTTCCGAAAAACCGCAGCCAAAAGCATTGATCATGGTCTTGATCTCTGCATTGGCAAGCACTTTGTCAATACTGGCCTTCTCCACATTCAATATCTTACCGCGTATGGGCAGGATAGCCTGATACATGCGGTTTCTGGCGGTTTTGGCACTGCCGCCGGCAGAGTCGCCCTCCACAATGAATATCTCACATTTTGCGGCATCCCTGGACTCGCAGTTGGCCAGTTTGCCGTTAGAATCAAAGGAAAATTTCTGTTTGGTCAGGAGGTTTGTTTTGGCTTTCTCCTCTGTTTTCCGGATCTTTGCGGCTTTCTCTGCACAGCCGATGATGCTCTTTAAGGTTTCCAGATTGCGGTCAAAGAAGCGGATAATCTCGTCTCCGGTCACCTTACTGACCACCTTGGCCGCATCCTGGTTGTCAAGTTTGGTCTTGGTCTGCCCCTCAAAACGGGGATCAGGGTGCTTGATGGAGATGACGGCTGTCATACCGTTTCTCACATCGGCGCCTGTGAAGTTCACATCTTTTTCCTTCAGGATATTCAAGCCTCTGGCGTAGGTATTGATCACATTGGTGAACATGGTCTTAAAGCCGGTCAGATGCGTACCGCCTTCGGCATTATAAATATTGTTACAGAACCCAAGTACATTCTCATGAAATTCATTCACATACTGAAAGGCACATTCCACGGTAATCCCTTCGGATTCCCCTTTAAAGTAGATTACATCATGAATACTTTCCTTGCTCTTATTCATATCTTTGATGAAGCCTACGATCCCTTCCGGCTCATGATATTCAATATGCTCTGTTTCTTCCCCTCGCTTGTCCTCATAAATAATGGTCAGTTCCGGGTTCAGGTAAGCGGTCTCATGGAGCCGGCTCTTCACATCATCTTCCCGGAAACGGGTCTTATCAAAGATGGTATCATCCGGCAGGAAGTTAATGGTAGTACCGGACTCTTTGGTCTTTCCGACAACAGGAAGGAGCCCGTCTTTTAATTCCAGGGTGGGTATTCCGCGCTCATAGTGGTCTTCATAAATGGCACCGCCTGTCTTTACGGTCACGTGCAGATAAGTGGAAAGGGCATTGACCACAGAGGAACCCACACCGTGCAATCCGCCGCTGGTCTTATAGGCATCGTTGTCGAACTTGCCGCCCGCATGTAAGGTGGTAAATACCAGCCGTTCCGCACTGATGCCTTTCTCATGCATCCCCACAGGGATACCTCTTCCATTGTCCGATACTGTGGCGGAACCGTCCGCCTCCAGGGTCACCCGGATGATCGAACAATATCCTGCCAGATGCTCGTCCACCGCATTGTCCATGATCTCATAGATCAGATGATTGAGTCCTTTGGTGGACACACTCCCGATATACATACCGGGGCGTACCCGGACAGCCTCCAATCCTTCCAGGACGGTGATGCTGGAAGCATCATATGTATTTGCATTAGCCATAGTTCCTCCATACAGCCGCTTAGCGGCATCCTGTCAATATCACCAGACAATTTTATCATATATTTAGTACTTTTGCCAAGCACAAAATACAAGATGAAGTGGTTGTGAAAGAGAAAAGAATCCCGGATTCACAAAGACGCGGCTTCTGTCGTCTCAACTGTTTCATACAGATATTCCCGGCCGCGTTTTCCGACCCATTTTACGATACCGATCTCTTTTAAAAGCGGCACCACACTGGCAGCCAGGTCCCGGTGAATTTTCGCTGCCCCGGCAAACTCCTTGATCGTGAAGGGTTCCGGCAGGTCATAGGGGACTACCTGCATGAAGTCTTCCACCCGCTCAATAAGTATCTCATCAAAAAGCTCCAGGGGCATCCTGTCATAGCGGGAGGATCCCCTCTTGCGGTTTTTGCTCCATCCATTTAACAGCCGGTATTCATCCATGTCCACAAGCGGAAAGGCAAAGGACAGGTTTGGATCCTTCAAAAAAGGTTTGATGCGGTGTAATTCAGGAAAAGCATGATAGATGTTTCCGGTAACAGGTGATTTGTGACGGAGCGAAAGCTCGCCTGTGGTCTCATCCATCCAGATGACCCACTTATTATGAGGAATGGGAAATACCACCGTGACCGGATAAAGAGGAAGAAACGCTTCCAGTTTCGGCCGCAGCCGGTTGAAATTGCCGTTTTGAATTTCAATAATGCGTTTTCCTGTATAAATATCTGCAATATAGCCTTCTATCGGTACTTCATGATAATCCATGTCAGGTTCATAATAGAGCTTCATGACTGCATGGACAGTTTTTTCCTGGAGAGTACCGAAACCATGAGGGTCATGCTGTTTTAACAATACTTTTAACTTTGCGTTCTCAAAAGCCGTTTTATCCATATGATACAGTATACCAGATATAGTATAATCGAACAAGTGTTTTCGCAAAATAACAGGATATGATTTACACAAAAGCTTTTCTATAGTATAATAAGCTATATTATATCATCATGAGTATAGAATAAAGGAATTCATCATGAACCAATATATCAAACATATGAAACGCTTTTTTGTGGATGCAAAGAACATATTGACCGGTAATATGCAGATCACGAACAGATTGAAGTTTACCGCCATCATTTTTTCTGTTGCAGTGGTTCATTTCTTTCTAACTATAATTTTCGGCTGCCTGCACGTACTCCCTTTGTTTATCTTTAATATTTGCAGTGTGGCTGTTTATCTTTCCAGTTTCCTGCTGATCCGCAGGGATAGATTCCTGCCGGTATATTACATAACCTATCTGGAAATCGCAGCCCATTCCTTCGTGGCGACCATATGTCTTGGCTGGCAGTATGGATTTGCACAGTATATCATCGCCATCATTCCGGTTGGTTACTATATCTGTTATACCATGAATATTAAACGTCATAAAATGATGATTGCCACTATCTCTGCATTTGCGGCGGTACTCTCCTTTTTATCATGCAAGATGCTCTCCTATATCTGGCAGCCATTGTATGTGTTAGACAGTCAGTTCTGGGAGATTGCACTCTATATTTTCAATGCCATCTGCTCATTTTTATTTTTGATTGTGTTTTCTCTGGTGTTTGTCTTTGAGATTAAAATCGCAAGCAACCAGTTGAAACATCAGAACGCCGTTTTAGAACAGCTGGCAAGCACAGATCCGCTGACTGGACTTTATAACCGCAGAAGTATGGATATCTTTCTTTCACAGGCGATGGAGTCCTCTTCCAGTTTTACACTGATTATGTGTGATATTGACGATTTTAAGAAGATCAATGATACCTATGGACATGACTTCGGGGATGTGGTCTTGCAGGGAATTGCCAGGATTGTGACATCACAGGTCAGGGAACAGGGCTATGTATGCCGTTGGGGAGGAGAAGAAATTCTGATTCTGATTAATAATGCTTCCCTGGAATCTGTCTATCGCCTCTCGGAGGATATCCGGCGCAATGTGGCCAGTCAGGTATTTCAACTAGCTTCTGAGCGGGTATACTGCAGTCTGACGCTTGGCATTGCTGCCCATGATAAAAAAGATACCGTGGAAGAGACCATAACCAAGGCGGATTATAATCTCTACCGCGGTAAAAGGAGCGGTAAGAATATTGTTATCTTATAGACTCTTTGTGCGCCGGTCTCCGTGCAGGATTCTTTCGCTGTCGGAAGGATTGACAGGCGTCAGCCTCCCGCTCTTATCATAATAAGTAAGCAGCGTAGAATTTTTGGCAATGGAACGTTTGCCATTATCGGTCAGCAGACTGAGAACCTGCTCCAGATTTCCGGAGTGCAGATACTTTTGGATTTCGGCATCCCGGTTATCTGTCTTGACCGTATTGGTCATTTCATCTCCCCCAGATACAGGAGGTTCTGTCTGTATCTCTTCGCGGGGTGGCCTTTTCTTTAACGCATAATATTCTTCTGTGTAGCGCTCGGCTTCCTCCGGCGTAACATCTACAGATTCGACTGTCGGCGGAGGATCATTCCAGATTTCATCCCATAGAACTTTTGCATACTGTACGATTTTCCGGAAGGTTTCCCGGACAGATTCCCAAAGTTCACCCATGGAAGAGGCGTCATTTGCTGAAGCATTGTTTCCAATGCCTTCTTTGGACGCCTGTTTGGTGCCGGCACCGGATAACTCCAGTTTTACGCCGCTTTTCTCCCGCAGACTGGCTCCCGGCGTCTTCTCATGAAGTTTTTTGTCTTCACCCTTTTCTTCTTTGGGGGAAGAAAGTGCTTCTTCCTTCTGGTGGTCGAGACTGAACTTCTCACCGTCGCCTGACACCTGCGTGGGCTTCTGACGGCTGTAATCATAACTGGGATGATCATTATCGCCTACTCTGTATATCATATACTATTCCCTGTCATTTCTGGTTGATATAATTGATGAGACCTTCTGCCGCAATGATCTTCTGCATGAATTCCGGAAACGCCTGGCCCTGGTAGGTGGTGTTCTTCGTCAGATCTGTGATCACGCCCGTATCAAAGTTGACTTCCACTTCGTCCCCGGCTTCGATGGCCTTCGCCGCTTCCGGACATTCCACAATGGGAAGACCGATGTTAATGGCGTTGCGGTAAAAAATCCTGGCAAATGTTTCTGCGATCACACAGCTTACGCCTGCCGCCTTGATGGCAATGGGTGCATGTTCCCTGGAGGAACCGCAGCCAAAATTCTTGGTTGCCACGATAATATCCCCGGGCTTTACTCTGGTAATAAACTCTTTGTCTATATCTTCCATACAATGGGCGGCAAGTTCTGCCGGATCGGAAGAATTAAGATAACGTGCCGGAATAATCACATCGGTATCCACATTATCGCCATATTTATAAACAAGTCCTTTTGCTGCTTTCATCACTGTATTCCTTTCTTGCTTTCTGGTTTATCGTTTTCTAATCTAACTGGCAGGGACAGGAAATCTTACCCGTCACGGCACTGGCAGCTGCCACCGCAGGGCTTGCCAGATAAATCTCGGAATCCACATGTCCCATACGCCCTACAAAGTTACGGTTGGTGGTGGATACACAGCGCTCTCCCTGGGCCAGGATACCCATATAACCACCCAGGCAGGGGCCGCAGGTGGGAGTGCTGACAATGGCACCGGCCTCCACAAATATCTTTAAGAGCCCTTCTTCCATGGCCTGTAAGTAAATGGCCTGTGTGGCCGGAATCACAATACAGCGCATCCCTTTCGCCACATGTCTGCCGGTTAAGACCCTGGCGGCAATCCGCAGGTCATCCAGACGGCCGTTGGTACAGGAACCGATCACCACCTGGTCGATCGGGATATCTTCTGTAATCTCATCAATGGTTCTGGTATTCTCCGGCAGATGGGGAAAGGCCACCGTGGGTCTTAGGGTACCAAGGTCGATGGTATATTCCTCATCGTAGACAGCATCTTCATCCGCCTCATATATCTTATATGCTCTTGTGCTGTGTTCTTTCATATAGGCAATGGCAAGTTCATCCACCGGGAAGATACCGTTCTTGCCGCCCGCCTCAATCGCCATGTTGGCGATGGTGAATCTGTCATCCATGGTCAGATTGGCAATACCGGGACCCGTAAATTCCATGGACTTATATAAGGCGCCGTCCACACCGATCATACCGATGATATGTAAGATTACATCTTTGCCGCTGACCCATTTGTCCGGCTTGCCCGTCAGGTTGAATCGGATTGCGGAAGGCACTTTGAACCAGGCTTTGCCTGTGGCCATACCGGCAGCCATGTCGGTACTGCCGACCCCTGTGGAAAAGGCACCCAGGGCGCCGTAGGTACAGGTATGGGAATCCGCACCGATGATGACATCTCCTGCCACGGTCAGTCCTTTTTCCGGCAAGAGTGCATGTTCGATACCCATCTGACCCACCTCAAAGTAATTGGTAATCTCATTCTTAAGGGCAAATTCCCGCACACATTTGCAGTGTTCTGCGGATTTGATATCTTTATTCGGGACAAAGTGATCCGGCACCAGGGCGATCTTGTCCTTATCAAACACGCCATCCGTATTCATTTTTTCCATTTCCTTGATGGCAACAGGACTGGTGATATCATTGCCAAGTACCAGATCCAGATCGGCCTCGATCAGTTGCCCGGCCTCCACCTTATCCAAACCGGCATGTGCAGCCAGAATTTTCTGTGTCATAGTCATTCCCATATCTGTTCCTCCTTATATCTGATAAACCTGGTCTATTATAATACTATCATCATGCCGTCTGCGGCATCTCAAATGTCTATCTCACGTTATTTTAGCATACAACAAAGAAAAAGGGAAGGGGCCTATAGCCCCTTCCACACAATCGTCACTTTAAACAAGTCTCCGTCAATCTCCACTTTCATCTGGCCTTTCTGTAATTCCACAAAACTGCGGGCAATGGCCAGCCCTAAGCCGCTTCCTTCGGTATTGCGGGAACTGTCCCCCCTGACGAAACGTTCTGTCAGACTTTCCGGCGCAATATTAAGCTCCGCTCTGGACATGTTTTTCAACTCAATCATCACCTGATCATCCTCACGCTCCATACGCACATATACCCGGGTAGCAGGCATGGCGTATTTGATGATATTGGTGTATAGATTTTCAAAAATACGGTAGGTCTTCTCACTGTCCAGCATCAGGAACTGTTTTTCCTCTGGCATCTGGAAGCGGAAGATCAAGTCCGCTTCTTCCACCTTATCTTCATATTCCAGATAGACCTGGCGCATCAGATTGCCGATGTCCACTTTATCAAACTGTAAGGATATATTGCCGCTGTTTGCCTTGCTCACCTCAAAGAGGTCTTCTATCAGAATCTTCAACCGTCTGGCCTTTCGCTCTAGGACATCCAGATATTCCTTTTGCTGTTCTTTGGTGACACCCTCTTCCTGCAACAGTTCAATGTAAGTGGTGATGGCGGTGAGCGGTGTTTTCAGATCATGGGAGACATTGGTGATCAGCTCTGTGCGCATCCGCTGACTCTTGACCTCCTCTTCCACCGCCTTGGAGAATCCCTGCTGAATCTCTGCCAGATTGCTCTTATAGGACTCGAAAACGCCCCAGTCGCCTGTAAATTCTGTCTGTAAATTTCCATCCGCCATAGACTGTGCAGCCACAAGCAGATGTTTATACTGGACCTGAATACGCTTGATATATTTCTTTAACGCCAGATAGAGAACTGCCGAATATAACAGCAACAAGGGCAGACTGGCAAACCACAGGGTACTTAAAAGTGCAAGAAGCAAAAAATTGACCACCACAATCTTTAACAGAGTTTTATTGGTGTTTTGTCCCAAGTCCACATGAAGAATCTCTTCTTTGAAAGAGCTTATCTGACGCTGTCCATATCCGTGCACTTTCCGGCAGACCCGGTAACAGATGCTTCTTTCTTTGATATAATTCTTAATGCCAAGCGTATGCACCTGTCCCAAAGCTGTCACGAAAAGATACCAGAATCCAAACATCAGGAACAGACACACCATATTGATTCCCACGGCGATTCCCTTTGCTGCCTCCATAGACAGCTCGGGAAAAGCGGTGTATATCGCGGTAAGCATATACGAACCTGCATAATCGCTGTCCCCTGTCATGCTGTATATGACCAATTTTGTTGCGGCTTCGCCCATAAAGGCAAACATAACGAACAGAAGAAAAAGCAGGATTTCCAGATGCAGCTGGAAAATCCACAGCTCATGAAGATGATATTTCTTCCATAAAGGCATGAGCAGAGCCAGTATGCCAAGAACGATCAGGAATATACAAAAAACGTTTGCCACGCCGATCATATGGTAAGCGTGATAGGGAGCTATCATTTGATGATAATAATTTTCATCTATAAAAAAGTTCATCTGCTCCTGGGTCAGCGCATAACAGATCGTACAGTTTCTCGGGGTATTCTGAATACCGATTCGGACGCTCATTGTGTTATTGTTATGATAATAATATATAGTATCATTTGACATAAGAGCTCCGGCATAGCCGTCATTGAAACCGGAATCATAAAGGCTTCTTTCCAGCATACTGCTTTTCATGACACGCTGTACATTCTTTAAAATACGGTCGGAGTCACTTCCTTTGACCCACACATGTTCTAGGAATCCGGCATCATCATAGCGCAGTTTAATATAATAGGGATAGGTGGAAAGAAGCTCTTCCGATGCTTCCTTGCTGCCCAGCTGTCCGATGTCATGTTCTGTGTTGGTGATCATCGTATTTCCGGCAGCATCCACAATCTGATAATCCAGGTTGTGATCCAGATTTTCCCAGAAATCATCTTCCCAGCCTTTTAACATCTGGTAAAGCTTACGCCCTGCATATTCAGCGGCACTCTCCCCGTCAAAACTAATATACTCGGAAGCATCATAGGATGGCTGTTCTTCTGATATCATCAGATAAACATCCTGATACTTAAGAGGTGTTCCTGTAATCTGTTCCTGAAGATCTTTATAGAGGATGGTATTTCCTTTATAGAGGTCACACAGGAAGTCTTCATTCACCATTACATCTTCGTTGAATTCTGCGATATAAAAGTCCGCATTGCTCCGGAATCGTGGATACAGACTTATAAATCCCACCGATGCCAGTAATACCAGGAGGATAGCCGTTATCATACCCGTTTTACTGTCTTTCAATTTTATATCCAATACCCCACACCACCTTTAAATATTTTGGCTCCCGGGGATTTAATTCTATCTTCTCCCGGATTTTTCTGACATGTACCATGATCGTGTCTGTGTTGATGGCCTGCTCATTCCAGACCCGTTCATAAATCTCTTCTGCCGAAAACACCCTGCCGGGATTTTTCATCAGCAGTAGTAATATTTTAAACTCTATAGGCGTCATCTTAACGGGTTTACCGTCCACAAAGACTTCCACCGTCTCCTCATGCAGTTCCAGACCGCCGATAATATACACTTTATCATTCTGCTTTTCTTTGCCCATCATCTCTAAGAAGCGGCCGTACCGGCGCAGATGGGAATTGACCCTGGCAAGAAGCTCCATGGTCGTAAAGGGCTTGGTCACATAATCGTCAGCCCCCATATTAAGCCCCATGATCTTGTCTACTTCTTCGGACTTGGCAGAGAGCATGATCACCGGAAATTCATAGCCCAGTTCCCGCACCCGCATCATCATGTTGATGCCGTCCATCCGCGGCATCATTACATCCACGATAGCCAGATGAATCTCTTCTTTCTTTATCTGCTCCAGTCCTTCAATGCCATCGGCTGCCTGAAAGACAATATAGCCTTGATTTCTCAGATATATTTCAATGCCTTCCCGGATTTCTTTGTCATCCTCGACAATCAGGATATGATATGTGTCCATTTAGGAACCCCCTCTTATGCAGTATATATAGTAGTATAACATACCCTACCCTATTCTGGCAGGCTGGCTGTAGAATCCGGCCTGCCGTGCATTGTAATTCCACAGGACTTCATGGTAACAGGCGGCAGCTTTTTGGGCTATCTTCATACAGTCATAGGTGCCTGCCGTGTCTTTGGCACCACGCCGCAGGGCATCCAGTTCTTTCCCGGAAAGGATGTCCATTAGTCTGTCAGCAAAAGCCTGTTCATCGTGTAAGATATCCAGGGCTCCATCACCGGAGACATCGACCATATAACCGTTTATCCCGTTTGCCACGATGTCTTCTGTACCGGTGGCACGCAGTGCCAGTACAGGCGTTTGGGCGGCCATGGCTTCCAGCAGCACAATCCCCTGGGTCTCGGAACGGGAAGTAAAGAGGAAAAGATCGCAGGCAAGACAATATTCTTTGATCTCTTCATTAGGCACTTCCCCCACCAGGATAATCTCTTCTGTCAGGGATAATTCTGCAATCCGTCGGAGCAGCCGGTCCCGGTATGGACCTTTGCCAATTAACAGAAGCTTAAAGCAGGCACCGGCTCTTTGCTTGTACAGGGCCAGACTCTCCAACAAAAATTCCAGATTTTTCTCCCTGGCAAGACGGGCCACGGTACAGAACATAAAAGGTCTGCCGCCGGAAAACTTTGCGCGCAGGGAGGCGGCTTTGGCTGTGTCAGGATCAAAACTTGCGCCTGACAGTCCTGTGGGAAGTACTTCTATGGGAACACGGATACCGATTTCCTTTAGATAGGCCTGGATGTTCGGTGTAGGCGCAAACACCATATTGCAGGCGCCAAGGGTTTTGCGTAAGTACACCGGCAGGAATTTCTGCAATCCGGAAAGTCCCACATAGTGCAGATACTGCTCATACCGGGTATGGTAGGTGCAGACGAGCGGCACATGATATTTCCTGGAAAGATAGCGGGCTGTCATTCCGATCAGCATGGGATGGTGTACATGAATCACATCGAAATGCCCCTCCCGGAACTTCTTCTCAATCTTCGGATCCAGACTGTTCGGTACGGAGGCGCCGCCTGCCACACCCTTTAATAAGGCACCATACCGGATTACATGTTCCTCTTCTATCTGTCTGTCGTAACTGGGAGCAAATACGACTACCTGGTGTCCAAGGGCCCGCAGACTGTCCGACAGTTTCTCAACAGAGACAGGAACCCCCGCTATAAAAGGTTTGTAGTTGTTTGTCATCATCGCAATTTTCATGGCTGTTGTACCCTCTCTTTCTCTGAATCAGGTCAGATATCCCAACAGCATATCGCCAAGGAAATAACCGGCGCCCACAAATACCAGATTCCACACCAGAATCCCCAGGGTAGAACTTACAATATATTTCGCCATGTTCATTTTGGAGATGCCGGCCGGAATGGAAATCAGTGTGCGGATCATGGGAATCAGCTTGCTCACAAAAATCCCCAGGCTTCCTCTCTGTCTGACCCATTCCAATTTGGATTCAATGGCGGGCCGTTGTCTGGGAAACTTATTCAGATACTTTTGCAGGGCAAAATCGCCGCCCGTATATCCGACAAAGTATAAGATCAGACTCCCCATAAGCCCTGCGGCCACCGTGATCAGAATGGCAACGGGGAAAAGGATCTGCCCTTTCGCTGCCCAGATTCCCGCAAGCGGCATGATAACCCCGGCCGGAAATCCCGGCAGATTAAGATATTCCAGAAGCACAATCACAAAGATTGCAATACCTCCATACCTGGCAAAATAGTTCATAATGATTTCAGCTGTCATAAGATGTTCCTCCCTGCTTAAAAGTTAATACCAAAGGTATTTTACATTTATGAACGAAACAGCCTGTCTGTTTGCTTCAACAATTACACTATAACTTTCAATTCTAAACAGAAGCAGGATACACTTCTTAACATTTTCTAAACAAAAACACAAAAAATGCCGTACAATAACGATTTTGTTATTGTACGACATTCTACTGTCCCATATGATATTCTTTTAAAGGGATGCCTGGTCATTCTACAGCATTTCGTTCAACATTTCATCCATGGAGCGGTGAATGATGTACTGATAGACCGTGGCCATTTCCTCTGAGGAGATGATCATATCCTTCCGAATCCATGTCATTACCACAAAAGTCAGGGATTGGGCATAATATTCCGCCACAATCTCCGGTGTCATCCAGCTATGGGAAAAATTCCGGTTCTCACAGCGTGTACGGATATAGGTCAATAACATTTCCCAGATACACTTGCGGACAATGCTCTCAAAGGAATTCTGTCCTTCCATCTTTGCCGCCCGGATACAGAACTCCTTCATTTGGAGGGCGTTTGTAAAGATAAGTATCAGACCATCCTCCAGATGGCCTCTCTTAAGCTGCGGAAAGAAAGGTCCCAGCAGCTCATGCTTGACAATCCATTCCAGGAGATCATATTTATCCTGAAAATGATTGTAAAATGTTGGTCTTATCACGCCTGCCCCATCGGTGATATCTTTAATGGTAATCTTTTCAATTGGATTTTTAATTAAAAGCTGTTTAAAACTTTCCGCCAGCCTCTGGTCTACATTGATTCTGGAATCCATGCGCACCTCTGCTTTAAGTTAGTTATTGATCAGTTTATCCTCACCGTTCCAACTGTAAAGCTTTCTGATTTCCTCGCCTACCACTTCTGCCGGATGCTCGGAAGCCAGTTTACGCATAGCCTTGAAGTGAACCTGGCTGCCTGCGGAAGACATATCAAGCAGGAAGTCTTTTGCAAAAGTACCGTCCTGGATATCAGAAAGAATCTTCTTCATGGTCTTCTTGGTCTCTTCCGTAATAATCTTCGGTCCGGTGATATAGTCGCCATATTCAGCCGTATTGGAGATGGAATAACGCATCCCGGCAAATCCGGACTGATAGATCAGATCCACAATCAGCTTCATCTCATGGATACACTCGAAATAAGCGTTTCTCGGATCGTATCCTGCTTCCACCAGTGTCTCGAAACCTGCCTGCATCAATGCGCATACGCCGCCGCAGAGCACTGCCTGTTCACCAAACAGATCGGTCTCTGTCTCTGTTCTGAAAGTGGTCTCCAGGACGCCTGCTCTTGCGCCGCCGATTGCCAGGGCATAAGCCAGTGCCTTATCCTGTGCCTTGCCGGTAGCATCCTGATGAACGGCAACCAGACAGGGAACACCCTTGCCGGCCTGATACTCGCTTCTTACCGTATGACCGGGTCCTTTAGGCGCGATCATGGTTACATCTACATCCTTGGGCGGTACGATACAGCCGAAATGAATGTTAAAGCCGTGTGCAAACATCAGCATATTGCCTGCTTCCAGGTTGGGCTCGATATCTTTCTTGTACATGGCTGCCTGTAATTCATCATTGATCAGAATCATGATGATATCAGCCTTCTTGGCAGCTTCTGCCGCCGTATATACCTCAAATCCCTGCGCCTCGGCTTTGGCCCAGGATTTGGAACCCTCATAAAGACCAATGATTACGTGACAGCCGGACTCCTTTGCATTGAGTGCATGTGCATGTCCCTGACTGCCATAGCCGATCACCGCGATGGTCTTGCCATCTAAAAGAGATAAATTACAGTCTTCCTGGTAAAAAATTTTTGCCATCTTCCTATCCTCCATTTGAAATTAAAATTATATAACTAAAAGGGATAACCCTTGAGCTAACAACACAGATCACAGATATGTGACATTCTCGATGCCACGGCCAAGTCCTGCGATACCGGTACGGGCCAGTTCCAGAATCTCGTAGCCGTCCAGCAGGCTGATAAAGGCTTCTATCTTATCCTGATTACCGGTCAATTCAATGATAAGACTCTCTGTGGATACATCAATGATCTTGGCACGGAAGATATCCGCCACGGAGATGACACCCTGCCTTTCCTGCGCGGAGGCCTTCACCTTGATGAGAACAAGTTCCCTGTAGACGCTCCCGCCGGGATGCAGTTCTTTGATATCCCGTACATCAATCAGCTTGGACACCTGTTTCTCAATCTGGTCCAGGATTTCATCGTCACCGGAGGTAACAATGGTAATCCGCGTATAACGGGGATCTGCCGTCACGCCTGCCGTAATACTGTCGATATTGTAGCCTCTTCTGGAGAAAAGCCCTGCAATACGGCTTAATACACCGGATGTATTGTCCACTAACAACTGAAATACTTTTTTCTGCATAGAATCATGCCTTTCTTTTATTTACTATACGAACACTGTCAATAATTGTAGCAACTTCACTATCAAAAGTCAAATTTAATTCTCTGTTTCCAGGCATTTCTGAAGAGCCAGGGTTCCGGTACGCGCCATCTCCACAATACTGATGCCCTGCATCATACTGATGAACAGCCGGATGCGTTCCGGTACATCGCAGATCTGTATGACCATCATATTTTTGGACATATCCACGATATCGGCATCCATGATCTCACAGGTTTCCATGATATCGCGCCGGTTGCTCTTGTTGTACTTCACCTTCATCAGCATCAGCTCACGGCTCACGCTCTCCGGTTCATCAAATGTTTTTACCTTGATGACATCAATTTTCTTATTCAGTTGTTTTTCAATCTGTTCGATGGTTCTCTGATCGCCGGAACTTACGATGGTCATGCGGGAAACGGCCGAGTCCTCGGTCTCTCCCACGGCCAGGCTGTCAATATTAAAACATCTTCTCGAAAACAGGCCTGCTACCTTGCAAAGCACACCAGATCTGTTTTCCACCAATACGGAATAAATCTTTTTCATCTTCTACCTCTCCTTTTGATCCTGTAGTGGGCACCCGTCTGTCAGACAAGATCCATGGGATCGATAAGACATTCCAGCAATACAGATTCATCATTCTCCAAAAAGGCTTTGATCGTATCTGCGACGCCTTCCATGGTGTACTGCCTCATAAACTTCATATCATAGGCCGCCGAGAGCTTCTCTAAGTCCGGGCTCCCGGATAGGTCAACCACCGAATAGTTGTCTTTGTAAGTAAAATGCTGGTACTGCCGCACCATACCAAGATAGTTATTCTTGAGAACTATGATCTTGACGGGTACATCAAACTGCCGCATGGTGGCAAGCTCCATCATGGACATCTGGAAGGAACCGTCACCGCAGACCGCTACCACCTGCCGCTTTCTGTCCGCAAGCTTGGCACCCATGGCTGCCGGAATGGAATAGCCCATGGTTCCCATACCGCCGGTGGTAAGGAAGCGGCCTTTCTTGACAATATGATAACCGCAGGACCAGATCTGATTCTGTCCCACATCCGCCACATAAACCCCGTCCTCTTCCATGGCATCGGAAAGCATGGTGATAAAAGCCGCCGGATCCACATAATCCGGGTTGGGCTTACGGACAGGCTGCATGGCGCTGCGATATTCGTTTAAGAGGGCAATCCATTCACTGTGTTCCCCGTTGAAATCTTCTTTTAGAATATCTTCAAAAATGTGTTTGGCATCTCCCACCAGCGGAATGGCCGGTCCCACGTTCTTGCCGATCTCCGCCGGATCCACATCGATATGAATGAGCACCTTATTCTCTGTGATCACATCCGGCTGATTCACTGCACGGTCTGCTACTCTGGCACCCACCATGAGAAGCAGATCCGATTCATTCATGGCACGGTTGGCATAGGGTTTCCCGTTATTGCCTACCATACCGTAATACATCGGATGTCTGGTGGGCATAACGCCGATCCCCATCATGGTGGAAACTACCGGAATCTGATATTCTTCCGCAAACTTCTTAAGTTCTTCCTCCGCATGACTCAGCAGAACACCGCCGCCGGCGCAGATGATAGGGCGCTTTGCCTTCTCAAGTTCCTTGATCACTTTCTTGATCTGTGCCATGTTCCCTTTTACAGTCGGCTTATAGGTTCTCATATTGACTTCTTCCGGATACTTGAATTTCCCCACAGGGCTGTTCTGGATATCAATGGGAACGTCTATTAACACAGGCCCTTTACGGCCGGTATTGGCCAGATGAAAGGCTTCCTTGAAAACCCGGGGAATATCATTTGCATCCTTTACCAGGTAACTGTATTTGACAAAAGACTCCACCGCGCCGGTAATATCCGCCTCCTGAAAAACATCTGATCCCAACAGTTCGCTGTTTACCTGTCCGGTGATACATACCAGGGGTATGCTGTCCGCAAAAGCGGTCGCCACGCCGGTGATCAGATTGGTTGCACCGGGGCCGGAAGTAACCGCACACACGCCCACTTTACCGGATACCCTGGCAAGTCCGCTGGCTGCATGTGCCGCATTCTGCTCCGTACGTATCAGAATTGTCTGTATATCGGAATCCAGAATACTGTTATAGAAAGGGCATATGGCCACGCCGGGATAGCCGAACACATATTCTACGCCCTCCGCTTCCAGACATTTTACGATTGCATCAGCACCTATCATAATTCTATCAATGCTCCTTTCCCGGGATAATCCCTCTTATCTAGTCCTCTATCTGCAAGATTTTCTTTGTCAGTTTCACCGCATCTGCCGCATCTTTGGAATAGCCGTCAGCACCGATCTCATCTGCATATTCCTGGGTAATTACGGCGCCGCCGATAATGATCTTGGCATCCACCTGCTGTTGCTTTGCATACTTTATCACATGCCGCATCTGCTGCATGGTAGTAGTCATCAAGGCAGAAAGCGCTATCACCTGGGCGTGATGCTCTTTGGCAGCCGCAATAATCTGCTCCTTGGGCACATCCTTGCCCAGATCAATGACCCGGAAACCATAGTTTTTCAACATCAATGCCACCAGATTCTTACCGATGTCGTGGATATCTCCTTCCACGGTGGCAATCACCACCGTAGGCATATCCGCACCGGTACTTTCCTGTAACAGAATGGGCTCCATATACTCAATGGCCGCTTTCATGGCCTCCGCACTGGCAATCAGCTGGGGCAGGAAGTATTTGCCCTTATCAAAAAGCTCCCCCACCTCATTGATGGCAGGAAGCAGGATTTCATCTAACAGTACTTTCGCCTCACGGCCCTGTGAGAGAGCTTCTTTCGTGTCCGCCACAATACCGTTTTTATTCCCCTTCAGTACATCTGTATAGAGTTTATCCTGCATGGTGGAAGCAGTGCTCTCCTGTACCGGTGCCTTGAGGCGGATTCCGGTTGATGCCGTCACAGTCTCCCCCAGTGCTTCCCGCTTTTCTTTCAAGGCGTCCATCAGTTGGATATAACGGATATCCGCCCCCTCTTTGTGCAAAAGCAAGTCGGAAGCAAAAGCACAGCTTACCAGCAGCTCCTGGGAGGGATTGGCAATGGCCATGGTCAGGCCTGCCTGAATGGCCATGGTCAGGAAGCTGGCATTGACGAAGCTCCGTTCCGGCAGTCCAAAAGAGATATTGGAAAGTCCACAGATGGTAGCCAGTCCCTTTTCTTTACAGTACCGAATGGTATCCAGGGTGTCTGTAGCGGCCGTCTTATTGGCGCCTACGGTAGCCACCAGCCCATCCACAATGATATCTTCCTTCGTCAGTCCAAGTGCATAGGCCTTCTCTTCGATGGCCTCTATAATGCTTATTTTTTCTGCCAGATCTTTGGGCAGACCTTCGTCCGATAAAGGAAGCAGGATAAACATCGCCCCATATTTCTTTGCCAGGGGAAGCAGCGCATCTACTTTGGCCTTTTCATAAGAAATAGAATTGATCAGTGCCCGGCCCGGGTATTTGCGAAGGGCCGCCTCGATCACTTCCACATGGCTGGAATCAATGGAGAGAGGCAGATTGGTAACACCGCCTATGGTCTCCAGTGCCTGGAGCATCATCGCCTTCTCATCAATACCGCTCATGCCCATATTGACATCCAGGATACCTGCTCCACAGACTTCCTGTTCTTCCGCGAAGTCTGAAACCATCTCCAGGGAACCTTCCCGCAAAGCTGTCTGCAATTTCTTCTTCCCGGTGGGATTGATACGCTCTCCCACAATGATAAAGTTATCTGTCAGGTCAAACGAAATGGTCTGCCGTTCACTGGAAAGGAATCTGCGGCCGGATTTCTGACGGGTAATAACCGGCATATCCCCAACCTGTTTCCTGGCCTCTCTGATATACTCAGGCGTCGTACCGCAGCAGCCGCCAATGATGGAGGCACCTGCCGTCACAATATCTCTCATACAGGAGCCGAAAGTTTTGGCGTCCATATCATATACAGTATTTCCTGCCTCATCCAGAAAGGGCAGCCCGGCGTTGGGTTTGGCAATGATCGGCAGGGTGGTCACTTCCGCCATACGCCGCACCACATCCACCATCTTATCCGGTCCGGTGGAACAGTTGACACCTACTGCGGACACCCCAAGACTTTCCAATACCACAGCCGCTGTCACGGCATCTGTCCCATACAGGGTTCTGCCGTCAGACTCAAAAGTAAGCGTAGCCATAACCGCCAGGTCACAGACTTCTTTGGCGGCAATCACAGCCGCCCTGGTCTCTTGCAGGCTCATCATGGTCTCCACCACCAGAAGATCCACCCCGGCCTCCACAAGACAGCCAATCTGTTCTTTATAGACATCAATTAATTCTTCAAAATTCAATCTGCCCATGGGCGCAAGCTGTTCGCCTGTCATGGTGATATCTCCGGCCACATAGGCACTGCGGCCGGCGGCCTCTTTCGAGAGAGCCACCAGATCGTGATTGATCTGCCGGATATTCTTTTCCATGCCGTATTCTTTTAATTTAATCCGGTTTGCCGTAAAAGTAGGGGCATAGATAATATTGCTGCCAGCGTTTATAAATTCCTTCTGGAGTGCAATGAGAACTTCTTTATGCGCCAAGATCCACTCCTCCGGACATACGCCTGTGGGCATCCCGCTTTTTTGCAGATTAGAACCGGTAGCCCCGTCCAGGAAAACAGGCGCAGTCTGAATCAATGCTCTGAATGAATTTTTGTCCAAATTAATAACCATGCTCCTTTCTCAACCTGCGAATTTGTGCCCTCAAGCACAAATTTGCGTGTGAAAAATTTATTTTTCACACTATTCTTCAGCCTCCCCGGAAGGCTCCTCATAGAAGACGGTGTCATCTGTGTCAAAATCATCTTCCTGCGGTTCATCCGACGATATTTCGTCATCTTCCGAAGAGGATTCGTCCCCGTCCTCTTCCTCATCCGTCTTATTTAAGAACCCGCCGCCAAAGATACCTTCCTCCTCGGTGTAGGTTACCCCTTCTCCCTCAGGGATTTCACCATGCAGAATGGTAATAATGTACTGAATACGAATATTGGTCCGCTCATAATATTCCAGAGCCGCCTGCCCCAATGCTTCATCGTAAGTATCACCTTCATAGGCAGAGTGGAACAAGGCCACCGCTTCCTTCATATTTTCATCCGCCTCATCCGCCAGACTCTCCGCGGCCGCAAACTGTTCCGGCACTTCCAGTTCCGCCATCCAGGTAATCTCGTTTTGCAGACCGTCCAGATAAGCAAGAAGCTGTGATACGGCATCTTCTGAATTCGGGTCAATGGAATTCATGTTATCATTATAGGAAGCAAGGTTTTCAAAAAAAGTGTTCATATCTTCCTGATAAGCTGTCAACACCTCATCTTCACCGCATGCTGTCAATAAAAAAGCACAGATAACAGCAACACCTAAAATTTTATATTTTTTCAAAACATTCCCCTCCGACAAATCCTTATCTGTTGTATTGGTATCTATTATAATCCCTATTTAAACATAGTACTGATTTCCAGTCATTTCGTCAACCCATTTTTGCCCCGGCGGACAAATCCCCGGTTGGTAAATAAGGCAAATGAAAAAGGCAGACAATCCTGCGTATACAGTCTGTCCACCCCTATTTTAACGGCAGATTTTTCCGGATTTTAAACCGTATTTTGTGCCATCAAAAATATTTCTTTTTGTCAGAAAGCAATTTCACAGTCCGGTTCCACCTTTTTGCAGGCTTTTAAAACCTGTTTCATAACAGATTTTTCATCAGCACCTTCCGCAAATTCCACCTTCATTTTCTGCGTCATAAAGCTGACGGTCGCTTCGACAACTCCTTCTGTCTTTCCGGCAGCTTCCTGCATCTTCTCCGCGCAGTTTGCACAGTCCACTTCAATCTTATAAGTCTTGTTCATATCATTCTCCCTCCTATAATTTACGCTATCCGAGTCCGCGAAGTAAATTAACTTTTTCTACTCTTCTACATGCTCCATGCCCATGCTGAGAATCAGCTTGATATGTTCGTCATCCAGGGAATAAAAGACGGATTTTCCTTCCCTGCGGAATTTTACCAGTTTGGATGTCTTTAAAATCCGCAGCTGATGACTGACCGACGACTGACTTAGATTCAACAGTCTTGCAATATCATTGACGCACAATTCCGTCTCAAACATGGCGTATAGAATCTTGATTCTGGTAGAATCCCCAAAAACCTTAAAAAGTTCCGCCAGATCATAAAGCACTTCGTCTGCTGGCTGTCTGTCCAGTACCGTTTTAAGCAGTTCTTCATGGTCTTCCAGATATTCCTTTTCTTCCATTTTATGAATACCTTTCTCTTTGTGATTCAACATATGTTTATTTGTTCATATTATAATATTATATTTTCCCAGTGTCAATATTTTTTGATATGTATTTGAAAGTAACAAAAAAGAGGCCGCAACATATGGCCCCTTTTCCCGTTTTCAAAAACAAAATTTTAAAGCTTAAAGAAAGCAACTTCCTCTTCCAGACTTACTGCCATATCCTTCAACTCCCGGGCGGCTTCTGCAAGCAGATTGATGGTTGCATTAAGTTCCTGCATGGATGCTGTCGTCTGCTCTGTGGATGCTGCATTTTCCTCAGATACCGCAGATAAACTCTGGATAACATCCACGACCTTACCTCTTTCAGAATCACATTCACCGGCCTGGTCATGAATCAGACGGGACTCCTTCATGGAACTGTCAATGCCGTTGCTCACATCGCTGAATTTCTCTTTGGTCTGATCCAGTTTCTTTTGCTGCTCTGTGATGATCTCATTTACTTCATTCATGACTTTCACAGACGCCTCGGAATCCAGGGTCAGCTGATGAATAATATCTTCTATCGTCTTGGTAGACTGTGCGGAATCCTCAGACAGCTTGGAAATCTGGGTGGCAACCACAGAGAAACCTCGGCCTGCCTCCCCTGCTCTGGCGGCTTCGATGCTCGCATTTAAGGCCAGCAGACTTGTCTCACTGGCTATGGATGCGATCAGACTAACCGCTTCCTGAATTCTTGTGACGGATTCATTGGTGGTATGTACAGATACTTCAATTTTCTTAATCGCCTCTGTGGTCTTGTCATTGGATGCACTTAACTCATGAATAATCTGTTCGGACTCCGTATCGGCCTGATGCATCTGTCCGGACAACTGGTCCAGTTCCTGCACACTGTCCACAATTTTTTCAATCAGGATTCCCATATTGGTGATTTGCAGAGTGGCCGACTCAATATCCTCCGCCATGGATACGGCACCTTTGGAAATATCTTCCACTGCGGTGCTGATCTCATCTGCCGTTGTGGAGGACTGTGACGCCATGGATTCCAGGGAATCCCCCTTTACCATCAAGGTGCTGGTATTCTGTTTGATGCTGCCGATAATCTCCTGTAATTTGTCAAGAAGGGATTGGACAGCGCGCCCCATAACACCCAGTTCATCCTTTCTCTTTAACATTCTTTCACTGACCTGCAGGTTCAGATTACCTTCCGCCAGAGATAACAGAATCTCCTCGGACTGTACGATCACCTTTGCCAATGCCCTTGCTATGCGGATACATACAATCTGGGCAACAATCAGGATAAATATGGCAATGCCCAGAATCATCATCGTGCTTTTGTTAATCTCAGCCGCCGCTTCTGTGGCCGGCTGTCCGGCAAATACCATACCCACACATTTACCGTTGGCATTAAATGCCGGCATATAGAAAGCATAGTACTTTTCACCATTGATAATGACATCGCTGGTCTCATAAGTTTTGCCGCCATTAATCACTGTTGAAATGACACTGTCAGATGCTTTGGTTCCCAGAATACGTTCTCCTGTTGTCTTGTCACGCAAAGAAGTGGCACGCCTGGTATCTCCATAAAAAATAGTGACATCCGCACTGGATCCCTTTACGAAATTGTCGATGACTTCCTCATGCTCCGTTACACAGTAATCACCCTTATACAGGGTATCACCATCCATGCGGTAATCACCGGGATCAATAGCCTCATAGGCTGCATAGACACTCTGACACAGATTTTCCAATCCTTCCATGGTGGAATCCTGTACCAGGTCACGCATTTTGCCAATGGAATAGAACGTAACTACGAGTACCATAATGACCATCGGAATTGCACACAGCATGATAAGCTGTGCCATGACACCTAATTTTTTCTTGTCTTTCATACACTTTTCTCCTGTTTCTCTAAGTATCCTATCGCCCTATACCTGATCATAAAAGGAGAGTTTTCTCCTTTCCCCATATAAACACATTAGGCGTTTGCGAAACGCCAAAAGCCGCATAAATACAGCATTTTTTTGTTGACAAAATAAAATATCTCCTCAAGGT